>JAJZQH010000014.1 GCA_021810905.1 bacterium
GTCGCGCCCCTCGCGGGCGCGTGGATTGAAACACCTCACACACGCGATAATTTCGCGGAGATGCGTAGTCGCGCCCCTCGCGGGCGCGTGGATTGAAACAATAATTATTTCTTCTTCTGCGTAGATTTTTTTGGTCGCGCCCCTCGCGGGCGCGTGGATTGAAACGATATAATCCCTCCAAACGCATCTAATAACCCGAGTCGCGCCCCTCGCGGGCGCGTGGATTGAAACGCTGTACTCATCAAATACTGCGGAGGGCGCACCTGGTCGCGCCCCTCGCGGGCGCGTGGATTGAAACGGTCGTGCCTGCCGATTTGGCGGCGTGTCAAAAGGTCGCGCCCCTCGCGGGCGCGTGGATTGAAACGTCGCGCTGGATTTCCTCCGTGCCCAATCACGGAGTCGCGCCCCTCGCGGGCGCGTGGATTGAAACATTTTCAAGCCTCCTGACAGCAACGGCGAGCTTCGTCGCGCCCCTCGCGGGCGCGTGGATTGAAACGGCTCAGAGTGCGGCGCATGCACTCCACAGGGATGTCGCGCCCCTCGCGGGCGCGTGGATTGAAACATAACCAAGGCTACTCTTGGCCTCACGAACGCACGTCGCGCCCCTCGCGGGCGCGTGGATTGAAACAAGGCCGATAGGCCAAACAACGATTGAGCCCTAAGTCGCGCCCCTCGCGGGCGCGTGGATTGAAACATATTGAAGAAGGTGAAGAGGCTGCCGACCAAGGGTCGCGCCCCTCGCGGGCGCGTGGATTGAAACATTGCCGGCGGAAAGACTCTCGCAGAACGTCGTGTCGCGCCCCTCGCGGGCGCGTGGATTGAAACATTCTGGCGGTGCTGAATACGATTGGCAGACGGGGTCGCGCCCCTCGCGGGCGCGTGGATTGAAACTTGATGTGCCCGCTTTGATGGGATGAGCTTTTGTGTCGCGCCCCTCGCGGGCGCGTGGATTGAAACTCACTCAAACAAATATCTCGCCAACCCACAGATTGTCGCGCCCCTCGCGGGCGCGTGGATTGAAACATTACGGCGGTAATGATGGCACGATAGGAGGAAAGTCGCGCCCCTCGCGGGCGCGTGGATTGAAACACAATATTATAACCGCACCTGTACCGAAGTAAGGTCGCGCCCCTCGCGGGCGCGTGGATTGAAACAATATACGCTGGATGTGGCACCTGCAGCGCCCTAGTCGCGCCCCTCGCGGGCGCGTGGATTGAAACAATCAACCCTTCGCGCTCGAAATCTTGAGTCAGGGTCGCGCCCCTCGCGGGCGCGTGGATTGAAACTCCTTTATCGCGATCCATACGGTTGCCGATCTCTTGTCGCGCCCCTCGCGGGCGCGTGGATTGAAACACCCGCAAGGGCCGGGGTGTGCGTCTTAGGTATGTCGCGCCCCTCGCGGGCGCGTGGATTGAAACCGTACCCTTACCGGCGACATGGCTCAACGGCGAGGTCGCGCCCCTCGCGGGCGCGTGGATTGAAACGTTCGCAATCTTGGGTATGAGATACATCGCAGCGTCGCGCCCCTCGCGGGCGCGTGGATTGAAACCTTTGCAGTCTTTGCCATGTCGTCTATCCATGCAGTCGCGCCCCTCGCGGGCGCGTGGATTGAAACATTTCGCATGCGAAGAAGGCGAGAAACTTTTTTAGGTCGCGCCCCTCGCGGGCGCGTGGATTGAAACAAACACGCATTTGTGACGGTAGTCCCGTCGTACTTGTCGCGCCCCTCGCGGGCGCGTGGATTGAAACATCCCACGGGCCAGGACGAATCCGCGCCGGTTAGGTCGCGCCCCTCGCGGGCGCGTGGATTGAAACTTCAAATAAGCTCGCTGCGAATCTCATGGAAGACGTCGCGCCCCTCGCGGGCGCGTGGATTGAAACAAAAGATTAGCGCCATCAAGACGGTCTATATATTGTCGCGCCCCTCGCGGGCGCGTGGATTGAAACAATTGAAGGCCCGTCTTTCGATAACCTCGCTTATGTCGCGCCCCTCGCGGGCGCGTGGATTGAAACTCCTGTCCTCCGCCGGTGTCGGGCGCGGTCCCCGTGGTCGCGCCCCTCGCGGGCGCGTGGATTGAAACACTGATGCCGCGTTCCATGTCCCCCACTCGATCAGTCGCGCCCCTCGCGGGCGCGTGGATTGAAACAATCACGGCTGTAGGAGCTGCGTTCGTTGCCGAGTCGCGCCCCTCGCGGGCGCGTGGATTGAAACACGTGGCGAAGTTTACTGCACTGCAATAGGTGCCGTCGCGCCCCTCGCGGGCGCGTGGATTGAAACATTTTATGCATGGAAGGAATCGCTGAATAAAGCCGTCGCGCCCCTCGCGGGCGCGTGGATTGAAACAACGGATCAACATGCTCAATGAACACTTTGTGCGTGTCGCGCCCCTCGCGGGCGCGTGGATTGAAACTCAGAATTTCATGCCTCACATCGAAGCTCTCAAGTCGCGCCCCTCGCGGGCGCGTGGATTGAAACATCATCGTCCGCGTCGACCTTGAGCACGTCTTCGGGTCGCGCCCCTCGCGGGCGCGTGGATTGAAACCGATGCCGACGCGGCTGTGCCTGCCGATACGGCGGTCGCGCCCCTCGCGGGCGCGTGGATTGAAACCATCGCGGAGCCGATCAAACGCGGCAGCGGCAGGTCGCGCCCCTCGCGGGCGCGTGGATTGAAACATGCGATCCTGTGCCGGCGCACATATTCTAGGAGGTCGCGCCCCTCGCGGGCGCGTGGATTGAAACACTCTGGCGGTGCTGAATACGATTGGCAGACGGGGTCGCGCCCCTCGCGGGCGCGTGGATTGAAACTGTTCTTCCTCAGTATCCGCATTCATGGATTCGTCGCGCCCCTCGCGGGCGCGTGGATTGAAACTCTTCTCTTAGTAGTGGGATAACCGGCGCGGATTGTCGCGCCCCTCGCGGGCGCGTGGATTGAAACAAGGGTTCGCGGGCGTATTCCAATGACATAACCGGTCGCGCCCCTCGCGGGCGCGTGGATTGAAACAAAATGCTTGAGCGCGTATTTACGACAAAGACGGGTCGCGCCCCTCGCGGGCGCGTGGATTGAAACATCGTTCTTGATGATCCCGCAATCCTGCATGAGGTCGCGCCCCTCGCGGGCGCGTGGATTGAAACATATCTGCGATGATCTGGATTGTGGCGACAATTTGTCGCGCCCCTCGCGGGCGCGTGGATTGAAACCATCGGATTCATGAGCAACGATGCATAATTATCGTCGCGCCCCTCGCGGGCGCGTGGATTGAAACTTTTTGACACGCCGCCAAATCGGCAGGCACGACGTCGCGCCCCTCGCGGGCGCGTGGATTGAAACGTACAGTTATACCGGCGGGTAAATACCACTTGCGAGTCGCGCCCCTCGCGGGCGCGTGGATTGAAACGTCCTGCTCGTACTGCTCGTACTGCGCAACTATGTCGCGCCCCTCGCGGGCGCGTGGATTGAAACATTTTATGCATGGAAGGAATCGCTGAATAAAGCCGTCGCGCCCCTCGCGGGCGCGTGGATTGAAACATGACACTACAGGCAATTATAGCGCTACCACATAGTCGCGCCCCTCGCGGGCGCGTGGATTGAAACTTTGCTCGTGCTGAAATATGGCGACCATTCGCAATGTCGCGCCCCTCGCGGGCGCGTGGATTGAAACTTTATAGCCATCCCTTTGTACGCCAGGCCGTCCTTGTCGCGCCCCTCGCGGGCGCGTGGATTGAAACAGGAGCACTAGAGTTGCAATCAACTTTCCCATATCGTCGCGCCCCTCGCGGGCGCGTGGATTGAAACGCTTATGGGATGCCGTGAGTATCATTCAAGAAAGTCGCGCCCCTCGCGGGCGCGTGGATTGAAACTTTAAAGGCTCTGGTACAGGCTGTGGTAAGGCACGTCGCGCCCCTCGCGGGCGCGTGGATTGAAACGATTCGTTATCAGGGCTTCATACGACGAAAGCGTCGCGCCCCTCGCGGGCGCGTGGATTGAAACGTCACCCGCAAAAGCACGCGGCGCGCAGGCGGGTCGCGCCCCTCGCGGGCGCGTGGATTGAAACAGGTGTATCGCGGGCACTCGCCATATTGGCTCGGGTCGCGCCCCTCGCGGGCGCGTGGATTGAAACAGAGAATACATTGACGCATATCCTGCGCCATCATGTCGCGCCCCTCGCGGGCGCGTGGATTGAAACATACATTATTGGAGCGCAGGGGGCAGTTGAGGGAAGTCGCGCCCCTCGCGGGCGCGTGGATTGAAACAACTTATCACCTAACCCGTAGAATCTTATCCAAGTCGCGCCCCTCGCGGGCGCGTGGATTGAAACTTTAATTCCGTTGTTGGCAACGGCTGAGAGCGAGGTCGCGCCCCTCGCGGGCGCGTGGATTGAAACTCGAAATGATGGCTCTCTTCTATTGTGCTCATAGTCGCGCCCCTCGCGGGCGCGTGGATTGAAACTCTACGTTATCGGCTACATCAAGGCAGGCTTGGGTCGCGCCCCTCGCGGGCGCGTGGATTGAAACATTTCCTCGCCCAGCATCGTGTCCCACCACGGAGTCGCGCCCCTCGCGGGCGCGTGGATTGAAACCTTCGCGATCAGGCTGTTAATCAGCTCCTTGACCGTCGCGCCCCTCGCGGGCGCGTGGATTGAAACAATTTCATTAACCAGAAATTCACTCATCAGTATGGTCGCGCCCCTCGCGGGCGCGTGGATTGAAACTTTGGCAAGGCTGAGAAAACAGGTAAAAGAAAAAGTCGCGCCCCTCGCGGGCGCGTGGATTGAAACAGCATTGGAAGCAAAGATCAGATACCAAGTTGCGTCGCGCCCCTCGCGGGCGCGTGGATTGAAACATGGAGTTGATCTCAAGGTAGTAGGCAAGGTCGTGTCGCGCCCCTCGCGGGCGCGTGGATTGAAACCCGTTATCAACTTCCTCAGACACTCCGGCAGGGTCGCGCCCCTCGCGGGCGCGTGGATTGAAACATGTATATTTTCGTTCTCAGCTTTGCTGCGTAAGTCGCGCCCCTCGCGGGCGCGTGGATTGAAACGTCTGTGCGGATGGCAATCTTCTACGGACCGTTGGTCGCGCCCCTCGCGGGCGCGTGGATTGAAACTGTTCGGTCGGTGACGGTGATGCGCGGATTGATCGTCGCGCCCCTCGCGGGCGCGTGGATTGAAACATTGGATTACTTCGGTAAAAGTGACAAACACCCGGTCGCGCCCCTCGCGGGCGCGTGGATTGAAACACAACCGTCTTTGCCGATTGCTGGAAAATCGGCTGGTCGCGCCCCTCGCGGGCGCGTGGATTGAAACTTTCTGACGAGCGCCTTCGCGGCCTTCGCACGTTGTCGCGCCCCTCGCGGGCGCGTGGATTGAAACATTCCTTTTACGATAAACCTCGACCAAACGATCAACGTCGCGCCCCTCGCGGGCGCGTGGATTGAAACGCAATCCTCCCATTCGATCAACGCCCTCGCGAGCGTCGCGCCCCTCGCGGGCGCGTGGATTGAAACGATCGACCAGCAGATAGAGGAATTGACTGGTATTGTCGCGCCCCTCGCGGGCGCGTGGATTGAAACACCCTCGCGAGCTTGAACAGGGCGAGGCAGGTTGTCGCGCCCCTCGCGGGCGCGTGGATTGAAACAAAGGATCAGCTCCTAAATTAGCAAGGGTATGGGTCGCGCCCCTCGCGGGCGCGTGGATTGAAACTTTTGCAGTTGTGGATTTTTGTAAAACAGCCGATGTCGCGCCCCTCGCGGGCGCGTGGATTGAAACCATATCTGCCGCACGATTTCCAGTTGCAGTGCTCGTCGCGCCCCTCGCGGGCGCGTGGATTGAAACTTTATCAGCAATCCGCTGGAAGCTGATCTTGCTAATGTCGCGCCCCTCGCGGGCGCGTGGATTGAAACACTTACAAATAATCCGTAAAGGAATCTGTCGCGGTCGCGCCCCTCGCGGGCGCGTGGATTGAAACCTCAATAAAATGGCGTTTCCGGGTTGTCGATGAAGTCGCGCCCCTCGCGGGCGCGTGGATTGAAACATGCGCGGGAGAGAATGCGAGAGGAAGTCCTGCCGTCGCGCCCCTCGCGGGCGCGTGGATTGAAACTATGAATCTGCCAAGCGTCGCACCTACGCCGGGCGTCGCGCCCCTCGCGGGCGCGTGGATTGAAACTGGTTCCCTGGAGATACACAATCATTCATGAGTGTCGCGCCCCTCGCGGGCGCGTGGATTGAAACAATGACTGCAAGAAGGAAGCAATTGGGGAATGGTCGCGCCCCTCGCGGGCGCGTGGATTGAAACGTGAAGGCTCGGAATCAATCTCACGCATATGAGGTCGCGCCCCTCGCGGGCGCGTGGATTGAAACAACGAATTGCTGATAGGCTGAATGGCAGAGTAGGTCGCGCCCCTCGCGGGCGCGTGGATTGAAACTGTGTGTTCGTTAAAAACTGAATCTGTCCAGCTTGTCGCGCCCCTCGCGGGCGCGTGGATTGAAACTATCCATACAACCGGAGGGTCACAGTGCTCACCGTCGCGCCCCTCGCGGGCGCGTGGATTGAAACTTGCATGAGGTCGAGCAGGATCTTACTGTAACTGGTCGCGCCCCTCGCGGGCGCGTGGATTGACTGGCAGATGCCGGAGTGAGGATGTTCCGGGCACGTATCAAGCCGCGATCTTTTTTCCGTGAGATGAAATATAACCCGCGAAATTCGTGGGACGCAGATCGTTCAAGCGCTCGGCGGGATACAGATGAAGCTCTACTTCTGCGGCGATTTTTTTTTGTATCAGCGAGATGAAGTCCATTCGCGAATCAATTTTTTCTGATTCGATTCCTTCAGCAAATACGGCAATGTCTATGTCGCTCTCATCAGTCGGCGTTCCTCCGACATACGATCCGAAAAGATAAGCAGCGCGCACGCGATAGCGTTCATTCACCATACTCACCACATTGCGCGCAATTGATTCTACTTCTTCAATCCGTCTAACCACTTTATGGCCTCCTTCGTGCGATCGAAGTATTCTTTTGCCAGCGGCCCATCAACTTCTTTTGCAAGCTCCGTGACTTCTTCAGGGTAGCGCGTGCCTATATAGTAGTTCGTCAGACGCCTGAGGAAGGTTTCTCTTGTTTGATCGAGTACGATTTCCGCCAGTGTTGTCAATCGCATGAGATCATGCGTTCTGGGCGGAAAATTGCCCGTGACCTTAGAGACCATGCCCTTCAGGCGCTTTTCCAATGATTGCTGGCAGCAAAACAGGACGTAAAGATACCTTTTTGATTTGAGCATTGCGCGCGCGGTCTCAAAATCATAATCGGAGAGAAGTATCCATTGTTTGAAATCGTGTTCTGCGCCTGTCATTATTGCTCCGCGATCTCGTTGAAATATGGCAACGTTTTTACATGAATGACGGCAATTGGGAAGTAAAAAAACCCGTGAGACGGAGCTGCCTCATTTTGAGCGTCGTGCCCCTCGCCGGGCAGCCTCCCGCGGGCGCGCGCTTGGATTGAAGCCGACTGGAGGGTCAGTCGCGTGGACAGATTGTTCAAGATGAAGGTGAAGGAGTGAAGTTCAACCGAGCAGGGCGTCTATTTCTTTCAGTGCGCCTCCGACTATATCGTCGAGGAGTTTGAGACTCTGTTGCCGGCGATATGCCGATTTCGCGTATTCCATGCGTAGTCTCTCATAAAATGATTCCCTCACTTGCGCCAGTACGTCCGGGTCCATTCCGTCCGCGGCAGCGGAGGCCGCGATTTCATCGAAGAGGCGGCGGTAATCGTCGTCCGGAGGATCAAGCGGGGCGAGCGCGTTCGGCGTGCGCACTGCTTCCGAGAGCAGGGAATAGAGCGTGTACGCATGCGCCCAACGTTCGTTCGCCTCGGTCATGAGCTCGTTCACTTTTCTGATCTGGGAAAATATCTTGCCTCCGAACATGACCACCCAGTGATCGCCGAGTTTGAGCTGTTTTCCATTCTTCTGTACGCGTTCCAATTCCTTCTTCGCCCGATTCATCAGATCGAAATATCGGGATTGATATTCGTGATGACGTTCATCCAGTTCAAGCTGCACGTCTTTTTCGAGCAGATCGATGACGTGTTCCGCGTCGCGCAGGAGGAAGAATAATTTGAGAGCGTCTGCATTTGCAGGCCATTTCGGGCCAAAGAGCTCTTCGAGCTGCTTTGTCACGGCCGGCATCTGGCGAAGCGTGGCATCGGATTCCAGGCTGGCGATGACGTAGGATTTGCCCGGTTTTCCCTGACGCCCGGCGCGGCCGCGCCCCTGCATCTCCACGCGGAGGTTTTTCGGCAGGAACATCTGGATGCTCGTGAGCCCGCCGGCGGCTACGGCCTCCGGCGTGGGGACGATGTCGGTCCCGCGTCCGAATATCGGCGTGGCAACGGTGAGCATCCCCGCCCCGCCGGCCCTTGCAATCGCGTCGTCCTCGTTTGAAGGAAAGATCGCATGCTGCCAATCGTCGCTGTACCACTCGGAATTTTTTTTGAACTCTCCGGTTACGACCTGTATTCCGTCAATATAGCGCGAGCGAAGCTTCTTGTGGTAATGCGCCTCTGCCTCTTCGATCGATCCGAACATGACCAGAATGGGGGGCGCGGATTCCCGATTGCTGCCCCTTGAAAAAGCGATCGGATAGAGACGTGCCGCGATCTTGTCCCGCTGTGCATCGGTCGCCACGATCATCAGGGGGCGATCGTCGCGGCGGCTGGGCATGTGCGTCGGGACGGCAAAACCGGCGAGGCCGTATTTGTTCCTGAGCTCATGCTGATCGACGCGGTCTCCGATCGTGCCCGTCAGGGCGTAGAGCCTTTCATACCCGCGGTAGAACACCTGGGCGCTGGAGGAGAAGCTTGTGACTTCTTCGTCCGAGCAGCTGTGGAGTTCTTTCAGTTCGACGAATCGGTGAAGGCCATTGGACCATACGTGGCCCTCCCTGATCCGGCCGGTGTTTTCGCGGTCCACGATGACGACTTCTCGACCGTAGTGGTCGTAGGGACCGTCGTTCTTGACGATGTAGTCCCGATTCCGCTCGAGCCTGCGCGCCTTTCGTGCCTGCTCGATCAAAAAGAGCAGGGCCTCATTTGTGAGCGACTCTATATTCCGGCAAACTTGTGCCAGTCCCAGGGCCTGCTTCAGCCTCTTCGGATTGCGGCTCGCCAACTGATTTTCCAGATCGGGCACATCGGCGATTCTTTCTATATTCTTTTTCAGACGCGAGAGATCGTGCGGCTTCTTCAGATCGTCGACCTCCATCATGTAGTGGTATATAGCTTCGAAAAAACGCGCCGGAAGAAATGTGGCTATCGAGGCCGAGATGATGGCAGGCGTGTTGCCCTCGTCTATGATCAGGTTGTCCACTTCATCGACCAGGCCGATCTTGCCTGGCTTTGCAAAGAGTCTATCCCCATTAAGGGCAGCCAGCATTCCGGCCCAGCGGAACTCGGAGCAAGGGCCATATCTGATGTCGGCATTCCTGCTCTCGTCCGCATTCCATCTCCTGTGGCGAAAGGCGTGAGCGGAGAGCCCGAACCAACGATAAAACGACACAAACGTCCCGGCGTCCCGTCCTGCCAGATAATCATTGGACGTGAAGACGTCGACCCCAGTCCCTTGCGAGGCGATGTACGCGGCCAGCATAGCGAAGACGAGCGATTTTCCCTCTCCGGTCGCCACCTGCGCCACTCGTCCCTTTGGATATCTCTCGTGTGAGGCCGTGAGCAGGACGATCGTGAGCATCTGCGTATTGTAGGGATAGATGCCGAATTCCCGCCTGGCCACGTCGCGAGCCAGCGCCAGGAACTCGACCGGATCGAGCGCGTCCTTCTCCCTTGCGTGCGCTACGCGCGCCCTCAGTTCGTCGTTGCTCAGCGCGACGAGTTCAGCCTCCATGTTGAGAATTTTTTCGTACGTCGCTATTGCGGCATCGAGCTCTGCCTCGGGTATCGCCGGCCCGTTTGTCACGCTGAGAAATTCGCTGCGCACCTGCTCGATCGGCTTCTCGGGGAAGCGCTCGTGATGGCGCCTGAGGTGAAGCGCGTATGCATCCTTGGCCACGACTTCCGGCTCGCGGGTAACGGCGTTCCAGTCGATCGTTCTGCCTTCCTGCTTTAACACGAGGATCGCCTCGAGATGCCGGTTGAGCGCCGCGATCGAACCCGTGTGTCTCTCAATGAATTCGAATACGCCATCGTCTTCAGCAAACGCCTTGATGTTGGTGACGAAATCGTTCAACGAGCCGTCGAGGATCATATCGGGAAGGAGGCTCAGAATGCGGTCCCTGGTCGCCTCGCGCTCCTCACTGGAGAATTTTACGATGGCGCTCATGATATCGAGCCAACCCGGCCGTATCTTCCGGCGCGCGACGTACGCGAGCAGGTTCGCCTCGAATATCGTCGGTTCGTTGCGCGAATGAGTGATGAACGGCCATTGCATTCTGCTCATGATACGATTTGACGACAGATCCGAGCCCGGCCTCTCCTCGTAAACAGGGCTTTTGCCGAGCGCCGAGAGCGCCACGCCCACGAAGCGGTTATCAAAATCAAGTGCGTAACTATCTTCCGTTATGCGTATGGGAGGAATCGATTTAAAACCCTCGCGATAATATCTCTTGATTCTGGCTATGCCGTGCGTGCGCAGCATGTCGAAGATGGCGAGGTCTTCACGCGGCAGCGCGGATTTTGAGGCGATCACTTGAAAGAGTTCGACGTCCAGAACGTTTTTGAAATCGTCGAATGCTGGATGGGCTTCGAGGTTGTTGATGAGCCCGTAATAAAAACCTTTCTCCGCGTTCTTGTCGATCGTTTCGAGCAGAGATTTCCGGGAAGCGGGCGAGCGGGCCATCAGCGCATCTGAAAAACGAATTATCGATTCAGCGGAAGGGCGGTGTTTTGTTACAAAGCCGAGGCAGTCGCGAGGGTTGAGTCCGCGCGCGGCGGATTCTTCCGCGATCTGACTGAGTGCGGCTTGGACGCTCCGCGACGGATACATATCGGCCAGCTTGCGGACAAAGCCGCCGTCCAGGTGTTGCGACAGGATGCGCTCCGGCGAATCCGAGAGCAGGGCGAGAAACGACGAGCGAACTTCAGTGAGGTTCGGAGCGATATCGGAGCACGCAGGCTGCTCCTGTGCAGCCTGCTCTGTTTCTTGCTCTTCGATTTCGAAATCCGAGGGAGTTACGGCGTTCGCTGAGGCGAGCGGGAGTGGGACCGGATCGATGATGCCGACTTTCATGTTGTGCCCGATCTTTAATATTGGTTAGATCGAAAAAGAGCGGGGACGTTATGCGACACGCGAAAATGTGTCAATGAGATGATTCCCCGCAGCTTGCTGCGGGGTTTCCGCCACCCTCTCCCTTGAGGGGAGAGGGAAGGGTGAGGGTGATCGGAGATGTTGCCGGTGATACCCCGCGGCTTGCCGCGGGGAGCATTCATTAAATTTCATAATATCAACTAATTAGAAGAAGGAGGCCCTATGTCCATGATGAAGGAGTTCAGGGAATTTGCGGTCAAGGGGAGCGTGATCGATATGGCCGTTGGCATCATCATCGGCGCCGCGTTCGGCAAGATCGTTAGTTCGCTGGTCGCGGACGTGATTATGCCGCCGATCGGGCTTCTGCTCGGCAACGTCGATTTTTCAAACCTCTTTCTCACGCTCAAATCAGGTGCAGCCGCCGGCCCCTATGCCTCGCTTGCAGAGGCGCAGGCAGCAGGGGCGGTCACTCTCAACATCGGGATCTTCCTCAATACCGTGATCAGCTTCATCATCGTGGCGGTGTGCGTCTTTGCGCTGGTGAAGGCGGTCAACAAGTTGCGGCGTGAGGCTCCGGCCGCGCCAACGACCAAACAGTGCCCGTATTGCTGCTCGCCAATGGATCTGAAGGCCGTGCGCTGTCCGCACTGCACGTCGCAGCTTGCGTAAAATCGATTATTTTTTCTTCTCTTGCTGCGGCTCGCCGAGGTTGATCCCGCTGCATCTCTCGTGACGCATCACGATTCTCTCCAGATTTTCGTCCGCCGGCTTGTACGCAGGATCCAGGGCGAGCGCTGCGCGATAATGCTTCAGCGCCTCCAGCCAATCGCCCTGCATTTCGATGAGCGCGCCGAGGAGGTTCGGCGCCTCCGCCTTTGTCGAATCAAGGGCGATGGCCTGTCTCACGTGTTCTTCAGCCGCGTCAAACTGCTGCTCTCCGATGCATTTTTTTGCGGATTCTATATGGGCCTCATAATTTTCGGCCTTCTCGGCGGCGATGGCATCGCGATCGAGGACTTTGCGGACTAGCTCGCGGATTTCGTTTGCCGCAAAAGGCTTCTGAATAAAGTCCACGGCGCCGAGCTTCATAGCCTCCACGGACGAGTCTATGGTGCCGTGAGCCGTGATGATGATGATCTTGATGTTCGGGCGGCTCGCGCGAACTCGCCGCAGGACCTCCATGCCGTCCATGCCGGGCATCTTCAAGTCCAGCAGGATGAGCTCGAACTGTTTTTCTCCGAGTTTCGCGAGCGCCTCTTCGCCGTCGGCCGCTGTTGCTATCTCAAACTCGAGCGGTTCCAGCGCCTGCGCGAGCGTCAATCGGACGTTCTTCTCGTCATCCACGATCAATATCGGTCTGGCTTTCATCTTCATCCTCCCTGTTTTGCCGCGCCTTCGGCAGAGTCAACGTGAACGTGCTGCCCTTGCCGGGCATAGAGTCTACCCAGATCGTTCCCTTGTGAGCGCGGACGATCTCCCTGCAGATCGCGAGTCCCAGCCCGGTCCCGCCCACGCTCTTCTCGCTCTTGAGCTGCACGAATTTCTCGAAGATGCGGCTCTGATACTCGGGCGGAATTCCTTCGCCATCGTCGGTGACCGACAGGTGCACCCACTGGCCTGCAAGGCGGGCAGACACGGTGATGCTGCTGTCGGCGTAGCGAATCGCGTTGGTGATGAGGTTGGTCAGCACCCATGTGATCTTGTTGACGTCGGCGCGCACGTCGGGAATGCCGTCTGGCACGTTTGTCACAAGAGCGATCTTTTTTTCTTCTGCCCGGGCTTTGCAGATGTCGACCGCCTTGTCGGCAAGCATATTCGGCGACACCTGATCGAAATCCATCTCCACTTTGCCCGATTCGATTCTGGACAGATCCAGCAGGTCGCCCACCAGGCTTCTGAGCCGCAGCACTTCCTCGTGCGCGACTGCAAGGAGTTCTTTCTGCTTATCGTCCAATTTTTCGGCAGCGCCTTCCCGGAGAAGGTCGATGCTCATGCCCAGGCTGTGGAGCGGCGTCTTGAGTTCGTGAGAAGCCGTCATCACGAACTCGCTCTTCATCCGGTCGAGTTCCTTGAGCCTCGTGACGTCGCGGAGCAACAGGACCACGCCCATCATTTCTCCGCCTTTGGAGACTACCGGAGTGATGCCGAACAGATAATGGCGGGCCGACTCGCCTTCGCCTATGGAGAGGATGCTGCTTCCCTCGTCGATCTTCGGCGGACGGCCGGATTCGGCGGTCTGCTTGATCAGCTCGAAAAGCCGCTCGTCCTTGACGACTTCCAGGAAGTGTTTCCCCAGGGCTGCCTCGGAATCCACGCCCAGAATATGCCCGGCCTGGGGGTTGATGTTCGCGACGCGAAATCCGGCGTCGACGACCACCACGCCGTCATCTATGCTGCGCAGCACGGCGTCGCTCTTGTGCTTCTCGGCCACGATCTGCTCGACGTCGAGGCGGTGGTAGATGCCGAGCTTGCGGGCCATCGTGTTGAAACTTTCGGCCAGGCGGCCGAGTTCATCCGATCCGACGTCAGGCACCTGCACTTCGTAGTCGCCCTCTGCCAGCGCCCTTGTGCTCTCCATCATCCGGCGGATCGGCCGCACGAGGCGTTTGCTGAGCAACAGGCTGAAGAGCAGCCCGAGCCCAATGGCAGCTGCGCTCACGGCCGCGGTCGACCAGATGGCGGTACGGGCGACCGTCCGCGCGCGGCTGCTGGCGGCGAACATAGTGTCCTGATTGATCTCGCGGAGTCGCACCGCATTGTCGCGGACGTTTTTGAAGGAGGGAAATATCGTATCGTGGTAGAAATTGCCGGCCTGCTGCGAAGAAGAAACTCCCATTTCATGGAGTCTGGAGAAATTGAGCAGATAGGCCGAATAGTTCGTTTCGATGGAGTGGACGATTTTTTCTTCGCCGGGGATCGTGATATTGTCTTTGGCCCGGTTGAGCCACTGGAGGAAGAGGCTCTCGTTCTCGTGAAACTGGACGGCGCCTTTTTCGTCGTAGCCCAGCAACACAAGCAGAGTGGCGCTGTCCTGACGCTCTATCGCGTCGATCATGGATTCGGCGGCCAGGATGCTCTTGTAATTTTCACGCAGGATGGCGTCGCTGGCCTGGCCCAGGTGGACGAGGTTCAGCATTGCCCACGAAAGCACGATCAGCATCAGCGCCAGGGCGATTCCGTAGCCGATCAGGATTTTTTTGCGAAGCAACATTGAGCATCCCGAAAGTTATCGAGCAGAATCTCACACCTTCAGCACCTTCATCATATTGGTTGCGCCAGCGGCGGTTGCGGTGCCGCATACGATCACGATGTGGTCGCCGGGCCTTGCAAGTTTTTCTTTCTTCATGGCCGCAACTCCCGCCTCGATCATCGTCTCGATGGAGCGCCATGGGCGTATCTTGAGCGGCGTGACGCCCCAGTAGAACGCGGTGCGCCTCGCGGCGTCGTCGCTGGCCGTGATCGCCACGATATCGACAGACGGCCGCTGCGAGCTCACCATGCGCGCGGAACTGCCGGTCATCGTGAAGACGAGGATCGCCTTTGCCCGCGCCTCCTCGGCTGCAAAGCACGCGGCGCGCGCGGTGGCCATGGCGACCGTGTCGTCGTTTTCATCTGGAAGATAGGCGCGCCGGGGGATGTAGATGCTCGACTCCGAGGCCTCAGCGATGCGCGCCATGGTCGCTACCACGTTCGTCGGGTCGCAGCCGACCGAAGTCTCCTCGGAGAGCATCACGGCATCTGTGCCCTCGAAGACCGCGTTCGATACGTCAGTGACTTCGGCGCGCGTGGGCCTCGATTCCTGCACCATGCTCTCCAGCATCTGCGTGGCCACGATCACCGGTTTGCGCCAGGCCGCGCACGTGTCGATGATCCTGCGCTGCAGGATCGGCACCTGTTCGATCGGCGTCTCCACCCCGAGGTCACCGCGCGCCACCATCACGCCGTCCGCCACGGCCACAATCTCGCTCAAGCGCGCGACTGCGACGCCGCGTTCGATCTTCGCCACAATTGGGACGGTTCGCCCGGCGCTCTTCATTATTGAACGCACGCGGAGGATATCGGAAGGCGATTGCACAAAGGAGACGCCGATGGAATCCACGCCGTGTTCGAGTGCAAAGCGCAGGTCGCTCTCGTCTTTTTTTGTGATCGCGCTCGTGGAGAGCGCCACGTCCGGCAGATTGATCCCCTTGTGATCGTGCAGCGCGCCGCCGTCGGTCACCCTGGCCGTGATTTTCCCGCGCGATACGGACTTCACTTGCACGGAGATCTTGCCGTCGTCGATGAGGATGCGTTGCCCCGCTTTCACGTCGTCCGCGAGTTTCGGGTACGTGACGGGTATTTCATCCCTTTGTGCAGAACCATCCGGCGCGAACGTGACGAGATCGCCACGCTTTAAGTCCATAGGGGCGCCGCCGGGCATCGCGCCCGTGCGGATCTTGGGGCCGCCCAGATCGGCGTGAATAGCTATCGGCCTGCCGGCCTTCTTCTCAGCCTCTCGGATATTGGCGATCGTCGCAGTATGCTCGTCATATGAACCGTGCGAGAAATTGAGCCGCGCCGCGTCCATCCCAACGCGCATCATCTTTTCGAGCGTCTTGACGCCTGCTGAAGCCGGCCCGATAGTCGCGAGGATTTTCGTATGTTTTTTCATGTGGGGAAAATATCGCATATCTACGATCATTGCATCGAAAAATTAGGAAGTCGCATAGGATAATTTGATGCCATCAGTTCGCCGATCGTGTATATACGAGGCAACAAAGGGGGCCATTATGATGAAAAACGTCGGCAATACGGATAAGTTGTTGCGCGTGATTCTCGGACTTGCGATCTTCTATCTGGGCTACACATACAAGAGCTGGTGGGGTCTCGTGGGCTTCGCTCCGATCCTCACCGCTGTTTTCAGTTTCTGCCCAGCCTATGCGCTCTTCAAGATAAACACCTGCTGCAAGAAGGGCGAAGGCCAAGGAAAGGGCGGATGCTGCTGCGGAGGCTGATGTGGGTTTCAAGGCAGGGTACGTCGCGATAATCGGCAGGCCGAACGTGGGCAAGTCCACGCTGCTCAACGCCATCCTCGGCGAGCGGCTAGCCATAGTTACGCCCAAGCCGCAGACTACGCGTCACCGCATCGTGGGGATTCTCAACGAGCCGGACGTGCAGGTCGTCTTTCTGGACACGCCCGGCTATCATCGTTCCGACAAACCGCTCAATCAGGCGATGAACGAGATCGTAGATATGGTCATCCACGACGCGGACGTGGTCTGCCTCATGCTCGACGCATCGTCCAGCGACCTGCGCATCGAGCGCGGGCTCTTCGATCGCATAGGCAGGGATCGCTGCATCCTCGTCGCCAACAAATCCGACCTCGTCGATCGCAAGAAGTTCGACGAGATCGCGCACCGCTTCCGCGACGATTGGAACGCGAACGAGATGGTCTTTCTCTCGGCGCTAAGGAACGAGGGCGTTCGCACGCTCATCGACGCGATCACCGCGCGCATGCCCGAGGGCGAGGCTTTTTTCCCTGACGACATCTACACGAGCCATCCCGTGCGCTTCATAGCGGCCGAACTCATCCGCGAGCAGCTCTTTTTGCAGATGCACCAGGAGATTCCTTATTCCACTGCGGTGGAGATAGAGGAATTCAAGGACGCCACCGAGAACGATCCGATAACGCGCATCAAAGCGTCGATCGTCGTTGAGAAGGAGTCGCAGAAGGCGATGGTGATAGGAAAGGGCGGCACGCGCATCCGCGAGATCGGCACCCGCGCGCGCAAGGCGATCGAGGAGCTGGTGGGCGGCAAGGTCTTCCTCGACCTCAACGTGAGGGTGGAGAAGGACTGGACCAAAGACCCCGACGCCATCCGCCGCCTGGGTTACTCATCACAGATGGAGTGACCCCGTATGATCGATGTCGCAGAGCGCCTCAAGGTTTTTCCCGCGGCTCCAAAATCGTAACGCCCGCGCGGATATTTTCCTGCGATTTGAGGTAGGGGAGCAGGGGTTCTTCGATCACCGCGTTTGCGCGCGATGAGGCGTGCCGAAGCATCGGCTCGCCGCGCGAGCCGTCCTTTTGTACTGGTACGAGCAGCAGGCCCATGTGCGCCACCATCACGCCGAACTTCTTTGCAGCCTCTTCTTTCCGGAGAAAGACCGCAATCGAGACCTCCGGCAACATGTCGATGAGCGAGGAGTTGAGTTCGTCGGCTTCGGGACAGTCCCCGAAGAAGGCGGACAGCGGGAGGAAATCGAGCACGACCTGCTGCGGGCCGCCAAGCCCCAGTTCCGCGAGTTCCATTCGCGCCGTGCTCTTTTCGCACTGAGAGAGATTTTCTTTATTGTCGATCCAACCGGCCCTGTCTATCGGCATGTCCATGGTGCCTGCCAGCTCGCCCCCGATTCCAACCGTGATATCGCGCAGAAAACCGTTCCCCGAGTTTTCATCTATCCAGTCGGCCTCCACAAAGTGGTTGCGAAGCCCGTAGGTGCCGACTCCGCCGTGGTAGCGGATGCTCTGGAGCGTGCCCAGGAACGTGTCGAATGAGGTGGCATGCGACATGGCGAGCACCTCCTCCACGTACGTCATGCAGTCGAGCGCGTCGAAGCGGAACATGGGGTCCTGGTCCACAAGCCCCGCGTTTCCTTCTCCCAGCGGATCGAGCTTATAAGGTGTGCCGAGGAAGCGGCGGCTGACGCATTCGAGCCTTTGCGCGAGCGGCATACTGCGCAACTGCGAGAGGATCGCCTGAAAAGTATTGTCCTCAGGGACAAAGGCGTTCTGGCCGGGCATCGGTGCGCACGGGTCGGGCGGCAGGGCCGCAAAGGAAGTCGCATTTTGAGGAGGCAGCGGTTGCTCGCATACTGGAAGGGGCTCAATCGGCACATATATAATAGATGAAGGATCGGCCACACAGACCGGCTCTTCCTCGGGTGTCATGCAAGCAGCGGGGGACGGCGAAGAGACGCAATAATTCCTGACTTCAGCGCTTAATTGTTCGCGGTGCGACATGAAATGACCTCTATTAGTTATCGGCAGTCAGCGGAAAAAGTTGCAATGAAAATTTTTTATCATGAAAACCGTTGAATTATCAGGCAGATGATCCTGTCGCATTCGTGAGATCGTCGATTGCAGAATCCATTGGCAGATGCTATCTGCGGTGCCCTATGAAGAATACGCGAAATCGATTTGTCTTCAGCGCGGCATGGACCGTCGCTGGGATCATGGTTCTGGCCCTGTCTTTTACCGCCGCTTCCGCCTCTGCGCGTGACAAAGGTGGTTCCGGCGACGTGATAAATTATTCTTGGGCTTCCAGCAGGATCGAAGGCGAGCTCTGGGGGCTGGCACAGGGAAACCTGGATAACGACGGCTCCGCTGATACTGTGCTGCTCGAGCGCAAGCGCGTTCGCATCGGGAAAATCGGGGAGAAGGGCTTTGAGGAGCGATTCTCGTGCGGATGGAAAGAGGACGCGGCCGCGGCGCGCGCGTATCTGATCGATGTCGATGGTGATGGAAAAGACGAGATCGCAATATCCGCGGTAGAGGAGGGGATGCCCTCGTCGCTCGTGCTTGCGGTCGACGCGGACGCAAAGAAATGCAGCGAGCTCGTCTCGCGCGCGAGATGGTCGATTCGCGCTGTGGCGCTGCCTGCTGAAGGCGCGGACACGGGGCCTGCCAGGCGCGTACTCGCCGGCCAGGCGTGGAGTTCGCAGAAATATTTCAGCGGCCCTATCGTGGAACTCGCGCTTAAGAAGGACAAGCTGGTCAGGCAGCGTGATATCGAGCTGCCGCACTTTACCGATCTTTATCAGTTCACGATCCTGCCGCCGGAGAACGGCGCTGAGCGGGTGCTCAGGCTCGCCGGCTATTCGGCAATGGAGCTTAGGGAGCACAAGGGCGGCGGCAAGTGGCGCAAGATCTGGCGCTCCGGCGACAAGCTCGGCGGGGCCGCGAATCTCCTTCCAGCCGTGCAGCGGCCCGCGCTCGATGAGGTGTCGAGCGACTACGCATATTTTGACCTGCCGCCGCTGACCCTCAAACAGGCCGATGGAGTGCACGCTCTGGCGGTCAAATACGACCTGCCGCTGCGCAACGTGATCGGAAGGACGCCGTACGCCAGGGGTGCAGAGACGGTGATGTTCAAACCAGATCCAGCGCTCACGTACATAGAAGAGAAGCGGACCCAGGACCTGCCAGGCCCGATCATGGATTACTTCATCGCAGCGCCGGCCGACTCCGCAGGCAAGGTCAGGCTTTATGTACTGGTACAGCAGGACGCAGGAGCCTTCATCAACTCCACCGAGGCATCGATACTCGCGTTCGATCTGAACTAGGCACAACACATGAGGATCATGGTTTCGGGTCCTGTCGCCGGCCACCCCCATTTGTGACCTTCCGATAGGATTGTTGTACAATGCTGAAATGCCGCAGCGTGGGTTCCGCGCTGCGGCCGGCATCGCCGCATCTATCACAACTTTATGCGGGCATCGAAGGCGGCTGCTGGCGTCAAATGGGGGTCCCCCGTCCAGCGCCACCCAAAACCATGATCCTCATGTGTTGTGACAGTTGCACTGATGAATTCCCTAGGTTGCCGAAACGTTATGAACGGAGTCAACCTTACGTTTGGCACTTGAGCGGTGCAGCTATTCGGCCTGGAGTTTATTGGCGGGCATCGCGTAGAGAGCCGTCTTTGTCGGCGAGCGGTTGCCGGTCGTGCCAGAGTAGAAGCCCGGGTTGCACGACGCCGAGGCTGTTCGAGCCTGCGAAAGCGGTTTTTTTTAGAGGTAAAGACTTCTTTTGCTTTCGCAGGCGAGTTCCGAGGCGAGGCAACCCGAGTCCGTTACAAAGACGTGCGAACGGAGCGCCGCCCGACGATAAACTCCAGGCCGAATAGCTGCACCGCCTTGGTGCCAATCTGCGTGTTGACTTCGTTCATAACGTCTCGCCGCGCTTACCGCGGAGTCACTAGGATGAAACGGGTGGAGGTTTCCTGCCAGGTGTCCAGCAGGCTGCGGGCTTGCGGGCTCTTTGTATCATTATAATAGTCAGTCAGGATCTCCCTGAGCGCATCTGTCTTGCCCGGTTCGTCCGCGAGAGATATTGCCGTCACGTCGGAATGCAGGCGCTCGCGCGCGCTGCCGTCCGGATCAAAGAGATATATCTCTCCGCCGGTCATGCCTGAGCCGACGCAGGGTCCGCATCTGCCGAGCACCACGCCAGTGCCGCCTGTCATGTATTCGAACGCGTATTTGCCGACCCCCTCGCAGATCAGCAGCGCGCCAGAGTTGCGCACTCCAAAGCGCTGGCCAGCCCTGCCGGCGATATAGAGACGACCGCCTGTTGCACCGTATGCAGCGGAATTGCCGACGAGGTGTGGAGCGCAATCGCCTCCAACCCCGGCAGGCGGCGCAATCACGACGCTCGCATTGCCGCTCATCGCCTCTGCGACGCCGTCGTTTGCAAAGCCGTCGAGCCTTAGGGTCATGCCGTCCGTCGCGGCAAAGCCGAATCCATGTCCGGAATAGCCCTTGGCGTGGATCTCAATTCGTTCCGCGGTTTCTGCCACCCTCTCCCTTGATGGGAGAGGGAAGGGTGAGGGTGCATCCGATCTCAGCCTGGCTATTTCTCCTGCAAGCGTTGCGCCCACGGCGTGGTCGCCGTTGCAAAGCGATATGCGTATCGGCGCATTCCCGGCGCGTCCGTCGAACACGGCGCGGGCGGAAGAGAGGATCTCGGCGTTCCTTGCGGATACGGCACGAAATTCCGTTTGAACACATCGTGCAGTGCGCGCCTCGCCATGGAAGTACATGAGCATATCCGTGAAATCGAGACGATCCCAGCGCGCCATACCTGATACGCGAGGTTTCAAGAGATCCACGCGGCCCACGAGTTCGCGCGGGTGTGTGAGGCCCAACGTAGCGAGTATGTTCCTTAAGTCGTCGCCCATGCATTCGAGATAGCGGATCACGCCGCTTTTTGCTTCATTATATCGATCCATCGCTGCTGCTTCATCGGGATGCACTCCCTTGAGATAGCCGCGCATGAAGCGTTTGTTCTGTTTTTCCTCGTCCTGCGTCGCGATGCCCACCGGGCAGTTGCCCTTGTTGCACCCACGGCAGAATATGCAGCACTCGGCCACGAGGAGCGGCGTGCCTATGGAGACTTCATCGGCGCCGAGCGCGATGATCTTTGCCGCATCCATGCCGCACTTGATGCCGCCGTCCGCGCGCACGCGCACGCGCGAGCGGATTCCGTTTACGACAAGATATTGATGCAGCTCGGAGACGCCGCGTTCGATCGGCAGTCCCGCGTGCGAGATGCTGCCGGAGCTCGCGGCGCCGGTGCCGCCCTCAAAGCCGCTCACCACGATCACGTCGGCGCCTGCCTTTGCAACTCCAACGCCGATCGTCCCGAGATTTGTGACCGATGGAACCTTGACCGACACGATTGCTTCAGGATGCAGCTCGCGGAGATTGGTGATCAGCTGTGCAAGATCCTCGATGCTGTAGATGTCATGATGCGGGGGAGGGCTGATGAGATCCACGCCAGGCTTCGTCTTTCTGATGCGCGCGATTTCCTCGGTGACTTTTCTGCCGGGCAGGTGGCCGCCCTCGCCGGGCTTGGCGCCCTGGCCGATCTTTATCTCGATCTCGTCCGCGTGTACGAGATACGTGGCGTCCACGCCGAACCTGCCGGACGCGATCTGGCGGATCCTGCTGCGATCGGAGGCCCACTCGCCGTCCTGGTTTCGACGCTCGTCTTCTCCGCCCTCGCCGGAGCATGAGGCTGCATCGAAGTGGTTGAAGGCCGACGCTATGGCGCGATGTGCCGTCGAGTTGAGCGCACCGTGCGACATGGCTGCCCCGCGTATCGTACTCCTTACGATCTCTCTTGTGTCCGCGACTTTTTCGAGATGCGGCGGCATGTCGCTTTTTTTGAATTCGAGCATGTCGCGCAGATATACGGGAGGTGTATCTTCAAGCAGTTTCACGAACCGGTCGTAGTCGCCGTTTGAATTTCCGTTGCGCGCAACGAGCTGGAGCGCGTCTGTCACTTCCTTGCGATAGACCGTCATGTTTTTGTTTCGCGCTATGGCATTCGAACCGACGGCCGAGCGTGCGACTGTGTCCTCGTAGATGTCGTCCATGGTGATGCCGCCGAGCCGCGAGACCGTATCCGGGATGTAGTATTCGACGACATCCGAAGAGATGCCGATCGCCTCGAAGAGCGCCGAGCCGCGATAACCGGTGAGAGTCGTGATGCCCATCTTCGACATGATGCGCCTCAGCGTGTGCACAACCGACTTCACAACGTTGGCGTACGCTTCGTCAGGTGGGATATCGGAAAAAGTCGTGGCCAGGTGCAGCATGGCGTACGGGTTCACGGCCGTGGCGCCGTAGGAGAGCAGGATCGCACAATCGTGGCCTTCGTGCGTGCTGCCCGTCTCGGCAATGATGCTGGCAAAGCGCCGGAGGCCCCTAGCGGCGAGCGCCTGATGGATGGAGCTCACAACGAGCAGCATGGGAACCGGCGGCCTTTCGCCGCGCGTGGCGGCGTAATCCGTAACAACGAGTATCGACGCCTCCTTGGAGCGTATCACGCGCACGGCTTCGTCGGTGAGGTCGTGTATCCTTCTCACGATTTCGCGCGGGCTGCCTTTGTCGACGAAAGTCGCGTCGATCTCGTGCGCCTTTAGTTCAGAGATATCTGATGAGAGGATCGCCTGCATCTGATCGTTCGTCAGTATCGGGTGATCCAACTTATACTGCGGCCACGACATGTAATCGCTGCGCCTGCTGATGCGCGGCGAGCGGCCCAGGTACACCGTAGTATCTATGGCGCCGCCCTCGCGCAGCGGATCGATGGGCGGATTTGTGACGACAGCAACGATCTGGTGAAGGAAGCTGTAGAGCCTGGAATGGTTTTCGCTGAAGATCGCGAGCGGGCTGTCGTTGCCCATGCCGAGAATCGGCTCCTTGCCGCCCTTGATCATCTCGTGCAGTTGCTCGATGCGCTCCTTTGTCCAGCCGAACGCGTTGAGCGCGCGGATATCGAGCGGCTCGCTCTGCCTGCCTCTGCCGATGGGGAGCAGATCCACCGTGGCCAGGTTTTCGAAGTTGAGCCCGGTGCGATCTACGATCCATGCGGTCGCAGACTCAGGAGATATGAACTCGCCGTTCTCCACGTCGGCGATAAGCATTGCACCCGGCTCGAGCTGGCCATCGCACTCGATCTCCGAGGCTTCGAGCGGAACCGCACCGGCCTCGCTCGATACGATCACGCGATCGGATTTAGTCCTCACGTATCGTAGCGGCCGCAGTCCCATGCGGTCCATCGCCGCCGCGAGTATTTTTCCATCCGTGCCGAGGATCGCTATCGGTCCCTCCCACGCGCCCATGGTTCCGAGCGCGCGGCGATTCGCCTCGAAAAATCTGCGTTCGCGCTCGCCGAGCAGGTCTTCGTCCCAGGCGGGGGAGATCATCCTGCGCAGCGCCTCGTGGATGCCGGTGACGCCGTTGGCCACCATCATCTCGGCCACGCGGTCGAGCTGCGCGGAATCGCTTCCGTGGTTCATGAGCGTGTTGCCGATGGCGAGCGCGCTGTCCGCGTCCTTGATGGCGCGGCAGTTTGCGGTGATCGTGTTGATCTCGCCGTTGTGCGCGATGTGCCGAAACGGCTGCACCAGATTCCAGTTGGAGAACGTGTTGGTAGAGAAGCGCCTGTGCGCCACTATAACCCTCGTCTTGAACTCCGGATCGCGGAAGTCCTCATAGAATGACGCGAGTTGATCGGACTTAGCGAGCGCCTTGTAAACGGTTGTATGCGGAGCGAGCGAGACCACGTTGACTATGCCGGCGAGCTCGCGCTCTATGAGGACCTTCGCGTGGTGGAGCGCTTCAAAGAGCTGCGCCTCCCGCCTGTGGCCCTTGGCTGCGAGGAGCTGGAATATGATGGGTGCGTCTTCCCGCGCACGAGCGCCCAGTGCAGACGGATCAACCGGAGTCTTGCGCCAACCGAGCGGGGCGAGACCCTCCCTGCGTATGATGAGGTCCATTTCGCGCGTGAGCTGCGGGATATTGCGCTCGCCGTGGAGGAAAAAGACCGTGCCCACGATGAGAGGTTCCTTTGCGCTCTGGAGGGAGCGTCCGTGCGCGATGAATCGCTCGAAGAAGGACCTCTCCGGCCGGAGGATCAGCCCCGCGCCGTCGCCCGTGTCTCCGAGCGAGCCGCCCCGGTGCTCCATGCGGATGAGCCCGTCCAGGGCCTGCCTGAGCAGTTCGTGGGAGGCCGGCGCAGCCAGATCGGCGATAGCGAGGATCGCGCATCCCCCGCGGCCGGGGTCGCCCTTGATTTCCTCGATGCGTTTTTTGTATTTTTTCGTATTCATGGTTCCTTGCGCAGTAGAAGCAGCTTTTCTCAGTGACGGGAGGATTGATGTCAAGACGAAATGCTTGCGAAGCAATCTTCTTTATGTCATATGCGCCAGACGTTTTGCCCAGTGACAACTTGATTGCGGGCTGTTCAAAATGACCAGATGCAAGGCTCCCGATGGAGCCTGACTGAGATTCACTTGAAAGAGGGTTTCAGAAATAGTGCGAGACGAGGCAGGCTGAGGAGGCCGGCCGAGTCGTACTGTAAGTACGTCGCAGGCCGTGCCGACGAAGACAACGAAGTATCGCGCTATTTATGAAACCCGACATTGGCGGGATAGCTCAGATGGTGAGAGCGAGGGATTCATAACCCCTAGGTCGACGGTTCGATCCCGTCTCCCGCCACAAAATATTAAGGCGCCGTCAAGGCGCCTTAATATTTTGCGAGCCCGCCGTCGCTTCAGTGGCGTGCCACCCATCGGAGTTCAGCATGCACAGCATCCAGACGAAAATCCAGAAGATCATCATCGCGCGCTGCGAGCCTGGCGACGACCTATATGTTTCACTTGACCAGCTCGTGCAGGAGAACGATGTGCGCTCCGGGTTTTTTCAGGTGATCGGCGCTGTGAGCCGCGCCAGGCTCGGCGTGTTCGAGCACGGGAAATACGAGTGGATGGAACACGAAGGCTCGCTTGAAATTTCCTCCTGTACTGGTAATATCTCTATAAAGGATGGCAGGTCGTTAGTGCACGGTCATGCGGTGCTGACGGATCATAAGGGTACCGTACTCGGCGGCCACGTGGTCGAGGGGTGCATCGTCGACCCCACGGCTGAGATCCACCTCCACGTCCTTGAAGGCAGCGTGGAGCGCAGGCTCGATAAGAAGACTGGGCTATGGTTGTTGGATATCTGAGAGCGCTGACAAGGGGGATGAGAGATGAGTGCAAATACGACGGATCGCGGAAATAAAGATCTTGCGTCGGCAGACACCGCGACGAGCAAAAAAATACGGCAATCCGAAAGCGACGAAGTCCAACAGCGTCTGAATGATCTTTATGATGGCCTGGCCGACGGAGTCATTATTCTGGATAAGAATTTCTGCATTATGTGGGCTAATAAGAAGTTTTTGATTGACGCCGGATTATCGCAGCAAGAGATAATAGGCAGACATTGTTACGAGGTAACGCACGGAAGAGCAGAACAATGCTCCTCCCCTCTACACGAATGTCCGGTACTCTCGCTTATGCAATCCAATAAATTGACGGAAACGGTCCACACGCATTACGACAGTGAAGGACGTGCACATTTCGTGGAAGTGACCGTCAATCCCGTCAGGGATTCCAACGGCGATATCGTCCGGTTTGTGCATATGACGAGGGATGTGACAGAGGTGGTCAAAACCAGGGAGACCCTTAAGCGCATGGAGGATCTCAACAAATTCATGTTTGAGAGGGAGGAGATGATCATCGCAATAAAAAAAGAGGTGAACGAGCTGTTGCAAAAACTGGGCAAACCGAGAAAATACGATATTACGTAACGTGGGAATGTGGAGAGGCACAGGGTGTGAACAGGACGAACGCGCACTTTTCCTCCGTTATTTCCGGAAAATCCGCAATTTGCGCTCGATATCTGAATTTCCAAAAAAAACACGCAACTATTTCTTGAAATTGTCGACAATGCGAGTGGATAGTGACGTCTGCGTGGAGAACCATGATATTCGATAGAAACAGTGATTATGATGAAGTGCAGAGCCTCTTCCGCATTGCGGAGTGGTACGGTTTCCTCTATCGCGTTGAGGCGCGCGGGCTTGCTGAACTCAAGAAAGCGGCCATGCGCGTAGAGCCGCTCGATAAATACGATCGTAATTTGCTTGAAAATGCATACAGAGCGCTCGTCAATCATCCTGAAGCTGAAATGGCACGTGCGCGCTGGAAGATTAAACGCGGCGGCCAGGCTGAAGCAGGAAACGGATTAACTCTCTGGCCCGTTGAAAGCAGCAGGGATACAGTGCCCGCATCCGGAGAAGTCTCCTCCTCCGAAGCCACGACGCAACCGCCGCCGCCTCCCGCCCCAGAAGCTGATACGCTGCCGCCTCCCGCTGCTGACGAAGCTGTTGAGTTTCCGCCGGCGACTCCCGTTCCCGCCGAGACCAGAGATTTGACTTCGAGAAAAGAAATGGAGGCGCAGTTGAGAGTGCTGGGGCCCGCCTTCTCGAAGACGGCGCGCATGGCGATATCTTTGTCAAAGGATTCGATATATATTGAGTTCATACATCTTCACTTCGACGGGTTGTTCGCAAGGCTCTCCGCCCTGATCAATGCGTTGACGGATGATAAGACATCATCGTCTGTATCATTGGCTGACAGATTCATCACGCGCGCCAGCCAGGACATGAATACCGCCGGATTGCTAACCGAGTGCGATACAGGGGTCCTGCACTTCTTTGCAGCAGGCCTTTTGGCCGATATATCCATGGCGCTGGCAGAGTTTGAGGGAGAGGATGGTGAGCGGCTTTCTGCATTATCGCAGCTCGTGATATCCGCAAAACAGTCGGATGAATTGTTGTCGGCGGCGCGTGCGCAGATACTTGAAGCGCATCTCCGCGCGCAACTGATATTGAACCCGTATCCAGATCCTGCAACGTTCAATACGGCTGAGCAAAACAACAGCCGTCCAAGAGACGGTACTCCGACCGTCGTGGCGCCTGCTGAGGTCAGTGCAGCTCCGGTCAGAAACGTTAGAGCCGACAGCCGTCGAGTCGAGGCCTATGACGTCGATGAAACAAGGGAGCGCTGTCTGGAACTGGTCAACAAGTTAGGCGTCGGCAGCACTGGCGCGCATATAATGCAGCGACACAATCAGCTTCAACGGATACTGGGCGGCGCGTTTGATGTCGAACCTCTTTCCACGGTCTTCAGGCAGATAGTCCGCGATCTCGATATGATTGCGCGCATAGACGATGCTCAGAGATTGCGTCCAGAGATATACGAAAGCGGCGAGAGCGCCGAGAATGGAATGAAGGCGTTTGATGGACTGGTGCAGAATGTCTGCAAGGAGATAAAAGTTGCAGCCTTGATGATAAAAAAAGAGAGCGAAAATACAGCTGAAGACTTCGAAACCCTGGCGAAAGAAATATCAGATGACCTACAGGAGCTGTGGAAGGGGCGTTCAATAGTTGCGACTTTACGAATAAGAGAGATGGAGGAAGAGGTCAGAAGTCATCTTCTTGCAGAGTTCCAGAACGAAGGCCGTACAAAGTTCGATGAACTGCGCGCAAAGCTCATGGACGGGCATATCCGCGCTGCCTGCATCATCACTCCGGTCGATGTGCCGTCGGCAGGCGGGTCGGGCACGCCGGGCGGAGGCAATGCGGGTCCGGCTACATCGGCAGACGGCGATCCGGAGATAAGAGTTACTTATTCATCTGTTGAGCAGGGTGAAGACTCTTCCGCGGTTTCCGATGGCGATACGTTTGGGACCTCTTCCCTCGAATACCTCGACGCCGCCGGCGTACCGGCGGCGCAATTGGCTTCCTCTCAAGTTATCCTGTCCCCGGTTCTTTAACTGCAGGGTCCGGCAGCGCAATTTAAATCCATGTCGGAGATGATCGCTCGATAGGACGCATGACTGTCCAGATCCACCGTATTGAAGACCCTGCCGCTGGCGCCGTCCGCGACGATGGAGACGCCGGCATTCCTGGTCAAAGGCGCGGCCTGCGAGACATAGCTTGCCTGCGAACTCAGCGTTGAATCGTATTTGACCGTATACGCCTCGTAAGAAGTAGCTTCCGCGACAGTCGATCTGGAGCCGGTTGCATAGATGTCGCTGCCTGATATCGCTACCGAATTGAATACGTTGACGTAGCCTGCCTCAGGCGGATGCTTGTACGTTGCATTGCCCACCGCAGACTGACTGATGGCCAGCGTCGAAATATCGATTTTCGCGATCAGGAGGTCTTGTTCGGTTCCGGCGGCGTTGAAGCTCGTCCCGGCGACTACGATCTCGTTGTTCTTCACGTCGATCCCCTGCAGGATGATGCCATCCGCCGTGTCTGCATACGATTGCACAACGAGGGAGTCGTTGTATTTCGCCACGGTGCTCTTCGTTTCATGAACGGCCAGCGAGTTATAACCCACGACATAAATGTCGTCGTTGCTGTCGAGGCTGCACGATCGAAAACCCAGGTTCCTGCCGAGCTCGCCCAGGCCCGAGGTATGGACCTCGCATCCGGCGGCGGAACATTTTGCCAGCGCACCCTCCGCGCCGCCGTCGGTCGATCTAAATCCGCAGACGATCGCGTTGCCGCTGCTGTCCGCCCGGATGTCGCGCATCACCAGTTTCGACGTGTCGATCTTGATATAGGCCTTCTCCGAGAGATCGGTCGCATCGTACTCGATGACGTAGTACTCATTTACGCCCAGGGGAAAAGCGGCTGCTATCAGCTCGTATAAAACGTTGTCCCTGAAGACGGCCTTCACGACTTCAAGGGAGACGTAGGCCGCGTCGTCCTTCGTGGCCTCCCTGATGAGATTCCCGCTGTCGTCGTAGATTGCAGTCCTGGCAATTTTCCTGCCATCTGCGCTGATCTTGAACCCGGCGACGATCGCCTGGTCGCTGCCGTAAGGAAGGACATTGTTGAATCCCGCCGTCGCGGCCGCGCTTTCGAAATTTCCAAGGTCAGGGGTCCAGAAACTGGACTCGTACTTGTTCTCCATGGTCTCGCCGTTCGAACCCTGGACGCCCGAGATTGACACAGTGTACATCGTGTTTGCAGCGAAGTTTGCCTGAGGTGTGAGGAGCACGGTGTCGGCGTCGCTCAGAGAGGCGGCCAATGCCACGCCGTTTCCGCTTGCGTCGGAGATCGTGATCGAGGAGATCGACGAAGGGTTGACGGGCTTATCGAAATCAATGGTTACCTGCGAATCGAGTGCGACGATTGAGCCGTCCGACGGTCCAACGTTCATGACGTTAATGGCCCCGGGCGTCGGCGGTGGTACGGGCGGTGTTGGCGATTCACCTGGATTAATGCCTGCGACACAGCTCGTGAGCAGGCTGAGTGAAAATATTAATGCCAGCAGCCTCGCGAATTTCATCTCCTTCTCCTTTTCCAAATTGACCAGCACCACTATAAATAAGCATTTTTCGTGCCAGTTCTGCTTCTAAAAAAGAATCGGAATTTTAGACGGTTATAATTTCAGAAGAGGGCTGGTGGGGTAATTTCGTCTGCAATCGTCAAGAAATTGCCATCGAACATGATAAATTTGGGTTTCCAGACACGGGTATCGGCTATTTACTTGTATTTCTGAGAGAATATGCTAGGCAGCCGCACCAGGAAAAATTCCTGAATATCAAGGGGTTTCATGAAGCCATTAGTTGCAATAGTAGGGCGGCCCAACGTGGGCAAATCCAGGCTCTTCAACAGGCTTGTGGGCCAGCGCCGCGCCATTGTTGCGGACGTGCCGGGCGTCACGCGCGACAGGCACTATGCACCTGCGGATTGGGCCGGTCGCGAGTACATAGTCATCGATACGGGCGGTCTGGACTTGGAACCGGCGGCGGACCTCGAGCACAAGATCAGCAAACAGAGCATGCGCGCCGTTGAAGAAGCGGATGCGGTCATATGCCTCTTCGACGGGCAGTGCGATCCGACTTCTTCCGATAGAGAAGTAGTCGCGGCGCTCAGGGGCGTGAGCAAGCCGGTAATATTTGTGGTCAACAAGGTAGACGAGGCGACTCACGAGGCGCGGCTGCACGAATTCTACGAACTCGGTATCAAGGATCTCTTCGCTGTCTCTGCCGAGCACGGCCGCGGCGTGGACGATATGCTGGACGAACTGTGGCGCAGACTTCCCCAGGCGCCGGAACCGTCGGAGGAGGCCGAGAGGGGAACGATGGTGGCGGTGGTGGGCAGGCCCAACGTTGGCAAGTCAACGCTCATAAACCGGCTTGCCGGGGAAGAGCGCGTGGTCGTGCATGAGAAGGCCGGCACTACCAGAGACGCGATAGACGTGGAGATAGATTTCGAGGGCCATGCGTACACGTTCATAGATACGGCAGGAGTCAAGCGCGGCTGGGGCGTTGCCGACCGCCTTGAAAAATTTACCGCAATGCGCAGCCTCCGCACCATCGACCGCGCGGCAATAGTCCTTCAGCTGATCGACGGCTCGGAGGGGATGACAAAGCAGGATCTGCATCTGTCGGAGTTCGTGCGCGAGCAGGGCAAGGGGCTCATCATCCTGGTTAACAAGTGGGACCTCGTTGATGAGGAATGGGAGCTCCGCCGTCAGAAAATTCTGGACGCGCTGGGCGAAATGGCAGACGTGCCGCTGCTCGCGATCTCCGCGGCGAAAGGGCAGAATTGCCTCAAGATCTTTTCTCTCATAGATCGCATGGAGGCGGGACTCGCGCAGAAGATTTCTACGTCGAAGCTCAATCGCATTATCGAACGCGCGCTGGCCGAACATCACCTGCCGGTCTACAAGGGAAGAGAAGTGCGCATCTACTACGCAACGCAGGTCAGCACCTATCCCCCGACCTTTGCGCTGTTTGCAAATTACCCGGCGGCCGTGCCATATCAGTACCGAAGGTATCTCATCCGGCGGATTCAGGAAGAACTGGGAGGAGGGGGCGTGCCGGTGAGGATAGTCTGCAGGAGGAAGTGATACCGTATGAAGTTCATAAAATTCATCGGCCGAGTCATCCGTTCCTTCTTTGTGGACGACTGTCTGAACTATGCTGCAAACATGTCGTTCTGCGCGCTGCTCGCCATCATTCCCATCGCCATGCTCATGGTCTCCATCGCAGGTTTTTTCCTCGGGTCGTCGCAGGATGCGCTGCAGAGGATCGTGCAGCTCGCAACGGACGTGCTGCCGGTCGGCCGCGATACGTTCACGATGAATCTCCAGTCGGTGCTCGACCAGCGCACGTCGCTGGGAATCGTCGGCATTTTTTTTCTCATCTTCATCGCCACGATACTGATGGCCTCGATAGAGCGCGCGCTAGATGCGATATTCCGTACGCCTTCGAGGCGTAATTTTTTCCATTCCAAGCTGATAGGCATAGGGCTGATAGTCGGCGCCACCGTGCTTTTCTCGCTGCCAACAATGGCGCAGATTCTGGAAGGGCTGTTGCAGCGCTACGGCTTCGGTTTTCCTCTCTCATATTTGATGGGCGGCAAGGCGTATTTCTTCCTCGTCGGATTCATGACTTATATGATGACTATAGTGGTCATACCGAACCGCAGGGTGTACATCCGCTATGCGGCGGTGGGAGGCATTTTCTTCTCCGTCGGCGTGGGCGTGGCGAAGTTCCTCTTCCGCTCGTATATGATTTTCGCGTTGCAGCGCTACAACGTGATCTACGGTTCTCTCACCGCGGCGGTGCTGCTCGTCGTATGGATCTATTATTTCTCAGCAATCTTTCTGCTCTCGGCGGAACTGGTCGCAGCCATGCAGGAAGGGCGCTTCTTCCACAAGAAGCGTCTGGAGGAGACGGAGGACTGGGACGGGATCACAGTTTGAAAGTTGCCACGCTCCGATTGATTCCGATCTCAAGCTCACGCCTTATCAGAGAATAAACGCCTTCGTCGATCACGAGTTCCTCGTGGCTGTAATCGCCGGCATCGACGTTTACGATGTTGCCAGCGCCCGGAGGGATTTCGATCTCAGCATATGGCCGAGGGCAGTATGTATCCACGGGTGAATAGATGGACGCAACGTAGGTCTCCGCTGGAATTTGCATCTGCTTCATGCGCGTTATCAACGGAGAATCGGGGGCTATGTCCCGGAGTCCCTGCGACAGGCGGCGGAGTAAGAAGAGTCTTTTCTTCAATGCGAAAGGGCTGCCGCGATGCGGGCTCCCCAGCGTGACGATGGTGTGGACGAACGCCGCACCGCCCATGGCCGACACGAACCATCTTGCGATAACCCCTCCAAGCGAGTGACCTACGATCGCGATGCGACCTGACGGGCTCTTTGCAGCCAGGTTTTTCACCTGTAGAGCGAGCAGAGACGCGCTCGCTTCCACACCGTTTGTGTTGAAGGTTTTAGCGAGACCGCCGAGCCTCGCGCAGGAAGGGGCAAATCCGTCGACACCGAGTCTCCTTGCAAGCACGCTCATTGTGCCGGGCGTGCTGCCCCAGCTGTGAACGAGCATCACGGCTGGCAATGCGGATGCCGGCTGCTCCTTCCAGGGCATGAAATTGTGCCAATAGAAATTAAGCGTGTTTTCCGCCCATCGTACGAATGGCGCGGGCTTGCGATTTTCTGACATGCTTCTCATGTTATTGAAAATTGACTGTAAAGTCAAAGAGTTGCAGGTTGACAAGGGATGGGCGCTCTGTTACACGCCCGACAACATAAAACGTCGTTCGTCGTTAGTCGTTCGTGAATCGTAAAGACCTCAGTCACTTGGGCGGTTTTACGATCGACGAACGACGAAGGAGGTGTCCAATTCCTACCTATAAACAGCTGCCGCGCGGGAAGCAAAAAGCGCACGACGATTTCAAAGACTGGAGCATGCACGCTATACAGTGGATCGTAGCCCACTGGGTTGGCGTTATAGAGCTCGTGGCCGTGGGCGCAGTTGCGGTCGCCGTCATCATGGGAGCCTCTGCATACGGAAGGTATCGCGCCGATGCCGCGGCTCTTAAGTTCTATGCGGCCGATAAACTTGAGAATAAATCCGACGCGCGCTTGGAAGCGCTCAAAAAAGTTGCAAAAGATTACTCGCGCACGTCGGCGGGTCGTCAGGCTACGATGCAACTGGGAGACATGCTTGCCGAACGCGGCGATCGCGATGGCGCGATCGAACAATTCAGATTGCTTGCGGAAGGTTCGCGCAATCAGCCGCTCTTCCGCGTGGCCGCGCTGCATCGCATAGCCGATCTCCAGCTTGCCGCCGGCAATTCGGCCGAGGCGGCGGAGACTTTCCGCAAGGCGGCTGCGGATCCCAAAAATCTTACCGCCCTTACGAGCGAGCTGCTCGCTGCCTCATGCCTCGAACGAGCCGGCGATTACGCGGGCGCCGCTCTTCTCTACAAGAGGATCATTAAGGACGCAGGCGAGGGCGACCGAGCCGTGCGCGAACAGAGCGAGGAGCGACTCATATGGCTTTCGGCAAACGGCTTGATCGCCGGCTGAGCTTGGTTTTTGTCGCGCCGCTTGTTTTCGCGCTTTCTTTCGCGGCGCTTTCGGACGATGCGTTCGCGGCAAAGCAGCGAGCCAGTCATCATTTCACGAGCCAGGAATCTCATCAGCGGCCGGAGAAGTATCGCAGCGGCTCGTTCAAATCTACGTCGGCGCGTAAATTCAAGGTTAAGACCAGGCGCATCGCCTCTCTCAAAAAATCCTCATTCTGGAATACGCGGCCTTACCAGTTCGCTACACCGCTCGTGGCTGGAGACCGTATCTTTGTCGGCGTCGATGCCGGTCGTTTCTACGCGTTCGATCTGGAGAAGGGCAAGCAGCTCTGGGAGTTTCAGACCGATGGGCCGGTCCACAGCAAAGCCGCGTACGCGGATGGCGCCGTCTATGTGCCGGACGTGGAAGGCAGAGTCTACGCGCTGGACGCGGGAAGCGGCGAGAAGCGCTGGACCGCAACGCTCGACACCGACATCCTAGCAACTCCTTACGTGGAGGGAAATCGGCTCTATGTAGCGACCATGTCCGGACGCTTATATGCACTGGACATCTCGACCGGAGTTGAACTCTGGCACACGGACACCGATGAGAAGGAATTCGGCTTCTCCGTAAGGCGTTCGTCCGCGCCCGTTGCGGCGGGCGGAGTGGTGCTCTACGGAACGTCCTCGGGCCTTCTACGAGCTGTGCGCGGGAGCGACGGCTCCCAGGTATGGAGCCGCCAGCTCTCCGAAAAGAAGGGACAGGTATATGACGTGGACAGCGAGCCGCTGCTCTATAACGGAAAGGTCTACGAGAGCACTGCCGAAGGCACGCTTTCAAGCATCGATCTTGCCAGTGGCCGCATAATCTGGACTGTCGACGCTGGAGGCGTGAACGATCCGATAGCGAAGGACGGGCGGATCTACTGCACGGGCGGAGGGAGCCTCTACGCGCTCGATCCTGACAGCGGCGATATCTACTGGCAGCAGGATCTGGAAGTGCCGGAGATCTCGTCGCCTGTATCGAACGACAACTATATCGCGGTCACCTCCACTCGCGAAAAGATCTATCTGATAGACAGGGATTCCGGCGACATCGCGTATGAGCGCTACATAGGCAAAGGGAGCTACGGCGATCCGATAGTCTCCGGGGACAAAGTCTATCTGCTTGGCAACACCGGCAAGCTCTTTTCCTTCCTCATAAAGGAAGCAGAGCCCAAGGAAGAGGCAAAGGTGAAGAAAGGGAAAAAGAAGGCGGAGTGAAATTGATTGCCACCCAAAGCCGCCTCTGATAATTTTTCATTCGATGGGCGTCTCTTCGGAACCTACGGGGGATTCATGAGAGATATGCAGAAGCGCCTGTGGGCACTCGTTGCCGCGGCAGTGGTCTCCGCAATACCTGCTGCGGCGGGCGCGGACAGTCCGACGTTCAACGCTATATTCTTTCATCCCGCCACCGGCCGGAATACTTACCTCATGCTCCAGGGAACCGAGACCCTGCATCAGATGCAGTTCGACGTGGGCGAATATTTTTCGTACGGATGGCATCCGCTCGACATACGCACGACCGCAGGATCTCGAGTGCAGGGCGTGATCAGCCAGTTGGTCGTAAGCGATTTCACCGCCGCGATCGGCGCAACTGATTGGCTGCAGTTCGGACTCGACGTGCCGGTGGTCCTCATCAACAGCTTCCGCGAGCCTGACGCCGTGCAAGGTGCTCCGACCGCAAATCACTTCAACCTGAGCGACATACGTTTTGAGGCAAAGGGCAGATTCCTTGATGCATGCAAGACGCGCATCGGGCTCGCGCTCGTGCCGTTCGTCACCTTCCCCACTGGCAGTGACGCGCATTACGTGGGCGACCCGGGCTTCACCGGAGGCGCCACGATCGCACTTGACGGCAAAGTTTCGAGAAAGATCGGACTCACGCTCAACGTGGGCTATCAGGGCGGTCGAAAGGTCAAGATCTCGAACGTCGAGTTCCAGCACAGGCTGCTCCTCGGCGGCGGTATCCAGGGCAACATATTCCGCGGGCTCGACGTATTCGGTGAGATCAACGCGATAGCGGCGTTCAACAAACTCCTGCACGACCGCGATATGAATCCGACGGAATTCATGGCCGGCGCAAGATGGGACGTGGGGAAGACGGGCCTTACGGTTCAAGGCGGGGCCGGCACTTGCCTGGTCTGCGGCGTGAAGGGCGCACGTATCAGGGCCGTGGCCGGTCTCAAGTACAGGCTCAGCACTCCCAAGTATCGCCAGCTCGAAGATCAGCGTGCGGGCGTCTGCACGCTGCGGGGGTATTTCAGCAAGTCACGGCTCTATGAGCTCAAACAGAATTGTCCGCAGAAACCTGAGGACTATGTCCAGGGAGTGCACGACGACGCGTGTCCCAAATATTATGAGCTGCAGGAGCTGGCGGGGTTAATCCTCAAGTGTCCCGTGAGGCCGGAGGATTTCAATCCGAGCATGCATGATCCCGCATGCCAGAAGGTATATGACATGCCGGATGAATTTTCGCCTGCGGATGTACGCAACATCGTGTCAATGGCGGTGGCGGAGATGAGCCTCATCTGTCCCGCTGATCCCACGAATTTCAACGCGCAGATCCACGATGCGGCCTGCCCCAAATATTACGATCTCAAGGAGACCGAGGCGCTTGCCAGCCGCTGTCCATCCAACGCGGACGACTATAAGGAAGGCGTGGACGATCCGTCTTGTCCCAAGTACTACACCCTGCGAGAGGCCTACGGCGATATCGACTGGAACGAGGTTAACAAACTTCGCAGCATCGATCTGGATCGTTACGGCTCCGCCATCCTCGGCGGCGAGATCCAGACGTTGCGGCCCGTGTATTTTGACTTTGCGAAGTCGAACCTCCTGCCGACAATGCTTCCTGTGCTCGATCAGGTTATTCGCGTCATAAACGAAACTCCGTGGGTGAGCGTGGTGAGGATCGGCGGGCACGCGGACGCGCGAGGCACCGTGGATGCGAATGAGAAGATCTCCATGAAGCGCTCACAGACCGTGATCGATTACATGAAATCGCATGGGGTGCGCAGCGACGTGCAGCTCATACCGGTAGCTTACGGTTCGTACAGGCCCGCAGCCTCCAACGAAACCGAAGAGGGACGCGCCCTCAACCGCCGCGTCATATTCACGGTCTCGAGCTACAAGATCCCGAAATATACGCCATCCGCGATAAAAAAGGCGTCAGCAGCGCCGGCGCCATCCGCGCCGATGGGGGAGACTCCCTCGTTAGAAACGGGCGCCGAGCCAGTCAAAGAGGGAGAGCCGCAGCTTCCCCCGTCGCGATGGTCGGAGTAAAATCTTGTGACAATCAACCCCTCCCCTTTGTAAGGGGAGGATGGGAGAGGTAGACCGTGGATACAACCACGATCTACCTCCCCTCGCCCCTCCTTACAAAGGAGGGGAATAAATCGTCACTTATCACTGCTTGACATCGTTCGGATATCATATATAGCGTCCCGCCATGTTAGGCGAACGCATGCAGGAAGGGCTCACTTTTGACGATGTCCTGCTAATACCTGGGCACTCGAAACTCCTGCCAAAAGACGTAGATATCGCTACAAAGCTAACCTCCGAAATTACGCTCAACATCCCGCTCGTCTCCGCTGCAATGGATACGGTCACCGAGGCCGCGACGGCAATCGCCCTGGCGCAAGAGGGCGGAATCGGCATCATCCACAAGAACTGGACCGCTGATCGGCAGGCTGCAGAGGTCATGCGTGTGAAGAAATACGAAAGCGGCGTGGTGACGGAGCCGATCACGGTATCACCATCGATGACGCTCTCGGAACTGCGGGAGTTATCGCGAGAGCATAATATCTCGGGTTTTCCGGTCACCGACGGCATGAGGCTCGTCGGCATCATCACGAATCGCGACATCACTTTTGAAGACGACCTATCGCGCAAGGTCATCGAACTCATGACCCCGAGAGACAGGCTCGTCACCGCGGCACAGGGCATAACGCTCGATGAGGCGCGCACGATCTTCCGCGAGCGACGCATCGAGAAACTCCCTCTCATCGACAAGGACGGGAATCTCGCCGGGCTCATGACGGTGCGCGATCTCAAGACCGCAACGCGATACCCGAACGCGGCAAAGGATTCGCGCGGCAGTCTCAGGGTGGGAGCTGCAGTGGGCGTGGGCGAGGCTGAATTCGCGCGCGCCGAGGCCTTGCTCGCGGCCGGCGTGGACGCCGTCGTTGTAGATACCGCGCACGGGCATTCCGCCGGCGTCATAGGCATGGTGAAAAAGTTGCGAGACGCATTCAAGGACGCCCAGATAATCGGCGGCAATATCGCAACAGCGGATGCGGCAAAGGCGCTCATCGATGCGGGGGCGTCCGGCGTGAAGGTCGGCGTCGGCCCCGGCTCTATCTGCACGACCCGCGTGGTAGGCGGCTGCGGCGTCCCGCAGATCACCGCAGTGGCGGACGTAGCGCACTACGCGCGTAAGCACGGCGTTCCTGTGATCGCTGACGGCGGGATAAAATTCAGCGGAGATATCGTAAAGGCGCTCGCTGCCGGCGCATCGAGCGTGATGATAGGCTCCATGTTCGGCGGTACGGACGAATCTCCGGGAGAGGTCGTCCTCTACCAGGGCCGCAGTTACAAAGTCTACCGCGGCATGGGCTCCATTGCCGCCATGCAGAAGGGGAGCAAGGATCGTTACTTCCAGGGCGACGTAACCGAGGCCGGCAAGCTCGTGCCCGAGGGCATCGAGGGCAGGGTGCCGTATCGAGGCAAGCTGCGCGACGTGCTCTATCAGATGATCGGCGGGCTGCGCTCGGGCATGGGATATACAGGCGTCGCCTCGATCGAGGAACTCTCCACAAAGACGAAGTTCATCCGAATCACCGCGGCCGGCCTGCGCGAGTCGCACGTGCACGACGTGATCATCACCAAGGAAGCACCGAATTACTGGCAGGAATAAACTTAGTGATAGTATGGTGGTACGTTAGTACGTTAGTACGTTAGTACTTTCGTACGTTCGTTAAGCGTGTGAGCTGTCAGGTTTAGAACACCATGTTCGATCACGATCCTTTAACTAACGTACCAACGTACTAACGTACCAACGTACGAAGTTGATACCATGGACCAAAATCGCATCCTCATATTAGACTTCGGTTCCCAGTACACGCAACTCATCGCGCGGCGCATCCGCGAGCATCACGTCTATTGCGAGATCCAGCCTTGCACCTGGCCTATCGAGCGCGTTCGTGAATTCAAACCAAAAGGCATAATTCTCTCCGGTTCGCCGGCTTCGGTGACCGCGGATACAGCGCCTAAACTCGATCCAGCCGTGCTCGGATTGGGCGTGCCGGTGCTTGGCATCTGCTACGGCATGCAGTCCATGGCGCACGTGCTCGGCGGCAAGGTGGAAAAATCCGGCAAGCGCGAGTATGGCAGGGCCTTGATCCAGGCGGAGGAATCGCATCCGCTCTTCAACGGCGTGAAGGAGTGGCCCATGCCAGTGTGGATGAGCCACGGCGACCGGGTGGAAGAGATACCGCCGGGATTCCGCGCCATCGCTCGCAGTGGAAATTCGCCGTACGCCGCGATGGCGAGCGTAGACGGAAAGCTCATCGGCGTGCAGTTCCATCCGGAGGTCGTGCATACGCCGGAGGGTTCAACGCTCCTCAAAAACTTCGCGCATACGATTTGCGGATGTGAGCCCACGTGGACCATGTCATCCTTTGTGGAGACGCAGATCCATGCGATCCGCGAGAAAGTGGGCGAGGGGAAGGTGATACTGGGCCTCTCGGGAGGAGTGGATTCATCGGTCGCCGCGGTGCTTCTGCATCGCGCGATCGGCGAGAGGCTCTTCTGCATCTTCGTGGACAACGGGCTTTTGCGCAAGAACGAGGTCGAGAAGGTGGAGCGCGTCTTCCGCGGCCACTTCCACATCAACCTCGACGTGGCTCATGCATCCGAACGGTTCCTCGCGCGGCTCGCCGGCGTGGAAGATCCGGAGCAGAAACGCAAGATCATCGGAAACGAGTTTATCGCGGTCTTTGAGGAAGAGGCGCGGCGCATCAAAGGGGTCTCATCTCTCGCGCAGGGCACACTCTACCCGGACGTGATCGAATCCGTTTCATTCAAGGGACCGTCTGCGGTGATCAAGAGCCACCACAACGTGGGAGGGCTGCCGGAGAAGATGGGGCTTGCACTCATCGAGCCGTTCCGGGAGCTCTTCAAGGACGAGGTTCGGGAGGTCGGCCGCGAGCTTGGCCTGCCCGACGAGATCGTCCGGCGTCAGCCGTTCCCCGGTCCAGGGCTCGCGGTGCGCATACTGGGCGCTGTGACAAAGGAACGCTGCGATCTGCTGCGCGAAGCGGACGATATAATGATGGATGAGGTCAAGGGCGCTGGCCTCTACAATTCGCTCTGGCAATCCTTCTGCGTGCTGCTCCCGGTAAAATCCGTAGGTGTGATGGGAGACGAGCGCACCTATGAAAATGTAGTGGCCGTGCGAGCGGTGAATTCCTCAGACGGCATGACCGCCGACTGGGCGCAGTTGCCGTACGAGGTACTTGGCCGCATTTCCAACCGCATCATCAACGAGGTCCGCGGCATCAACCGCGTGGTCTACGACATCTCCTCAAAGCCTCCAGCGACGATAGAATGGGAATGAACGGCGGCGGGAAAAGCCAGCAAGGCAAGCAACGCCAGCGACGGAAATCCCGAGAGGGAGCGCCTGGATTCAGCCCATTCAGATAGATAGCAACTTCTTTGCGAAAACGACGATAAATAATAGGTATCCTGGACACGATCGAGGGAGGGCGCGTGAACGTTCTTCAGAGAGTTCTGCATACGGACGGAAAGCGCTTGGCCGATGCTGACGGTGAATGCAGGGATCTCAATGCGAACCCCTATATCGATACGCCCGTGAGTAGGCCGGCGACAACGCCCGAAAGCCTGCAGACTGACTCTTTTATCGCGGAAAGAGAATCTGCATCGAGAGATCTCTACGCCAACCCCTACACGTCTCCGGGCATACAGAAGAAATCGATCAAGGGCGCGCATCCCTTCCTCTGTTCAAAGTTTGACGCAACGATCGACTGCGAACTCCGGAACCCATATGTCGAAGACGACGGAGCTGCCATACGCGCGGACGCGGAAGATCGTCCGGTTGTTGAAGTGGAAGAGCTGATCGTCAATCCCTATAGATGATATTGCGTGTTGGCCGATTGCCTTCGCGCGACCGTTCATCGCGGTTTTCGCCCACGAGCTGTTTTCTTTCCTCGTATTCAACCTGATGCCATGTCGGTAATGGAAGCCGGTAAAGATCGCCAAAATATTGACAACCGCGCGTGTTTTTCCTGATTTGAGAAATCACAATGTTGCGCCGTGCATTACAACCCCATCAATAGAAAGAGTTTTTTCTGAAATACAGATAGCCCGTTCGCGGCACGATATTTGCTGTATAATAGGTGAGGAGGTTCTTATGAAAAACAGAACAATAATCGTCTTTGTCATTGGTGTGTTTATGCTTGCAGCCGGTTCCGCCCTTGCAGCGCCTGTCTCTCAGACTTCCGAAATACGCGTGCAACAGGTAATGCCGGTTCAGCCGGGCGCCGTCAAAACCGCTCCGGCAACACCGCAATACCAGATCCAAAAGCAAGTAATGCCTGTAATGAAGTCAGCCATAAATATTGAGGGAGGCATCGCGATTCCGAAGCGTATCGTCTACACTGAATATAAAACATCTCCCTCCAATTATGGCGAAGTGGCGGATACGCGTTCATACACCCTTAATTTTGAAAGCGGGGTGCTTTCAAACATACAGGAAACTTATTTCGGTGGTTCGTATGAATATGATTTTACATACTTAAATAATAAGGCGACCAAGATCGTTAAAAAGAGCATTCCCTCCAATAATGTGGAAGGCATTGTTGTATACAGCTATGACGGTCCTTCTGGAAAGCTCTCTACGGAAAAGGATTATGATGGTCCAATGTCGGATGTCGATCCAACCGTGAATCTAATCGGATGGTACGATTACGGTTATAATCAAGGAATCAGATATGGTTCCAAGACGAGTAAAAGTTCTAGCGGGACATATCAAAAAAATGCAGATTGGAACGAAGTATCTACCTTCAATACGGACGGTTTGCCCAATTACCTCACTGTTAATGATCGTCCCAATACGATACCACTTTCCGACAGGGTTGCTATCGCGTACGGCAATGACGGTTCTGTAGAGAGTATCGACGAAAATCAGGATGCTGTTCTGAGCGTGGCAGGCCAGACCCAGGATCACGCAACTCCGATTAACAGATTCTCTCAGATCACATATGAAAACGGTATGCCCAAGAAGATGTCAATTTTCGAGGACAATAAATTGGCGTACGTTGTTCAAGCTGAAGATGTGGATGCCGTGGGGCGAGTACTCAAAGAAGCAACGTATGTTTGCAAGGATAAACCGCAATGTTTAAAATGGCGTGAGACGACTTTCGAATACGAATATTTTGCGCTGAAACCTTTGTCGCCTCCGCTCTTCACGGTGATATCTAATCTGGCAAAGTATGAAAGCCTTCTTTTCCTGGGTCAGCCGACCTTGCTCTTCGGTAGTGACGGTGTCGGCTTGTATCAGTGGATGAAAGGTTTTTGAACTATAGGTAATGGCGCCCGAATACCATCGCAGAAAACTGGAGCGGATCCAGGGACGCGGTGCTCATGCACGACGGGTTTCCTAAGAACCTTTCCGGACCTGATTCCGGGGGATCCGGCTCCTCAGGCAGGAATGGACGATAGAGTTCGAGCAACTCCTGGAACTCCTCACACTTCGACGGGACCTGGCCTTTGGCTATTACCGCCCGAATAGCTTCTTGCCACCAGGGCAGAGAATCGAAGCACTGGCAGGGGACATGATCTATTATTCGAGCGATTGCATCTACGTTTGAGGCGCAGGCAGTTCCGTTCGCATCGACGTAGATATCGCCAGGGGTCAGACCCAGCGTATTCGAGATACACGCAACCTCTTCGGAGCTGAGGACCAGGTTTTTGTCCGAGATTTCAAAAACGAATGCATTTTCAGCGGGTTGTGACGCAGAGATAAGTGCCGATACAAAGTCTGCCATAGGGCCGTCCTTAAGCCCCCTCCATACTTATTATCGGCTGAAAATCGCCGAAGTTGCGTGAAAATCGTGTTACAGTGGAAATCCTGTTGCGGGAATTCAACAGACCGACGAGCGACAAGCGAGACGAGCGGTGCCTGGCACCGGAGTCCTCACTTTCTGCAATGCCCTGGGCAGACGAAGATCACCGGAAAACCGTGCCCAAGTGCATGGAGATAGGCGACAGTGTGGCGGCGGAATCGATGTTGAGTGTTGCTCCTTCATCGATCGCATCCCCGTTCCATTCGACGATCGAGTCCATTTCAGCGAAATAGTCTGATGCATTCTCTCCCGCGGCCGAAACCTTCTGGCTCTTGGAGCCTTCGATCATCTCCTTCACTGCGAGCACCGCATCCGTACGCGCCTTCGCAGGCTCGCGTGAAGCAGATTCCCTCGCGCGAAGGAGTCTTGCGCGGATTTCTTCGGGCATCTCATGTTCGGGCGCCGTGGAGAGCGCCATGTCCACGATTTCCGCAGCGTGCAGGATGCTGCGCAGGCGCGGCGCCGGCTCCGTCATCATCCAGGCGCCCATGATCAGCACGCTCCTCACGTAATTGCCGCTGATCGATTTTGACGGATCGTTCAGCGCGACGAAGAGACGAAGATCCACGCCCTTGAGGGTGTGGAGGGTATGTCCTTGCGCGATGAGTTCACGGAGGTGCGGCTCGATCGTTTCCCTGCGTCGGAGAAAATATTCGGCCGGACCTGCGATTTCCTTATGGAGTTTTGCGGCCCGTTTATCATCAAGAAGACCGCCAGCCCTGAGCGCACCGACGAGGGTACCCAGCGCATAATGCCGCTCGGCCTCGGGGAAATGATATGCATCTGCGGGGATGTCGCCCCGTGCCTTGAGATTTTCAACTGCGATGCGGTCTCTTCGCGCGACCAGAAAACGGGTGAGCTGCAGATCGTCGGCAAGGAGCGCAGGATGTATTCCCTTCAGGGTTGCCGAACGGTCGAAGATCGTGCGCGCGCTGGTCACGCGTGACTGGTCCTTGATCGCCTGATCGGCCTTGAGCGCGCCGCTGTACTGCAGTGCACACATCAGCGTGGAAACGGAATAGGCCGTTGGAATGCAGCGAGAGCTCTGGCGACGTAATTTTTTCTGTTCCCTGGATACCCGTGGAGCCGCCTTTCTGAGTTCATCGTAGAGGAGGTCGAAGGTGGGGATATCTTTTGAGGCGATCGACTGCAGGATCCTGGAATGATGGTAGAGTTCGATGGCATCCGCGACGCGAAGCAGGCCCTGAAGTTTCGATTTTCCTTTTGCACCCGAGAGCATGCCATGTCCCGCAAGGCAGGCCAGGTACATCGTGGCGATGCTCAGGCGGGAGCGGGATTCAGCCCCAATGACCTGGGCACGAATGGATCTGAGTTTCGCGACCATTGTCGGCGCATCCATTAGATCCTCGGGCGCTATGGAACGCAGGGGAGCGGATCGTTCAAAGAGCTCCATTGCGCTCGCCCACCGTCCGAACATCTCGGCCCTGCCTTCGGGTATGACGCCGGCTGCGGCCAGCATTCTGAATATTGTGGAATAGCTATACTCCGCGCGAATGTCTCGAACCTCGCTCTTTTCATCTATGAGCTGTTTTCGGATTCGAGGCAATGCTGCAATGAATGCCTCAGGGCACGCCGTGAGCGAGGAATCCATCCGTTGCAAAGCCGGGGACCGTTCGTAAAAGTCGCGGTATTGAGCCGTAGTCTCAAATTCCCGCGAGGCCCTCTCGGAGATTCGCCCTGCCGCAATCAGGGCGCGCGTCAGAGTCAGAAAGGAATAGGGAGCGGTTTGTACGTGAACCCCATCAGATCGTCTTGTCTGTCTCTTCGTCTTGAGGATATGCGGCCGAAGTTCAGCCAGCTTTTTCATGAGCCGCTGCGGAGAGGAGAGATCCTGTTTGCTCACTGACCGGAGGATGCTGCTTCGCTCATAGATCTCTGCGGCGCTGGCCAGCCATACGGCCGTCTGCCAGTCCGTCCTCGGGGCCAGGCTGTTTGTCTCAACCAGGGCGGCGACGAGGGCCGAGAGTTTGCATCCGATGCGCCATGGGTCAGCTTCCGTGAATTCTGCGAGTTTCTTCTCGATCGCGCATCTTTGCCGGACGAGCGCCTTCACGAGCGAGATGGGGGTCTCTGAGGATTCATCCGCAATCTTTCTGAGCGTCGAGGAGCCGACTATCAATTCCTCGAACTTTTTATGGAGGGCTGGGCTGGACTTCCTTCGGGACTTGCCGCCCTTGGATGCAGCGCTGTCGCGCCCGTCTGTCAGCCTCTTGAGCGCGTCTCCAGAGAGGACGTGCGACAGGGCGTCGATCACCTCATAGCGATCGTCGACCGAAGCTACACCTCTATGAGTGATCCGGAGGGAGTCCCGGATCAGGCGCGCGTCTTTTGCGGCGAGCGAATCCTCGTGAGACGTATCGATGAATCGAACGATTACCCTTGTAGTTGATGCATTCAGCAGTATCCGGGCCACATCTCCTCCAACCGCCGCATCTCGGCGATGACCCTGTTATCGGAACTTTCGCCCAGAAGTTGTGTCCTATTTCCGATCGATGATTGAGAGGAACAGGTTCCACGGGTCGCGGATATCCGCTTATCGCGATTGATTCTTTCCGCGGGCTATGCTTAATCTCGCAAACCCATGCAGCACGCCAATTTCGTACATCTGCACGTGCATTCATACTACAGCCTGCTGGACGGCGCCGCGCCCATCGAGGTCCTGGCCGAGAGGGCCAAGGAGTTCCGGATGCCGGCCCTGGCGCTCACCGACCACGGCAACCTATTTGGCGCCATCGAATTTTATCAGACGCTCTCCAAGGCAGGGGTCAAGCCGTGTATCGGTTGCGAGTGCTACCTGCTCACCAAGGGGAGCCGTCACACGCGCGACCTCAAGCAGGAGGGCACGCTCTCACACATCACTTTGCTCGCAAAAAACCGCGAAGGCTTTCGCAGCCTCTGCCGCCTGATTAGTTCAAGTTATTTGGAGGGTTTTTATTATAAGCCTCGAATAGACAAAGAAATATTGAGAGAAAATAATGCCGGGCTCATAGCCCTCTCGGGTTGCTTGAAGGGTGAGGTGCCATTTGCCTTATCTGAAGGGAGATTTGAAGACGCAAAGGCTGCGGCTTTGGAACTCGCTTCTATTTTCACAAATAACCGCCTCTTTCTTGAGGTGCAAGACCACGGGTTGCCGGAACAAGCCAGGATAAAAGAGGGAATCAAGGAATTGGGCCAGGAGCTGGGCATAGGGCTCGCGGCCACTAACGACGTTCATTATATCCATCGCGAGGACGCCCCGGTCCACGATGCACTCCTGTGCATCCAGACCGCCAAGACAATCGACGAGCCCAACCGCATGCGCCTTGGCTCGGACGAATTTTACCTCAAATCGCCCGAGGAGATGTCCCAACTCTTTGCCGACTGCCCTGAGGCGATCTCCAACACCGTGGCCATCGCCGAGCGGTTGAACCTGGATTTTGACTTCAAGACCTATCATTTCCCCAAGTTCGTGCCGCCGGAAGGCAGGGACCTGGCCGCGTATCTGGACGAGCGCGCAAGGGAGGCGCTGGCCGGAAAGCTCGAGACGGTGCTCGCCCGCCACACTGAGGATAAGGATAAGACGAGGAAGGATTACGAAGAGCGCCTGGAGGTGGAGCTCAAGGTCATCATTTCTATGGGTTTTGCCGGTTACTTCCTCATAGTGGCCGATTTCATAGCGCACGCGCGCTCGATCGACCTGCCGGTAGGGCCGGGCCGCGGCTCTGCAGCCGGCTCCCTTGTCGCGTATTGCCTGGGCATCACCAACATAGACCCGATCGAGCACGGCCTGCTCTTCGAGCGATTCTTGAACCCCGAGCGCATCAGCATGCCGGACGTGGACATAGACTTCTGCATGCGCCGCCGTGAAGAGGTGATCGAGTATGTGGCGAAGAAGTACGGCAACGTGAGCCAGATCATCACGTTCGGAAAGATGAAGGCGCGCGCGGTGGTGCGCGACGTGGGCAGAGTAATGGGGCTGCCTTACGGGGACGTGGACCGGATCGCCAAGTTGATACCGGCGACGCTGGGCATGACGCTCGACGAGGCCGTGAAGATTGAACCAAAGCTCAAGGAGACGGCGGCAAAGGACAAGCAGGTGGCGCGGCTCCTGGAGATCGCGCGAGCGCTCGAGGGTTATCCGCGCCATGCGTCCACGCATGCGGCGGGCGTTGTGATCTCCGACCAGCCGCTAACGGAGTTCGTACCGCTTTATCGCGGCCAGAACGACGAAGTCGTGACGCAGTTCGACATGAAGTGCGTGGAAAAGGTGGGGCTGATCAAGTTCGATTTCCTGGGGCTCAAGACCCTCACGGTGATAGACGACGCGCTCAAGCTGATACGTGCGCGTACCGGAGAGCGCATCGATATAGACTCGATCCCGCTCGACGATCCGCTCGTCTACGAGAACCTCTCAAAGGGCGACACCGCCGGCGTATTCCAGCTCGAAAGCTCCGGCATGACCGATCTGGTGATGAAGCTCAAGCCCAGCGCGTTCCCGGATATCGTTGCTCTAGTCGCGCTCTTCCGCCCCGGTCCTCTGGGCTCGGGCATGGTGGACGACTTCATCGACCGCAAGCACGGCCGCAAGGCTATCAAGTACGAACTGCCGCAACTAGAGGGGATTTTGCGCGAGACGTACGGCGTGATCGTCTATCAGGAGCAGGTGATGCAGATAGCGAATCTGCTCGCGAACTACAGCCTGGGCGAAGCCGATCTCCTCCGCCGCGCCATGGGCAAGAAAAAACCCGAGGAGATGGCCAAGCAGCGCGAGCGGTTCGTAACCGGCGCCGTGGCGAATAAAATTTCCAAACAAAAGGCTGAATTCATCTTCGACCTGATGGCCAAGTTCGCCGAATACGGCTTCAACAAGTCGCACAGCGCTGCGTACGCGATGGTCTCCTATCAGACCGCGTGGCTGAAATTCCACTATCCCACGGAGTTCATGGCAGCGCTGCTCACGTCGGAAAAGGACGTCACGGACAAGATACTGCGCTACATGAACGACTGCCGCAGCCATGGGCTCAAGGTGCTGCCTCCGGACGTGGGCGAGAGCCAGCGCGATTTTTCGGTAGTGGAGCAGGGGACGATACGCTTCGGTCTGGCTGCGGTGAAGAACGTGGGAGAGGCCGCCATCGACAGCATCATCGCGGTGCGCAACGAGGGCGGGCCTTTCGCGTCGCTCTTTGATTTCTGCGAGCGGGTCGATTCCCGCAGGGTGAACCGTCGCGTGATAGAGAGCCTCATCAAGTGCGGCGCCTTCGACTCCACAAAGGCGGCGCGCGCGGCGCTTTTGACGGCGCTGGATCGGGCGATGGAGATGGCCGCCTCCAGGCAGCGCGACCGGCAGAGCGGACAGTCCAGGCTATTCGATCTCATGTCGGGTGCGGGGCATGCGCTTCCGGAACCGGAGCTGCCGGACGTTTCCGAATGGGGCGAGCGGCAGCTGCTCGCTTACGAGAAGGAGTCCCTCGGGTTCTACATCACCGGCCATCCTCTTGCGCAATACGAGGAGCTGCTCACGCAATATGCGAACACGGATACGGCCGCGCTTCCTGAGATCTCAGATAATCAGGAGGTGCGGCTCGGCGGAGTCGTGGCGAAGCTCCGTGAGATCACGACAAAGCGCGGCGACCGGATGGGATTTGTTACGCTTGAGGATCTCAAGGGCACGGCGGAGGTCGTGGTCTTTTCCGAGCCCTTCGCGGAGTCCATGTCGCTCATCAAGGGCGATCGTCCGCTGTTCGTGGTGGGGACGGCCGATGCGGACGGTGAAAGCGTCAAGATCATTGCAAAGTCGATCTGGCCGATCGAAGACGTTCCGCAGAGGCTCACCAAGAGCGTGCACTTCTTCCTGCATCAGCCGGAGGTTACGCCCAACCACCTGGCGCAGCTGAAGAACATACTATCGCGCTATCCCGGTGAGTGCCCGGCGTTCGTGCATCTCATCGTGCCTGAAAAAACTGAGACTGTGCTCTCGCTGCCGGAGGAGATGAAACTCTCGCCTTCTCCGCAGCTTGTTGCTACAGTCGATAAACTATTCGGGCACAGCGTTACGAGGTTTGTATCTTGAAAACCGTCGTTCGTCGTTAGTCGTTCGTCGATCGTGACGGCCTCAAGAACATGGACGTTTTTACGATCAACGCACCACGAATTACGAACGACTAACGACTAACGACGAAACAAGGAGGCAACATGCATTCGAAGAAAGCAGTGGCAATGGCAGTGGCAGTGGCGTTCACGTTCGCGGCAGGCGCGGCGTTTGGCGCCAGCAAGAGGCCGCCTCAGTCGGGCGATATTGCCGCGGCAAACGAGCCCTCCCAGGCTCCGGCGCAGATGAGCAACCTACGCGTGTCGATCTACCCCGTGAAGACCGACGGTTTCACGCTGAATAAGAGCGAGGTCACGGAAATCCACCGCATCGCCATGCAGGCATGCTTTGACGCAGGTCTGCGCTGTTCGGGCAGGGGCGAGACGGTGGGCAACGTCCAGAAGGAGCAGTCGTACGAAGGACGCGGGCGCATCGCGCAGGCGCAGTACGTGGCCGAATTTACGCTCGTCGGCAAGACGCAGGACAAGGTCAAGCTCGGCCTCCCGGGCGGATTCCACGTCGGCGGCGGATATGGAACCAACTTCGGCGGCGGGGTCGTTGGCGGCGGCGTGTACACAGACCTCTCCGGTCTTGGAATCAAGATGGACGGCATGGAGCTGGTGGGGCAGATCTCCGATACCTCCGACGGGGCCCTTGTTTACTCCGATACGCAGAGCAAGCTTGCGCTGAGGGGGAGCTTCATAGTGGGAGAGGCGGGCGGATCAAACGCCAAAAAGCTGCTCAAGACGTTCCGACAGATGTTTGACGACTTCAGGGCGAGGATCGGTCGCTGACTGGCTCCAAGTCAACGCAGTCCATTGCAGGGCGTTTCGGGCCTCAGCGCGCGCTCATCGTGGGAGTGCGCCATGGGCGGATGTCGCGGCGTGCGATGGAGCGATCGCTTTCCGAGCTCGAACGGCTGATCGATACCGCTGGCGGCGTTGTCGTTGGCAAGAGCTCGCAGGAGGTGCGGCGCATAGATCCCGCCACGTTCATCGGTCGAGGCAAGGCGGAGGAGTTTGCTGCAAAGGTAGTCGAACTCGCCGCTGAACTAGTTGTGCTCGACTGCGAACTCTCCCCGGTCCAGAATAGAAATCTGGAGGATAAACTCGGCGTCCTCGTGCTCGACAGGACGGCGGTGATCCTCGACATCTTCGCGCAGCGCGCGCGCTCCAACGAGGGTAAACTCCAGGTGGAGCTGGCCCAGTTGGAGTATCTCGGGCCCAGGCTCGTGGGCCGCGGCAAGATGCTCTCTCAACAGACCGGCCGCATAGGCACTAGGGGGCCTGGCGAGACGGCGCTGGAGTACGATAGACGCCGCATGCGCGACAGAATTACAAGGCTGCGCCGCGGGCTCGAGCACGTGCGCGCGCACCGCGGTCTTCACCGCCGCAAGCGCGCCTCCATTCCCATTCCGCTCGTATCGCTCGTTGGCTACACCAACTCCGGCAAGTCCACGCTCATGAACGCACTGACAGGCGCCGGCGTCTTTGTCGAAGACAAACTCTTCGCAACGCTCGACCCTACCGTGCGCAGGCTCAGGCTTCCATCAGGCAGGGAGGTGCTTCTCGCGGATACAGTGGGCTTTATCAGCAGGCTTCCCCACGAACTCGTGGAGTCGTTCAAGTCCACTTTTGAGGAAGTGGAAGCAGCGAGCGTGCTTCTGCACGTAATCGACGGCGGCGATGAAGAGGCGGCCATGCACGTGAAGATCGTGGAGGGCGTGCTCGCCGAGCTGGGCCTGGGCAAAAAACCCGTGCTCGACGTCGTCAACAAATGCGACCTGCCGGCCGTGTTTTATCGCGGAGATCGCGATGCCGTTCGCGTCTCCGCGATCACTGGGCAGGGGATAGGCGAGATCACGGAGAGATTGGACAAGATGCTTACGGTCGAATTCAGAAGCGTTACCCTGAGCCTTCCTCAAGATCGCGGCGACGTGCTCTCCGAACTCTATCGCCTTGGACACGTCACTTTGGTCGAGTACTGCGAGGATCGTATAAGGGTCGAATGCGAGCTGCATGCGAAGCAGTTCGGCAAATACCGCCGATACGTCGAAGGGAGCTAGCGAACGGGCGGCAGCCAACTGTTTATTTTGACTGGAACTTTTTCTTTTGATTGTGTATTTCAACGATCCTGGAGGGATTTTTGAATGGCGCGAAAGGCGCGTGCATTTTCGATCATCATATTGCTCGTCAGCACTGCGGCTTTTGCGCGTACGGCTGATGAACCGCGCCGTGAGCTGGTTACATTCTTTGCCTCCGAACGGATACTTGGAAGCTGGATCAAGTCATATTTCAACTCGATACCGGGCGGCGAGGCGAATTTCAACGAATGCGAGGCCTCGATAGGCGAGGCCCTTGCTTCGCGCGGGTACGCCGCTGCGGCAGTTTCGTTTTCCGAAGATCAGAGGGCGTCGGCAAGGCGCTACGGAACGGTGTTCAAGCGCTATAACGACGTGAGCATGATGCCCAACGAAACTCTGGTGCGCGCATCATCCGTAGTCGACAACAGCGCATCTGTCGTGCTCGCGTGCAGGGCGGTCGTGGAGAAACCAGGCTGGAGATCCGGCGGAGCCGGCGATGCGTGCGCGTCCGCGCGGTGCAAGGCGGTCGATACCGCTTCCCGGAGGCGCATAGCAACGGCATCCGGAGTCCGGTGTTCTCAACCCGGCGAGGGCGAAGGCGGCCGAATCCGTGCCATCAGGCAGGCTTGCATCGACATGGTGACGCAGATCCAGGGAAGGCTTGCTGAAAGATGAGAGGTCTCTTGATATGGAATTGACCGCGGCAAATATCCTAACCCTCTCGCGTCTGGTGCTGGCGCCGGTCTTTGTAGTCTTATTCGTGATCGGTCAATACGGCTGGGCGCTGGCGGTATTTATTTTCGCAGGCTTCACCGATCTCATAGACGGTACTGTTGCGCGCATGCTGAGGCAGCGCTCGCAGGGCGGCGCGCTGCTCGATCCAATCGCCGACAAGCTGCTGGTTCAGAGCTGCTTCATATCGCTTGCCTGGATCGGCGCGCTGCCCTGGTGGTTCGCCGCTCTCGCCCTTGCCCGCGACGTCATGATTGTAGGCGGGATATTCTACCTTGAACACGTGCGAGCGCCGCTCCCGTACAGGCCTGCGGTGATTTCGAAGTTCGCGACACTCTTCCAGATTGGTACCGCCGTGCTGGGACTTGTGACGATCTGGAAGCCGGAGCTCATGATCTCGGGAGTGAGGGCAGATGAATTGCTCGTCTGGACGATCTACGCGACCGCGGCCCTGATAGTCGCCAGCGGCGCAAGATACGTATCCATGGGATTGCAGATACTCAGGCAGCATCGCCTTGGAAGCCGTAAATCGTAAATCGTTAAAGACCTCCAGTTCCTGGGCGGTGTTACGAACCACGATCCACGAAACACGAACCGCGTAGGGATATTTCATGTCCAAAGAAAAAATAACGCTGGTGGTGAGCGATTTTCATATTGGCGGCGGGCCTGAGTTGTCCGACGGCACTGCCAACTATCTCGAGGATTTTTTTCAGGATGCGAAGTTCGTGGAGTTCCTGAATTATTATTCATCCGGAGAAAACGCCAGGCGGGAAGTCGAACTCGTGATCAACGGCGATTTCTTCAACCACCTGCAGCTCTTTCCAGACGAAGAGCGACCCCAATTCATCACTGAGGCCGTAGCCCTTCGGCGCACTGGCTTGATATTCTCCGGTCACGCCGATGTCTTCGACGGGCTCGCGCAATTCGCCGCTGCGCCTCATCATTCCATAGTATTCATGATCGGCAACCACGACGTGGGCCTGTTATGGCAATCGGTTCGCCAGATGGTAGTTAACAGGCTGGGTCCCTCCGTGCGCGTGCATGAAACGCCGGCTTACATATCGGACGGCGTCTGGATCGAACACGGGAATCAGCAGGTGGCCGAGAACCGCATGGACTTCGCGCGGCCAATCATTGAGAACGACAGGGGCGAGTCCGTCTTGAACCTGCCGTGGGGCGACATCTTCGTGATCCGCTTCCTCAACCGCGTGAAGCGCGGCAGGCGATATATCGACAAGGTTTTTCCGTTCAGGATCTATCTCAGGTGGGCGCTGATTCACGATACGTGTTTTGCCATCAGGACCGCGTTTGCGGGGCTTTTCTATTTTCTGCAGGTGTTGCTGGGTATCGGCGGCAACGGCGACCTCGGCAGACGCGAGTTCCTCAAAATCGCAAAGGAATTTTCCTTCCCGGTAAAGATGGATCGCAGCGCAAAGCGCATCCTTGCGCTTCATCCGAATGTGCGCATCGTCGTCTTCGGCCACGGACACCGCGCGGCGGCGAGGGTCTTCGCGGGGGGCAAACAGTATTTCAACACTGGAATCTGGAATGAGATGATAAGCCTGGACATCGGCACCATGGGAAGGACGCTCAAACTCACGTTCACGGAGATACTGCACGGCAGGGACCGGATCCCGCACGGCAGGCTTCGCGAGTGGAAGGGCGCATATAGGGAAGTGGAGGAAATAGGTCTGACATAAAGATTCCGACGATGAAACAAATCCCAATGACCAAATCCCAATATCAAAATGCGGTGATGGAATGGCAGGATCTCGGGCGCATGCCTTATCGCGAGGCGTGGTCGTTGCAGGAGAAGTTGCGCGCTGAGCGGAGTGAAGCGGTTATAACAGACAGGATGCTCATCGTGGAACATCCTCCGGTCATCACCATGGGCCGCAAGGAATGCATCGCGGACGTCGTCTCGACTGAGTCCACACTCTCAGCCGAGGGAATAGAACTCATCAAGTCGAACAGGGGCGGCCGCGCGACGTACCACGGCCCGGGACAGCTCGTCTCTTATTTTATCTGCGAACTCTCTTCATTCGGAATGGGTGTAGCGGATTTTGTGTTTGCGCTGGAGGAGATGTGTATCCGCACGCTCGCGGATTTCGATATCTGCGCAACGCGAGATCCGGTGAACCCGGGACTCTGGGTTGGAACAGACAAAATCGTGGCCATAGGTCTGAACGTATCTCATGGCGTCACTCAGCACGGACTCGCGCTTAACGTGGACTGCGACCTCGCTGCATACCGACATATCATCGCATGCGGGATACATGGCAGGGGGATTACCTCGATCGAGCGGCTCACGGGCCAAAGACCGCAGCAGAGCGCAGTAGGACAGCGGCTGATCGCTCATGCCGGAGAGATATTGTCGAGGGAGATGAAGAGTGTGACGCCACTAGCCTGACGTGAACGTGAGCTGATCCGCGGTAGGAGTCGGAGGATCCTGAACAGACTCGTCTTTGAATTCCATGTACTCGCCTTTTGCCTCGTCGTCGGGCAACTTCTTGAGAAAGGCCTCATATTCCGCGGTATCAAGCCTGCCGAGGCGGAGATTCCGCTCGAGCAGCCTTGTGTCGTACATCAGTCCTTCGCCTGGCTTTTGTGCCTTCGTAGTCATAGGTTCTCTGTCCTCTCGTGTGTCATTTTTTTGCCGGGGCCTTCTCGATATGCATTATTATCCGGCCGTCCTTGAAGATACGTACGTCGCCGGAGGACTGCGATATAACAAAGGCCACAGCCCGGGTCAAGCTTGTGATGCCCGCCGCAGCAATATGCCGGCTCCCTAGACCGCGCGGAAGCTGCGATTCATCGATAGCAGCGCCCAGGTAGCGTCCGGCAGCGAGCACGGTCCCGTCGTCGGCTATCACGAAGGCGCCGTCCATAGCGGCAAACTCGCGGATGGTCTCCTTGAGCGAGGTGGTGAGTATGTTTCGTTCATCCTCGTCGTAGCCCTTGAAGGGGTTCATGATCATCTGCTTGGAGAGCTGCATCACGTGTTCATGATCGCCCACGACGAAGATAGTACCTATAGACTTGCCCTCGCGGCCTGTATCCGCCAGCTCCACGGCCAGGTTCAGCACTGCCTGGAAGAGTTCCGGCTGAACCGCTTCAGATATCTTCGCAAGCCCCTTGTGCGCCACGATCTCGGATTCCTTTGACGTGTCTACGATCTGTATCAGATCGAGCGATCCCGATTCGGTGGGGCCGACGGCGAAGACGATCTTTGCTCCAGGCTCTACGATCTCCTGCGAGAGTGCGAGGGTGGTTCCGATCTTTATCAACGAGATGCGCGTGAGCGCTATGCGAGGAATCTGGATTACGGCAGTTGCGCTCATTGCAAGCGAGTTCTTCTCCTCTTCACTGCCGTCCACGTGTTTTTTCTTCGTGAGCAGTATTATCTTTATGCCCTTTGGAATGCGTTCCTCGCATACGAGATCGTCCAGGGGATCCACATGCACAACAACGGCATCTGCGTCCGTCTTGGAGGCGATCGTAAAGGCTGTCTTGAGGAATAGTGCGTTTTCGCTGTTCATCCGTATTTCAAAATACCGGAAGGGCTTCGCCACTTCAAGGGGAATGATTGACCTTGCGGTATTGGTGCTGTAAAAAAGCGATCCGTGTTGAACAGCCGCCGCAATAACGCAGAGAGTGGGCTATGCGAAAGACGATAATATTGAAAGCTCCCCGCGGCAAGCCGCGGGGAATCATCGGCAACATTTCCGATCACCCTCACCCTTCCCTCTCCCCTCAAGGGAGAGGGTGGCGGAAACCCCGCAGCAAGCTGCGGGGTTTCATCGGATTGGCAATCATCTTTATGCTGTCCTCCATCGGCGGGACGGCGCGGGCTGCGCTCAATCCGTCTTCGCCGTTCCAGGTCTTCTGGGACGACGCGCCGATGACGATTTCCGCTGGAACCCCATTCCATCTCAACGTCACGATCAGGGCGCCCGAGGGGTATTATCTGTATGCGGATGAGACTGACCTCGATTTTGTGAGCCTGGAAGGCCTGTTTGTAAAAGATATTCGATATCCGCGCCCCATTCAGTACACCGACCCTTATTTAGGCAAGACAGTTGGTATTTTCAAAGGCGATACGGTCATATCGATAGAAGGCATGGCGCCCGCGGGTCTCGAACCTGGCAGAAAGGAACTCACCGCTTTATTGCATTTCAGAGGGTGTTCTCCTTCGCTCTGTTACAGGCCGGAAGAGGATGAAATCGCCTTCATACTGGTCGTGGAGCCAGCGCCGCAGGTGGAGCGAGTCGAACCAAAGAATCCGGACGTGCATGCGCAGGAGGAGTCAACGCCAATGCCCAGGAGCCTGCCGGAGCAGCTGGGGCTCAAGCACCTGCTGCAGGTTCAGGATTTCTCGACTCTGCTGGGGCGCGGAACTCTCTTTGCGCTGCTCGTCGTCTTCCTTGCGGGAGTGCTGACTTCGCTCACGCCGTGCGTCTGGCCCGTGATACCCGTGGTCCTCCTCTATGTAGGTGTGCACCCGCACAAGCGCTTTCTGGAAAACTTCCTCCTCTCGGCCGTGATGGTCCTGGGGATAGTGGTCACCTATGCCGCACTGGGCATCGGCGTTGCGGCCTTTGGAAAAAACCTGGGTTTCCTCTATCAGCAGCGGTGGTTTTTGGCGCTGGTCGTGCTCTTCTTCATTGCGATGAGCCTCTCGATGTTCGGGGCCTTTGACATCCGCATGCCGCGCCGCCTTCATGCGCGGCTCCATGCGCTCGGGGGCGAGGGATACTGGGGCGCCTTCCTGGCTGGCATGGGGCTGGGGCTCGTCGCCTCGCCTTGTTCGGGCCCGGTGCTCGCGGCGCTTTTGGGTTACGTGGCCCTGCAGGGTAGCTACCTCGTAGGTTTCGGCCTGCTCATAGTCTACGGCCTCGGGATGGGCCTGCTCATGATGCTGCTCGGCGCATGTTACGGAGAGCTTGCCGGCAAACTCAAAGGGGGCGCGTGGATGCTCTGGATAAGGCGCGCCCTTGGAATCGTATTGCTGTTCCCGGCGGCGTACTACATGGGCGTGCTCTTCAACTGGAACCCGCAGCACAAGGCCCCTGCGAACGCCGCGCGAATAGAGTGGGTGACCAGTGAAACCGACGCCCTGCGCGCTGCAGCCCAGACGGGTAAATCCGTCATGATCGATTTTACGGCCGCGTGGTGTCCGCCGTGCGGAGCGCTCGAACGCAATTTCTTTTCGAGAAACGACGTCATCGGGTTGGGCTTCGAGCTCATCCCGCTCAGGGTGGACGCAACGTCCGAGACAAAGGACGTGCGGCAGCTCATCGCCAGATACCGCGTCGCAGGATGGCCGACCGTTCTCTTCGTGGGGCCGGACGGAACCGTGTACGAGGACCTGAGGGTGAGCGATTACGACCCTCCGGCAATCGAGCGCAACATGCGCGAAGCGATAAAGAGGGCCCATGCTTCTGACATGCCCGGAATACGCTCCGAACGAGCGACGGAGAAGCGATGAGAAAACGCCTAAGCAGGTACGAACGCAGGATCGCCGCGTCATTCTCCGCGTCGCTCCTGTCTTTGCCGGACGACAGTCCGGAGCTCGCTCCCCTGATGGATCGCATCGAAGACCTTCTGAAGCATTTTACAAAGGACATGCGCCTCGCGTGGAGCCTCTGTCTGTGGGCGCTGGAATTTCTAGCGATCTTCTACTACGCCTCATTCAAACCGATGTCGCGGATGTCTCCCGAGCTCCGCCTCCGTTATGTAAGCGCCTGGCATAACACATGGTGGTCGGTGAAGCGCACGATCAAGCGCTTCCTCGAGGCCGTGGTCTTCATGAACTATTATTCTCTGCCGGAAGTGGAGCGCCGCGTTGGATATACGCCGCGTTACTCGCCCGCTCGCGGCGGCCGGGATTTCCCGACGTCCAATCTCGTGAGGGATATTCCCGCGGGAGACGTAAACTTCGATGCGGACGTCTGCGTCGTTGGCTCCGGCGCCGGCGGCGCGTTTATCGCCATGGAACTGGCGAAGGCCGGCAGGAAGGTCGTTATAATCGAGGAGGGCGGTTTCTTCGACGTGAACGATTTCGGCTACGACGCGGTGACGATGACGAAGAAGCTCTACCGCGCCGGAGGGCTCACCAACACCTTTGGGTGGCCGCCTATACTCGTGCCTCTGGGACGCTGCGCCGGAGGCACAACCGTAATCAATTCCGGCACGTGTTTTCGGGCGTCGCCCAAGATTTTCGAGTGGTGGGCGGACCGTTTCGGACTTACGGGCTGGTCTAACGACGTCATGCTGTCTTTCTACGAACGCGCGGAACGGATACTCGAGGTGGAGCCTGCTAGAAACGAAGTTCAGGGCCGTTCCGCAGAAATTTTTGCGCGCGGCGCCTCGAAGCTTGGCATTGAAGTGAAGCCTCTGTTGCGCAACGCCCCGGGCTGCTGCGGCAGCGGCGTTTGCTGCTGGGGCTGTCCAACCAACGCAAAGAAATCCATGCAGCTCAATGCCCTACCGCTGGCGCTACAGTCAGGGGCCGTGCTCTATACGAAGTGCCGGGCCGAACGAATTGTCTTTGAAGGCAGCAAGGTGTCTGAAGTTCATGCGCGTTTTATCGACCCGGTCGCGCGCAGGAGAGGCGGGAAGTTGACGGTGAAGGCGAAGGTGGTTGTGGCGGCGTGCGGATCGCTGCATACTCCGGTGTTGCTGGACCGATCCGGGATTCCGGATTCGTCGAGGCAGTGCGGCAGAAACCTCACGCTGCATCCCGCATCAAAGGTGACGGCGCTATTCGATGAAAATATCCGCGGCTGGTATGGCATTCCTCAGGGCTGTTACGCGGACGCGCTTGTCGAGGAAGGAATAAAGCTGGAGGGGATATTCCTGCCGCCTGCCTACACGGCTCCTACGATACTTCTCATGGGCGAAGAACATCGAGAGGCCATGATGCGCTACAATAACATGGCCACGTTCGGGCTCATGGTCTCGGACACGACCCGCGGCAGGGTCGTGCGCGGGATCAATGGACATTCGATCTCACTTTACACGATCAACCGCGAGGATCTGCCGAAGTATCAACGCGGAATCACGCTGCTCACAGAGGCTTTTTTTGAGGCGGGCGCACAAAAGGTCTTCCCGGGCATCTGTACGCTGCCTGTCGTGACGAAAGAGCAGGGCGCCGCTGCAATCGCAAAACTCAGGCTCAGGAACAAGGATCTGGACCTTCAGGCCTTCCATCCCCTGGGCACATGCCGCATGGGCGCAGATCCGCGCGAGGCGGTGGTCGACCCAAACGGCCGAGTCTACGGGATCGATAATCTCTTCGTTGCGGACGGCTCCATATTCCCCACTGCGCTCGGCGTGAATCCGCAGATGACGATCATGGCGGCGGCCCTCAAGATAGCAGAGGGAATCCATCGAGATGTCCTGTAGCACGCCTGCAGAATCAATTTTCGTTACAGCGCTTGACGGGTACGCGGAGAGCGTGTATCGGGTTATATCGTCATATGACGATATAACGATAAATGATTTTGGCGTGAGGACGTATGGACGAACTCCAGCGTATGTTCAGGGCGCTTGCCGATTCGACAAGACTGCGGATAGTCAGGATGCTCGTGATTAAGCCTCTTTGCGTCTGCGAGGTTATGTCCGTGCTTCGCATGGCGCAATCCACTACGTCGAAGCACCTGCGTATTCTTCATGATTCGGGGCTCGTCGAAGAGACGCCCGGCGGCACCTGGACAATCTATCGTCTCGTGAAACCGGAGCTCGGATCGGCGGCGGAGTATCTTCTTGATCTCATCAAGAAGGCAGAGGTGACGGAGCAATCGAAACGGGACGAGGAACAGGCGAGAGGGGCGGACCGCGAACGAATCTGCCGGTTGCGCGCAAAGAAGACAATCAAACGGCAACGGCGGAGGTGAGCTATGGCCGAGAGCGGCGTCAAAAAACGTCTCAATGTATTCGAACGTTACCTCACGCTTTGGGTGGCGGCTTGCATGGTGATTGGTGTGGCGATCGGCCGATATTTGCCGGTGGCTACCGATGCGCTGCGGAGATTCGAATTCGGGACGCAGAGTCACATCAACGTCGTTATCGCTGTCCTCATCTGGCTCATGATTTATCCCATGATGCTCAAGGTCGACTTCGGGTCGATCCTGAACGTCGGGCGTCAGCCGAGGGGGCTTGCCATCACGCTCTTCGTCAACTGGCTCGTCAAACCCTTCAGCATGGCCTTCTTCGGCTGGCTCTTCTTCCGACATGTCTTCACGCCGTGGATCGGCCCCGAGATGGCCGACCAGTATATAGCCGGCGTCATCATTCTCGCTGCGGCGCCTTGCACCGCCATGGTATTTGTCTGGAGCTATCTCACCGACGGCGACCCGGCTTACACGCTCGTGCAGGTGACGATCAACGATCTTATCATGCTCGTCCTTTTCGCTCCGATCGTGAAGTTCCTCGTCACCGGCGCTTCGACGCTCGAGGTCCCGTTTGTCGTGCTTGTCTGGGCCGTGGTCTTGTTCATCGTAATTCCACTGACGGCGGGAACCGTCACGCGCGCAATCCTCCTCAAAGCGAAGAACGCAATTTGGTTCGAGGAGAAGTTCCTCCCGGTCCTCCATCCTGTTTCGATCCTGGCCTTGCTTCTTACGCTCGTCATCATCTTCGCCTTCCAGTCGGACAACATCACGCAGCGATTCTTTCACGTCATCCTGATCGCGGTCCCGATCCTCATCCAAGTCTACTTCAACTCAACCCTTGTCTATACGCTCATGCAGAAGTTCCGTGTCCGATTCTCCATTGCGGCGCCGGGCGCGCTCATCGGGGCATCGAACTTCTTTGAGCTGGCGGTAGCCACAGCCATCGCGCTCTATGGCCCGGGTTCTGGTGCTGCGCTGGCTACGGTGGTCGGCGTGCTCGTTGAAGTGCCGGTGATGCTCTCAGTCGTCGGGATCTGCAACCGTACGCGCGGCTGGTTCGCAAACGCCACACGCTAGAAAAGGAGGAATTCATGTTTCGAACGATCCTGATTGCGACCGATCTCTCCGCGGCATCGGAGGAGCTGTGCAAGTGCGTCGTGTCCCTCAAGAAGATCGGCCCGCGCGAGGTCTGGCTTGCACATGTCTGCAATGTTCGACAGGTAGGAGGGCTGGCGACCTCACTCAAGGAGGAGCACCTCGGGGAGCTTGAACGTCAGGTGGGTATCCTCAAACGACATGGTCTCAACGCCAGGGGCGTGATCCGCCAGGGGATTCCTTTCATCGAGATCAATCGCGAGGCGACGCGGAGGAAGGCGCGCCTTATCGTCGTAGGAAGCCACGGCGAAGGACTTCTCAAGGAGATGCTGATCGGTTCTACTGCCTTCGAAATCATTCGACAGGGGACGCACCCGGTGCTCGTCTTCCGTCACGAAGTCATCGAACGCGAAGGAAATCGGCGCTGCCTGATGCGTTGCCACGATCCATTCAGGCACATCCTCTTCGCTACGGACTTCTCGAAGAACGCGGCGCACGCCCAACTCTTTGTCGACCACATCTGCCGCGAGGCGAGGCCTCGCGTGACACTCGTTCACGTTCAGGAGAAATCACGGATCGAGCATCACCTAAAGGAACGCCTTGCAGAATTCAATCGCATCGATACCGCGCGTCTCGAGACGATCGCGAATGGCCTTCGGAAACGGGGGGCGCGGAAGGTCGACATCGCCATTCCCTACGGCCATGCCGTGAAAGAGCTCTTGAAGCTGGAACGGAAGGCGAAACCCACGCTGATTGTGCTTGGTTCGCAAGGTCGCAGCTGGACAAACGAGCTTTTCCTAGGGAGCGTCGCCCACAACGTCGTCCGGCACGCCAAAACGCCGGTTCTCGTTGTGCCATGGCGTCCCGCGTTTGCATAACCTTTTCCCGGAAAAAAAGCCTTTGGAGAGGCTGATCATGAATATCGAAATATATGATCCGGCAATGTGTTGTTCGACGGGGCTCTGCGGGCCGGCGATCGATCCGGTGCTCGTCAGAATGAACGATGCCTTGCTGGCATTGAAAAAACAGGGAGTCGAAATCGAACGGTTCAATCTTGCCCAGCAGACACAAGCGTTCATGATGAACAAAACGGTCGCCGGCCTACTCCATAAGAACGGAAAAAAGATACTGCCTGTCATTTTTGTCAATGGAGAGGTGTTCATGACGGGTCGATATCCGTCCTATGAGGAGTTGTGCGAGGTGCTGGGCATTGAACCATTAAAGCAACAACCAATAACGCTGACAGCTCGCTGATAACATGAGGAGGATGAATGCTTACGGTGACTGATAATGCGGTAGAGCGATTCAAAAAAATGCTTCAGGAAAATAGCGGTGAAAATTGCGGGATAAGGATATTCGCAGCCGGCGGCGGTTGTTGTGGCCCCTCCATGGCGATGGATATGGCGGAAAAAGCCGAAAGTGGAGATGAAACCATTGATGTAAGTGGGCTTAAGATCTTCCTTGATATAGAGGCGGGCAAATTACTCGGCGGCGCGACAATAGATTACTCTGATCAGCAGGGTTTCATCATAACGGGAATGCCGCGCGCGTCATGCTGCGGTTGAAATTCGGAGATGACGCAGATGACGAAATATCTTTTTTTCTCGGGCAAGGGAGGCGTCGGCAAGACCACGATGGCGTCCTCAACCGCCATTCATCATGCGGAGGCAGGAAAACGGACCCTGATCGTGACGACCGACCCTGCCTCCAACCTGGCCGATGTCTTCGAGCAGGAGATAGGGCACGCAATAACGCCCATCCGGGACGTGAAGGGTCTCTTTGCCATGGAGATCGACCCCGATGAAGCGACGAGGGAATACAAGGAACGGATCATCGGTCCGTTCAGGGAGGTTATGCCGGAAGACGTCATCGCGTCCCTCGAGGAAAACTTAAGCGGCCCGTGCACTACGGAGATGGCCTCCTTTGACCGCTTCATCGACTTCATGGAGGACGATGCCTACGACGTCATCGTGTTTGATACCGCCCCAACGGGCCACACGATAAGGCTCCTTGAGCTGCCGGTTGACTGGTCCAGGCATATTGAGGAATCCGCAAAGGGGAGCGGGCAGACATGCCTCGGCCCGGTTCAGTCCATCCAGGAATCGAAGGCAAAATACGACAGGGCGACTGCCCTCCTCACCGCTCCCGACAAAACGAGCTTTGTCTTTGTCATGAGGCCTGAGGAGCTGTCGCTCTACGAAACCCTCAGGGCATCCCGCGAGCTCGAGACCATCGGTGTAAAATCGGGAGAACTCATCATCAACGGCATTCTGCCGGAAGAGGTCTGCGAGATCGCCTTCTTCAGAAAAAAATACGAGGCGCAGCAGCGGGTCATCAAAGAGGCGGAGTCGGCAATACCAAAACCAACGCGCTTCATGCTCCTTCGGGACAATGAGGTCAAAGGCATAGAGGCGTTACGTGCTATGGCAGAGGAGCTCTACAATGGCACGAGATCTGCCCCCAGCGTCGAGGGCATGACGTTCCAGGCCGATATCGCCGTGGAGAAGCCGGACGTCGATCGCCTCCTCCTTCCTGCCGGCGAGACGAAGGCGATATTCTTCACTGGGAAGGGCGGCGTGGGCAAAACGACTGTGTCCTGTATCGCGGCTGTTCATATCGCGCAGAGGGGTTTTAAGACGCTCCTCGTTACGACGGACCCGGCGGCGCACATCGGGGAGGTGCTCGGCGTGAAGGTCCAGAGCACGCCGACTCTGGTTACGTATAATCTGTACGCCGTCATGGTCGACCAGGAAGAGGCTTTCAATATCTATAGGGACAGGGTCTTGAGCGAATCCAGAGGCAAATATTCCGAGGACATGATTGCCGCCATGGAGGAAGAGCTGAATTCGCCGTGTACTCAGGAGATGGCGGCCTTTGACACCTTCATCCAGTTCATCGAAAGCAAGGAGTACGACGCCATCGTCTTTGACACGGCGCCGACGGGTCACACCTTGAGATTGCTCTCCCTGCCGTTTGATTATGCAAAGCAGATGGAGATGATGGTATCGACGGAAGAGGCTTCGCACGCCGGCAATGTGACGGGCAACAGGTTTCGTGATATCATCGACGTACTGAAAAACAAGAACAAGGCATGTTTCGCTTTCGTCCTTTATCCCGAGTCCACGCCGATTCTCGAATCTTACAGGGCGATGCTGGACCTCAGGGATGCCGGAATCGAGACGCAGGTTGTTGTCTCCAATATGATGTTGCCGAAAGAGGTCTGTACCAACCATTTCTTTGAGAACAGAAGAAGGATGCAACTGAAATATCTGTTGGAAATCGAGGAGAAATTCAATCTGCCGGTCCTGCAGCTACCGCTCTTCCAGGATGAAGTAAAGGGCCTCGGACCGCTGAAAATGGCGGCGGGAAATTTGTAAACGGGTAACTATGCACATTCTCGAAACTGCTAATATGTCGCTGGAGATGGAGGAACGGGTGATTTTAAACGACCTCAGCTTGTCGGTCGAGGCCGGAACGATCCACTCCATTCTCGGGCCGAACGCCGCGGGGAAGTCAAGCCTGGCCTACGCTCTCATAGGTTGTTGCGACTATTTTCCGCAAAAAGGTTCCATTCAATTTCTTGGTGAAGATGTTACCGATGCCCCCGTGAGCAAGAGGGCGCGAATGGGCATGACGCTCGCATGGCAGGAGCCCGCCCGTTTCGAGGGGCTCACGGTAGAAGATTATATTGCCGTCGGTATGCGAGAGAAGAACGACGATGCCATTAACGAAGCACTTCGCCACGTTCTATTGAATCCGGATGACTATCGACACAGAGCGGTCGATAAAACCTTGAGTGGCGGGGAGAGAAAACGAATTGAGCTCGCCGCCATCTTCCGTACCAGAATGCCGGTGGGGTACCCGCGGTTTTTAAACGCTCCGATATCGCCCATCTCATCGTCCATAGGAACAAGGTCATCGGCAGCACGACGGTGAAGGGATTGATACTCGAGCCGAAAGAATCCGCTGCGGGGGTTGATATACGACTGACAGTACAGCGAGGGGTAAAAATTGAAAATCTTGTGCATCTCTGTTTTGGCGTCCTTCCAAAGGAAGGCGTTCAGGAAATTAACATCAATGCGCTGATTGAGGATGACGCCGGAGTTAAGCTTCTTGCCCATTGCGTCTTTCCCAATGCCGTTAAGGTGGTCCATAAAATGTTGGCCGATATTACGATCGGCAACAACGCTTATTATGAATATAATGAGGTGCATCATCACGGCGAAGGCGGCGGCATCGAAGTTGTTCCAAAGGCGAAAATCAGGGTTGGTAATAACAGCAGTCTGACGACGACATTTTCCCTACTCAAGGGCAGGGTGGGTGTATTCAATCTGGACTACGAAACGGAGGTCTTGGACCATTCTTCACTTGATATGACGGCAAAGATCTACGGTTACGGTGACGACCAGATACTAATCAGAGAGGCTGGGCGCGTTATCGGCGAATCCTCTCGAGGCCTCCTCAAAAGCCGCGTTGCCCTGAAAGAGAATGCTATGTGCGAGATTGTCAACGAACTTACCGCCTCCGCCAGCGGCGCCAGGGGCCACGTTGACTGCGTGGAGATCATCCAGGGCAGCGCTACGGCAAAGGCCGTTCCTATCGTCCATGTGACGAACGAATTCGCGCAAGTCACCCACGAGGCAGCCATAGGCAGGGTGGACAAAAAACAGGTTGAAACCCTGATGGCGCGGGGACTTGATGAAGAAAAGGCCATTGACGTCGTGGTTGGCGGATTTCTCAAGTAATTTCAAAACAGGGGGATAATATGAAAATAGCAATTCTCATGTGCGCATGCAGCGGGGTGTGTCCCAGTATGGCGAAGATCAATTTCTTCGATCTCATGGAAAGGTTGAGGCTCGAAGTGCCGCACGATTTCATGGTTTTGCACCCGCGCCTGTGCGAGGAAAACGGCGAGGCCCTTATGCGGGACCTGCTCAAGCCTGATACGGTCTACGTCACGCCAGCCTGTAACGAAAAACATCAGATGAAGCTCCTTGCGGCCGGCTTTTCGAAGGCCGGCGTGCCCATGGATGATAAGCACTGGATTCCGGTGACGCTCGCGCAGAAGGACACCGACCAGGCGTTTGCGGATATCAAGGCCGCCGTTGAAAAGGCGAAGGGGATCGCGTCATGAAGAAGACCTACCTAGGCGTCCCGCGCGAAGAGATTCCGTGGTATCCCCATATCAACGCCGATCTGTGCACGTTGTGCGGTGCGTGCAAGGAGTTCTGCCCGAACGATGTGTTCGAGGCTGGCGTCGAGTGCATGCTCGTCAAGAATCCGATGAACTGCGTCGTCGCTTGCGACAAGTGCGCGGCTGAGTGCCCGATTGCGGCGATCTCATTCCCCGACAAGGCCCAGCTGCTCAAGTGGGTCGAGGAAGCCAAGAGCAAGAAAGGAACGACATGAAAGCGCGCAAAGCCATCAGAAACGCTTTGCGCATCGTCCTTTTGCTCATCGTCGCGGGGAGCGTCGGATATCTCTTCGCGAAGGATTACGTGTGGAACGGCGGCGAAATGCCTGCCCCTGTAGCCGCTCCTTCGGCCACGCCCGACCACGTCGTCGCTTACTATTTCCACAGCAATTTCCGCTGCGTGTCCTGCCGAGAGATCGAGGAATATTCCCGCGCGGCGATCGAGGAGGGCTTCCAGCTGGAGTTGAAAGACGGCCGCCTCTCGTTCGAGGTCGTCAATGTTGAGGAGCCGCAGAATCGCCATTTCATCCGTGACTACTCCCTTGTCACGAAGTCGTTGGTGCTAGTGCTCAAGGACGGCGACCGACAGGTGCGCTTCAAGAACCTCGATTTCGTCTGGCAGCTCCTTGGTTCTCCCGACCAATTCAAAATATATGTCCAGAATGAGGTCCGCGGATTTCTCGGTGAGGTGCGACGATGACGTTCCTCGGACTCCTCTCGGCCCTGTGGCTGGGACTCTTGACCTCCGTTTCTCCGTGTCCTCTTGCGACGAATGTCGCCGCTGTTTCCTTCGTCTCGCGACGTTTTTCAAATCATACAGCCGTGCTTTCGGCGGGGGTGCTCTACACGCTGGGGCGCGTTTTTACCTACACGTTGCTCGGCGCATTCCTCGTCACAGGTCTCATCAATGCATCCCGCATCTCCTTCTTCCTGCAATTCTCTATTGGGAAATTCCTTGGCCCTGCGATGATCCTCGTAGGCATGGTTGTCTTGGATCTCATTAGAATTCCCCTCCCGAAGGGGAGGTGGCTCTCTCGCATGGAGGAACGCGCCGGACGATGGGGACAACCCGGTTCGGTTGTCCTGGGCATCCTCTTCGCGATTATGTTTTGTCCCGTCTCGGCTGCGCTTTTCTTCGGTGGGTTGATTCCGCTTGCGGTAGAACAGAAGTCGTCATTTCTCCTGCCAACGCTGTACGGGATCGGGACCGGTCTTCCGGTGGCACTCTTTGCCGTTTTCTTTGCAGTCGGTTTGAAGCGGGTGGGCAGGATCGTCCATCGCATGGCGAGCGTGGAAATATGGGCGCGTCGCGCGACAGGCGTCATCTTCATTCTTATCGGGCTGTACGAAACATATCTCGCTTTGCGAGGCGCTGCATGATCTGAAAGGAGCTGTTCATGGAAATCAAAGTTCTCGGACCCGGATGCTCCAATTGTCAAACGCTGATCGAGCGCGTCGGAAAGGCCGTTCAAAAGGCGGGCGTCGAGGCGACGATCACCAAGGTGACGGATTACGACGAGATGCTCTCTTACGGCATCATGAGCACGCCTGGGCTCGTCATCGATGGGAAGCTCATAATGAGCGGCAGGGTGCCGTCCGTTGACGAAATTACAAAATTGATCGCAGACACAAATGTGGCGGTGGCATCGGTGAGCGCTGGAGGCAAATGCAGCTGCGGCAGTTGCTGCTGAGAGGAGGAAATATGTCAGGAAGTTTACCGGATAATACTCGCGAACTGGTTGCAATGGCGGCTTCGGTTGCCTGCGGCTGTGAGCCCTGCCTCAAATACCATTACGACGCTGCTAAAAAAGCCGGTTGCAGCGTGAAAGAAATGACCGATGCGGTCGGTATCGCCATGATGGTCAAACAGGCACCGCTCAAAGCCATGGAAGAGCTCACACAACGATTAGGTATACGGAAGGGGGCATGAGCCCCGGGTCATTTTGACGTCTTCTTGGCTGCTGATGGACGCTCGTTCGTTCGGAAAGGTCTTTCATGACGCGACTCAAGATATTGTTTCTCTGCACCGGCAACTCCTGCCGCAGCCAGATGGCGGAGGGATGGGCGAAGCATCTCCTTGGGGATGATGTCGAGGTATACTCCGCTGGCGTCGAGGCGCACGGACTCAATCCACGCGCGGTCAAGGTCATGGCCGAGGCGGGCGTGAACATATCCGGACAGAAATCGAAAACAATCGAGGAACTGGGCGATTCCACGTTCGATGTGGTCATAACGGTCTGCGACCGGGCGCGCGAGTCTTGCCCGATCTTTCCCGGGAATGCTGAGAAGATCCATCGTTCTTTCGACGATCCGCCGAGCTTGGCCGAGGAAGCGAAAACCGAAGAGGAAGCCCTGGAGCACTACCGCCGCGTGCGCGATGAAATCCGCGCGTTCGTTGAAACATTGCTGGACATCTTGAACAACACGGGGAAAAAATCGGAAGAGCAGGCGTGAACAGACATCTCACGCTGTAAATTTCGGGAAGATCCAGGAACGATGAAAGATCAATACATCAAGAGCATTCTCTTTCTGTGTACGGGCAACGCCTGTCGCTCGCAGATGGCTGAAGGGTTTGCGCGTGAAATGCTGCCTCCGGGATGGCGGGTGTACAGCGCGGGAATTAAGGCGTCGGGCCTGAATCAGCGGGCGGCGGCGGTGATGAGCGAGGTCGGATTCGACATCTCAAGCCAGCGTTCAAAGACGCTGGACGAAATTCCCGTGGACGATATCGATTACGTGATCACGCTGTGCGGCCATGCGAGGGACATGTGCCCAGTATTTCTACGTGCGGTGTTCACAGAGCACTGGCCGATAGACGACCCGATTCGATCCGAAGGAACGCCCATGGAGCAGCGGGTCTTTCGCAGTACGAGGGATGATATCCGGCGCCGCGTGCAGGACCTTGCGAGGCGTCTGAAGGGGTAGTGAATGTTCGATCTTATCGCCAGCAGGATCGTATACCGCCTGCTCTCATTCGAGCAAGGGACGTATGCAGGCGACGCCGTGCATTTTTTCGTCATGGACGTGATGAAGATCTTCGTGCTGCTCGCGGTCGTCATCACGCTCGTCAGCTATCTCCGCTCGTATTTTCCGGCGACGCGCTCGCGCATGTTGCTGGCCGGACGCAAGCGTTTCGGCTATCCCCTGGCCGGCGGCCTTGGAGTCCTGACTCCGTTCTGCTCGTGTTCGGCGGTGCCGATGTTCATAGGCTTCATCGAGGCCGGCATCCCGCTCGGCGTAACGATGACCTTTCTGATAGCGAGTCCCACCGTAAACGAGATAGCGATAGCGCTGCTCTTCGGGCTCTTCGGCTGGAAGGTGACGACTATCTATATAGCGAGCGGGCTCGCGATTGCGATCGTCGGCGGCATCATAATCGATGCGCTGAAGATGGAGAGGCACGTTGAGGACTACGTGTGGAATCTGCGCTTCGACAACGTGTCCGATGCGGTGATCCCTTCGCAGCGGGAGAGAATAGTACAGGCCGTCGCGCACATGCGTTCGATCATCTCGAAAATCTGGATATTCGTCTTCGTCGGCATCGGTATCGGCGCTACGATCCACGGTTTTGTCCCTGCATCGTGGATCGTGGAGCACTTGGGCGCCAGGCAGTGGTGGTCGGTGCCAGCGGCGGTGCTGATAGGCGTGCCGCTCTACGGCAACGCTGGCAGCACTCTCCCCGCGATTGGAGAGCTCATCGCCAAGGGCGTGCCGCTGGGCACGGCGCTGGCGCTCATGATGTCGATCACCGCGATCTCGCTGCCGGAACTCATCCTGTTGCGACGAGTGCTCAAACCCCGGCTGCTTGCGGTATTCGTAGGAATCGTTGCCGCGGCGATCGTCTGCGTGGGCTATCTCTTCAACGCGATCCTGTAAATATTACCCCTCCTTTGTAAGGAGGGGTAGGGGAGGTAGATCCTTTCACTTCAAGTGGGGCAAGTTGACACGTCCACGTGGATAAGGCTAAAACGCGCGGCATGGAAAACCTGATCAGGGAAATGCTCTCAAAGCTCGGCGAAGATCCTTCGCGCGAGGGGCTCCGCAAGACGCCAGCTCGCGTGAAGGAATCGCTCGGATTCCTGACCGAAGGTTATCGCCAGGACCCTCGCGCGCTCATCGAAAATTCTGTATATTCGGACAAGCACGAGGAGATGGTGCTCGTGCGGGATATTCCCATCTACAGCCTCTGCGAGCATCACCTGCTGCCGTTCTTCGGCACTGCGCACGTGGGTTACATTCCCAACGAAAAGATCGTGGGGATCTCCAAGATCGCGCGCATGGTCGATCTCTTCGCGCGCAGGCTCCAGGTGCAGGAGCGGCTCACCAATCAGATTGCTGAGACGCTCATGGAAGTACTCAAACCCAAGGGAGTGGCGGTAGTGATCGACGCGGAGCACCTCTGCATGCAGATGAGGGGAGTGCAGAAGCGCGGCACCTCGGTCGTCACATCCTCAATGCTCGGCGCGTTCCGCCGTAAGCCCGAGACGCGCGCGGAGTTCATGAATCTGATCAAGTAAATCCCAAATTTCAACAACCCAGTTCTAAACAATTTTCAACCTCCAAAAAATCAAACAATATCCTGGTGTTTGATTTTTGGAGCTTTGAAATTTTGGTGCTTGAAATTTGATATCTTCAACGCCTTTTGATGAGTCCCCTTCGGGTAGCTCTGTCGAGCGCTTTGAGGCCGGTTTCAGCGTGCTGACTCATCCAGGGAAAGGTTGCCGTGACCGAGCGGATGGCCGAGGCGGCTGCTTCGCGAGCCTCTGCATTTTGGGGATTGTTCAGGGCGTTGATGAGCGGAGGAACCAAGGTTTCAGAGGCTGCGGAACATGTGGACAAAAACCTTTGCGATGACCAGGTATGGATATGCTCAAGGGCCAGCGCTGATTCTTTGCGCACGTCCGGACTTGGATCCTTGAGTCCTGCGGTGAGTGAGGAGAAGACGGCTTTTGCACCACAGATTGGAGAAGTATTACCGAACCATCTGAGTTCGCCGAGGGCCCAGGCTGCGGCGGCGCGAACCGGCGCGCTTTGGTTATTTTGATTCTGGGTGAGGGCTGCCATCAGGGCCGGCCCGGCCGCATCGGCCTTCATCCGGCCGAGGGCCCACGCTGCTGCTGCACGAACGTTTGCCGTTTCGTGATCATCGTTCAGGACGTCGATCAGGGCAGGAATGGCCGCCGGAGCGTCAATCATGCCGAGGGAGCGAGCCGACGCCTCGCGAACTTTCGCGTCTGGATCGTTCTTCAAGGCTGCAATCAGGGTGACAGCGCGGGCAGGTTCGATCGAAGCGCCATCAGGGACACGCCCCATGCCCTGAGCCGCATTTTCGCGAACGGTTGCATCCTGATCATTCTTCAGGGCCGCCATCAGGGCTGTAATCCGGGCAGGCTCGGCCTGGCTGTCATTAAAGGTCTGGGCGAGGATCCGAACGGTCACCCTTCGAACGTTCACATCTGGATCCTGCAGTTTTGGGACGAGGGCGGGCACGGCGTCGGTTCCCAGCGGGCCGGTCAGCATGAGAGCCGCTTCTTGGCGAATGCCGCGGTTGGGATGCTTCAGCGCCGCCTCGACGAGGGCGGGGACAGCAACCGGACCCATCCTCATGATGACGCCGAGGGCTTTCGCAGCGTCCCTATCTTTCACGCTCCCTGAACGGCTCATACACGTGAGGAGAGGGAGGACCGCCGCAGGACCGATGGCGACAAGGTCGAGGATTGCGCGCTCGACGCTGGCATCATCGGAACTCTTCAAGTCCTGAATGTACCGTGTAATCTGGCGCTGCTGGACTTGTGGCCCTGTCCCGACCTGTGCCACCACGTTGCCGCTCCAGAAAGAAGGAACGAACTTGGCGCCAGGGAAGAACTTGGCGTTGATCGATCCGGCCGTATGGAATTCACCGCTCGCCATGTTGTCGTCGGAAGCGCCTTTGAGCGCCGGCGCCGAAGGCGGCGGTGATGGAGGCACGCCTCCAACCAGCGCATTCCTGACCGCTTCAAGATTCTGTGTCTTCATCTTTTCCTCCCTGCTTTTCTCAAGCTATCTGAGAACTCAAGATGGAGCAAGTGTTGCACGTGTACTTCATGGAATAACGGCACTACGATCTTTCGCTTTGGCTGATGATTTCTCGCCCCTTGTTTTCGTCGATCGTGGCGAAATGTTGCTATCAAATTGAGCTCTCCAGAAATAAGGTGATCAGAAAGCTCCGAACAGTTGGACATCCTGTGTCGGGAGGAACGGATTTTGTTGTTGAGATCGCTCTGATATTTCGAAATGTGAGGACTCTCGGAGATCCTCATCTTTTCCGAGCAACTTTTTCTGCGCCTGAGCGATAAGAGAGAGGATCCTCTTGCTTCCGGAATCGGAACGAGGGGAGGGTCGACCATGGATATGATGAATACGACATCAAGCGGGTTTTGGATGTACTCCCTGGCTGTGGCTGCGGGTACGGAGGCAGAGTTGCCCGATTTTCCGCAAGAATCCGGCCAACCGGAATTCGCGGTGGCGGCAGATGACGGCGCGTCCTCGTCGTCGCTTGAAGCCCTGCCGCGCGATGTCACGGCAGGAAGGCCCTTCGGGCGCTCGGCCGCGCGCTTCGCCGCGGATGCATCAGCGCTTGAGGAGCTGGCGGGCCCGATCCTGACGCGTGAAGGAAAGGACAGCGCCGAATGCAACCGCCAGTTGACGGCATCTGGAAGTTCCCCCCTCGGGAACGTCGGGCGAAGGGATGGATCGGACGAACACGGCCTGCAATGTGCATCAAAGGGAGATCGCTCCAATGTCGTTCGCGAGGCGATCCAGGTTCTGCGCACGGATTTGCGCGCGACTGAGGCGGCTGGGAAGGAAGAGGAAGTGGCCTATCTGCGCTCGCGCGATGCGATCGCTGCTTTACTCAGGGTTCTGCGGGTTGGAGAGCGCGAATATGACGATGCTGCAGCGGAGAGGGCTTTTGTCCTGCGGGAACTGCTTCCGATCGCCCATCGCGTCTACGAAGAAATTGCGGCTCTCAAGAATCCAGCGAGGTTTTTTTTGCGCGGCTGGTTTGGGATCCAGGAGCTTCTCCCACGGTATCAGGTCTCTGAGCTCTTTCCCCTTCTCACGGAATTCCCTCCGCCATTCCAGCGAGACGTGCTGAGCATGGTCCTGCGTGGGCCTGTTACATCCCATGCGCCCAGAGAACTGGAGGCGTTTCTCGGGCGGCCTGAGGTCTTTGAGCATCTGCTTTTTCAGATACCTGCGTTCATGACCGAAGACAGACCAATTGTTTCATGTATTGATGGTGAAACGCTTCCTTCGGTCCTTCTCAAGAGGATCGTGAAGACGGATTTTGCCCTCAGGTTCCCTGCATTGTGGAAGGCGTTGGGGGCCGCATCGCTCGCTTCGTCCAGGATGGCGCTTGCCGTGATCGAGGCCTATTTGATGAGCGACCATAACAACGCACAGCCCTTTGTGAGGGGGATGGCGTCAGCGATCAGAAGCGGCGCGATCTCTTTGCCGGCTGCCCTGGCGACGCTGGACCGCATTCGCAAAGGGATGTCGGTTGAAGCCATCGCACCGCTCTCCTTTGACGGCGATCCGCTCGTCTCATCGCTGGCTGCCAGAGCTCTCGTGGTATGCGGCAACACGAAGAAGCTCGCGGATGTCGTGAAGGGGTGGATTCGGCGCGGTGCGTGGGAGAGGGCCTTTGAGACGATCAATGCGGCAACGGTATTTTCTCAGGGCGAAGAAGGAACGGTGTCGAGGCTGAAACCCCGGGAGATCGTGCTCTTCGTCTCCGTCGTCGAGCGGATGCTCGCGTCGGACAAACCTCGCCTGCGTTCGAGCGCCCTGACGCTCCTTCTGAGGATCGCGCCGGAGAGAGCGGAAGAAGCGCTTGTGGCAGCAGCCCGCGATTCGGATGCCGCCGTACGAAGGCGTGCGGAGGCATTGTCTGCCGCTCTTCCGCCATCACGGGATCAAGCCGCGGAAGATGAAGAGCGCGACGATGGCGATCCACTTCCCGAATAATGTTGTCATCTCATCCCAAAACTCCCGTAACAGCGGATTCAAATCGCTCTGAAGACAAGACCGGGATTGAGTTTGACGCGGTCGCCGTGCCCCACGAGTTCCCGCCCATTGCGATTGGCCTGAAGAGAGAGGTCGTGCGCCGAGTCGTCCTCACAGTCCCCTCAGACGGAGCGAAATGGAGAAAACGCACGATAAATGCAGCCAGCATCGCTGCCTGCTCCTGCTCCGTCGCACGGAAACCCCACTGTCCTGCTCCGTCTGCACTCTTCGTCTGCAATTCACTCTTGAAGCCCGGAGGCTGCGATGATACTGCGGTGTCGGTCTTCAACCTCCAGGAGTTTCCCATGGCGGTCTTCACCTACATCTGGGAGTTCATCGTTCGACCGGAACACATGGCGGCGTTTGTGGCTGCTTATGGGCCCGGGGGAGATTGGGTGAGGTTCTTCAGTCGCGATCCCCTCTACCTCGGGACCGAGCTGCTGCGCGACCGCGAGCGTCCGGAGCGCTTCATCACCAGGGACAGCTGGGCGACGCGCGATGCGCGTTTCTCGTTTCGCGAGCGTTTCCGCGCCGAATACGACGCGATCGACGCGAGGTGCGAGGCCTTCACGCACGAAGAACGCCGCCTCGGGGATTTCGAGGTCGTCGCCGGCCATCTCTCCTCTTCGGATCAGGCAGAGGGCTACCGGTTTCCGATCGGCCGTATGGGAAGTTCGTCGAGATGATCTTGATTCGCAACGCGGCGCTCGATGACCTTCTCGTGCCCCGGCATGATGCTGTCGCAGGCGATCAAGTGATCAGATTGCCCTGAACACGATTCCCGGCGTCAGTTTGACGCGATCGCCATGCGCGACGAGTTCCAGCTCATTGCGATTTCCCTGCAGATAGCGATCATGTGCAGGGTCGTCGTCGAAAATGACCGTTACGTCACCCCTCAGCGCCCTGACATCGCTTTTATCCGTGCCTCTTGGACGGGTGATCAGCGCGTGAGCACGGGAGAGCTGGCTCCTGGGATCATGCAGGGGGACGTAGTAAAGTTTCCCGGCTGGATGATTCCTGAAAAAGTACTCGATCGCCTCGTTAATCCTTTGTCGTGTGGCGTTGTCCCAATTTTCTCCACCGCCTCTGCCGATGATGTAACCGACCTCTTCATCTGGCAAAGTGAATGCATACATGCTTCGCGCCGCATCCCATGCAAAGGGAGTGGGGAGCATGATGTTCGGATTATCCCATCGGCCCGTGGTCGGATCAAAGGCGTAGGCGAGCTGCACCGGAGACCAGGTGAGCTGCTGGAATGGGATCTCTCCTTTTTCATAAGGGGTTCGCTGGACCATCGCTCCAGCCATATTGCCTACCGTTGCAGCGCCGGGTACGGCTGACGCGCCATTCTGCTGGGGCGCCGGTGCGACACCTCCGACTGTCTGATACACGGACCGGCGTGCGCCTGTCGCGGGCGCTGCAGCGCCGTTGGGGACAACGGTGAATCCTGTCCTGGAGGCGCCAACGAAAGTCTCATGGCTGAATCCTCCCATATGCGTGACCGTCCTTGAAGCATTTGAAAAATCATCCACGCCGCGACGGATATCTTCGTTGGTTCGCGGCAAGACCTTGATCCATTGTTCGGGTATGCCCATGCTGCTGAAGACGCTGAAAAAATCGGTGTGTCCGTCTTCCACGCCAAGGCCGGCGAAAATATGTCGTCCGGTGGCAAGCATCGATTCCACCCGGCTCCGAATCGCGTTGACATCGCCGCCATCGGTATCAGCGCCGTCCGTCATGAGCCATGTCATCGTATAAACCGAGCGCCCCCGCTCAAATCCTCTTACGGCTGCTTCGATCTCGTCGAGGGCCACCGGAATCTGTCGATACAGGGGGGTCGAAAGGCTGGGACGATAATTTTCCCGATTCATCCGCGGCGCGGATTTCGGCGGCTGGTACTTATCAGACAATCCGCCACCATTTAAGAATCGCGTCCTGATCAGCACTTCCTGTTCGGCACCCTGATACCTGGTCAGCAGGTCATTATGCGCATCCCTGATGGCGCCGTCATTACGATAACTCGCGATAGAGCTGGAGTCGTCAACGATGCCGGTGACCAATATCAATGGAGGTTGTTCGACAATCTCTATTTCTGATTCTGCTTCTGCTTCAGCTGCGGCAGGAAGCAACAATGCTAATTCCGGTATGGAGCCTGCTCCTGGAATGTTTGCCATGGCGATTTCCTTTGCTGTTCATGCGTTTCATCGTCTTTATCGGCGGTTTACATGGATAGTTGCGTAATAAATGCAGGAGTCAAAAAAAAGGTCGGCCAGGATCGGAAAAGGCGTTTCTCCTGATTCCTACACCATGTAATATTGGAAGGGTGGGGCTCGCGAGGGAATCTCAGATTATGATACCTAATCAGGCCACTGTTTGCCCGGTTTTGCCCAGTCGTACGCGTCGTAGATTCCGTTCTGGTAGCTGTTTTGCGATTCGTAGGCGAGCCACTCTTCATCGTATTGAATCGCCTTGAGCACCGGGTCGTTCGCGAAGAAGGTCTGCTGCTTTGACGGATCAAAGCCCATATCCTCTTCGAGCGAATCCGGTATGCCGTCCTGATCCTGGTCCTCGGCCGCAATCTGCGCGTTGCTCTTGCCCGCGCGCCAGGCCATGTCATAGACCATGTGATTGTATTCGTGGATGAGGCCGGACGCGAAGAGGTCGATGTGTTTTACCTTGCGCCACCCGTCGAATTTGCCGACCGTGCCCGCGCCGTGCCCCTGCCGCCGCAAGAGCGGGAACTCCAGCGTGAACGGGGTGGTCGTCTTCACGCCCTGGCTGTACGTGCATATGGTCGCCAGGTCGCAGACCGTGATCATCTTATGTCCCGCCACGCCGCCCTTGTAGAGCGGCTTGTAGATCATGGGGCATTCGCAGTGCGTGCACGCGTCCTCGAATCTGCCGCCCCATTCCAGCTCTATCGTCTGGCCTGAGGGCTTTGCCGCAGGGGTCTGTTTCCAGTAATAGAACCAGTTCGGATATTTCTTCTCAGGATTATTCTTTGCCGTCGCAGGATAGAAGACGCGCACCGTGCGGGAATCGTCCGCGACGCAGCCCTCTACGTCGAGTTTAGCGATGATTTTCTTCGGACCGAACTCTGCGTTTTCCTCGGGCAGGCCCTTGTAGCGGATAGTCACCTGGCTCCCCCTGGCAGATTGCGGTTCGATCGTGACCTGGGAACCTTCGATCCCCTGCACCTCCCAGCTTATCTGGTCGTTGTAGGACGCAGGGGTCGCCTGGGCCTTTGCCACGAACTCAAGTTGGCCCGGGGTATCGTCATTGAATGCGAGGCGTTCGTTTGCACCTGGCGCGGTGATATCGACCTGAATCTCCTGCTCGCCCGAGAGCACGACTGGCCCCGTGAGCTGCAGCATCCTGGGGTCGGTTACGTCCCACTTGAAGAACGCCTGGTTGCCCTGGATCCTTCCGCAACGTACGCCGGTCTTGCTATAGCCGATACGGTTGCCTTTCACCTCGAGGACCACATTGCTGTTTGTGGACTGGGCTATGATGCGATTTCCCTGCACTGAGCCGACCACGTCGATCCAGAATCCGAGTCTCAGGTCTACGCGCTCGGCGACCGCGACATTAAACGGGATAGGCCCAGAGTATGTGTTTTCCAGGGTGTAGTGCACAAGTTTCCAAAGGCCGTTGACCCCGCCGGACTTTACCACCTTCTCGAAGACCACGTGTTCACGGCCTCCGACGCCTCCCTCCATCTTCATCCCATCCAGGGTCATACGATACCCGCCGCACTTGGTCTTTGCGGAGGCGACGGACGGATGGAGGATCAATGCGAGAGAGAGGATCAAGCTGCACAAAAGGGAAGGTGTTTTCAGAGCTCTCATGATCGCAATGAATACCATCGCGGTGCGATGTCGGCAAGGCTCATTAAACAGACACAAAACTCCATTTACCTTTTGAATCCTTTCCTTTAAATTGCGCATCTGGAGGTCCGTTTTGATCCCGTACATACATATCGAACCGCTGGTAGTAGGCCCATTGACTATTTCGCCGTTCGGCCTGCTGATGGGCATCGCGATCATCGTTGGCGTTGCGCTCTCCATGTGGCGCGGGCGCAGGATCGGCATGGACGAGAGCGAACTGAATTCCTTTCTATGGGCCATACTCATAGGCGGGCTCGTCGGCGGGCACGTCTTTGACGCGATCCTCTATTATCCGCGCGAGGTCCTGGCGCAGCCGTGGCTGCTTTTGGAGATGTGGAATGGGCTCAGCTCGTTCGGCGGATTCTTTGGCGGATTCCTGGGCGCGCTGATCTGGAAATATTATGAAAGGCGTCCTTTCCGGAGCATCGGGAGGTTTCAGCTCATGCGGCCGGTGCGCCGCATTACTCCCGCACGGATCATCCCCTATACCGATACCGTCGTCTCCGTATTTCCGGTCTCGTGGTTTTTCGGGAGAATGGGTTGCGCCATTGTGCACGACCATCCGGGTATTCTCGCCTCCGCAGGCTCGTGGCTGGCTGTCGCTTTCGGCCCGGGCCCGGTGCATCGCTTCGGCTTAATCGAATTGCGATACGGCACACAACCGCACTACGATTTGGGCCTGCTCGAGATGATCTTCTCGGCGCTGCTCGCTGTGTGCTTTGCGCTGACCTGGCGTTACAGCAGAAAGGCCTCAGGCTGGTATTTGGTTGCGGCGTCTCTCATCTACGCACCCGTGCGCTTTGCCCTCGACTTCCTCAGACTCGACGATACAGCAAACGGAGATATGCGCTACGCAGGGCTCACCCCTGCGCAATGGGCCTGTTTTGCGCTCTTTGTCTACGGCATTGCCCTTGCCATACGCATTCGTGCTCGCAGCAAGAACGTATAATGCTCATACAGAGAGGTTTTGTCTCTATATGCAGCTCAGGTGTTCTCGCGGTCACGTGATTCGTGAATCGTAATTCGTGATTCGTAAAACCACAAAGTTGACTCAAGTTTAACATGGAAATTCTGACAATCTTATTTTAAGATGCGGCTCCAACAAGGGGGGATTCCATGAAAAAACTTCTGCACATTAACGCCTGCCCGCGAGGCGACGAGTCGCGGACGCTGAAGGTGAGTGCGGCATTTCTCAGTTCTTTCAAGAATACTCACAAGGATTGGGTAGTGGAGGAATTAAACCTCTTTCGGGAGAAGATTCCCGAGCTTACAGCGCGCCGCGTGGACGGCAAGTACGTGCTGATGGGCGGCAAGGATCTCTTCGGCGAACTCAAAGAATCATGGGATGAAGTTATAGCGCATATCGATCGCTTCAAATCCGCAGATCGCTATCTGCTCAGCACGCCGATGTGGAACTTTAGCATACCGTATCCGCTCAAACAGTATATCGATGTTATAGTGCAGCCCAAGTATCTCTTTCGCTACACGGAGACCGGCGCCGTCGAGGGGTTGGTGAAGGGAAAGAAGATGACGGTCATCGCCAGCCGCGGTGGCGACTACACGAGTGAAGCCTATAAACCCTATGATCACCAGGAGCCGTATCTTCGGACCGTCTTCGGATTTGTGGGACTCACGGATATGACCTTCATCGTCGCGCAGCCGATGGACTCGGGCGCTGAGGAGTTGAGAAAGCGCCGCCTCGAAGAGGCGATTAATCAGGCGCGCGAGCTGGCTACCGTTTTCTGAGCAACCCTTATCGGAGCACGATATGCCGCGCGATATCCCGGTGAGCAACGGATCGTTGCTCGTTACATTCGATCGACATGGACTCCTGAGGGACGTCTTCTTCCCGTACGTAGGTCAGGAAAACCACGCCGGCCGCGATCCTTTTCGCATGGGAGTGTGGGTGGACGGCGCGATCAGGTGGGTGCCTGATGGCTGGAAGGTCTCTTTGGACTATCTCGACGACTCGCTCGTCACAAACGTAGAACTATCGAGCGAAGAATTGGGATTGAAGGTCGTGCTCAACGATCTCGTCGACTTCCACGAGAATGTCTTTCTTCGAAAATTGACCGTCGAGGATAAGGCAGGGCGTGAGCGCGACGTTCGCATCTTTTTCAGCCACCCGTTTGAGATCAACGGGAACGCAATCGGCGATACGGCCGCCCTGCGTCCGGAGATCCAGGGGCTTGTGCATTACAAGGGTGACCGGTATTTTCTCGTCAACGCCTTTGCCAACAACAAGGCAGGCATAGATCTTTTTACGATCGGCAATCGCAACAAGGAGATATGGCGCGACGCGGAGGATGGGGAACTCTCCGCCCAGCCGATCGCGCAAGGATCGGTCGAATCGGTTGCCGGCATACCGTTGCGGCTCGCTCCTCATTCGTCGGATACGGCATATTACTGGATCTGCGCGGGAAAGAGCTGGAACGAGGTCAGCGCGATCAACGGCGCAGTGCTGAAGAAGAAACCCGAGACGATCCTTGCCCGCACGCGCGACTACTGGAAGCTGTGGGTGGAGAAAGAGGAACTCAACTACGACCTCATGCCTTTGCGAATCGCCCGGCTCTACAGGCGAAGCCTGCTAATCGCCAGGACGCAGATAAACAACTGCGGCGCCATCATCGCGGGAAACGATTCCGACGTCATTCAGTTCAACCGCGACACGTACAGCTACATGTGGCCCAGGGACGCCGCGCTCTGTGCGTATGGTCTGGATCTGGCGGGATATCCGGAGATCACGCGCAGCTTCTTTGAATTCTGCGGGAAGATCGTGGAGAGAGAAGGCTATTTTCTGCACAAATATACTCCCTCGGGAATGCCTGCCAGTTCTTGGCATCCGTGGTTTGCGGACGATTCGATGCAGCTGCCGATTCAGGAAGACGAGACGGCACTGGTGATCTGGTCGCTCTGGCAGCACTTCCGGCGCTACAAGGACATCGAACTCATCAAGGCGCTGTACAAGCCGCTCATCAGGGGGGCTGCCGATTTCATGATGAACTTTCGCGACCTCAAGACCGGACTTCCTCTCCCGAGTTACGATCTCTGGGAGGAGCAGCGCGGGATCTCCGCGTTTACCTGCGGTGCTGTATTCGGCGGACTCACCGCAGCTGCCAATTTCACGAGGGCGTTCGGAGAAACGCAGATCGCGGACGAGTACGAGCGAGGAGCCCAGAGGCTGCGCGAGGCCATGGATCGTCACCTCTACATGGCGGCGGAAGGGCGTTTTGCGCGCATGATCCGCTTCGATCAGGACGGTGCGCTGCACGCCGACGCGACCGTCGACGCCAGCATCGCCGGCGTGTGCGCGTTCGGTGCCTATCCGGCAAACGACGAGAGGGTGGTCAATTCCATGCGCCAGATACGCGATCGGCTCTGGTGCAAAACTGGAATAGGCGGGCTCGCACGTTACGAAGGCGACGGCTACTACCGCGCCTCGCATGATTTGCCGGGGAACCCGTGGTTCGTGACAACGCTCTGGCTCGCGCAGTATGAAATCGCAGCCGCCGGCACGCGTGAGGAACTCGACAGGAGCCTGCGGCTGCTTGAGTGGGTCGCGGATCGCGCGCTCCAAAGCGGCGTGCTCGCGGAGCAGGTCCATCCCATGAGTGGGGAGCCTCTTTCGATATCGCCCCTCACGTGGAGCAGCGCGGCTTTTGTGACCGCGGTACAGGAATATCTGGAGAAGCTCATCGCCATCGAGCAATGCACTGCGTGCGGTCAATCGAAGTTCACGAAGACAAAACCGAGCCTTCCGCGGATATAGAAAACGAGAGGTTTTACGGTTTCGGTCCTGAAACAGGCTGATCCATCGGGGCAGGGCGCGCGCGTTTGTATCTCTGGTAGAAGATCTCGCGGCCCATCGCGATCCACTTCTGAGCGAAGAAGGTTGGAAACGCATCGCAGCACGACTTTGATATTCCACCCGGATAACAGCTCTCATATTCCGGAATTTGCGCAAAGATACGGGCTACGCCTTCCGCATATTCCCTGTGATCCGTAGTAAAGTAGAGCAATCCGTCGGGTTTGAGCCTGCTTCCGCAGATATCGAGAAACGCCGCATTTACGGCGCGATTCTTTTCGTGCCGCCGTTTGGGCCACGGATCCGGGAACATGATGTGAATCTCGTCGATGGAGGCCTCGCCGAAGAAGCGCGGTAATGCCTCTCGCGCGTCGTCCTGGATGATGCATACGTTGCGCCGTCCGCGTTTTTCCGTGCGAACGATCAGCTTGTCCACGCGCTTTTTCTTGATCTCTATTCCGACGACGGATGCCTCTGGATTGGTCTCGGCGAGGTGAAAGAGAAAATCACCGCGCCCCGGCCCCACCTCGACGATGAGCTTCGCGTCATCGAACGGAAGGGCGCAGGCGGGGTAGATGAACACGGTGTCTGTCTGTATGCTTTTCACGATTCACGAATTACGAGTCACGTGACCCTGTAATTTTAATGTACAGCAACGTCCCTCCCGCAACCATCGGAGCGGCGAATATGAGCGCGAAGAACGGAATGATGAAACCGACTCCCAGACCGATGAGGGCCCATCGGTGCTGACGCGCAAACGACCAGCGCTCGCGAAACGGCGCAGCGCGGCGGCCCAGGGGCAGATCGGCATATGAGAAACCGAGATCCCATGCGCCGAACAGGAACGTGAGAAGCACGTAGAGAGGACCTCCGATTACCGGGATGAAACTCACGACGAAGAGGGCTACGGGGATCGCGAGCAGGATCGCGGCCTTGATGGACTCCACGCGGATAGTGCGCATGAGCTCCGCAAGGAATTTCTTAAACGAGAAGGGCGGCGGCTCGTGGCCGGTCACCACGACTTCGACGCGTTCGGAGAGTGCGTCGTTGAACGGTCCGGCGACGACGAACGACAGCGCATAGGAGACGATCAGCAGGATGACGAGCGTGAGCAGGACTATGACGGCTTTCAGAAATACCCCTGCGACGATGAGCACCCAGTTGAGCACGTGCTGCCACCACGCCGAAGGGGCAGCTATCTCGTGAACGCCCAGGTGCGCCGCGAGCCAGCCGTATAGGTCCGAATAATAATGGATGAAAACGCCCATCATCGCGCCGAGCAGGATGAGATTTATCGCAGTTGGCAATATGGCCCAGATCCACAGCCTGGGACGTGCCGCCAGGAACGTGAAACCGCGGACGAGCGAACCAAAACCGCTGCCGAACTCTTTGATTCTGGACATGCAGCCCTGCATAATTTAAATGGAGTCAGCCTGCAAGGGGCTTCGCTGATGGGGGGATGACAATGAATCAGATACGACAGATGTTGAACCTACACGATTATTCCGACCCTTCTGTCGAAGACGACAGGACGAGTACGAGCGTAGTTGCGATCAAGCGCGCCGTGCTCGATCATCTCATGTACAGCATCGGAAGGTTGCCGGCGATCTCCACAAAACATGATTATTACAAGGCTCTGGCACTTGCGGTGCGCGACCGGCTCCAGCATCACTGGGTGCATACGATCGAGTCCTATTACGGCAAGGAGCTCAAGGTCGCGTGTTATCTCTCTGCGGAATTCCTCATGGGCCCTCATCTCGGCAACAACCTCGTCAACCTGGGTATCGAGAAGGAAGTCCGTCAGGCCATGGCCGAAATTGACCAGGACCTGGAGGAATTGTTGATGCAGGAGGAAGAGCCTGGACTCGGCAACGGAGGCCTGGGGCGGCTTGCCGCTTGCTACCTCGATTCCCTGGCGACGTTGGAGCGGCCGGCCGTAGGGTACGGCATCCGCTACGAGTTCGGCATCTTCGATCAGGAGATCCGCGACGGGTGGCAGGCCGAGGTGACCGACAAATGGCTTCACTACGGAAACCCGTGGGAGATCGCCAAGCCTTTTGTCACATATAATGTAGGTTTCGGAGGCAGCACCGAGGGATATGCAGACGAACACGGCCGACGCCGCGTGCGCTGGCTTCCGCATCGCGTCGTAAAGGGCACTGCCTACGATACGCCCGTCCTGGGTTACCGGGTCAACACGTGCAACACGCTGAGACTCTGGAGCGCGGAGGCCTGCGAGTCGTTTGATTTTCAGGCGTTCAACACCGGCGATTACTACGAAGCCGTGCACGACAAGATCTTCTCGGAGACGATTACGAAGGTGCTCTATCCCAACGACGAGCCGAGCGCGGGCAAGCGGCTCAGGCTGGAACAACAGTATTTCTTCGTCTCCTGTTCGCTGCAGGACATGATGAATGTAATGGATATCATGGAAGAACCTCCGGAAAATTTTGCCAGGCAGTTCGCCGTGCAACTCAACGATACGCATCCGTCGATCGCCGTTGCAGAACTCATGAGGCTACTCGTGGATGAACGGGGTTTGGAATGGGAACCGGCATGGGAGATCACTGTAAAGACATTCGGCTACACCAACCATACGTTGCTGCCCGAGGCGCTGGAGACCTGGCCGCTGCCGCTGTTCCGCGACCTCCTGCCGCGGCACATGGAGATCATCTACGAGATCAACCGCCGATTTCTCGACGAGGTGAGGCGGCGCTTTCCCGGCGACGACGCGAGGGTGGCGCGGCTCTCGCTCATCGACGAGGCCGGTGAGAAGCGCGTGCGCATGGCGCACCTGGCCTGCGTTGGAAGCCACGCGATCAACGGAGTGGCAGAGCTGCATACCGAGCTGCTCAAAGAGAGCCTGCTCAAGGATTTCTTCGAGCTGTGGCCCGAACGCTTCAGCAACAAGACAAACGGCGTGACGCCGCGGAGATTTCTCAAGCTCTCCAACCCCGGGCTCGCCGACCTGATCACGCGCACCATCGGCGACGGCTGGCTCACGAACATGGAGCTTCTCCGGAGACTCGAACCGCACGCCGACGGCACGGCCTTTCGCGAGCAGTGGCGTGCAATCAAGTTGGCCAACAAGCAAAGGCTTGCGGACCACATTCGCAGGGAGACCGGCGTCGAGCTCGACCCCTCGTGGCTCTTCGATATCCAGGTGAAGCGCTTTCACGAGTACAAACGCCAGCACCTCAATGTGCTGAATATCGTAACTCTCTATTCCAGGCTCAAGAAGGATCCCGCGTTCCGCCCTCCGCCGCACGCCTTCATCTTCGGAGGAAAGGCGGCGCCGGGCTATTTCATGGCGAAACTCATGATCAAATTTATCAATTCCGTCGCCGACGTGATAAACAACGATCCCGACGTGAACGGGCGCCTGCGCGTGGCCTTTGTGCCGGACTTCAACGTGCAGAAGAGCCACGTGATCTATCCCGCGGCCGACCTCTCGGAGCAGATCTCCACGGCCGGCAAGGAGGCCTCTGGCACCGGGAACATGAAGTTCGCAATGAACGGCGCGCTTACGATAGGCACGCTCGACGGCGCGAACATCGAGATCCGGCAGGAGGTGGGAGAGGAGAACTTCTTCCTCTTCGGACTCGTCGAGGATGAGGTAGAGCGCGTGAGACGTGACGGATATCGGCCGGCGGCCTTCATCGAAAGGGATGCGCGTCTTGCCGACGTCCTGCACCTGATCGAATCAGGTCACTTCTCGCACGGGGACACGCAGATCTTCCGTCCGCTGGTGGAGAATCTGAAATGGAGCGATCCGTTCCTCGTGCTCGCAGACTACGCAGACTACGTGGCGTGTCATGAACGTGTGGCCGCGGCTTGGGAGGATTCCGGGAGATGGACGCGCATGTCGATACTCAACACGGCGCGATCCGGCAAGTTCTCCTCGGACCGCGCGATCCGCGAGTATTGCGACGAGATCTGGGACGTTCGCGCGGCGCCCTTCAGCATGAATCGCTGACGCGCCAGTCGGAGAGAACGTTTTTGGCGCTGGACACGCCCTCTGAATTTCATCAACATTGCAGCAGAGGATTTTTCCGTGGAGATACACAAGGGCATAGATCGCTACCTCACTCACCTGCGCGTAGAGAAGCAGCTCGCGGCAAATACTCTGGAAGCGTACGGCCACGATCTGCGCCGCTTTGCCGAGCATCTCGTCTCGAAGGGAATGAACGATCTGGACGGCGTGCAGCAGCAGGATATCCTCGCGTTTCTCGTCAAATTGCATGAAGCGAAGCTCACCTCGCGCAGCGTCACGCGCAACCTGGTAGCGATACGCGGGCTCTTCCTGCACCTGCTCAAGGATGAGAGGATAGATCACGACCCAACCGCCCAGATCGAATTTCCTGGCCGCTGGAAGAAGCTGCCGCACTTTCTTACGCTCACACAGGTGGACGCGCTGCTCGCGGCGCCGGATCGCCGAACCGTGCTCGGCAAGCGCGATCACGCCATCCTGCAATTATTCTACGCCTCCGGGCTTCGCATCTCCGAGATGAGTTCGCTCACCACCGACCGGATAAATCTCCAGCAGGGGTATGTGATGCCGTTCGGCAAGGGCTCCAAGGAGCGAGTCGTTCCGATGGGCAGCCAGGCGATGGCGGCAATCACGGAATATCTCGACGAGTCTCGGCCCAAACTGGCGGGCAAGCGCATCTGCGATCGCCTCTTTCTTTCGCAGAGAGGGCAGGGTATCTGCAGGCAGCGGTTGTGGGAGATCATAAAGGCGTGCGCACGAACCGCGGATATCAAGATAAACGTAACGCCTCATATGCTGCGTCACTCCTTCGCCACCCATCTCATCGAAGGCGGCGCAGATCTCCGCATCGTGCAGACGATGCTTGGACACGCGGACGTCTCCACCACCGAGATCTACACGCACGTTTCGCGCGCGCACGTGACCCAGATGTACAAGAAATTTCATCCAAGGGCTTAAAGGCCGTGACTCGTGATTCGTGAATCGGAAAACCAATCGTGTGTGGGTCAATTGACTTCTAAAAAGAGTTCAGGTAGCTACGCCGCCTATGCAAAATCGACTGGTAGACCTGATTCTCTTCTATCCGCTCTTCCTCTTTTCGCTCTCGTTTCATGAATCGGCCCACGCATACGTGGCAGACAAGTTAGGCGATTCGACGGCGAAATTGCTTGGCAGGATCTCGCTCTCTCCGTTTCCGCACATGGATCTGATAGGCACGTTTCTGTTGCCGGTCTTCGGCATCCTCACGGGCGCTCCGATAATAGGGTGGGGCAAGCCGGTTCCGATTAACCCCTACAGGCTCCGTGGCGACACCCGCCGCTCTTCGCTATGGGTGGCCGCTGTGGGGCCGGCCAGCAATATATTCCTGGCACTCTGTTTTGCGGGGCTCGCGCATCTGCTCGTACGAATACTCCCGAACCTGCCGCAGGAATCCATGATGCCTGGCAGCTGGTCGGCCACCGCGGTTGTGGCGCTCTTTTCGATCTTCCAGACCGGAGTGGTCTTAAATCTCGTACTGGCGTTTTTCAATCTCCTGCCGCTGCCGCCGCTGGACGGAGGCACGGTCATCAGGGGGCTCATACCGGCCGCAAGCCTCGATGCATACGACAATTTCAGCAGGTACGGGTTTCTTATTTTGCTTGTATTGTTCATCACCGGATTGCTAAGGTACATCCTGCTGCCGGTGCTCTTAATAGCCGGCTATCTCCTGCCTGCATGAACTTTCAGGGGTTTCGATGACTGGAAAAAAACGCATACTCTCAGGCAACAGGCCGACCGGAAAGCTCCACTGGGGCCACTACTTCGGTGCGCTGACGAACTGGGTGAGGCTTCAGGACGAGTACGACTGCTTCTACTTCGTAGCGGACTTGCACGCACTCACCACGGGCTACGAACACACGGACGTGATCGCGCCGTCGGTCGCCGACATGCTCAAGGACTGGCTCGCGGTTGGCCTCGATCCGAAGAAGTCGGTCATCTTCATCCAGTCGTGGGTGCCTGAGCATTCCGAGCTGCATCTTCTGCTCTCGATGATAACGCCGCTCGGGTGGCTGGAGCGCGTCCCTTCGTTTAAGGACATGCAGCAACAGCTCGCCGACCGCGATCTCAACATGTATGGATTTCTCGGCTATCCGCTGCTGCAGGCGGCCGACATCGTCATGTATCTTGCGGATTTCGTGCCGGTAGGTGAGGATCAGCTCTCCCATCTGGAGTTCGCGCGCGAGCTGGTGCGCCGTTTTCATTTCATCACAAAGCGCGAGGTCTTCGTCGAGCCGCAGCCCATGCTCACTGAGGCCGCGCGCGTGCCCGGCATCGACGGCCGCAAGATGAGCAAGAGCTTCGGCAATGCGATCTTCATCGCCGACGACGACGAGACCATCAGGCAGAAGATGATGCAGACGATCACCGATCCGGCGCGCAAGAGGCGTCAGGATCCGGGCAATCCAGACGTCTGCAATATCTTCGCGTATCACAAGCTCTTTTCCAGCAAGGAGCAGGTCGCGTGGGTGGACCGTGAGTGCCGCCACGCGGGCATAGGCTGCGTAGAGTGCAAGAAGATCTGCATCGAGAACGCGCTGGCGTTCTGGCGCCCCATCCGCGAAAAACGCGCGCAATGGGACGGCCGCGAGAAGGAGCTTCTCGCCATCGCCCGCGAAGGTTCGCAGCGCGCCAGAGAGGTTGCCGTGAAGACGATGACATCGGTGAGAGAGATAATGGGGCTCGTCTATGAATGAGATGCTTGGGCAAGACGGCGATTATCGAGTGAACCTGGACGTCTTCGAGGGTCCGCTCGATCTGCTCATGCATTTGATCAGGAAGAACGACCTGGACATCTACGACATCCCAGTGGCGTTCGTGCTCGAGGAGTACATGAGCTACATCGACACGATCCGCGAGCTCGATATCGATCTGGCCGGCGATTTTCTGCTCATGGCCGCGGAACTGGCTCATATCAAATCCGCGATGCTGCTGCCGGATGAGAGCGGCGCCGTTGAAGAAGAGGGAGAGGACCCGCGCGCGGATCTCGTACGCAGGCTCTTGGAATACCAGCGTTACAAGGATGCGTCGGAGCAGTTTCTGAAGCGTGCGGTCCTGGGCCGCGACGTCTTTCTTCCGCTCGCGCCCGAACGCGTGGAAAGCAATGAAGACGGACCGATTGAGGGAGACGCCTACGAGCTCGTCGAGGCCTTCTCTCGCATACTCAAGAGAATTCCGGAGCAGGGCTATCACGCGGTGGCGGTCGACCGCATCTCCATCAACGACCGCATCTATGAAATCGTGGCCAGGCTGCGTGAGGGTATCGCGATCACAATTGAGGATCTGCTTCCAGAGCAGATCGCGCGCTATGATATCGTCATCACCTTCATAGCGCTGCTTGAGATGTGCAGGCTCCGCATGATCCGCGTCTACCAGGCTTCGGTCGGCGGTCCGCTGCACGTGCAGAAGATCATGGAAGAGGTGAAGGAAGAGGACGTGGTGAGGCTCGTTGAGAACGAGGCAACAGGATTTGACGCGCCGGAAAAGGAGGCGTGATGGAACGCGCTGAGTTGAGGGGTATAATAGAGGCAATGATCTTCGTGTCCGAGGAGCCGCTCTCGGAGAACGCCATGCTGATAGCACTGGCAGATGCCGGTGTCGCGCGTGACGAGCTCAGGGCCTGTCTCGAGGAGATCGAAAACGACTTCAACACGACGCCGGCCCGCGGCATTGCCCTCACCAACGTGGCCGGGGGCTATCAGTTCCGCACCAAGCCCGCTTGCGCGGACTGGCTGCGGAGGATGAACCTGCCGAAGCCCATGAGGCTTTCGGCTCCATCGCTCGAGACGCTCGCGATCGTGGCGTACCGTCAGCCGATAATGCGAAGCGAGGTTGAGAAGATTCGCGGCGTGGATTCGGGCGGGGTGCTCAAGACCCTGCTGGAGCGCAGGCTGCTGCGGATCGTGGGCCGAAGCCAGGAGCCGGGTCAGCCGCTGCTTTACGGGACGACGAAAGAATTCCTTGAAGTATTCAGCTTGAACGCGCTCACTGAATTGCCGACGCTCAAGGATCTGGATGAGCTCATGCGCGAGAGGCGCGCTGCCGCGGCAGTGCAGGCTGGAGAGGCGGATCAGAGCGCCAAGGGCGACGATGAAGACCTGACCGAAGTGATAGACGGAGAGGAAGAGGATGAGACGGAAGTGATCAAGCGCCGTCCTCTCGATGAGGACGAAGAGGAAGAAGAGAAGGACATGGAGGCGCTGACCGATCTCGAGAGCCGAATCAAAGAAGTGAGAAGGCTTGAACGTGATATCTTCCCGAAGCCGCACGATGAAGCTGCAGAAGGTGACCAGGATAACATGGAGGTCCTGCAAGGTGAGGCCGATTCAGAAATATCCGCGCCGGAAGGGGGAACGGCCGGGGAGGCCCATGCAGCGGAAGGCAGCGATGCCACCGCCTGCGATGGAGATCCCGAGCCGGATTCGACTTCAGAGGTTGATAGCCCTTTCGACTGAACTCTCCCGCCGCGCCGCAGAGGAGGCGATCGCCCATGGCGATGTGACCGTCAACGGGGAGGTCGTCACTACCCTTGGCACTACGGTAGATCCTTTAAACGATCGCGTCTGCGTCTCCGGCAGGCCGGTCAAAATATCCGCCGAACGGCGCTACATAGCGTTCTTCAAGCCGCGCGGCGAGATAGTGACAAAATCCGATCCACAGGGCCGCCCCACGATCTGGGAACACTTCAAGGAATGGAAAGGTTCGCTCAACTCCGTGGGCCGATTGGATTTCGACTCGGAAGGCCTTTTGATCCTCACCGACGACGGCGACTTCTTAAACCGCCTTACGCATCCTCGGCACGAAATCTGGAAGACCTACCGTGTTCGCGTGAAGGGCGAACCGTCGCCTGCGGAAATAGCGACGCTCCGGGACGGCGTGCCCCTCTCCGACGGCAAGACGCTTCCAGCCAGAGTCAGGCGCATAGACAAGGGCGGCGTCAACGCGCTGATCGAGATCTCCATCCGCGAGGGGAGAAACCGCCAGGTACGTAGGATGTGCGACGCGATAGGCTGCCCGGTGATAGCGCTTCGTCGCATATCCGTAGGGCCGGTGAAACTCGGGAGACTTAAGGAAGGGGCGTGGCGCTTTCTCAGAGGTGATGAGGTGAGGCAGCTGATTGCGATGAGCGGTTATTCCAAATAGACCACTTCCGGAGTCAATTTCATTCCAAAGCGATCCTCGACGCGGCTGGCCATCTCCGCAGCCAGCTCCTTTACGTCGCGAGCCCTGGCGCTACCATCGGTCACGATGATGTTCGCGTGCGAGTGCCACAGGTGAGCGCCTCCCACGTGCATCTGACCGCAGCCCGCATCTTCAATGAGCCGGCCTGCAGGTATGCGCCCGCCTTCATGGGAGGAGGGATTCTTGAAGTAGCTTCCCGCGGTAGGCACCAGCGAGGGATCCGGATGCTTGCGCTGCCTGTCGGAGAGGCGCTCTGTGATTGTCTTATTGAGAGCTGCCGGATCCGCTGAATCGGCTGAAAACCGGGCCTCGAGCACCACCTCGCCGCTGGATTTGAGCGCGCTGGATCGATATGAGAACATGAGCTTATCGGGATCTACGCGCCGCATGCCGCCCGTGCGGTCGAGCAGCACAGTGGATATCAGCTTCTCGCTGATGCTCACGCCGTATGCGCCCGCGTTTCCGTAGATGGCGCCGCCTACTGTACCCGGAATGCCCGCCAGATTTTCAAGACCGCCGAGCCCATTGGCAGCCATGAAATCCACGAACGAACGGAGCGAAAAACCGCCCGATACAGTCACTGTTCCATCGTCGTGGATGCGAGGGGGTGTTTCATCCCTGAACACTATCACCGCCCCATCAAAGCCATCATCAGATACGAGCAGGTTGGAGCCATGGCCAATGACCTGCCACGGGAGGCCCTGTCCTTCAGCCTTCCATGCAGCCTCGATAACCTCGTCAGTGGATCGCGCTTTTATGAGTGCGAAAGCAGGACCGCCGATGCGGAATGTGGTGTATGTGGACAACGGGATGCCGCGTTCAAAACGGGCGAGATTCATGGTCTCTACATATTTCATCGGTCGCTCCATTTTCAACATAAATATAGTTTATCGATTACTTCATCCGCAGCGACAAACAGGCCCCATGATAAAGGGCTTTACCATGGCGAATAGATTTGTCTTTTCAAAGAGTTAAAAAATATTTATAGAAAATTGCTGATGGCGATATCATTTTTTAACCGCTTCTCCACAAAGCTCATATTCCTGATCGGCGTTGTTTTTCTGATACCCGTAGTCACCTCGCTTTCAATGCTCGCGCTCAATTCCAGGGCCAGCATGGCTAGGTTCAATCAATATCTTGCCCAGCCGGCCGAGGCGCAGCGCCAGCTGCTCAAAAATATATTCCCGCAGCGCGCGTCAGGCGAAATACTGCATCCTGAAAATGCCATTGCCTTCATACGCGACTACGAGCGCCGACGGAACATCGGCCAGTTCTCAAGCCTGATCGTTGTCAGCTTCGCGCTGGCAGGCGTCGTTATCCTGCTCTCAATGCTCGTGCTGAAGCGTGGCATGCTATCTTTGCGCGAGCTCTCCATTGCAGCGGCAAAGGTGGGGGAAGGCGACCTGAACGTGACGCCGGTCGCACGCTCCAGCGACGAGTTCGCCCAGCTGATAGGTGTCTTCTGCACCATGACCGCGCGTCTGCGCGAGACCATGGTTTCGCGTGATTTCATTAATCAGGTCGTTGAATCCATGCCTGCCGCCGTCTTCACCGTAGACAATAACGGACGCATCATCACCTGGAACCGGCAGGCTGAGAAGCTCACCGGGATTGCGGCTGCAGATGTTTTGGGAAGAACTTCTTCTTCCATCGAAGCGGTCATCGGGAAAATGCCCGTCAAGTCGGAGATCCCCTTTTTCGGCAGAGAAGCGGTGATAAGGCCGCGGGGCGGAGGTCAACGGATCGTCTCCAGGGGAGTCGATTTCCTGCAGGAGAGAAACAGCGTCGGCGAAGCTGGGATAATCGCCACATTCGTTGACATAAGCGAGATAAAGGAACTGGAGCGTCAGCTCACCATCGCAAAGGAGAAGGCGGAGGAGGCGAGCAGGCTCAAGAGCGAATTTCTGGCGAACATGAGCCATGAAATCCGTACCCCGCTCAACGGAATAATGGGCCTTGCGGAAGTGCTCGAGGAAGGGGAGAGCGACGAGGGGCGGCGTGCGTCTCTTGCGGCCGTGAAACAGTGCGGGCGAAATCTCCTGCATATCATCAACGAGATCCTCGACATTTCAAAACTTGAGGCCGGACGCATGGCGCTGCACACCACCATCGTGGTGATCGCGGACATCATTCGCGAGGCCAGGCATACGGTGGAGGTCGGCTGCAGGAAAAAGGGGATCGAACTTACGACTGAAATCGCCGAGGGAGTGCCGGCCGCTATCGAGGGCGACGGCGGCAAGATCGTTCAGATTCTGGTGAATCTGCTCGGCAACTCGCTCAAGTTCACCGAGCGCGGATCCATCCGCGTGTGCGTGGCAGCCTATAGAGGAGAGCGGCGCGGCGATATCGTCTTCTCAGTCATTGATACGGGCATAGGCATCCCGGATGATAAAAAGGAGCACGTGTTCGAAAGCTTTGTGCAGGCGGAGGGGCATCTCACAAAGGCCAGCGAGGGTACGGGACTCGGGCTTGCCATAGCGCGCAAGCTCATAGGGCTCATGGGCGGCGAGATATGGATGGAGAGCGAGGCAGGCAAGGGAAGTACTTTCAGTTTCACGATCGAGAGCGTGGCGCCAAATGATCCATCAGCCGTTCGCGATAATTGACTGGGTAGTGCTCATCTCTTACCTCGTGATCGTGCTGCTCATCGGCGCGATCTATCGCTCGGGTCGCGAGGGCATCTTCGAGTACTTCCTCGGGCAGGGCCGAATGCAGTGGTGGGCCGTGGGGCTGTCGCTGATCGCGACTTCCGTCTCCGCATCCACGTTTCTCGGTAATCCCGCGGAGGCTTTTCAGTTCGATCTGAGGCTTTTGCAGCTGAACCTGTGCGTGCCTGTGTCCATCATCGTGGTCTGCGCGGTTTTCATCCCTTTTTATCGCCGGTCCGGCGCCATGTCTGCCTACGAGGTTCTGGAACGGCGGTTCGACCTTAAAACCCGCACGCTGGCCAGCTCCTATTACATTGCGCACGTTCTCTTACGAACCGGAATTCTCATCTTCGGCCCTTCCATAGTCGTTGCGAAGATCACCGGCATCGACATGCGGATCATTATCATCGTCGTTGGTGCGGTCACGGTCGCATATACGACGCTGGGCGGAATAAGGGCGGTCATATGGACGGATGTGCTGCAATTTATGATCCTCATGGCCGGCGGAGTGCTGATACTGGTCTTCACTTCCATAGATATCCCCGGCGGAGCGGACGCAATATTCAAAATGGCGGGTTCTGCCGGAAAACTGCGCTGGTTCGACTTCTCCTGGAACATGGCCGATCCGCGCAATTTCTGGGCCGCGGGCGTTGCATATGTAGCGATCGACCTCGCCATCCGCGCCACGGATCAGCAGTTCGTGCAGCGCTATCTCTCGTGCGTGGACGTGAGGCGCAGCCAGTACGCGGCCATCTTGTCGGCGGTTCTTGGATTCTTCGTGGCCATACTTTTTTTCGGAGTCGGAATTTTTCTCTGGGCGTATTACCAGACCTATTCGGAAGCAATCGCCGGCGTGAATGACCCAAACGTCGTGCTCCCTCACTACATCGCGACGCGCCTGCCCTGGGGCGTGTCGGGGCTGATCGTTGCGGCAGTGTTCGCCGCCGCCATGAGCTCGATCGATTCGGCGATAAACTCGCTCGCCAACACCGCTACCAACGATTTCTATCTGCGCTTCGGCGGCAACAGGGAGAAGGCGCTTTCGTTCGCAAGAACAACTTCCGCGCTGTGGGGAGCGCTGGGAATCCTCTTCGCGCTCTATGCGTCGAGTTTCGGCATGAATATCTTTGAACTTGCGCTTTCATTCACGTCGCTCTTTACCGGCGCTCTGCTCGGCATATTCATCCTTGCAGTCGCCGTCCCGTTTGCCAGCGGGTGGGGCGCATTTCTGGGTTCGATAACAGGCATGGCCACGCTCGCCTTTGTGACGAAAGGACTCAAGCTTCCGGTAGCGTGGCCGTGGTACCCCGTGATATCGATGGGCGCCACTATTGTCGCGGGCATTTTCATCAGCATCATTGTGCCGCGCCGGCAGCCTGGAGCTCTGAAAGAAAGGGCGGGAGGTGACTTATGAAGAAGATCCTTTTGATTACTGCCTGTGCGATACTCGCGCTCGTTGAGGGCTGCGCCAAAGATCTTGTGACGGGCAAGACAACGCTCAACTATTACGACATCAAGAACGAACCCCAACTGGGCGCTCAGGTGCTGGCAGTGCAGGAAAAGGAGATAAAGGCAAAGGGCAAGAGGATGGACGCGGATGCGGACCCGGTCGAATACGAAAGGATCAAGCGGATCGTCGCGCGCCTCGCTGCCGTATCTCATTACCCGAACTTCCCCTATGAGGTTCACCTGGCCGAGGTGGATGTCGTCAACGCGTGGTGCGCGCCCGGCGGGAAGGTCATGGTGTATACTGGTCTGTGGGATCCCAAGAAGGGGCTGGTTGAAAAGGGCAATGACGATCAGATAGCGGCGGTCCTGGCGCACGAGATCGCGCATGCCACGGCCAGACACGTCACCGAATCGATCAGCAAGACCATGACGATAGCCATGGCCGGCGCCGCTGTTCAGGGCGCGATTGCAGCTGGCGGCTCTTCGCAGGGCGCGGATCTTTTTGGAGAGATCTTTGCAAACGGTCTCGACCTCTACATACCGAGCTATTCTCGCAAGAACGAGCTGGAGGCCGATCGAATAGGGTTATTCTATATGGCCAAGGCGGGTTATGACCCGCGTGCAGCCGTTGCGCTGTGGAAGAAAGCGGCTACGATGAAGAAGGATCGAACGAGCATCTATGCGTCACATCCTGCGAGCGGCGTGCGCGCGCGTGAGCTGGAAAAATATCTGCCTGAAGCAATGGCTATGTATGAAAAGGCAAAGGCATCCGGAGCCGGCGCGGAACCTTCAGCGCCTGAAACCAAGAAGGGAAAGAAGGCCGCGAAAAATCCCGTGAGGACACGGTGAATGGTTTAATGTGGGCCTTGCGGATATGACTATCCTCTGCGTGAGATCGAAGTAGGAACGACTCCCCCTGATTTTGAGTGGAGAAGGCGGGGGATCGACCAGATCGTTTAAGAACTCGCTGGGCACGTAGCGTAACTGACTGGACTTTATCGTCGCACTCACCCAAGCCTCCGTCTGAACTTAGCGAAAGTCGGCTTCACGCCGCCTTTGTCCGCAGCCGCCTCATCAGCATGCGCAGCGCATCATATGCCCTGGGGTCGTGGCTTTCGAGACAATGCATGATGAGAGAAGCCATCCAAGGACAGCGCTTTCTGAGCGATGCAAGTTTCCTGTTCACTGCTTTGTTTTGAGAGAGCTTCATTTCCCGGTCCCCCCTCTCCCCATCCGATAGGGAATCTAATATATTTGAAAATATATGTCAAATATTGATTTGACACCAAAATAGATGCTATGATATTCGGAGGTAGAGAGGAGAGAATCATGGCGCCGCTCATAGAGAAGAAACCGAAACCCGATTCGCGCACGCGAAAGCAGAGCTATGCCTTCTACCTCTCTCGGGGCCTGGTGGAGGATATTGGAAGGGTGGCTAAGGAGACGGGGCGCTCAAAGAGTGAGGTGCTGGAGATTCTGGCCAAGGCAGGGCTGCAGATACACGATAAGGGAAAGATCGCCTGATACGGCAAGCAACGCGATTGCCGTTCAGAAGTGACTGAAGCGTTGCTGGCAAATGTAATTTAGGACTTGAAAATTATCTATGTTGCGCGGCCTCGGGATTTTTCTCGACGAACTCGATGAATTTTTCGATCAGGGCAGGATCCCAGTACCCTTTTTCCGTCTCTTCACGCAGAGTACCGACAGTTTCGGCGAGCGAGAAGGCGCGTTTGTAGGGGCGTTCCGTGCTCATGGCGTCGAATGCATCCAGTATCTGGAATACGCGCGCGAGGTACGGGATGGACTCTCCAATCAGACCGTCTGGATAGCCCATGCCGTTCCATTTTTCATGGTGATGCCTGATGATGGGGCATACGTCCGTGAGGGATTTTAAAGGGTGACAGATCTCTTCACCTACAACGGGATGTGTGCGCATTATCTCCCATTCATCATCCGTGAGCTTGCCCGGTTTCAAAAGTATCGAGTCGGGGATGCCGATCTTGCCAACGTCGTGAAGGATGCTCGCGCGCTCAAGAGTGCGGATCGCCTTTTCATCGAGCCCCAGAAAACTGCCGAAGGAGCGGCTCAAGCGGATGAGCCTGTCGCAGTGATCTCCCGTAGTCGTATCTTTGGCCTCGACCGCGCGCGCGAGGGAGAGCACCACCGCCTCCGCGTGATCGAGGTCGTCGTTCAAGCGCTTGACCTGACCCAGCGCATGCACGCGGGCTATTAGCTCGAGGCGGTCAATGGGCTTGGTGATGAAATCGTCGCAGCCCGCCTGAATGCCCTTTATCCGGTCTTCCTTTTCATGCAGGGCGGTCACAATGATGATCGGCACTAGGCGCGTGTTCTGGCTCCCCTTGAGCTTTCTGCAGACTTCAAAACCGTTCATGCCCGGCATCATTACGTCGAGGAGAATCACGTCCGGCAGCTCATTCCAGACTATATCCAGCGCTTCCTGCCCCGAAGTGGCCTTGCGCACGATGCAGTCGTGCGGGGTAAGCATCTTCTCGACTACGAGCAAGTTGGTAGTGTCGTCATCGACGGCCAACACGGTCAGCGGCTTGTCCAGCTTGGGCAGGTTCAGGTCTTCCATAGATCGGCATTCTAAATCAGATGCAGGGGCTGGTCAATTCGACAATATGCTTGTAATGACAAAGTCGTCATAATATGGTCTCTTCACTATGGCGGATCGCAAAGTCAGGGCTATAAACCTGCTCTCAGGAGGATTGGACAGTATCTTGGCGGTCAAGGTGCTGCAGGAGCAGGGGGTCGAAGTCACGGGGCTCACGTTCGTGAGTCCTTTTTTTGGCTCCGCAAATGGAGAACGCGCCGCGCGTCAGCTCGTAATTCCGCTTATTATACGAGACATCTCGTCTGATATAATGGAACTCGTCCAGAATCCTCCGCATGGACACGGCAAACAGCTGAATCCGTGCATCGATTGCCACGCGCTGATGATCCGTAAGGCCGGTCAGATTGCGAGCGAGCAGGGGTTTGACCTCATCGCCACCGGCGAGGTCCTCGGAGAACGGCCGATGTCGCAGAATCGCCAGTCGCTGGATACTGTGGCGCGCGATTCCGGCTGCGCAGGCATACTCCTGAGACCACTCTCGGCAAAACTTCTTACACCTACCAAACCTGAACTCGAAGGCCTTGTTGAAAGAGATCGTCTGCTCACGCTTGAAGGTAGATCGCGCAGACCGCAAATGGCGCTCGCCGAAAAATACGGCATTACCGAGTATCTTCAGCCTGCAGGAGGTTGCCTTCTTACCGATCCGGCGTTTTGTGAGCGCCTTTCAGAACTCATGCGCAATGAACCTGATTTCAGCATCGATGACGTAAACCTGCTCAAGATCGGTCGACATTTCCGCCTGCCTTCAGGCGCAAAGTTCATAGTGGGGCGTGACGAGCGCGACAATGCGAGGATTGCAGCTGCGCGCAACGGCCACACGTTGATCGTCTCCGACGTCATTCCCGGCCCCACGGCGTTGCTTGTGAGGCCGAGGAGCAACGCAGATGTGGAGCTGGCCGCGCGCATATGCGCGAGCTACTCCGACAATCGCGGCGGTGAGGTCGATATGGGAGTTCTCACCGAAAACGAACAGATGCGCATCACAGCCAAGGTTTCGTCGCGAGATGAATTCGGCGAACTTCGCACCTGAGAGGGGAGGACCTCGTGACGGAAAGGACTACCTACTATGATGTGCTAGGCATCACGAGGACGGCTCCGAGCGAGATCGTCACTGCAGTATATCGCGCATGGATGAAAGCTATGCGCGTTCATCCTGATCTTGGCGGGGATGAAAGTCTTGCGAAGGATATCAACGAGGCTTACGAAATCCTGGGCAATCCCGAGAGCAGATCGGCCTATGACGCGGGCCTCGCCCGTGAGCGCGGGACGGAAAACGAAGGTGGGCGCCGTGCGCCGAGGATCGCCGTGCGTGCGGAGATCGCATATTGCAAACCGTCGGACAGCAGATGGATTCGTGCCGAAACGGTGGATGCGAGCACACTGGGACTAAAGATACGATCCAGGGAGATACTGGAGATCGGCAGTCACTTGACGATCGCATTTCCGGGACATCCGTCAGCCGCGATCGAGGCAACCGTGCGATGGTCTCAAGAGCCCAAGCGAGGCGGTGGTTGTGAATATGGCGTAGAGTTCTTCTCTCCTGTGCCGCACATAATGAAAATGTTGCTGTAATGCTTGCACCAGGGAATATCGCTTGACAGTGGATATCCTTTCCAGTACGAATGCCCGGCTTTTTGAAGGCAAATCCTTGAAAATAAAACATATTGCGGGGTAGAGCAGCCCGGTAGCTCGTCAGGCTCATAACCTGAAGGTCGCAGGTTCAAATCCTGCCCCCGCTACCAATAAAGGGGTCCCGATTTTGGGACCCCTTTGTATTGGTAGCGGGGGTGGGTGAATGAAGCTGCCGGTTCGACCTTCCGACAGTATGGTTCATCTAATGCAGAAATCCCGGCGCGTGGGAACTGCGCGCCGGGGGACCTTCCGACAGAATGGTTCATCTAATGCAGAAATCCCGGCGCGTGGGAACTGCGCGCCGGGGGACCTTCCGACAGAATGGTTTATCTAATGCAGAAATCCCGGCGCGTGGGAACCGCGCTGCTGGGCAATCCTGCCCATCGGGCTTCTTGACATTTCCCGCCTAATGGCTATGAATCCGCGCCCTCCGAATGCATCGGAGGAATAAGCCTGCCTTCTGGCAGTCATGGAGAATCTATATGGACAAGAGGTTCTGGGTTTCAGCGTCATTGGCAATCCTCTTAGCGGCTGCGGTCGCCGGAGGATTTGCGGCGTGCAACAAGACGAAAAACGTAACTCAGACGGCCCCTGGCAATGCGGTCGTTCCTGAAAATTCCAAGACAGAAACTGTCAAGACGGAGGCTGCAAAAACAGAGCCCTCGGCTCCCAAAGAGTTTTCGGCTGACGTTACAACCAGAGGCATGGGCGGCGCGTTCAGCGGTAAACTCTTTGTATCCAACGGCATGACCAGGATGGAGATGCCTGAAGGAATAATCATCGGTCGCCTGGACAAGAATTTGGTATGGATGCTGATGCCGCAGATGAAGATGTATATGGAACAGCCTTTCCAGCCGCAGAACGCGGCGCTTTCGTCGGATAAGATGCCTGGCGAGACTTCTCGCACGCTTATGCTCGTAGAAGATATCAACGGGAGAAAGGCGAACAAGTTCAAAATCACCTATACCTTGAATGGCAAGGACTCATCCATACTGCAATGGATAGACGTCGAGAACGGAATGCCGCTCAAGACTGCTGCCGAAGACGGCAGTTGGACCAACGAGCTCACTAACGTGAAGATCGGTCCGCAGCAGGCGAGCCTCTTCGATCTTCCTCAAGGGTATACAAAGATGAGCATGCCCGCGATGAAATAAGATGAATGGAGTTTCAAACAAAATTAAAGGCCCATGCACCGCGTGGGCCTTTTTTCTTGTGCCGTGCGTTGCTCTATCTGATAAAAGACGACATAACCTGAAGGGGGGCAGATATGAAATATGCTATTGGCGCAATCGTGACAGCAGTGGCGTTCTTTGCAATGTCCGCCTTCGCGCAGCCCGCGATGGCGGTCAATGCTAAGAAAGCTGCATCGAAAGGGCAACAGCCTGCCGCACAGACGGAAGCAGTGTCGCCTGATTCAACGTCAGCGCCGGACAAGATCAGCAGTTTTCAGGCAAGCGGGGAATGGAAAAAACTGGATTCGCGGCTTCAAGCGGCGTGGGTCAGCGCGATGAAGAACGATCCAACTCAACGGCTCGATTGCTTCGTGCGGCTGCAGGCGCCGGGCGACAGGGGAGATCAATCGTTCCTCATCAGCAAGGGCTACAACGTGCGCATATTCGCGGGCACGATAGCCAGCGGATGGCTGGCGGCGCAAGACCTCCCGGAAGTGGCGCGGCTGCCGTTCGTCATGTCGATCAATCTCGCCACGAAGTAATCTTCGTCCGTGCAAAAGGCGGAGTTCGAGCAGCAATAAGGGAACACCCGCCGCCTCCGCCTCCACCCTGAATGCCGGCGCCCGTGAGCACTACGCTCTGCGGGCTGTCGGATGCATTGTCGGTGATGGAAAGCGATGCAACGAACTGGTCCTCCACCGGTGGCGTGAATGTCACATCAACCGTGCACGAAGCGTTTGGTGCGAGCGACACTCCGGTGCAACCGTTGCGTTCGCTGAAAGCGGTTGCACCGTCGCCCAATACGGCAATCGAGGATATCGCAAGATTCTCAGAACCCTTGTTCGTGATAGTGACGGTCTTTGCCTGGCTCGGTTGGTCGATTATCTGATCGCCAAAATCGAGTTCGTTTGCAGACAGGTCCGCCTGCGGCGCTCCCTGTGTGATGCCCTGTCCTGCAAGAGAGACCGTCTGCGGAGAATCCGTCGCATTGTCGTTGATAGTCAACGTGCCGCTCACCGCTTCCGTGGCGGGAGGCGTGAAAGTTGCAGATATGGTGCACTGGGAAGAGGGAGGCATCGTCGCCGGGCAGTCGTGAGAAACAGCGAAATTCTGGCTTGCGACAATGGAGTCTATCGCGAGATCAGCGGTGCCGTTGCTCGTGACCGCAATTGTCATGGCGGCGCTGGTCGTGCCTACGAGCTGTGTTCCGAAGTCAACTGACGCCGTAGACAGGCCGATATCCGCGTTCCCAGGTACGATGCCGGTGCCGGCCAGAGCGATTGCATGCGGACTGCCGGGCGCGTCGTCCGTGATTGTCACGGCGCCGCTGAAGCTTCCCGTCGCGGAAGGGGCGAACGTGATGAAGAAGTTGCAGCTTGTTTGAGGCGCGAGCGTTGTCGTGCAATCGTCCGTGACTCCGAACGGTGCGACGGTCGATATATCTGATATGGTGAGCGCCTCACTACCGCTGTTCAAGAGAGTTGCCGTGCGGATTTCGCTCGGCTGCCCGACTGTATGGTGACCGAAGTCTATCGATAGAGGCGTAAGCGTGACCGCGGGCGCTACACCCGTGCCCGTGACGCCGACGGTATCTATTATCTGGCGCGAGAGGCTGATCACGGAAAGGGATGTAATGAAATTGCCGGTCGCGTTCGGCGCAAACTGGATCTGGACGATACAGCTGCCGGAGGGAGGCGTGAGCTTGCCCGAGCACCCGTCGGAGACAATGCCGAAGTTCTGATTGTCGGCCAACTTCATGGAGAATACGTAGAGCGAGAGTCTTGCGCTGTTGTTCAAGATCGTGAGATCCAGAGGTGAAGACGTCCGTCCCGCCCGCGTGTCGGGAAAGACGAGAGGGTCGGGGACAAAAGTGATGGTTGGCACTATCTGCGCGCGAGCTGAATGCGGTAACAAAAACAAGGTTGTGGCGATTGCAGCTAAGATAAGACGACGCATGTCCCCCCCCTTGGAAATTGTTCATTAATATAGCCAACAAGGACGTCGATGTCGTCAAAAAAAAACGACGGCACGCCTTTCAGCGTACCGCCGTTTAAAATTCTCACAGTTATTGTTAGCGAATACCTTTCAGCACTTCTATGGCCCTGTTCGTATCGTTGGTGTTGAACGTGATCGCAGTGGAGGCGGAGTTCGGTACCATGGTCGAATAGGAACAGAACGTGTTGATATGCGCGTTTGCCAGTGCCGTTGCCGCTTTCACCAGGCGGCCCGGTTCGTTGGTGGTGTACCAGATGGCAACCGGGCTCTCCTGGACATTGAATCCCTCGGAGCGGAGCACGTCACGCGCCTTGCGGTTGTTATCCGTCACAATGCGGAATGCCGCCTCATTACCCCATTCGTACGCAGTAAAGCACTCTATGTTGATGTTATTCTTGTTTAGCGGATTAGTGACTCGTGCGAGTGTTCCGTAATCGTTGCGCGTCACAATCAATAGCTCGTCCGTTTTACGTGCGGTGGTCGATTTGGTCGTTGCTGTGGTCGTGGATTTGCCGGTAGTCGTGGTCTTCCTGGTGGTCGTCTTTCCCGTGGTGCTGGCCATTGCTGCCCCCTTTGGTTGATTGAGGATATCGTGAAAAAAGCGATAACTCTATAATTTAAACAGGTTCAAACGTCAAGGCCCGTGAGCGCCGTAAAGGCATATTCGCTTATTTTAGAGGCATGCGGAGCTATTTTCCAAAGAAATCAGGCAGTCTTTGCGGAAGGAAACCGCCGAGCTTGCAAGCACCGTGGGCCACGAGATCACCGCGGTACTCATGGAGCCAGCCTGACGCCAGGTCAATCACCCAGATTTCGGGAGTTGCGCAACTCTCCACTGTTTCGCACTCAACGTTCATCTCACGCGTGATGGAACCATAGCCCATCACTGCAACTCGTTCCTTGTCCAACCATATAGCGTCATCGAGTCCTTCGTTCATGGTGCAGTTGAGCGCGATCCTTGCCTTGTGCGACTTGGGTTCGTATATCAGAGCGCCGCATGGCGTCTCAATGTACGGCTGCCATCCGTCTGCTTCTTTCCTGTACGAGAGTCTTTCCCAGTAGGGATTTATTGAATAGCGCCCGCCGGGCGACGAGGAATAAAACATTTTGCCCGGGCCCTTCATGGACTCTTCGACGAGTTTCGCATCAACGGAATCCTTGTCGAGCTCGGAATCTCCTACGAGTTCCAGCGCGTCGAGGTTGAATCCGGGTATGCATCCCTGCCACCACTTTGCCCATTCGAGGACGCGTTTGTTTTTGCGGAGGCCCTTGAGGTAGTCGACCTGAACAGGCTTTGGCATTGCATCTTCCGCCACAAGGTCTTCCGTCCCGCCGGGCAATTTGCGGAATTTTTTTCGAGACGGACCTTCATCTTTATAGCCGTTGAAGAAGAAAATGAATATCGCGATAAAGAGGCAGAGCGTCGCGATACGCAGAATCAGCGGATTTTCTTCGCGCATGTCCTCACCCCCGTCGGTTGCAACGCATTAATAGCAGAATTGCCGCAAAAATGAAACCATGAACCAAATGCGTTGCGTTTGAATCAGGGTCGACATTATAGTTCCCGCATATGGCGATATATTCACACAGCAGGCTGGCCTCATATGAGCAATGTCCCCTCAAGTACAAGTTTGCGTACGTTGATGGGATCAAGCGGAAGAAAGACCACGTCGAATCCTTCATGGGCAGCAGATTCCATGAAGTCATGGAATGCCTCTATGCTCACGTGCCGGATCGTGCGCCCGGCTTGGGCGAACTTCTTTCCCTGTTCAATATCAGCTGGGATAAACTCTGGCATGACGGAGTCATCATCCACAATAAGGAACGGACTGCTGAAGATTATCGGACGATCGGGCTGCGCGCGATTTCCGACTATTATAATAGATACGCCCCATTCACTTCCGGCCGTGTACTGGGACTCGAGCGTGAACTCGTCGTGAATCTGGACCAGACCGGAAGTCATCAGCTGCGCTGCATAATAGACAGGCTGATGCGCTGCGCGGACGGCGCATTCGAGATCCACGACTACAAGACTTCGGGTTCGCTGCCGGCGCAGGCAAAGCTGGACCGCGACCGCCAGTTGGCCCTTTACGAGATTGCTGTGCGCGATGCGTGGCCGCGCGTGGAGAAGGTCGAGCTCGTATGGCATTACGTCGTGTTCGATATGGAGATGCGATCCCGGCGTACTCCTGCCGAGCTGTCGGAGCTTTCTCAGCAGATCATCAGACTCATCGACGAGATCGACTCCGCGCGCGAATTTCCAGCTCGCGAATCGGAGCTCTGCAGCTGGTGTGACTTTCAGGAGATCTGTCCGTTGTTTGCGCACCTCTTCCAGGTCAAGCAGCTCCCGCTGGAGCAATACGCGGAGGAAGAGGGTGTGGGGCTGGTCAATCATTTTGCCAGCCTTGAGGCAGAAAAACACGAACTCAACGAGCGGATAAGAAAGATCGAAGCAGAGGAAGAGAGACTCAAGGCTCTGGCGGTTGCCAGATCGGATGCCCTTGGCGTGAGAAGACTTTATGGAGACACACATCTCCTCACGTTGAAGGAAGATATCAAGGTGATCTATCCGAAGAAGGGCGAACTTGCGCGCGCAGAATTTGAAAAGAGTATGAAGGACCTGGGCATCTGGGACAGCGTGCTCGACGTGAGCTGGAATCTTCTGAAATCGATGGCAGAGAAAAAGGGGTGGGGTGTCGCTGGCGCGCTTCCCTCTGAACTCGCTCAATTCATACACGTCGATAAGCTCAGGCAGGTGCGACTTTCCAAGCGCAAGGATTTGCATGAGGATGTGGGTGATTGATATGATTATTAATCAATGTGTTGACTACGTATAACTAATCAATAACTTTAAACATATCCACCCCTTTTCTTTAAGGCTTCATTTAAAGTAATCAGCAAGGGTTTTCAACGTCCAATATTCATCATTCAAAACCGATTGTTTATATGTTCAAGTTATGCCCCAGCCCGGTTGTTTTGCCTTAACCTCTGGATGAATAAGATGAAACCATCACACTTTCAGCACTTTTTTCTTGAAAGTGGCATGCCCCTCATTATATACAGCGCCCCCTATGAACGCCAAAACTCATTTCATTTTCGATCTCGATGGAACTGTTGTGAATCCGGGCACGGCCATACCGCGTTGCATCAACTATGCGCTCAAGAAGCACGGTGTAAAGCCCGTGCCGATAGAGCGGCTCAAGCGCTATATCGGCTTCAGCCTTGAGAATGTCTTCGCGGACATCACCAAGCGAAAGGACAAGCGATTTCTCAAGACCTGCGTTGATGCCTACCGCGAGCGCTTCCATAAGGAAGGCATTCCGGAACACAGGCTCTACCCCGGCATCGTGGGACTACTCGAGGCGGCGGCCAAAAACGGTACCCTCATCGTGGCGTCCATCAAGCCACAGGTTTCATGCGAAATGGTGCTCGATCACCTTGGCATCAAGTCCTTGTTCGGATCCGTATACGGCAGCGAGCTGAGCGGAAAGCTGGGAAGCAAGCCTGAACTGCTGAAACACATAATGAAAAAAGAAGGCATCAAGAAAGCGCTGATCATCGGAGATCGCGGCGTTGACATAGAGGCCGCGAGAAAGTGCCAGTGTCCTTCAATCGGCGTCTCCTACGGTTACGGCACAAAAGAGGAGCTCCTTGCAGCGGGCGCGGATAGAATCGCCGAGACGGTGGGTGAGTTGCGTCAATGCCTGCTTACGACCGCATGATGGAATCATTCGAGACAAAGATCGAGAGCCTCAGACGGCGCCTCCGGTCTCTGGAGAGCGCCGTTGTTGCATTCTCCGGGGGCGTCGATTCATCAGTGCTTGCGGCTCTCGCCCGCGAAGAACTGGGCGATCGCATGATCGCGGTTACGGCATCTTCGCCTTCCCTGCCTGAACAGGATCGCACGGACGCGGTGCATCTCTGCAGGGAGCGGGGGATTCCCCATGCCTTTGTCGACACCCTTGAGTTTGAAGATCCGAGGTATACGGCCAACCCGGATAATCGGTGTTATTTCTGCAAACTCCATCTCATGAAGAGGCTCGCCCGGTTCGCCGATGAGCATGGTTTTCGTTACGTCATCGAAGGGACAAATGCCGAGGACCTGGGCGGCCACCGGCCAGGGCACGCTGCTTCAAAGGAGAGCGAGAGGGTGGTCACTCCTCTCGTCGAGGCCGGATTCACCAAGGACGACGTGCGCCATGCAGCCAGGGGGCTTGGACTGCCTACGGCTGACAAACCATCGGCGGCGTGCCTTTCGTCGCGAGTACCTGCGGGAGAACGCGTAACCGCAGAGCTGTTATTGCGCATCGACAAGGCGGAGAGTTCGATTCGGGCGCTTGGCGCTGGCCAGGTGAGGGTCAGGCATCACGGCGATATCGCGCGTATCGAAGTCGGGCTCTGCGATATCGGCCTCTGCATTGAAAACAAAGAGAGAGTGGTCGAACATCTCCGCGGGCTTGGATGGAAATTCGTTACGATCGACCTCGCAGGATATCGCACAGGCGGGATGCGCGGATAACAACGTGGACGCAAATCATCTGAAAAAAATACTCGAGCAGGTGGCCGGCGGCGAAGTGGATCCGGTTGAGGCCTTTGAGTCGCTGCGCGTCATGCCGTTTTCCGATATCGGCTTTGCCAAGCATGACGGGCACCGGCCGCTGCGCAACGGCTTTACGGAGGTGATTCTTTGCGAAGGCAAGCGCACGGAACACGTCATAGGCATTACGTCGCATGCGGTGGAAAAAGGGCACGACATCTTCGGCACCCGCGCGTGCGATGGGCTGCTGGAAGAGATCAAGGCGCGCTTCGCAACGGCTGATTGCGATTCGGTAAGCCGCACTTTCAGCATCAGGCAGCGCACGCCGCAGCAGATTTCTGGAAGGCTGGCGGTAGTCGCGGCGGGGACTGCGGACGTGCCGGTTGCCGAGGAGGCGTGTCGCACGGCGCAGTTCGCGGGCCTTGAGGCAATCAGATATTACGACGTCGGAGTTGCAGGACTGCAGAGGCTGCTCTCGTGCGTGGAAGAGATACGCGAAGCCGACGTGGCCGTTGTCGTCGCGGGAATGGAAGGCGCCCTGCCGAGCGTTGTGGGCGGGCTCATCGAATCTCCCATCGTCGCGGTCCCCACGAGCGTGGGTTACGGCGCAAACTTCAAAGGTGTTGCGGCGTTACTCGGCATGCTCAACAGCTGTTCCGAAGGAATTACGGTAGTGAACATCGACAACGGTTTTGGCGCTGCATGCGCGGCGCTACGAATTTTGAGACTCATGCAGCGCGACAGATGAGGACCTTGATGAGCAACGCCGTCTGCATATCTCTGCTCGCTGCGATGAATCTCTTCTGGGCCGGGTCCTATACTGTGGTGAAGATCGGCCTTGATTCGATGGATCCGCTGGCCCTCATCTTCTGGCGTCTGATCCTGGCGTTTGCGGTGCTCGCTTGCTGGATCGCGGTGCGCAGGCCGTCGATGAGCATGGATCTTCGCGACGGATTCAGGATAATTGGAGCTGGACTCTTGCTCGCCGTCTCCAACATTTTGTGGGTGAGCGGCATCGATCTCTCTTATGCCTCGGATGCATCCCTTCTCTACGTCTTCGAACCGATATGGGGCATAATCCTTGCCAGCATCTTCCTGCGGGAAAAACTCAGCCTGAGTGCCCTGGCTGGTCTCGCAATCGTCGTCGCCGGGCTTCTGAGGCTTTCTGATTTCGATCTTGCAAAATTCGGATGGTCTTCCGGCCGGGTAGGGGTGGGCAACGCTCTCATCGTCGCTGGATTGCTTGCCGAGAGTCTGTTTTCAATCGTCTTGAAGCCGATTGCCGAAAGGCGTTCTGCGTCTGTCGTTACAGCAGGCGTCATGCTCGTGACGGTCCTTGTCCTCTCCGTACCCATGGCCGCGCGCGGAAACTTCGGCGTTCCGATGGGCGTCGATTCCATTCTTTCGATCCTCTATCTCTCGCTGATATGCACAGTCGCAGGCTATACGCTGTGGGTCGCGATCATGAAACATATGCCGGTGGGAGTGATGTTCTTCACGATTTTCATTCAGGCGATCTCAGGTCCGTTTATCGCGGCACTCGTGCTGGGCGAGCCTCTCGACAATCGCGTGATAGTTGGAGGTGCGCTTCTCATCGCAGGGATGTCAGTGGCGGTCGGAGGTCACATCCTGAGAGAGAAGCGGCGGCAGACGGCGATCCGCGAGGAAGAGCTCGCTGCCGCTCCCTTCGCCAACGCATGATTGCGCAGATGTCTTCATGTGAATCTCTTTGCAAAATCAAAAATGAGAATAGAAAATATGCTGAATAAATTCTCCGAGCATTCACATAAATTAAATATAATTGAGTATAATTTTTAAAAAAAGTTTGACTCTCATCATCTAATTCTTTATAATTTCATTTGAAATTCAGATTCTATCAAAAATAACCTTTTTCAAAGGAGGGGGAAAATGGTCAAGAAACGCAAAGCGAAGAAAGTGGCGAAGAAGAAAAAGGTCGTGAAGAAGAAGAAGGTCGCAAAGAAAAAGAAGGCAGCGAAGAAGAAGAAGAAGTGAGCGCGCTGTAACCTTTGAAATTGCGCGGAGAAGGGAGCCCGACACGGGCTCCCTCTTTTTTTTGTCCGTAGCAACCGGAGGCGCGCAGATTCGCAGGCATGACTCTGTTTTTTATTCTGCTTTTGGCTTGTATGGTCAGCGGGGATGTGTTACTTGCGCGGCTCATTTATCTCAAAGGAAATGAAGCCTGCCAGCTTGGCAGATCACGCAGTCGAAAATAATACAAGCCTCGAAATGGAGGAGGTGGCGAATGGCGGAATATGTTCCAACAAGGATATTCCTCACGAAGGGCGTGGGAAGGCATCGTGAAAAACTCCAGAGTTTTGAGATGGCTCTCAGGCACGCCCGCATCGCGCAGTTCAATCTCGTGCGCGTCTCCAGCATTTTTCCGCCCGGCTGCCGCATCGTTCCCAGGAGCGAGGGCATCATGAGGATGTCGCCCGGACAGGTCGTGCACTGCGTGCTCTCCGATAACGCCACGAACGAACCCCATCGATTGATCGCCGCTTCGGTAGGGCTTTCAATTCCAAAGAACAAGGAGTATCACGGCTATCTCTCCGAACATCACTCGTTCGGTCAGAACGAGAAGTTGTCGGGAGATTATGCCGAAGACCTTGCCGCCGAGATGCTCGCCACGATTCTGGGTGTCTCGTTTGATGCGGAGAAATCCTGGAACGACCGCAAGGGCATGTGGACGATCTCCGGCGAGATCGTGCGCACCATGAACGTCACTCAATCCGCTGTCGGCGATTCACGAGGCCAGTGGACAACGGTCGTTGCCGGCGCTATCTTCCTGGCTTGATCATAAATGTCTTCCGATACCTTCAGCAATTTTCTCGGCCTTCCTCCGGAGCTTTCGGATTATTCACGCGCTCGCGTCGTCTGCCTGCCCGCGCCATATGAGGCGACGGTGTCATATTGCGGAGGTACGGCCGACGGACCGAGTGCAATCATCACCGCATCCGCTCAGGTTGAGCTCTATGACGAGGAACTCGAATGCGAACCGTGCGACGTTGGAGTCGCGACGCTTCCCGCGCTCGAGCTTGCCGGCGTTCGTCCTGATCAAATCATCAAGGCGATTGCTCCGGCAGTGGAGCGCATACTCAAAGACGGAAAGCTTCCGCTCGTGCTCGGAGGTGAGCATTCCATAACGCCGGCCGTCGTAACGGCAGTACATGCGCGGCATCCAAACCTCACGGTGCTTCAATTCGACGCACACGCTGACTTGCGGCAGGAGTATGAGGGAGAGCGCATGAGCCATGCCAGCGCGCTCGCGAGGGTGAGGGATATCTGTTCCGCGGTGCAAGTGGGCATACGCAACCTTTCCAAAGAAGAGGCAGCGTGGGTCGAACGCGAACGTCTTCCTATATTCTATGCGCACAAGATGCGTGAGGGAAACTCGTGGATGCGCCACGCGCTTGAAGCCGTAAAGACGGAGGAAGTCTACATCACTATCGACGTGGACGCTTTCGACTCATCGCTGATGCCCGCCACCGGGACTCCGGAGCCGGGAGGCATGGGTTGGTACGATGTGACAGATTTCATAAAGCTCGTTACGGAAAAGAAGAAGGTTGTAGGATTCGACATCGTCGAACTTTCACCAAAACCCGGTCTTCACGCCTGCGATTTTCTCGCCGCAAAGCTCGCCTACAAGTGCATAGGTTACTGGTCCCGCTCCATGCCATGAGTTACGCGTGGACACTACGCTGGCTGCATGCCACTCCGCTGTTGTTATCGATACAGGACCCGCTGATGGAAAGGTGCTCGAATTCAGTGGATCGTCTTTACTATTTCGCGGGTGAGTGAGGCGAGGGCGTCGCCTTTTTTGAGGAGATTGTTCGCTACCTCGAATTCGTAACTCTCGACGTTCACGCCGGTTTCAATCAGCAGCCATGCAAACCGCTCACTGTCCACGTCGCCACCCAGTACTTCGACGCACAGCGCCTTGAGCGCATGATCCATATCCCCCCCTTTGGACCCGCCTCTCCCCACCCCCATTTGGGGAGAGGACACGCAACGAATAACTTATTGAAAAATAACGATTTAAACTGTACCTTAGCTTGCTATAATTATGTATAACTTAGTTATATTTTATGTTTATTTTATGTTAAGTCAAGCACAAGTAAGGATATTTATTAAAATTTGTAGTGCATAATGAAGCTGGACCCCTTAAGACTTCGTGTCCCGTAGCGCTCAGCTCTGGCTGAGGGTTCTGTAAAGTCCCGGATCCCTCATTTACCTTGAGCATAGTTAAGCGATTTGATAACAGCGTGAACTTCCTAATACTTTTCTTACAGGCGAAATGCATATGCGTTACAGGGTTTTGTCGATCTTCGTCTTGTTGACTGCGCTTTCAATGGCGCGGCCTTCATACGGTTATGACCTGAAAAAACAGGTGTCCGAGTTCTCGCTCCCCAACGGTATGAAATGGCTCGTAGTCAGAAGGCCAGGAGCGCCCGTATTTTCCGGTATCGTGATGGTGAGAACGGGCGGCGCCGATGAGCAGAAGGGCAAGTCCGGCATTGCTCATATGTTCGAGCACATGGCCTTCAAGGGATCGAGCCGTCTTGGAACGAGCGACTGGTCAAAGGAACAGCCGATACTCGAGAAGATGCAAGAAGCTGGCGACGAGCTCACGGAGCTGCGCAACTCAAAGGACAAGGAAAAGACAGCCGAACTCACCAGGGAACTGGCCCGGCTGTCGCATGAAGCCGATAAATATGAGGTGAAGAATGAGGTCTGGGAAGTAATGATGCGCAACGGCGCTCACGACCTCAATGCCTACACGAGCAAGGACATCACGGCCTATCACGCCAGCATGCCCGCGAGCAGGCTCGAATTCTGGGCGCGTGTTATCGCGGAGATGGTCTTTGATCCCGCGCTGCGCGAATTCTACACGGAGCGCAGCGTGGTCTCGGAGGAGCGCCGCACCTCTGTGGAGAACAGTCCGGAGGGTGCGCTGGCAGAAAAACTGCTTTCGAGCGCATTCAAGGACGGACCGTACGGCTGGTCGACCGTGGGCTTTGATGACGATGTGTCAGGGCTCACCATCGCGGATGCGAGGGCGTTTCACGAGCGCAATTACGTCCCGTCGAACATGACCGGCGTGATCGTGGGCGACGTGACGCTGTCACAGGTGAAGTCGGTCATGATGCGCGCTTTCGGTAGGTTCCCCGCCAGCCCAAGGCCTCAAGGCCCCTCGACCAGCGGCACTCCCGTCGGCGGCATTTCCGTGAAGATGCACTTTGACGCAGCGCCGGCAGTTGCGATCGCGTTCCACAAGCCGACACTCCCGGACAAAGCCGAATATTCTTTCGATGTCATGACGAGCCTTCTGTGCGACGGCAGATCCAGCAGGCTCGAGAAGCGGCTAATCTACGAAGAGCATATCGCAAAGGACGTCTATTGCACCGACGGTTACCCGGGTTCGCGGCTGCCCAATCTTTTTATGATCTGGGTGGAACCGCTGAAGGGTGCGTCTCTTTCCAGAATAGTTCGCTCGCTGGATGAAGAACTTGGCAGGCTGCGTACCGAACCGGTCTCTGAGGCCGAACTTGAAAGGGTGCGCAAGCAGGTTACAGCTTCGTTCATGTACGATCTTGACAGCAACGCGGACCTGGCTGAGGCGCTGGCGCGGTTTGAAACCATCTTTGGAGACTGGAAACTGCTGGCCGATTATCCGTCGAGGATCGCCGAAGTAGATGCAGCAGAGGTCATGAGCACCTCGAATAAATATCTCACAGACGACAACCGTGTGACGGTTGAGAGGGTGAAGTAGATGATGAAGCGCGTTTCGCAGATGGCTCTGGTCCTCGCCGTGACGGTCATGCCCGCCCTGGCAGGTGCGGACGCCTCGTTCCTTGCGCCTTACGAGCGCGCTTCGTTGCCGGCGATCAATCCGCCAAAGGCCATTGTGGAAGTGCTGCCGAACGGCATGCGGTGTTATCTGCTGGAGGATCACACAATACCCGTGGCTCACGTGCGCGTCATCACAAAGGTTGGAACCATCTACGACCCTGCGGATAAGGCCGGGCTCGCGTCGATCACCGCGATCCTCATGAGGAGCGGCGGCGCGGGCGAGCTGGGGCCGGCGCAATTCGATGCCGCACTGGACGGGTATGGCGCGGTGCTTTCGTCGGACATGGGGTCGGAGATGGGCACGGCTACGCTCGAATCTCTCTCCGGCGATCTCGACAATACGCTTCCATTGCTCTTCGAAATGATCTTCAAGCCGCGCCTCGACGAGACTCGGCTGGACGTCGCCAAGCTCAACGTTCAGGAAGCCCTGCGCCGCGCCGACGACGATCCCGAGGAACTCGCCGCTTACAAGTATCGTCAACTGGTGTACGGCAGGCAGAGCCCGTGGGCGCGCAGGCCGGATGGCGATTCTCTCTCCCGCATCAAAGTCGACGACGTGCGGGCATTTCACGACAAATATTTCAAGGCGGGCGACATGATCCTTGCCGCGGCCGGCGATTTTAATTCCAGAGAGATCGTGACGCTCCTGCGGAGATTGACCGCTGACGCGCCAAAAGGAGAGGTCTCTTTCCCTGAAGTGCCCGCAGTCGATCTGAAATTTCGCGCAGCGGAGGAACGCATAGCAAGGCCCACGACCCAGGCGTTCGTCCGCATGGGGCAGCTCTCCATCAAACGCAACAACCCCGACAAATTCGCGCTCTTCCTCGTCAACGAGATCCTGGGCGGGGGCGCGTTCAAGAGCAGGCTCATGCAGGACATACGAACGAAACGTGGCATGGTCTACAGCATATGGAGCTCAGTCTCACCGGGACTGGACTACGGCCTCTTTACTGTCGGCCTTGCTACCAAGGCGGATCAGGCGGACAAAGTTATGGAGCTCGTGCGCGGACACATCGAGAAGATCATAAAGCCCGGCGATATAGAGCAGTCCGAACTCGTATATGCGAAGCAATCGATCCTCTCCGGTCTTATCTTTGACTTCGACCGGGCGTTCAAAGTGGTGGACGGTCGCGCGCGGTTTTATTTTTACGGATATCCTGACGATTACTGGAAGATCTATCGCGACAGGATTGTCTCGGCAAAACTATCCGAGCTTTCGCGCGTTGCCGCAAAATATCTGCACCCCGACGCGCTGGACTCGCTAGTAGTGGGCCCGGAGGCATCAGGCGGAGGCAAAGAACAGAAAAAAGATGACAACGGCGGCAAGGGGAAAACATCCGGGAGATCTGGAAGATGATCAAGAGAAGAATCGAGGAGATCGTAAAAGCCGCGGTCGATGCATGCAGGAAGGAAGGCTTGATTCCTTCCGATGCGGCGGCCGGATTCGAGATCACCGTACCCAAAATCGCGGCGCACGGCGATTTCTCCACGAACGCCGCTATGTCGCTCGCGGCGGCTGCGGCAATGCAGCCGCGAAAATTGGCGCAGGAGATCGTGGCGAGGATACCGAAGGACGCGCCGGAACTCTCCGGCGTTTCAATCGCCGGACCGGGCTTCATCAACTTCGTCCTGAACCCCGGGTGGTACCTGGAAGGGTTGCGCGAGATATGGAACGCGGGCGCGGGATTCGGCTGCGCGGATCTGGGCAAGGGCAGGAAGGTGCAGGTGGAATTCGTGAGCGCGAATCCGACAGGGCCCCTGCACATCGGGCATGGCCGCGGTGCGGTGTACGGCGATTGCCTGGCCAGCGTGCTCAAAGCCGCGGGCTTCGAGGTAACGCGGGAATATTATGTCAACGACGCCGGCAATCAGATCCGCACCCTAGGCCGTTCGGTATATCTGAGGATGAAGGAGCTGTGCGGGGAGAAGATCGAGCTGCCGCAGGAATGTTACCAGGGCCACTATATAGTGGATATAGCGCGCACGCTTCGCGAGACACACGGAGAGGCCGTCTCCGCAATGGACGAAGAGAGCGCTATCGATTTTCTTGGCGAGCAGGCCGGGTCGATGATTCTCGATGAGATCAAACGCGATCTGGCCGAGACCGGAGTCGTGCACGATACGTTTTTCTTCGAACGCGAGCTTCATAAGGGTGCGCTCGTAGAAAAAACGATCGAATGGCTGCGCGAACGCGGGCATATATATGATCAGGAAGGCGCCGTCTGGTTCAGATCCACGGCCTACGGCGACGACAAAGACCGCGTGCTGCGCAAGGGGGACGGCGCGCTCACGTATTTTGCCTCGGACATCGCCTACCACAAGGAAAAATACGATCGCGGCTTTGACCGCGTGATTGACGTCTGGGGCGCGGATCACGGCGGTTACGTGGCCAGGATGAAGGCCGCGGTGGCTGCCATCGGTCGCGACCCCGCGAGCTTCGATGCGGTGCTCATACAGCTCGTGAACCTCATTCGCGGCGGCGACGTGGTTTCAATGTCGACGCGCTCCGCGACATACGAGACGCTCGAGGACGTGCGCCGCGAGGTGGGCAGGGACGCGTGCCGCTATTTTTTCCTCATGCGCTCCCATAACGCCCAGCTGGATTTCGATCTGGAGCTCGCAAAAAAAGAATCCGCCGAGAACCCGGTCTTCTACATCCAGTACGCGCACGCGCGCATAGCCAGCATCTTCAGAAAGGCCGAAGAGCAGGGACTTTCGGCCGCGTCTCCTCAGGAAGTCGACCTCGCGAACATAGACCTCCCGGAAGAAGTGCGGCTGGCGCGCATGCTTCTGGTATTGCCCGAGGTGATCGAAGAATGCGCAGTCGAGCTTGAGCCGCACAAACTGGCGTTCTATATGCTTGAGCTATCGAGGATGTTTCAGTCATATTACAGCAAAGGTAGGACCGACGAGCGGTACATGGTGCTCGCCGAAGGAGGCGCAAGGACCGCGGCTAAGCTCTATCTCTTGAAAAATGTGCAGATTGTGTTACAGAATGGTTTGAGGATTCTGGGCATCACAGCGCCGGAGGCGATGGCGCGCGAGGAGGATGCACTTGCCTGAGTACATGCATACACGCCGTGGAGACGAAAACGAAAGTTTCTTCTGCCGTTTCACCTTTGGCCAGTTTTTCGCTCTTCTCGTCCTGGAGGTGTTCACCATCTTCTTCGTCTTCTATCTGGGCGCCCGCTACGGCCGCGGTCTCCTCGGTCTCGATCAGGCTCCGGCCATCGCCGTTGAGGAGGGAACGCCTTCTGAGGAGGCGGCTGCGGGAGAAAAACCGCGCGTTCCAACTACGTCAGATGCGGAAGTGGCCCAGATGGCGGGAGAGCTTGTCGCTAAAGCCGAAACTCCTGAACTCAAGGATCGAATAAAGAAGATGATAGACGAGGCACAGGACGCCAAGGCAGGCCGCATGCCGGAAGTCATCGGGGTCCAGAGGCCAGAGCAGATCCAGCAACCTGCGCAGGAGCCGGCGCCTGCGGTCGAAGCGCCCCAGGAAACCCCGCCGCCCGTGGCCGAGGCCTCGGTAGGTACGCCCGGCCGTCGAGAGCCTTCTTCGGAGAGCGAAGGGACTGTCATGGGGGAGGCGCAGGACAACAAACAGGTTCCCGCGGATACTGGCGTCATCCGCGTGAAATCCGCCGAGAACGCGCGTTACTCCGTGCAGATAGGCTCTTATCCGTCTGCCGGTGAGGCAAAACACGTTGTTGAACGCTGGAAGGGGAAGGGCTATCCCGCATATCTAATGATAGCCGATATACCTGACCGCGGCCGCTGGTATCGAGTCCGCATCGGCGGCTTTGAGAGCCGCGATGAAGCCGCAAGATATCTCAAGGATTTTTCATCCAAGGAGGGCGTTGAGGCCTTAGTCGTCCTAAACGAGCAGTGATGTCCCAATCCCATATCCGAAATTTCTGCATCATCGCGCATATCGATCACGGCAAATCGACGCTCGCGGACCGAATCCTTGAGCTCACCGGGACCGTGAACAAGCGCGAGCAGCGCGAACAGTTCCTGGACGACATGGAACTGGAGCGCGAGCGTGGAATTACGATCAAGGCGCGAAGCGTGCGCATCAACTACAAGGCGAAAGACGGGAAGGAATACGAGCTCAACCTCATCGACACTCCGGGGCACGTGGATTTTCATTACGAAGTCAGCCGTTCGCTCTCGGCGTGCGAAGGCGCGCTCCTTGTGATCGACGCCACGCAGGGCGTTCAGGCTCAGACGCTGGCGAATGCCCTGATGGCGATGCACAACGGGCTTGAGATAGTGCCGGTCATCAACAAGATCGACCTCCCTTCCGCGGACGTTGCTGCGACGATGGAACAGTGCGAGGAGGTTCTGGCAATTCCTGCCGACCACGCTGTGGCGGTCTCTGCGAAAACAGGGCAGGGCGTCGCCGACGTGCTGGAAGCGATCGTCAATCACCTGCCCCCTCCGCGCGGCAGCGAGGATGCTTCCCTCCGGGCGCTCATCTTTGACAGCTGGTTCGATGCTTACCTCGGCGCGGTGGCGCTGGCCAGGGTCGTGGACGGCGCAGTCAAGGTCGGAGGGCATATCAAGCTCATGAACGTGGGCAAGGAATTCGAGGTGCAGAAGCTCGCGGTCTTCGACCCTCACCAGCATGAGGTGAGCGAACTGCGCGCCGGCGACGTCGGCATCGTTGTGGCCAACATTAAGGAAGTGCGCGACACGCGCGTGGGCGACACCATCACCGACGCCCTGCAGCCCGCCGACGTGGCGTTGCCCGGTTTCCGCGAGGTGAAGCCCATGGTCTTCGCAGGGCTCTATCCCACGGATCCCGGTCAGTACGAAGAGCTTCGCGACGCGATGGAAAAGCTTCGGCTCAACGACTCGTCGTTCTCATACGAACCTGAGACGTCGACTGCTCTCGGCTTCGGATTCCGCGCTGGTTTTCTAGGATCGCTGCATCTCGAGATCGTGCAGGAGCGACTGGAGAGGGAATACAGCCTGACACTCGTTTCGACCGCGCCCACCGTCGTATACGAAGTGCTCACGACGAAAGGCGAGATCCTGCGCGTCGACAATCCCGCTAAGCTCCCTGAGCCGAATCACATCGAGGAGATCCGCGAGCCGTTTGCGCTCGCCTCGATCCTCTGCCCCAACGATTCGCTCGGCGGTATCATGAAGCTCTGCCAGGAGCGCCGCGGCGAACAGGAGCACATGGAGTACTTCGGCCGGGATCGCGTGATGATCAAATACCATCTGCCTTTCGCGGAGATGATGTTCGACTTCTTCGACCAGCTTAAATCCATATCACGCGGGTACGCGTCGCTCGATTACGAGATCACGGGCTACAGGCCGGCGAATCTGGTGAAGCTTGCAGTGCTCATAAACGGCGATCCCGTCGATGCGCTATCCACGATCGTCTACCGCGCGAATGCGCCGTACAAGGGGCGCGAGCTCGTGCATAAGCTTCACGGCTTGATCCCGCGCCAGCAGTATGAGGTGGCGATACAGGCGGCGATCGGCGGCAAGGTCATTGCGCGCGAGACGGTGAAGGCCGTGCGCAAGGACGTGACTGCAAAATGCTACGGCGGAGACGTTACGCGAAAGCGGAAATTGCTCGAGCGTCAGAAGGAAGGCAAGAAGCGCATGAAGATGGTGGGCAGCGTCGAAATCCCGCAGGAAGCCTTTTTGAGCGTGTTGAAAATAAGATGAATCACGATTTTGGAGGAGCGATGACAGACGAAATTATCCAGTCCGCGGAAGTATCGAAAAAGAAAAAGAGCGCGTTTCGCGAATACGCCGAGGCCCTCATCACGGCAGTGCTCATTGCGCTCGTCATACGCGCATTCGTGATTGAGGCGTTCAAGATCCCTTCGGGATCGATGTTGCCGACGCTCTCGATCGGCGATCATATATTCGTAAACAAGTTCGCCTACGGCCTGCGCATTCCGTTCACCGCGCATTATTTCATGAAATTCCACGAACCCAAGCGCGGGCAGGTGGCCGTCTTCATCTATCCCGTCGACCATAGTAAGGACTTCATCAAACGCGTTATGGGCGTACCTGGCGATCGCATTCACATCGAGGGCAGGGACGTGACGGTCAACGGCAACCTGATCCAGAAACAGCCCGTGGAAGTATCCGAATATCCGGGAGACAATCGGCGGCTGATCGTGCGCGACGGCAAACAGCGTACCATCGCATATGTGCGCGGATGGAGGGATTTTGACTTCTTCGAGGAGGACGTGGACGGCATCACGCACCTCGTGCAATACGAGAAAATTGCGGATCGCCAGAAATACGATATCGTCGTGCCTCCGGGGCAATATTTCATGATGGGCGACAACCGCGACAACTCTGCGGACAGCAGGGAGTGGGGTTTTGTGCCGGAACAGAACATCAAGGGCAGCGCCATGTTCGTATGGCTGCCGCTGGACAAGGATCACGGCGGAATCCGCTGGCACGAGTTCGGGAGATGGATAGAGTAGGGCAAGGTTGACTTGGAGCCCCAACTCGGCTAGAACCCGCCGGAAATCAATGAAATCAAGGCTCGGGCGGAGGAGGCCCGGCACACGATGGCTCCGACGGATCATATCGCAAATGAAAGCCTTCCCACGAAGAGCGGGGAGGCTTTTTTTCAAGGAGAGAAGCTCATGGGTCCTACAACCGTAAAACCGCTGCTCAGCGAGAAAGAGATGGAGGCCGAGCTCACGCGCATCGCCCGGGAGATCGTGGCCGAAGGCACGGAAAACGTCGCTCTGGTAGGCATTCGCACCCGCGGCGTGCCGCTGGCCGAGTGGCTCGCAAAACGGGTCGAGTCGATCCAGCACAAGTCGATCGAACTCGGCAGCCTGGATATCAACCTCTACCGCGACGATTTGTCTGAAGTCAGCGAGCAGCCGGTGGTGAGACCTACCGACATCCCGTTTTCGATCACCGGGAAGGGGATAGTGCTGGTGGACGACGTGCTCTACACCGGCCGCACGATCCGCGCCGCGATGGATGCGCTCATCGATTACGGAAGGCCGCGCTTCATAAGGCTGGCGGTGATGGTGGACCGCGGCTGGCGTGAACTTCCGATTCAGGCCGATTACGTGGGCAGAAAACTCAAGACTACAGCCGACCAGAACGTCAAGGTCATGCTCAAGGACATCGACGGCGTAAGCCAGATAGTCATCAAGAGGCAGGAAGCATGAAACTTTCAACGCGTCATCTTCTCTCGATAAACGATCTCTCGCGCAAGGACGTGCTCACGATCCTTCAGACCGCGGTCTCGTTCAAGGAGATCTCGGAGCGGCCGATCAAAAAAGTGCCGACCCTGCGCGGCCGGACGGTCATCAACTGCTTCTTCGAAGACAGCACGCGCACGAGGCTCTCCTTCGAGCTCGCGGAGAAGCGGCTTTCGGCTGACAGCAGCAACATCGGCAAATCCGGGAGCGCGATGGCCAAGAAGGGCGAGACGCTGCTCGACACCATCCGCAACATAGAAGCGATGCGGCCGGATATCCTGGTCATCCGCCACAGCGCAGCGGGAGCGCCCGCTCAAGCGGCAACGGCGACGCGCGCGCACGTCATCAACGCCGGCGACGGCATGCACGAGCATCCCACGCAGGCGCTTCTGGATCTCATGACCATCAACGAGGTGAAAGGGCGCATAAAGGGCCTCAAGGTCGGGATCGCCGGCGACATATTGCATTCGCGGGTCGCGCGTTCGAACATGCTGCTGCTCAAGAAGATGGGAATCGACGTGATCGTGGCCGGGCCGCCGACGCTCTTGCCAGTGGGCGTGGAAGAGGTCTTCGGCGTGCGCACGTGCTACGACATCCGCGAGGCGCTGCCGGAACTCGACGTCCTCATGCTCCTTCGCGTGCAGCGCGAGCGCATGGGAGAGCAGTTTTTCCCGAGCGCGCGCGAGTACGCGCGTTACTTCGGCGTATCGAACGAGTCCCTCAAGGGCTGCAAGGACGATCTGGTGATCATGCACCCGGGACCGGTCAATCGTGGCGTGGAGATCACGGCGGACGTGGCCGATGGGCCCCGCTCGGTGATCCTGGGCCAGGTGACAAACGGCGTGGCCGTGCGCATGGCGGTGATGTACCTGCTGCTCGGCGATGGCCCGAGTGAATGAAACATTAATTATATCCCCTCCTTTGTAAGGAGGGGGAAGGGGAGGTAGATCGTTTTCGACTCCGATATCTACCCCACCCATCCTCCCCTTACAAAGGGGAGGGGTAAGAGGGCTGACCATGACATCATATTTCATAACCAACGGCCGGGTGATCGATCCGGCTGCAAAGATGGATGCAAAGCTCTCCGTCCATATCGAGCACGGGAAGATCGTCTCCGTCTCGCAGTCGAAGAAGGCGCCCGACGGCGCAACCGTGATCGACGCCGCGGGCTGCATCGTGGCCCCGGGTTTTATCGACATGCATGCGCACCTGCGCGACCCGGGTTTTGAGTATAAAGAAGATATCGAGAGCGGGACGCGCGCTGCCGCGGCGGGAGGCTTCACCACCGTCTGCTGCATGCCAAACACGAACCCGGTCAACGACTCAACCTCTGTCACCGAATACATCCTGGAGCGAGCGCGACAAGTGGGCGCGATTGAAGTGAGGCCGATAGGCGCGATTACGAAAGGGCTGGCGGGCGAGAACCTGGCGGAGATTGGGGACATGGCAAAGGCGGGCGCCGTGGCGATCACGGACGACGGCAGGCCCGTGATGAACTCGGGCATCATGCGGCGCGCCATGGAATACGCCAAGGCGTTCGATCTCGTGGTGATCTCTCACTGCGAGGATCTGCACCTGGCCGCCGGGGGCGTCATGCACGAGGGCAACGTCTCGACGGAGCTCGGGCTCGGCGGGATTCCTGCTGCCGCCGAGGAAGCGATGGTCGCGCGCGACATCATGCTCGCCGAGCTCACCGGCGCCAGGCTCCACATAGCGCACGCCAGCAGCGCCGGCACTGTGAGGTTAATACGCGATGCAAAGGAACGCGGCGTAGCGGTTACCGCCGAGGTAACGCCGCATCACCTCACGCTCACAGAAGAAGCTGTGAGCGACTACGATCCGAACGCCAAGGTTAATCCTCCGCTGCGCACCGAAGCGGACAAGAGGGCGCTTATCAAGGCGCTCGCTGACGGAACCATAGACGTTATAGCCACGGACCACGCGCCGCACGACATCACCGACAAAGAAGTCGGGTTTGAGGACGCGTCGTTCGGCATGATAGGTTTCGAGACCATGCTTCCGCTTGCGCTTGCCCTCGTGCACGATCGAGCGCTCACCATGAAGCGGCTCGTTGAGGCGCTCACGTCCTCACCGGCACGCATCCTCGGGCTCGAAGGGAAGGGTACTCTTGCGCCGGGCAAGCAGGCGGATATCGTGATATTCGAACCAGAGCACTCCTGGACGGTGCAGGCCGAGCGGTTTGCGTCAAAGGCCAGGAACACGCCGTTTGACGGGCTGCGCGCCCGTGGCAAGGTGCGCTACACGATTTCAAGGGGCAAGATAGTGTACAGCTCGTGACGTTGTAGCGCAGGGAATTGTGAAATCGATTATACCGATGAACAGCACTGATACGAAAATTCGGGAGGGCCGATCCCTCGCTATCGCCGATCCTCTGCAGCGTTATATGCAGGAGGTGCAGGGTTATCCCATGCTCACGCTGGAGGAGGAGGGCGATCTCTCTCGCCGTTTTCACGAAGATGGCGACGTGGAAGCTGCGAAGAAGCTCGTGGCATCGCACCTGAGGCTTGTGGTCAAGATTGCGATGGAGTATCGCAGCGCCTTCTACAACGTCCTGGACCTTATCCAGGAGGGAAATATCGGGCTTATGCAGGCCGTGAGGCACTTTGACCCGTCCAAGGGTGCGCGCCTTGGACATTATGCGACATGGTGGATACGCTCGTATATACTCAAGTACATCCTCGACAATTTCAGGCTCATCAAGATCGGCACGACAAAGACACAGAAAAAACTCTTTTTCAACCTCATGCAGGAAAAGCAGCGCATCGAGGCGATGGGATTCCATGCGACCCCGGTGGAACTCTCGAAGCGGCTCGGCGTGCCTGAAGCGCAGGTGGCGGAGATGCAGAACCGGCTCACCACGCCAGAATACGCACTCCAGGCTCCGGTCAAGGGCAAGGAGGGCGAAGGCACGGCGCTGCTCCAGGATTTTCTGCCGCTGGACGAGTCGCCGCTGGACGAGCGGCTGGCGCACGAAGAGGCCCAGGACATACTCAAAGAGAAATTTGAAGAGTTTGCGACCGGGCTTAACGACCGCGAGAAGCAGATCTTCCACGAGCGTCTTCTTGCGGAGCTGCCCGTAACGCTTCAGGAGATTGCAGATCAATACGGGATCTCCAAGGAGCGCGTCCGACAGATCGAGGCGAGGATCATAGGGAAGCTCAAGGCCTTCTTCAAGGAGAGTGGTATCGGGGTGGAGGCCCTCGGGCTGTGATATTTGGAGAGAGTGGGCTTCTTGTTGAATGTTCTATGTGCATAATGTTTTGTTTAGAGACCTGTTGGCGTAGTGAGCTGAATAAACCTTACATAATATACGTTAT
>JAJZQH010000003.1 GCA_021810905.1 bacterium
AGCGGCGGAGGTTCTTCGAGATCTCGGTGGGGTCGATAGCGGAGGTGGCGGCAGCATTGGATCTGGCGTGTGCGTTCGGGCTGATGAGAGTTCAGGAGCGGGACTCTCTCAAATCACGGCTCAGGCTCTCAGCCGTCAAGATCGGGGCGCTGCCATGAGGCAGCGCCTGTTCTCTTTTCTCTGGTTTTCTCGGCTCTCCTGCTCTGAATCCGCACGTCTGAATCTCGTTTCATTTTTCTCTCGCAGACACAAAAATCCCGGATGAACCTGAAAGAGATGAGCATAAACTGCTGTTGCTACAGCCATCACAACGGTTGCCAAAGCAGTCCACAATGTGCCCGACATTATGATTTTCCAAAGCCACGACAGCTCATCTTTCCAATAAGCAAGCGTCATAAATGCATAACAACACATTTCATTCATAAACCCCTCCTTATCCGGCTTTACCAAAAGCCGGTCTAATCAAATTGCCAGATGTTTCAAACTTCACAATATTCACATTCTCCAACAAATACACCTTCAAAAAATTCGAGTAACACATGTTCGTGAGGATGTCGACGTGTCCCAGGACCGTTTACAGCATGAACAGCTCGCCGCCGCTCATGCGGACGTGCGGCGCATGCATATCCCGCATGTCGTGAAAGCGGATGCGCGAAACACTTTGAGATGCTGCTCCCGTCAATGAGATGACGACCGCCATAGACCGTGCTCTTTCGGCGATTACCTGCTTTCGCAACTTTTCTCGGAAAGCCATTTCAGAACGTCAGAGGGTTTAAATCGGACGTGACGTCCAACTTTTACGAAAGGAATCTGTCGTTTGTAGCACCAGTACCGGATCGTCGGCACCGGCACGTCAAGGTATTCAGCGAGTCGCTTTATTGACCAAAGCTGACTATCAATAAACGGTGCAATATCTGCGGTTATGACAACCAAGCCTTTCGAAGAACCGAAGTCATTCATGTGAACACCTCCTGTGCTTGACATTGTGCACAGCACTAGGAAAGCAATATGCGTGCCGCTCGTGGAAAAAATTGGAATTCCTTGGATTACAAGAAGATAGCGATATGGGAGTTACAGAAAAAGTGTGCGATCTGTGTCAAGTGCGACATTTTAAATGGGACACATGCCACACTTCTCACACATGTGAGAACCTTGTTCTAAATCGCTTATAAATTGGTTTTCTTCCGCGCGGCGTGGAAGCACTACGAAACAGCCGTGCCAGGAAACTTTTACCTCGTACCGCCGGATGACTGCATGGCTGACCTCCGCAGCGACTATGCCCAGATAGACAGGAGGACGCTGCCGACCGCTGGAAAAAGCCACGTCTCTAATTCTTGTCGATGCAATCACCTTCTCCTGCGCCATTGCCCGGCTGGAACGTACGCGATATTCGACTATAACATCCGTCCATTCGCTATGTCGCAAAGAATATTTATGTACCGGGCGATCACGCGTTCGACAGTTTGAGAGAGATACAGACGTTTGCGATAAAACGCGTTGATCTCGATGCCGTTGGCATATTCGATTGGATAGATGGAGAAATCGAAGGTCGAATTCTGAACTCGATCCACATGAATCGATTCCATATTTTCCAATATCCTCAAAGGGCTGTCACCAAAGGTAGTCATATTATACCACACGCCGAACATATCCAGGCCGGAACACGGAAGGCCGATGGCCTCGCATACCATCTCTATCGGGCACACGGCGTGTTCGAGCGATCGAAATGCATTCCCCGTCACATTCCGAAGGAACGAATCAAACGGCTCTTTCTCCACAACAACGTTCCTTACGATCACCGGGTCCACAAAATACCCAAAGACGCCCATAAGATCCTCATTGAATCGATTCGTGCTGGGAATGCCCAGGGCGATATCGCGCCTTCCGGATATCTCGAAAAGCAGGCGAAAGAGCGCCGCAAAGAGCACCATAAAGAGGCTCGAATGATTCTCCCGTGCCAGCGCCTTTAGCTTGTGCGCCACATCCTGACTGATGACAGTTCGATATTGCGCGGTTCTCCTGTCCGCGACGTCTCCTCCCTCACTATCGTGCGGCATCGAGGGGATGAAGAGTTCCGTCTTCTGTAAGGCATCCCTCCAAAAGTCGATTTCAGGCTGTATCAATCTCCTGTCGCTCAGAAATCGGCGGTGCCATTCCGAATAATCACGAAACTGAAGCGAAGGAAGACCTGGCGTAAAGCGCTCGCCGCCGTGTCGAGATCGCAGCATGGCCTCGATTTCGCGCTTCAGATTGTACAAGGACCACCCGTCTCCTATAATATGATTCATCGCGAAGAGGAGATCCGATCCAACATCTCCGTTCTGCACCATGACCGCCCTGAAGAGCGATGGTTCCTCCAAAGCAAAAGCCGCGTCGCCTTCCTTCGCGGCGAGTGCAGCAAACTCCGTCGCTACCTTCTCCCCTCTCTCGTTGGAAAGATCGACCATCCTGAAATGCAGCCGCCCGGTCTCGTGAATCCGCTGAAATACGCAGCCATCCTCCTCTTCGAACGATGTCCGCAAGCTTTCATGCCTGCGGACGATCAGGCAAAGCAACTCTTGAAGAACATCCGCCTCCACATTGTCGTCGAGATGCATGGTAAAGACCATGTTCGACGAGGCATCAGCCGGCTCCTCGCGATATCGCCGCCAGATCCTCTTCTGCGCGATGGTAGCATCATAGCGATCACAATCAGACGCAGGACGGATGATATATCGGCTTGCTCCCTCCCGCCGATTTCTCAACATTTCCGCAAGCGAGGCGATCGTCGGATGAATATAAATCGTCCTGATCCTGAGATCCGCATGGAAGATGCGGTTCACGGCATTCATAACCTGCATCGCCCGCATCGAATGACCGCCGAGATCGAAGAAATCGTCATCTATACCGACTTCCTCCACACCCAGTTCGCGCTTCCAAATCTCTATCAATTGATTTTCCAATTCATCTTGCGCGCCGCGCCCGCCAGCACGCGGTCTCGTCGCCCCCTCTCGCTCTCCAGGACGGATCGGCCCTTCACATGTCAGGGCCGCATTCAATTCGCCACACTCGCCGATCCGCAGATCCGGATAATCCAGAATCTCCATGATTATCCGTTCAAAGGCCGAGACATAAGATCGGACTGTCGCCCCACTGAGTAGATTCGGGGCAAAAGCGAAGGATAAATGCAGTCCGCGCTCAACGTCATGAACGTGCAATGCGAGCGGAAATTTCGCCGAGACGAAATCACCTTCTATTTTCTTGAATGAAGCATCCCCTATAAAGAGATGCGTAAAATCATGACTAACCTGACCGAACATGACATCAAAGAGCTGCGCATGAGTGGATATTCCGTTCGCGTAAAGCCGGCCGACGAGATATTCAAACTGATACTCAGACCGATCATATCCTTCGAGGATCACACCTCGCACACGGCGCATGAACTCACGCCATGTCAGATTCGAGCACATACAAAATCGCAGGGGTAACGTGTTGACGAACAGGCCGACCACTCGATCGAACTCCGCGTTTTTACGATCCGTGAAGGGCATGCCGATGGTCACGTCCTTGCCGCCCGCAGCCCTCGAAAGGAGGACCGTCAGCGCCATCATCAATACCATGTAGGTCGTCGCAGATTCCTCCTGTGCGAATCGCAGAAGACGCTCCGCGATACCCGAATCGAGATCGAGGGCGATGGACTCTTCTACGCAATCGAACGATGAGAGTTGATCCCCCAGGATTGGAAGGGATTTTGTCTTCTCAATATCGCGGCATCGTTCTGACCAATATGCCTCATGCGCGTGTTTTACCGTGCTCTCGCGCAACCGCTGATGTTCCGAAAAATCTCTATATTGAAATACAGTCTCTGGGAGGATCTTTCCTCGATAGAGCGCATCCAGATCGTGAAAAAGGACGTGAGCGGACCGATCATCGAAGATGATATGATGCACGTCCATCGCGAGCACCTTCCTCCCGTCATCATATTCGACCAGGGCAAACCTCAAAAGAGGTGCCCTTTCCAGGCAAAAGGGACGGACGAACCGTTGCAGGGCACGCGTTTCACCATCGATTCGGTCGATTCGAAATGGAACAGATCGATGAATCCGCTGAAGCATGTTCCCATGCGCCACCTCGAAGGATGTCCTCAACGACTCATGGCGTTCGATCAGCGCCAGCACCGATGATTCGAGTTTCGGTACGTCGATATCGCCCAATATCTCGTAAAAGAGAGGGATGTTATATGCGGTACTCTCCGGATGAAGTTGCTGCAGCAGGTAGAATCGGCGCTGAGACGATGACATTTCATAGCTATCGCGGGACTCGGTTCGATTGATTTCCGAAGTTGTCAAGACGCCATCGGCCGGAATTTTTCGAGCTAATTCCGCAATGCACGGATGTTCGAAGATATCGCCTATGGAAATCTCGGCGCCGAATTCGTTTCTGACGCGATCAACGATGCGAAGCGCGATCAAGGAATGCCCTCCGAGGTCGAAAAAATCATCGCGGACTCCCGCGCATTCCATGCCGAGCTCTTGTCGCCAGATATCCGCCAGACGCAACTCAACGTCACTGCGCGGGGCCTCATATTCGTCATGAAATTCGGAGACCGCTTCCGAAAGCGCCGCACGATCCACTTTCCCGTGGATCGTGCGCGGTAACCGCGCCAATGACACAAATCTAGAGGGAACCATATAGCGCGGCAACATCTCCAGCATATGTCGCCTAAGCTGCGTAACCCTATTATCTCCGTCAAAGACGACATAGGCCGACAGCGTTTTTTCGTCATGGACCGTTTGATTCACGACAACGACGTTTTCCTTTACCCCGCGATATGCAGCGATGCACTTCTCCACCTCTCCAAGTTCGATTCTATAACCACGCACCTTTACCTGATCATCGCGGCGGCCTATAAAATCGATATCGCCCTCGGGAAGCATTCGCGCAAAATCGCCCGACCGATACATCCGCTCTCCGGGAACGAAAGGATCCGCGGAAAAGCGTTCCGCCGTCAGCCGCTCGTCATGGAGATATCCGCGTGATACCGCCGCGCCTGCAATATGGATCTCGCCCACTTGTCCGTCGGAAACTCGGAGTCCATCGTCGCCCATGAGATAGATGCGCGTATTCGCAACAGGCTTCCCGACGGGGACATTCTCTCCGGGTTTGGGGCCGGTACGATAGCGATACGTCGTAGCGCAGATCGTCGTCTCAGTCGGACCGTATGCATTGATGACGATCATTCGCTCATGCATGTCCTGATATCTTTTGAGGACTTCATCCCGGATCGGCTCGACGCCGACGAGAAGTTTTCGAAGTCGCAGCGTATCACGGGATCCGCTCAGAATCCTCGATACGTCGTCTATAAATCCAGGCGGAATGTACGCAAAAGTGACACCCTTCTCCCGAATCACATGGGTAAACTCCTCAACATCGTAGCATTGATCGTTCTTGAGCAGGATCAAACGCGATCCATGAAAAAGCGGGAGAAATATTTCGGCAACGCTCACGTCAAACGAGATGCTGGCGCCGGCGAGAAAGACATCCGTTTCATCCAGGCGTCCTTCATAGACATCAGCCATGTGATGAATGAAGTTGGCGAGCTGGGCATGCTCGACCATCACGCCCTTAGGCTTTCCCGTGGAACCGGACGTATATATGACATAAGCCAAATCGGACGGATCGGGCTGTACCTCCGGTTCCTCGATATCTCCCCGGAGGAAGAGGGAATCGTCCAGATCGATCACACGATATTCGTCGCTCCATTTCCACAAACTGCAGCTGCCGGACGTCATCACCACGCTCGATCCGCTCTCCTCCAGAATGCACTCGATACGCTTTCGCGGATTGGCGGAATCGAGCGGCAGATAGGCACCACCCGCCTTCAGGGCGGAAACCATGCCCACGATCATTTCGATCGACCGATCGGCGACGATCCCTACGATTACATCGCGCCCGACGCCAAGCCCGCGGAGCCGATTAGCGATACGGCCCGCCCTCTTGTTCAACTCTCCATAGGTAATCCCTCGATCGCCGCACTCCACCGCTACGGCCTCGGGCCGCATCCTGCCCCACCTGCCGATAGCTTCAAACACCATCATAATGCGCCGCCCTTCGTGACAGAAGTCTTCCCCTCACGATGCACGTTTGCAAAGATTTCGCCGATGATACCGAGGACTGAAGCGATGGTGATGTTGGAGACATCCAACGATGGGGCGAATTCCACGATATCGAAGGCGCGCACTGAAATCGGAAGCGACTCGATCATCTTGAGGAGCACGCTTACCGGGATTCCGGCGGCCACGGGCGTTCCCGTTCCCGGAGCACAGGATGGATCGAGCACATCCACGTCGACCGACACATACAGATGATCGACACGGCGGGAGATATCTTCAACGCCTCGTCGAAATCGCTCCAGCGCACCAGTATCGAAGAGAAGTTCGTCTGAGGGCAGCTCGTGAATGCCCGTCCGCTTGATATACGGCATCTCCTCCTGTTCATACGCGCGCGTTCCCACCAGGAGGCAGTCGGTCGGCCTGATCTCCGTCGTTTCAATCGCGCGACGCAGCGCCGATCCATGTGAGAAAGAAAAACCATGATACGTATCGAGTAGATCGGGATGCGCGTCGAACCAGATAACACCCGTCCTCCCTCGCTTCGCCACAGCCTTGAGGATAGGATGGGTAACGGAGTGATCGCCCCCTATGGACACAAGCGTTGAATCCGTCCCGTCAAGGACGGCGGAACAGCTGCATTCTATGGCGTCGAATGTCTTCATCGCATCGAAGGTGGAAACGTCAACATCTCCAATGTCGAGGATCCGTATTGACGACAGGTCATCGCCGCGACGGGATGTCGATTTCAACCTCCCAGTCATGGATCGCACTCGCCCGGGCGCAAAAGCGGCGCCACGCTGGCCGCCGGCTCCTCCGTCGAATGGTATCCCGAGGATGAGCACGTCGGCATCGCCAGGGGAATTCGCTTTTGTCCCCACTCCGTTCCATGCGCCATATCCTTCGGATTTTAAAAACATAACATTCCTCCTATTCGAGAGCCCGTAACCCCGGACATTGCATGCAGGTCGAGTGTCCCAAAAAACAGCCCCGACAAAACGCTGGCTGGTCATGCATCATCCATGGGCACACAGTGATATTGCGCCTAGGGAATCGGCACAACGTTGAACTGGAACTGGGTCCCATCGACGATCTTCCGTTCAATGCTGTCAAGATCGCTCACGACTGCACAATAAGACGCCAGCCAATCAAGCGCCCTCTGTTTGTCGCTGTCACGGGTGGAGACCACTCCGTCGGACGGTACGATCACATGATAGCCCCGGAAATAAGCATCCGCCGCCGTCGTTTGCACACATATCTGCGTCTGCATACCTGTGATGACGATGGTATCGACACCCAGCACCTTAAGACGTTCGTCGAGTTTCGTCTCGAAGAACCCGCTATCCTTATTCTTCTCAACGATGATATCACGATCATCGAGGTAGTCCTGTGCTATCATTGCGCCCTTTGTACCGCGCAGGACGGGCAACACGCCGTTATGAAGCTCCGCGTGGTTGTCGTCCTCGTCATAGATCAGCTGAAGATGGACGATTGGAATATTCATCTCGCGCATTTTTTTGAGAAAGCGGATCATCGAAGGAGCGAATCGCTCGACCTGCTTGCGGCGCTCTTCATTCTTGTTAATGAGGTCATACTGCAGATCGTTGGTTAAAATTGCATATCGCGCCATTTTGGACTCCCCTAAATATTGAACAACAAATTCGTGCACAATAGCTTCCATTCGCTCAGATGGACCGACCAATATTCCTCTTCATCATTGTTGAAAATCGCGAAAGTCCATCCTTCCAGATTTCGAAAATCTCCTGCTCGTCGAGATATTCTGTTCTGGTCACGGATGGCTGATCTTCTCGCCAGCTGTCAAAGTTTTCGCCAATAATCGTCAAATGATAGCGTTCGAAATTATGGTAGAGGTCGGTCCCCGGATAAGGCGTCGTGATATAGTACTCCACGATATCCGCGAGCCCCTCTTCGAGCAGCTTTTCGGCATAGGCGATCGTCCGGTAGGCGGTATCCCTCGATTCGCCAGGCAGCCCAACCATCCAGTAAAGGAGGACATTCAGCCCGGCATCCTTGGCCATTTTACAGGATGCTCTGATCTGCTCGACTCGAATTCCCTTCCGGATGAGATCGAGTAATTCCTGGTTCGCACTCTCCGCGCCGTACTTGATGAGCCGGCAATTGCCCTCATGCATCTTTCGGAGGATTCGGGGGGTCACAAGATCGCAACGCGTCTGAGCGATCCATCGAAAACCCCGGTTCCGCATCTCCATTCCAAACTCCTCCACATAGGAGGGATTCGTCGTGAATGATTCATCGCCGACATAAAGCAGATCTATGTCAAAATATTTTCGTAGAAGTTCCGCCTGCGTTACGGTTCGCTCCATACTCTGATACAACGGTTTTCTCCCCTTCCAGATCGTGTCCGCACAATACGCACAGTTATAGGTACAGCCCCTCGACGTATAGATCCGGGCGAAAGGAATCTGACCGCGATAGATGTCGTTCGGTATGAGATGATATGCCGGCATAGGGAGACGATCGGATATGATCGCTTCCTTGCTGAATGGATTTACATTGATCTCACCATCACGTTTCCACGAGATTCCCGGGATACCTCTAAGATCTCCGCCATCATGGAGGCACCGTAATAGATCTGGCAGGATGAATTCGCCCTCCCCTCTCACAACGATATCGATATCCTCCTCTTCCAGGCATGAGCGATCCGTATAGGACACATGTGGTCCGCCAAGAACAACGAAGACATCTCGGCCCAGCACTTTTTTGACCAATCGGGAAACGCGAACGGCAACGCTGAAACTATTGGTAAAAGGCGACATGCCAACCACACGAGATGTGACCTGGCTGAGTTCCCTCGCAATGGCATCATAGTCGATGTCGCATCCGGAATAAGATGTGAGATCCAGGACATCTGCGGTCAAGCCTTCGTGCTCAAGGGTTCCCCCCAACGCGGCAATCCAAAGCGGGAGCTCCTTGATGTCGTAGATCGGGGCTTTTACGAATTTTCCACCGATTCTCCGTTCAAAGAAATCCCAGTAGACATCATAAAACGCGCTCTCCTCTTTATGAATGAACGGTTTCGCGATCAGCGGAAGCTGGATAAACGTAAAATCACTGTTCATGATATTTCCTCGTCTCCAATCGATGAGCGGCCAAACTGGAGACCCGCGATGATCGCCTGTCCAAGCGACACACCGCCGTCATTGCTCGGAACCCTCGAATGCCTATAAACGGAGAACCCGTCGTGCGTGAGAGAGCGGTAACAATGCGAGAGAAGAAATTCATTCATGAAGACACCGCCGCTCAAGACGACCTTCGCAAGCCCATGCGTGAGCCGGATGCGATGACAAACGTCTCTGACAATATCTACGATCGTTTGATGAAAACGACGGCTGATAACGCCAAGCGAGATGCCACCTCGCACGAGGAGATCCACGATCTCACGAATCATCGGCCGCATATCAATCATCCCAGAGGATGTTGATTCCATGAAGTCATAAGAGAACGATGTAAATTCATCCTCTCCGTCCGCCATGATGTATTCGAGTGCCATGGCCGCATGCCCTTCATGGGAAATTGACTCGATCACGCCGATAAGCGCGGAAACAGCATCAAACAAGCGGCCCATGCTCGACGTTTGTGGAGAATTGATCCCTTGTTTCGCCATACGCAGAAGGAGATCCAGTTCGTCGCCCTGTCGTTCTCGGATAATCGGCAGGGGGAGTTCACGAAGCACGTGCTCATCGTAGATCTGTGAAAGAATACCTATCGCCGTTCTATAGGGATGCTGCACAGCTTTATCTCCACCCGGAAGCGGAAAAGGCCGCAGGCAGGCAAAACGCTGAAATTGTTCATAACCTCCGACAAGGAACTCACCGCCCCAGATGCTGCCATCGGCGCCGTATCCGGCTCCATCGAAGATGACGCCGATCACGTCCTCATCCAGGCCATGCTCGCACATACATGAAGCCATATGGGCATGATGATGTTGAACCCTGACCACAGGAAGATGTTCCATTTCCTCGGCATAGGCGCTCGTCAGAAAATCCGGATGGAGATCGCATGCTACAAGCTCAGGCGCAATATCATAGCTCGCCCTGATATGATCGATGATCTCACGGAGGAACCGGTAGATATATTGATTATTGATATTTCCTATATGTTGACTGACGAACATCCTCCTGTCCTTTGTCAGGCATATCGTGTTCTTCAGATCTGCACCGAGCGCCAACACGGAAGGAAGGGTACGATGGCACATGATCGGATGGGGGGCATATCCGCGCGCTCGGCGGAGTATCTCAACATGATGGCCATCCCCATTCGAGCCCATACATCTGACGATCGAATCGTCGATTCTGATATGGATATTGCGGTCATGCGAAAGAAAAAAATCTGCGACGTCTTCGAGCTTCGTCAAGGCATCGTCGTCATCGCTGATGATCGGCTCATCAACCGCATTGCCGCTTGTGGCCACAAGTGCCGGAAAATGACCCCGGAGCAAGAGATAATGAAGGGGTGTGGAAGCAAGCATGACTCCGTAGCGACGGTTATCCGGGGCTACAGCCTGGCAAATGAGATCGTTCTTCTTCTTTCGGAGCAAAACGATGGGACGTTGTGGGGAAGCAAGCAACTGCCGTTCATCCTCCGAAACATGCGCAAAACAACGTACCTTGTCGATTTCGTCGGACATCATCGCAAAAGGCTTGAGGCTGCGCCGCTTCCTCCTGCGCAACTCGTTGACGGCGTCTTCCTGCGACGGATCAACCATTAAATGATAGCCGCCTAGCCCCTTGACGGCGATAATTAACCCTTGCCGCAGAAAATTCACGGTTTCAAGGATGGGATCGCGGGTATCTACCGGCTCGCCATCTCGCCGCTTGAGAAAGAGCTGCGGTCCGCACTTCCAGCACGCATTGGGCTCTGCGTGAAATCGTCGATCCGACATATCCTCATATTCATCCATGCATTCCTCGCACATCCGGAACACATGCATCGTCGTATTGCACCGATCGTAGGGAATGTCCTTGATGATGGAGTATCGAGGCCCACAATTCGTGCAGTTGATGAAAGGGTAACGATGCCGCCGGTCGGCGGGGTCGAAGAGTTCAGACAAACACTCGGAACAGATGCTGGCGTCGGGAGAGATGAGTGTTTCGCGTGAGGCATCTTGCCTGCTCTCCAGGATGCGAAACTCCTTATGGAGGCCAGTCGCCTTTTCGACTGAGATGAGCTTGATCTCATCAACGACGGCCATGGACGGCGCATCGAATTTGAGCTCCTGAATGAATTTCGCGCTTTCCTCCTGCGGCCCTTCAATTTCGACAACCACGCCCCGTGAATTGTTGAGGACCCATCCGCGAAGATCGTATTTCTTGGCGACGCGATAGACAAAGGGCCTGAATCCTACTCCCTGTACGATCCCGCTGATCAGATATCGGCGCACTTCAAACATGGCCATTTGCGCCTCCGCAATAACGTATTCAGCATAGTCTCGGAAGTTCAGCCCCCTGCAGCAACTGGACGATTTTTTCCTCCCCGCCTTCGCCGCACATCACGACGTGGCAATCATCACATTCTAACACTTTACCGATGACCGATGCGTGTTCCCCATATCGATGCCGACGGAGCGTTTCGACAATCCCCTTGCTCGCTCCGGAGGAAGCGAAGATGCAGACATTCCCTTCATTGGCGAGGTAGAGAGGATTTACGCCCAGCATGTCCGCGGCCATAACGGTCTCATGCAGGATGGGAAGCCGCACCTGTTCGATGCGCACGCCGAACCCCCCTAGCTGCGAGATCTCGTTTAAGAGCGTTCCCAACCCGCCACGCGTGATATCGCGCATGCAATGAATACGATTCCCAAACTCTTTCAGCACACCCGCAATCATATCGTTGAGTGGAGCGCAGTCGCTTTGAATCCGCCGTTCGAACCCCAACCCTTCACGAATTGAAAGTATATGGATGCTGTGATTGCCGAGCTGTCCGGAGATGATGACATCGTCGCCTGGCCGAATGGACGATATCGAAAGATGTATATCATTAGGCTGAAAAATACCGATGCCGGATGTGTTGATAAAAATCTTGTCGACCTCGCCGCGTTTGACGACCTTCGTATCCCCGGCAACGATATACACTTCCGCCTCCAGTGCCGCGTCACGGATGGAATGCAGGATCTGTTCGAAATCCGAAAGCGGGAAGCCCTCCTCCAGGACGAAGGCGAGCGTCAGGTACAGCGGCTTGGCGCCGCTAACAGCCAGGTCGTTCACCGTGCCGCAAACGGCGAGCTTACCAATATTCCCGCCGTGAAAAAAAATCGGATCCAGAACAAAAGAATCGGTGGTGATAGCAATGCGATCGGCCTTCCACTCGAGTACGGTGCTGTCCTCCATCTGGCCTCGGTGGGTCTCACCGAGGCATCGCACGATGACATCTCTGATGAGATCCCCACTCAACTTGCCACCGGTTCCGTGATCGAGCACAATGCGATCTGACAGATAATTCATTTCCAAGCCGCCTATCAATAAAAGAGCAACGATGGTGCCAAATTTCGCGAGTCACCGGCAAAGCCAGAGATTATACGGTCCGCACAAAATAAGCCCTTCGCAAACATAGTGAGCACAGTGTTACACATGCAAAAAAAAAGCAAGGGCAATACAAATGAATTCATATCCCAAACCTTACAGGTCGAAAAGTTAACCGCGCTCAAAAATGAGAGAACGGGAGGGGACGTCCCGTTCTCTCAGGTTGAACTGCTTCGAAAACCTATGCCTCTTTAGGCGATCTGTGATAGCGATTCTTACGCTTGCCATCGCGTTGATTGAGCTCATGATATATGAAAGTGGACAACGTCTTGATGACTCTCTCTTCCAGGGGGAGGAGATTCTCTCGCGCCAGCTCTCTCTTCCACCTCTTCGATATGCCGCGAAGAAAGAGGACGATGCGCTCCACCGTGCGGCCGTCCAGGTGTCCGATGCGGACGTCGGCCTTCTGAATCCTGTTATGGTCAAATCTCAGAGGCCTGAAATCAGCATTCAAGCGCTTCAAGAACGCCTGCATGAGTCCTGATGCCTTATTCCTCCTGGTCTCATCTTTCGGTAGATGGAAATCGTCCAGGGGCTCGTCTTTCTTCTATCGGAAATAGGATGCGATCAACGAGGCTGCGATGAAGGCCATGATGCACCCGATGATGATATCCAGCCACCTCCATACGACGGCTCTCTTCAAGATGGAAGAGAGAAGGTGCGAGAAGAGCGCCAACGCGGAAAACCAGAGGAGTTCCGCCAGAAAAATGCCGAGGAGAAAGAAGGGCCTTTGAGGGAGAGATAATTGCCCGCCGACGCTGCCGATCAGGACGATGTTGTCCAACAGCGCATGCGGATTTAACCAGGAGAAGGCGAGAGTCGAGGCGACGATCTTTCCCAACGTAGGACCGTTCGGCATGCCTCCGTTTGCGTTGAGGACTTTCGGTCTGATCGCCGACTTGAAGGAGAGGAATCCGTAATACAGGAGAAACAGGGCTCCTCCCCAAAGGGCGACGTTTTTCACCGTGGGCGAACGGGAAATGAAGAACCCCACGCCGTAGACCCCGGCCACGGCGAGGGAGACGTTCAGGATGATCGAGAGGGCGGCGATCGTCAGGACGTGTTGACGTTGCAGCCCCTGCCGCAGGACGAACGCATTCTGCGCGCCGATGGCAACGATGAGGCCGAGATTGAGGGCCAGTCCCTGGGAGAGAGGAGTGAGCGAGCAATCCATCAAGTTCATCATAAGCGTATTTTCGAATTTTTCAATATCCGTTCCTTATGGTTCTACTACAATGAATCCATGAGATACCTCTACGTGATTCTTCTGTTCGCTTTTCTGGTGGCTCCGCTCGCGTCCTGCGGTTCGAGTACGACAACGGTTTTTGATTTGAGAATGGCGCAGACGCTGCAGCAATCGCTGGATCGCTCGGTGAGCGAGCTCAACATCCCGGGCGCGGTCATGGCGGTACGCGCGCCCGACGGGTCGATCTGGTCCGGCGCCAGCGGCTACGCAACGCTCCCCAACTCTGCTCAACCTTCCGGCGTGCGCATGACGACCGACATGCACCTGCGCATTGCCAGCATGATCAAGTCTTTCACTGCCACGATGATCCTCCAGCTCGTGGACGAGGGGAAGCTCACGCTCGACGAGACGCTGGATCAGGTCATGGCGCAGTGGTTCGCGCCCGGCGTCATCGACTTCGCGATACCCTACAGCGACGCCATCACGATCAGGCACCTGCTCGAGATGCGCAGCGGCATGCCGAATTATTCCAATACGCCGGCCTTCTTAGCCCTGCTCGCGCAGCAGCCGCCGCAGCCGGTGGAAGCGAAGGAGCTCATCCGCATGAGCGTGCAGAGCGCCAATCCTGCTCCATATCCGCCGGACACTCGTATGGAATACTGCAACACCAACTACATCGTGCTCGGGATGATCGTCGAACAGGTCACGGGCAACCCCTACGCCGTTGAATGGCATCGTCGTCATCACCAACGGCGAACGGGGCGCACATCCAGAAGCCGGCCGTCACCCCGCACGCTCGATCTTCTGGAACGCGGTCCGGGACGCGGGCATTTATTTGCCATGAGAGCGCATGCGCCTGCTCAGCATTTTGAGCGAGCGCTTCAATTCGTCGCTGATCTCAACCGGATGAAGACCTGCTTCATTCCCGGATAGAGCACCTTGGAGGGCGAGAGCTTCATGCGCGCGCTGCCCGCGTAATCAACGAGCTTATATGCCATGTCCAGATGCGGGGCATCCGCGGACGTTGAAAACTTCGTGCCCACTCCGAATCCGTCGATCGGCGCGCCGCGGTCGAGCAATCTTTTGATCTCATATTCGTCGAGGCTGCTGGAGGCGAAGATCTTCACGTTTCTGAGGCCAGCGGCGTCAAGCCGTTCCCTCGCCGCCTTGGAGAGCGAGAGCAGATTGCCGGAGTCGAGCCGGATGGCATTGATGCGGAAACGTCGTCCGAGCCTTCGGCTCAGTTCGACCACCTTTTCCACGCCGCCAATTGTGTCGTAGGTATCGACCAGGATCGTAGAGCCTGGATAGAGACGCGCGAATCGCTCAAAGGCTTCCAGTTCATCGTCGTGCGCCTGGATGTAGCTGTGAGCCATGGTCCCGAAGAGCGGAATGCCGAAGATTTTTGACGCGAGCACGTTCGATGTACCGGCGAAACCAGCGAGATAGCCGCTCCTGGCGGCAAGCAACCCCGCCTCAATTCCGTGCGCGCGCCTCGATCCGAAATCTACGACCGCTCTGCCCAAAGCCGCGCGGACGATGCGCGAGGCCTTTGTGGCGATCGCGCTCTGAAAATGGATCTGGTTATGGTGGCGCCGAGGATGAGATGGACCTCAAATCCTTCGCGCAGGCCGTCGAGAACGGTCTCGAATACGCAGACCTCGAGCACCAGCCCGCAGACCCATAGCCGAGCGACGCCAGCCTTGCGCAGATCAGCGGCGAGAGGGCATCACGTAAAAGCGGAATATTCCTCAATATCGCTCGCAGCGGCCTTGAGGAGGATCGTGGCGTCGTCAGGGAGATCGACGATGATGAGCGCGTCCGATGTGGCGTGAGTTCTGGAATGAGCCGAGTCATAAAGTTCAATCAATCACCTTGGCGTGAACTGCGAAAGATCGTAGATGCCGAGGCGCTTTTCGATCTCCACTACACGCCCCACTATCCTTTCAAAACCGTTCTCGCCAAAGAGCGCGTGTTCTTTGTCTTCGAATGCATCGCCCATCTGTTCGTATTCCTCTGCAGTTACTATCGTGCGCAGCGCTGGGAAGAGCACGGTGTCCTCGCGCGCCTCATGCGGACCATACATACGGATGAACTGATCGAGGGCCTGGGCCAAGGCGCGGCGATCTTGCGGCGCCTTCATCGCACGCGCGTCGGAAAGCTTGAGGGCAATGTCGGTAAGCTTGCGCCCGGCGCGATGCTGCGCGATCAACACGCCGACGAGATCCACGAGCTTGCCGGCCTTCAGAAATCGAGGGAAGAGGTGCTCTTCCTCTAGTCTCTCATGATAATCCTCTATGAATGAACGAATGATACCCGCGGCATCAGCGACTGCCGTGGGTTGAAGCTCCTCTCCGGCATTGATACGGCGGATCGCCTCTCCGTAGATGAGCAGGATGCGCTTGAGCACTCCATGCTCCCTCATGAGATCCTCAGCCGGCGAGATTTCCTGCAAAGCGTTCGGACACGGCGATTGCTTCTGCTGGCCCGCCAGTTGCCGTGGCGACGCCGCGCAGACGGCCACTAGAAACGTTGCGCACATCGCCACTGCGGCCTGCACAAAGATCTTCCGACGTATTTTTTTCAGTCCGCGCATGGGATCGCTCCTTGCGAATGCTGATTATGACATGGCAATAATGAAAAATACCAGCTACATTTGTGAATCAACAAAAAACGATTGCACAGCTGCGCCGCGAGCGGCTAGTGCTGAACGCTCAAGAGGAGCAACATCCATGGTCAAACTCGGCATTGAGAAACTCATCGAAGATCCATCCATTCTCAAAGGGAAACGCACGGGGCTCGTGGGCAGCGCCACCAGCGTTGATCGCAATTTTCGATCCGCGGTCGATTTGCTCCACGACCATCCCGGCGTCCGGCTCACGACTATCTTCGGCTGTCAGCAGGGATTCTGGGGCGAGACTCAGGACAACATGATCGAGTGGGAATCGTGCAGATATCCAATCCACGATCTGCCGCTCTACAGCCTCTACGGCAAGGAGCGCAAGCCGACCGCGAAGATGCTCAAGGACGTGGACGCGCTGGTCTTTGACATCCAGGACGTGGGCACGAGGATCTACACCTTCATTTGGACGATGGCCAATTGCATGCAGGCATGCGCAGATCTCGGCAAGGAATTCGTCGTCTGCGACAGGCCGAATCCGATAAACGGTGTTGCCGTGGAGGGCAACGTCTCGCAGGAGGAATTCGCATCGTTCGTAGCATTATACGCGCTGCCGCTGCGGCACGGGATGACCGTGGGCGAAATAGCGGAATACGTGAATGGAGAATTCAAGCCGGGCTGCAGGCTCACTGTTATGAAGATGGAAGGATGGAGGAGGGAACAGTGGCTCGATGAGACCGACGCGCCGTGGGTAATTCCATCCGCGAACATGCCTACGCTTGAAACCGCGGTCGTTTATCCGGGCACGGTGATCTTCGAAGGGACGAATATCTCGGAGGGCCGCGGAACGACGAGGCCGTTCGAGTTCGTGGGCGCGCCGTTCATCGACGGATTCAAGCTCGCGGCAATGCTTGAAGGATACAAACTTTCCGGCGTGTTCTTCAGGCCGTGCTTCTTTTTGCCGACGTTCAGCAAATTCGCCGGTCAAAACTGCGGCGGCGTTCAGCTCCATGTTACCGACCGCGGCGCGTTCCTGCCCGTCAAGACGGCCCTCGCAATACTCAAGACGATCATGGACCTCTATCCCGGCGAATTCGCGTGGAAGGAGCCTCCTTACGAATACACGTTCGACAAATTGCCCATCGACATGATCTTCGGCTGCGATTGGATTAGAAAAGAACTGGAGAAAAAAGCCAGCGTTGAAACCATCCTCGACAGGGCGGAGATAGAGCTGAAAGACTTCATGCCGCGTAGAGAAAAATATCTGCTGTATCGATGAGGAACAACCTGCTCATCCCTGTTTCTAGATCAAATGAAAAGGGCCGCGATCTGCGGCCCTTTTCTATCGCGATTCAGTTCTCGCGCTGAATTTATTTCACGTCCAGTAACTCCACCTCGAAGATCAGATTCGCATTCGGCGGTATGGCGGAACCTGCGCCGCGCGCGCCATAGCCGAGGTTAGCGGGTATCATGAGCGTGCGCTTTCCGCCCACCTTCATTCCGGCAACGCCCTCATCCCAGCCCTTGATCACCATGCCCGCGCCGAGTGAAAATGAAAACGGCTTGCCATGATCGAGGGAACTGTCGAACTTCTTGCCCTTCTTGCCGTTCTCGTCGAGCCAGCCGGTGTAGTTGACGAAGACTGTCTTTCCGGCCGTGGCCACGGTACCCGTGCCCACCTTCACGTCCTCATAAGAGAGGCCGCTCTTGGTCTTCGTGACGCCCGCAAAGCAGACTGCCGAGATCGCCATCAACGCCACCGTCATCATCGCGATTTTCATTTGTCCCCCTTTTCTCAAGTTAAAGGAATTCATCATCACAGAGAGTCAGCATCCGACCGGACATCCGCATACTCCCGGCACGCTCGTGCCTGGCACACTCGTGTCGGGCGGGCATTGCGAATTCGAGGTACAGACCCCGCCAGTGTCGCAGTAGCAGGTACAGTCTGTTCCGCCGGTGTTGCCTCCTGTATTGCCGCCGCCCGTGTTTCCGCCTCCACTGCCCGTGGATGCGGGGCATGCCCCCCAGGTGCAACCTGTACCGCACTGTTTTGTGCCATCAGGATAGCAGGGCATGTACGAGCCCGGCGTGCACTGATAATCGTTCGGGCACGTGGGAAGTATTGCACCAGGACTGACGACGCCGCTCTGTTGTAACGAGCCTGGTGAGATGTAAGTGTTTGCCATAGTGACGAGCCCGCTGCCGTCGTTCATGACCTGGACGGCGCTGTCGAGCGTGTTGCTGGATACATCAAGCGCCGCGCTCACGCAGGACCCCGCATCTCCGAGCGTGCATTTAAAGACGTCGACTCCCGTAAGAATGCTTCCGGCGTCCCCGAGATTTTCGAGCCACGTCTCGTCGCCCATCACCACAGTTGCAGTCGTCACGATGACGCCGGCGCACGGAAGCGCCATTGCGCCGAGGGAGACTGTCGTGGCTACACCGCAGGCGCCTACGGAAATGCCCAGCCCCGCAAACTTGAGCAGCTCCGCGAGGTTTTTGACGTCGGAGTCGCAGGCCGGGAAGCAGGTCGACTTGGTTGAAGCCGAACTGCTGCTGACGGCACTGGCGCCACCGGCGCCGGTAATTAAGTTCGAGGCTTCCGCGGGAACGCTAACCCTCCTGAACACTTCTACGTAATCTGTCGGAACGTAGATCTTCGCGATATCGACCGTCCCCGCGCTCAGGTCCCAGTTGGAGAAGAGAAGGATGAAGTCGCCCATGACCGTCCTGTAAGGCAGCCCGTCGGCGCCAAAGAAAACCGCCACATTGCCGCCCGTGGCGTTGGTCCAGAGTGCGCCCACAATCTTCTCGGTGGTTCCGCTGGAACCGGGAATCGCATTGCTCACCAGCGGGAGGAGCATCTCGCCGTCTTTGTTCACCATAATCGCGCCGAGCGAATCTTTGCTCTGCATCACGGCCGCGACCTCGGGCGTATTTTCGTTGCTGCCGCTCGTACTCCCAGCGCTCCCGCTTCCGCTCGTTCCGCTGCCTACCGATATGCATGAAACGACAGACGGAAGAAAGCAGAGCATCATCATAACCAGTATTTTTCTCATAATCCCTCCTGCACGTTATGCGGCGCCAGATAGCTCATGTCGCAACCATTGTCTAGGTCTGCTTTCAACGGAATCGCAAAAAAAACGGCCCAAACTATCTCTGCTTCGCGAACATCACCGGCACCTGTATGCCGCCGCCGCTCACGTTCACCTTGAAGCCGCGGTTGGTGGCGCGCGTGATGAATCCGCCCACGTTGAAGTTGGTGAAGCGCGCACCGTCCCAGTCGTAGTGGACGTAGACGCCGACGTCTGCAATCACGCGCCTGGGTCTGGAGAGAAAACCTGCCACGTCAATCGTATTGAGATCGATGCGATCCTGGAGAACCCAGTACTTGTGATCTTTATGAAGTATGCGCGCGAGCCGCGCTGGAATTTTTTTCCCAACAAATACGTGCTCGCCTCCCATGCCATCAGCGTACTTGAGCACGAGCCTTGAAGGACGATGGAGCGCTTCTTCTTCGTTGCCTCTCAACAATCTCGCAGGAACGATCGTATCCGCGAGCCTCTCCGCGCGCGCCTCGCCTATGAGGCGCCTGAGAATATTTTTATCCTCGAGCACGGTGAGGATCGTCTTTGGCGCTACGAGTCCAGTGATGAACGGACTGTAGTGAGGTGTCTCGGACCGCACGAGGTCGCGGAAGAATCCCGGGGCCTCTTTCAAATCTTTGAGTTCGAAGCTGTACGAGAGCTGGAATGCATCCGGAGGCCTTGTATTTGCTCCGATCTGCAGCTTGCCATCCCTGAGACGGACGCATTCGCGCGAGAGGAGTTTGCAATCTTCATCGAGCTTCACCTTGAAGGCGGATGGAGAGACGAGCCGCATGTCGAGTCCGATCGCGCGCGCCTTTTTAAGGATCACCTCCTCTTCCCAGTTGTACAGCTCGTACTGGAAGCGCACGAAACGCCTGCCGAGCCTTCGCATGTTGCGCACTTCGCTCGCGGCGGTATCGAGGCATATCACCTCGCGCCTAAGTATCGGAAAGAGCTTGAGGATCGTCTCTTGAATGAACGACGAGCGGCCGGTTCCGTCGAAGCCGATATCGTTCACCTCCATGAGCTTCGGCGGATTATCGGGACTGGGCTTTCCCACCACCGCCATATCGAATCGCAGGCTGCCGATGATGCGCCGCTTTCTGTGCTTGAGCACGCCGAGCTCGCGGATCATATACTCCGAGATAGGCGTTGGCGGCAGGAGTTCCCTGATCTCGTCGGAAGGCAGCGAGAGAATCCGCATGAGCGATTCGGTGATATCGCGACACGTGCGCCTTATGACCGGAAGATACGACGCGGGAAGGATGCGCGGGAGCGCGGAACAATCGTGATCGTTGATGCCGATGAGCCCGGAATCCGCGAACTCGTTCCACAGCTCGGCCTTGAGAGCTCTGAGGTCGCGCTCCCTGAAGAGCCTCGCGAGCTTCGATGGAAGGGCCTCGTGAAAATGACGGTGTCTTGGAAACATGGTGCAACGTATATCTCAACGGCGGAAATTTTTCACGGATTATCATAATATCAAAACGGGGCGAGTCACCAAGGTCATCCGCCGAGCGATTGCCTCGCTACAGCAACTCTCTCAACACGGAAGCATATGGACCTTTCGCTATCTTTTCGAGGGCCGAATGCGAGAGCCGCCGGATCCTTTCTTTGCTCAAGCCGAGCATGCCTCCCACTTCCTCATGCGTATGACCTGCGAGGTGGCATTGGAGCACTATGATTTTTTCCCTGTCGCTCAATCCCGATCCCTCAATCGCCATGTCGAGTTTCGTGATGGCATCGCTTCGAAGCGCGAGATGATCCGGCCCGACCTCTCCCAAATCGGTCACCCGGCCTTCCAACGTGAAATCACCATCTTCTTCGTCCAGCGGCGCAGAGAAGGAGACTTCCCGCCTTGCTGCCGCTCCCCGCTGTATCATCATTTTAAAGAGCGTCAACGAGAGCGAACGCTTGACATAGGTCTCAAAACTCGCGATCGAGGGATCATAGCGTTGCGCCAGCTTGTGGAGCTCAATCCTTCCTGCCTGGAGAAGCGCCCCAAAGCTCATGTTCGCCCCGCCAAACCTTGTCATCACGGAAGAAGCAATGCCCGCCATCAACGGCTCATAAAAAAAGATCAGGTGATCGAGTGCCTGCCGGTCGCCGGACTTGGCCATCCAGAGGAGAAGCATCTTCTCACGCTGATCCAGAAATATTCCGCCGCCGCTCCTTCGCTTTGTCGTTATCGTCGAATAGACGTCCATCCCATAGTGCGAAAACGCCCAATCGATCATCCGCCCTTCACTTTCTGAACCGCGCCACAGATTGCGGAGATAACCATAGAGGCCCATCAATCCCGAGTTCCTCTCTCCAACATGCGAGCGAAAATCTCCCTGCACGATGCCAGCTGCATCCTTTGCGCCCGCTTCGCACATCATTCCAGCGAGATAAAAAGCAATGACCGAATCAGGCACGCGGCGCCAGCCCGAGAGCTTCCCGCCTCTCCGCTCAGCCAGACGAAGCTGCAGCGCAAATGGCATTTCTTCGGCTGCGGATACACCACAATAATCCAGGATTTTATCGACTACCACTCTCGAATCGTCAGGTGTCTTCCTCAGACTAAAATGCGTGTAGAGACCTTTCAGCGATTGACCGATCTCCGGGACGACCGTACTCTCCATCTCGCGACAGGAAACAAACCTAACGTGAGGCAGGCCATTGAGTTCCTGCACCCTCTCCATAAGGCGCAGAATCGTCGCGAGGGGAACCTTCTCCCACGGCCAATTCCTGTTATATCGCAAACAGAGGCACTGTTGTTCGTAGGAAAGATCTTCAAACCTCTCAACTCCGAGTTGATCGAGCATGAAATCCAGCGCAGAACCTCCGTAGCCTTCCGGAACCCTGAGCCAATAATGTTCAAGCAAGCCTGAGAGCGTCGCGCCGAGCTCATCGAGCACGATCTCATTCAGTTTCTTACCTGGCATCGCCCTCAGATGCGGACATTTCAAACCGTTCTGCTCGGGTAAGAGTCCTCTGGCTATCTCCAGCAGTTTCACCTGCGTGGAAGCAGGCATTCTTTCCCATTTTATGAGTTCGCACTCTAGAAGACCCTTCAGCTGCACATCCCAGGGAAGGATCTCAAATGACGGAACGCCCACATCATCAAGCAGTGCATCGATTATTCTGCGGGCCTCTTTTCCCCGGTTGAGATAATTATTATACAGTCCAATCAGTGTAGAACTGAGTTCTGGCATTTCGATGTCCCTGAAGTGGTCGAAAGTCAAAAACCTCGGATGCACAACGCCAGCCTCATTCGCCAAGCGAAAAAGCAGATGTCGCTTAAGCTCCACGCTAATTTTATCCCAGTGGATACGCTGATAACGCAGCCCGATGAATCTCGCCTGTTCCGCCAGAGACAATTCCTCAAACCTCTGCACTCCTAAATGATCGAGCATGAAATCCACGATCCCGCCTGCACCGTGTTCGTCCGTCCACATCCGAGAATAATGTTTGTAAAGCCCTTGGCACTGCGCTTTCCATCCCGGCAACCTCATTTTGAAATGATCGAATCCCAGCAGGCGAGGATGTGGCAGGTTTTGAACCAGCGCCATCTGCTCGAGTATTCTGACCTGTGCACTGAGAGAGAGATGAGAGACATTCTTAAAGGGAGCGGAATCAACCCGCAACCGGTCGATCTCTGCCTGAATGCGCAACTCCTCCATGGGATGATACGTGTATCGAAAGGAGCCGAGTCCGCGGGTCCCGAATTTCAGGCAGATATCAGCTATGGAGACGCTTGCCCCCTCGATCAGCGCGAGCGCCGATGCGACGAGCATCTTTGCGGGTTCGAAAGAGAGTATTCCCAGGATATGGGCGTCATGCGCGATAATGATCGCGTGAGAGGGAGAGTCAAAGCCGTGGAGTTTGAGCGCATCGCGCGTCATCGGGCTGCTCTCGTCGACAAAACGCATTGCTTGCCGATCGAGCGCCCTCCGGATCTCGGCCGGCGTCTGCCGGTGTGATCCATCTCGCTCCCCGTATTCATCCGCGGACGACGGCGTTGCAGAGTGCTCTTCGGTGTCAACGCCGCAGGATTCAAGCTCCTGGGATTCGGCGCAGGGCGGTATCTCGTCGAGGGCAGCTGTCTCTTCAGCAAGGACTAAGCTCCCCAACAGCTCCAGCTGCGAAGCGAGGTCTCCTGTAGATTGCAGCGCGGCCATGCCTCCCCTTATACGACGCCGCGGAGATATTCAACTACCCATTAAAAATTTCCCGTGCGACCGGTAGGAATTTTTCACGGATTATCGGAGCGCCGTCGTCGGAAATCCTCGAGAAATTCCGCTAGAGGCATTTTGAATTCGCCTGATCCGCCGTTCGCCATCGAGTTCCGCCACATCAATCCAGCAAGGCGCTGCTGAACGCCCTCGTCCTCTATGACGAGCGCTTCCAGGAGCAGGTTGCGACCGCCTTGCGCGCAGTTCGAGAGAATGAATAAGAGCGGGGCATCATTGCGCATTTCAAGACGTTCCCGCATCTTTCGCAGATTTGCGAGCAGCGAATTGAAAACCTTCACCGCATTCTTGTTGCCGATGAAGACAATATCGCGGTTCATCAAACCGCCCAATCCAGGGGTTTCGCCGGTTTTCAGCCAAAGCTCAAGAGAGCAGCGAAAGCCGTGCTCCCCATAGACCGTCGCAAATCCGGGTCGCAGCTCAAAGCCCGCGTACCTCATCATCTCGAAGAGCGCTACGTGGAACCCTGGTCTCCACGTATCGTCATCAAAGACGATGAGCATGGAACCGCCTTCCGAGATCCGCCTTTCGCATCCGCACAGGAGCTCATGCATCCTGGTGAGGTACATACGATCGAATGTGTGCAGGGGATCCATCTCCCAGTCCATCGCCTCAGGGTGTACCCACGTCACCAGATCAAAGGTCTCAAGAGAGTCGCCATCATCCGCAAGGCCCTCAATAAATCCGGATTGCACCATCCCACATCCGTCTCCGGCACGGACCTGATGAATCTTTCCCTCAGGATCGTCCCCAAGAGCGCACTGAAACTCTTTGAGATTGATCCTGGCGCCCTCCAATTTCCAACTCAAGACATCAAATCCGATAGTCTTCACGAGACCCGGAAGCGCCAGTCTCATCCCCAAATTCTCGTACCATTTCCCCGCGCCGACCGAAAGTACGGTGCGCGCCTCACACTTCTTTCCGACTTCCTGATAGAGGAGTATTTGCGCGGTATCGTAATACAATCTTGGGACGAGTTCGTCGGCGCCTCCGCCATTATAGAAATGTTGATAGAGCCTCAGCAGATCATACCGCTGCGCAGCGACAAGCTGTTCGACCGAGAAGTGATCTCTGCTTGCAGACAGTGCCCGCGGCACTGAGTCCCTCAACTCGATATTTTTTTGAATCCATTGCGGGAGTTCAATGAGATGGTTCCCCGCAGCTTGCTGCGGGGTTTCCGCCACCATCTCCCTTGAGGGGAGAGGGAAGGGTGAGGGTGATCGTCGATGTTGCCGGTGATACCCCGCGGCTTGCCGCGGGGAGCATTCATTTTCCGGAGCCGACTGTTCGCGATCGCGCGTGACTGGCAGTCGCGGAGTAACCGGCCCAGGCGCGCCACGATATTGATCGCCAACCGCCACATATTCCGACGCCACGTCATTCAGGCATATACCCTGACGGGAATCGGGCAGCGGTATAATATCATCGTCGCAGACCACGAACACTTCCTCTGCACCGGATTCCTCTGCAGGCAGCCCGTCTGCCGCGGCCATTACATCGAGATTTAACGGTTTTACGGTCATATATCTCCTGCCCTGACGACATGGACGTTATCGCAGAATTCCTGAAAAAGTTGCTCGATATTCGCACCCAAATCCGACACTTGAATTATCACTCAAATCCTCCCTCCCTTGATGGGAGGGAGTTTGAGGGAGGGTGACCATGAAGACTTTCGTCACCCAAGGAATGAGTACCACCCTCTCCCTAACCCTCTCCCATCAAGGGAGAGGGAATTTTTTGTGTCGGATTTCAGCGCAAAAAAACCCGCAACTTCTTCCCGGCTGCAGCCGATACACGCCGTAATCGAGGAATTCAATGAGCACTACATTCACTCCAGGTATCGGCGGTTTTCCCGGCGTGATTTCGCCGCAGGAAGGCGTGGATAGCGTCATCCTAACCTCTACGGGCGATTATGACTTCGCCTGCGAACGCCCGGCGGAGGATGCTGCCGGCGGAAATCTCGGACTCATCGCCATCGACCACGCGCTCGAAGATGCCGGATTTGATCCGGAAAAGATCAGCACCATCTATCGCGGGAAAAAACGCAGGCCTCATCTCGATACTGAACGTACGCGGATCGTGGAAGGAATGCGCGCATTGGGCGCCGGAGAAAAAGGCGCGGTCATAGGCATCTCCACCACGACCGACGAATATTTCAGATTTGCCCCGCTCGCAAAACTCCTCAGAATGGCGTTTCCGGACGCCACCCTCATCGCGGGCGGGGCGCACTTCGTGCGCGAGCGCATCGGCGGATTCGCGGACCCGGTAGAGACTGCGCTCATGATGGGGCTGGTTGACGCCGTTGTGGTGGGACACGCGCAGCCGTTCGTAGACCTGGTCGTCAAGCACGGAGGCAGAATCGAAGAGGTCGATGCGCCTGGCTTCTATCGGCTCGATCCTGTTTCAAAGCGCGTCACGGGTCGCGGCAAGGGGAAATTTCCCGACCTGAACAAACTCACTCTTCTCTACGATCCGGTGTCGATGGGCATCCGCACGATGCTCGCCGACGGCTGCAGAAACGGCTGCAATTTCTGCACGGTGGCGGGCAGGCCGGTCGCGCTCTTCGATCCCGAGATCGTCGTCAGGGACTTAAGCGCCGCACTACTTGAGCATCAGGACTTTCGCATCTCGCTCTATGATTCCAATCCGCTCGAACCCGCGCTTCGGAATTTCTATCGCAGCGTCTTTCTGGCGCTTGATGAAACAAACCAGTCCCGAAAATTCGCCTATATCGATCCTGCCACGCTGGCCCACGATTTTCTGGAATCTCTGAACACCATATCGTTCGGCACGATCTGGTCCTTCAACGCGGGCCGCGACGCGGTAACCGAGAAGCAGGCACGCGCGATCGGCACGAGGTATAAAGGAAAATATAAGGACCAGCGGATGCTCGACGCGGAGAAGAAGGCGCTGATCGAATTCATCGATGCCATGAAGATGCTGAAAAAGCTCTATCCCGAAGAGCCGCCGTTCGGCCTGATGCTCTCCTATATCGTGACGCCGTTTGAAACCAGGCAGTCGGCGATGGCGATGTACGAAGAGATGCGCGAGTTCCTGGCGCTGGCCGACAAATCGATCGTGTTCCGCTTCGCCGTGCATGCCCTCAGGCCCTATCCGGGAACGACCCTCAGAAATAAATATTCGAGTGTCATCGACATGGAAGAATTCAATTTCCGCCTCGACCTGGGCGACAGGATCTCGCCGTGGAAGAAGGGCGCGGCCCCAGCCCTCGCCTTTCATCGTGCAGTGACGATGATTCCCCCGGTCAACGATCAGACAGACTACCTCAAGGCCTTCAAGCGCGCCATTAACACTCATCTTCCCCGGTGATCGGAAGATCGCTTTCTTCGATAAAGACGCACTCGCAGAGCTCCTTAAATAATTCGACTTGAATTCATTATCAGGGAGTCTAGAATCCGCCCCATTCATAACCTTTCCCGATTGTTCTCAGCTTAAACGGTTGAACTATGTATGGGCATTCAGGCGTCCAATTGTACGGGTACATGTGGCGAGAGGAGTTAACGAATCATGCAGAATGCGGGCATATTCTTTGACGTCGCAGAGATCGCATCGTTTCTTGTCATCCTCACCTTACTTGTGAAGCCGCTGGGCGTCTACATGGCGCGGGTCTTTGAGGGCGAGAAGGTCCTGCTGAGCCCCGTGATTTCCCCGATAGAGCGGCTCATCTGCCGCATCGCCGGCATCCGACGCGACGACGAGATGGACTGGAAGCAATACGCGCTCTCCATGCTCGTCTTCAATGCATTGGGAATCGCCGTGTTACTTGCGATCCTTCTCCTGCAGGGGATGTTACCGCTGAACCCGCAGCACCTCCCCGCGTTTTCCTGGGACCTTGCGATCAACACGGCCGTGAGCTTTGTCTCCAATACGAACTGGCAGGCCTACGGCGGCGAATCCGCCGCGAGTTACGCCACGCAGATGGCGGGCCTCACCGTGCAGAACTTCCTCTCCGCCTCAACCGGCATCGCGGTCGCAATCGCGCTCATCCGCGGGTTCGCGCGGAGATCGGCGCAGACGATCGGCAACTTCTGGCTCGATATCACAAGATGCGCGCTCTACGTCCTCCTTCCGCTGGCATTCGTATTTTCTATATTTCTCGTATCGCAAGGCGTGATCCAGAACTTCAGTCAGCCCGTGAAGGCGTCGCTCGTGGAGCAGTATCACTCATCGGAGGAAAAGGTAGTTTCCGAACAGATCATCCCGATGGGACCCGTGGCGTCTCAGGAAGCGATCAAGATGCTTGGCACAAACGGCGGCGGTTACTTCAACGCCAACTCCGCGCACCCGTTCGAGAATCCCACCCCGCTGACGAATTTTTTTGAAATCCTCATGATGGCGCTCATCGCCGCATCCCTCACCGCTACGTTCGGATACATGGTGGGCGACTCAAAGCAGGGCTGGGCCATCTATACTGCGATGATGATCATCTTCATCGCCGCGATCGGCATACTCTACTGGGCCGAGGCGAGCGGCAATCCCATACTGCACGGTCTTGGCGCCTACGGACCGTCGATGGAGGGAAAAGAGGTGCGCATGGGCCTCGGAGGCACAACCCTCTTCAGCGCGACGACCACCGCGGAATCTTGCGGCGCTGTAAACGCCATGCACGATTCGCTCACGCCCGTCGGCGGCATGGTCTCGATGACGCTCATGCTCCTGGGAGAGGTGGTGCTGGGCGGCGTCGGCTCCGGCCTCTATACCATGCTCGCATTTGCGATCACCGCGGTATTCATAGCAGGTCTCATGATCGGCAGGACGCCGGAGTATCTGGGCAAGAAGATCGAGGTCTTTGAGATCTGGTCGTCCATGACCACGATCCTCTCCGCGGGAATAGTTGTACTCGTCACCGTGGCTATTGCGCTGAGCACCGAGGCAGGGCTCTCCTCTATCATGAATCCCGGCGCGCACGGGCTCTCCGAAATCCTCTATGCTTACGCGTCGGCTGCGAATAACAACGGGAGCGCATTCGCCGGGCTCAACGCCAACACAGTCTTCTACAATCTGACGACCGCCGCGGCTATGCTCGTGGGGAGGTTCGTACCGGCGGTTGCGGTGCTTGCGCTGTCCGGGTCGCTCGTGAAGAAGAAATACATCCCTCCGAGCGCCGGCACGCTGCCCACGCACCAGACGGCCTTCGTACTCTGGCTCGTGATCGTGGTGATGATCGTGGGCGCGCTCACGTACTTTCCCGCGTTGTCGCTGGGTCCGATCATCGAACATATAATAATGAATGGAGTCCGGTGACATGGATATTATTCAGAAAAAATCCCATAAATTTTTTCAAAAGGCGCTCCTCTGGTCCGCGTTCCTCGATTCGCTCAGGAAGCTCTCGCCCAGGCACCTATTGAGAAATCCGGTCATGCTCGCGGTGGAGCTTGGCAGCGTCGTCACGACCGTGAATTTCGTCGTCGGATTTTTTTCCAGACCTGCCGATCCGGCATGGTTCACCGGCCTAGTCTCCGTCTGGCTCTGGCTCACGGTCCTGTTTTCGACTTTCGCGGAATCGCTCGCCGAGGGCAGAGGCAAGGCCCAGGCCGACTCGCTGCGAAAGACGCGTACGGAGGTAATGGCCAAGAAGTTGAAAAGACCGGAACCCGGCGCCGAATATTCCCTCGTTCCTTCGGACAAACTCATGAAGGGCGACTTCGTCCTCGTAGAGGCGAACGACCCGATTCCCAGCGACGGCGAAGTGATCGAAGGCGCCGCGCTCGTGGACGAGTCGGCCGTCACCGGGGAATCGGCGCCGGTCGTGCGCGAATCGGGCGGGGACCGGAGCGCCGTCACAGGCGGCACCAAGGTCATCTCCAACCACATCATCGTGCGCATAACGGTGGACCCCGGTGAGACGTTCCTCGACAGGATGATATGCATGGTCGAGGGCGCGAAAAGGCGCAAGACGCCGAACGAAGTCGCGCTCGAAGCGCTCCTCCTCGCAATCACCGTGGTCTTTCTGCTCGTCGTGGTGAATCTCAATCCGCTCTCCGCGTACAGCGCGCACGTGGCCGGCCGCGGTAGCGCGGTCTCGCTCACGGTGCTCGTCGCGCTCTTCGTCTGTCTCGCGCCGACTACCATCGCTGCGCTGCTGCCGGCTATCGGCATCGCCGGAATGGATCGCCTCTTTCAGCGCAACGTGATAGCGCTCTCAGGCAAGGCGATCGAGGCCGCGGGAGACGTGAACGTGCTTCTGCTCGACAAAACCGGCACGATCACGCTCGGCAACCGGCAGGCGGTGGAATTCACGCCGCTCGGCGAGCACACCGATCACGAAGTCGCGGAGGCGTCGCTCATGGCGTCTCTCACGGACGAGACGCCCGAGGGCCGAAGCATCGTCGTGCTCGCAAAGCAGAAGTACAATCTGCGCATGCACGAGATGCCTGCTGGAGCCCGCTCCATCCCGTTCACCGCGCAGAATCGGATGAGCGGCATCGACGTCGACGGGCAGTCTTATCGCAAGGGTGCGCCCGACTCTATCGCAAAGAGCATCGCGAGTCAGGGAAAGTCCGTACCCGATGGGCTGGATCGCTGCCTCGCGGATATAGAGGGCACCGGTGGCACACCGCTGGTCGTGATGAAAAATGACGAAGTCATCGGCGTGATCCACTTGAAGGACATCGTCAAGGGTGGAATCCAGGAGAGATTCGCGGCGCTGCGCAAGATGGGGATCATGACGACGATGATCACCGGCGACAGCTACCTCACCGCAGCCACTATCGCTGCCGAGGCCGGCGTGGACGATTTCCAGGCGCAGGCTAAGCCGGAGCAGAAGCTGCACTGGATACGCGGCTATCAGGCCAACGGATACATGGTCGCCATGACAGGCGACGGAACGAACGACGCGCCGGCGCTCGCGCAGGCGGACGTCGCCGTTGCGATGAACACGGGCACGCAGGCCGCACGCGAGGCCGCCAACATCATCGACCTCGATTCCAATCCCACCAAGCTCATGGATATCGTGGAGATCGGAAAGCAGCTGCTCATGACGAGGGGCTCGCTCACCACGTTCAGCATCGCCAACGACATTGCAAAATACTTCGCCATCATCCCCGCGGCGCTCTTCACCATCTATCCGCAACTGGGCGTGCTTGGACTGATGCGCCTGGCTAACCCGCATACGGCGATACTCTCCGCGGTCATTTTCAACGCGATCGTTATACCGCTGCTCATACCGCTGGCGCTCAAGGGCGTGAAATACCGGCCGATGCCCGCGGAGAAGCTTTTGATCTACAACCTGCTCGTCTTCGGTGCGGGCGGCATAATCGCGCCGTTCATAGGCATAAAGCTTATCGACATGGCGATATCGCTGTTCGTTTGAGGTGAATGAAATGCGAAGAATAAAAACCGCACTGATCCTCTTTGCGCTGCTGGCGATAATAACCGGCGGAATCTATCCGGCGATCGTTACGCTCGTCGCGCGAACGGCGTTTCCCGCTGCGGCACGCGGCAGCCTGATCTTTGATGCCGGCGGCAACGTGCTCGGTTCCTCGCTCATCGGTCAGCAATTCTCGGATGCGAAATACTTCTGGCCGCGGCCATCGTCCACGGCGGATCATCCGTACAACGCGATGGCCTCCGGCGGCTCGCAGCTCGGGCCCACCAATCCCGAACTCGCCCGCGAAGTATCGGAGAGGATTGACGCGCTGAAGGCCGCCGGCGTCTCCGCGCCCTTTCCTTCGGATCTCGTGACTTCGTCCGCAAGCGGTCTCGATCCGCACATCTCGCCTGAAGCGGCGCTGGTACAGATACCCCGCGTAGCAAAGGCGCGCGGAATGAACGAAGATGATATTCGCTCGATCGTCTTTAGAATGATCGAGGATCGGGCGCTGGGATTTATCGGAGCGCCGCGCGTCAACGTGCTTCAGCTCAATATCAAGCTGGGCGACATGGAAGGCAAAGCTTATGGGAAACGATGAAGAGAGAAGGCCTGAACCCGAATCGCTATTGGAGCTATCTCGCGAGGAAGAGGGAAAGGATCGCGGCAAGCTCACGATTTATTTCGGCGCCGCGCCCGGCGTGGGAAAGACCTACTCCATGCTCTCCGACGCCAGGTTGAAGAAGAGGGACGGCGTGGACGTGTTGGTCGGCTACTACGAAGCCCACGCGCGCCCCGAAACTGAGGCGCTGCTTGAAGGCCAGGAAATAATACCGCCGAGGAAGATTGAATATCGCGGCATGGCTCTCAAGGAGATGGACCTGGAGGCCATACTCAAGCGCAAACCCGCGCTCGTGCTCGTGGACGAGCTCGCGCACACTAACGCGCCGGAGTCGCGGCACGTCAAGCGCTACCAGGACGTGGAGGAGCTTTTGGACGCGGGCATCGACGTCTATGCCACGCTCAACGTCCAACACCTGGAGAGTGTCAGCGACCTCATCTTCCAGATCGCGGGCATCCGCGTGCAGGAAAAAATTCCGGATACGATCTTTCAGTCCGCCGACGAGGTGAAGCTAGTCGATCTCCCCTACGAGGAGCTGCTCCAGCGGCTCAACGAAGGGAAGGTCTACGTGAAAGGGATGGCCGAAGAGGCGCTCCGCCGCTTCTTCCAGCCGAGCAATCTCCTCGCGCTCAGACAGATGGCCATGCGCCTCTCGGCGGGACGCGTTGACGAGCGCATGCGCATCTACATGCGCGCTCACGCGATCGCGGGGCCCTGGCCCATCTCCGAACGAATACTCGTGAGCGTCTATGCGAGCCCGTATGCGGAGCGGCTCGTGCGCTCCACGTTCAGGCTCGCATCCGAAATGAACGCGGAATGGGCGGCTATCTACGTGGAAGGCCCGGAGCACGCCCGCCTCTCGGACGAAGAAAAACGCTGGCTCGAAAACGCGATGGACATCGCGCGCAAGCTGGGCGCGCAGATCGTCTGGACAAAAGGCGACGATCCGGCCGACGAGATCTCCCGCTACGCGCAGAACAACAACGTCACCAAGATCGTCATGGGAAAACCCGGGAGGCTCTGGTTCTTCCCCACCATCGTGCGCAAGATCATGTACCGCACCCGCAACATCGACATCTTTCTCTTTGCGAGCGAAGGGAAGGACGAGGTCCGTCCGATTCGCGCGAAGCGGCGGCGCGGTTTCAAACTCCGCAATTATCTTTTGGGCCTTCTCTCCGTTGCTATCGTATCGGGCATCGGCTTTATGCTGAGGGATGTGATCGGTGAGATGAACATCCTCTTCATGATGCTGCTTCCGGTAATCTGGACCGCCATCTACCTCGGGAGGGGCGCTTCGATCATAACGGCTCTGGCAAGCATTGTGGCGTTCGATTTCCTCTTCGTCCACCCCTACTACACCTTTACGGTCCACGAGATCGGAGACATGATTTCATTTTCAGTGTACCTGATCGTCGCCGTTGTCATCAGCAACCTCGCTTCCAAGCTGCGCTACAGGGTTGGTCTGCTCGCGCAGAGCGAATCGCGCAGCGTAGCGCTATGCGACGCGAGCAGACATCTCGTCACCGCGCGAAACGTGGATCAGGTACTCTCCCTTCTCATCAACCGCGTGAAGGCGATCCTTCCGTGCGAGGTCGCGATACTGCTTCCCAGCGGCGCACAGCTCTCGGTGGAGGCGGCGACGCCCGAATTCAAGATCGATCAGAAGGAGCTCTCCGTCGCAACGTGGGTATGGCTGAACGGCAAGAACGCGGGACAGGCCACCGAGACCCTGCCGCAAGCATGGGCCCACTACCTGCCGATGAGGACGTCCGACGGGATCAAGGGCGTGCTGGGCGTGCACCTCGACGATCCAAAGGAATTCCTGACGCCCGAGAACGACGCAGTGCTCGACGCGCTAGCGGGCCTCGGAGCGACGGCGATAGAGAGGATAGGGTAATGAAGAGTGTCGTTTCCTGCTTTCCCCGTAGGTCCGTCATCGCGGCAGGTAGCGGAGGATCGCGTCCTCAAAGTGCGGCAGATAGTCGTCGAGCCTCATCGGCGCGTCGCGATGTGTGACCTCGCGCATGAACCTGAGCGAAGGGCAGGCGTCTCTCTTCCAGGGCGAGATGCCGACGCCATCGTCGCGGTCAAAGTCAAAATCCTCCAAGTCGATCGCGTCCGCGAGCCGCGCGCGCAGCGCCGTTCCCGGATAGGGCATGAGCGCCTGCACCGAGAGGCCCACCTCCATTTCCGGCGTCGAGAGATCGAGAAACTCCCGCATATCGTCCAGCATCGCCAACGCGGAATCGCGCGTCATAAAGGGCGTTGTGATATAGGAGAGCGTGAGTTTCCGGGGGACGGCGGCGCTCGCCTTCCGTCGGCGCAGAAGCATGGCTCCGATGAAATTGCGCAACGCGGTTTTCTCCTCGTCGAGCGTGTGCTGATCCTTGATCTTTCCAAGGTATTTCGTCCCGATCACCCGCGCGTCCTCTTCCAACACGGCGTCACGGCCGGCGTAGAAATACCAGCAGCCGTACCTCTCAGCTCTCTCGACGACGCGATAAAAATTCTTCAGGAGCGCCGACGGATCGAGATAGACCGCCTTGAGCGAGCGATCCTCGCCTTCAATCCTGTCGAAAATTTCGCGATAGAAGTCGTCGAGGTGCGGTAAGAACGGATTGGAATCCGTGAGAGAGAACGTGTGCACGCCCTCCCGGAGCATGGCCCCGAGCCCACACGCCACGATGTCAACCGTCAGATTCGGAGGCCGTCTCCCCGTGATGAAGCAGAAGTCGCACCCGTTACGGCACTGATCTGCAAGCATCGTGATCACCTCTCCTTCGCCCGCGTCACCGCTGGAGGGGAGCCTCCCGACGCGAGGATAGAACCCTGTGCCGCGGCCCACGACCTTGTGATATACAGGATCGAGCTGATAAAAGCCGGGTGTCGTGACATCCTCTCTCCTGCCCCGGTGCTTGACGACGAGATCCACGAATCCCTGTGCATGTCCGCACACTGCCGCATCGGCCAACCCCATGCCGAGCGCCGCCTCGACCGGATCCGCGAATCCGGCGATCCGTTCGCGCACGACGTGCGCTCCGCCGAGGACGATCTGGACGCCGGGAAAGGCCCGCCTGAGCAGCGGCGAAAGCACGGCAAGGACGTGGTAACGGCTCGATGTCGTGGAGATGCCCATGACCGCGCCCGACTCCGCGGCGCCCGCGCTCCGGAACGCATCGACGACGGCGCTGCTGCCGCCGGAGAGGTCATAGGGCCGGGATGCGTGGGGCTTCAGGATCACGGCGTCTTTGAACCCCTCAGTGATCAGGGCCTCTTTTATGGTTTCGAGCCCGAGGTGTTCGGAGGCGGCATCCGCGGGCCTCGCAGGGTCCAGCTCAAAATCGCCGGTCGAGGCGAGGATCACCGAACTCACATCCGGCTGCGGCATGATGATGGCAGGGGCCATGGGCATACGGCATTGTTATCGACCGAACCGCAAAATGGTTGCGATGTTTTTTAATGTCCTCTAGGAAAGATGCTTCTCGAAACCAGTCGAAGGAGAGACTCACATGACAAGCACATCTGGAAGGATCATCGCCGTCATCACCATCGCCCTCATCGGGCTCTGCATCTCGCTGGAGCTCTCTGCCAAGGCCCCGGCCGCGGCGGCAGCCGCGCCCAAGGCGCTCTCCATCAAACGCAACATGAAGATCGACGACTGCGCCGCGCGAGGCATAGTGCAGGATCAAATCCTCTTTATCTACTCTCACTCCTGCCCTTACTGCAAAGAGGCGCTGCCGATCGTCGAACGGGTCGTGAAGAATCACTCGCTTGAATCGCGATACGTGCCCGTCGACACCCTGACGGACGAGGGGCAGGACAAACTCGCCGGATGGGGCATAGAGGCCTCATACGTCCCGCTCTTGATCAAGGATTGCCGCGCCTACGTAGGCTCAAGGGATGAAAAGGAATACGAGCGCATCCTCACGGGCAAATAGCGTGAGGATGGTTCGTATTCAAAAGCTTGCAGTCCCTCACTGCACGTCGTCGATCGTCTGGATCGGGATCGGGGTGAATGATATCGGCGGCGATGTCAGTTTGTAATCGCTCAGGCAGCTCCAGACCTCCGGCCGATCGGGAAGTACGTTCGCCGGCGGCAATATATATGGGGAGTTCAGATTGAGAGCCGGTTCCTGTCCCTGCATCTTGACTATCGGCAGGTTCTTCTGAAGCAATAATTTATATGCCCAATTCGGAACGGAATTAATTTTTTTGGCTGCCGGCTCGAGTGCCACGTTCTGGTTCAGGAGTTGCACCCTCTCTAACAGTTTTAAAAGTAAATATTTGTGCGGCAGGCAGCCATAGTGAACGAGGTCACTGCCATCCACGAAGATGTCGTGAGGCTGAGGCACATAAACAGCGTAATTCTTAGCACCTGAATAGACCACGATTGCGGGAATATTGATGCTGCGCAACATATGCGCGAGGAAATGGCTGGACGTTGCGTCGTCTCCTGCTCGCATGGCGAAAACGAGCTCAAGAGGGGCGTTCAGCGCTCGATCATCCGGACTTGCATACTTATTACTCTGATCAGCGCTATAGTTGCCGCTCTTCTGCACTTGCGAGCAGTAACTCCTGCCAGGATTGAACTGCTTATATTCCGGCGATATACCCACATAATAGCCGGAATCGGTCATCGTAATATCACCGCCTTGCCCGTGAAGAGCTACCTGCGGGTCCACCCATGTGACCTCTTTTTCGATGATGCCCCTTGCGGTCGCGATCACCGGATCTTGCTGATTCAACGCACTGAGCGTCACGGGGAATATCTTGTAGGTGTTGAAACCAGCGCCGCGGCAGACCCAGGAACCTTCATCGCTGGTGAATTTCGTATACAGTAGATCAGGCAGTCCAATCACCTTCTTTGAAGGAATCTGCTTGTTCCACTGATATCCATCGGGGATATTGTTGAAGAAGAAATCGACGAGAGTTGGGTCCCACGTCTTGATAGACCATGGCAATATGACCGCAGCCTCGACCCAGAACGCGTGTACGATAGAGACGATCCGCTGCCTGCACATCATGTCCTCGGTTCCGCACTTGGCGTCCAATGCCGCGTCGAATGCCGCTTGTTTGTCACTCGCCTTGTCGAATGGGTTGTACGTGAGGAACAGATCGCGAACGAGATCCAGCGTGCCTTCGGAAGTCAGTTGGGCCTTGAGATTGCTGAGATTGGAATAAGCGATGATTTCATCAAATTTGCCGTTCATCCACGCATCGTGATCCGCGGCAACTGCCTCAGGTCTGATAAACGCATTCCCCTGATTTTGCTGGATGAACTGGGCATAACCAAGATTGATTTTGTTGAACGAATGTATTGACGGCGGAGTGACGTTCACCTGCTGATCCACGCAGTGGTTATTCGCATCGCATACCTGAGGAGCCGTGCACGTTCCGCACGAGGCGATCGTGCCGCCGCATTCGTCGGGAATATTGTCGCCGCACGTATAGCCCAGGTCCGCGCAGGTCTTTGGCACGCAACTCTCTGTGGGCGCCGGAGTGGCTTCAGGCAGTTCGCTCACGGTCGGCTCGTTACCAGCGCCGGCAGGCGTTCCCTCCCCGCCGCCGCTGCAGCCGATCACACCGGCTACGACGAGCGCGATGCAGATGATGAGTGAACCAGCGTATATTGAATATAGTTTCTTCATGGCAATCCTCCTGGGCAAAAACTTCACAATGCTTATAATACAGCAAAGGACGTGCCATTGCGGCAGAAAAAAAAGACAACTGTAATATCAGCAGGTTGTAGAACTCTCGACCCTGGCGGGATCACCATCAAATTGAGAATCAGGGCTGCCGGCATTGGATTTTTGACTGATAAATCGGACCGCTCTTCGCCCTATTCAAATTCCTTCATGACCTCTTCGAATCGCCGCTGCTCGGCTTCATATTTATTATGCACCTCCGTCAGCTCGTCGAATAGCGAATCTATCCGCTGCTGAGATTCCTTCACAGTTCTGGCGTGAGCGATGATTGCGGGTCCGTCGCCTGATTGCGACGCTGCTATGAGCGCATGATTGGAGCTCGTTACATCCTCCTCAAGGCGGCAGATCTCCGATTCGATTTCATCCATCCGCGCCTTCAGCGGCGTGAGCGCGCGCGAGCGTTCGGTTATGGCCTGAGAGCGGCGGCGGCGCAGGTCGCGGCGATTGACTCCGGGCTCCCTCTCTGCTGCCGCATCCGACTCTGCGTCTTCCTGCTCCTCTTCCCAGCCAATCCGATCGATGAAATCGTCATACCCGCCTTCGAACGTACGCACCCCGCTCTTCTGAAACACTATCAAACGCTCCGCGAAGTCGCGCAGGATCATCTCATTGTGCGTGACCATCACGACGGCGCCAGGAAACTCACGCACCGCTTCGATCAGCGCCTCTATCGCCTGCATGTCGAGGTGGTTGGTCGGCTCGTCCAGCAGGAGCAGGTTTGCGGGCTGCGCGATGATGCGACCGAGCAGCACTCGGCTGCGTTCTCCTCCGGAGATGACCGATATCTTCTTTTCAGCCGAGTCGCCCGGGAACATCATCGCGCCGCAGATCGCGCGTACTTGCGTGCGCATGAGCGCGGCGTTGGCGGAGCCTATCTCGTCCTCAACAGTGTTGTCGGGATGGAGCCGATCCACCGCGGCCTGCCCGAAGAGAGCGGCTCGCGCCAGAGGATGCGGACGCATTTCGCCTCCCTGCGGCGCGAGTTCGCCCGCGAGAAGATTGAGCAGCGTGCTCTTGCCGCGTCCGTTCTTTCCGATGACCGCGACGCGATCCCGCGCGCCTATCGCAAACCCGAGCCCCGAGATGAGAGGCGAGTCCGGATCGAATCCAAAGCGCAGATCCACGACCTCCATTACCGTCTTGGCCGGAAAAGGCGCGTCGTGGAAAGAAAACGCCAGATCAGCCTCGCGCATGCGCGCGTCGCGGATCGGCAAGCGCTCGATCATCTTCATGCGCGAGCGTGCGGCGGAGGCCTTGCTCGCCTTGGCCTTGAACCTGTCCACGAACTCCTGCAGATGGCGGCGCTGGCGCTCCACGTTCGCCTGCGTGCGCTCGTGGACTTCGTCCTCCTGCGCTATCTGCGCGATGATCTTGTCGCTGCCGCCGCTCACCTTGCGCAGCGCGCGCCTGTGTATCATCGCGGTATGCGTGCAGACGGAATCCATGAAATCGCGGTCGTGCGAAATCAGGATCAGCTCTCCGTCCCAGCTGCGCAGAAATCCCTCGATCCAGCGTATGGAGAGGATGTCGAGATAGTTGGTCGGCTCGTCGAGAAGCAAAAGATTCGGATGCGAGACGAGCGTGCGCGCGAGCGAAAGCCGCACTTGAAAGCCGCTGGAGAGTTCTGATGGAGCGCGCGCCAGATCCTCGCTCGTAAAGCCAAGGCCCGCGAGTATGCGCTCCACGCGATAGCGCTGGGAGGCGTCGTCCGTCTCCAGCCCGCGGCAGCCCTCATCCAGCACGGTGGGCGCTTGAAACTGCAGGATCTGCTCCACGTGACCTATGCGATAGTTGCGCGGCAGGATGATCGAGCCGGAGTCGGCTTCCTCCTGCCCCAGGATCATGCGGAAGAGCGTCGTCTTTCCGGAGCCGTTGCGTCCTATGAGGCCGAGCCGCTCTCCGGGCGAGAGCTGCAGCGATGCGCCCTCGAAGAGAACCTGGGGGCCGTAGACTTTATGGAGTTCGTCGAGCCGAATCATGGATTAAAGTACGGGCAAACTTCGCTCTTCGTCTCCATCACTTTGCGGATGCCACGGCATGGTTGACTATGGCCTGCGCCTCCTGCTGGATGCGGCGCAGGTGTTCCTCTCCGCGGAAGCTCTCGGCGTAGATCTTGTAGATATTTTCAGTGCCCGACGGACGAGCCGCGAACCACCCGCTCTCGGCTATCACCTTGAGCCCGCCTATCGGCGCATCGTTGCCCGGCGCGTTCGTGAGGATCTTCTCTATCTTCTCGCCAGCCAGTTCGCCGAGCTTCACCTCACGCGGAGAAAGCTTCTTGAGCAGGGCCTTCTGCGCGGGCGTGGCGGGTGCGTCGATGCGGTCGTAGAGCGGTTCGCCGAACTCGCGCGTGAGCTCGCGATAGAGCTCGCCGGGGTCGCGCCCCTCTTTCGCCGTCATCTCAGCAGCGAGCAGCGCGGGGATCATTCCGTCCTTGTCAGTGCTCCACGCCCCGCCGTCCATTCTCAAAAACGACGCGCCGGCGCTCTCCTCGCCGCCGAAGCCGAGCGAGCCGCCCTGCAGCCCGTCCACGAACCACTTGAAGCCGACCGGAGTCTCGTAGAGTTTGCGGCCGACCTTTGCAGTCACGCGGTCGATCATGCTGCTCGACACCACGGTCTTGCCCACTGCGGCGTCCTTTCGCCAATTGGGTCTGTTCCTGAAGAGGTATGAGACCATCACCGCGAGGTATTGGTTCGGCTGCATGAGGCCCGCGCTGCGCGTGACTATGCCGTGCCTGTCGTGATCGGTGTCGCATGCGAATGCGATGGCGAAGCGATCCTTGAGTCCGATGAGCCTCTGCATCGTATAGGGAGACGAGGGATCCATGCGGATCTTGCCGTCCCAGTCGACTGTCATGAAACCGAACGTCGGGTCCACCACTTCGCTTACGACCGTGAGATCGATCTTGTATCGCTCCGCGATCTGCGCCCAGTAGTGCACGCCCGCGCCGCCAAGCGGGTCCACTCCCATCTTGATGCCTGCAGCGCGAATTGCCTCCATGTCGATTACGTTTGCGAGGTCATTAGTATATGCGTCTATGTAATCGTACCTGTGCGTGGTTGCCGCGTGAAGGGACTTCTCGAACGTAATTCTCTTCACTTCCGCAAGCCCGTTTCCAAGAATCTCGTTCGCCTTTGCCTCGATCCACCCGGTAATTGTCGGATCCGCTGGTCCACCATTCGGCGGATTGTACTTGAAGCCGCCATCAGAGGGAGGATTGTGCGATGGAGTGATCACAATGCCGTCCGCAAGTCCCGTAGTGCGGCCGCGGTTGTATGTCAGTATGGCGTGGGAGATGGCGGGCGTCGGCGTGTATTCGTCCTTGTCGGAGACCATCGTCTCCACGCCGTTTGCCGCCAGCACCTCCAGCGCGGTTGCAAACGCGGGCGCCGAGAGAGCGTGCGTATCGACTCCGATGTAGAGCGGGCCGCCGATGTCGTTTTTCCTGCGATACATGCAGATCGCCTGCGTGACCGCGAGGATGTGAGACTCGTTGAAGGATCTCTCGAACGACGATCCGCGATGACCGGAGGTCCCGAACAAAACCCTCTGCGCCGCAATCTGCGGGTCGGGCTTCTCGGTGTAATATGCAGTGATGAGCTTCGGGATATCCACGAGCATCGACTGCGAAACCGGTTTTCCTGCGAGAGGGCTGACGTTCATTTTTGGCTCCATTATGTACGGGGACCTCTAAGAACCGTCCAGATGCAAGGCGCCCGACTGAGGCCGGCCGAGTCAGACAAGGCGGGAAAACTTCTGCCAGATGGCAGAAGGCAAACCGCCGCGTCAGTTATCAATCGCCCGCCGCAGGCCGTGCCGATGGAGGGCAACGCAGCAGATGGGCGGTTATTAGAGGTTCCCCTTAAGGACAGAAGGTCATGAGGAACTGCGTATTGCCGGCGCAATTGTGCAGCCCCACGACATCATCATATGAATACGCATACACGCCGCCGGTGCACATGCTGTGTATGGCTGCCACGTATTTTGTCGCAGCCACGGGACCCGCGCGGCAGGCGCCCGGGTCGATTGGAGGAGTCGGGCAGCAGTACATCACGGCAGCGTCGCCCTGCTCGGAGAGGCCCTCGCCGTTGTATCCTGTGTTGTTGGGCCAGTTGAGTTTCTTGCACGGAGAATAGCACCCAAGCGCGGTGTCGGGACTTGCCGCGTCGAGGACCCTCAGATCCTCGTTGTTATACTCGGGATGCACATCTACCTGTCCCTGGCTTAAGTTCTCGTCGGTCGGGCAGCCGCTTAGATTGAGGTTTGTGCAGTCGATGGTATTGCAGGAAGAGCAATCCGCGTTGATGCAGGTTGAACCTCCTCCGCCGACGATGGTGACTTTGTAAGGCAAGGAATAACCGTCGACAGCGCTCGTGTCCCAAGAGGTGATCGGCGGGAGCTTCTGTGCCGGCGCAGAGGGATTCACCGCGCACTGCGTGGGATCGGCATTGGTGCAACCCCACGTGGCCTCAAATTTGGAATCAATGGGCGGGGCACAGCCTGCTGCCGGGCACGGGTCCGAGCTCTGACCCAACGAGCAGTTCTGGCTGTTGGCATCGCAACCTGTCTTGGGCCAGAAGCGCGTCGACGCAAGCCCTATATCAGGAATGTTGTAATCCACGTATCCGCCCTTGGCCAATTGAGTGACGGCGGCAGTTCCGGTGGGCATGTTCGATTGCTGGATCCAGATCGTATAAGAGCAGTTGTTGACGATTCGGAAGAGCGCGGTCTGCGTGGGAAGTCCGCCGCCGCCCCCGCCGCTGCCGCTTCCTCCTCCACAGCCGAAGCAGAACGCCAATGCGATTATAAGAGACAATGGGCGAAAAATTCTCATGGTAATATCCCCCTGAGCGGTTCGACACTGTAGAATATGATCGGGGACTATAGACTAATAATTATAGAAATCATCAGGAAAATGACTGGCGAAGTTACACAGGTTCTTCAACTCGGCTTGCTGTGGCGCACATCCCTCCCCTTTGCCGTGAATATCGCGAGTTCCGCGATATTGGTGGAGTGATCCGCCATTCGTTCGAGATAGCGGACGATCGAAGTCGCCGGAAACAGCCGGTTCAGATTTTCAGGCTCCTTTTCTGCGCGCTCCAGCAATTCCTTCACGTAATACTCGGTGAGATCGTCCACCACGTCGTCGTTATTGAGCACTCCCTCGGCCTTTGCCGCGTTGGAGTTGACGAACGCGTCGATGCTGTCCTTGAGCATCATCTGCACATTGTTCGACATCTGAGTGAGATCGATAGGTGAGTCCCCGTGCTTCACGATATCTATCACGCGGCTCGCCGTGTTGACGGCTAGGTCCCCCACGCGCTCCAGATCCGTCACTATCTTTAGGCCGCGTGTGATAAAGCGCAGGTCCCACGCCGCGGGCTGGTAGCGCGCAAGCAGCTCTATGCACTGTTCGTCGATGGATACCTCCAGCGCGTTGACCGCATGATCGCTCTCGATTATCTGCTGCGCGAGGGCCGTATCGCGCGAGGCCAGGGCCTTCATGCAATCCGCAACCATCGCCTCAACTTTGGATCCCATGAGCAGGATCTGCTGCTTGAGCGCCTCGATTGCCTCGTCAAAGTGACGATCGATGTGGTGTTCCATGATTCCTCCTATCCATAGCGTCCGGATATATAGTCTTCAGTGCGTTCGTCGCGCGGCGCGGTGAAGAGCTGCGTGGTCTTTCCGAATTCTATGAGTTCGCCGAGCAGCATAAAACCGCAGTCCTCGGAGACGCGCGCGGCCTGCTGCATGTTGTGCGTAACGATGACGATCGTGTATTCGCTCCTGAGGTCCTGCATCAGCTCTTCGATGTGCGCGGTGGCTATAGGGTCGAGCGCCGAGCACGGCTCGTCCATGAGCAGGATCTCGGGCTTTGTGGCGAGCGCCCTCGCGATGCAGAGGCGCTGCTGCTGCTCGCCCGAGAGGGAGAGCGCGCCCGTCTTGAGCTTGTCCTTGAGATCCTCCCACAGCCCCACTCCCGTGAGGCATTTCTCGACTGTCTCCTCCACCTGCGACCTGTTGCCGATACCGTGGATTCTCATCCCGTAAGCGATGTTCTCGAAAATGTTCAGCGGAAACGGATTCGGGCGCTGGAAGACCATGCCTACGGTCCTGCGCAACTTGAGGATATCCTCATCGAGCAGCGGGCGACCCAGCACGCTCACGTCTCCCGTGATGCGCACGCCGGGGATGAGGTCGTTCATGCGGTTGAATACGCGAAGCAAAGTGGACTTGCCGCAACCCGAAGGTCCGATGATCGAGGTGATGCGTTTGGGCGCAATGGAGACGGACACGGACTTCAGCGCATGGAAGTCGCCATAGAACAAGTTCAGGTCTGTGCAGGTTATGGAATCCATCCTCATCCAAACTTTCCAGTTACGTAATCCTCGGTGCGTTTGTCGCCCGGGGCGGTGAAGATCTTATTTGTATCGTCTACCTCTATCAGTTTTCCCATGAGCAGAAAGGCCGTGCGGTCGCCCACTCGCGCTGCCTGCTTCGTGTTATTCGTGACGAGGATCAGCGTGTGCCTCGCCTTGAGTTCCTTCATCGCCTCTTCCACCTTTGCGGTGGAGATCGGGTCGAGGCCAGAGCACGGCTCGTCGAACATTATCACTTCGGGGCCCACCGCGAGCGTGCGCGCGATGCAGAGCCTCTGCTGCTGCCCGCCGGAGAGCTTCACCGCCGAACTGTCGAGCCTGTCCTTGACCTCGTCCCAGAGATAGGAGGCTACGAGCGTCTGCTCCACGAGATCGTCGGATGCCGATTTTCGAAGCCTGCGCACGAGTCTGGGTCCGAAGAGGATATTGTCGCGTATGCTCATGGGAAGCGGTATCGGCATCGCATAGACCATTCCGATGCGCCGCCGCAACTCCTGGACGTCCCTGATTGCAGCCACGTCCTGCCCGCCCAGAAGAACGCTCCCTTCCACCGTGGCGTTGGTGACGCGCTCTATCATACGGTTGATCGCCATGAGCAGCGTCGACTTGCCTGAGTTGGCCGGACCGATAATAGAGAGGATTTCGTTCTCCGCGATGTTGAGGGTCACCCCTTGCAAGGCAACTGCATCGCCGAATCTCACGCTGAGATCCAAAATTTCTATCTTGTTCTTCATGCGCGCCGTCATGCCGCCCTCCGGCCGCGCATCAAGCGATGCATCATCGTGTACGCCGTTATGTTGATGACGAGTATCGTGCAGATAAGGACGGCGGCCGTTGCGTACGCGTTGTCGTTCGATATCCCCTCACGCGCCAGGATGTAAAAATGCACGGACATCGTGCGCGCGGAATCGAAGAGCGAGCGCGGCATCTGCACGGCGGAGCCCGCGGTGAATATGACGACTGCGGTCTCTTCTATCGAGCGGCCGATACCGAGGATTACGCCGGTGAGTACGCCTGGCAGCGCGTACGGAAGCACGGCGCGCGTCACTACCTGCCAGCGCGTAGCGCCGAGCGATGCGGCCACGTCGCGATAGTTGCGAGGCACCGCGCGCATTGCCTCTTCCGCCGTGCGGATGATGGTGGGCAGCACCATCGCGGCGAGCGAGAGGCCGCCGGAGATTATCGACCACCCGAAACCCAGCATAACCACGAATAGGATGAAGCCGAAGAGTCCGAATATTATCGATGGAACGCCCGCAAGGCAATTGATGCCGAAGCGGATCGTCTGCGTGACCTTGCCCTCCTGCGTGTATTCAGCGAGATAGATCGCTGAGGCGATGCCGAGCGGAGCCGCGATACCTATCGCCACGAACACCATGAGGATCGTGCCCACGATGGCGGGCAGGATGCCGCCCGCGCGGCCCATATCCAGAATCGGCTCTGTGAGGAATGCCCACGTCACGTGCTTGAGGCCGCCTACCAGCACGAAGCCTATAACGAAGACGAGCGCCGCAACTGCCGACGCGCACGCGAGCGTGAGTGAAATCTTCGCGATCTTCTGCGTTATGGACGGCGGAATGCGCATCTAGAATCGCCTCCTCGCCACGCGCAGCGCCACGGTGTTGAGCGCCATGATGAAGAAGAAGAGGACTATGCCCGTCGCGAAGAGCGCCTCGCGGTGATCGCCCACCGCGTAACCCATCTCGATGGCGATGTTGGCGGTGAGCGTTCGCACGGAATCGAGTATGGAATGCGGAATCTGCGTGGCGTTGCCGGAGATCATGATCACGGCCATGGTCTCGCCGACCGCGCGCCCCATGCCGAGGATCACGCCCGCGAGAATGCCGGAACGTGCTGCCGGAAGAATCACTCGCCACGCGGTCTGCCACTCCGTCGCCCCGAGCGCGAGCGAGCCTTCCTTGTAGCTCCTGGGCACCGCATGGATCGCGTCGATCGATACGCCCACTATCGTGGGCAGGATCATGATGGCCAGCACGCAGGAAGCCGCGAGTATCGAAAGCCCCGGCCCACCCAGATGTACTCTAATGATAGGGGCCAGCCACATGACTCCGAGAAATCCGTAAACCACCGAAGGGATGCCGGCGAGAAGCTCGATGGCGGGCTTGAGCACTGCGGCGAGCCTGGCCGGAGCAAACTCCGCGAGAAAGACCGCGCATGCGACACCAAGCGGCACGCCGAGTATCAACGCCCCTGCGGTAACCCACAGCGATCCTATTATAAAAGGAAGTATGCCGAACTGCCCTTCGAGCGGAGACCATATCCTGCCAAAGAGAAAATGGCCGAGCCCGCTCCTGATAATGATCGGCACGCCCTCCTTGAATATAAAGAGGGCAATGAGCGCCAGGATCGCAATCGAGGAGCACGCGGCGATAAAGAGCAGCTTTGAAATAAATCGATCCATAAGAAAGCTTGTGAGGCAAGCGACGGGATGGAGTATTCTCGGCACGCCTTCGTCGCCTCAGACGCCGGCTCCTCGTCTGCCCTCCGGACGCCGCGTTATTAGAGGCTTAGAAAGCGGCGTCCTCCGAGCGCCGAGAAAACTCCATCCCGTCGCTCGCCTCCAGAGTTATTTTGCTGCTATGAGTCCTTCCTTTTCGAGCGTCTTCTGCGCCTCGTCCGAGAGCATGTAATCGAGGAACGCCTTTGTCTGCGGAGACGGTTCGCCCTTGGTGAGCAGGAAGATCGGCCGTGCGAGCGGGTACGATCCATTCTTCACGTTGGTGTCGTTTGCCGGAACTCCGTTATAGGTGAGCGCCTTGACCTTGTCGTTCACCAACCCGATGGAGACATAGCCGATCGCTGTCGGATCGGAGGCAACTGCCTGACGAACGGTGCCCGTTGAGTTTTGGAAGAGCGCTGAAGGCGCGAGCTTCGCGCCGACCAGCACCAGCTTGTCAAATGAGCGCCGCGTGCCGCTCCCCTCCTCGCGCGAGATCACGTGGATCGGCGAATCGCTGCCGCCCAGATCCTTCCAGTTTGCAACTTTGCCGGAGAATACGTCTCGCGCCTGATCGATGGTGAGCGCCTTGATGGAATTCACCGGGTTCACGACGATTGCTATGCCATCGCGGGCAACGACCGTTGATTTGAGCGCCGCTGCCTCAGGCGGGAGTTCGAGCAGATCCGCCATGCCGATCTGCGCCGCGCCCGAAAGCGCCGACTGTATGCCCACTGCGGAGCCGCCGCCTTGCACGTTGATCTGCACGTCCTTGTGCGTCTCGCCGTAGCGCTCCGCGAGCTTCTCGGCGAACGGCTGGAACGCGGTCGAACCGGCCAGGGTAATCGAATTTGCTGATGCGCGCGAGCATCCATTGCTTGCCAACGCGGCGAAGACGAAACCGCAACTCACAAATACAGCCAGGGCCTTCATTGATATCCTGTTCATGTGATGCCTCCGTTTTGTTATCAAGCAATTGAGTAATGAACCAACATGAGTCACATGTTCGAAATTTGTTAAAAAAATGTTAAGGCGGCTTTATCGTCATAAAGCAAGGCATTTCATAGATATAACTGCAGCTGGACCCTCGCACGGTGGTCGATCTCTCCCTGAATGAACCCCGGCGCTCCACCGGTCGTGACGATATTGGCTGGCCCGTTCACTCCGGCAGTTCCTCCAGCGCCTTTAACGAGTGCTCCGTTGATGAGGGCGCTGTAATCCGCCTGAATTTTCAGATTGTGGCCGAAGAAGTAATAGTTGAAACATGCACCGGCTTCATAACCTTTAGTCACGCCTCCGGTGGGAACAACCCCCGCGAATCTCCCCGCGACCTCAAAACGCTTTGGAATCAGAAAATAGCCGGCCTCGCCAAGGAAGCCGAACGTGTTTGTCTTTGCAGTGTGGTTCCTCAGGTAGTTGCCCTCACCATATAGGGAGAATCCCCGATACTGCAGGATGACATCGCTGGTCGTTGCTATTGTCGTGGCCTCGGGAACGGTTCCGCCGAGACGATTGTAGTTGCCGGCAATACCCACTGCCAGTTTAGGCGTCTCGGAAAAATCCAGATCGCTTATCGTGTAACCGGGCTCACCCAGGATGTTGAAGACAAGTCGGCCGCCCACAAGAAACATGAGATTGCGATTTGCAGCGTTAATATTGTTTCCGTCGTTAACCGCGAACACCGAATATTCCAGCCACCTGTCAACCGGCTTTCCGTGCATCTCAATTCCCAGACCGCGGCCGAACGAGAAGGCCTCGTTGTTTACCGAGCGATCCACGAACTGCAGCTTCGTACTAGAAGTCAGCTCTTCCCTGTTATAGGGCGCCTTAAACTGCCCGGCTTTCACTTGAATCCCATGACCGAAGTCATAATTGATGTATGCATCGCGCAGGTTCGGCCCGGTGTAAGCGACTCCAGGCGAAGCATTGGTCGTTCTGCCGCCCACCGCTTCAAACTGAACTTTGTAAGTAAGCTCTTTTGTGAAGGCATGCCCTGAAAAGATGAGCCGGCCGCGCCTGATCTGAAACGAATTCGTCTTGCCGTGTCCTTCGATTGATACGAATTGATACTGCGGTTGCAGTTGGATTCCGAATTTCAATTCAAACTTTCCGTCGTCGGATTCGAGCGTCAAGGGCTTATCGGCCCATGCCGCACGCCCTCCGCCGATGATGAACAGCACACCGATCAGCATTATGATAATCTTCCGCATCTAACGCTCCTTTCCTCACATTGAAAGTGCTCGTGATTGACGACGAGGATGACCTGCAGGACTGCGCCACGACCTGGACAATATAGATCAAATCGTTACGAACGCCTTGTTCGGAAATCGTTAGAAAATTGTTAATGCGTGAACTTGTAGCTCATCAAGACAATGAATGCTCCCCGCGGCAAGCCGCGGGGTATCACCGGCAACATCTCCGATCACCCTCACCCCTGCCTACCGGCAGGCAGGCTTCCCTCTCCCCTCAAGGGAGAGTGGCGGAACCCCCGCAACAAGCTGCGGGGAATCATCTCATTGACTATCTTTCAAAGAGTGCGGTTGAAATGAGGCGATGTATATCGGTATTTTCGATCGTCCCTGACTTGAAGTGGTCCTTCATGCCAATCGCGAAGAGAGGGACGTCGACTGCGGTGTGCGCGGCCTCAAGTGAAGCGGGATCGTTCGGATCGAGGACGCGCGGATACGCAGAGTGCGGACCCGTCGCCCACGTGATGATCGGGTAAAGCCTTCCGTCTGCATCCTCGCCGGCATTTGCGAGGACGCTGCTGCCTGCCTTCGCATAGCCGTTTATCGCAAGTCCGCCGGTTTCGTGATCCGCCGTCACCAGTATCAGCGCCTTCTCCGGATCCGTCATCGAGGCACCGGCGCGGACAGCGGCGTCGAACTCGATGGTTTCTTCAAACGCGTCGTGCGCCCGGTTATCATGTTCTGCCTGGTCGATTCGACCGCCCTCGACCATGAGGAAAAATCCTTTTGGATTTTTTGAGAGCCGTTCGATGGCGATCTTCGTCATCTCGGGGAGCGAGGGCCCTGAATATCCGGACTGCTTTCTCTCGAGCACAAATGGGATATGGCTGTCCGCGAAGCAGCCGACAACCTTTTGATCGATCGGCGCCATCTTTATATCCCGCAGATTGTATGCCAGCGTGAAGCCCTTCCTGGTCACTTCATCCTTTGAGAAATATTTACAGCCACCTCCCATTGTCACATCGATCTCCGAGTCCAGCAGCTGGCCCGCGATTTTTTGCTCCTCGTTGCGATCAGCAACGTGTGCATAAAAACCCGCCGGCGTTGCATGGGTGATGCGAGTAGTGGTGACGAGACCCACGGAGAGCCCCATTTTTTTTGCCTCTTCGGCTATCGTTACGAGCCTGTGATTCAGATCGCACCTGGGTCCCAGACCTAGACAACCGTTATCGGCCTTGCTTCCGGTAGCCATAGCTGTAATTGCAGCCGCTGAGTCGGTCACCATCTTGTTGTGAGATCCTGTGCGCACGTGAGCGATGAGCGGGAGCTCATCAATGAAGAGACCGCCGCGCCGCTCATTCTTATAAAGCCGAGTTGCAGTGATATCCGCGACGCCCATCCCGTCTCCGATGAAGAGGATGACATCTCTCGCATGAGCGGTTTGCGAGATGAGGCATGCTGCCAGCGCTATTGCAATTTTGAATTTCATGGTTGTCTCCTTATCCAGTTATTATGAAATAAATATTTTGAACGTGTAAAAAATTTGTAAGCGTTAACTCATTGTCGCTGCCCGATCTGGCTCAATGCCGATTCATTTGGCCGCGCTCAACCCGCGCTCCATATCGGGCAGCATTTTCTTCATCCTGTTCGCCATGAAAAAGGCCTTAAAGAACATCCCCCAGCTGACCAATGAATTCGCAAACAGATTCCACTGCCTCACGATTCTCTCCGCAACGTTCAAGCCCTCCGTCTCCATCTCTTCGGCGGCCCTGGTATTCTTGGCTATGGCATGCCCGATCTTGATGCTCTCCCACAACTTGCCCATGAATCCCCTGGAGTCCTTTGACTCAGCCCTTTTTTTACGGGTCGATCTGATCGCCTGCCAAATTTGTCCCATGTTGCGGCCTGCCAGGAATCTCCTTATCGCAGGGCCTTCTTTCACCATATACTGCAGGAAGAGCAATCCGCCGTACGTTGAAGTGAACAACAGCGCGTGGGGTTCTGTGGCTGGATAGACTGAAACTGCAGTGCCGATGAGAGATGCGGCTGCGCCTATGCCCAGCGCGTTGACTATATGTTCGGTCGAAAGCTGTCTTGTCCTCTCCGCCACGGTCATTCTGTGCGTTTTTCCATTCTTCACTTCTACGGTCCCGTTCGGATCGAGACCGCGCAGCCCCCAGTGCTCTTTTAAGTTTCTGATCGTCTTGCCGGCAATCACTCCAAAGCCAATGCTCGGAGGGAGCAATGCGAGGAGAAGACCGCCTATGACCAGCGTCTTTGGGACAACAAACGCGTAGTTGGCCCACCGATAAAGCGCCTCTGCGTTCGTGGATAAGGCGGCAGCGTTGTGTGCCGTCGGCTGAAGTTTTTCCATGGCATCGCTTACATAGGCAGAGTTCTCACGCAGAAAGGAGAAGCGTTCGGGCGCAAACAGTGCGGCCCCGAGTATGGCGCTCGAGGCGATGGCCACGGCAAACTTCGGCACACGGGCAATCGCGTTGCCGAGCGAAAAGAGCGCGGCGTTGACGTCAGGGGTGTTGATCTGTCTGTCCTCTCCCTTTTCCACGGCTGACACGTATTTCTGTTGCTCTGCCTCGAGCATGGATAACCCGCTCTTCGCCTTTGCCCACCATCCCAGGATCGACAGCGCAAATGCCCCATTTACCGCAATCGTTCCCGCAATATAACCCGCTTCCCACATGGTTGTGCCCCTGCCGAACAATTGCGCTGCGCCTATAGCCAGAAGCGTCGCACCTGAACAGACCTTGTCGGCCGTAAACGCCACGTTTCCGAGCAGGTCATAATAGTTTCGGAGATGGAGCTTCGTCCGCTCATCTTCGCTCAACCTTGTATCTCTGGCGAATGCAGCGGTCGCTGCAATATTGCCTCCGATAGCAAGCAGGTATCGTGCAAGCTTGCCTCCCATATAAACATTCGAGTATCCGGCTGATTCGATGTCGATCTGAACCCTCTCAGAAGGGCTGAGGGCATGCCCCATGTGATCGCCGACGAGAAAACGCATCGGGATCGACATGACATTTCCGGTATCCTGAGTATGGAGCGGTTCATCCGTGTAGGTGCCGGCCGCAACAAGCGCGCCGCTTATTGCCTCAGCCCTTGCATAATCGCCGACTGCCGCGGCGGCGCTGGGGACTCCCTGCGTCGACAATCTCCACAATGCCTTTCCGTCGATTCCGCCGTCATGCTGAGATCCTTCCGCAACTGTGGATACAGGGCCAGAGACACCCGACGGAGCAAAGGTTGATGACTGATTTGAAATCGCAGCAGCATCTACTGAGGAAGCGGCCGCAGGGGAAAGGCGGTCATCAACGATATCGTCCGCAGTCAGCTCTTCCGTTTCATCAAAAAGAGGCTCCGCAGAAATTGCCGAGCCAAACTGCTCTGCTGAAGCCGTAAGGGAAGCCTGCACGCTTACCATCGCTGCGTCCTTTCGAAAAACAAGTTGCGCTCGTGACCATGCTTTCTGTAATAATGCTCATGACCTCTCTCACCTGGCGCATTAAGCGCAGACGTGCTTTAGGAAGTGATTCGCAATCTGTTAATTATTGGTTAGGAGCGCCGCATGGCTAAACTGAAAGTGCTCGTGGTCGACGACGAGGAAGACCTGCAGGAACTGCTGCGCTACAATCTCGAAAAAGAGGGCTATTCCGTATCGTGCGTCTCATCGGGTGAAGAGGCTCTCGCCTCTGTCAGAAAAAGCGTGCCGGACATCATCGTTCTGGACCTCATGCTTCCGGGCATGGACGGCTTCGACGTCTGCAGGGCGCTGAAGAAAGAGCAGAAGAGTGCGCGCATTCCTATAGTGATGCTCACTGCAAAAGGTGAGGACACGGACATCGTAGCCGGGCTCGAACTGGGCGCTGACGACTACGTGACCAAGCCCTTCAGTCCCAGGGTTCTGATAGCGCGGCTGAGAATGGTGCTGCGCCGCAAGCGCAAGGACGATGCGCCGTCTGCTGCAGAAACGATTGAGATACGAAATCTGACGATAGACCCGCAGCGGCACAGGGTCTCCATCAAGGGCAGGTCCGTCGAGCTCACCGCGACTGAGTTCGCCCTGCTGCATCACCTGGCCGGCAAACCCGGCTGGGTCTTCACGCGCGGCCAGCTCATCGATTCGATCAAGGGGAGCGACTACGCCGTGACCGAACGCTCGATAGACGTACAGATCGCCGGCCTCAGAAAAAAACTCGGCGCGGCCGGAGAAAATATCGAGACGGTGCACGGCGTCGGCTACAGGTTCAAGGAGTGAGAGATGTCGAGAAAGCGGCTCTTGTGGCAGCTCTATCCTTCGTATCTCGCGATCACGCTGCTGGCGCTCGTGGCGATCGCGATATACTCGTCCAATGCGTTCAAGCAGCTCTTCTACGAACAGACTCTCTCGGAGCTCACGCATTCGGCCAGGCTCGTCTCGCAGATCATACTTGGATCCAACGCATGGAGCGAGAAGACCATAGACGCAATATGCAAACAGGCGGCCCAGAACTCATCCAAGAGGATAACCGTAATCCTTCCCGACGGCGTCGTCATCGGGGATTCAGAGGAAGATCCGGGTTTGATGGAAAATCACGCTGAGCGGCCAGAGGTGAGCGAGGCGCTCGAGGGCTCCGTGGGAATAGCCACGCGCCACAGCCGTACGCTGGGCAAGGACATGACCTACGCCGCGATACCGCTCTACAAAAACGACAAGGTGGCGGCAGTCGTGCGCACGTCGATGCCAACGCGTTCGCTGTCGGAAGTTATGAGCTCTCTGTATGCGGGCATCGCACTCGAAGCCGTGCTCCTCGCCATCCTCGTTGCGGCGATGCTCCTCGTCATCTCCAGAAAAATAATCAAGCCGCTGGAGAAGATCCGGATCGGGGCACGCAAATTCCTTGAGGGAGATCTCTCATACCGTTTGAGGGTTCACGGTTCCGATGAGGTAAAGGCGCTGGCGACGACGATGAACCAGATGGCGGCCGAGCTGCAGGAACGGATCGAGCGCCTCAAGCAGATGGAGAACACGCGCCGCGAATTCGTAGCCAACGTCTCTCACGAACTCAAGACGCCGATCACCTCCATCAAGGGGTTTGCGGAGACGCTGCGCGACGGTGCGCTGGACGACCCTTCGCGCGCGAAGCAGTTCCTGGAGATCATAGCTTCGCATGCCGAGAGGATATCCAATATCATCGAGGACCTTCTGCACCTCTCCCGGATCGAGCAGGTGCATGAGGTGCAGCAGATACCGCTGGAGCGCAGCGCGATCAGGGAGATGCTCGAGTCCGCGATCCTCATGTGCGAGACCAAGGCTTCGGAGAAAAAAATTACGCTGGAGCTATCCTGCGACGCCGGGCTCACGGCCCTCATAAATCCTGCGCTGCTCGAGCAGGCGGTCGTGAACCTCATCGACAACGCGATCAAGTACAGCGCCGAAGGCGGAAAGGTTTTCATCGAAGCGAAGGACGACGCCTCGGGCATGCGCATCTCCGTGCGCGATTCGGGAGTCGGAATACCGCAGGAACACCTGTCGCGGATTTTCGAGCGATTCTATCGTGTGGACAAGGGTCGGAGCCGCAAGCTGGGCGGCACCGGCCTGGGGCTCGCGATCGTGAAGCACATCGTGGCTGTGCACAACGGACACGTCTCCGTCGAAAGCACCGTGGGTCAAGGGAGCAAATTTACGATCCGCCTGCCGGCCGAATAAACACTTTCGTCAGACGGCGAAGCCGGAAAACACTCATAATATCAGGATTGGACGGGAGCGATCCGGGGTCTGCGGTCTCCATATCAGGTGAATATTTTCGCTGGCTTTCGATACGAGAGATAGAATATAGACCTGCTTTCAAATGCCGCTAATGAATGCTCCCCGCGGCAAGCTGCGGGGTATCATCGGCAACATCTCCGATCACCCTCACCCTTCCCTCTCCCCTCAAGGGAGAGGGTGGTGGAAACCCCGCAGCAAGCTGCGGGGAATTATCTCATTGATGCATCAACCGTTGATGCATTGAGGCATTTAACCACCAAGCTGCAGATAGATGGAGGTGTACTATGAAAAGGGTCATATGCTTGCCGATAGTGCTTCTCGCCTTTGTCCTCGTTTCATGTGTCAGCACTTCAAGCGGCACCAGCAGCGACAGCGGCACCACCAGCGGAACCTCGTCCACGACGATTCCCGCCAAGGCAGCAGTACTGCACAGCACGCCTCCATTCGGCGGGATCATGGTGGCCGACAGTGGAGAGGTGATCCTCCCATTGGTCAGCTCCGACGGCAAGACGATCACCGGCGCCATCTGGAACAGCGAGACCGGCGGCACAGTCACGGTCTATCTCGATCCTTTGACCCACCTGCCCACCAAGACCATCCTTGGAGATTTCATCTTCCTCTTCTCCAACTGGAACGCGAACGCAGGAACCGTGGACATCGCTGAGATCTACGGGCCAGGCAACTTCGTACAGTTGTTCAGGGGTGTGAGCGTCTCCTCGCTCGCGATCGCTAACGCCAATCTGAGTTCCAAAGACATGGCCTCCAAGTCGACGTGTTTCCCGGCCTGCGACTCCGACGCCAAGAATCTCGCGGAGCTCCTCAAGTTCGCGGGGCTGGGCATATCTGTCGGCGCATGCGGCGTGGCGACGACCGTCTCGCTTGGAGCGATGGCGCTCCCGTGCGCCGGCGTTCTCGTGAGCACGGCCATCGCCGTTGTGGATACTGATACGTGGCTGCAGAATCTCGACGATGCGGAGAGCATTCTTTCGGTGATCGACGCAGCGCAGTGCGCAACGCTCGATGTGGAGAGCTGCATCAGCACGATCCTCGGAGGTCTGAGCGCCCTCTTCGACAACGCGAGCAAGGTCGAGACCGCATATGCAGATTTTGAAACGAACGCAGATGCGGCGCTGGCAGATCCTGCCCAGCCGAGCGGCGTCATGCCCGGAAGTGGAGCTTTGCCGATAGCGGCGACAGGCACCTATGAATGCGATCCGAACGGCTCCATGCTCTATGAACCCTGCCTCACGGGCGGGACGAAGACATGCCAGGCCGACTTCACCTATTCCGAATGTCCGAATGCGCCTTCCAGCAGCAGCTCAGGCAGCACCGGAGGAAGTGGAGGTTCCGGCGGAAGCGGCGGCAGTGGTGGAAGCGGAGGCAGCGGTGGAGGCAGCGGCGGGGCGTGTTCCTACAGCTACGATATTCCCAGCATGAAGTGCCCTGGCGAAACCTGCGTTACGTTTGCGGCTTGTTGCTCCTCATGTTCCATCAGCTCCTGCGTATCTACTTCTGACGAGCACTGCAACGGGGCGTCCTATTATTACAAGGTGTCAGGCGACCCAACGCATTACTCGACCAGCTCGGCGTGTCAGTTGGCAGCTAACTGTGTTTACCAGTGTTTTGGCCAGACGGCCACGTGCAACTGACCCACCAGGAAATGATTTGAAAAAGGCCACCCTCTGTCCGGGTGGCCTTTTTGCGAATGCAAAGAAATCGATTGTTTCACTTGTCGGTAATTGACCAGGTTCCGGACGCGGGCTTGTGCTTGCCGCAGTGCGGGCATTCGTCCGCGCCGTTCCAGAATGGCTTTCCGCAGTAGGGGCACGGCTTGCGCGCGGCCTTGCAATGAGGGCAGCTCGCTGCAAGGGGATCCAGAAGTTCTCCGCAGAGGTCGCATGAAATCATGGGATCAGCGATCTTCATATGCCCTCCGGATGGAATATTCAGAATATCGTATCGCATTTTATCGCTCCGAAACCATGGGCAAAGCCAGCGCGTTCGCGCCGCTCACCAGGTCTTCATAAGAATCGTCGTCCTGTGTCACACGATCTTCCTCTTCTGGGAACGAAGACTGACCGGTCCCCGCATCGAAGAGGAGATTTTTTTCATCTTCTCCACCCGCATTTCTCACATCCACTACAGAGTGGCCTGCGTGAAATTTCACCTGTTCCACACCTGAATCGAGAGCTGCGATCACGCGCCTGGTTACGCTGTGCAATCTGGCCGGGTCATCGTCCATAATGCGGATGTGCATCGAGCCGAGAATCGCGAAATTGAGGACAGCGATCGGCGTGAAGAATGGAGCCGCGCCTCCGAAGACGCGATCTGCGTGACGCTGCAGATCGTGATGGCGCGCCTCTTTGCTCCGGGCGGCAATCAGATACGAATTTTCCATATCGAGCAGCCCCGCCATGCCGTTAAAACCTGTGAACCACGGTTTATCGTAAAGAGATTGAAAGAGCCGCTGCGGCAGCAGCTCATCAACGGGAAAGATATTGAACGTTTCACTGCGCGCCGCTTCATCCGCCATGAGCATGTAGCCCGCGGCAGCCCGATCGTCAGCTGCGATCCCCTCCTGGAATTCCAGCTCCGTTCGATCATCGGCAATACCGATTCGAGGCGCTGCGACGCCGAACGCATCGAGAACCGAGTGAACCGCGCGCGACCATTCGGCTTGAGATAACTCGCCCATCGAGTGCGCGCGCATGAGCTCCATCCTGATCTTCGAATCGCCTGCGGCGCTGGAGATCGTGAGCGGCAGTAGCAGCGGCCTCTGCACAGGAAAAGCCAGATTCACCGCCTCCATGATATGCTCGTGTCTCACTGCGCCATCAGCAGCCATGAGCAGGATATTATTTCCATAGTCGAACAGTGCGGTGCGCACTGCAGGCCCGCCAGCTTTCCCGCGCAGAATTTCCGCGAGCTCATGCACCCTCTCACCAGCGTTCCTCAACACGCGCACGTAGTTGTCGCGGAAAAAAACGTACCTGGAAAGCGCTGCGTATCCGGCAAATACCGATTCCAGACTCATCTCCGCGTTACGATCGCGCAAAAGATATCCGCGCGCGTCTTCTCGGAACCTGCGCACGGTTGAAATGAGCGCTCCATACTCCCGCGCCTTTGGATCCGCGCTCCTGGAAAGCACGGCATGAAAACGAACGCCCAACGCCGCGTACGTTTGAAACCGCCTCGGATCTTCCACGGCGCTCAAGAGCACAGCGCGGCTCTGTCCGACCAGAGTCGGATCGTCCTCGACGATGGACCTCGCCAGCCCCCTGCCGTGCTCCGTCCTGAGGATGGAAAAATCGTAGCCTGATACCGCGCCGCTGGAATCGTACATTCAGATCACCTGTTCGAAAGCCCTCAGGAAGGCGTATAACGTCAACCCTTACCTCAGAGATAGCAATTTAATAATTTGAATATACACTGTTTTTTGAGATGCTCCAAGTCGCAAATGAATTGATGGGCAGAAATAATGCTATCTGTGCGCTAATGAATGCTCCCCGCGGCAAGCCGCGGGGTATCACCGGCAACATCGACGATCACCCTCACCCTTCCCTCTCCCCTCAAGGGAGAGGGTGGCGGAAACCCCGCAGCAAGCTGCGGGGAATCATCTCATTGATGGGCCATCTTGACACACGCGGCAGGATGTTTGCTCGAGAAGATCAGCCTCTGAATTCCCTCTTCTTCCAGAGGAGATAAATTGCGGGGTACACCAGGAGTTCCATCGCGAATGACGTGACGAGTCCGCCTACCATCGGAGCTGCGATGCGCTTCATCATGTCCGCGCCCGTGCCGATGGACCACATGATCGGGATGAGTCCCATGAATGCGGCCATGACAGTCATCATCTTCGGCCGGATTCTTTTCACAGCGCCGTGCACGATCGATTCCTTGAGATCTGAGATATCCTTGAGCATCCCGTTCTTGCGCGCGTCCTCGTGCGCGATGTCGAGATACAGGAGCATGAAAATGCCGGTCTCCGCATCGAGACCCATGAGCGCGATGAGCCCCACCCATACCGCGATCGACATGTGATAACCCAGGATGTACAGGAGCCAGATCGCGCCGATCGCGGAGAACGGAACCGCGAGGAGCACGATCGCGGCCTTGATGCCGGACTTCGTGTTCAGGTAGAGCAGCACGATGATGATGAAGAGCGCGAGCGGCAACACCACCTTGAGCTTCTCGCGCACGTGCAGCATGTTCTCGTATTGTCCGCTCCACGCGAGCGCGTAACCTGACGGCAGCTCAAGGTTCGCATTCACCGCTTTTTTTGCGTCAGATACAAAGCTGCCCACGTCGCGTCCGGCCAGATCTACGTACACATAGCCCGACAGCATTCCGTTCTCGTTTCGAAGCATGCTCGGGCCCTGCACCAGGCGAATATCGGCCAGCGCAGCGATGGGCACCTGCGCGCCGTCGGGCGCCGCGACCAGCACGCGCGAGAGCGCGCTCATGTCGTCGCGAAGTTCCCTGCTGTAGCGCACGTTGATCGGATAGCGCTCTCGCCCTTCCACCGTCGTCGAGACGTTCTCTCCTCCGATGGCCGAGAGGATCGTCTCTTCCGCGTCGGCAACCGAAATTCCAAGCCGCGCGAGTTCATCACGCTTGAGGTCGAAATCCAGGAAGTATCCGCCTGCGGCGCGCTCCGCGAATACGCTCCTCGTACCCGGCACGCCCTTGAGTATAGTTTCAAGGCGGCTGCCGATCTTCTCGATTTCCTTTGTATCGTTTCCGAGGATCTTGATTCCTATCGGCGTGCGTATGCCGGTGGAGAGCATGTCGATGCGCGCCCTGATCGGCATGGTCCACGCGTTGGAGACGCCCGGGAACTGCATGGCCTTGTCCATCTCTGCAACGAGTTCGTCCCAGCTCAACCTGTCGTTCCAGATATGCCTCAATGGAGCCTTCATTATATCCGGCATCCATGAGTACCATCGTTTTTTTCCACGCCACTCATCCATCGGTTTGAGCACGACCGTCGTCTCCATCATCGAAAACGGCGCAGGATCCGTGGAAGTCTCGGCGCGGCCCGCCTTGCCGAAGACCCGCTCTACTTCTGGAAACGATTTCAATATGCGGTCCTGCTGCTGAAGGAGATTCTGCGCCTCAGTCACCGATATGCCCGGCAGCGTCGTGGGCATGTAGAGGATAGTGCCCTCGTTCAAAGGCGGCATGAATTCGCTGCCCATCATGACGAACGGCGGGATCGCGGTAAGGAGTAAAACCCCCGCGATCACGATGGTCCTCTTCGGATGTTTTAATACGAGCCTGCATGCGGGTTCGTAAACTCGGAAGAGCCTCTTGCTCACCGGATGTTTTTCCTCGGCGTAATAGCTGCCGACGAAGACGCGGTTGTAGATCCAGGAGAGCCAGGCGGGCTTGAAGTTGCGAAAATCCATGCGCGTGAAGAGCATGCGCATCACCGGATCGAGCGTCACCGCGAGGAGCGCGGCGATCGCCATGGCGAACGTCTTCGAATACGCCAGGGGCTTGAAGAGCCGCCCTTCCTGATCCACGAGCGTGAAGATCGGCAGAAATGCGACTGCGATGACCAGCAGCGAAAAGAACACGGAGGGCCCGACCTGCTTGAGCGCGTCGAGGCGCACCTGATGGAAGTCTCCCTTGCGGCCGCCGTCCTTCCATTGCTGCAGCTTCTTGTAGGCGTTCTCCACCTCCACGATCGCGCCGTCCACGAGCACGCCGATGGATATGGCGATTCCCGCGAGCGACATGATGTTCGCGGTGAGCCCCATGAAGTAGAAGGGTATGAACGCGAGGAGCACCGACAATGGGATCGTGAATATCGGCACAACGGCCGAGGGGATATGCCAGAGAAAGATCAGGATCACTATCGATACGATGATCATTTCCTCTATCAGCGTGTCGGTGAGCGTGGAGATCGAACGCAGTATGAGATCCGATCTGTCATATGTGGTGACGAGCGTAACGCCTTTGGGTAAAGACGGTTCGATCTCCTTGAGCTTCTCCTTCACGCGATCGATCACTCGAAGCGCGTTTTCTCCCTGCCGCATGATCACGATGCCGCCCACCGCGTCGCCTCTTCCGTCGAGGTCTGCCACGCCGCGCCTGATATCCGGCCCAAGCTCCACGTTGCCGATCTGCCCGATGGTAACCGGCGTGCCGGCTATCGGGTCGGCGCCGACCGCTATATTCCGGATATCCTCCACGCTCTTTGCGTACCCGCGGCCTCGCACCATGTATTCGCGTCCGGAAAATTCCACGAGGCGGCCGCCGACGTCGTTGTTGTTGCGCCTGATCGCCTCCACGACCTGTCCGATCGGGATCTTGTAGGCCGCGAGTTTATTGGGATCCACGCCCACCTGATACTGGCGCACGAACCCGCCGACGGTCGCAACCTCCGCGACCCCGGGGACCGACTGGAGATAATAACGCAGATACCAGTCCTGATAGCTGCGCAGCCCAGCGAGATCGTTCTGTCCGGATTCATCCACCAGCGCATACTGAAAAACCCATCCCAGGCTCGTTGCGTCTGGACCGAGTTCCGTGGTCACTCCCTCGGGCAGTCGCGGAGTGATCTTGCTCAGATATTCGAGCGCGCGGCTTCGCGCCCAGTATATGTCCGTCCCGTCCTCGAAGATGATGTAGACGTAGGAGAAACCGAAGTCGGAGAAACCGCGTATCGCGCGCACCTTCGGCGTGCCGAGCATTGCGGTGACGATCGGATAAGTGACCTGATCTTCGATGATGTCTGGGCTTCGATCCCACCGCGAATAGATGATGACCTGCGTATCTGAGAGATCCGGGATCGCATCGAGCGGCACGTTCTTGAGACACCATACCGCGGCAGCTATGGCAGCCGCGGCAAGCATCAGCACGACGACCTTGTTCTTCGTCGACGCCTCTATGATGCGTTCAATCATGCTTGTGTCCGCCCGTCGTTGCGCCAGCGGCCGCGGATAGCTTTGATTCCGAATCTATGAGAAACAGCGCCGAGGTGGCGACTGTCTCTCCATCTTTCAGTCCTGACTTCACGACAAAGCTCTCCTTGAGTTCCGGACCCAACTGCACGTCGCGCGGCACAAAATGCAGCCCCTCGTGCACGACGAAGACCAGTTTTCTTGTCCCGGAATCGATGACCGCTGATTTGGGCACGAGCAACTGCTGACCCAGGTCGTCATTCAGAAAAGCGGTGACGAACATGTTGGGCTTGAGCATCGCATTCGAATTATCGATTTCGATCCTCGCGCGAACCGTGCGAGTCGCGGGATCCAGCACCGGATCGATCGCGCGGATTGTGCCGGTTCCGACGGGCTTGCCGTCCGGCAGCTCTATCGCCGCGCTCTGCCCTGCCTTGACATACGGCAGTTCGCGTTCGTAGATCGACGCGTAGATCCACGCCTTCTTTCCAGGCAGCACGAGGTTTTCGTCCGGCTTGCCGCGCGCGGAAAGAGCGCCGATCGCATCCGCGCTCATGCCCATGAGCGCGAGCCTGCGTTTTGCGGCCTGCACGAGGTCTTTGTCGCCGAGACGGCGCGCCTCGATGAGCTCGCGCTGGGCAACTTCCAGATCCGGATCAAACGCCACGCGGCCCACCGCGCGGATCGCGGCCACTGCAGGGCCCGTGACAACAGGCTCCGTCTTCACTCCGATGAGCTGCTGCCGCGCGCTGTCGATCATCACGGTAGCGCGCGCATCCCCGCCCTTTTCAGGGTGAGGCGCCTGCTCCGGCATCTGCATGCCGGGCATCTGCATCGACGTCGGACCACCCGCCCCCGCGCCCTGCGGGGATTCCTGCTTCGGTTTCTCTTTCACGGGAACGAGGTCCATGCCGCAGATCGGGCACTTGCCCGGCCTGTCGGATATGTATGAGGGATGCATGGGACAAGTATAAAGTTGCTTCGCCTCCTGCCCTCCGCCTGCGCCGCCGTGACCGTGGCAGGAAGACATGCAGAGAGCAGCAGAGCCGGCCGCCGCGGCCATGAATGCGATGACTGCAACCGCCGTGACGAAACCTCGCAATGGCGAAGCGTTTGTATTGTTCATTTTTCATCCTCCTTCAGAGGCGCGCCGACCGCGCGTTCGAGGTCGGCAAACGCCTGGGCCGCATCCACTCTAGCCCTTACGTACATGAGCTGCGCGTTGGAGAGGCTGCGGATCGCGTCGACGACGCCCAGAAAATCGCCGTTGCCGGACGCGTACGCCTCGCGCGAAGAGGCGAGCAACACCCGCGCGCGCGGCAGCACGGTGGCGCCGTAGATCCTCGCCGTCTTCTGCGCTGCGTTGATGCGCGCATACGCGATCTTCACGTCCGATTCAGCCTTTAACACCGCCGAATCCTTGAGCGACTGCGCGCGTTCCAGCATCGCCTTTGATTCCTTCACTCCAAATCGCTGTTTGGAGAACGACCATAGAGGCACGGTGATGCCGGCTCGGCCATACCATGCATTCAGCACGCCGGCCGGATTGTCCATGTAACCGAGCCGCAGCGTGAGGTCAGGGCCGTACTGGGATTTGGCGAAAGAGAGCTTCGCCCGCTGGGAAAGTATCTCGCTATCCGCTTCAGCGACCTCGGGCCTCTGCTCCCTCGCCTTTGCGACGAGCTTCTCCACGCCCGCCACATCAGGCGGAGGTGGAGGCTCCGCGAGCTTCACTGAAGGATCGAGAGGTTTTGCCATGAGCTTCGAGAGCTCCGCGATAGCGGCGAGGCGATCCTGTTCGATGATCGCGATCTTTCCTTCGATGTCGCCCAGCTCCACGGATGCGCGGACTGGCTCCGAGACAGGGCCCTTCAAATTTGCATAGGATTCTTCAGCCGAGCCCTTGCCCTGATGGAAGATCGCAAAGGCCTCGTGCTCGATCCTCTCCTCCTCGGAGAGGCGCCACAGATCCAGGTATGCGCGCTTTACCTGGCGCACGAGTTCCTGCGCCGCGGTCTCCTTGCGCGAGAACGCCGCGTCGGCCGCGCGCTTCTCAGCCTTGTAGCCGTAGACGAGCTTGGCTGGGAACGGGATCTGTTGCTCACCCATGTACTGTATGGTGCCCTGGGTCACGTCCGCCGTGTTGATCGGCACGCCGATGAAATCGACCATGAACTCCGGGTCAGGCGGGCTCGCAGCCTGCGGCGGGCGCGCGCGCGCGGCATCCAGCTCATGCCCCGCGGAGGCGAGGTCCGGATTCTCCGCAAGCGCCGCGGCGATAGCGCTGTCCATCGTGAGCGTCTCATCGACGCGGGCCGCACCGCCAGAGGCGGCAGCAAAAGCGAGCGCCATCAACACGGCCACGGCTGATGAAACGAGTCTCATCGACAAAAGAGCCTTTCGCGAGGGTGACAATAAGTGAATTTATAATTTTTTTTGACCGAAATGTCATTATCGAACAATTAAACAGCCCCAATCCCGCAAGACTCGTTCCATCGCTCCTTACGAGGCTACGGCAATAGATTGTAGCTGGTGAATGGTGCTGCGAAACGCAGCAGCGGTGCATGTGCTTGAGCGTACTCTCATATTCGTCACCAGAATTCTGGCTTATGAAACGGGCCGTGACGGTCCTCCAAGTTTGGTGAAAACTGAGAGACCTGAAGAACGCCTTGTCTGATCTTTTTATAAAACGTCGCATACGCGAGAAGTGTTCGGCTCGGGTGTCTATGAGGATTCAGTACGCCGACTCGTTTTCCGAGCTCCTTTGTCGTGATCCTTATGACCTCGGCAAGATCGGAATCGTTTGAGACGATGACAGCCGTATCGAATCTGTCCTTGTACGCATCGTTGAGCATGTGAACGGCAAGATTTACATCCGAACCTTTTTCCTCGGTTCGGATGACGCGGACGTATTTCGTTTTACCGCACTCCTTTTCCGCCAGCGGCATCATAACGGGATGCGAAAGAAAGTGACCCAATATGATGGAAAGTTGAACCCGTCGATATAGACGCTTGTCCTGCACGGGGATTTGATAAAGCAAAGGCCGCTTGGAGCGGCCTCGCGCCCTGCGCCGAAGCGACAGGGGTGGTATCTGAAATTATGATAGCCTTGAGTCCTTCCATTGTCCATGCGGAATTTCTTTTGCATCGAATCTCTCTCGGCTGTCTGTCGATTCAATTAACAGCAAGGCGCGTGCCAGATACGCGCTGATTGCAACTCCTTGAAAGTCAGCTGATTTATTTTTCGATATTCGGATCGACTGCAGTGAAACGCAGCAGCACTGCACGAAAACTGGGCAGTTGATCAAACTGGTCGCAATTTGCGACCGGTAGGTTCCCCGCCCTATACAAGCCCCCCCCCCGCTTGCCTATGGAGTCATTTTTATCCATATTTTTCAATCATATAGCCCGGATTTTCCCTTGTCGCGCTCCTTATAATTATGCTACTTTACCGCAACTTGTTCATCCTATCATTATAATGGGGGCACGCAGCATCATTCTCCCCCTTTATAAGGGGGAGTTAGAGGGGGTAGATCCGAGTGAATACAGGGTGCACAGCGGTGCTCCTCGCGCGAAGCTGGGTGCGGCGGACTCCGTGCTCCGGCAAGTTGCTGCGGAAACGATTTCAGCTCTTCCCTCGTCGCTGGCGCACTTCGCTCGCTACTCGTCGCCAAAAAGCCGTTGGCGTCATTCGCGACTTGGAGATCCTCCTCTGTCGGCTTCCAAGTCGCGACGCCAATCGGCTTTTTAGCTCCTCATACGCTCGTCTCGTAAACGCGCCTTTTACGCTCCTCCGGGAAGAGCTGAAATCGTCCCCGCAGCACATGAACTTCGCACACGGGCCGCACGAACGTAGCGTTCCGAGTAGAGGCACGCGGCGTGTTGTGCAAGGTTGTTCGCCTTGTAGGTATAAAGAAAGACTTGCCTTGGAGGCAATATGTCTGAATGGCAACAACAATTAATCGCAGACACATTTCAAAATTATCAAAATATGCTAATGCAAATATCACTCTTGCTTGTAACTGGCGGTGTCATCTTACTTTTGACTAAAGAATATACAAAAAACTGGAAAATTTTAGGCGTCCTTGGAGTTGCGGTTGCCGTCTTCGGTATCGTCATCAATCATCATATTTATTCACTAATAATTGAGAGGTTAAAGGTCATCGCGGATAACAAAGGCAGCATTCTATTAGAAACACAACCAAACCAATGTCTGAGCCTTGGCGGCTGGTACGTTTTTCAAATTATTTGTAATAGCATTGCCGCAATTATTTTATTCATCATTTTGTTAACGGCAAAGATTGATAGAATCGCCGCCCAAAAGAGGTAAGTATGGTCAGCCGGATTATTTATATCTGTGCATTCATTTCATTGGTGGCGCTTACTCTCCAAGCTAGTGAGAAGAATTTTTCAAGTAATTCATTTTTATCTGGAGGCTGGACGCAGCTAGACGGTGCCAGGGTTGGATTTGATGACATCGTTTCGTTAAAAGACATGCAATTCATTCATTCTGACCGAGAGAGTGTCTCATTGGCGAGTACAAATGCAGGCGCGAAAATGAAAAAAGTTGAGATAAAAAATAATTTTGACGGAATATTGACATTCTTCAATTTTTTTATACCTGATGATAGCAAAACGGTGAGAATCTTATTTAGCGATACTTGGCCCCTCGCAGATATTTATGTGGATGACCACGGCCCTTTTGGAGGTACTAGTAAAAGCGGTATTGGTTTTATTCACGAGCAGTTTGAGTTAGGAAAACGTATGATCACTATTAATAAAAAAGGAGCTTTAGTTGCTTCCGCAGCTGTCCAGATAGAGCGCGATCAAAGACAATATGAGTGTATTGGGAAGGAATTGAAATGTAACGTATCGCATAAATATTGGAAAGGGAGATGATTTGAGATCGTCAAACGGAACAACGAGTACGCAAACATTTCAAAACGTTAGATCCTCCGACCTCTTGCTCCGTCTTGCATTGTTGTTAAATTAATTGAGGAGTTACTGAGGTAGGCGATTCTATGACATCTAAAGAATGTGACATGAAAGCAACTCATGCAGGGCAAACAGGCATCCCCATGTTTGTTTCAGACCTCGCCACGTACTTCATGGAGTTCTTGGAAACAGATTTTCACAAGCATCGTTTACCTAAGCGATCCATCAAATACCACGACTCCAAAGGTCTTTTTCTCGGCTTGAATGTTCGTAAATACGAAGGTTGTCATGCACTACTGTGGCGGGTCATCAAGGAAGATTTTCAAAAAGAAAGCCATTTTACGGTAAAAAGAGGACAATACACGACTCGAATCCCTACCCAAATATCGGACCTCATTAAACGCCAAGTTGAAGAAATCCAACCAAATGAGATCGAGCGGATTCTCACGTCGGCAGTTGAAGTTCTCAAGAAAGAGTCGAGTGATCATCGTACTGAAGTCGATGTAGCTTTGAATGAAACCATAGAACAAATTGAAAATGCGGTTCGAGACGTTTTGATCAAGCCCCTTCTGGAGAGCGTTGAAAAACCGATCAGAAATCAGAGCACATCTGCAATTGAGTCGATTGTTTCAATAGAAGACGGACTAACTGAGGTTCTCGTTTCTTCTACCGACGACATCATTTCTGAATGCATAAATAGCCTGATAGCGAGGCAGTCTTGTGATGTTCGGGCAGAGCTTGGAAGAGAATTTAACATCGAAACATTTAGGTCAAAGATACTCGAATTTTTCGATACTCTGTCCATTAACGATCTATATTTTGAATTTCAGGAACTTCTCGACAACAAACACATCCTCGATAAGACCGAGATTTATCTCTATTTCGGGGATATTCAGTACAGCAAGAATGTTTATCCCATCTTCTATGTGCCTCTTTCAATCGAGAAAAAAGGCGATATGTTCTCGATCATCCTCGATTCATCTATTTACATCAATAAAAAGGCACTGGAATATATAGTACAGGAATTCAATAAGGAATCAGGACGGTACGGACGAATAGCGGCGATCAGTCAGCGGATATTATATCCCCGAGAACACGCCGAGCGCTTTCTTGAAGTCATCCAAAGCATATTTGACGATCTTGCAGACTACTTTCAACTTTCTGAGAAACTTAATCTCCAAACACAGCAGAGACAAGTGATTAGGGGTGCAGCAATAACTCTTTCGAACTCTTGCCATTTCTGCATTTTTGACAGATCAGATGAGGCATTGGTCAACGATTATGAGGAGATTCTCGAGGCGTTATCATCCGAAAATAATCCTCTCGTCGGTATATTCAACAAACTGATCCATGCGTTCATCAAGGAGGAACCGGTACGGATACGTAGAGAAATTCAGGACGAATGGGATAAATCCGAGATATGTGACAGATTAGTCTATGCCTCTCCCATTCCGCTCAATGCAGAGCAGCGCCAAATATTGAATGCTGTCAAGAACGAGCAATGCAAGTTCATTGCGGTAGAGGGGCCTCCCGGGACAGGGAAAAGCCACACTATAACAGCAATTGTCTTCGACGCCATCCACGATGGCAAATCGACGCTAGTCTTATCTGACAAGAAGGAGGCATTGGATGTGGTCGAAGACAAGCTTACGGAAACATTGAACAGAGTGCGATTTGCGGACAAATTTCAAAATCCAATTCTAAGACTCGGCAAAACCGGAAGTACGTATAATCAGATTCTCTCCACAACATCTATTCACGATATTGAACACAGTTTTCGCGCCATCAGAAATCGCAAAGATGCACTAGAGACCAATATCAAGGAGAGAAGGGCCAAGCTCCAGCAGGACATCAGTCAAACAGCGGAGGTCTACAGATCTATTGATCTAAAGGACATATATCGTTTCATACAACTGGACAAAGAATGGGGAGAATCTACAAGTTGCCCTGTAGTCGTAGAGGAATTTGATACATTATCAGCTGACGAGCAATACTCCCGAGATGTATTGCAGAACTTTGTGTCATCACTCGAGAATGTCGACGAACTGCTTAAAGATTCAAGAGAGTGGGGCACTCTGGGTGACCTTCTATCTGAAATTTGTGGATCGACAAAAGGAATAAGACAATGCAAGGGCCTCGTCGAGTTCCTGAATTTGCTGGCATCGTTGAGCGACAAATACAGCTCAACATTAGAACACCTCAGAGTTTTTGAACGGTTAAGTAACGACGGTCTCAAGAGACTATCGGCCTATATAGGAGAGTGCGAATCATTGGGAGCAGGATGGCTTGGCTATCTATTTAAGAAAAAACGCCTGTGCGAATTGAATGAGAGATTTAATAAAGAGATAAAATGTAGAGAGTATATCGATGTCAGGAAAATGCTGGCTATCCTTAAGGCATCTGTATCCGTCCTGAATGATGCTAGAGCAGGTAATGATAATGCGTTGATTTCATCACTCTTTGCCGAAGGCGCTGATTATATTGAGACAACACACCGCTTCCTATCCCGACTCGGTCGTGACGTGCAGATGATGGATTTGAATAGTCTGTTTGAGAGTCTCGAAATTATAGAGCGTTTCGCGGAAGCGCATCCGCGGACAGCGAAGGTAATGCGGTTCGATTTAGAAAATATCGATACGGTAACGACAAATGCGTTGCGCGACCTCGATGAGGATGCCCTTTCTCGTCTTGAAACCTATATTGCACTTCGTTCCACAACTATTGAGTCGTTCAATTCACTACCTCAATATGATTATAAGCGAAGTCTTGAAGAGCTTGAGGAGCTGCTAACACATGAGATGACCTATCTTCTCGACAAGAGATTGTTGGACTTTTACGAGAACAACACTTCTACGGCTAAGACGCTCCGTGACAATATTCGCCTAAAGACTCGATTTCCGAAAGAGGAATTTAGAAAACTCAAGGAGGCATTTCCCTGTATCATTGCTGGAATTCGTGATTATGCAGAATTCATACCATTGGAGTCTGAAATATTCGATTTAGTGATCATCGATGAGGCATCACAGGTGAGTATTGCGCAGGCATTCCCCGCTCTAATACGCGCGAAGAAAGTCATGGTGCTTGGTGACAGGAGGCAGTTTAGCAACGTCAAGTCAGCGCATGCGCGATCAGACACAAACCGCGACTGGTTGAGCCGATTAGATGAAAGCTTCAGGACAAATGTGTCAACAGATTTAGCGGAGCTTCAGCGGTTGACGAAATTTAACATCAAGACTTCAATTCTTGAGTTCTTTGAGTTTATTGCAAACTATGATCTCATGCTACTTAAACACTTTAGGGGTTATCGCGAACACATTTCCTATTCGAGCAAATATTTTTATCGTGGAAATCTCCAGGCCGTGAAGATCAGGGGCAAACCGATCGATGAGGTAATTAAGTTTACAAATCTTGAGCACAACGGGAAGTTGGAGCCGGTGGAAAATACGAACGCACTCGAGGTTTCATTCATTATTGAGGAGTTGAGAAGGCTTAAGGCGGAAGACGTCATTGCTACGGTCGGCGTGATAACCCCACATACGAATCAGCAGAAATTGATAGCTTCTGAAATCTCGAAACTTCCAGATCGGGATTATTATTATGATAAGCTAAAGCTCAAGGTGATGACATTCGACACCTGTCAGGGTGAGGAAAGAGATATCGTCTACTACTCTATGGTGGCAAATCCCGCTTCAGATCGCCTGTGGGGGGTGTTTCCGAAGGACCTTACCGAAATCGATCTTGAGGAAAGCGGACAGATAAAAGCGCAGCGCCTAAATGTCGGATTGAGCCGCGTTAAGGAACAAATGCATTTTGTCCTGAGTAAGCCAATTGAGCAGTTCAAGGGGGCAATACGAGAAGCACTACAGCATTATTCAACGGTGCTTACGGAGACGAAACGATTGCCGGAGACGTGCGATGTTGATCAGACATCACCAATGGAGGCGAAACTTCTTGAATGGATTAAGAATACCAAGTTTTTTCAAATGCATTCATCCGTAATAGAGTTGAGAGCACAGTTTCCGATAGGTGAATACCTGAGACAGTTGGACAAATCGTATGCACATCCGAAATATCGCGTCGATTTTTTAGTAATCTATTCAGACAAAGATGGGACTCAGCAGAAGATCATCATTGAGTACGATGGGTTTAAAGAGCATTTTGAGCAGTACGCAGATGTGAATGAATTCAACTACACATATTACTATAAGGATGATGACATTGAGAGAGAAAAGACTCTCGAAGGCTACGGTTACAAATTCATCAGAGTTAATCGATTTAATCTGGGTAAAGATCCTGTGCAGGCGCTGAATGCAAGACTCGTGACAGCCACCAAGAAACGGGCGAGCGGCGAGAAGCTTCTCTTCACGTCGGACTTACATGAGATAGTCAATGGAATGTCGGAAGGAACACTTAAGGTATGTCCAAAATGTGGTGAGGTTAAGCCGATAGCTGACTATCGTGATTTATCACTCTCATCTGGCGAGGGGCGAATATGCAGAAGCTGTAAGAAAATGAAGAGGACACACGTTGTTAGGGCACTCGAAGAGAGAGAAGCTAAGTCTCACCGAGCAGTTGAAAGCGCCAGTGTGAAATGCCCTATGTGTAAATCGAGCATGGTGTTGCGCACAGGTAGATACGGAAGATTTTTCGGGTGTAGCCGTTATCCTAAATGTCGAGGTACTCGACAATATTCATGAAAAAAAATAATGGGTCAAATCCTGGCAATATACAAGTTGGCCGAAATGCGTCGAGCGTATTTGACGGGGTTCGATTTTCGATACGTTGTACAAGTCATGACTTGATCTTTCGCGTTTGGACATTGGACGCAATTACATCTGACAGCTCATGAACGGGTTGATGAGGCGCATCGCGGAGGGAGAGGTTTTTTCTGGCCTCTGCTATGCAGTCGGATGAAATAATCTCCCGTCATCGTTCTCAGTATCTCCGTTTTCCGGATCTTTTAACTCCGATCTGATGTGCATTCGCGGAACAAAGCGGCACTCCGTCATCCATTTTTCATTGCCCACTTCCGTCATTCTTGTGACCAATTTTTTAACTATTCCTATTGACAGTGCACCCATCAACGGTATAACATTTTTTTGTGATCGTCTCATTTGCGTGCAGGGAAACAGAATCTCTCTTTTACGACGGGCATCCGAAAAGACTGCCCGCAGATATCATCAAGACCGCGCGGCGCAAGCTCATGATGATTCATGCCGCGCACGCAATTCGTGATCTTGAAGTCCCGCCCGGCAACAGGCTCGAGCTGCTCAAGGGCGACAGAAGAGGACAGTACAGCGTTCGCATCAACGATAAGTGGAGAATCTGTTTCAGATTTCAAAATGGCCAGGCTTCGGATGTGGAAATAACCGATTATCATTAGGGGAGATGGAAAATGGCTAAAAAAAGCATGCGGCCGATACACCCCGGCGAGATCCTCAAGGATGAATTCCTCATCCCTATGAACATCAGCCAGAGCAAGCTCGCGCGCGATATCGACGTGCCCCACCGCCGTATCAATGAGATCGTGCTTGGCAAACGTGGCATCACATCCGATACCGCTATGCGGTTCTCAGCGTATTTCGGCACCGCTGCTGAATTCTGGATGAACCTGCAGACGACGTACGATCTGAGGATTCTGGCCAACGAGCGAGGCACGGTCTACGATAAACTCCCTCATGCAGAGAATGCTGCGTAGGATATTCGAAAGCTGCCACTAAACGACTGAGTAACATCAGCGCATGTTCTAATCTTCCCTCCCCTCTCCGTTCTCAGTATCTCCGTTTTCCGGATCTTTCTCTTCGATTCTGAATCACCGCCATTGAGTCGCTCGTGCGGCGACCCTGGCGGCTAGTCTTCCCTGATAAATCCGATCGTCTTCTTTTTTTCCGAAAGCGGGCTCATTAGTTTTCTGATCGCGTCGAAGAGCGAGACGATCGCCTTGTCGTGGGTCGCGACTGCATTTTCAAGGTCGTCGATCTTTGCAGCGAGTTCTTTGTGCGAGGCGATCAGCTGCTTCAGTTTCACAAATGCCCTGACTACGTAGATGCTTGCCTTTATGGCTTGCCCGGATCTCAGTATGTTTGCAGCCATCAATGCTCCGTGCTCGGTAAAGGCGACAGGCGAATATCGTTTGCCGCCGTGCTTTCTCTCAAATATACCGTGCAGCGATCTGAGAGAGGCTATTTCGTCGGTGCTGAGCCGAAACATGAAGTCTTCCGGGAAACGATCAGTGTTTCGATTAACCTGCTCTAGAAGGCGTTTAACAGTGACCCCGTAGATTGTTGCCAGGTCAGTGTCGAGTAAAACGCGATACCCTCTGATAGACATTATTTTGATTTCAATGCCATCAAGACAAATCAATGACTGGTTCTTGGTCATATATAATCTCCATGATGATCAATGGGTTACAATCTTGAGGTCGCAATTTGCGACCTCAAGATTACAACATGCTGAATTTCAAAATAATTATCAGTTGATTCAACAACGCGAGCCCCGAGAGAATGCTGCGTAGGATATTCGAAAAATCACGTCGACTGCCACTGACTGAGTAACATCGGCGCAGGTTCTAATCTTCCCTCCCGTTCTCAGTATCTCCGTTTTCCGGATCTTTCTCCTCGATTCTATCACCGCCATCGAGTCGCTCGTGCGGCGAGCCTGGCGGTTAGCCTTCCCTGATAAATCCGATCGTCTTCTTTTTTTCCGAAAGCGGGCTCATCAGTTTTCTGATCGCGTCGAAGAGCGAGACGATCGCCTTGTCGTGGGTCGCGACTGCATGCTCAAGGTCGTCGATCTTTGCGGCGAGTTCTTTGTGCGAGGCGATCAGCTGATCGCCTAGATCAATGCCTTGGTGGAAACTTCGTAGATTGAAGCGAGGTGGTAATCCAATATTATCCGTTCTCCACGAATAAGAAGGATTCTCTTTTCAATGTATTCAGTCGGGACGATTGTGTTTGTCTTCATGAATCTCCTTGATTATCGGATGGTTACAATCTTGAGGTCACAATTTGTGACCTCAAGATTGTAAGCTGTTGAATCATAAAGAAAAATATACATAGGATTGCGATTCATGAATGTTCCCCGCGGCAAACCGCGGGGTATCACCGGCAACATCTCCGATCACCCTCACCCTTCCCTCTCCCCTCAAGGGAGAGGGTGGCGGAAACCCCGCAGCAAGCTGCGGGGAATCATCTCATTGAACCTCGCGCGGCTTGAGTCATCCGGCACATCAATAAAGCAAGATTCATGCCCGAAAAATCGATATAAAAATCAAGGCGAAGAATATGCGAACCGCTGCGAAACACAGCAGTGCTGCATGAAATTCGGCAGCAGCGGAAGTTTTCTTAGTCCTCCCGAGTGAATCCGATGCTCTTCTTTTTCACGGAAGGCGAGGACATGAGTTTTCTGATCGCGTCGAAGACGCGATACGATGGCCTGCCGACCTAAATCTCCAACGATTTCGGCTCATCCTGAAAGTTTGTGTCTGAAAGGCGATGAAAAAACCGAAAGGATCAGGCGATCAAATGCGACGAACTGCGATCCAATCGATGATACTGCGAGCAAAGCGAGAGACGGCGATCAGGGCGATCGCCTCATGAGCCCCCAGATCATCCGGCTGAGCTCGTTGAGCCGTGATTTGAGATTCACGGTCCGCTCCTGACTCGTCAGCCCGAAGGCGCGGGCCAGATCGGGGCGCTGCCGTGAGGCAGCGCATGCTCTCTCGACTTTGTCTTTCTCGTCTCTCCTGCTCTGAATCTGCACGTCTGAATCTCGTTTCATTTTTCTCTCGCAGAATTTTCGATAAAAGCCGAGGAGACTGCTTGCGTCTCCCCGGCTCTCTCTGACCGAAAATCATTTCCTACGGGCAACTGCCGATGTGCGGTTCGCCTATGCAGGCAGGCGTTTTTTTCCTTGGCGCAATGCAGGCGTCGAGGCTTGCGGCGAATGAATCGCGCTCGTATTGACCTGCTGGAAACACTGCTGGAAACAGACTCAACATCTCCACTATTCCACGGGTCAGTGTGCATTGGGTGTATCTTGCTTCGATGGCCTCCATTTCTTTGTTGAATGGATGATCCGTCCTGTCGTCGTCCTGAGACGACAGATATCTGAGCGCTACACCGAGCATATCTTTTGCCTGTCGTTCATAGAGAAGACGGGCCGTGGAACCTGGTTGGCCGACGTATCGATCGATGAAGGCATCGGGAGATGCGCGATAATATTCCAGCTCTTGAAATGCGCACCTGAAATCAGGATCGCAGGACGTAACGGCCTTGTCTCTCGCGATGCTGGCGAGAAAATCTTTTTCCGTCGGTGTCCGCGCAAGTGCAGCCTCCCTGTTTGCAACGCCCTGGTCTCCCGAATTTAACATCGACTGATTCTGTTCGTTGTAGATCCTGGCAATATATTCGATCGTCTGTTGAATCGTATTCATGATAAACCTCCTCATTGAATCTGGTTGAAGGAAACATACGGGGATTCTCTAAAAAACCGAGAGTCGCCCGACAAAAATGGCGATGAAATATTATTCGGCTGGGCTCAGGCCAGCCACCAGACGAAGGGAACAGAGGAATGAACCGGGAAGAGCGCGATAGACTTATCCGCCTTGTGATCGACTGTAGAACTCCTGAAAAACGCGGTTTCCATATTACATCTCTCTTGAGCCTCGTTTGAGTGCGGATGAAGCGCAGCATGCGCCTCTGATGTATCTATGCACTAGTACGTGAGGGCGTATCTGTCAAGCCCTATTTGAAAAACTGAATCTCGATTTGGCTCAGGCGATAAAATCAGCGCAAATGGATACAGCACTGGCGTTCCTGACCATCTTTGCCTACGGCTCTGATATGGAAGGTCTGCTCTGAAACACCTCCGTCAACAGGACGTTCGGGGATGCATGCCAGGACCCAGTATCGCCCATTGCGCTCGGGAATTTTCCACGCCCTCCAGTTTTTTATACCTTGTGGAAAAACCGGTTCGAGAAGACCGCTGCAATACTGCTGCGTGGGAGGACAGTTACTTCCCATGCCCAGACTCGGCCTGTAGTAATGTCCGGTAGCAGGAGCGAAAGTGCCTGCACCTACGACCACCGGCTTGGGCAGATCTACAGTCCATTCGAACTTATAGACCCGTTCTCCATGGCTGCACAAGTCAGGGTCTTTGAAATAAAACCACAAGCTTTTGGACGGCAGTGAGACGGTGGCGCCACACGCCACACCTGGAAAATTCGGAACAAGTAACTGGATGCCGGCGGAATCCGCATCGCCGCAAACCCGATCTGTTTGCCTTGCATCGCCTGAAGAAGTTTCGCTAATCGGAGCATCAATCAAATCCGCGACAGCTCGATCGAGCACGTCCGCATCCGGCGCAGCAGATTCATTCCGATCACCGATCCCTGCATCAGTCGCATTGTCTCCATCAGGGTCCGCAGACGTGCTGACTGTAGAAGCCTGTTGCGATTGATATGGAACTCCGGAACAGCCTGTAAACAGAGCAAGCGAAAAACCGCCGACTGCAGCCAGTCTGGAAAATGGATAACGACCAGAAGGTCTTTCGTAGCAATCAACTGAAGCGGCATTCAAATCAATTTTTCCCCCTCCCTCGAGCTCACTGACCGAATCGTCAGTATCCATAATTGCCGGATCCTCGATATCCATAGCCGACGTAGCGCAAGATACTGCGCCACTCATGCCCGACAGACCCACATCCGGAAATGTGCCCATCTTCGCCTCCTCATCGGGGTCAGGGAAATAACCTCACCTGCGTCGTCCTTATTACATATTCATCAGCGGCATGTCTATATTTAACGGGCTCCAGAGAGCCGATAAAAAACCGAGGGAAAAGGGGTCAAGCATTAACGAGATACATTCAGATTTCGTTTTTATTCCCTCTCCCCGTTCTCAGTATCTCAGTTTTCTCGATCAATGACGAGCTGCTGCGAAACGCAGCAGTGCTGCATGAATTTCGGCAGCTGGTCGGTCGTGTCGTCAGGTTGGGCTGCGGCTCTTCCTCGCAATTTCAATGCCCTGCAATTCCTGCTTCGATTTCCATGCAGCGGCATGCGCCTTGCATCAACGGAAGATGTATTCCGTTGACAGGTTGCCACGTGAACAATAGAGAATCGGAGGCCGCATGACGAATAAGAAGGTCGTTGAAAAAAGGGCTCGGCTGGATACCCCGGTGGAGAAGTTGGGCAAGAAGGAGACGTTGATGCACTACAACGCGATCCTCATTGAAGAGCTGAATGCAAAGATGCAACTCGTCCTTGAGTGCGTAAAGGCATCCCACGAGGAGACGGGCAGGCGTTTTGTGTCCCTGGAGGAGAAATTCGAGCAGCGGTTTACCGCGCTGGAGCTCGCCTTGCGTGTACAGAAGGACGATACAGACAGACGCTTTGCGTCTCTTGAAGAAAAATTTGAGCAGCGGTTTACCGCGCTGGAGCTCGCCTTGCGTGTACAGAAGGACGATACAGACAGACGCTTTGCGAAGTTTGAACAACGATTTGACACGCTGGAACTCGGTTTGCGCAGCCTCAAGGACGACATGGCGGATATGGAACGCAGGCTCAGTTCGAAGATCAACCGTATCGCCGAGCGGTGCGAGAATCACGAATGCCGGCTTGGCGCCATTGAAGCGAGGCAATAAACCTTTGAAAGCCGGTCGAATTGTCGGACGATATATTCTCGACGGAAGCGAGGTCGTGTTACGCTATCCCGCTCGCGGCGATCTGGATGCGTTGCTCAAGTTTATCAACGCGCTTGTGGCGGAGCGGGCCATGATCGTCGTGGAGAAGAGGCTCTCGCGGGCGCAGGAGGCGCGGTGGCTTTCCACACGGATCAAGGATATCGAGGCGGGGCTCGTCGTGCATCTCGTCGCGGTCATGGACGGTGCGATCGTGGGCGGCGCCGAGGTCTTTGCGAATCCGGAGCCGTGGCGGGAGCATGTGGGAATTTTCACCATCGCCCTCAGTGCGCAGGCGCGGGGCCGCGGCATCGCAAGGCGCCTCTTTGAGGCGCTGCTCGTCGAATCGCGGAAGCGCTTCAACATGAGGATGCTGCAGCTGGATCTTAACGCCAGCAACAAGCGTGCTTATCGCTTTTACCAGAAGATCGGATTCCGGAAAGCGGGTTTGATCAAAGGAGGCCTGAAACACCGAGGCCGCTACATGGACCAGATCGTCATGATCAAAAAACTCAGAAAGCCGGCAAGCCGCCGCTGAAAGACCGAACTACGGAAGCGCAGGTTATGATCTTCCATCTCCTCTCCGTCAGCCTGCGTTGACACGCCAAAACCGATTGCCTGTTGAAATGAAGATGAAGGAGGAGCCTTCATGGTTACAGAGAATGTAAAACAGACTTTCGAGAAAATTGCCGAAGATTACGACGAATTGATCCGCAAGGTCGTCCCACAATACGAAGAGCAGCACGATGTGATCCTCTCCCTCATCCCGTTCGACAGAGGACAAAAGATCAACGTGCTCGATCTGGGCGCGGGGACCGGGCCTCTGGCGGAGCTCGTGCTTCGGAATTTTTCGCAGGCGCACGTTGAGGCGATGGATTTGTCTGAAAAGATGCTCGAGGTCTGCGCGAGGCGGCTTGCGAAGTTTGAAAAAAGATTCGTGCTGCGATGTCAGGACTTCGAGCACATGGAGCTTCGCAACAAATACGATGTGGTCATGGCCGGGCTCGCGATTCATCACCTCTCGCATGAAGCAAAGAGGAGGTGTTTTTCAAAGATCCGCGAGGCGCTGAATCCCGGCGGCGTCCTCATCATCCGCGATCTGGTCAAGGGGCCTGGGCCGCGTCTGGATGCGATGTACGAAGAGCTATGGGACGCGCATATGAGGAAGAACGGCGTCGAGCCGGAGAAGATCCGCGAAAACGGGCGAAAAAACGACATCCCGGCTACGATGCAGGAACATCTGAATTGGCTGCGGGATGCGGGCTTTGAAGAAGTCGACTGCGTCTGGAGATTCCAGAAATTCGCGATATTTGCGGCATTCAAAGGCTGAACCGATAGCGCTGCAACCGCATGCCAAATATGATTTATCGTGCATTTGCGCGGCCATGTGCACACATGAAAAGGACCATCTCTCCCATGGCGCCTAAAAAATCGACGAGTTTTTGAACGGTGGGAACGCGGCGGTCCTTGATGAAATAAGAAAGATATATTCCGTTGACAGACAGCAGTACGCTGCCCTTAGAAAATCGAGCGAGGTTCTCAAATATGCAATATTCCATCGCGCTGGACCTTCAGCAGAGGATGTGCGAGATCGTGCGCCGCCTCAATCTCACGCATATCGATTGCAACCGAGTCGTCTGTATCAGGAGCTGCGGGAGCAAGGCCAGGAGGGTCATCGCCAGGTGCCACGCCCTGCCCAAGATCATGCAGTTGGCAATGGAGGTGAGGGCGCATTATGCGATCGAATTTCTCGAGCGCTTCGAACGCCTCTCGCAAGAGGATCAGGACATGACGATCATTCACGAATTGATGCACATCCCAAAGACGTTTGGCGGCGGCTTCAGGCACCACGATTTTGTCTGTCATAAAAACGTGGAAAAGCTCTACAGGATGTACGTGGAGTCACGGCCTGGTTGAGCTATCCTTGCTCCTTCGCCACGATTCGAACGACCTGTAAATAATACTATATTTATGAATGATTTTCCGGTAGTGAAATCCCCGCATCATCGGGGGAATTTCCGCATGAGAAAATCTTCGTTCTTCCTCTGTTCCCTCGCGGTTGAGGTCGTGGTGCTGGGCCTGCTCCTCACGCACGCCTCCTTCCACAGAGAGGCCATGCGCGAAGGCATCGAGGAAAAAGCGGCCATGGTCCGCTCGCTCGGCCTCACGGATCTCTGCCTCTTCACCGACGCGCGCTACACCCGGAATCTCTCCCAGGCGGATCTCTTTTCAGCGTTCCAGGATAATCCATTGTCGCTGGATCACTTTCCGTCCGGTTCGTTCACCACTCCTCCAATATGGATTATGAGACGCAGATGAGATCACCGATCGAAAGGCAGCGCGGCATCATCGATTTCACCCTCTCCTCGCTGATGCGCAGGAAGGTGAAGAATGTCGGCCTCCTTTGCCTCTATGCGCTCATAGTCTTTATCCTCGCCTCGGCGATCTTTTTCACGTCCTCCATAAAAAAAGAGGCTTCGCTGATCCTGCGAGGGACGCCGGAAATCATCGTTCAAAAAATGGCGGCGGGCCGCCACGATCTCTTTCCGCTGCGCGACATGGAAGCCGTGAAAAATGTCCGCGGCGTGGCCGCGGTCGAAGGCCGGCTGTGGGGATATTATTTTGACGATCGACTCGGCGCCAACTACACGCTGATAGTCCCGCCCGCCGCGCGAAGCTCCGCCGAACCTTCCGAAGCGCGGCCGCTCTTCTGGTTCAATGCCGCGGCCCTCGAGCCCGGGACGATAGTCATAGGCGAAGGCGTCGCGCGCGTCGGCAAACTTTCCAAAGGCGATTCTATTGCATTTACGGCCTATGACGGCAGCACCATCGACCTCAAGGTCGCGGATACGCTTTCGTCTAAATCGGAGCTCGTCTCCTCGGATCTCATCCTGATCGGCGAAGAGGATTTCAGAAAGCTCTTCGACATAGGCAAAGATTACGCGACAGACATAACCGTCGAGGTCAAAAACCCCCGAGAGATCCCCACGGTGGCTTCGAAAATAACCAGAGTCCTGCCGGATACGCGGCCGATCGTCAGAGACGAGATACTCAGGACCTACGATTCGATCTTCAACTGGCGGGGCGGGATGATGATCGTGATCCTCTCCGCGGCCATACTCGCGTTCGTCATCTTCGCCTGGGACAAGGCCTCGGGCCTGAGCGCAGAGGAACGGCAGGAGATCGGAATCCTCAAGGCGGTCGGATGGGAGACTTCCGACGTCATCCTGATGAAATTCTGGGAAGGCGCAATCGTCTCGCTTACGGCTTATTTCGCAGGCGTGATCCTGGCGTACGTTCACGTCTTCTTAACGGGTTCGTTGATATTCGAACCCGCACTCAAGGGCTGGTCGGTGCTATATCCGCATTTTTCCCTGACTCCGTTCATCAGCGCGGAACAGCTGATCACGCTCTTCTTCCTCACCGTGGTACCCTATACGATCGCGACCATAGTCCCCACGTGGCGGGCCGCGATCATCGATCCAGATGCAGCGATGAGGCAGACGGGGGAATAACGCATGATCGAGCTCATCAACGTGAAGAAGGTCTTCAACGCCGGCAGGCCGAGCGAATTCACGGCGCTGGGCGGCATCAGCCTGAATATCGAGGACCGGAAGGTCACGGTCCTCAAAGGACCCAGCGGTTCGGGCAAGACCACGCTCCTGTGCATCATCGGCTGCATGAGCAGGCCTACGGCGGGCCGCGTGAGGCTCGATGGCCGCGAGATCAGCGGCCTTCCGGAGAGGTTTCTCACCGACATCAGGAGAAAGGGCTTCGGCTTCATCTTTCAGGTGCCGAATCTCATAAGGGGAATGTCAGTCCTCGAAAACGTCATGCTGCCGGCCTACCCCCTGGGGGAGCCGCACGCGCGCCTGAAAGAGAGGGCGATCAGGGGGCTGAACGACTTCCACGTCTCGACCAAGGCGACCTCGAAAGTTGAGTGGCTTTCCGGAGGCGAGGCGCAGCGCGTCGCCATCGTGAGGGCGCTGATCAATGACCCCGACGTCATTATCGCCGACGAGCCCACGGCGCACCTGGATACGCATCTCTCGTACCTCTTCATGGAGATCGTCGAGAATTTCAAAAAGGAAGGCAAGACGGTGATCATCGCGAGCCACGATCCGCTGGTCTGTGAATCCAGGATCGTCGATAGCGTCATCAATATGCGAGACGGCAGAATAGAGGGCGAATCGTCGTGATCCTGCACCCTGAAGTCATCGCCAACCTCCTGGCTTCTTACGCAGCCACTTTTATGGTGATTTATGCAACATTCTATGGCGTTCAAATACTCAGGCGCTGGGACATACGCAGCGGCGATGAGTTACAGCTCGCGCTCGAACGGAAGACCTACCTGATCTCCACGGTGCTCACCTACGTCTTCGCGCTGCAGCTCTTTTCCATATTCCTCTACGTATTTACGGCCGACGCCCTCTGCCCGCTCTTCGTAGGGGCGATGTGCGCCGCAGGCACTCTGAACGTCAACGCGTTCGGCTACCCCACCCTCCTGATCAAAATTCTCACGTTTATGCTCGCGGGGCTCTGGCTGATTCTGAATCACGCGGACAATCAGGGATACGATTACCCGCTTATCAAAAAAAAATACTCCCTGCTCGCGTTCATCGTCCCATTCATGATCCTGGAGACTATCCTCGAGAGCGCCTATTTTCTCGGACTGAAAGCGGACGTGATCACCTCCTGCTGCGGGAGTCTCTTCAGCATCGAACGCGAGGCAGGACTCGGTTTCATACTTGTCTCGCTTCCGGAAAGGGCGATGGCCTGGATCTTCTACGTCTCAATGCTGTGCACGTTGACGTGCGGAATATTCTTTTATCGCAGGGGGAGGGGCGGATATCTCTACTCCATTCTGAGCGCCATGATGTTCGTGGTCTCGATAATCTCCATCGTCTCGTTCATCTCCCCTTATGTCTACGAACTGCCGACGCATCACTGTCCGTTCTGCATCGTCATGCGCGAATATCATTATATCGGCTATTTTCTCTATATGCTCTTGTTCACGGCTGCGGTCTGTGGCATTGGAACGGGTGCGCTCCTCCCCTTCCGAGGGGTGCAGAGTCTCACGCCCGCGCTGGGCATATTCATCAGGAGGCTCGCGATCGCATCGACGGGCTCTTACGCGGCGTTCACCGCGATCGTAACTTGCGAAATCGCCTCTTCGAATCTCATGATGTGATGATGCGAGCAAAGACCTACATCGGAGCAGCGCTGGTGCTGGCCCTGGTCCTCTTCATTTTCAGGGCCAAACCCGCATTGGGCCAGGAACCGTCGGTCGCCATCAAGAAAAGCGACCGCTGTCCCGTTTGCGGCATGTTCGTATACAAATATCCAAAGTGGGTGGCGCTCGCGGTCTTCGGTGACGGAGAATATTTTTTCTACGACGGCGCCAAGGACCTGTTCAAACATTATTTCAACGTCCAGAAATTTTCTCCCGGAAAGAACCCGGAAGGGATCCGAGAGATCTTCGTTACTGACTATTACGAGGTGAAGCTGATAGAAGCGAAGTCTGCTTACTACGTCATCGATTCGAACGTGCTTGGCCCGATGGGCCACGAACTGCTGCCGTTCAAGGACCGCGAATCCGCTCAGGAGTTTCTGGAGGATCACAAGGGTAGATCCATCCTTCGATTCGATGAGGTAACTCCGGAGGTCATCGCATCACTCGATCGACGGACCGAAAAACCGGTTCCTTCCGTAACGCTCACAGATTTCAACGGAAAGAACGTGCAGCTCTCGGAGCTCATCGGCGGCAGGGTGGCGCTTCTGCACTTCTGGGACATCAAATGCCCTCACTGCAATACGGACGCGCTCGTTTCGATCGACGGCCTTTATCAGAGATACAGGGACAAGGGTTTCGTGACGGTGGCCATCCAGGAGACGAGGCCGGAAAAGGGTGATGCGGGAATCCGGAAATACGATGGCGTGACCTACCCCATGCTCATCGACGCGTCTGGAAAAACGGCCAGGCGATTCGGCGTCATCGCCATGCCCACGACGCTTTTGGTGGACGAAAAAGGCGTCGTACGAAAAACGATCGAAGGCGATTCCGGAATCGATGCGTTGGAAAAGCTGTTAACGAAGCTGTTGAAATAAGGGGGTAACATGACGGCATTCGCCAGATTATGGTCAGCGATGACGATCTGTCTCCTGCTGCTTCCCTCTTCCGCTGCCCTTGCCGATGAGGGGCATAAGCGCGAGAGCTGCAGGGTATGCGGCATGTATATCGACCAGTATGAAAAGACCTCGGCCGAGCTCGTTTTCAAGGAAGACAAACATGGCGGCAGGAAGGAATACACCTGCGGCGTGGCCTGCATGCTGCGCGAGGTCGAGGAAGCGGGAGGCGTATCCTCGTTCAGCTCCGTGAAGGTCCACGACTGGATATCAGGAGAACTCGTAGACGCACAGAGCGCGACCTATGTCGTCGGCAGCAAGGTGATTCCGGACATGATTCCTAACTACATCGCCTTTTCAAGCAGGGAGGAGGCGAAGGCCTTCGCGGCAAGACAAGGCGGAGAGCTGATGACCTTCGATGCGGCGATGGCGGATATTTCGCCTGTCGGAACCACCGCGCCCTTCCGCATACGCACGGCGGTAACGCCTGGCAGTGGCAATTTCAGCGCAGGCGCGGTTTACGGCTATGTCTTCAAAAACGAACTCAGAGTCGGTCCCGATCACATGGATCCGGGACAATTCATCAACAGTAACCCTGCGCAACCGAAGGCCCCGAATGAAGCGAGGACTCAGCAGGCCGCTCTCTTCTTCAATTACTCCCCCACGGATCGCATCTCGCTATTTCTGAACGCGCCCTGGCTCTGGAGGATGAGTGACATATTCGTTCGAGATCCAGCCACGGGACAGGTCAATGGCAAGTCAGAGAGCAGCAACGGCGTCGGAGATATCGCCATCGAAGGACGATATAACTTCTGGCACAGCACGCGTTTCGACAAGTTCGCAACCATCCTGATCGGAACGAGCATTCCCTCCGGCGACTTCGACGGGGCGAGGACGCTCGACCCGATCAGCGGCAGGCAACTCGTCGTTAAATCTCCTGCACTGCAGATTGGCAAAGGTGTCCCTGCCTTCAGGGGAGGACTGCTCTACTCGCAGCGATGGAAGAAATTCTGGCTCCACGGCTCGGTTACCTACGACGTGAATCCTGAAAATTTTGACGACTTTGCGTTCGGCAATATCGGCACGCTCGGCATGGCCTTGCACTACACGCCGACCTATGACCTCATGCTCGGAGTAGAGATGGACGGCAGTTATACATGGGAAAATACGGACAGCGGCTTCGATATCCGCAACAGCGGAGGCGTCACTTCAAATGCCGCACTCGTCTTCGATTACAGGTTCCTCAATGCCTTAGGAGGAAATTTCAAATTGCGCGGAGCGATCGGACTGCCGGTATATGAAGACCTGAACTACGGCAACGTGACCAATCCGAAATCCGGCATGCCGTTCCAGCAGGTGCAGCTCGGCGGCGGCTTCTTCGCGAACCTGGGTTTACAGTGGACGATCCGTTTCGCTCCAAAATACTAGTGCGAATTCATCCGGACGCTGATTTTACATTGACGTCCCTGAGTTCTCTCAAGTAGTTATCAGCATATTGAATGCAATTTTACACTCACCGAAAGGGGAAATAGTCATGAAGAAGATCGGAAAATGGGGTCTGGTCGGAGTGATGTTCCTCGCGCTGGCGTTTGCTATGTCGTCGATGACCGCTTCGGCCGCGGGCAAGGAAGAAAAAGGATCTGCAAAGACGCTGAAGATTGAGAAGCTCGTCCCAATCGTAAATCCGACGTGCCCCATCATGGGCACGGCCATGGATAAGACCGCTCCGGAAAACATGACGCGCATGTACAACGGACAGAGGATCGGCTTCTGCTGCGGAGAATGCCTGACGAAATGGGACGCGATGAGCGATAAGGAAAAAGACGTTGCATTAAAAAATGCGATGAAGCCTGCCAGGACAAAGCCTGCCAAATAGCAGCATCGATCTGAACAGCTGCGGTTTCTGTAAATTTTTTATTCGACCGGCGGCGTGCGATAGCGATATCGCACGCCGCTGAATTTTTTCCCTTAAATTGCCTTAAGCGCGGAGGATACATCCGACAGAAGATCGTCCGTATCCTCGATTCCAACGGAAAGCCGGACGAGGGAATCGTCGATTCCAAGGTTCGACCTGACTGCACGAGGAATGGATGCGTGGGTCATCGTGGAGGGTTGCGATACGAGCGATTCGACCCCGCCCAGGCTCTCGGCGAGGCAGAAGAGCTTCAGTTTTTTCATGAATTTCGTCGCGGATTTACCGCTGTCAAATCTCACCGCCACTATTCCGCCGAATCCGGACATCTGTTTTGAAGCCAGCTTGAACTGCGGGTGGGATTTCAGTCCAGGGTACATGACTTCTTTGATAGCGCTTGCCCCCTTCAAAGAATCAGCGATCGCCAGCGCGTTTTTTTCATGCCAGGCCATCCTGAGCGCCAGCGTCTTGACTCCTCTCGAGATAAGCCAGCAGTCGAAAGGAGAAGGGTTCAAGCCCAGCGCCTTTCTGAAGAAATCAAATCGTTCTTTCAGCGATTCATCGTTCGTAATCAATGCCCCGCCTATGACATCGGAATGGCCGTTGAGATATTTCGTCGTGCTGTGAATGACCACGTCCGCGCCGAGGTTGAGCGGCTGCTGAAAACACGGCGAGGCGAAGGTATTGTCGACGATGACCTTTATTCCGCGCGAATGCGCGATCCCGCAGACGCTTGCGAGGTCCACGATGTTCAGCATGGGATTTGTCGGGGTTTCGACGAGAAACCATCTGGTCTCGGAGCGAACCGCCTTTTCCCACGCCCGTGCGTCTGCGCTTCTTACACGGGAATTTTGCACGTCATAATTGGCGAACACGGCGTTGAGCAGGCGATATGTTCCGCCGTAAAGATCTTCATTCGTAACGATGTGGCATTTACCGATTGTGGAAAGCCAGGCGGTCAGCGCGGCCAGACCGGAGCTGAAAACCCTCGCGTATTTTCCGTTCTCCAGGGCGGCGAGAGTCTCTTCCAGCCGCGAGAAGTTCGGATTGCCCGCGCGCGTATATTCGTACTCGCCGTACGGCACCCCAGGATTTTTCTGGGCGAACGTCGACGTCTGAAAAACAGGCGGGATGACTGCGCCGGAAATTTCCTCGGGGGTCTGTCCTATGTGAATGCACTTTGTTCCGGTTTTCATTCTGCGGCTCGCTTTCTTCAAATCAGCTTCTTCCGTTCCATCCATTCGTCCGAATGACATTTGCTGAGATAATTGCGCCCGGTGTCAGGAAGAATCACCACGATGTTTCCCTGAATCTTCGTCCGCTCGACATATTTGACAGCAGCGGCGAGCGCAGTGCCCGCCGAGCCGCCAGCCAGAATCCCCTCTTCCCTCGCCAGGCGCCTGGCCATGACAAAGGATTCCCGATCCGTAATGGTGACGTATTCATCGACTACGGATTTATCAAATGTGGCAGGGAAGAAATCCTCGCCAATGCCTTCGACTAGCCATGAGCCGCCCTTTCCTCCGGAGAGGATCGAGCCCACTGGATCTGCGACTATGATTTTAATTTGAGGATTACGCTCTTTCAAATATCTGCCGCAGCCGGAGATCGTGCCGCCGGTACCCACGCCCGCGACAAATGCGGCTATTTTGCCAGCCGCGTCATTCCATATTTCAGGGCCCGTCGTTAGATAATGCGCCTTTGGATTTTCGGGATTCGTAAACTGGCTCGGGATGAACGAACCGGGCGTTTCACCGGCCAGCCTGTTTGCATAGACGTTGTAATTCAGCGGGCTGTCGGGCGGGACATCGGTGCGCGTGACCAGGACCTCCGCACCAAACGCCTTCAAGGTCGAAATCTTTTCCTCGCTCATCTTGTCGGGCACCACGAATATGCATTTGTATCCCTTTGCGGCCGCAACTTGGGCGAGGCCCAAGCCCGTATTGCCCGCAGTCGCCTCGATTATTGTCGATCCCTTGTGAAGCAGTCCCTCTTTTTCCGCCGACTCTATCATACGCAGCGCGATCCTGTCCTTGATGCTCCCCCCGGGATTCACCGCTTCATTCTTGACCAGAAACGCGGCTGACAATTGTGCGCCGATGCTGCCGAGCTTGATGAGCGGCGTTCGACCGATGCTCTCTAAAATTGAATTATATATTGGCATGAAAAAAAGCTCCTCGTCACCTGCTCCTATAAGGATAAGCCACGACGACTTTCAGGTCGTCGCGGTCGTCGATCTTGATCGTATCCCACGCCGCTATCTTGTAGACGACGTTCTCTCCTCCGCGCGCCAGGTATGAATAGTAGCCGAGGCCATTGGGTTCCGAGCGGATCTTCTCGCCCAGCATTCGAAGCTCAGGAAATTTTGCGTATATCTCATCGGTGAAGAGAGAGCGGCCTATCTGGTCAGGATCCTCATCGTAGAAGATGAGGCCGTCGCCGCGCATGCACCATACCTGATATTCGCTCTTGAGCGGATCGAACGACATCGCTGCAGGAATCGCTTTTTCAGCCGTGTAGAGAACTGCGAGCACGCCTATTTCCGATGATCCGCGCTTTATGGGCGATGCAATGGCAAACACATGCGATCCGTCCGGCATCCGAACCAGTCCGCTGGCGCTCTGTTTGTTCGCATCGAATCGTGCGGCCGATTCGCGTGCGAAGACGGTAGAGAGGGCTTCTGCCGTATCGCTCCGCTCAGGATACATCGCGGCCACTTTTCCCTCGGGAGTTATCGTAGCGAGCGCCAATGCATCTTTGTCTATGCCGACGAGTTCCTTAAGAAGTGCGACAGCCTTTTCGTTGCTTATGGAACCGTAACCGGCGATGCGGCGCGTCGATTTGTCCAGCGCCTTTATCACGGACGTAAAATCACGGCCAGCGCTCTCAGCGGCATCGCTGGAGAGATTGATCGCGGAACTCGACAGAGCTGTCACGTCAACCAGCGCGCGCTCAGCCCGCGCGCGAGCGACGCGCGCATCCGCCGCAAAATTCAGCGCGAGACCGGCGCCTGCTACGATGGAGACTATCACCACTGCTGCCGCGGCTATCGCGGCCTTGTTTCGCGAGACGAAGCGCGCGAAGAGCTCGCGCCTGGAATAGGCGTACACGCTCACGATCCTGCCGTCGCGAAACGCCTTCAATTCGAAGGCCAGTTCGGCCGCATCCTTGAAGCGGTTCTCCTTGCGCTTGGCCATCGCCTTCTCGCATATCGCCGCGAGTTCCGAAGGTATTGAAGACCTGCGTGAGCGAGGAGACGGAGATGGTTCGAAGCTGGCGACCTGCTTCATCACTTCCCTGGGGGTGCCGGCGTAAGGTTTCTCGCCCGTGAGCATGAGAAAGAGTATTGCGCCGAGCGCGTAGACGTCGCTCTCGGTGCCCACGTCGCCGAATCGTTTGTCGATTTGTTCAGGCGACATATACGACGGCGTTCCAACGAGCGCGCCCTGCATCGTGTGAAAGCTGTCCGCCATCTCCTCGAGCGAGGGAGCCGCGGACGGTATCTCCTCCTCGGAATCGGCTTCCTCATCGAGCCGCTTTGCAAGCCCCCAGTCGAGGATGATCGCCTCTCCGAATTCGCCGAGCACGATGTTGGAGGGCTTGAGATCGCGGTGGATGATCTTCCTGGAGTGCGAGTAACCCACTGCATCGCAAATGCTTATGAACGCAGGCAGCAGGGCGAGCCTCATTCTAAGCTCATCCTCCTCGCGGAACGCCACGCAGGACTCTATCGCCTCCTTGAGGCGGCGTCCCTGCACGCGCTTCATCACGTAGAACGGAATCCCGTTCGCCTTTGTGCCGAATTCATAGACTGGAATAATGCCGGGATGCTCGAGCTGGCCGCTGATTCTGGCCTCGCGCACGAAGCGCGCAAGGACGCGAGTTTTGTTGGCGCCCAGCTTCTCCTCGATAGGCTCCTTGATGGCTACCTCGCGGCCGATCTTCTTGTCGAACCCCAGAAAGACCCGGCCGATCCCTCCCTGGCCGAGCATGCCTCGAAGCGTGAGCTCCTCCGCATAAGGCGCCTCTATTGCTTCATCTTGCGTATGTTTTGGATTCTCGTCGGACATGCTCCGCCCCCGCGATGCAGGACATAATATCATCGCAAAACGAGCGGCACAATTTGTTTGAGTGGGAAAAAAATAAACCTGCCGGCCTTAGTACTCCGGCATCTCGCGGCGGTGGAAGACAATCTTCTTCGGATCGGGAGCGCTCATACCCGGATATTTGGTCAAATCGCTAAGATCGTCGACTCGAGTGACGGTCTTGGTGATATCTTCGTTGAAGAGATCACCTGTCCCGTCGTCGTAGGTAGCTTCCCAATGAGGTGTCCTGAAGCTGATGAAGCGCAGATCGATGTCGTCGTAATACGGTCCGGGTATCGGGTTGATCATGCAGAAGTCCTTGGTGATCGGAATGCACGGGCCCTCGGATTCCTTGTATAATCCGTTCCAGAGCAGGATGATGCGGTCGATGTCCTCCGTCTTGGTTTTGCAGGAAGTTTCCTGATCCCATTCATCTTTGCATTTCTCCGCCTCTGCCGAGGCATAGCACGGCACGCCGTCCTTGCATTCCTTCAGATCCTTGAGCTGGAACGCAGCGTGCGTAGCGGAGAGTTCCAATATCTTGTTATAATAACTGTACGATGCGCCCGACTCTCCGTACATGGTAAAATAATTGAGATCGTCTTCAAGACTCTTCGTATCATGAGGCGACAGGTCGCTGCTGAGGAACAGGGCCGTGAAGCTCGATCCATCGTCCATACCCCACACATCCTGATATAAGATAGCTGCCTTTATTTCATCAACAGAATCGGTCGGGTATTTCACGCGGAATTTTAGGGTCTTTGTCTGCTCATTATTGCACGAATCAGCGACCTTGACCGTAAGTTCTTCGACCGGCTCATAGTCCTTTCCTTTATATTCCTTATCCAGGATCGATATCGGAAGCGGCCCGTTGTATTTGAACGCACCCTGCAGGTTGAACTCTTCGTGCGATGAAAGCGCGTATGCAGCCTGGGCCGCTGGATCGGGCACTTCCATGTATCCGCCATAGGGGATCGGAATTTTTATCGTTTTTTCTTTATCAGCGTCCTTCCACGTAGCGTTGCCGGTCAATGCGCCCTCTTCATCTGCATTATTACACGATCCTTCGTCTGCAAATCTGTATGTCCATCCTGGATCGCCTGCATTCTTTCCCTTTGTGTGGCAGTAATAGCTCTTCTCCACCTTGCTCTCGAGACTCCAAGTATACGGCGCCTTGCCTCCAGTGACCTTGAAGTTAAGTTTCTGATCTGAACCGCCGAGCGGCACGGTCCACTCGCCTTTTGACATATCCGTGTGCGGGTCGAATTTTACGAGCTCGATCGTGAGCGGATCGCTACAGTCGCCGGTCGCAACGATCTGTTGAATCGGTTCGGCTAATTCTAATTTCGGAATGTTCAATTCAATATAGCCTGTGACTTGGCCATCCGTCACTTTCAGCGTAATCTCGACCGATGCGCTGTTCGACTCGTTCTCAATGTCCTTTGCGGTGACCGTCACCGTGAAGGTGCCGGCTTCCTCCGGCGCCCCGCCGATCCTCTCAGTCTTGCTGTTCACATTCTCGATGTCCATGCCCTCGGGCAGTTCGCCTTCAAGCGTCCAGTTGTAATCGCCGCTGCCGCCGCTCGCGTGAATGATGACGGATGCGTTCTTGCCGATCTTCATAGTCTTGGCAGGCGTTGAAGTGGAGACCTTGACCGGAACCTGGCCCCCGCCTTGCGTCGAGTTGTCGTCGGCCGTGTCGTCCGTAGTGCTGTTCGCGGAATCGTCGCCGTTGCTGAACGGATTGTCGATCTGCGTCTGGTCGGGGTTTGCGGCCTGCGTATCCGAATCGCTTCCGCCGCCACCGCCGCAGGAAGTGATGGCACACGCCAATGCCAGGGACATGATGATTGCCGCAATTTGAAAGATCTTCATCAATACTCCTTATCAAGGATATGGCTGGACCAATCCTATTCCATTAGTTATGCAATCGACATGCCATGTGTAGCATTTGATTTGGAGTGATAAATGTCTTTAATATCAGCCGGTTAACATTTGAATAGAAGTTGAGGAGAGCCTCCCGTGGTGACTGGAATCATCAAATTAGCAACCTGCCTGATCATCGTCGTTGCAATGGCGGCCTCCTTTCCCGGCATGGCAATTGCTCAAGTCAGCGCTCCATCGACGATTCCGGATTTTGTGAAGATGCCTGATGACGGATACCGCCCGCTCACCGAACTGATCGCCAGCGCTTCCCGCACCATAACGGTAGTGACGCCGTCGCTCACGGACCCCGTGATCCTGGGCGCCCTGAAATCGGCGCGGGCAAGGGGCGTAACGATCCGCGTGATGACCGGCAGTTCCTCCGTGATCGCGGGCAACAGCGCGGAGGCGCAAAAAATATTCGCCGAGGCAAAGATACTCACGCTCCGGCCGAATTCCGCGTTCCATGAGACCCGCGAATCCGCAATTATCGTGGACGGACGTACCGCAGCGGTGTCGACCTCGCCCCTTACCGAGCAGGCCTTTGCAAAAGGACGCGCGTTCGTCTGCGTATTTCTGGATCCGAGATATGCGGAGGAATTGACCAGTGCATTCGATGCTGATGCGGAGAGAAAGATTTTTCGACCCGGCTTTGTCTACACGGCGTTCAGCCCGGAGAGCGCGCGAGGCGCGGCAAAAAATATAATCAGTGCGGCAAAGAATTCTCTGTGGATATATGCGGAATCGATAGCTGATGAAGATATCGAGAACGCGCTGGTGAAGGCTGCAAAATCAGGCGTAATGGTGAAGGTGCTCACAAGCGATGCGAGCGCGGCGTCAATGCCCGGCATAGTTCGCCTGACTCAGGGCGGGTGCCTGGTGCGCATTCAGGCATCGCCGCAAATAACGGGGAGCGTAATCCTTGCGGATACCGTGACCAACGTGGCGGCGGCGTTTGTGGGCTCTCAGTCGCTTGCAATCGCGTCATTCGACGAAAACAGGGAACTTGCAGTGATCGTCCGCGATGCGCATCGCATTAGCGTGCTGCGCTCGACCTTCGAGAAGGATTGGACTGCAGCACAACGATGAACATCACCAGTTCGCGTAACCTGGCGAAGCGCTGGAAACCAATCTCCTTGCGTCATTGATAAGCGTATGGATCGCCCGGCGCTGCATCAGTGCCCCATGAAGAACATCTGCATGACGAAGAGCACTATCTCTATTGCAATGAGAATGATTATCGCCCATTCGAGAACGTTTGCATGTCGGTACTGGAGGAGATCGGCGATCAGCTCGAGGTTTTCCTGGATCATCCGAAGCTTGTAATCAACGGTCTTGTAGCGATCCTTCAGTTCGAACATCTCAACTGCTTCGCGGTAGAGGTTGTCGAGCATCTGGTCGTCCCAGGTCTCGTCCGGCTTGTCCAGGAGATAGAGCGACGCCACCAGATCCTGCTTTGTGGTGATGCACTGACCGATGAATTTTTTGATATCGGTCGCGGATCGCTGGAGTCTCCCGCGCTGCTTGAGCGCCTGGCCGATATCGCCGGTCTCGCGCAGCAGGTCGTTGACCTTGAACTCGAAATATTCGAGCGCGGTGGATTGCGCGAGGATGAATGCGATGAGCTCCACGCGTTCGATGGTGAGCCTGTCGAGCGACGCGCGCTCGAAACCTACCGCGTTCTTCTCGCCGTGCCTTATATCGACGGTGAATTCCTCGCTGGTCAGCATCTCCGGCTTCTGGCCGATGAGCATCCTGATCTTCTCGATCACCGCGCGCTGGCGTTCGGGCTCGACGTTGAAGAATATCACCGAGCCGAAACGATAGATTAAGAAGAAGCGATCCTCTCCCTCCTGATAGACGAGTTTCGTGGACGACTGCGTGCGCGCCGTGATGTTGAAGAGCCTGTCGATCTCCTTGAGCTTCAAGGTTTCGGTAAGGTGATATGCGTGGAAAAAATAACGCGGGGCGAATTCGAGTTCTTTTTCTTCCATTTTCATCTCCTGTTATTCAGGACAAAATCATCGCGCAATGCGCCGTCGCGATCCACCACCTTCACCGCCACTCGAGGCCCGTCGACAGTCACGAGCGTGAAATGGTTGAATGGAATATTGGCGTAGGATCCGTACAAAGGCGCGCCCCCGCCTCCGGTCACCACGTATTCGACTCCGTCCACGTTCATGCGCCTGTACGTATGCTCATGGCCCTCGAAGACGATATCTACCTTCTTCTGCACGAGAAGGCGATGGAGTTCGTCCCTCGCCTCGGGATATTTATCGAGCGAATCGCCCCTGTGAGTGGCGCCCTGCCACATGAAGAGGGGATGGTGCACGAAGACGAACTGATGTTCGTATCGCGCGGGATCGAGGGTGTGCGCAAGCCACGCGAGCTGCCGGCCCGCGATGCGCTTCTCATCCGCGGGGTCGCAAGAGTTGAGCACTGCGAAGAGGCTCGTGCCGTACGTCCAGCTATAATACGTCTCTTCACCGGGCAGATCCACCTCGTCCTTCCAGACCTGCTGACTCTTCTCATCGTCGATGTCGTGATTGCCCGGGGTGAAATAGTACGGGACGGTAATTATCTTTGAGGTCTCCCTGAAATGGGCCCATTCGCTGCGATCGCCCGGATGCGGGATCAGATCGCCGGTGTTCACCACAAACGCAGGATTCGTCCGCATCAATGCCTTGAGGACCTTGACGTAGACCCGATCTCCGGAGCGATTGTCTCCGAGAACCGCGAACATGAATTGGCCGGAGTGGTTTTTTGAAACGCCCGCGGCAAAGGTCTGCGCCGAAAGGGCTACGAATAGAATGCAGAGAATTATTTTAGTAATTTTGCGCATCTCGACCTCCACTTTCAGGCCGATAGTGCGCATGACCGGCACGAGATTTCAAGTGCTCATGGACATCCGTCCCAGCCCGGCTGGCAGTCACGTGGAATCATGGCTGAATCGAGCTGAGCGACCGGCGAGAGATCCACGTTGTGGAGGGCGAACTCCGTTGTCTCGCCGCCACTGCCGCTCTCATCATCCGTATCGGCGATCAGGCGGCTCCCCCCGCAGGATGCGAGGAAAGAGATAAGCGAGACCAGCACTGCGAGAACTGCCCATCTTTTGATCGAGGGAAACATCTGAACCTCCTTTTGGCTCCCCCAAAAGGTCCCGGGTTTTCACCAAGCATTAAAATAAGCAAGTAATGTGCCAAAATACGTCAGAATGCGGTCGATTATAATTAGCTGATAAATAAAACTATTTTAAACAGGTCGCCCGTTGAAATCGATAAAATCGAGGTTTACTGTCAGCTTTCCCGACAGTTAGTACCCATAGCGTCAGAAGAATTGACGCTCTAACTATTTGTATAAATTCAGCGAGTCATCTCTGGAGCCCCATGTTGCTGACGCTATTTTCTTCGCAAAAAAAATCAAACAGGTTGCAAATGCGCCCTTGCGTGATAGCAGTTTCACGTTCATCCATTTCAGGGAGGCTCTAATGGAACAGGCTGGAACGTGGGGAAAGAGGCTCGCGGCACTCGGTATCGCGGCGCTTTGCTTCGGCTACTTCGCGTCGTACGTGCCTTACTCGATGATGACCAAGATGATCACGAAGGGGCTCTGCTGCGGGCTTGATGGAAAAGGTCTAGACGGTTTCGCCATCCAGCCGATTGCGGTACTCGGAAGTTTCGTCGCCATGTATGCCTTCATCACGATCAAGGGCTGGTGGAAATTCGCAACGCACTCGAAGATCTTCGGCATCTCTGTTCCGAGGCCGCAGTGGTTTACGTTCCTCTCCGGAATCTGCACCGCCGGCCAGATCATCACTACGACTCTCGCCTATACGTTCGGCGGCATCAGCATCGTCTTCGCGATGCTGCTCATGCGCGGCGGCGTTCTCATCATGGCCCCGGTCGTTGACCTCCTCGTCAAGAAGCGCAGGCGCCACATCTACTGGCCGTCATGGGTCGGTGCTCTGCTGAGCATGGGCGCGCTTTTGATCGCCACCTCTGAAAAGACCGGATACAATCTCACGCTGATCGCGGCCATCGATATTGCGCTCTATCTCCTGGGCTACTTCTTCCGCCTCTTTATCATGAGCACGTGGGCCAAGAGCACGGACGACGACGAGCGCAAGCGTTACTTCGTAGAAGAGCAGATGGTGGCGAATCCGCTGCTCTTCGCATCCCTCTTTGCCGTGAGCCTTTTTGGCATCAATGCGGAACCGACAACGATTGCAGGCGCGCTGTGGACGGGGTTCGCCGCGTTACCATTCCAGGGTTACTTCCTCTTCATCTTCATGCTCGGCGTCTTCTCTTACGGCACCGGGCTCTTCGGGAGCCTCATCTATCTCGACGGCCGCGAAAACACCTTCACTGTGCCTGCAAACCGCGCGTCGAGCGTGCTGGCCGGCGTCGTGGCAAGCTACCTGCTCGCCTTCATCTACGGCCAGCGGCTGCCGAGCTTTGAGGAGCTCGCGGGCGCAGGGCTCATCATCCTTGCGATATTCTTCCTCGCCCACCGCTCCATCGTGGAGAAGCGCGCGATAGCGCTGCGACAGGCGCAGCACAAGGCCCTGGAGCAAGCAGCCCAGACGGCGTAGCGTAGCTGACTTTTGCACTTAACCAGCGAACAGCTCCCACAGCTTTTCGAGCGCTGCGCCGTAGCGCGGGCCGAGTACTGCGGGATCCGTGGATTCGGGTTCGTTGTTCATTGTGACGAATGGGACGTTGGCGCCTGAGAGCTTCACGTGCCCGCTCTGTTCGCCGTGCGTGAGTAAAGGCCAGTCGTCCTCGCTGTAAAATCTCTTCATGTCTTCGTCCGGACATTTGTGCGCGAGCACCGTATGCTTGAGCTTCTCCCTGTACCTGGCCTCATTGCGCCGCGAGGATTCATCAGCTGAAACGTCGATGTAGAGTATGGCGGCGCGTTCGTATAAGGGCCGCGAAAGGCGAGCGAGCGAAGGTGCGTACGGTCGCTCGCCTCCGCGAGAGAATTCTATCAAGAGAGTATGATCGCGATAGAACTCAGGATCGGGCAGAAACTTCCGGCTGACCTCGGCGTCGATCTTCTCCATGAGAAAATCAAAGAGATCGGCGGAATCCAGAATATATCCGCTGCCCGCGCGCTTTGAATGGAGCCTGCGTCCCTTGACGTTCTCCCACAGATCGTCCTCTAGAAATTTTTCCCACAGCCACACGAAGTCGTCGAGCACCTGCATCTTGCCGATATGAAAGCGCCGCGCGCGCTCCTCATCGGAGAGCTTTGTCATGAAATCGAGGAACTCGGATTTACCCGATGCGGGACGACCGAGGATAAAGAGATGATCGAATGTGTTCATGGTATTTCCTCTCCCCTCCTTTATAAGGAGGGGCAGGGGGAGGTAGATCCTGCGACCAATTTCTCGTATAAATCCTCTACAACATTACTCAAATTCTGCATTATTTCACGATTAGTTTATCTGATTACCTGTAAACCTAATGATTTTAAATATTCATCTCTTTTTGCATCCTTGACTATCTGAATCGCTTCACCATGGGTCTCCCCATCTATCTCAACAACAATTGATTTATGCGCACAGTAAAAGTCAACGATATAAGGACCAATCCCATGCTGTCTCCGAAATTTCAATCCTGATAATTGGTGCGATCTGAGAACCCGCCACAGACGCCTTTCTGGTTCCGTCATGTTTGAACGTAGTTCACGTTTAAAATTGAGTTTGTGAGGATCTCCTTTAAGCGCATTCGGCGACATGATCTACCCCACCCTAACCCTCCCCTTACAAAGGGGAGGGAATAGCATTTCGAAGCTTCCACAACTTGTCCAAGGCCGGGCCGTAGCGCTCGGCCAGCGGACCGCGCTCCTTCAGCTCCGGCTCGTTGTTCATCGTGACGAACGGCACACGCACGCCCTTGACGTCGAGCACGCCTTCCGGCCTGCCGGACGTGTACGAATCCCAATCGTCGAGCCTGTAGAATGCATCCATAGTTTCGCGCGGGACCATGTGCGCGAGGATCGAGTGGGCGAGCTTCTCCTCGTAGCGCGCAACGTTGCGCCGCCACGATTCGTCGAACGAGACCTTAACATAGAGTATGGCGGCACGTTCGAGAATCTCTTTGGACAGAGCAGGAAGCGCCTTGCGGTAGCCGTCATTGCCGCCACGTGCGAATTCCACGATGACCGTGCCGTCCCGGTAGAACCCGGGATGAGAGATATAGCGCGCCGCTGCCTCGTGATTGAATCGCGTGAGCATCAGGTCGAAGAGTTTGCCCATGCCTGGTTTGAGCCCGTAGTTGGAATCGTAGCGCTTTGAGAAGAGGCGTTCGCAGCCCGCTTCCTCCCAGAGATCGTCCTCCATGAATTTATCCCACAGCCACACGAAATCATCCAGCTCCTCGAATTTTCCTATGTGATATCTCTCCGCCCTCTCCGCGTCTGAGGTCTTCTTCATGAAATCTATGAATTCCGACTTGCCGGCTGCGGGCCGGCCCAGCAAAAGGATGTGATCAAATGTCGTGGTCATTGCGCCTCCTCATTTTCCTTCGTCTGCGGGCCTGAGCGTGAGATCCACTGCTTGCGGATGCACGGACTCCACGGTGATGCCGCGAGGTATGTGGGCTATATCTGTTTTCTGAATTTCGACCATCTGCCGGCCGGGCTTCGCGCCTTCGAGATCTATCGTTGCCTTGATAGAATCCTGGTTCAAGAGCCTGAACGCGCGCTCGTCGCCCGAGAGCGTAACCGAGAGCCTTTTCGGCGTTGCGCGATCGACAACGAGCTGCAGGGGAAGATTTCCGTATTCTATCGGCACCATATAATCGCGCTGCATAACTCCCTGGCCCTGCGCAAATACCGCCCACAGCCCGGCCGCCAGAAGGATGGCAGCGATCTTCTCCCTCTGATTCACCGTGAGCATTCGCACTATGAACTTCTTCTGACGGATGGGAAATTTCTCCTTGAGAAATTCCTCGATGGCTGGTTCGAGCTTTGAGGGATCGTCCAGCACGTAGAGATCCCCGTCTCTTCCGATGGAGATCGTGCCGCGCTCTTCGGAAACTACTATGCAAATCGCATCGCATCGCTCGGCAAGCCCGAGCGCAGCGGCATGGCGCGTGCCGAATGAGGCGATCCTCTTCGGGTCCTTTGAAAGCGGGAGATGGGATGCGAAGCGAACTATTTTTCCCGATCTTATTATTACAGCGCCGTCATGCCCCGGAGAATGGGGATCGAAGATGCTGCGAAGCAGCGGCTCGCTCGGAATACCATTAAGCAGGCTGCCTCCTTCTATATGCCGATCCGTCGGATCGTTTCCCTCAATAACGATAAGCGCTCCCACGCGCTCGCGGGAGAGATCGACGGCGGTGCGAGCCAGCGCCAGGGCAAGAGGAATGGCAGCAGGCGGGGCGTGACGCCCGAGCCCCCATAGTGCTACGCGTTCGAAAAAGCGACGCAGCTCCTCCTGAAACATCACGATGATGGCGATGAGAAGAACGGCGAAGAAGCCCTGCAGAATCGCCGTGGTGAGGTAGAGATTGAAAAAGCGCGCAAGCGCGAAGACCACGCCGAGAATCACTATCCCAACGAGGACCAGAAATGCGCGGGTCTTCTTGAACCAGACAAGCCCGGCGTAAATGAGCATCGCCACGATCGCGATATCCACTATATCCGCAATATCTATGTTTTGAATGAATTCCGGCAAGCCAGGCCTCCTGCCCGCAGACAGCTCCTGCATAGACGCAGCAAGGCACAATGTCAAAGGGTCTCACCCGGCAAGCCGTGAAATACGAAATTCTGAAAAAAATAACTCAGTACTCGATAGATATCGACGGCAGTTGTGCGGGAAAGCGTCCGAAGTTGTCGTCCTGAAGCCTCATCGGTGCATCGGTTTCCGACGGCTGCGGCAGGATGCGAAATACAAAAAGACCGGCGTCGATGCCCGAGTTGAAGTATGAATCCAGGCGTGACACGGAAAACATGGAGGACGTGGGACCAGTCTCCATTTTGATCGAGGGCTGCGTATCAGCGATTTCTCGGCCGTCAATATCCAGGCGATGGATATCGCCTATGCCCATCGCCAGATTTCCCAATATGCCGCTCAACATGAAGCCGAACCTTGAAATACCGTTCCATGCTGCACGCACGCCCCTGTTTTCGCGCTGCATATCCAGGGAATAATATTCGCAACCCGGCGTAAGCGGAAGCTGCACTGCATAGGATGTGCTGCGGATCTCATCATAATGCGCGACCCACTGATTCGTGCAGCCTGCGGGATTCGAACTCCAGAGAGAAACGGTTTGAAACGGCGCTCGATTGTCTGCCATAATCGCCTCCATCTTTGTGAATGTTATCCGATCACGGTTTATTCCCGCAAATGCCCGTATTGTCAATCCCGCGGACGCTCTGTTGCGCGGAGCACACAAATTTGCTGACGCTCGATCTCAAAGCTGCTAGATCGGCCGGCCTATGGAAGTCGAATTAAATGAGCTGGAAGGCACGCCGATAGAGACGAAGGGCGGCGTGCTTCGCGCGTTCAGGCACAGGAATTTCGCTCTCTTCTTCTGGGGTCAGCTCATATCCATGCTCGGCACGTGGTCGCAGACCCTGGCGATCTCATGGCTCGTATGGCGCATTACCGGCTCAGCCCTGTGGCTCGGGCTCATAGGGTTTACGATTCAATTCCCCACGCTGATCTTAGGCCTGCACGGGGGCGCGGCAGCGGACCGCTTCGACAGGCTTCGCTCGCTCACACTCATGCAGGTGCTGCTCATGCTTCAAGCTGCAGCGCTTGCCGCACTCACGCTCACCCACGTGGTTCAGCTGTGGCAGATATTTGCGCTCAGCATCGCGCTCGGTTCGTTCTACGCGTTTGAATTCCCGATCAGGCAGGCGTTCGTGATGGACATAGTGGGCAAGCGCGATCTGCTCAACGCGGTCTCTCTCACGGCTGCGATGTTTCATCTCACACGCACATTGGGTCCCGTGGTGGCCGGCGCAATAGTGGCGTGGAAGGGCGAAGGCATCTGTTTCCTCTTCAATGCGGCTACCTTCATCGCATTGATCGCGGCTTTGAAAATGATGAACCGCACGCAGATACCGGCCGTTGCACGCAGCTCCGAACCGATGGGCCGGGCTATAAAGGAAGGGCTCAGACATATGTCGAGGGTGCCGTCCGCCAAACTCGGGCTCCTTCTTGTCACGATACTTTCCGGCATAGGGATGCAGTTCACGACCCTCATGCCGATATTTGCGGATCATGTCTACGGCGGCGGAGCTGCCCAACTCGGATTGCTTATGGGCGCGTCCGGCGTCGGATCGCTGACCGGCGCTCTGTGGCTTGCGCGCAGGCAGAGCCAGGAGAGGCTTCTCACGCTCGCCGCAACCTCGGGTGTCATGTTCTCCCTCGCGCTAATCGCGTTTGGAAACGTGCCGACCATCACGGCAGCGCTCCCGATACTCGTGCTGATAGGTCTTAGCCTCACCCTCGCCTTCTCGAGCATCGGCACGATGCTGCAGCACAAAACCCCTGACCACCTGCGCGGCAGGATGATGAGCCTCTACACCATGACTTTCATGGGCTCGGCTCCCTTCGGCAGCATCATGGCCGGGGCTTTGGCCAGGGTTATTGGCGTGCAGATGACGGTGGCGGCCTCTGGAGTAATCTGTCTTGTAGTCGTATTCTGGATACTGCTGCGCGCGAAATCGATAGAAGCTTGAGCAAGTCTAGTCACCCTCACCCTTCCCTCTCCCCTCAAGGGAGAGGGCGGCGGAAACCCCGCAGCAAGCTGCAGGGAATCATCTTTTTGATGGAAATGCGCCCTTTTCGAGCCCTTTTCGGGGGCAGATTGCTCCTTTCTGATGTAGGAATAGCGCAGTTTGCGGACATTTGTCGATTTTTTGTCAAAATCAAAGATTGCCAGCAACTTTGGCCCTCTTCCTGCCGATAATATATATAGATACAGTAACCAGCTGCCCGATAAAGTGTCTTGCCTCCTGCTTCACATACCTGAGATAATTCCATATATGGAAATCAATAGATTCAGGCGAATCGTTGCGCAGGCCATAGACAAGCTGCCGGATGAGTTTCGCGCTGCACTTGAAAATATAGAAGTCGTGGTCGAAGACTGGCCCACGGACGAAGAATTGGACTTCTTCGAAGAGCGCGAGGACCTGGACGAGGGGGAGGGCGACGATCTGCTCCTCGGCTTATATCAAGGCACTCCGCTCAACCAGCGCAGCACCCTGTTCTATTCTGGTGAATTGCCCGACAAGATCACCCTGTTTCGCAAGGCAATAGAGGAATATTGCGCCAGCGATGAGCATGCCATGCCCGAGGAGATCAGGCGCACCCTGCTGCATGAAATCGGCCATTATTTCGGCATCGAAGAGGATCGACTCAAAGATCTTGGTTATTAGACTATTCGTTTCTCAAAATAACCGACAATATTTCGACACACGTCAATGCCTTGACTCATAAACTCACCCTTTCTTGAGAATTACTCCATGTCGCATAATAAACATCCTTAAATTACAATAAGTTAATTTCTTAATACTCCCCGTCCTATTTGGCACACGGCTTGCTCTAATTAAGCATGGTGAAACAATATAAAGAGGGGGAAGTCATGAAAAACCGCCACGGAGTCAGGCCATTTCTGGAGGAATTGCGCGGCGCAATCTCCGCCCTGCAAAAGATGAAACCGGGTGAAACGCACGTGTTATCGATCAATGCCAACTACGGGCATTATCAGCTCGTAATAGGTCCGGGGCCTGAAGGGGAAAACAAAGGTAGCAGGCCAATAGAGATCAACGGAGAGATACACCACCTGTTTCTATCGCACGACTCCGTGCGCGCACAGCCTTCGCGCGAGCAGGTGACGGAGAACTTGCGGAATACGGTGATCCTGCGTGGCTGTAAAATCCATATCAAGGACCCCATGGGTGATGGCGATCATCTCGCCGAAGTGAATCATGACGGCAACGGCATGCATGCGCGCGAATATATCAACCTCGCGGGCCAGGAGGGCGAACATCTCATAAATGAAATGGAACACGACGAGCGGATGTCTCTCGAGGCATACAAGATAGTGCAGAAGGACATCCTGACCGCACTCAAGGAACACAAGGAGGAATCACTGGAGTCGGTGGACTGATTTCCATTTATTTCAACGATATCCCCAGTTCATCAAGCTGCGCTTTTGAAACTTCTGACGGACACTCGGCCATGAGGTCTGCGGCGCTCGCGGTCTTTGGGAACGCGATCACGTCGCGGATGGAGTCGGTGCCCGTGAGAAGCATGATGAGTCGATCCAGGCCGAGCGCGATTCCGCCGTGCGGCGGCGCGCCGAACTCCAGCGCGTCGAGAAGAAAACCGAACTTGAGGCGAGCCTCTTCATCAGCGATGCCGAGTATCTTGAAGATGCGGCTCTGCAGCGCCTGGTCGTGGATACGGATCGAGCCACCGCCCACCTCGGAGCCGTTCAACACCACGTCGTACGCGAGCGATCGCACTTTTCCGGGGTCGGTATCGAGCATCGCAATATCTTCAGGTGTAGGAGCGGTGAACGGATGATGTACTGCCATATGCCTGTGCTCGTCGCCGCTCCACTCAAGCAGTGGGAAATCCACGAGCCAGAATATGTCGATCTTAGATTCGTCGATGAGGTTGAATTTTTTTCCTATGGCAAGTCGCACGCCTCCCAACGCGTTGCACGCGTAATCGTGATGCGCGTCGGCGACCATCAAGAGCGTATCTCCATCTTTCAGATGTGCAGTCGCAGCGATTTTTTTCTTCTCATCGTCGGAGAGGAATTTGGCGATCGTGCCGGACCATCCTTCGGCGCCTACCTTTATCCACGCGAGCCCCTTTGCGCCAAGCGACTTCGCAACGCCCTCGAGCCCTTCTATCTCCTTGCGCGAAAGTTCATGGCTGCCCGCGTTGAGCCCCATCACTGCGCCGCCCGCTTCGACGATCGATGCGAATGCCTTGAAGCCCGCGCCGCGGAACGCATCGGTGAGCGTGCAGAGCTCGAGCGCGAACCTGCGGTCAGGGCGATCGCTTCCGTATCTCAGCATCGCTTCGTGATAAGTCATGCGCTCAAACGGGAGCTTGAGCTCAACATGCTTGATCTCGCGGAAGACCTTGGAGAAGAGGCCTTCCATAATCTCAAACATATGCTCGCGATCAAAGAATGACGCCTCCACGTCCACCTGCGTGAACTCAGGCTGGCGGTCTGCGCGCAGGTCCTCGTCGCGGAAACATTTTACGATCTGGAAGTAGCGGTCGCAGCCCGCCACCATCAGCAGCTGCTTGAATATCTGCGGGCTCTGCGGGAGCGCGTAGAACTTGCCACGGCTGATGCGCGATGGGACGAGGTAATCGCGCGCGCCTTCGGGCGTGCTCTTGGTGAGAACCGGAGTCTCTATCTCCATGAATCCGCTCTCGGTGAGATAGTTGCGGATGACCTGCGCGGTCTTGTGCCTCAATGCGAGGATATTCTGCAGCTTCGGCCTGCGCAGATCGAGATAGCGATATTTCAGACGCACGTCCTCCGATGCGTCCGTATCATCCTCAACTACGAAGGGCTGCGGTTTTGCGGCGTTGAGCACGGTGAGAGAATCGACCGATATCTCTATTTCACCGGTCGCCATTTTCTGATTTTCCTGACCCTCGGGCCGCATTGCCACGACGCCCTCGATCTCGAGCACGTATTCGTAGCGCACGCCCTCTGCCAAGACCACGATCTCTTTGGGTGCGGTCGCGGGATTTATGACGACCTGCGTGATGCCGAAGCGGTCGCGCAGGCCCAGGAATATAAGCCCGCCGAGATCGCGGCGCGAACCAACCCAGCCTTGGAGGACGACTCTCTTCCCGATCTCTTTTGCGGTCAGTTCTCCGCAGGTGTGCGTGCGTCGTTTCATCGAGTCCTTCTTTCCCCCTCCTTTGTAAGGAGGGGCCGGGGGAGGTAGGCCAAGGGGTTTTTCACGGGTCTACCCCTCCTAACCTCCCCTTATAAAGGGGAGGAAATTCTGATTCACTCAGATATCCACCTGTACGAAATGTTGCGGCAGGTCTTTTATTCGCACTTCGTGTTGCTCGCCCGAGCGCATATCCTTAACAGAGGCGACACCCTTGGCGATTTCGTCATCGCCCACGATCACCACCGTCTCAGCATTGAGCTTTGACGCGCGCCGCATCTGCGACTTGAGCGAGTGAATTGCAAAATCCCATTCCACACGCACGCCGTCGCGCCGCAGTGTCTGAATTACCGGAAGGACCTCAAAGCGGGCGCGATCGCCCATCACCACGAAGAAGATCAGATCCTCGGCTGGAAGCGGCTCCTTATTCTGCTCGATGAGCAGCACCAGCCGCTCAACGCCAAGCGCACAGCCGACACCCGGCACGTCCGTGCCGCCGAGCGATTTGACAAGCCCGTCGTATCTGCCTCCCGCGGCAACCGCATTCTGGGAGCCGAGCTTCGTAGTCGTGAACTCGAATGCGGTGCGCATGTAGTAATCGAGCCCGCGGACTATCCGGTAGTTCTCTACGTACGCAACGCCCATAGCTGCGAGCGCACGCTTCACTTCATCATAGTGCGCACGGCAGGTCTCGCACCAGTAATCAGGAAGTGATGGGGCGCCTTTCGTGAGCTCCGCGCACGCCTCATTCTTGCAATCGAGCACGCGCATCGGATTTCGCTCCAGGCGGCGCACGCAGTCCGCGCACAATTTTGATTCGCTCTTTTTTAGAAACGCGAGCAGCGCCGCGTTGAAAGACGGCCTGCAATCAGGACAGCCAAGCGAGTTGATTTCGAGCGTGACATCGGCCGCGCCGGATTCGGAAAGAAACTGCGAGATCATTGCCATGACCTCTGCGTCCGCTATAGGGCTATCCACGCCGAGGAGTTCGCAACCTATCTGGAAGAACTGGCGCTGTCTCCCTTTTTGCGGACGCTCGCGGCGGAACATCGGCCCCATGTAATAGTATCGAGCGAGCGGTTCGGAGAGAAACGCGCCTGACTCGATATATGCGCGCACTACCGACGCCGTGCCCTCCGGCCTCAGCGTGAGCGACTCGCCGCCGCGATCCTCGAAGGTATACATCTCCTTCTCTACGATTGCGGTATTCTCGCCGACTCCGCGGCGGAAGAGTTCCGTGGGTTCCGCGATCGGCGTGCGGATCTCGCTGTAGCCGTAGCAGCCGAACACGCCGCGCGCCGCGGCCTCAACCTTCTGCCACAGGCGCGACTCGGGCGGCATGACATCTGCCATCCCCTTTACTGCGGTGAATTTCTGCGGACGCTGGTTCATATATGTTGAAAAGTTGGAGTATCAGAGGAAAAGCCGCGCTGTCAACGCAATTGCCTTGATATAAAAGGGAATTCAAGTACTATTAACAAATGCGCCTGGCTCGATACGCCGCTGTTGTCGCTTTCGCCCTCTCCTGCGCCGGGTGCTGGAGCCCGTTTCAGAATCCCTTCTCCAATCCATTCAGCGGTGGTAGCGACGACAGACCGGAAGTCACACCAAGTAGAGTGACACAGCCCTCAAAGAAATACGCAGTCGCCGTCGGCGGGGTCATGCCGGGCCGTGACGAAATCGTCATTTTCGATACATCGGGAAATCCGAGAGACTTCGGTACCTCGACGCTGACCTGCACACCCGATGACTCAATCATCAAACTGGCCGCAAGGACCGGTTATGACACCGAGGCAGCAGGCAGCGGGGTAAAGGTCACCGCGGTTTCGCCCGGAGTAACCGCGGTGCGCTGCAAACTCGACAGCAACGACATGAGCGAGGTGTATGAGGTCACAGTACCGCCGCAGTCGCTGATCCAGATACTCGTCGCTGAGGCGGGGCAACAACTCTCCGAAGAGGCGAAGATAGACGAAGACGCTGGCGCTGATGTCGTGGCGCTCGACAGCTCAAGCCCCACGGCGGAGGCGCTGGGCTCGGTCATCAGAAACAGGATCGAGCTCATAAACCAGAAGGACCGTCCGGCGCTCTTCAACGCAAACCCGGACGATTACGACGCAGATCCACCTGCTTCGTATTATGACGCTGTGATAATGGCCCAGGGCCAATTCTCGCCTACGGCCGCTGCTGACTCGTCCAACGATATTTTCATGGAAGCGGAGCGGCGCGCGTGGCTCTCCGGAGATGAGCGCGTTGCATACGATCAGGCGGTCATCACCGCGGCAGGTATATTCAACGGAGACATAGCAGACACCGCCGGCAGTTCGTTCGCCTTTCGCACGCCCACAGATGATGAATGGGCCGCAATATCCCAGGCGTTCGCAGTCGCCGCCGTGAATATGCCGGCGAACGCCGGCTTCAGCGACGCATCTTTTCCTGATCTCGATCCGATCCAGATACTGGTCCTGCAGGATGTGTGGAAATACGACGACGGCCGGCCCGCGTTTGTCTTCGCGCGAAGCCGGCCGGAGAACTCGTATGCGGTGGTCAATGTTCCGTGATGGAGCGTCACTTCATACTGCCTGCGCCTGAGACTGAAATTCCGAACTTATCTGTTTGAACCATGCCTGTGTACTTAACAGGAGCTGCTCCTCCATATAAATATACCGCGTTGGCGCCTGGTGAGCCGACCAGATAATCCACCTTGCCGTCGGAATTGACGTCGCCGATTCCGGATACGCTGAAACCAAACAACTCTTTAACCGCAGATCCGCCGTTCGCCTGAGGAGGACCTCCACCACCCATGTATACGTAAATATTCCCGGTCCCATTGTTTCCATCAGGAGCTCCAATAAGCAAATCCGTTTTTCCATCCCCACCAAAATCACCAACACCGGCGACAGAATATCCGAAGTGCTGATCGTCGATCTGGCCATCGAATTTTGTTCCGTCAGCAAGCATCGTATTTTTAAAGGCAGGCCCGCCTTTGAAAACATAGACCGAACCTCTTGTTTTGCCCGCTATCTGATTGAATGGTGCGCCAACGGCCACATAATCAATCCCAACGCCGTCGTAATCACCGATGCCGGCAACCGCGGAACCAAAGTTGGAATTAGCCTCTCCGGTTATCGCAATCAGGGCATCGCTCGTCTGGAGATTTCCCTTCATCAGGACAGAACCGCTGAAGAGATACGCCTTGCCTGTTGCCACATTCTGCATACCAGGCTCGCCGATTATTATATCCAGGACTTTGTCTCCATCGATATCGCCTGCAGAGGCCAGGGATTCACCAAACTGATCTTTGGCCGCGCCTGAAATCATCGTCTTCGCTATAGTATCCGCGCCAACCTTGTTGGAATTACCGGCGAGCAGATTCTCGCCGCTGAAGAGATAGGTTTTTCCAGTGTTGTTCGCAAAGCCCGGGGCACCGACAATCAAATCGTCAAATCCATCACCATTGATATCGCCCGCGCCAGCCACTGCGCTCCCAAATAATTCGTACGTAGTGAGCCCCTGACCAACGACAGATGCATCTGCCTTGGATGCATCAGTATTACCAGTTATCAATTTTTTCCCGCTGAAGACGTATACGGCGCCCACACCACCTTTACTGTTAACTGTTTCCACAGGTGCGCCGACTGCTACATCCGCGTATCCATCGGCGTTCAGATCACCAACTATCGCGACTGTTCGTCCCAACTTCGTTTTCGGTGTTACTCCTAAAATGACGGCAATGTCCTTGCCATTTGGTGCATCTCCACTGATTACATACGCAGCGCCCTGCTGATTATTCGCATCAGTTGCGCCCACTACAAAATCCGGCACGCCGTCACCGTTCACGTCACCGGGCGTCATCGTTGTAAATGATTTGTCTACAGGTTCAATCGCGCCGCCTGCTTCGGAGAGCGCTTCATTTGATATCTGCAGCGAGTACTTTGTCCTGGCCGCGAGCCTTGACTTGGGCTTGAAGGTCATCGTCAGCTTGTCAGCACTCCAGGCGATATCTCCATCGACCTTGTTGCTCTTGGAATCGATGAGCGAGGTCGCCTTTTCGACTTCAGCCTTATTCATCGCCTCGGAGAACGCCGCTTTGATGGAAATGACGAGAGGGCTGAACGGAAAATCGAGGACGTCCATCTCCGTGCCGTCTAGTTTGACGAGCTTGAGATTGACCGTCGGAACTCCAGCGGCTCCAGGCGTAGATCCAGGCGTGACCCCTTGAGTGCCGGTACCCTCGGAAGGTGTGCCACCTGCGTTAACGCCCCCGCCGAATTCGAAGTTGCCGGCTGGGACCGGACCTCCGCCGCCCTGACTATGGCAGCCCGCGTAAGCGATCAAAAGTACAGGCGCAATCGCGACAATACTCACCACCCTCAGAACTTTGAATAATCTGTTCGACATAAAAACCTCCTCTGACAGAACCCCTTGGGGTTCAATAATCACCATTGCTATTAATTAGCATATTCCGTGCCATTGCATCGCAAAAAAACGAGCTCAATAACGCTGCGTTGCAAGTCTCACCGCTAATAAACGACGATCATTTTGATAATTCAGAGTGAACCGTCAGAATTCAGACATGTGCACACAAAACAGGGCTTTTGCCTGCCGGCAGGCATGCTTCGCCTGCGCTCGCAATGACAAACGAAAATGAATTGACCATGCTAGCGCCGCTCGGCAACGTCATCGGCAGGAACCTGAGGCGGGAGTCCAAGATCGTAGCCCACACTCGCGATCACGTCTGCATCCAGCGGGAGCGACGCCTTTCTCACGTATCCCTCGAACAGTGCGTTGTCGCAGATGACGTTGACTAGCCTGGGATTGCCTTTGGAGAGTTCGTAAATCCCCTCGAGCGCGGATGCGGAAAAGACCTGCTGGCTTGTGCCGGCATGAAAGAGGCGGAAGCGGATGTAATCCACAAGCACGTCCGGCGGAAAATTCTTGAGCTGAAAGCGCATTGCCATGCGCTGCTTTAGCGCAGGCTCACCTGAGAGGCAGCGATCCAGTTCGTTCATGCCGAACATCACGATGGAGAGGAGCTTCGCATGCGCGAGTTCGAGGTTCAGAAGCCCCCTGATCTCCTCCAGGACTTCGGGAGAACGAAGCATATGCGCCTCATCGATGAGGATCACGGCCTTGCGCCCGGATTCTGCAATGGCGTTGAGGCGTTCATAGAGGCGGCCCAGCACGTCGACCTTGCCGCCGGTCAAGTCTTCGGCCCCTACCTGCTGCGCGATCCGGCGCACCAGCCATTCGCCGGTGACGTCCGCATGCAGCACAACGATCAACGCGGCCTCATAGTCATCCTCAGGCAGCGCTTCGAGGAGCCTCCGCGCGAGCAGTGTCTTGCCGGTGCCGACATCGCCCACGAGCACGGCGAGCCCTCGCATACCTTCCACCGCGTGCTTGAGCCGCATGAACGCCTGATCGTGCTGATCGTTGTGATAATAGAAGTTCGTGAGCGGCACGATCGAAAACGGCTCCTGCTGAAGGCCGTAATATTGGAGGTGGTCCATAATTGTTCAACTCCTCCCTCCCCTTTGTAAGGGGAGGGTAAGGGCGGGGTAGATCACGGTCTACCTCCCCTTACCCCTCCTTACAAAGGAGGGGGATGAATAATCACACAAACGAAATACGTTTTTTCTTTTGTTCTTTTGTCTGCTCTTGCTTGCGAGCTTCTTTCTTTGGCTCGGACTTGATCTCAGGCTTTGCCTCAGGAGGAGGCTTGGCGACTCCCTTGTTTTCGCTCTCCGCGAGTTTTGCCTCTATCATGGAAATGCGTTCGCGTATGGCGGCATCTCCACAACCCGCATCCAGGCAGGCCATGTATGCAGCCAGCGCCTTGCGCAATTCGACAACCGATTCTTCTCCCAGTCCCATGCTGCGATAGGCAAACCCAAGCTCAAAGGAAGCATCCGCCTTTTTTCTGTTCGCCGCAATATCGAATGCGGGCGCCGGTTTGATCTGCCCCTCTTTACGTGGCGCCTCTTTCGGCTGTTCCTCGATCTGCATTTCCTCCGGCTCTTGCGGAGCCACAGCCGCTGGCGCCGGCGCGGCCTCTTCAGCGGGTTCCGCCTTTGCCTGAAGCTGAGGTTTTTCTTCCGCAGCTGCAGCTTTTGGCGCAGGCCTTTTGCCTGGCGGCAAGGTCTCCTCCTCCGGCAACTTCTCTCCGCGATCCTCCGCCTCCTGCCTTCGCTGCTCTTCCGCCTCCAGCTCTTGCCGACGAACCAATGCGAGCTCGATTAGCTCGTTCACCGCACCGGGCCTCAATTCCTCCACGCGATCCGCAAGACGCTCCTCTTCGTCCGGGAGCATGACCAATATTTGAAGGAACGCGTCGAGCGCTGCATCGATATTTCCCTGACCCTTGTAGAGATCGGCCAGCATCATATACTTGACGCGCGCAGTTTCGGTCTGATTCTGAGAGGCGTAGATCCCGGCCTGCAGCTGGAGCAGATCAGGATCGCTTTCAACCATATCCTGCCCTTGTTCGAGCCATTTCAGCGCCTTTTTGTGATCGCCCACAGAGGCATAGATGCCGATCAATTTGCGCATCATCTCGAAGTTCGAAGGTCTGTGCGCCAGGATTTTCTCGTAGAGGTCGGCCAGTTTCCCGCGGTCCGCCTGGGATTCTTCAAGCTGTTTTGAATACGCCTCGTACTGATCGATGGCCTCGTCGATTTTGCCTTCGCGCTGACAGAGTTCAGCGAGCCTGATCCTCGCGGAGCCATCCTTTGGATTGAGCTGCACGATCTTGCGCCGTATATCCACAACCCGCTCGTGCATACCCTTCATATCCAGGGCAGATGCCAGGATATCGTACTGCCTTACTGCATCCGCAGTAAGCCCCATCCTCTCATACAGGCCGGCCAACTCCTCGTTGACCTCGATCATTGCCGGATTGAGTCGAAGTATGTTCTTGAAGACCGTGACGGCCTTTAGAAAGAATCCCTCGGCCGTGTATCCGCCCGCCACCTCGCGGTAAATCCGGATGGCTTCGTTGATCTGTTTGCGTTTGGTATATAGCTCGGCGATGCGGAGTTTGATGCGAAGATCGGTTGGATCGGCCAGCAGGAGTTTTTCGTATTCGCGGATCGCCTTATCGAATTTTCCCTCTTCTATAAAGGCCCGCGCGAGTTCCAGTATCTTTTCCTTGTTGAGGATGCTCATCTTGACTGCAGTTAAAAGTTGAAAGCTGAAAGTTAAAAAAAAATCCGTAAGCGACTTTCCTTTTAACTGTTAACTTTTAACTTTCAACTGTTTTAGGGTAGCTCTGCTATGCCCCTTTGAGCTGCCTCATTGCCGGGATCGTGATCGAGTATCGAGCGATAGATATCTCTGGCCTTGTCGTAGTGTCCCTGAGAAGCGAAAATCCCGGCCATCGTCACGGTATCCCAGGATACATCGCGGCCGGTCGCACGCGCATGGGTAGCGGCGGCGGGCGTTGTCCGCTCCTGCGAATGTTCGTCATTCCGCAATTCCTCGATCTTAATCACAAGGCTGCGGGCCATACGGTTTTCGGGAACCATGGACAGGACGCGATTGAGTTCAGCCTCTGCCTCTTCCCAGTTGCCGCGCTTCATGTGGATTCGGGCCATCACGATTCTGCCGGAGACGAGGTTGGGGTGCTGCTTGAGGCCCTCGCGGCATACCTTCATCGCAGCATCCAGCATGTCATACATCAGGAAATACTCCGAGATGGGTGCGAAGACTATTGACGATGGATCGTCTTGCCACTGCTTGTAGTATTTGAGAAAGAGTGAATTGTTGAGGAGTTCTGGATGCATGGCCCGTGCATTCGAATACACGAAACGAGTTTGAGAGGCAAGAATATAGCTCAACGCTGAAGGCTCAAATCTGAAAGTAAAATTTTGGAAATCACCGGTCGTTGCTGTGAGCTTTTCAGCTTTCAGGAAATACCCGGTCTTTGTCGGTGAGCTTGAGGCCAAGCGCCAGGAGTATCTTGCGCATCGTGTCCATCCTGCACTGCAGCCCGCTCTCGACGCGGTCTATGGTGAGAGCCGAGAGACCTGCCTTGCGTGCGAGTTCCGCCTTGCTCATGAGAAGCTCTTCGCGGAATTGACGAACATTGTTGGGAATAATTTTCTTTTCTTTGATCATCGATATCACCGCCGAATGAAAAGGGCCTCTCGGGCCCCTACCTGCTTCATATTCAGAGATATTATACTCTCAAAATCTAAAAAATGGTCAAGTATTTTTAAAATATATTTTAAATTATATTCAATTAATATTAATTATCATTAATTATGATAATTAAAGCGATAATAATTTCAATCAGTTAGCGAAAAAGGCTCAGATACCACCTGATCATGGGGAGGCCGGCGAATAAATACACAAGACCGGCTGCGGCGAGGAATGGGCCAAAGGGTATCGCATATTTCATATCTTTACGAAGCGCGAGTATGACCCCAAGGCCCACCAGAGACCCGAGGAACGAGGAGATAAGCAGGATCACGATGGCAGCCCGCCAGCCGAAAAAAGCCCCGAGCATTGCGATGAGCTTTATGTCTCCGCCGCCCAACCCTTCCTGTTTCTTGAGTTTTTCATAAGCGATCGCAACTAAATACAGAGATCCGCCGCCGATGATGATCCCTGTCACGGAATCGATCGCGGCACTCATGTAGTGACCCCTGTTATCGAGAAACACGTGCACCAGAAAACCTACCGCGATGCCGGGAAGTGAAATCACATCCGGAATGATCATGTGCGCCAGATCTATTCCGGAAACGATGACAAGAGGCACTATGAAGAGGCAGAGATAGATCAAATATCTGAGGGGCTCCCCGAAATGCCACCACGCAAGGAGTGATAGTCCAATACAGATGAGTTCCACGAGCGGATACATGAGGGATATCCGGTTGTGGCAGCTTCTGCAGCGGCCGAGCAAAAATACATAGCTGAGGACAGGAACGTTCTCCCAGAATGCCAGCTTATGACCGCATGAGGGGCAGTGCGAACCGGGCCACGCAACGGACTCGCCCCTGGGCATGCGCCATATGCATACATTGGCAAAACTCCCAAGGACGGAGCCAAGCAGCCCGGCGAAAATGTACAATATCCACATCGGCATCTCACTCAACATGCGCGCAGAGTAGCATAGCCAAGCGACAAAGTGTACATCGTACAGTTGACGCTGGGCGAAGCGCTGTGTTACAGCGAGGCATATGCCAAAGGCGCCGCGGCCCGAAAATCCGTACTTCGAAAAACTCAACGTCCAGAAGAGGCGCAAGATCGCCGAGGCTCGCCACAAGCGCATGGCCAAGGAAGATCTGGAACGGCTCAAGAGACTTCACTGGCGCAAATGCGGCAATTGCGGAATGGAACTGGAAGAGCTCCCGTTCAAGGGCGAGACCGTATTCAAATGTTTCAGCTGCGGAAGCGTGCTGCTTCCCGATGGGGCGCTGGAACATCTCTGCGGCGAAGAAAAACGCATCATCGAGGCGCTGCTCGACCTGTTCAAGTTCTGATCCATGATAAAAAAAACTTCCGACATCAAAGAGGTTATTGAGAAGACGGCGTCGCTCGCCAGGCTAAGCTTCGAATCGTCGGGTTCGAGCAGGTTCGCAGAAAAAGTCGAATCAGTGCTTTCATATGTCGCGCAGCTCAACGAACTGGATACGTCCGGCATAGAACCCACATCGCACGCGGTTCTGGTGGGATCCGGCCTGAGGGAAGACAAGGCGCATGATTCCGGGGCCAAGGATCTCATTCTCTCAGCAGCGCCCTCGCGCGACGGTCCGTTCATACAGGTTCCGAAGGTGATCGAAGGTGAGTAATAATCCCAAATCCCAACTCTGCCAAATGACGGCTGCGCAACTCTCATCCATGCTGCGTGAGAGAGAAATCAGCTCTCTTGAACTCACAAAGGCCTATCTGGATGAAATTCAGCGCCGCGACAAGAAACTCAACTGCTACGTGCTGCAATGCCCTGAACTCGCCCTCGAGCAGGCCTCTCGCGCGGATGAACGCCTTGCGAAAAAAGACAGCCTCACACCTTTCACGGGCCTTCCAATAGCGCTGAAGGACATATTTATCACGCAGGGCGTTGAGACCACGTGCGCCTCAAAGATACTGAAAGGCTATATCCCGCCGTACGATGGCAACGCCGCGAGCCGCCTCAAGGCGGCAGGGGCCGTGCTGCTCGGCAAACTCAACATGGATGAGTTTGCGATGGGATCCTCCAACGAGTTCTCGTCGTTCGGTCCGGTCAAAAATCCCTGGAACCAGGAATGCACGCCTGGAGGATCGAGCGGCGGCTCTGCGGCAGCTGTGGCAGCGGGGCTCGCGCCGATAGCGCTCGGCACGGACACCGGCGGATCGATACGGCAGCCAGCAGCGTTCTGCGGTACCGTCGGCCTCAAGCCGACATATGGCAGGGTCAGCCGCTACGGAGTGATTGCCTTTGCGAGTTCGCTCGATCAGGTCGGTCCTATCGCGCAGGACGTGCGCGATTGCGCGATGATGCTTGGTGCGATAGCAGGCCATGATCCGATGGATTCTACATCGATCGAGACGCCCGTGCCCGACTATGTCGCAGCGCTCAAGGGAGACGTGAAGGGAAAGACCATCGGCGTGCCGGCGGAATATTTCGTCTCCGGCATAGATACGGAAGTAGAATCGGCAGTTCGCGCCGCGGCAAAGACACTCGAAGGTCTGGGGGCCAGAGTAGTTGAGATATCTCTGCCTCACACAAAATACGCATTGGCCTGTTACTATATCATCGCGCCGGCCGAGGCCTCGGCCAACCTCGCGCGCTATGACGGGATCAGGTTCGGGCATCGCGCGAGCGGCAACCACGATCTGGCCGACCTCTTCAAGGCAAGCCGCACCGAGGGATTTGGAGCTGAGGTCGCCCTGAGGATAGTCGTTGGAACGTACGTGCTGTCGTCCGGCTACTATGACGCGTATTACCTCAAGGCGCAGAAGGTACGAACTCTCATCAAGAACGATTTTCTCGAGGCGTTCAAATCGTGCGATGCAATACTCGCGCCCGTCACTCCGACTCCTCCGTTCAAACTGGGCGAGAAGACCGACGATCCGATCCAGATGTATCTGAACGACATATTCACCATACCTGTAAATCTGGCGGGGCTGCCCGGCATGTCGCTTCCCTGCGGCGTAACTGGCAGCGGGCTGCCGATAGGCATGCAGCTCATAGGCAAGCCGCTGGATGAAGCCGGGCTTATGAATATAGCCTATGCATACGAACAGGCGACAGCGTGGCACAAGAATATACCAGTTTTCTAACAGTGGTACGTTAGTACTTTGGTACAACTTCTTTGGGCAGCACGTGACGTTCATGGTTTTTACCAACGTACTAACGAACCAACGTACTAACGTACCAATTTGATAGATCATGTCATCCTACGAGGCAGTCATAGGCTTAGAGGTTCACGCGCAGCTCTCTACCGAGAGCAAGATGTTCTGTGCGTGTTCCACCAGCGCGGGCTCTCCGCCTAATACGAACATCTGCCCGGTCTGCACCGGTCAACCGGGAACGCTCCCGGTCGTTAACCGCAGGGCGATCGAGATGGCGATCAAGGCCGGCCTCGCGCTCGGATGCAAAATAGAGCGGCGCAGCATCTTCGCCCGAAAAAATTACTTCTATCCGGACCTGCCGAAGGGCTACCAGATATCACAGTACGAATTCCCTCTCTGCCTTGGCGGCGGTGTTACGATCAGCACTGAAGGCGGCAAGAAAACCATCTCTCTCATTCGAATCCATCTTGAGGAAGACGCTGGCAAATTATTGCACGACTACGGCCATCCAGATATGAGCCACGTGGACTTCAACCGCTGCGGCGTCCCGCTCATAGAAATCGTTTCCGGTCCTGATATGCGCTCTCCAAAGGAGGCTGGCGATTACCTGCGCACACTGCGCAATGTGCTCGTCTATCTTGACGTGTGCGAGGGCAACCTGCAGGAGGGTAATTTCCGCTGCGACGCAAACGTATCGATCCGTCCCGTCGGCCGGAAAGAATTCGGAACGCGCACGGAGATGAAGAACCTCAATTCCTTCAAGGCGGTCGAACGCTCGATAGCATATGAGATAGAGCGCCAGACAAAGGTGCTGGAGAGCGGCGGCACGGTGAGCCAGGAGACGCGGCTGTGGAACGACGTCGCGGGAAGGACCGAATCGATGCGGAGCAAGGAAGAGGCGCACGACTATCGCTATTTCCCGGACCCGGACCTGCTCCCGCTCATCGTGGAGGAGGATTGGATCGCGCGGACTCGCTCCGGTCTCCCGGAACTGGCCGGCGCCAAGGCTGAGAGATTCGTATCGAACTACGAAATCCCTCGTGCCGATGCGCTGGTGCTCACCGACGACCGAGCTCTCGCGGATTACTTCGAAGCGGTAATCGCCTCCGGCGCCCCCGCACGGAAAGCGGCGAACTGGATAACCGCCGAACTCATGCGCGAGATCAAGGACGACGAGCGAGGGATCGCGGCATGCCCGATAGCACCTGCGAATCTGGCAGGGCTCATAAAGTTAATAGAGGAAGGAAAAATTTCCGGAAAGATCGGCAAAGATGTATTCGAAATGATGTTCAAGACCGGCCGGGCTGCAGCGGAAATCGTTGCTGAGCTTGGCGTCGAGCAGATATCGGATTCTTCGGCGATAGAGTCCGCGGTGGACAAAATCATCGCCGAAAATCCGAAACAGGTGGAGCAGTACCGCGGCGGCAAGACAGCAGTGCTCGCCTATTTCGTGGGACAGGTTATGAAAGCCACAAAGGGTCAGGCGAATCCGCAGATGCTAAATGACATATTGAAGAAGAAATTGGAAACATAGTCGTACGTTAGTACTTTGGTACGTTCGTACGTTGGTTACGGCTGTGCGCTGATACGGACGTTTTTTCCTTGCCAAATCACGACGATTATAACGAACGTACCAACGTACTTACGTACCACTTGGGAGGAAATGGGTATTCACATGGACCTCATCAAGACAATCGAATGGAAAGACGACAAGGTGATTATCCTCGACCAGCGGCGTCTGCCTAACGAGGAAGTGTACAACACCTATGAGGATTACCTTGGAGTCGCGCAGGCAATCCATGGAATGGTGATCCGCGGCGCTCCGGCAATCGGCGTAGCGGCGGCTATGGGCGTTGCATTGGGCGCCATGGGAATCGGCGTCGGGACGTTCGATGCCTATTATGAAAAGCTCATCGCAATCTGTAACAGAATCGCATCAACCCGGCCTACCGCTGTCAATCTCTTCTGGGCGCTGGACAGGATGAAGGCATGCGCGCTCGCGAACAAGGATCGGCCCCTGAATCAGATAACGGAAATACTCAAGGCCGAGGCGCTGGGCATCTACTCAGAAGACATCGAATCGAACAGGATGATCGGGCGCAACGGACAAAAACTCCTGCGCGACGGCATGACGGTGCTCACGCACTGCAACGCCGGTGGGCTGGCTACGGCTGGCTACGGTACCGCCCTCGGCGTGATTTACGCCGCCAGCGAAGCTGGCAAGCGCATCCACGTGATGGCTGACGAGACGCGGCCCAGGCTGCAGGGCGCCAAGCTCACCGCGTGGGAGCTGCAGAAGCACGGGCTGCAGGTAACTGTAATCGCGGACACGATGGCAGGGCATTTCATGAAAAAGGGAAAGATAGACGCCGTGCTCGTGGGAGCCGATCGCATAGCGGCCAACGGAGACGTGGCGAACAAGATCGGAACATATCAGGTAGCTGTGCTCGCGGCGCGACACAAGATTCCCTTCTACGTCGCAGCGCCGGTTTCAACCATCGACCCGAAGATAAGTTCAGGAGAAGAAGTACCCATCGAGGAGCGCGACCCGCAAGAGGTCACGCATATCGGATCGATTCAGATCACGCCCAAATATGTAAAGGTGGAGAACCCGTCATTCGACGTGACGCCCGCGGAGCTTGTCACCGCAATAATCACCGAACGCGGAGTCTGCGAACCGCCGTACGCCGAATCGATAGCGCAAATCCTGGGCACTGCCTAGTTGCCAGCAACGCCAGCAATGCGAGAAACGCCAGCAACGTTAAAAAAAAACAAGTTGAATTCTCAAAGCTGACTATCAAGTCTGCTTGCGTTGCTTGCCGCTTTTAATAGGCAAAGGGCCGGTCCTCCCGAACCGGCCCAAGGAAAAGGCATTGACCCGGCTTTCACCGGGCCCGAAGAGTTCAATTCAAAGATTCCTTATAAAGCAGATCCCTCAGTACATTATGAGGACGCGAGCCGCTCACTACCTTTACGGGCTCCCGTTCGCTCGAAGTGTTTATTATCTGATAGATAAACCGCTGCTGGTTTGCGTTATGGGGGATGTAGATGCCGCCGCAGGAGAGGACCGCGGGCTCATCGGATTCCTGCTCGCCTTCCACGCCGCGTATCTCCCGAAGGAGCAGATTGCCTATCGATTCCCTGGTGCTCGCCATATCCCGTCCCTCCACAACCCTTTATAAGCAAGTGCTGTGCCAAGACGACGAACACCGTACGAGCGCCTAAATACATGATTTTCCGGACGATCATCACAAATGATTATGCGACGTATACATTTCTGAGTTTACAATTACCCAGGAGCGTCAAAAAAAAAGTCAAAAAAAAGCCCGCCGACATTCAGTGGCGGGCCTTCCCCTATTCGTATGTGAGCGCAGACTATTTCTTCCTCCTCACGAGCGGCAGCAGCGTTGCGAGTAGAATAACAAATCCAAACGGATTGGGTGCTGCCGCGGGCATAAGAGTGCAGGGACTGCCCTCATCATAAAATTTCAGTATGGGTGGGGTTGCGGTAGTGCTTGTATCGCTCGATTCACTCGTAGTGCCAGCTCCAGACGGCGACACAACCGGCGTTTTGCCTTCCTCTTCCGTGACTGCGCCTGCGCCAGCGTCAGCGGACGGCTCCGTATGCTCGTTACCGGATGGCGGATTCTTCACTATTAAGCCCGGAATCTTGGAATATATTGGCGCCTTATTGTCGCCAGACTGCCCTTGACCGGGCGTTGTTGGCCATGCACCTGTAGGACATGCATCACCAAGAGTGTCACCATCGCTGTTTTCCTGCTTGGAATTGGAAACGCCCATACAGTTGTCCACGCTGTTAGGGACTCCGTCTTTGTCTTCGTCTTCGCACACATCGCCTATATTATTATGATCCAGATCGATCTGATCGAAATTATCTTTATCGCAGTCATCGATCGCGTCGGGCACTCCATCCCCATCGCCGTCAGGAGACGGACTCAGTTCTTTCTTGATATGTGGACTAAATGCAGCTGGAGCTAATGGATCCCTAGAGCTGTCATAAAAGGCATAGGAATAGCTCTGCGCCGGTGGGTAGCAGAATTCATTAACACAGTGATCAATAGTTTTATCGATAGTTTTGGAAATCGCATCATTCAAATATTCACACCTGAAGGCGCAGTCACCGATATCAACACATGAGCCTGGCACATCAATCCTCGATTCCTCAGAAGTCACCCACGCGCCATCTTTTGTGGTGTGTTGAGTAGCGACCGTATTGAGAATATTCAGTTTGATATTAGTCTTCGCATATTCTCCACATGGATTTCCAGGGAGCTCGAGTAATGATGTTCCTTTTGCGGTTGCAAGAGGAGGGGGCTTCGTATCCAATTTTCCGTAGATATAGTACTTGTACTCACCGGCGACCTTGACAACAGCATACGAACCTTCATCCTGAGAGAGTGAAATGCTCAGAGCTCTTGATGATGCGGGTTGCGCCGTTATCGCGAGAAAGACGAACAGCGCGGCGATAATTAATGGCAGTTTAGATTTATCCATAAAAACTCCTTTACCAATCGCCCCATAGTCTAATTTGCAAATATCGAGCCAAATCTCCCCGAATGAGCGCAGATAAATGAGCTAAACATGCTATCACATATAACACTTTGATATATTTGGATTGTTACTAAAAAAATAACGTTAGTCCGAGTACAGTAACCGAAATTTATTCGGAATTATGACATTTCAATATGATAAAATGAGACATGAGTCGTCAAAATGTTGACTATCGCGGCAGATCATAAAATTTGATTCTCTAAATGGCGACCTGGTTTGCACAGCGCTACACCATCGCTTTCTTATCGCGGCGGCGGCGGTGAGCCGTGATGCCAAATCGATGCGCCTCGTCGCGTATGCGCATGAGCAACAGGAGTTCCTTTGAACCGCGTTTGAGATTGAGCGGATTCTTTCGGCCTGGGATGAATACCTGATCCGCGTGACCCTTTTTCTCCCCCTTTGCGATCGCCGCTACCGCAATCCTTGCACCGCATTCGGCGATAGCGCGCACGGCTACCGCGAGCTGACCTTTGCCGCCGTCAACGAGCAGCAGATCCGGCTCTGGCCTGCGCGCGCCCTTGCTGCGGATCGGCACCTCGGGGTTGAAGCGCCTAGAGAGGAGCTCGAACATCATCGCGTAGTCGTCGGGCGTATCCTTTGTCCTTATGTTGTAGATGCGATAGCCGGCCTTGTCCGGCTCTGTTCCCGCAAATGCGACGAGCGAACCGACCGCCTCGCGGCCGCTTGTGTTGGAGATATCCACGCACTCAATTGTGTCTATGTTCCCGCTCACCTTGAGCCTTTTCGCAAGACGTTCGAGCAGATCGGCCTCCGTGCGGCGCTCGCCCCTCGATACCAGTACCTCGCGCGCGTTGGTATGTGCCAGTTCCACGAGCCGCAACATCTCGCCGCGCGCAGGGACGGAGAGAGCGGCTGTCGCCCCCCTGCGCTCCTTGAGTATCTCCTCAATGGAAGAGATGCCCTCCGGTTCATGTTGGAGGAATATCCTCGGCGGTATTTCGTCTCGTTCCGCGTAGCGCTGGATCAGGAATTCCTCCATGAGCGCCGTGTCGTCGCCGAATTTTTTCGAGAAGGTGAAGGTGCGCGTGCCGATGAGCGCACCGCCGCGCACCTGCAACACGCATATAGACACATCGTTCGCCTGCCTTGCCATGCCGATCGCGTCGTGATCCTTGCCGTGGATGCTCACCACAGCCTGCCGCTCCATGAGCCCTCTCAGCATTGCGATCGCGTCGCGTAGATTCGCCGCATCTTCGTAGCGCTGCGCCTCCGACGACTCGAGCATGCGCTCTTCGAGTATGCGCATGAGCTCGGCGCTGCGGCCCGAAAGAAAGAGGACCGCCTGCTCCACCTGCTTCGCGTAATCCTCTTTTGTGACGAGCGCCACGCACGGTCCGGTACACCTGCCGATGTCGTGTTTGAGACAGGCGCGAACGCGATTTGCAAACTCGCGATCCGAACAGGTGCGCACGCGGAAATAACGCGTGATCTGTTCCACCGCCTCGCGCGCCGCGGCGGCCGAGTTGTATGGCCCGAAATAGAGCGCTCCGTCCTTCTTCGGCCTGCGGGTTAGAGATATTCCAGGCGATGGATGCTCCATCCCGAGCCGGATGGATACGTACGTTTTGTCGTCGCGCAGATCGATATTGTAGCGCGGCCTGTGCTTCTTGATGAGCGTGTTCTCAAGGAGCAGCGCTTCGGTTTCAGTATCGGTGACTATGTATTCGATATCTGCTGCGCGCTTGACGAGGAACTCGACCTGGGCCCTGTCGTCTCTGCCAGCGGCAAAATAACTGCGCACGCGATCGCGCAGGCGCCTGGCCTTGCCCACGTAGATGACCTCGCCGTGAGAATCCTTGAAGAGGTAAACGCCCGGCTTGCGGGGAAATGATTTTATTTTATCCGTCAGCGTCATGGGTCGCGTGATTCGTGAATCGTGATTCGTGATTCGCAAACATCGAAATGATAAAAAGGCCGGAACTTTTGGTCCCGGCCTTCGAATCACGAGTTACGAGTTACGAGTCACGGCCTTTAGAACATCGCCGAAGCCATAAGCGTTGCGTTGTGGATGTGCCTGTTCTGCGTGCCGCTTATATCGTCGAAATCTGTCGTGAACGTGTACGCTGCCTGAAGCTTGAGGTTATTGTCGAAGATATAGTAGTTCACACCGCCGCCGAACTGCCACGAATTGTTGTCCGGTCCCTGCCTGATTATCTGGCCCGCCTGGCCGGCGATCTCAAACTTCTTGGGGAGGATATAGTATCCGGCAGAGGCATAGTAACCGATATCCGTGAGCTTGGGCCTCGCCCATACTGCCGTTCCGATGGATGTCATCTTCGTCTTGCGATAGTAGCCCTCGGTATTGAACGCAAACCCGCCCCAACGCAGCCCCACTCCCAGAGATGAGGTCCACAAGTACGATATATTTGCACCTGTGTCTGGATCTGTGCGTTTCCCCTGATAATCCGTTCCAATGCTCACCGTGAGCTTGGGCGTGGATGAGCATTCGAAGTCGGTCATGCTGCCCGGCACTGGATCGAGGATGTTGACGCCGGTGCGCATACCGAAGGACATCTTCATGTCCGGGTTGACCGTGTAGTTAGACTCAGAACCGTTGACAGCGGAGAGCGAATAAAACCACTTCCAATAACCTCCGGAGAAGTTGACTCCAAGGCCCGCAGGCGTGCCGAAGCTGGGTCTGAGTGCAGTGATCTTAGTGACTCCGTCGGTCTGCGTGTTGGTGATCGGCGGCTCGGGCAGGAGATACCATGCCGAACTTGTCTCCGTGATCATGTCGAGAGGCAGACCCACCATGCCGACGGTGACCACAAACTGAGGGATCACCTCTACGGAGGCGACCGCTCCATCCATGTTGACCGTATCGAATGTCGTATTTGTGATCGGGTTAGAGGTGTCTACGGACTGAACCGCGTGTTTGAGAGTGAACCCCAACGATACGATATCATGGAAATTCGCCTTTACGCCGAGCTGCGCCCTGCGGATATCCCATGACAACTGTTTTGGCGTGGTCTCTGATTTCTGAAAATAGAACTTCGTCTGCACGCGGCCGTTGAATTTAAGCTGGAACGATTCGTCATCGTTCTGAATGAAAAAACCGTTATCGTAACCTACATTCTGCGCAAAGGACGCTGCAGGCATTCCAACTACGAGCAGAACCGCAGCAATGAGGATCCACAACTTTTTCATATCCAGCTCCTTTCGATGCCAAAAATTTATCGAATTCTAGAGAATACTTCCCGCAATATCAAGTAATTATTTGATCTCAGCTGCGGCCTCCACAAATGAGACCGACCCCGCTTGAGCAGCAAAAGTCGCTGTCCCGGTTGCGAGGTCGACCGCTGCAAGGTCGGACGTTGCGGCCAGGACCGTCGGGGCCGACTCCAGCGGCCACGGGCATGAGCGGCCGTCCGTGCGCTGGATCAGTTTCAGTTCTACTTTATCCCAGCCGAACAGCTCCTTCTGACCGTCAACAGGGATCATCCATGCCGCCAAACCCTCATGCATTCCGGCGGTCTCCACGCCGACAAGCCCCTGCGCCTCTCCCGCACATGCGACCGACAGACCGCTATTCGCAGATACCGCATGAAGCTCGATCGGCGAATCGGATGATGCCGCCTTTGCGATTTCAAGGGATTCGATCGTGATTCCAGTCAAGTCGGAGAGCCTCACTACAGACGATCCAAAGAGCTTCGGATTCACCCTCTGAAACGTCACATAGCCATTGCCATCTTCAAAATCTACCCTCTCTCCGACCAGTGCTCCTATCGTTTTGGGCTCGGTCTGGCCCACGAGTTCCGGGCCGGAATTGCCCTGCACATACAGACCGATGCGCACGTTTACGTTTGCAATTGCCGGGTCCGACAGATCGAAACACGTAAACGGAAAACCAAGTGCGGAGAAGAGGATGCCTCCGGAACGGATGGCAGTCATGGATGCATCGTCTATCTGGCACTGATAAGTAGTCTGGCCGTCATCCACCCTATCGGCAAAGAGATAGAAGCGGGGCGTAACTCCTGTGGGGACATCATACTCGAAATAGAGCTTATCGATCGCCAGTCCATTGGTCCTTGCAGGGGCCATGGCCGTGACGCTGCCCGCATCGACTGATGACTGCCTCAGGAGGGCCACCGCCTTGCCATTTGTGGACCATATCGGCGCATTGAGCATCGAATCAAAGCTGAACTCCGCAGATTCGCCCACGATTATGTCTTCAGCTCCTATAGCCTCGGGACAACCCGCGCTGTCCTGCTCGACGAAGAGGAGTTTGAACCTCACTGCCGATGATGGGTGATCCGCCGAGACTTCCTGAAGGGGTATTGAGAGGTGGCCGTAATATACGCCGGCTGAGGCCAATGGCGCCATCCCGTCGGCTTGCGAGCTGCAGGCCAGATCCTTGCCAGTACCGACGTCACGCAGGTATACGGAGAATTCGCCCTGCCCCAGGTATTCGTCCTCTACCCCGCCGTTGATGAAGAATTGATCGATCGCTATTGCGTCTAAAACATTGGCATCCAGGATAGGTCCGGAAATTTCGTCGTTTCCGCCTCCGCCCCCCGAGCATCCTGAGGCAAACAGAACAGAGGCGATAACAGCTCCAAGGGCGAATGCGCGCTTCATGCGTCCTCCAGAAATTTGGCGCATGATAGCACAGTCGAAAAAGGAAAAGAAGGCCAGATTGACGTTTAGAGGGCGGAAGAAATCATATGCCGACCTCACGATTACGAAGCTCGCCGATCCTGTCGCGCAGTTCAGCGGCGCGTTCGAATTCCAGCTTCTTGGCCGCGGCCAGCATCTCGCGCGTGAGCTTAGCGATCATAACGGGGATCTTTTCCGGAGCGACGTACTCTTCATCCCGAGCGGGGATTTCGACATAATCCCGCTCGTAGATGGAGTGCAGCACGTCGCTGATCTTCTTTTTCACCGTCTCAGGCGTGATGCCGTGCTTCTTATTGTAGGCCTCCTGAAGTTTGCGGCGCCGGAGCGTCTCGCCGATGGCGCGTTTCATCGAGTCCGTCTCCGAGTCGGCGTAGAGGATGACCCGTCCCTCCACGTTGCGCGCAGCGCGTCCGAAGGTCTGGATCAGCGAGCGCGAAGAGCGAAGGAACCCCTCCCGATCCGCGTCTAGGATCGCGACGAGCGCAACCTCCGGCAGATCGAGCCCCTCGCGCAGCAGGTTGATGCCGACGAGCACGTCGAATTCCCCGAGCCTGAGCGCGCGCAGTATCTCGACGCGCTCCAGCGATTCGATATCGGAATGCAGGTAGCGGACGCGCACACCCTTCTCGCGAAAATAATCGGATAGCTCTTCAGCCATGCGCTTGGTCAGCGTCGTGACGAGGACGCGCTCGCCCTTTGCCACGCATTTGTTGATCTCTCCCAGCAGGTCGTCCACCTGCCCGGAGGTGGGACGCACCTCGGGCGCAGGGTCGATGAGGCCTGTGGGCCTCACGATCTGCTCGATCACGCGCCCCTTAGAATTGTTCATCTCGTAGTCGGCAGGTGTCGCAGATACATATACCGTCTGTTTCACGAGTTTCTCGAATTCGTCGAAGCGCAGGGGCCTGTTATCGAGCGCTGAAGGGAGGCGGAATCCGTATTCGACGAGGGTCTGTTTGCGCGCCTTGTCGCCGCTGAACATGCCTCCGATCTGAGGGACAGTGATGTGGCTCTCGTCGATCACGAGCAGAAAGTCCGTGGGAAAATATTCGATGAGCGTGGGCGGAGGTTCGCCGGGCGCGCGGCCCGTGAGATGGCGCGAATAGTTCTCGATCCCCTTGCAGAAGCCCATCTCCTCCATCATCTCCAGGTCGAACATCGTGCGCTGCTCGATCCGCGCGCGCTCCAGCACCTTGCCCTCGCGCTCATACTGCTGGAGGCGCTCGCGAAGCTCATCTCGGATGGCGTCCATAGCGAGCTTCATCCGTTCCTCGGTGGTGACGTAGTGGCTGCCGGGAAAGATCGTGACCTCATTGAGTTCGCCCAACGGCTTGCCCGTGAGAGAGTCGATCTCGACGATGCGCGTGAGTTCGTCTCCGAAGAATTCCAGACGCACGGCCTTTGCGTCTTCATAAGCAGGTATGATCTCCACCACGTCGCCGCGCACGCGGAAGGTGCCACGGTGGAAGTCCGTGTCGTTGCGCTGGTACTGAATGTCGATGAGGCGCCGCAGAAGGCGCTGGCGATCGATCGTATCGCCTTTGGCCGTAGCCACGAGCATGCTCTGATACGCCTCTGGGCTGCCGAGGCCGTAGATGCAAGAGACTGAGGCCACGATGATAACGTCGCGGCGGGTGAGCAACGAATGCGTAGCCGAGTGGCGCAGGCGGTCTATTGATTCATTGATGCTCGAGTCCTTCTCTATGAAGAGATCCTGCGCAGGGAGATACGCCTCGGGCTGATAGTAGTCGTAGTAGCTGACGAAGTACTCGACCGCGTTTTCAGGAAAGAGTTCCTTGAACTCGCCAAAGAGCTGCGCCGCCAGGGTCTTGTTAGGGGCCATGACAAGCGTGGGTTTGTTTACGTTGGCGATGAGATGGGCGATGGAAAAGGTCTTACCCGAACCCGTCACACCCAAAAGGACCTGATCTCTTTCACCCTTGAGCACACCCTCAGTAAGGCGCTCGATCGCCTGCGGCTGATCGCCCTTTGGGGTGAAATCGGTTACGAGTTTGAATCGGTCCACGTCAAAATCCTTCGGCCTGCAGCCCGGCCGCCTGCGCCGCTGTACCCTGCCGCACGTCATGAGTCAAAAAGAGGAGCGGCTTTTTGAGTTGGTGCTCTGCGAGGAGCGCCGTAGCGATGTGGATTGCATCCAGCGTCCCGACAATCGTGGGAAAAGGTTCCGCTGCCCTGCGTAAAATTGTAGGCTGGATGGCGATGACGTTGATTGCGGCACTCGTGGCCGTGAGCAGCCGCACGCGCAAGGCCACCTCTTTCTCAGGCCACCTGCTCTGGATGCGCAACCTGTCTATGACACGCAGCGCCTCAACGCGCATAAGTTCGCTTGCGTAGAGCCTGGTGAATTTATCCAGACCAGACCACGCGCCTCGCTCGCCCAGGATGTGACGCAGGACAACGGATGTATCCAGAAACGCGATCTTCATTCCGTCTCCAGATCGTCCCGCCGATCCTCTTTCAGAGACTTCAGGGAGTCGGTACCTGAAAGCGCAGGAGGGATCCTGATCTTTTTGAGCGCACTCGGCTGCCCGCTGGCGGGCGCGATGACCAGTTTTTCCTCTGGTTCGCCGTATGGTATTACCCGCGCTATCGGAGTCTTGCGGTCGGTGACCACGAGCTGTTCCCCATGGCGGATGCGATCGAGATAGTGGCTGAGTCGACTCTTGAACTCGGCGATCTTGATATGCGTCATGACTATATTAGGACATATGTGGTCACCTAAGTCAATATCGTTTGCACAAAAAATCTCCCGCCCATCGCGCTCATCCCGAATATTGTTTCATCGGGATTACGGGCGAAGGGCGAGAGCACTGCGCTCTTCGGTTCGCTGCAAGTGCAGCAAACCAGGGTGATCGATCTGGACTCCCTTCAGGCACGCTCCCTGATTCCGTGAAATCAGGGACTCCGGCTTGAAGCTCTTTGCTCCCCATCGGGAGTGCTGGGCCGCAACCCACCGAAAGCCGATATTGTTGTTGCGATTATCGGGATCGTTGTTGTTGCGATTGGCCGCCCGGAGGTTCTGCGGATTATTGTTGTTCCACGAACCCCCGCGAAGCTGCCCTTATCGATCAATCGCCCTTCAGTCTCTGAAAAACGACCTCCTCCAGAACAAGTCTCCTCAAATTTACAGTGTCGGCATGAGAAGCGTGTCCGATCCACGATCGTATTGACTGACGGACAGAAGCCCACTCGATGTCGCCTTTTGTATAAGACCGTTGGAATTGTCGCAATCTTCTCTTCATGCGAATGACATTTGCCCGCTTCAAGCGGCGGCGATCGGGAAAGACCACAAGCCCTAGAAAAGGAACGCCCTTCGTCGTCTGGAAAATTCTGCATTTACCCTCATGGAGGCGCAGATGCAGACCGCGAAGATAGTCCTGAATCGCCACCTTCGCAGACCACAGAAATTCCTTGTTCTTGTGAAAGAGGACGAAATCGTCCATGTACCTAAGATAGTGTCGGCACCCGAGTTTCTCCTTGATGAAATGATCAAGTCCGTTGAGGTAGATGTTCGCGAAGAACTGCGACGTCAGATTCCCTATAGGAATCCCTATGGCTGGCTGGCTGGCTGGCTGGCTGGCTGGCTGGCTGCAACCTCCGCGCCATCATGTGATTCGAGGATTGTTTCGATCAACGACAGCGTATCCCTGCACGCGACCTTTCTCTCTATGAGCCGCATGAGCACCGCATGAGAAATACTCGGAAAATATTTCTGGATATCGCATTTCAAGACATAAGGCCGCTTTTTCGCATAGGATTGGAATCGCTCAATGGCCGCGTGCGTCCCCTTGCCTTTGCGCGTGGCATAAGAATCATGAATGAACGTCGGATCAAATATCGGCTCAAGGACGTTGTGAATCGCGTGATGAACCACGCGATCGCGGTATGGCGCAGCGCTGATGAGTCTTTCCTTGGGTTCGTGAATAACGAAATTCCGATATTTGCCCGGTTTATACGTCTTATCGAGAAGCTCGCGCCGGAGAGACCAGAGCTCCCGTTCAAGCTGAAAATTGAACCTTGCCGTGGAGCCCTTAAATCGCTTTCCGCGCTGCGCAAGCCTCGCCGCCTTGAGGAGATTCTGAAACGATACGATATCCTCAAAGAGGTGCTTATGCCTTCGCATCCCTGCCCCTCTGCTGTTTGATCCAGCCGCCAAGTTGCACGCCGAGCTCGTTCATCATTTTTGAGATGACTTCGTAGCGGTGCAGATTGATGAATTTCAAATCCTTGCACATGCGAACATAGTACCTCGCTTGCTCGAGTCTGATATTCGCATGCTGCAGTGACGCGATCTTGTCGCGGGAATAACACGCCGACAACAGCGACTCAAACACGTCGAACACCGCCTGTTCAAGACGCTCGCCAAGCAGATATCTGTCCGAGCGCGGGAATTTCGCCACTTGCGGAATGAGATACATCAGGAAGTCATAGGTCTTTGCTATAATCTGTGGAGCATTGGTCATAAAAATTTGGATGGTCGCTCCAACGAGCGACCATCCAAGGGTAAAAAACAAAAGTGTAAAAGTCTACAAAGGTTTTCCGGAGTCCTGGGCCGCAACCCACCGAAAGCCGAAACTGTCGTGGCGATCATCGGGATCGTCGTAGCCGCGATGGGCCGCCCGGAGGTACTGCGGATCATCGTTGAACCACGAACCCCCGCGAAGCGATTTGCATTTGCCGCTCGTGGGACCTGTCGGATCGATTACAGCATCTTTTGAATACGGCACGTACCAGTTCTGCATCCACTTCCATACGTTTCCGCACATATCGCCAAGGCCATTCGCAAGACGGGGATATGTTCCTACATCCGCAGTAGTCTTTGCACCATAATGAACTTGGTCCTTCGTCGGCCTCCCGCTCAGGGTCGCATATTCGCGCAGCTCGCGAGCGTCAATCACGCGCGTAGAAGCAGTTCTGTATGGTTCATGACCGTTTCCGTTACTTGCTTGCATAACCCGCGCGGCATATTCAAACTGTTCTTCAGTCGGCAGCGCCCCGCCATGAAGAGATGCATATACAAATGCCTCATACCAACTCACCTCCACTACAGGTTGCCGGGGACGATCAAAACCGCATGAAGGACGGTGATCCGGAATCTCCACGGACTTCAGCGAATCCGCGAAAGTCCGCATTCCGCCGATCGTCACGATATCTCCTGCCCCGGGGAAAAGCTGACTCACGGGTATCTTGTCCACCGCTGCTCTCACTTCTTTTTCGCTGCCGCCAAGGGCGAGCACTCGCTCGACGCCCGTATCGGGATGCGCTCCGATCAGGGCTACGCGCCGGTCTCCAAGTGAATCGACGAAATTTCCGTATTGCCCATTCGTCTCATCATCCCTGCGCATCTGAAACGTAGAGATAGTGACTTCATGCACCGGCTTTTCGTCCGGTTCTCCGGTCTCAGAACCCATGGGAAACGTGCCGCCTTCGATCGTCACGAGCTCGTCGTTGGCGACTGCCGCTGCGAAATTCTGCGCGGCAAATGCATTCAACTCTACCCCGGCAAGGACTGTCATGGCGACACCCTCCAATTAAGGTTATGTTCTCTTATCGCACTTCTGACAGAAAGGTTGCGCGGTTTTTTTGTTTTTTTTCGAAGTATTCCAGACCTACTTCAGCCGCCACTCCGTAGTTCCGTCCGGACGGTCCTTGATCTCTACGCCCATGTCGGCGAGCTCCTTGCGGATCGCGTCTGCGCGGGCGAAGTCCTTGGCAACGCGTGCGGCCTTGCGTTCGGCTATGAGTTTCTCCACAGCATCGGGATCGACGCCGCTATTCGCGTGGGCCCGCTCCTGGGTGCGGCGGCTGAAGTCCCGCGGATCGGAGCCGAATATGCCGAGGGCCTCGTCCGCCATATGCTGCAGGTGCATGAACTGCAGGACGACCCATCCTGCAAACGGTGAACGCTGAGGATCGATGACATCGAGGAAGCGGTTGGTGAGGCGAACGATCTCGAAGATCTGCCCGATGGCCATGGCGGTGTTGAAGTCGTCGTCCATCGCCGCGTTGAATCCCCCTTCAAACCGCAGCAAGGCCTCCTTGAGCTCTCGCCCTTCTTCGGTCTCGGGCTGCTCCGATTTCGTTGCGGCTTTACCGGGATGTATCGCATGCAGCCGCGCCGCCGTATCGTAGAATCGCGTGAGCGCCGAAGCAGCCTCCTCCATCGCCTTGTCGGTATAATCCAGCGGAGAGCGATAGTGCGAGGTGAGAAGGAAGAGCCGCACTGCCTCCGCGTCGTAATGCGAGAGTATCTCTCGTATGGAGGTGATGTTGCCGAGCGACTTGCTCATCTTCTCGGTATTAATGTTGATGAAACCGTTGTGCAGCCAGTAGCGCACGAACTGTTTGCCGAAGGCGCACTCTGCCTGCGCGATCTCGTTCTCGTGATGCGGGAAGATGAGGTCGCGTCCGCCGCCGTGTATGTCGATCGGCTGGCCCAGATACTTGGTGCTCATCGCCGAGCACTCGATGTGCCAGCCGGGACGGCCGGGGCCCCACGGCGAATCCCAGGTCGGCTCGCCGGGCTTTGCCGCCTTCCAGAGGGCGAAATCCAGCGGATCCTGCTTTGATTCGTCAACCTCCACGCGCGCTCCGCTCTCCAGTTCCTCGATGTTCTTGCCGGAGAGCCTTCCGTAGTCCTTGAATTTGCGAACTGAGAAAAAAACCGTGCCGTTCACTTCATATGCATAACCGCGCTCGATCAGCGCCTTCACGGTCGCTATCATGTCGGCGATATGCTCAGTGGCCTTGGGCGCTATCGATGGCATCTGCACGCCGAGGTCGGTCATGTCGCGCTCGTATTCCTCGATGTATCGTTCAGCTATTGTCGTGCAGCTCTCGCCCTCTTTGTTCGCGCGATTGATGATTTTGTCGTCGACGTCCGTATAGTTGCGGACATAGGTCACATCAAAGCCGCTGCGCCGAAGGTGCCTGTAGACCGTATCGAACACGACTGCGGCGCGCGCATGACCGAGATGGCATGTATCGTAGGCGGTGATGCCGCAGACGTACATATGTACCCTTGGCGGATTCAGCGGTACGAACTGCTCTTTTTTACCGGTGAGCGTATTGTAGACGAAGAGACTCATCGTATCTCCCTTAGTGAATCAGTAGATAAGTGCATAGAATTCATTTCAGGACCCTGCGAGGGAAGGATCGTCCTTATGGACGCTGGGGAGGGGAACCGCGCTGAAAGCGCGGGGAGGGGGTTTCCCCCTCCGAAGTTGCGTCCAGAAGGACGATCCGTACCGAGCAAGAGGGTCCTGAAATGAATTCTATGCACTTATGCCCTCAAGAAGCACCACTGCCTGCACCGCGATCGCCCTGCCCTCTCCCACCGCATCCATTTGCTCGTTCGTGCGCGCCTTCACGCTCACCGAGTCGATGGGCAGCGACAGGATCTGTGCGATGCGCACGCGCATCGCCTCGATGTGAGGGGCGAGTTTCGGCTGCTGCGCGATCACGTTTGCATCCACATTCACAGTCCGCCACCCCTTCTCAGCGACGAGCGTCGCAACACAAGAGAGGAGCTTGGCGCTGTCTGCACCTTTGAATGCGGGATCGGTATCCGGGAAATGCCTTCCGATATCGCCAAGCGCACATGCCCCGAGAATGGCATCCGCTATTGCATGCAAGAGAGCATCGCCGTCGGAGTGGCCCTTGAGTCCTTTATCAAACGGAAGCGTGACGCCGCCCAATACGAGCGGACGTCCAGATACCAGGCCATGGATGTCGTAACCGATGCCAACTCGAAAGTTCGTCGTTCGTATATCTACCTTGTCCATCGGATTATCCCTTGAAGAGCCCTGCGCCTCACGATCCACGAACCATGAATTATGAATCACGGGTGTTGAGGATCGCTTCTGCCATCACAAGATCCGCGGCCGTCGTGATCTTTATGTTGCGAGCATGGCACTCAACGATTCTGACGGCGAGGCCTAAGCGCTCCACGATGCTCGCTTCATCCGTTCCCACGAATCCATCCTGTTCCGCGCGCCTCATACCCTCTCTCAACAATTCCGCACGAAAGCATTGCGGCGTGCGTGCTGCCCAAAGTGCGCTGCGGTCGACGGTCTCAAGGATCGTGCCGTCCTGGTCCGCACGCTTGACCGTTTCGTTGACGCGCGATGCCAGTATGCAGGCGCCTTCTTTATATGCAAGTGCGGCTGCCCCATCGATCTCTTCGGGGGTCACGAACGGCCTCACCGCATCGTGCACGAGAACCACGTCACAGTCCGCAGGCACGCGCGCAAGCCCGTTGGCCACCGACTGCTGACGGACCGCACCGCCGCCGGTCACGACCCAGTGTGGGGGATAAGCGAATTGATCGAGGATTTCTCTGCGAAATGACTCTTCGCGGCCTGGTTCCACGACTATGACTGCGGATTCTATGGATTTTGCCTCGCTGAAGCGATCCAGCGTGTGGCAGACGATCGGCCTTCCGCCAATTTCAAGATACTGCTTAGGCGTGTTGCCGCCCATCCTCCGTCCGATTCCAGCCGCTGCGATGATCGCCCATGCCTTCATAGAGGAAGACCCCATAGTCCATAAAAAGCCGCATGGGCAAGGAAAATAAAAGGCCCGCCGTTTGCGGCGGGCCCTGGTTCTCGAGCTTACATCTTGTCAGTTGGCGAATATCTCGTCGATCTCCTCTGCAATCTCTTCTTCCGAAACTTCCTGGGAAATAGCCAGCTCCTTGATGATCAGCGTGCGGGCCGTATCGAGCATCTTGCGCTCGCCGAAGGAGAGCTCCTTCTCATAGCGCAGGAGCATCAGATCGCGGAGGACTTCGGCAATTTCGTAGATGGAACCGGTCTTTATCTTGTCCATATATTCGCGATATCTGCGGTTCCACGTCTGCTCGTTGATGGAGATGTCCCTCTCGCGCATGATCTCATAGACGATATCCACTTCGCTCTCGTTTATGACTTCCCGCAGACCGACGCTGCGGACGTTGCTTGTAGGGACCATGATGGTCATGCCGGTATCGAGGATCTTGAGGATATAGAACTTGTGCTTATTGCCTGCTATCTCTCGCTCTTCAATGGAGTGTACCTTGCCCACGCCGTGCGCGGGGTAAACTGCAACATCGCCGACCTTGAATTCGCGGTTCAGTGCCGAACGGCGCTCCGTCATGACCCCTCCCTTTGAGCCCCTGCAATGATCAAGAGGCTGCATCCCCTGTTTTTCTAATCATTTCAATTACTTAACAAGTTTATTCCGCAACGTGCTTCGATTGTATATCACAGCCCCTGAAACCCAGTCAACGCGCAACTTTTTGTTTTTTAAAATCTTTTTTTGATACATGCCGTTGACGACCCTTTGCTTACCCTGCGCTTCCAGTTATCCACAGATGAGTCTGAAATCTATGTGCATTTAGTTATTAAACCATGCTGCTTGACAGCTTTTTCGCGATCGTCTATGTTGCGCCAGCTTTTTTAAAACTCCTTAGTTTCAAGCAAGTTAAATGGGCAGGTAGCTCAGTCGGTAGAGCAGTAGACTGAAAATCTACGTGTCGGCGGTTCAATTCCGTCCCTGCCCACCAGGCCAGAATCTTATGATTCTGGCCGTTTTTTTGATTTACTTGCCCAAAAGCTACGCATTTTAGTCGAATTTATTCATCGAAAGACCAAAAGCGATCTCTTTGCGCGGCTGACTCCTTGTCTGGCGGGGAAGAAAGGCAGGCCCTAACCCTCCTCTCTCAATCCCATGCCTGAAAAAAATCAACAGGGAAGCGACCCTCATCGCTCCCTCAATTACGTGCTATGTGAATTTGCGAGCCATCCAATAAGGTTATCGTCACAAAACGCAAAATTGTTGCGAGGTATTTCAAATAAAAGAAAACCCCCGGTTTATTCGGGGGTTTTATTACCATATCAGCATTATTGTTATATTAAATTTCGTTCAGCTCAATATTCCGAACTTCTCCGCCATCTTTACCAACGCAGCAGCAGCATTATTTTGAATCATGTCGCTGTACGGCGTGTCGTCGATGCGATCCCAGAATGCAGCATCCTCGCAATCAACTACGTCGAATTCCACGGAACGATAGGCTATGTTGCCATTGGCTTCACGAATCACCTGATTCGTGAGGAGGTTCTCATCTCGATTGAGCAGGGCCCTGAATTTGGGATGGCTCACTAGCGGAGATTCCCGCTCGACCAGGATTTCGAACAATCTGATGACTTCTTCACGCGTCCATTTCTTTGCCATGATCCCCTCCCTTTATGAATTCGAAAGATCCTTGACTACGCTTGCAAGCAGCGAAAACGCGAGCGGCGTGGGAAAGGCAAGCGCTGACGCCATCGCAAGCACGCGCGGTGTCTCGCCCTTGATCTCAGATGTCGCAGGTGCACGATCTCCGAAAAGCTGAGCCCTGATACCACCGCCCAAAGAAGTCAGCTTATTGAATTTCGCATTTGCATTGGAAACAAATCCGGAAGCAGCTGAGCTTGCAGCATTTACCGTATCAGATACGACGGCTGGAACTTCAGACAGATCCTTTACGTTGCTGATCTTCCTGAATGTCGCCACTGCCGCCTTTGCGAAATCTACGCTGCCCCCGCTCTTCATAATTGCCTCCTTGGTCAACCCTACGCACCTCTTATATGCAAGCCCCTTGCCAGATGGAGACACATACAACTTGATGATATATTTAAGTATTATTGGAGTGAATCCGGCGATCTGGCGGTCTGTTACACCCAATAAAGGCGATTTCGGGGCATCCAGACCCCGATATCAGCAAGCAACGCTGAACCTGAATGGCCAACCGCCAATGACGCTTTGCTGGCATCACTGGAAGAAAATTTGCCGGCCCTGTGTATTTGCAATCGGTATCAAATCCGCTTATCTCTCCCTCATGGGCTACGAGAGAAAAGACCACTTCTACAAGCGCGCGAAACGTGAGGGCAAGGCATCGCGCGCCGTGTATAAACTTGCCGAGCTGCAGAAAAGATTCAAGCTGGTCCGCCGGGGGGACGTTGCAATCGATCTGGGCTGTGCGCCTGGGAGCTGGATGCAGGAGCTTTCGGCTATGGTGGGTCAAAACGGCAGGGTCATAGGTATAGACCTCCTCCCCCTCAAGATCTCGCTTCAGCCCAACTGCAGGTTCATAAAGGGCAACGCTGAAGATGAATCTTCGATTTCAGAGATCCATGATCTTTGCGGAGGCAAGGCAGATGCAGTGCTCTCGGATATGTCTCCGAATCTATCCGGTATCGCATTCGCCGATTCGTATCGTTCGTACGAACTGTGCGTGCTCGCACTCAACCTCTGCTCCTCGCTGTTAAAACCCGGCGGCAATTTTGTGGTGAAGATCTTCCCAGGCGAAGAGTTCGCGGGCTTCATCGCAGAGCTCAAACGCAGATTCGAAGAGGTCGCAACTGTGATACCGGAGGCCACGCGCAAGACCTCTTCCGAGAGATACGTCATTGCCAGAGGCTTCCATATGTCAGGGGACCTCTAAGAACCGTCCAGATGCAAGGCGCCCGACTGAGGCCGGCCGAGTCGTACTTGAAGTACGTCGCAGGCCGTGCCGATGGAGGGCAACGCAGCAGATGGGCGGTTATTAGAGGTCCCCAAAAAAAAATAAGAACCCGCGATGCCAATAGGCGCCGCGGGTTCTTAAATGGGGAAAGGAGATGGGGGATTGAGGTGACGGGGACTGTCTCCTTCCCCCTGCCCCCGTCAAATCTTTGGATTCGATCGTTGACAGAGCGGAATTGCTCCCCTACTTCTATTATCCTTATCGGCTGTTCGATCGGAAAAGTTGCGTACTTTTTATGAAAAAAATTTTCTCGAAGATAAAACACTTCGTACCGTGGGCGGTCGCAGCCGGTATATTTGCCTATCTCTTCCATATCTATCCTCCGTCGGAAGTCTGGAAGGCTCTTAAATTCGTCAACTTGCCGGTATTTATAGCGTTTGCTGTCGGATATTTCGTTTTTATTTACATAGTAGACAGCTGGGTCACGCAGAGGGTCATCTCCGACTTCAGCCGCCCTGTTACTTTTAAAGATATCTTCGCCGCGCGAGGAGTCACATATCTCCTCATGGTACTCAGCTACCCGGCGAGCCAGGCGGGTTTTGCCTATTACCTCAAGCGCCGCTACGGCATCCCGATCTTTCAGGCGCTCGGTATCTTCCTCTTTATCGTATTCATAGATCTGCTCTGGATCATCAATCTGGCCTTCGCAGGTTCATTTTTTCAGGACTTTACGATAGGCGGGATCGCGCTCAATAGAACGGTGCAGCTTACCGCCGCAACGGCCTACGGATTCGTATTCGTCTGGCTGGCGTTCTGGCGTAGATGGCCGGAGAGGATACTGGGCAGACACATCCGTGTCCCTTTTATAGAGCGCCTGCGCAAACGAAACGTCTTTCATATCTTCGATCAGGCACGCGTATATGATTACCTCCGCGTGACGGCTATGCGCACGCCTATACACTTGACCATCATCATTTCGATGTTTGTAGTGCTCAAGACCTTCGGCACCGACATCCCTTTCACCAAGATACTGAGCAACATCCCCCTGGTCTTCCTCGTTGGAACGCTTCCGATTACGCCGGGAGGACTGGGCACCACGAATGCAATGACCGTTGAATTGCTCTCCCCTTACCTCAGCGGGCCAATGATCGCCTCAGGGGCAATAGATGCAAAGGGTCTCTTGTTCACGGCGACGCTGCTCTGGATGTTCGCAAACTACCTCATGAAGGTGATCACCGGCGTCATAATGATGCGCAGGGTATCGAGCGCACTCTTCAAACCCACTGAAGACGTTGCTGAAGAAAAAGCGGAGCACGAGGCAGCACACGTCGGCGGCAATATCTAAATTACCCCATCCCTGGGGTAAAAATGCCCCGTTTTTATCGATTATTCAGCTCCCTGCAGGAGACGAACTGTTTTTTCCACATCTGTTTCGCTTTAAAAACAAAAAGATAGAAGCTCGAAATTTTTTCCGGAGCATCCACACTATGGCATGGATATTGCTGTTTTTATTCGTGGTGAAGATAATGAAAGAAGGACTCATCATTCATGGAGCGCGGCTCAGGGAGATCATACGTGACGATCTCAAGCGCGCCCTCCTGCTCGAAAGAGTCGTTACCAGCGAAGATGCCGAGTTTTACATCGTCAATTTGCTCAGCGAATACCATGATGCAGCAAGGCTTCCCGAATTCTATGAGGAGGAACGCCCGCTCGGAGTACGCTTCATGGAGGCGATCTCCGAAGAGGGCTCTGACAAGACGCAGTCACTCAAAAGAATCGGAGACTGTACGCTCCTGGCGCTTGGATTCTTTGCCGAGAGCATGCGCAGGGGCATCGTGGGAACGTCATATTACATGCATATAGGCGGGTGCGCATACGAAACCCTCTCCGGAGTGCTCGTCAGCGATCCGCTATTTGCGGAGATCTATGCGGAACTCGCGTCCAAATTCGTATCGCTCGTGGGAGCACTCTTCCGTATGTCGCCGTGCAACAAGGCATCTTCAAACATGGAACTCCTGAATATCTACCGAAGGTGGCGAAAAAACCAGGACGAGAGGCTCGCGGAAATCCTGGAGCGAGAGGGTATTCTCGCATCCTGCCATTGATCAATAAGGCCATGAAGATTGGCGATATCTACAGAACGCTTTGCGAACTCTACGGGATAAGCGACGCCCTCGACATCGATCATTTTCTCGTCATGATGAGGAGCAATCCCGCTGATGTCGAGATCCACAGCAGGTTCTCGAACCGTGAGATGCTGCTCGTCAGCCAGTCGGGCGAATTTGTCGAAGTGGGGCTGTACATCGCGCCTGCGATCCTGACCGCTCTGGAATTGCGAGAACCGCTCGACTGCATCGAGGAATTCTCCTGCGCAACAGAGGGGGCAAGCCACTTCCTCTATGTTGCCGATCGCGCGCCAAAGGGCCGCTGTGTATCGCAGCTCGAACTCGAACTCCAGGCAGAGGTGGACAAGTTCCTGCTCATCCATCTCGCCGCAGCGAACCGCAGCGGAACGTGTGCGCCCGACTTGTTCGAGAGACAGTTCAGACGCCACGGCTTTGACGCATCCCTCACCCGCGACGAACTGGAGAGATACGAGACAGCGAGCCATTTTGCCGCCAAATTCTCCTCCCGCCTCAGAGAACGCTATTTCAATCCACTCAGCCTCTCAGGGCTTACGGCCGAGGCGAGAAAATTCTTCGAACAGGACCTTGCCGGCAAGCTGGCAGTCGTAATACCGTAAACGTCAGGCTCATATCCCTTGCGCAGCGATGGTGATTAATCTACAAGGCGTCGCGATGCGCATATTTTATCTCATAGCTGCAATCCTCTCGCTGCTGGTGAATTCCTGCGGCAGCAGCGACGGCTTTCAGCCGGACGTGCCCACCGATGCGCCGCCGATCATATCGCGCGTCGATCCGAACGCGGGCTCACCCGGCGACAACATCACCATCTTCGGCCTCGGCTTTTCCACTTCATATCCCGAAGTCATCGTAGTGATAGGCGGCGCGGCAACTACGGCGACATCATACAGGCTTCTGGACAACCCTACCTCTTCCGAGATAGAGGCGATTACGGCGACTGTTCCGTTCGAGGCGGTTATCGGTGAAGGGCCCGTATACGTGCAGGTGCACGGTAATTCCAGCAACTCAGACGTGAGTTTCACCGTCATTCCATGAACGATATGAAACAGATACTGCAAAAAATACTGAATGATGAAGTGAGTTCGACGGCGGAAATCTCCCAGCTAATAAAACTGCACGGCGACGCGTCCTATCGAACGTACTATCGCGCAGTTTTATCGGACGGAAACACTTTCATCGTAATGCAGATGCCGGAGGGAAAATCGTCAGTGTCCGAAGAAATCACCAACTTCAACGGTACGCACAAAGAGCTGCCGTTCATAAACGTAGAGCGTTATCTCTCGGGACTCGGGCTGCCAGTCCCAGCAATAAGATGTTACAGCGAGGTTCACCACCTCATGGTCCTCGAGGACCTGGGCGATAGGCTCATGGCGCGCGTAGTGGAAAACGCATCCGAACCGGAGCGCCTTCTGTGGTACAAGAAGGCCGTAGATCTTCTCGTTCTCATGCAGGAGCGCACGCGAAGCGCAGAAATCAAATCATGCGTTGCGTGCGCGCGTTCGTTCGACGCCCGACTGCTGAACTGGGAGTTCGATCACTTTCGCGAGTACGGCGTTGAGGCCAGGCTTGGCGCAAAGATGTCCGACGAAGACCTCCATATATTTGAGGAAGAGACGCGCGCGATAACAAGCGATATCGAACGCATGCCCCGCGGTTTCACTCATCGCGATTTTCAGAGCAGAAATCTCGTCATCAAGGACGATGATCTCTACATTATAGATTTTCAGGATGCCCTCCAGGGCCCTCGCGTATACGACCTCGTGGCCCTCACGCGCGATTCGTATGTCAAACTCGCTGACGATACGCTCGATGCGCTCATCGCATATTATGCTTCCAGGGTTGGAAGAGACGCGGCTTCGGTGCGACGCGAATTCGACATGGTCACGGTGCAGAGAAAGCTCAAGGACGCGGGCCGCTTTGTCTTCATCGACCGCGTGAAAAAGAATCCAAACTTCCTGCAGTACATCCCAAACTCCCTGGGCTATGTGCGGGATGCGTTCGCCAGGATGCCTGAGCGCGCGAGGCTTCGCGAGGTAATTGAAAAATATCTCCCGGAGTGGCGATGAATTCTGAAATCGACGGCGCTATGTTGCTCGCAGCGGGCCTGGGCACGAGGCTCAGGCCGCTGACGCTTTCTACTCCGAAGCCGCTTCTGCCGCTTGACGGCTGCCTTCTTATAGACCATCAGCTGCGCTACCTGGCGAGAAGCGGAATCAAACGCGTTGCCATCAACCTCCATCACCTGGGCGATATGATCCGTGAGTACGCTGGCGACGGATCGAAATATGGCGTGGAGATTTTCTATTCAGAGGAACCCAGGCTGCTGGATACGGGTGGCGGCATCAGGAAGGCGGCCCCATTCTTCGAAGGCAGACCGTTTCTGGCGCTGAACTCTGACGCGCTCATCGACGTCGACCTTGATGAGTTGATCTCGCGACATCAAAACTCAGGCACAGCGGCGACGATGGTTCTCAAACCCCTTGAGGATAGATATTCGTACACGCCCGTCGCGGTGGACGATTCGGGCAACGTAACCGGATTCGGTTCGGGTCAATATTTCTACACCGGGCTGCAGGTGGTGAGCCCGCACATCGTAGACCTGCTGCCTCCGGCCGGCGAGTCGTCGAGCCTCATCAAGGACGGATATTTGAAACTGCTTGGGGGGGGCGGAAAAGTGGCCGCGTATATCTATCACGGATATTTCAACGATCTGGGCACCTTCGATCGCTACGAAGAAGCGAAGGGGGATATCGCCAGAGGCATGTTCAAATTGTTCACAGAAAAATCCTGAATTCTAAAGTCTAATTCGCAAGGGAGTAGATCTCTATACCGCTGGCCTGTGAACTCGCCAGAAGGTACTGCGGAAATGCGCTGAAGGACTTCACGTCAAAAAACCTCGACAAAGGCGTGGCGGCGACGAGCGAAGGCTGCCCCTGAGCGATACTGTAGAGCGAAAACGTCGCCGCAGCGCCGTACGGAGACGCGAGCGCGATCGCATTGCCGGTCATGGCGACGTGCGCGCCAACGAGCTTCGAAAGCTGCGAGCCCTGCTTTCGCTGAACGGAAACGGCCAAACCTGACGCCTGCCTGTTAGCCAGATCCTTTACAACTATCTTGTCTCCGTCGACCATGGAGATCTTCGAACCTCCCTTGGCATCGACCGCAGCATCGACGAGATTCGTAGTGCCGAATATCTGCGAAGCGACCGGCTCCGCATTGTTCGGCGGAACGCATTTCCAGGAATAAATTCCTGCCGGCGCCGCGAAGATCGCTTCGTAGTTGCCGCCGCTCTCGGTGACCGCGAGCAGCGATCCAGCGTCTTCATTTTCTCCGCCCTGCGTGACGAGAGTGTTCATGACGCATATTGCCGCGCCGATCTCGTATTTCGAAGCCTGTTTTGTGATCGGGTAGATCGCCAACTGATCGTACCACTTCCCCTCTGATGCGGAGTATCCGTTATAGAGTACGGTGAGCGTCCCCTTCGGCGAGAGCATTAGCCCGCCGATGCCCCTGAGAACACCTGGATTCGCTTCTCCTGCGGCAACCGCAGGAAAATCCTTGAATTCGCCGGTCGATTCGCCCTGGCGGTTGATCGTCTTCTCTCCGTAAGTTGTTTTATCAGTGCCGGCCTGCACCGCAAGCCTCCATGGCTGCGTGGCTTCGCTGGCAATCGATGACCATGCGTATGCAAGCTTGGCGCCGTCGTAAGCAGCGCGGCTCGCAAACGCTCCGCCCACTCCCATGCTGATGGAATTGCGCTCCGCCGCGTTCTCGAGATAGAGCTTGCCTCCACGGCCGAAGGCCATCTCTATGGCGGCGACGAGCGCCTTTCCCGAAACGAGGCTTGCCCCCTCCACGCGCACATAGATGGCGCCCGTGTCGATCACCTTGAATGTACGATCGGCGGCCATGATTTCAAGCGCCGATGCGCCGGAGCCATCATCCGCACGAACCGCAGTAAAGCTAGAGACTGCACCACCTGCATACGGCGTTATGCGGTTCGGCAACCCCGCCATCAACCCCGCCTTGGAATCGGCGACCGCGTCATATTTCCAATCCTCTTTTCCCGACGATGACGTATCCCTGTGCATTGAAGTCAGGAAATTCGGTCCGCGGACATAGACTTCGTCACCGCTTGCTTCGATTACGTATATGAATGACGGCGCGTTCTCGTCCTGGATAAACGCCGGGAGCTGTATCTGCGCAAAGTGATCTGCTTTTGAGAAGTCATCCGTCTTTCTGTAGATGAAGAAACCGGCGGTAAACTGATATAGGCCGCTTGTGCCCATGTATTTTACGAGGGTGCCGTTTCTTGCCGCCTCGCGCAGGCAGACGGTCGTATCGGAGGATTGCTGTCCCGAACAATTGGAGCCGATGAACTGCGTGGCTGCCTGCTGCGAATAAGCGATGCCCACGACATAGAAATTAGTCCCGTCCGATGCTACGTCGGTAGGGATAAACCGATCGAAGCGGCTGAAGCTGCCGTCTTCCGCTGTAAAACCGACGGCCGCCGCCTGCCCGCCGGATGAGGAAATAGCGGCAACCGTGGCAGATGGAGCATCGTTCGCAATAGCGCTGAAAATCGGATCAAAGGCCTGCTCGAAGGTAGGCGCTGAGGTTGTAATCGTGGAAGATGATTTTGCCAGCACCAGGACGTGAGGGCCGCCGATCACCGCCTTGACCGGGACGAACATCTCTCCGGCTGAACTCGGCGTGATGCCCGCTACGACAACGCCGGAGCACTTCTCTCCGCTCTCCAGCTGGGCCGTCGAAATCTGTTGCATATATCCGTCGCCGCTTGCGAAGAGAATCGAGCTGCCGTCATCGCTGACCGCAAGCGAGACGACGCCGAACGGCACCGAACGCCACGCCCCGCTTGAAGCGAGGTCAGTAAGTTTTCCAGAGCTGTCGGCCCCTGCGAGCCCAATGCCCCGCTCCGTGCCATAGACTATCATCTGCTTTCCGCCGTAGGCGATCGGCGCCAGGTCCGTTACCGCTCCGGGCCTTTGAAGGACGACCGTTCCCAGGACCGTGTCCTCGGTCCCGTATTTTATAGTCGCTCCACTCCCCCAGACCAGCATCTCAACGGGTTCAGAAGCGCTCGCAGCCAGATTCATTGACGCCACACCCTTTATCTGACCGCCCATGCTGCCTTGATAGCCCGCAGCGAGCGGATCGGGTTCGAGCTGTATGTCCTGCGCCGTGCCACCCGATACTTCTACGCGGTACGAATACTCGCCATTCATGCATACGCTTCCGGACGTCGATGAAACGAGAGTGGTCGCGGATCCCCCTCCACCGCCGCCGCCGCTGCAGCCCATCAAAATGAGAATCAGCGTCAATGCGGTGACATCCGCCGCGATGCGCAATTTATGGGCCGGACGGATGAGTCCAATATATGACATTGATATCATGAAATAACTCCTCGCTGTCCGCACGCCTACGCCAGCAGACCGCGTTGATTACGAACGCACGCTTTAATACAGCATATCCCGTGCCAAAATCGAAGAGGAGGTTAAGGAATTATGCACGTCAGCAGGGGGCCTGTGCTTATTTCCAGGCGAGTGACCGGCGCATCGGCAAAATCGCCGTCCACGGTGTATTCCATCGGCTTGTCGAACTCCAGCACAAGGCTCTGGCACATCTCATCGATGTAGTGTTCGGATCTGGCCGGGAGCCCGAAGAACGCCTTGGGGAAGGTGGAGAGGAGTTGACGCCCTGTCGCTGAAATAGCTACGGCCTGGAATCTCCCAGTCTCCGAAGTCGCTCGATAGAGCGGACGGAAATTAAAGCCGAGGGTGGTCATGGTCCCCGCAAAAATCATCATCGCGTTTTTGAACGGCTGAACCTTGCCGTCTACGGTCATGCGGCAATCAAACCTTTCGCAGAGGCGCTGCGCGAACTTGCCGTTGAGCGCCGCGGAAAACATGGCGCGGGAAAGCAGCCATGCGCCCCGCGCAGGCGAAGGACCGCCTTCCACATCCTGATATACGTCTATGAAACGGCCTATGAGTCCCAACCCCATGAGGAATCCATAGGCCCCATTGACGCGCACCATATTGAGCTGTGTCTCCTTGAACGGAATACTCTCGTGGTATTTCAGGATCAGATTCGAAAGTATCCTTTCAGGGGCGCCCTTGATTCTAAGCTGATTAGCAAGATTGTTCATCGTCCCGCCGCGCAGCAGAGCGACCTTTGGCAGCGGCGCATCTCCGTAGACCTCGAGAAAAGCGGAGAGCGTACGATGATTCGTTCCGTCTCCGCCTGAGATTCCCAGGATGTCCACGCCGCGCCCCTTGAACTCGTGCGCCAGCTCGCGCACTTCATCGAGCGTCTCCGTGGAGTGGCACGAGCCCTTGTCGCCAACGATAAACCCGAGCTTCTTTATCCTCTCCGGGTTGCTCCGGTTGGAGCGCGAATATGGATTGAGTATTATTCCTATTCCAGCCATCTCTAGCTCCCGCTCTCCGGCGTGTTTGTCGCCGCGTTGATCTTCTCGCGACGTTTGCGATGACGCCTGCCACCGCGACGACCGCGGCGCCTGCGTTTCTTCTGCGGCACTGCCGCCGGCAGTGTATCTGTATTTTGATCTAAGGCCTCCGGAGGTTTATTCGGCGTCACCGTGGCCGCATGATGTACAGCCTGGCGCGGCTTGTGAGTATGGCGTTCTTCCCCTCGAGGCCTGTCGCCGTGGTGTTTTCCCGCATGATGGTGTTCGTGACGAGGCTTTTCAGAATGTAATGCAGGCGCATTGATCTCAGTGCGCTGAGACGCGGGTTGCGCCTGAGTCTCGACCGTCGCCTGTTTTTCCCTGAGGCCGCGCCTCTTCATGTATTCGTGCACGATGAAACTTGCCACCTGCGACGGCTTTGTGCCCGGCCCGAAGCCCGCGTCAAAGCCTAGCTTAAGCGCAAGCGCGTGGTCGATGCGCGGCCCGCCTATGATCGTCACAAGTTCTTTGGGAAGCCGCTTGTCCTTCTTTATGAGATCGCGAAATTCCTTCAGATTCTTGATATGCGATTCCCGTTGAGTGACCACCTGCGAAATGAGGATAGCATCTGCAGAAAGCTCCGCCGCTTTGTCGATCAGCTGCTGATTGGTGAGCTGGCTCCGCAGGTTGATAGCCTTCATGAGAGGGTAACGCTCCAGCCCGTAATCGCCGCCAAATCCCTTCATGTTCATTATTGCGTCGATGCCTACAGTGTGCGCGTCGGCGCCGGTGGCGGCGCCTATCACCACTATCTGCCTGTCGATGTTGCGGGCCATGTAGTCCTTGAGCTCGGAATAATCCATCTGCGGAATTTCGACCTTGGGCACGCGAATCTTTGTGAAGTCGATAGAGTGCTTGGCGTAACCGTACGCCACGAAATAAGCAAATCCCTCTCCCATCGGCTCCATCGCCGGAATGGAGACCTTCTCCAGCCCCAGCCCTTCGGCGTAGCGGCGTGCAGCTTCCTTTGCCTCGGGCGAGGCAGAGACAGGCAGCGTAAACGAGAGCTGGACGATTCCGTCGTCCAGCCGGTCGCCATATGCCTTGAGCTTCTTGAGATTAACTTTAAGCATCGAACTTCCGTGATTTGCGACTCGTGTATCGTGGTTCGTAAAGGCCTCAAGTACTCGGGCGATTTAACGATCCACGAATCACGAATCACGATCCACGTTCTTTTAACAGATCAAGCACCGGATTAAAATAGGCGCGATCCTTCTGGAATACCCCTTCAAGCCCTTTTCCGCCGTCCTCTGCGCGTTCTATCTCCGCAAACATCCCCTTGCTGATCGACTTCATGAGGCCCATGACCTCGATCTTTCGGAGGTATTTATGCGCATTCTCAAGTACCGTGTGCGCGCGCCTCGCGATCTTGCCGTTTGGATTGAAGCTTATCTCATCGCCGATGTGCCTCAGATTCTGAAAGATATAATTCGCATTTTTAAGCGCCCAGTAGCGGTCCTGCAAGTGGGGATTGTGCATGGCCTCCGTGGGGATTCCGAGAAGCTGTATCGATTGCTCGGTTATTATGCCGCAGACGTTGAACATCGTATCGAGCACGTTTCCGAACATGATGTCGCCCGTCATGAATTTCGTGGGCGGCATGAATTTGATGGGCGCGCGCGGGAAGATCTCGCGTATCATCTGAGCCTGTGCAAGTTCGTAGAGAAATCCGTCTTCCAGCGTCGGATCCATCTCAAAGGCGTGGCCCAGGCCCATCTGTTCCGGCGGCAGATTCGCGTTCAGCGCAAACTGTTCGTTTATGAACTGGCTCGTGAGGACGTGGTGCGCGTTGCGATAGGCGTCCGTGGTGGTGAGATAGTTGTCCTCGCCGGTGTTGATGATGATGCCCGAGCGCGCGCAGATGAGCCTCGAAAAATACTGATCGACGAACGTCCGCTTCATATTGATGTCGCGGAAGAGGATGCCGTACATGGAGTCGTTGAGCAGCACGTCCAGCCGCTCGAACGCCGCCATGGCAGCTATCTCGGACATGCACAAACCAGACGAATAATTCACGAGCCTGATGTGCCTCCCTGCCTTGCGTCCGGCCTCATCAAGCGCCGTGCGCATCACGCGGAAATTCGCCTGCGTGGCAAGCGTGCCGCCGAAACCCTCCGTGGTGATTCCGTCGGGAACGTAGTCGAGAAGAGACTGCGCCGTGGTCCTGATCACAGCGATAATGTCGGCGCCGGTAGCAACCGCCGATACCGCCTGGGCGCAATCGTCGTAGATGTTTCCGGTCGCCACGATGAGATATTTCCAGGGCTGAGGCCCGATCCCCAGATTTGAGGCCGCGCCATCCCGTTTTCTCCTCGCTTCATCAAGTCTTCTGAGCCCTGCTTCGGCGAGTTCCCTCGCAGCCCGTCGCGCATGTTCTTCAGGAACTTCGGGGATATCTTCCAGACGCAACTCGTCGGTTGCGAGTTTTTTCGCCAGCACCTTCGCATCGAGCTTCGTGTGCACGAGCGCCCTTCCGAACCAGTGGGCTATTCCTTTGCGCAATCTGTCGCGATCCAGCCTGTCGACGATGAGATTGGCGTGCGGCATTTCGAGGTGCGCATCTTCGATTCCGAATATGCGCAGCACAGAGCGCTCAATGGAGGTCGTCGAGTGACGATCTATGTATTTCTGCACGGGCGATACGATTCGTGCGGCGATATCGCGGCACTGGTCGATCTTGTCCCGGTCCAGGTTTAACTTTCTGTAGGCCATATGCCTTCCAGTTGTACGTTGGTACGTTAGTTCTTTCGTACGAAAAGCGTGATGACCATGTGATGCACTAATTTTGTACAAACGTACCATCGTACTAACGTACTAACGTACGATTCACACCTGCGGTTTCAACGTCACCCTCTTCCCATCCACCAGGTCGAAGAACGCCGTATTCTTCGCCTCCTCTGGAGCTAGCGTTTTAGCGATCTCCAGAGCGGTGGAGCACGTGCTGTCGCGCTCCCGGGGATTTGTGTAGCTGCTCATGAGCCCGCGATAGTTGCGCACAACGGCGCGGTCGTCGGTGAGCGTCAGAAGATAATTAGGCATCACCGGGATCTTGCCGCCTCCGCCCGGCGCGTCGATCACGAACGTGGGTAGCGCGAGGCCCGATGTATGCCCGCGCAGGTATTCCATGATTTCAAAACCCTTTGAGACAGAAGTCCGGAAGTGCTCTATTCCTGAGGCGAGATCGCACTGGTAGATATAGTAAGGCTTCACGCGTATTTTCAGGAGCTCGTGCATCAATTTTTTCATGATGCTCGGATCGGAATTGATCTTGCGCAAGAGCACCGACTGGTTATGGATCTGCATGCCCGCGTCCGCAATCCTCGCACATGCAGCCGCCGCATATGGCGTCACTTCGTAAGGATGCGCGAAGTGAGTCATGAAGTAAATCGGCTGATACTTCTTGAGCATGTTCACGACTTCGTCCGTAACCCCCATCGGCATGACAGCCGGGAAACGGCTCGCCACGCGTATGATCTCAACATGAGGTATGGCGCGCAGCTTCTGTATGATGCGCTCGAGCGACGCCAGCGGAAGCATGAGCGCATCGCCGCCGGAGATGATGACGTCGCGCACCTCGCGATGCTTTGAAATGTATTCGATGGCAAGGTCGTGCTCTGACGCGAGTTGCGAAGTCGTGCGGTCTATTACGAGCCGCCTCCTCGTGCAGAAGCGGCAGTACATCGAACAGAGCTCGGATACCAGAAAGAGCACGCGATCCGGGTAACGGTGCACAAGCCGAGGCACCGGAGAGTCTGCATCCTCGGCGAGCGGGTCGATGAGATCGCCCAGCCCAGGCTCAAGTTCGCAGATAGTGGGCATGCACTGCATTCGTATGGGGCATTCGGGATTGTTCTCGTCGATGAGCGAAAGAAAATATGGAGTCGCCTGGAATCTGGAATGCTTGAGCGCTTCTTCGATGTCGGCCTTCTCCTGTTCGGTCAAGTTGATAACGCGACCGAGCCCTTCCGCGTCGCGCACGGAGTTCTTGAGCTGCCAGCGGGGATCGTTCCACTCCTCCGGCGAGACGTCCTTCCAGATCTTGATGCGCTGATAATATGTGGGGTTCGCTGTATCAATCATCTCGAATTCCATGTCGTACGTTAGTACGTTAGTACGTTCGTACAAAATGAGTGCATCACATGGTCGTCACGCTTTTCGTACCAACGTACCAACGTACCAACAAACTAACGTACCAAAGTACTAGACACTGAACTTGCCGTCGAACCACTTCCTGACGGCTGGATTCTTTCTGTAGACGTTGAGGGTGAATTCGGCATGATCTGGCGCATATCCGTTGCCTATGATCATCTCCACGTCCATTCCCACTCCCTCGGCGCCGAGCGCCGCCTTCTGGAAATTAGTGGCCATGTTGAAGAAATAGACCCTGCCGCCCTGTTTGCACGCGAGCACGGACGAAAGCTCAGTACCCTCGACGTTTGCTGTATTGATGCACAGATCGCACATCCTTCCCTCGGTGATCTTTGCCACCTTGTCCATCGTCTCCGCCGGCTTGAGCGCGTTCGCAACGAAACATTCATCGACAAGATCCAGCGCCTTGAACGTCTCCACGCTCTCCTCGCGCGTCGCGGAGGCGATGATCGTGCAATCCTTGCCGAGCTTTTCGCGGATCGCTGCAGCGCAGAGTATGGCCGATTTGCCGGCCCCGATGATGTAGATCGTGTCCCCTTTTCGAGCTAGCCTGTCGGCCTGCGGCGGCGCGCCTGCCACGTCAAGAAGCGCGAGGCAGACGTTGAGATCCATGTCGGCTGGAATTTTTGCCAGCACTCCTGAGTCAAAGAGCACCGCTTTACCGTCGATGTCGATCTGCTCCGAGTCGCGCACGTCCTTGATCTTCTCTATGATGAGGGGGGTCAGAGTGAGGGATACCAGCGTACATATCTTGTCCCCGCGCTTGACCTTGCACGGATTTGAATAGCCCGGCCCCATGTCCTCCACTGTTCCCAAGAGCATGCCGCCGGAGCCCGTGACAGGGTTCTGCTGCTTGCCCATCTTCTCGACGTTTGCCAGGACCTGCTTCGCCACGCCGTCGGCTTTCCCGCCTGCGATTTCCTTCATCTGGCGAAATGAGGCAGAATCTATGTTCAGCGTGCTGACGTTGATGAGAATTTCGTTGTCGAAGATCGGCAGAGAGTTGTCGAGCCTTGTGGCTGCTTGAGGCAGGGCGCCTTCGGGCGCAATCACGCGATGTCGGCCGAGTCTGTCGCCGCCCCTGCGATAGTAAGAACTCAGAAGACCTCCTTTTGTTTCAATGGGTTTCACTGCTTTGGCGGGCACTTAAACCATAAAGACGAGGCGCAAGGCAAGGGGATTCTGGAAAGTCGTGACTGGTGACTGGAATTCATTTCAAAACTCTGCGAGGGGAGGATGGTCCTTCTGGACGCTGGGGAGGGGAACCGCGCCGTAGGCGCGGGGAGGGGGTTTCCCCCTCCGAAGTTGCGTCCAGAAGGACCATCCGGACCGAGCGACAGAGTTTTGAAATGAGTTCCAGTCACCCGCCTCTAAAGCAGATTCATCTGCGGCGATTCCTCAGCACACTCACCTCGGCGATCGGCGGAAGGTATCAACCTACCGTCCGAAGCAATGCGTTGTCCGCAGCGGCTGCATGCGCTCGACCCGTCAAGACGCTTCTTGATCCGCTTTGATTTACAACGAGGGCATCTCGGATCAGGCCTTGTGATTTCACGCGATGGAGACATGGCGAAACTATCTCGTTGAAGCCTTTCTCCATGTCAAGAATTCTTGAGAGCGGCGAGCAACTTGCAATGAACTCGCCACTTATGTAATTTTACGTACTTATGAAACTACTTCTCATAGTACCCTGCAAAAATCGCGGCGAACGGGAGTTCTTCGACTTCCGCTTTGTTGCGGAATTCATAGGAATGAAGCGCGGGTTCTGGGGCATGCCGCTTGCTATACCTACTGTCGCGGCGCTCACCCCTCGGGGCGTGGATATCCGCATCGTCGATGAAAATATCGAGGAGATCCCGTTCGATTGCGACTGCGACCTCGTTGGCATCACGGTCATGACCCTTCAGGCCACTCGCGCCTACGAAATCGCCGACGAATTCCGCAGGCGCGGCAAAAAAGTCATCCTCGGCGGCGTTCACGTTTCCATGCTTCAGGACGAGGCCGCAGCACACGCTGACAGCGTCTTTGTGGGCGAGGCCGAGGGCCGATGGAACGAGGTGATCGAGAACTTCAAAAACGGCTCCCTCAAACCCCTGTATCTCCCGGCAACTCAGGAAAAGCCCGAACTCTCTACATCTCCAGTTCCTCGCCGCGATCTCCTCAAAAACGAGTTCTATGTCGCGAACCTCATGCAGACCTCGCGCGGCTGCCCGTTTGACTGCGACTTTTGCTCGGTGCAGGATTTTCTCGGTTCGCGCATGCGCTACAAGTCCCCTGCGCAGGTGCGGGAGGAGATCCACGACATCTACCGAAGCGCAGTCCACGACAACTACATTAAGCAACTCTTCCTCACCGACGACAACCTCGTGGGCAATCGCGCGCGCATAAAGGAGATGCTCACGGAGGCGCTCATCCCCATGAACCGGGAGTACGACATTAGCGGATGGACCTGCCAGTGCTCGGTCAACGTGGGGCGCGACCTTGAACTCCTGCAGCTGATGAAGGAAGCGGGCTGTCAGCACATCTTCATCGGCTTCGAAAGCCTCTCGCCCGAGAGCCTCAAGGGCCTCTCGAAGGGTATCAACAAGGTCGAGCAGTACGGGGAGGCCATAAATACGATACGCAGCTTCGGGATAGACGTGATCGGTTCATTCATCCTGGGCAACGACGCGGATGACGCGTCGTCATTCCCGAGACTCGTGGAATTCATTCACGAGAATTCTCTGCTCGACAACCTGATCAACATACTCGTGCCGTTCCCCGGCACTCAGCTCTTCGCGCGCATGAAAGCCGAGGGCAGAATCATTCATTACGACTGGTCTAAGTTCGATCTCGGACATGTCGTATTCAGGCCGAAACGAATGAGCATCCGCGAGCTCGAGGAAGGGTACATCTGGGTGCACGAGCAGGTCTACAAATTATCGAACCTCTATCCGAAACTTCGATATCGCATCTGGAAGCCCGGCAGGAACAGGATGAGCACGGCTCTGAAGTTCAAATTCACTGCGCGTATGCTCACCTACCTCTCCGCGCTCGATTGGGACCGCAACCGTTTCATCTTCAGGATAATGCCCGACGTCTTCAATCCCAATCTCGACATGCAGCTCTCGAACGTCGTCAACTGCATGGACCACCAGGACTTCGCCCGAAAGCTTGGAGCGCGACGCAAAAAGATTCATCTGTTGCCGGAATGATCGCATAAAAAAAACCCCGGTGAGTCTCCTCACCGGGGTTTTGCTTACTACCAAGTATTAAGACTTACCGGCCCTTCGTGCTCAGGCGATTGCGCTTTACATATGCCCAGAGCTTCTTCGTCATCTGTGACGGCGGGATCGGCGTGCGGCCGAGTACCTGCTCTAGCGTATCATCGCAGCCATTGAAGTTAACCGTGTAACCGCCGAACGCTTTCTTGCCACCCTTCTTTTTCTTTGCCGTCTTTTTCTTCGCAGTCGCCTTCTTCTTCTTAACCATAACCCCTCCTCGATTGGGCGCGCAGCTCGCAACGAGCGCAGCGCAGATTGATCACATCTTCAGCTTTGGCATCTATAGCAAATAAAATGGGCGAATAAAAGAAAAAAAGGCATTTCCATTCTGGGAAATGCCTCATGGAGGGGGGGTACCCCCAGAAACCAGAATTCAGAATACAGAAGACAGAAGACAACATTCTGTATTCTGACTTCTGGATTCTGTATTCTGCATTTTAGACCGGCGTGAGCCAACGGGCATGGCGCTCGTCGTTGCCTCGCACCACATCGAAGAAGGCTTTCTGCAGACGCTGCGTGATGGGTCCTGGTTTGCCCGCTCCTATTTTGCGGTCGTCCACCTCTCGTACAGGCGTTATCTCTGCTGCAGTGCCGGTGAGGAATACCTCGTCGCAGAGATACAGGAAATCGCGAGTGAATTTTTCCTCGCGCAGATCCATATCCAGCTCCCGCGCCAGAGTGACGACCGCGTCACGAGTGACACCGGGCAGTATCGGAGAATTGATCGGAGGGGTGTAGATTATGCCATCGCGGATGGCGAATATGTTCTCGCCCGAGCACTCTGCTACGTAGCCGGCCGTGTCCAGCATCACCGCCTCGTCATAGCCTGCAAGGAGCACCTCGCGCTTCGCGAGGACCGAAGTGACGTACTGTCCGACGATCTTGCCCTGCACCATTCCCACGTTGACGTGATAGCGATTGAAGGAAGAGACCCTCGCACGTATGCCGTTCTCGACTGCTCCGTTGCCCAGGTATGCACCCCATTTCCATACCGGAATCGCGGTACGGGTCTTGTTCCTGGCTGAGAGGCCCATCTCTCCATCGCCCATATACATTATCGGCCTTACGTAACACTCATCCAGACCATTGGCGCGCACCGTCTCCACGCATGCGGCCATGATCTCTTCCTGAGTGTAAACCGGATCCAGCATCAGTATCTTGAGCCCATCGAAGAGGCGTCGGACATGGCGCTTGAGGCGAAAGATTGCGGATTTACCGTTCGAGAGCTTGTAGCACCGTATACCCTCAAAAGCGCCAATTCCATAGTGCAGGGCATGAGTCATAATATGAACGTTTGCGTCCTTCCAATCGACAAGTTTGCCGTCCATCCAGACCTTCTTTGTCGGTTCGACCATCGCTGACTCCTCTATTGGAGGCCCTGTGGAGGGCTCGTTAAGTGCGGCGGGGTGACCCCCCTCTAGACTATCGCACCGGCACGGGCAACCCGAAAATAGGCGCCGCCAGCTCTGGTAGGCCATTGCTGGGTTTGCGGTTGACATAGCCGTTCTGCTGTAGCATTAGCCGCTCATTCGCAAAAACCCCGCAACTTATGGCGGCATCTGCCGATAAGGCCTGCGCCCGGAGCCTCATGGCCCGGATATCTAATCAGGCAATAGCCAACTATAGAAAGGGCGGCACATATGGCGTTTGGAACGTATACGAATGGAGTGGACTGGATGCGCACGCGGCTGGCGATGCAGCTTCCTGAGCTTGCCGAAATCTACGGGCAGCTGCGTCCTGCGCAAGTCCCTGCCATCGCAGACAAAGGTTTCACCTTCAGCGCTGGAACTTTTGCTGACCGCCTCGTCTTCGCTCACGATGCGGGGAGTCCAACGGACTTATTCATGATGCTCGCGAGCGGCGGCGGCGGTTCCAGCGCAATCCACGTGCTCAAAACGGAATACAAGCGGTTTCTGGAGACTGGAGAAGATTTCCCCGAGCCGGAGATCCTCCCTGGCGGAGGCGTTCTCGTGCGCACGCCCGAGGGCGACGTAGTGGTCGGATCGAGGTCCGTATCGGAACACCCGGCCGTTGCCCGCGCCGCGATCGTGATTCCATCGTCATGTTCGTTTGTCTACGCGACACCGCAGCTCGCGCCGCTTGGCGCGCATGCGGAGGTGAATGGCCGAAGAATCGAATTCGGAAAAGTGCTTTCGCTCGGCGACCTGAGGCTTGAACGCTCGGGAAATTTTGAAGTGGCCGTCTTCTACAAAAATAAGTTGCTCACCAAAGCCTCTCTATTCGAGGGTTTCTCAAGGCAAATAGGCAGTCTCGTAAACGCGGATGCCTACGAGACTGCGTGGAAGGATTACCTTCGCATGTTTCTGTCCGATCACGTCATCGCGATTCAGGATATGATTGAAGCGCTGATTGAGCGAAAGGGTGAAGACGCACGGCCGGATTCTCGCCTCACGAAATCTGACATGAAACCGATCCTCCGCCGCATCTCCGAGATGGAGAGGATCAGGCGCAATACACTGCCATCGTTTATGAGGAGTCGTATCCCTGCTGACAGCTGGGAAAGAATTTTTGTCGGTGCTCAATGCCACGACATCAACAACCGTATTAACCTGGTGACTATCTTCTCCTCTTTTCTCGAAGCAAACAATCTGACATTCGGAGATCTCAAGCGCGCTCTCGAGGGCACATGTGCTTTTTTCCGCCCGTTCGCCTATCTTAATAAGACGATACAGGTCGTGCCTAAAACCAGGCGCTCGCTCAAGGTCACTATTCCGAATCGGATCCCTGACGAACCTGGAGTGCAGGACCCCATGTCAATGCGCGAGATCATCGATGAAATCGTCTTTCGTGCAGGAAAAAGAGGCGCGTTAGACGGCCCCGCCGATATCTCATTTGGCTATGACAAGCGCATGACGACGCTCGTCATTCGAAACGAGTCCGCGGATCTCGACCCATTCGCTGATTTCAGGAGAGACCGTGAGGGACGGATGGCGCTGGAATTCTTTGCCAGGAATCTAGGCCCCGGCGCAGGAATTCGTTTCCATGACGGACCTTTCATGAATGAAGACGGCTTGCGCTTCGAACCGAAGATCGAATCAATCGAGATAATCATGCCGGATGGTCAGGCGTCCGGCGGCGACACATCTGCGACGCCTTCGGTTGAAAACAACGGAGAAAGCGCAGATGAAGGCGGTCTCAACGTTTTCGACGGCAGCACGACGACGGTAGGCGCGGAGCAGTCATCGTTTGTTATACCTCTGGCAATAAAAACGTAGACAGTTATATTCTCCGGCATTCCAATAGAAAGAAGTCAACAGTATGGGCAGCAGCATACCTCCAAAGATCGCCGCGCGGCGCGAAGATTTATTCGGGACATACCAGAGCGTCAGTGGCGGAGGCGACGGCTTCGACGCGACGCTCAGTGCGTTTGCCAAAAGTCTGGCTGAGAAGGAACGCGCAGGAGAAGGCATGCCCCTGGACAACTTCGACCACTCGCAAACCGATCATCTTGTAGGTTTGGCCAGACTATTTGCCGGTTTCGTTCAACAGTTTTCCCCCCCGCAACTCCGAGGCCCAACCCTGTTGGCTATGCTTCCGCCTGCGCGCGCTGAAGAGGCTCGCTCCGACATACCTTCCGTTTCGGCGCCATCTAGCGAGGTCGGATTGGCGCACCAGGCGCCGGCCGTTGCAAACCACGAGGCAACCGCGTTGTCTTTCGAACAGTTCATCAAGCCGGAAGATGATTATTTCGATCATATATTCGGTGTCCAGGATACTAAACAATACGTCAGGGAATGGCGTCAATTTTTGAAGCTGTTCCTGTTCAAGGCGCTGTATGTCAGGCGCATGCTGGAGTTGCCCGAAGACGACTCTGAGGGAACGCGTCAACTTATCGCCCGCGAAATTCAGTACCTGGACATGATGATGTGTGGCGCAATGGCATTTAACAGATTTGAACGAAATCCGCTCAGCGATACCTGGGAATACAAATTCGCAGCGATCCAGCGCGACAAGGTCTACAACACGTCACAGGCCGTGCTCATATGCGGAGAAATGTTGGGCGAAGACTTGGCTTCCGAACGTTTCAAGCGCTTTCATGCAGCCGCCCTTGAGACGCTCATGAGGTTCTCAGATCCGTTCATGCACCTGCGCGACCTTGGACCTTACGGTCTGAACGGACTCCCCATTCACTTCGATTTCATTTCTCCGGGCGTGGACCTGCACAAAGCCGCGCTCAATCCAGCAGCTCTCGATGAGGCCGCAATCAGGGATGACGCGCTCCGTTTCTTTGCAGTGCGTACGGCAATCGATATCATCACCGACGTTGCGGCGCAGCATTCCCTTCGCGGACAGACTGGCGATGCCTCGCACCTCTCCATACAATGGGACTCGGAGAGAAGTGAAATAAGAGTATCCAATATCAATCCAGAGGTGAATATCCTGGATGCATTCAAGGAAGGCGACGACCGGCGTCGTCTCCTGAAATTCCGGAGGCGCATCGGCCATAACGCCAGGATCAGATTCGAGCGTACATTCGCGGCGGATGGAGCGCGACGCATAGACGGGATCTCGATAATAGTGCCTCCGATAGGAATTGGAGAAAACAGTTTCGCGCCTACCGAACGTGAAACGGATCGGCTCGGTTCCAGATTTGAGGACGTCTTCCCTTCAGAATGGTCTAATATGAGCGGGGAACAACGCGATGCCGCCATAGGCTCGGCCGCGCTCTTCGGTGCGGATCAGGGATTGGAGCCTGAGGAGGTTCCGGCTGAAGAACTGGCCAATTTTATGGAATACTCCTTACTAATAGCACCGGATATGATCGTTGACCTGCCCGTCTTCGTAAGGTGAATCCGCTCTCGCCCGCTTTCTTCATTTATGCTAGAATCGGAGCGATGCAAAAAAGGCCGAAAAGAATCAAATCTCCGAAGGATCGACGCCAGAGTCCGCGTCCGCTCAAGACCAAGATCTCAAAACCACTGTTATGGCTCTCAAAATATCTGCTCCATGTTCAGCGCCGTATGCCGACCATGGTCATGCCGAAGGCAATCAGATCATTTGTGCCGAATCCCAATAAGGAGCACCGTACTCTCGGCAACTGCTGCGTTACCGACCGTACAATAACCCTGGCGACTCATTCCGTGATGGAGAGAACGGTGAGGGACCGCGTGGAACGTGTTCTGGTGCCGCTCAAAAAACTTGAGATCCTTCAAACTTTTGCCCATGAGTTGTCCCACCTTGGCTATGAGGAACACGGCTACGAACAGGAATGGTACGGCAGGACGATCTTCAACACGTTCGGACTTACCGAGCCCTGCCCTCATTGCCATGGAAAGGGCCGCATCCCGGCCCGTTACGAGAACACCTAGGGTCGTCGCGAGCCCGTTAGGGCGTGGCGATCCCCTTTAGAATTTATTATAGAATTAACGCAACTTCTGCTGAAACCAGCCGAAAAGGAACCTGAAGCAGCGGCATCACTACGAGGGAGGGGTCATGGTAAGAACGAGTCTGGGTCGGCTGATGGCGGCAATGCTTTCATCGGCGATTGCTATGGGGTTGGTGGTCGACATCGTCGATGAATACGCGACCGAGGCGCCCGACTTGGCATCTGTAGTCGAGAGGCCGGCCATCACCTCCCCGCAGCTCGACGGACAATACTTTGTTATGGAGACTTCAACGACTACCTATTCAAACCCTGCGGAGAATGCCTCGCAGCAAGCAAGTCAGCCTGCAATCCCCGCCGCGCAGCCTGTTAAGGAAGTCGCGAACTAAAGGCATCAAGGCGTTGACAATAGCAATATAACCCGGCTATAGGGGTCCGGTCGTTTAACATCAACCATCAGCCCTCGACTATCAGCCCATCAGTTTGAGACCCGGTTCATGGATCTTTTTCGCTGAATGCTGAAGGCCGAGGACTGAAGGCACTTTTAAGGAGGCAGTCATGTCAGAAAGACCTGCTATCAAATCCATGATGGAGGAAAACAGGAAGTTCGAGCCGCCGGCCGAGCTTAAAAAACACGCCTGGATCAAGAGCTTCGACGAGTATAAGAAGATGTACGACCGTTCTATTAACGATCCCGAAGGCTTTTGGAGCGAGGTCGCGGGCAACTACGAGTGGAACAAGAAGTGGGACAAGGTCCGCAGCTACGACTTCCGCGACAAGATCGACATCAAGTTCTTCGACGGCGCGCAGACGAACCTCTCGGTCAACTGCCTCGACAGGCACGTGAAGGCAGGCAAGGGCAAGAAAATAGCGCTCCTGTGGGAAGGCAACGAACCCGGCCAGACGCAATCTCTCACCTACGAGCAGCTTCTGAATGAAGTCTGCAAATTCGCAAACGTGCTGAAGAAGAACGGAGTCAAGAGAGGCGACCGCGTATCCATCTACATGCCGATGATCCTCGAACTGCCGGTAGCCATGCTCGCATGCGCGCGCATCGGCGCAATCCATTCGATAGTGTTCGGCGGCTTCTCGGCAGACGCGCTCCGCGACCGCATACTCGATTCGGGCTGCACGTTCATAATCACTACGGACGGCGCGTGGCGAGGACAGAAGACGATACCCATGAAGTCGGCCGCCGACGAGGCGATGCGCATGTGCGATGAGGCGGGCAATGCGGTCAAAACATGCATCGTCTTCAAGCATACGAACACGAACATCGACATGAAGCAGGGTCGCGATAAATGGTGGCACGATGAGATGGAAAAATCGCCGACCACGTGCGAACCCGAGAAGATGAACGCCGAAGATCCGCTCTTCATCCTCTACACCTCAGGTTCCACCGGCAAACCGAAGGGCGTTCTGCACACCACGGCCGGCTACATGGTATTCGCGGGAACCACGTTCAAGTACATCTTCGATTATCATGACGAAGACATCTTCTGGTGCACGGCAGACATCGGCTGGGTAACGGGCCACACCTACATCGTGTACGGCCCGCTGCTCAACGCAGCGACCTCGGTGATGTTCGAGGGCATTCCTACGTATCCGGATGCAGGCCGCTTCTGGCAGATCTGCGAAAAGCAGAAGGTCACGATCTTCTACACGGCGCCTACAGCCATACGTTCCCTCATGCGCGAGGGCGAGACATGGCCCAAGAAGTACGATCTCTCGAAACTGCGCGTGCTCGGTTCGGTCGGCGAGCCGATCAACCCCGAGGCGTGGATGTGGTATTACAACAATATCGGCCGTGAGAAGGCGCCAATCATGGATACGTGGTGGCAGACGGAGACCGGCGGCATCCTCATCACGCCGCTGCCAGGCGCCATTGCTACAAAGCCCGGTTCAGCCACATTCCCGTTCTTCGGCGTAAAGCCCAAGGTCATCCGCGAAAACGGCAGCCAGTGCGGGCCGAACGAAGGCGGTTACCTGGTGATCGAGGAACCGTGGCCGGGGATGATGCGCACGGTGTACAATCATCACGAGCGCTTCAAGGAGACGTATTTCACGATGTTCCCCGGAGTCTACTTCACGGGCGACGGCGCTCGTGTAGATGAAGACGGATACTTCTGGCTCATGGGCCGCGTCGACGATGTGATCAACGTCTCCGGCCACCGCATCGGCACGGCGGAGGTGGAATCCGCGCTCGTCTCACATCCTTCGGTCGCAGAAGCGGCGGTCGTTGGCTTCCCGCACGACATCAAGGGTCAGGGCCTTTACGCCTACATCACGCTCAAGACCGGAGTTAAGCTCTCCGACGATCTCAAAAAGGAACTAGTGACGCACGTCCGCAAGGAAATCGGGCCGATCGCAACGCCCGACAAGCTCCACTTCACCGACGCGCTTCCCAAGACGCGCTCCGGCAAGATCATGCGCCGCATACTGCGCAAGATCGCAGAAGGCGACGTCTCGAATCTCGGCGACACATCCACGCTCGCGGATCCGAACGTGGTCAACGCCCTGGTGGAGGGAAGGCAATAGAACGACGAAGCCTGAATCAGGATGCACGAGTCATGAAAAGGCCCCCTGGAAACAGGGGGCCTTTTTTTCGCACATCTGACAGTCGACGCTTCGCGTAAATATATTTTTTATTGCTACATGTACATACCGCCGTTGACGGCGAAGACCTGGCCCGTGATGTAGGAGGCAGCGGGCGAGGCCAGAAAGACTATGATGGGGGCTACCTCCTCGGGCGTGCCGAACCGCTTTACCGGAAGGGATTCGACGATCTTGGCCTTGATGTCATCCGCTATTCCCGCGGTCATGTCCGTATCTATATATCCGGGTGCAACGACATTCACAGTGATCGCCTTACTGGCGAGTTCGCGCGCAAGTGACTTTGAGAAGCCGATCATTCCGGCCTTGGCCGTTGAGTAGTTTGCCTGGCCGAAATTGCCCATCTGTCCCACGACGGAGGAGATGCTGATGATGCGTCCCCAGTCCAACGAGACCATTCCCGGTACGACCGCTCCGGTAACATTGAAAGTACCATCCAGATGGACCTTGAGCACATCGTTCCATTCCGAATGGCTCATCTTTCGAAACGATTTGTCTCGCACGATGCCGGCATTGTTGACCAGGATCGATATCGGTCCAAGCTTATCCTGTACTGCATTGACCATATCCTGAACCTGCTTTGAATCCGTGACGTCGGCCTGGTAGCTGTGCGCCTGCCCGCCGTTATTCTTGATTTCCGAGACAAGCAGGTCGCCCAGGTCTTTTGAATTCTTGTAATTCACAGCGACGGTTGCGCCGGCGTTCGACATCGCCTCTACGACGGCCCGTCCGATGCCGCGCGTCCCGCCGGTCACCAGACAGACCTTCCCTTTCAAGGGCTTGAAACTTATCTCGGACGGCGTCTTGATCGAAGTCATCTTCATAGTTGTTGTTTTCATCACAGTATGTTTCTCCCGGAAAGTTGTTTTAGACGCTGGGATGCCAGCCGGCATCCGCCCACAGCGATCCGCTCACGGCGGAGTTTGTGATCATAAAACAGACCGCATCTGCGATCTCATACGGACGGATCAGGCGATGGAGCTGCGTCAACGGAAGGATATTCTTCTCAATGTATTCCGGAGAAAGCGCTCGGACCATCGGTGTATCCGTGTATCCCGGATGGATTGTGCCGCAGCGTACGCCATGAAATATGGCTTCGCCCATGAGCGTGGCGGCGGCCCCTTCGAGTCCCGCCTTTGCTGCTGCATATGAGATCTGTCCTTTGTTGCCCAGAGAGGAGACCGATCCGATGAAGGTAACGACTCCTTGAATTCCCTCCTCCGGCTTCCACTGTTTAAGCCCGGCTTTCCAGCGCGCTTCGGCAAGATGCCCGACCATTTCAAGGGCCCAATAAACAGGCGCGATCAGATTTATTTCGGTGACCAGACGAAAATCCTCGATTGGATAGATCGACGCCACACCCGACTCTTTGTCGATCTTTGTGGCCAGCCTGTCGCGCGTGATTCCGGCGGCGGGGACGCAGATAGACACCAATCCAATTTCGCGGTTGACCGTCTCATATACATGCCGCCTGAACCCGGCGTCGGTGACATCGCCCACAAATGGCTGGATCTGGACGTCGTCGCGCAATCTGCGCATTTCATTTGCGACCTCGTTGACGGCTTCGGATCTGTCCACAAGCGCCACGCCTTTTGCACGGCGCTGAATCAGTTCCCTTGCGACCGCAAGACCGATGCCGCTGGCAGCACCAGTAACAACGGCAATTTTATCCGTAATCTGCATAATTCCCCCTGGATCTGCATCAATGCATGCAAAGATGACGATCTTTTTTCAAACACTCAAATTCCAATAAAAACATTTTTGCATAACTATAACGTTGTACTTGAGGCTTTGCCTTTTGTCAAAATATAGAAGGGGCATAAGTGAGTTTCTTGACTCTATGGAGCGGATAGCGTAGTGCAACTGCATAAAGATAAGAGGGGAAAAGATCATGACGCGCTCTCAACAAGAAGTGCCGCACCTCCTGAGAATACGCAAATATTCGAATCGCAGATTCTACGACGCCACCAGGAGCAGGCCGATTACGATCGAAGAGATTCACCGGCTGATCCTCTCGGGGCACGAGGTTGAGGTCACTGATGCGAAGAGCGGCGAGGATATAACCGGGAGGATTTTGACCCAGATCCTTCTCGATATGGACACGCACAAGCTGGCGGCCATTCCCGTGGCATTACTCCACAGAATCATTCAGCTCAACGAAACGCTGATGAAGGAATTTGTGGAGAAGCATTTCAGCCGTGCGCTTCAGTTATTTCTTGAATCCAGAAAATCCTTCGATGAGCAGCTTAGATCGTCGATCGGCATCGACAAAGGCGTGTTGAAGGGGTTCGATTGGGCGCGCAAGATGGGCGAAAGTTTTCTCGACCCGTTTGGCGCAATGCGCATTAATAAATCCGGCGAATCACCGGAAAAAACCTCGCCTGTTCGCGCGCAGGACTCTGACCTGCGCGCAATGATTGAGTCCCTCCAGAAGCAGGTCGAAGGGCTCAAGCAGCGACGATCCCGTCCGCACAAGCATGCGGCCGCGAAGAAGAGGCGGAGATAGTCCAGGCATCGGATTGCCGCGGCCGGTCTTATTTGTGCAGTTGCATAATATATCGGCAAATGACACCGCTGAAATTTAACAATGTTTTTAAATAAGCTCCATTATGCGACAATGCATGTGCTTCTCTCATTACGAATGAATTGTGCAGTTGCATAATAACGGTTGACAACCGCCTGCAATTCTGTCGATATCTGCGGCAAGGAAAAGCAGTATTCGCCAACACAATATTTAATAAATCAGGAAACGGAGGAAGGCCATGACTACAAGGACGCAGCAGTTCAATCCCGCGGAACTACTGGAACAAGCCGGCAGAAACTACACGAACGCAGTGCGAAACGGTTTCAAAATGCAGGAAGAATTAGCCACGCAGTGGATGGAATTCTGCCGCAACACCACCGGCACGGAAACGATGCCCCAGACGTTCAAAGACTTCTTCGAGAATACGGCCCCCCTGGCGCAGCAGAGTGCGGATCAGGCATGGAAGCTGATCGAGCAGAGCACAAAGCGCAGCATGGATCTCATGACCAAAGCGTTTGATGCTGGCAGGTGCGTGAATCCCGCCGATGCCCAGGGCAAGCTCGAAAGGCTTTGGGAAGAATCGCTCAGCGTATTGAGAGAAAATGCCCAGGCCATGGTTCAGGCCAATGCGCGGCTCATGGAGTCGTGGGCTGAAGTCGCAAAATCCAACTTGGAGCGCGTCACGCCGGAGACGACAAAATCCAGGGAAAAGAGCCGCTGATTCACTTTTCCGGATCGGCTCAAGCCTGTTGTTGTCCGGTCTGGAGCATCCTTAAGAGTAGATCCGTCGAAGGGATAAAGATGATTGGCAAACAGGATTATTTTGGAGACGCGCTGCGATATTTCAGCACCAACGCCGATCTCCTGACCAAGTTATGGACGGACGTAGCCACGAGGACGATGGCGGCGTGGTTCTCCGGCAAGGCTCATGTGGCGACGCCTATGGGTGCGCGCGAGATGCGATCGGATATATTCAAGGCCGTTGCTGACAGCGCCGATGCATTCATGCGCACGCCTCTCTTCCTCGAGGCGATAAAGCGTTCGCTCAACACCTCCGTCCAGTATCGACGCCACCTCAACGAAATGTTGAGCAGGGTTCAATATGAATTTCAGAGCGCATCGCGTCAGGATGTCGACAATCTCATGCAGATGGTAAATCACCTCGAGAACCGGATGGCGGATGATTATGAGCGCATCCTTGAAAAAATGGATGGAGGCGAAAAGCCTCTGCCGCAATCGCCGTCAACTGGCGATGCAGATGCGGCGCAGGAACACATTGCGGTGCGCAAACAGAAAAAATCGAAACCGATAACTGTGGCGGTCGCAAAGAAGGCGGCGTCGCGAGGGTCGGCGTCAAAGAAAGTTCCTGGCGCTACAAAACCGCACGCGCCGGTTGTAGAGCCCGCACAGAAGACGACGCGCCGAACCAAAAAATCGAGTCGCCGCCGGATTTACAGGGTAACGCCCCTTCCGATCTAGCAGAGTCTTGACAGAAAAGAGGTCATTTTCTCGATATGGACAAGAAATCTTCAGACACGGGAACCAGCGCATTCGGCGAATTCCAGTCCGCGTTCATAGACGAGTGGTTTGCAAACCTGTCCCGCCTCTCGCGGCTCCCGGATTTGTGGAGAAAGGCGCAGCGCGTGAAGAAGGGGGCGACCCCCTCCGAGGTAGTCTACGAGGAGGATCGCCTCAAGCTCCTGAAGTATTCCGGCCACACTGCCCGCCGTTACAAGACGCCGCTGATACTGGTATTCGCACTAGTCAACAGGCCCTACATCCTCGACCTGCTTCCGCACAAGAGCGTGGTAAACCATTTTGTTCAAGCCGGGTTCGACACTTACCTCATCGATTGGGGTGTGCCTACTCACGCGGATCGTCATCTCACGCTCGACAGTTACGTGAACGGCTATCTGTATAACGTGATCGAGTTCGTGCAGGAGCAGACCGGTTCTAAGAATGTGAACGTGCTCGGATATTGCATGGGCGGGACCATGAGCACGATGTTCACCGCCCTCCATCAGAAGATGGTTAGAAACCTCATGCTCCTCGCGGCGGGCATAAACTTCGATACAAAAGACGGCCTGCTCAATCTGTGGAGCGATCCGAAGTACTTTGACGTGGATTCGTTTGTGGAGGCATACGGCAACTGCCCTCCTGAATACCTTCAGGGATCTTTCCTTATGTTGAAGCCGATTTCGAATTTCATCGAGAAACAGCTCAACCTAATGGAACATCTAGACGATGAGAAATTCATCGATGAATACTTCACGATGGAGACCTGGCTCAACGACAACATACCGATTCCCGGCGAGATATACCGGGAATTCGTAAAGTTTCTGTATCAGCAAAACCTGCTCGTTAAAAACCAGATGCGGGTCGGGCGGCATCTCGTAAACCTCAAGAACATCACCTGCCCCGTCCTCAACATCATGGCGACGAAGGACGATCTCGTGCCGTGTTCCCAGAGCGAACCTTTCAACGATCTCGTGGGATCGAAAGACCGCAAGATGATGAAACTCGCCGCAGGGCACATCGGTCTTGCGGTCGGCGGACGGGCGCACCGCGAACTCTGGCCGCAGGCGTCGCAGTGGCTCGCACAGCGATCGGAAAAACTTTGAATTCTTGAACGCAGCCATTTAAAAAAAAGCCCCTCAATGAGGGGCTTTTTTTATCAGCTAATATCTGAATGTCACACAGGCGTGCTGAGTTGAACGAGCATGCTAAGGTCTTCAGGATTCGGGATCCCCTGCCTGAGCGTAAGAACTCGAGCGAGGTTATCCTTAATGAATTGCCGAGCGCCGTCGAACGAACCGCCGAATCTCAAGGCAAGGACGGCGCGCATATAGTTGTCCGCCGCCGCACTATTCTTTCTTCTCGCGAGATTCAGCGCGGCTAGGCGGTTGAAATTCTCGGCAACGCCATCCCAGCTGTCGTAGCCTATGGTATAGAGGAGAGACTGGAAGATGCGCACGGCCTGGGTATTATCGACGACATTCGCCTCTATGCCCATATTCCAGTACTTTTCCGCCCTCAGCTTATTGCCCGGAACCAATTCCGCAACCATTGCAGCGGCGTCATGATGACCAAGGCTGGAGAGGGTCTGTGAAGCAACACTAGAGAGTTCCCTGGCCAGCTCCTTTCTTCCGTTAAAATCGACGAGTGAACCGTACCCGAAAAACATCGATGCCAGGAAAGAGCCTCTGGCCAAGTCGAGTCCCCAAGCAAGCTGACTCAGCGGATCGGTCCCGAAATACCCCCTCGAATCATAGGGCATCTTAAAAAGCCTGGTGCGACCATTCCGATCCCCATTGAAAAAACCATCCAAGCCCGTTGTAATGTTGAGCATCGTCGTTTTGGTTCTGATACTCTCCGCCCCCCACCACCGCTTCGCGCTGTCTGGAATCGCCGGCCAATAAACCTCAACGATCCGTTTCCAGAGGAATTCACCGTAACATTCAGGATTATATCTTTCCGGATCGAGTTGACCGCCGTTTCGATACAGCTCCATTGCAGATAATTCGACCCAACGTCCATTCAGCGCCGTGAGAAATTTGTCCTTAGCATTGTCCGGCATAACGAAACGGGTATTGAGCCATTCTTTCACCAGCTGCCAATCTTCAACCAACGCATTTGTCACGACACCACGCGGAAGCATCCTGTAAAATTGATCCGCCTCCACGCTCGCCAGAGGCCGGGCCTTCTGCTCGCATGCCGTCCACATGTCTGTATAGGAATTATTGCCGAGATAATTTGTGTGGGGTTTTCCATCCGCGCCGATCTCGGCGTCGGCGAACGCGACTTCGCCATCGGCCACTTCATCCGGAACGAGCGAAATCCCCTCGCCTGAAATCGAGGCGAGAACCTGGTTTCCGAATAAATCTGTAGAGGTCGCAAAACGGGGGCAATCCATATGTCGATCCTCCTTTAAAGGGAGGCGTCGTATAATATGCCGGGTGGATTATTGGCAAGATCTTTTTAATAGCGCGGCAGTAAACGGGTTTTACAAGGACCAATAGGTATTCAGCAGAAGGCCTGGAGCTGTTTTTTCATTTCTCCGACAGATGAAAGCCGAGCTTTGTGCGTATCTCGCGGTCGTGTTCGCGGCAGAACTCCTCGAACTTCATGATCTCGGTGAGAGAGGCGCCCTTTCGCACGCTTTCGAATACCTTTGATTCAACGGTCTGTATCTCCTCTGCCACCTTGATGATCGTATCCGCGTGCATCTGCGGGATCACGACCACGCCGTCCGCGTCGCCGAAGATCCAATCTCCAGCCATAACAGTGACGCCGCAGATGGAAACAACCTCCGTGGGCGGTTCGATCGCCTCGGCGCGGCCCGCGCGCGGGTAAAATGCGCGGCAGTAGAGCGGAAAATCGAGGCCGCGCAGCCCTTGCGAATCGCGCACTGAGCCGTCGATAACCGCTCCGGCGAGGCCGCGGCGCAGTGAATCGGCGGCGAGCAATTCGCCGAATATCGCGTACGTCTGCCCGCGGCCGTCGATCACGAGCACCTCGCCCGCCTCCGCCTCGTCCAGGGCCTTGACCACGGAGAGGAAATCGTTGGAGCAACCGATCGTGCGCGCACGCCCCGCCATCTTGAGCTGGGGATGCAGCGCGATCAAGCCGGGCGAGAGCGCACGCACGAGCGGTGAAGCGTCGCACAGCGACGCGCAGTCGAGCCTCTCGAGAAGCCTTCTGATCGTTTCGTCTCGCTCGTCCATAATTGCCTCCCAGGGAGTGCGTAACATCTGCCGGAGGCCCGATTCAAGGTTATTCAGCCTGTGCTATTGTTCCATGGAGGGAACTGCTCTTCATCCTATTTTGACGTAATAATCCCCGCGGCGAGCATCGCGAGCCTCTCGCGCGCCGAGTACACCTTCAGCGAGGCCCATTCGCGCGCCTGCTTGTTGGTGAGCAGATAGGAGAACATGATGCTACCGCCGCCGATGAAGACCTGAGCGGCGAGATACAAGACTACCGAGTGAGCCGAACTGCTGTTGATGGCAGTGGTGGCGATCGCGGCGGTGAGCAAGGGACCTTTGTAGAAAGCGCCTAGGAAAAAACGACTCGCGACCACGTCCATGTCATCGTTGCCCGAATACTGCGAAACCCTGGCGGTAGCGTTGGAATGCAGCACGTTGCAGACAGCTGAGGGCAGGGCATTTTTTGCGAGGAGCCCCACCGGATCCTGAAAGGCCAAACCGACTTTCCCGGCGATGGAATTTCCCGGTATCTTGACGATGACGTTCTGCATCACGTTCTCGAAGATCCCCACGAACAAATCGAACAGGCCACCGATAAAGAGACCGACCTGGGTTTCGCCAATGCGACCGAACGGCTTGATCGGCCGTGCATCCTTGGAAAAGAGACGCCTGATACCGGTAGCCAGGTCATTGAAGCTCATGCGCAAATCGCGCCCAAGCTGACGGATGATGCCGATGGCGCCGATGCGCGAGCCGCGATAGAGATAGCGGCTGATCACTTCCCACATCCTCGGCGCCACCCGATGCAGGGCATTGTCGGCCACGTCGACTGCGGGTTCCACGGCCCTGTACCCAAGCCCCAGCGTATCCATAAAACCGTTCCAGTAACGCGCCGCTGTCGCATTGGTGTTCCGTGCGTACAAGCCCTTGGCGCCTGCGTAGAAGAAGTCGAAGCTAAGCCCAAAGAGGCCGATCTGGCGGAAGAGGTGAAGAAAGGCCTCTCTGTTCCAGTGGGCATGCGGATCCGCGACCCGGTTGAAGGTATCGGGAAAGGAATCATGCAGGTGCGGCAACGTCGTGTTGAGGACGCTGAGCACCGCCATGGTCACCATGAGGGTACAGATCGAATTGCCGAAATTGAAGGCGTACATGGGGATGTATTTCAGCGGATTACCTTCAAGATTGTAATAGCGCCGCTCCAATGCGCTCAGGGTCTGGTGTGCAACCGGCTGCTGCCGCACGTGCCAGCGCTCCATGAGCCCGTCCATCGCGGCAAAATCTCCCTGCATGGAACGAAGCAGGGCGTTTCGCTGAAGGATGAGCGCATCGAGTTCGCCCGCGCCCATCGATCCATCACCCCTGTTCTTTTTCAGGGCGTCGATCTGCTGCGTGATCCCGCCGGCCTTTTCCTCATAGACCCCGGCCTGCGCGAGGACCCCTTCGCTGATGGAATTGACCATCTCCGGATAGTCGGACGGCTCCGCTTCATCCAGCATCGCTCCGATTTCGTTCTCTCTTTCGGCGAGGGAGAAGGGCGCCCCGCCAGAGAAAAAACCGGCTGTCACGGATGTACCTGTCATGATGTTCGCTTATCGGCAGTGCCGCGAAGAAGTTGCGCGCTATTTCGGTTCCCAAATCCGACACTTGAATTTTCACTCAAATCCTCCCTCCCTTGATGGGAGGGAGTTAGAGGGAGGGTGACCATGCAGAACAACTTCACCCAAGGGGTGCTTAGCACCCTCTCCCTAACCCTCTCCCATCAAGGGAGAGGGGATTTCTGGTGTCGGATTTGGGTCGGTGGGCGCATGTGCGCCAGCTCGAAATAGGTCCGTATGGTTTCGTGATCCGGCGCAAAGATGGCAGCATTCATGTACGCCATCGCGCCTACGTCCGGGCGATGGGCAGCCATGAGGTTGAGGGGGACGACGCCTCCGCGCTCGGGGGTAAAACCGACGCGCTGAGCGCCCAGCCAGCTCGCAACATCCTGAACCGAGACGCGGGCCGGGACCCTGACCTTGCCGGCGTAACGGAAGGCCTTCACTCCCGGAAATTGCCGCAGGTTGTGAAAGAGCATGAGCGTCGGGGTGCTGGCGTTCCATCTTGCGTTGACGTCGATTACCCAGATCCTGCCGTCTTCACCCATGATGACGTCGATGCCGCAGACGCCGCGATATCCGATCGACCTGAGCCAGGCAGCAACGCGACTGATGACAGGAGAGATCTTTTCACGATCGCTCGCGTTCAACATGCCTTTGTTACCAACATGAATCGAGCCGTTTTCGATGGCCTGAGCCGAGGCTCCCAAGTCGCGATCGTCTTCGGGCGATTTGCCGACGTAAAAATTGATATTGGGACCGGCATCGAGGGCGCGGCCCTTGATGCCCAGCTGCAGCACGATGCCCTCATTGAATTTCCTGCTCATCATCGATTGGCGGAAGAGCGCGCCATCTTCCGCGCCGTTGATCCATTCCAGAAACGACTGCAGCGCGGTGAACGAACGCACGCCCTCGCCGCCGGAAGAACGACACAACTTGACCCAGATCGTCGGCTCGAAGACGTCTGGATTCCCCGTTCCCAGCTGCATGAGCTCGGAGAAATATCTTTCCGCCTCCTGGAGGTTCACCGGCCTTTGCGTCGGTGGGGTGAGAAAACCGAAATCGCGAGCTGCGAACGGCAGGTATCCCTTGTTGTTGGCGATATTCACTGCATCCGCCGTCGTCTCCGCGATGAGGTTATAACGCTTTGCTAACGCATCGGAACCCGGCGAACCGATGAACGGGACCATGTACCGCGCGCCGTCGATGATGGCCCTCGCGGCCGCGGGCTCGCGCTTCATAAACTCAACCATGTCGTCGCAGATCGGGGTATACGGCCAGTTAGAGGGGATGCCGTGCACGTCCTGGGGTCTCAGCGTGGAGATGCCCAGTTCATTGTGGTAGGCGACCAACGCTCGATTGATGGGCGCTTCGAACTCGCTGCACACGACCTGATCGCCGCGGGTGAGCGCCGCCAGCGATCTGCCGCCCAGAAAGGCAGTATCGATGGCAGTCTCATCAGCATCGGAAATGGCCTCGGCAGAATAGTTAGTCAGATGGACCACCGTCTCGTCCTGCCAGAGCAGCTCCCTCGTCGTCTCCCCGGCTGCGAAATCAACGGCCGGAAGCATCGTCATCATAGTCATCGGCAGATTCTCCGTTATTCCAGGTTCAGGTATGATCTTTGAGCCGCCAACTCGCAAACAATGAACGTATACGTATACTGTATAGGAATCTTTTATCTATAAATAAATTGCATTATTTTTATAGCGTTATAATAAATATGCATATGAAATTACCACATCATCAGTTGGATGCCTTCGTCCACGTCGCCCGCCTGGGGAGTTTTTCCAAGGCGGCCAAATTTCTCCACCTCTCTCAGCCGGCATTGAGCCGCCGCATTCAGGAGCTGGAGGCTTTTCTCAATATCAGCGTATTTTTTCGTTCGGCCAGCGGCATAAAGCTCACCGAGGAGGGCCGACGCCTGCTCAAATACACGCATTCACTGGGTCAGCTGGAAGAGGAACTCTTTTTTGATCTGTCCAAAAAATCAGACAAGGAATTGGGCGGAATGATCAAAATCACGGGGCACGCCTCTATAATGCATCCCGTAGTCCTGCCGTCGCTCGCGCCTTTTCTCCTGCAACACCCTTCTGTTCAGGTGACGTGCACAGTGATGTACCTGTCGCAGATTCCAGAAACGCTGCTTACGGGGCAGACCGATCTTGCCATCACGGATAAAATCATCGATCGCGCAGACGTAGAAAACCACCTCATCGGTCATGAACAATATGTGTTCACCGAAAGCACGCGCGTGAAGAGCCGCCACAACGTCTTCCTGGACATAAGCCCGGGCGACGAGACGACGGCTCAATTTTTCAAGATCCAGAAGAAAAAACCGGGCCGCTACCAGCGCTCCTTCTTGAATGACGAGTGGGGCCTCATCGTGGGCACCGAGCTCGGAATCGGCCGCTCCGTCAAACCGCGCCACATGATCTACCCACATTCACACGTAAAAATACTTCCCGGCTACAAATCCCTCATCAAACCCGTCTACCTTCATTACCGCAGGCAGCCGTATTACACCGTTATCCAGCAGTCTGCGATCGATCTCCTGATCGAGAACGCACATAAGTATCTTGGAACGTAGAACTCATTTCAAAACCCGGCGAGGGAAGGAGTGCCTTTCTGGACGCTGGGGAGGGGAACCGCGCCGCAGGCGCGGGGAGGGGGTTTCCCCCTCCGAAGTTGCGTCCAGAAAGGCACTCCGTACCGAGCGTCAGGGTTTTGAAATGAATTCTACGTCACTTCTTCGGGGAACAGCTCGCACGATAGAGGAAGAGGCAGAGCAGCCCGATGACCAGCAGCGTGGCTGAAACGCCCAGGTTCCCGGCAAGCAGCGTGGTCGGACTCTTGTGCAGGAGACCGCAGGCGACAAAACCGGACACGATAATCCCTGCCAACCCTTCTCCTGCAACAAGGCCTGAAGCAGCCAATACGCCTGGATCGTCTTCCTGATCTACTTTGTCCTTTGCCCTCGACTCGGCGATTTTTTTGATCACCCCGCCGATGAATGCTGGCATCATCATCGATAGCGGCAAATAAACCCCAATGGCAAATGCAAGCCCTGATACTCCACAGAGGACAACGGTGATCGTTATCCCTGCGCCCGTGAGCACTAGCCCCCATGGCAGATTGCCGTTCAAGACCCCCTCGATGATGGTCTTCATAAGAGTGGCCTGCGGCGCCGGCAATTCCTGCGAACCATACCCATAGGCCGAACCGAGCAAAAAGATGGTCAACGCCACTGCCCAGCAGGCAAAGGCAAGCCCGATCAGCTGGCCGAACTGCTGTTTGGCCGGAGTCGCGCCGACGAGATAGCCTGTCTTGAGATCCTGCGAAATGTCGCCGGCCTTGGAGGCCGCGATGCAAACGACCGTGCCAACGGTTAGGACGGCTGCACACGCGGCCAGCCCCTTCCAACCGTTGGCTGCAAAGATAGTGGCAACACCGAGCAGTGTGACCAACGCGATCCCGGAAGTGGGTTGCGAGGTTACGCCCACGATGCCGACTATGCGCGCTGCTACGGCCACAAAGAGCATGCCGAAGACAGCGACGCCGAGGGCGCAGACCAGCCGCACCTGAAACGGCATGTCGCCGGCAAATACGCCCGGCACGAAGGCCGCCACGAGCAAGACCGTGGCAATCCCCCCGACGACGAACCAGGGGGGCGCATCGCGCTCGGTTGATTTTTGCGTCTCCTGAAAGATCCTTTTGCTCCTCATCAAACCCGCCAACACCGCAGTGAAGGCGCCATACATAGCCGGCAATCCGCTCAGCACGACGAGGAAACCCGCCGTGGCCACGGCGCCCGCGCCGATGTATCGGACGTAGGATGACCAGATATCCGACGGGCTCATGTCGACGATCAGACGGTTGAGTTCAGGTGCAAGCGGCGTTGTGTGTGAAGCGCCGATCCATGCAATAATGGGCGTAAGCACAAAGGCCGACAGGACGGATCCGGCAACCAGAATCCCCGATTGGCGATAGCCCAGGATATACCCCACGGCAATCAGGGCCGGGGCCAACTCAACGGCCAGTTCGGCCTTGGGCAGAAGAGGCAGCATAAACGATGCGCTTGATGGCATGATAAAAAAAACGTCCGTGAGAAGCTTCACGACGATGCCCACGCCTATTCCATAAAAAATCCATTTTCCGGACTTGGTTGCCTCGGTGGTTGTTTTGAGCACTTTGGCGCAGGCCGTACCCTCAGGATACGGCAGTTCCTTGTGTGCGCCGACGATGAGCATCTTTCTCAGAGGGATCATGGTGGAGAGCCCCAGGAGTCCGCCGAGGAAACAGAGGACCACGACCTGATGGTAAGGCGGAATGATTCCCCACATGAAGAGCGCGGGTATGGTGAAGATGGCGCCCGTTGCCAGGGATGTTGAGGCGGAGCTGATGGTCTGGGAGAGATTGACCTCAAGTATGGTGGATTTTTTCGAGAAAAATTTGAAGACCACCACCGATATCACCGCAGCAGGGATGGATGCGGATACGGTCATGCCGACCCGCAGCCCCAGATAGGCGTTGGCTGCGCCGAAGATCACGCCCAGGATCACGCCGGTGATCACGGATTTGAATGTGAATTCGGCGACACTTTCATGATGAAGAGACGGCATGGGAGTCCTCCGAAAGAATTGCGAGTACAGGGGTTCATTGAATAATTCAATTGCATTTATCGCCTAATTTCAGTTTTTGTCACGAATGCTCTCGATTCTCAAGAATGCGCATGTCTTCTCGCCTGAAGATCTGGGCGTGAATGACGTTCTTATAGGCGGCGAAAAAATACTGGCCGTGACAAAAAAAATCGACCTGCCCCGGGAACTCGAGGCCGAGATAACCGATATCAAAGGGGACAGGCTCGTCCCCGCATTCATCGACGCGCACGTGCATGCCGTCGGTGGAGGAGGCGAATCAGGGCCTGCCTCGCGCGTGCCGGCCGTACCGGTCAGCCGCTTCACCCGCTTTGGAGTGACCAGCGTCGTAAGCGTCCTGGGCACTGATGACGTAACGCGCAGCATCTCATCGCAGATCACACAGGTGCGGGCACTGGTTGCGGAGGGGATCTCGGCCTGGTGCCATACCGGCGGGTATCACCTTCCGCTTGCAACGCTCACCGGAGACGCCAAAAGCGACATTGTGCATGTTGAACAAATTATCGGCATCGGAGAATTTGCCATCAGCGACCACCGGTCGAGTCAACCGACGCTCGATGAGTTTTTGCGCCTGGCAAGCGACGCCTATGTCGCCGGACTCATGACGGGCAAGGCCGGAATATTGCACCTTCATGTCGGAGACGGCAAAGCGGGATTGGATCTCATTCGCCAGTCCATCGACGCCTCTGAAATTCCTTCGCGCGTGTATAATCCCACCCACTGCAACCGCAACAAGGCGCTTTTCGACGAGGCCTGCGAACTCACGCGGAGAGGCTGTTGCATAGATGTCACGGCTTTTCCAGTCGAAGAAGGCGATGGCGCATTGTGGGCGCACGAGGCGATCATCGAGTATCTTGAGCGCGGTTTTGACCCCAGGCATATCACCGTGAGTTCGGACAGCGGCGGGTGTCTGCCGGTCTTTGACGAGCGCGGAGAGATGCTGCGCAGCGACGTTGGCAGCTGTGAATTTCTGCCATCCACGTTGAAGGAACTTTTAAAAGCCGGGCTCAAACTCGAAGAAGTCCTGCCCATCTTCACTACGAACGTGGCGAGGCTCCTCAAATTGCCGCACAAAGGTCGTATCGCCGCCGATGCCGATGCCGATCTGATGCTTTTGGACAAAGACGATGCGATTCATTCGGTCATGGCCCGCGGCGCATGGCACGTCAGAAAAAATAAAATTCTTAAACAGGGGATGTTTGAAAAAACCTGAGCGTGACTATCAATCCTTCATGATCTTCAGGGTAGTTCCAGGCTTCACTGCGGATGGGTCGTTGAGGTTATTCCACTTCTGCAGCTGCGCGATCGAAACTTTATGCTTGCGCGCGATATCCCAGAGCGTGTCTCCGTCCCTCACGCGATAGGTCGTGGACTCATTTGACGCAGGCGCCGCCTTCCTTGTTGCGTCGGCTAGCTTCACCGGCGTACCCGCAGCAGGGGCATCGGCGCGTCTTGGAGCGGCGTCAGCGGCGACCGTTGAGGCTGTTTCGTTTGCCGGCGCATGTCGCGGCTGTGATGCATCGGAGAGCTTGATCGGCGTCGCGGCGGGTTGTGCACCTGTGACAGGTCCTGAGGCATCGGGCAGATCGAGCGACTGCGCGGGAGTCGAATTCTTGCGCGGCGCATCCCTCAACCCGTCGATCCTGATCGGCGTGCTTCCTCCGACTTCCTTAGGCGTGACGGTCTCCCTGGCGGGCGAATTCTTTTCGCCGGCAGCGGCAGTCGACGCATTCTTCACCACCAGCGTCTGACCTGCCCTCAATCCCTTCGGATCCTTGATGTTATTCCACGCCATGAGCTGCTTCGTGGAGACGCCGTACTTCGCGGCGATTCCACCCAGAGTGTCTCCCTTTCCAATTTTATGATTCTGCGCGGGCACTGCCTTTGCTTCTTTTTTCCTGGCCGTTCCGTCAAGCGGGACTGCGGTAGTGCGCGCTTCGATCGACGGAGTCCTGTCATCGGCAGCAGAAGCGGCAGCCGGAGCGGAAACGTCTGCAGCAGCGACCGAGCCGCTTACTTTGAGCTTTTGTCCGAACTTCAGCGCCTTCGCGTTCTTGATTCCATTGAGCGCCATGAGGTCCTGTGCGGTCATTCCATTTTTCGATGCGATGCCGCCAAGGGTATCGCCCTTCTTCACGACGTACGTCTTTGCAGACGGGCTGCGAACCGACTTGGAAGGCCGGTCGTTTGAAGCAACTTCCGCGGGAGCTGCGCCGCCCTTATAGATTTTGAGAGTCTGACCTCTATGAATCTTAGAGCCGCGACCGATATCATTCCACTTGCGAAGCTGCGCCACGCTTACGCCGTTTCTGTCGGCAATCGACGCGAGCGAGTCGCCTTTGCGAATTTTGTATTTGCTGTACCGGCCGCTCCCGGAGCTCCCTGAGCTGCCGCTGTTGTCGCCGCCGTCGTTGGATGCCACGGCGACGCGAGCCGCCGCGCTGGCCGGGATGACTACGCTCTGTCCGCGATGCAGCTTTGTCCTTATGCTCAAGCCGTTCGCCTCAGCGAGCTGCGATGCGCTCACGCCGAAACGCCTGGCGATCTTTCCGATCGAATCTCCTGGACGCGCTTCGTATCTGACCACCTGTATCCGCTCTTCCGCCGGAAGCTTTGCATATTGTTCTCTGAATGCGAGAGATGTGCCGCGCGGCAGACGCACCTCAAAATTGTGCACGCCAGGAGGAGTGGCGCCGCGCACGAGATACGGGTTGAGATCGTAGATCGACTGCTCGTCCACACCCGCGCATCGCGCAAGCACCGGGACGTCTGTCTGGCTCTCAACGGCAGCCGTCTCGAAATCGAGCTGCGGCTGATAGTCGATGTTCGTGAAGCCGAAGCGCTCGGGCGCTTTTGCCATTATGGCTGCCGCGATGAATTTTGGCACGTAGTCACGCGTCTCCGCCCTGAATGCGCGTCCGTCGCTGGCTATCTCCCAGAAATTGCGGCTGCCTGTCATCTCGATGGCGTTACGAACCCTGCCCTCTCCGCCGTTGTAACCGGCCATGGCCAGATACCAGTCGCCGAACTCATTATAAAGATCCCTGAAATATTGTGCAGCGGCGTACGTCGATTTTATGGGATCACGGCGCTCGTCAACCCATCCGTCGTTGCGCAGACCGTATCTTCGACCGGTACCGCTTATGAACTGCCATGGACCAACGGCTGCGGCCCTCGAAAAGGCATTCGTATTAAATCCGCTCTCTATGAGGGCAATATAGACCAGATCCCGAGGCATACCCTGTTCCTTAAGTATTTTGGTCATCATCGGGATATATTTCGAGGAGCGCTCGAGATATCGCTGGAAATGCCTCCTGCCTGCACCTTGAAAGTATTCCATCCACGCAACGACCCGTTCATTGAGTTCAACGGGGATATCGAACTGCGGGAGCTGCTTGAGATTATGCTCGCTTATGTAACGGCCCGAATCGCGCGCCGTCCTGAGGTCTTTTTTTGCAGCGCAGGCCGAAAACAAGGCCGCTGAGAGGGCTGCAACGAGAATAATCGTAAATAAACGGAACCTGGCCATCACATCTCCCTTCAAACGAATCACCCCAGATGCAGCCGACTCATCCTCTGATTATATTACAATGATACTGCGGCGGAACTTTGACTGTCAAAATGTTATCCGACATTTTCATAAAAAGTTGCGTGTTTTTTTGCGTGTCATCGCGAGCCCCGCAGGGGGCGTGGCGATCCCTGGGAGGCCTGGGGATTGCCGCGTCGCTTCGCTCCTCGCAATGACACTATGCATACGAATCACGGCAGTCAGTCCGCCTGTTTCCTCAGAAAAGTCGGTATATCGTATTCGTCACTCTGGTACTCGAGCACGCCTATTTCCCTTGCCAGCTCCTTGAGGTCGGCCTTGGGATCCGGAGCCACCATCGGCGTTGGGGCTTCATATGAAGTTGCGAGTCCCAGCCCGCCAGCCGGGGCGTGACGTGAAGCGCCGGATGGAAATACGGGCCGCACAGGTACTGCAGGAGCCGCGGCCATTGCCGGTTGAGTCCTCAATTCCGGGATCGGCATCACAGGTCTCATCGCAGATACGTTGGAAGAAAAGCCTTGCTGGGTCGACTGTGACGAATATCCGTGCTGAGAGGGCTGTGTCGCAGCCGTGACCCTGGCGACCTTGCTCAGAGGCTTATTGAAGCCGGTCGCTATGACGGTCACGCGTATTTCGTCCATCATACGGTCGTTTATGACGGCGCCAAAGAGGATATTAGCATCCTCGTGCGCCTCCTCCTGGATGATCTTCGATGCCTCGCTTATCTCGTAGAGCGTCATGTCCGGACCACCGGTGATATTGATGAGTATGCCCGTGGCCCCTCTTATCGTCATGTCCTCGAGCAGCGGGCTCGATATCGCCTTTGTAGCGGCTTCGATGGCCCTGCCCTCTCCGGTGCCGGCGCCAGTGCCCATGAGCGCCATGCCCATCTCGTTCATGACCGTGCGCACGTCGGCGAAGTCGAGGTTGACGAGACCGTGCACGGTGATGAGATCGGAGATTCCCTTCACGGCCTGCAAGAGAACTTCATCGGCCTGTTTGAAGGCGTCTATCATGGTGACGTCGTGGCCCACGACTCCGAGCAGCTTCTCGTTCGGGATCGTAATGAGCGTGTCCACCGCCTCGCGCAGCTCGGCGATACCGCGCTCCGCCTGCAGCGAACGCTGCTTCCCTTCGAAGGCAAACGGCTTTGTGACGACGCCTACGGTCAGCGCCCCCATCTCTTTGGCGAGTTTCGCGATTACCGGCGCTCCGCCCGTGCCGGTTCCGCCGCCCATGCCGGCGGTGATGAAGACCATGTCCACGCCGCTGAGATGTTCCCCCAGCGCGCGTTGATCCTCGAGCGCCGCGTTGCGCCCGACTTCCGGATTCGCACCGGCGCCCAGGCCTTTTGTCAGCTCGCGGCCGAGTTGAATCTTGTTAGGCGCGCGGTTGGCGCGAAGCGCCTGCATATCCGTGTTCGCGGCGATGAAGTTGACCCCCTCGAGTCCAAGTTCCATCATCGTGTTGATAGCGTTTCCGCCGCCGCCGCCGACTCCGACTACTTTTATCTTCGCATTCTGTGCGCAGCTTTCGACCAGTTCAAACATTGTGACCTCCCCTGAAAATCAGTGAAAAGTAGAAAGTGAAAAGTTAAAAGGACAGCTCAGAAAATCTCCCCAAGAAGCTCCTTCATCCTCCCTTTCACTTTTGCATAGATGTTGCGGTCGCGGATCTTGAAGCGCTGCTCCTCGCGCGATGCGGACCCCAGCATGGTGAGGCCAACGCCCGTTGAATACATCGGATTGCGCACCACGTCGACGAGCCCTCCGATCCGCTTGGGCAGACCGCGCCGAACCGGGAGATTGAAGACCTGCTCCGCGAGTTCCGTAGCGCCTTCCAGGAGCGTGGTGCCGCCCGTGAGCACGAGCCCGGCGGCCGCCATGTCCTCGAAGCCGGCGCGCACAAGTTCCTGCTGGGAGAGAGTGAATATCTCCTCCATGCGCGGCTCGAGTATCTCGGCCAGAATCTGCCGTGAGAGCACGCGCGGGCTGCGTCCGCCGACTGATGGAACCTCGATGGTCTCGTCCTTGTGCACCATGCCGGCCGTGCAGCATCCGTATCTCTGCTTTATCTTTTCCGCCTCGTGCGCCGGCGTCCTGAGCCCCACCGCCACGTCGTTGGTGAGGTGGTTGCCGCCTATGGTGAGCACGGAGGTATGCACGATCGAACCCTGCGAGAAGATGGCGATGTCGGTGGTGCCTCCGCCGATGTCCAGCAGCACGACGCCGAGATCTTTTTCGTCCTGAGTCAACGTGGCTTCCGCAGAAGCGAGCTGCTGCAGCACGATGTCGTTGACGTTCAGGCCCGCGCGGTTGCAGCACTTGATGATGTTCTGCGCGGAGGTGACGGCGCCGGTGACGATGTGCACCTTTGCCTCGAGCCGAACGCCGCTCATGCCAACTGGGTCGCGCACGCCGTCCTGATCGTCCACGATAAACTGCTGCGGTATAACGTGGATGACCTCCCGGTCCAGCGGGATGGAGACCGCCTGCGCCGCATCGATGACGCGATCCACGTCGGCCGGAGTGACCTCTTTGTCCTTGATCGCCACGATGCCGTGGCTGTTGATTCCCTTGATGTGCCCGCCGGCGATTCCCGCGAACACCGTGGTGATCTCGCAGCCGGCCATGAGCTCCGCCTCTTCGACAGCCTTGCGTATCGAATTGACCGTGCTCTCGATGTTGACCACGACTCCCTTGCGCAGGCCCTTGGACGGGTGAGTGCCGATGCCTACGATGTCCACCCCCTCGTTCATCACCTCGCCCACGATGCAGCAGATCTTCGTGGTGCCTATGTCCAGCCCTATCACCAGATCTTCTCTCTTAGCCATGCTCCCCCCTTTCATTCCGTCCAGAAGCCCAGGGGTCCGGTATCCGCGAGATTGCGACTCGCCGGACCTATGGGCTCACGAGGGACGATATCTTACGACGATTCTTCCATCTTCGTTCGCCAGCATATATTGTATCCGATCTCCGCGCGCTTCCAGCTCCTTGCTCATGCGTTCGATCTGCATCAACCGCCCGGGCAGGTCTGACTGACCGATGAGTATCTGCATCGGCTCGCGCCTCGTGACCAGCGAATATCCGTTCACTTCGTCATAATGCATCTCCGCCACGTCGTGCCGCTCTCCGAAAGGCGTGGCGCGAAAACGCGTTATGAAATCGAGCATCTCATTCACGCGCTTTGCGTCTGAAGTGGCAAGCGTCGTTCCTTCAGCCACTGATATTCCGGTCAGCACCGGGAAGTCCTTCTCCTCTCCGGGTTCGACGCGCTTTATGAGATTGCCCTCCGCATCCACATAGTACAGGGCATCGGCTGAGACGATCGCAACTGGCCTGTATTCCTCGACATAGATGCCGAGCGTATCCGGCAGCTTGCGCCGCACTGCGGCCTCCTTGATCCACGGATCTGAGCGCAACTTCTTGTAGACGTCGTTCACGGAGAGCCAGAAGAGGTTGTCGCCCTCCGAAACTCCTGAGAGCGCGGCCACGCCCTGGGCAGAGAGGAAGTGCCAGTTTCCTTCCGCCACTATGCGCTTCACGCTGAACGTGGAACCCAGAAAGACCACGCGATAGAGCAAGTAGAGGCAGACGAAACCGACGATCACCACGGCGGCGGCAAGCAGTCCGCGCTCCATCAGCCGCAGCCTCTTGTGCCACTGGCGTTTCTTTTGAACCTGTTGTCTCTCCAGAAAGAGGCTCATCGATTTCCCATTCCCTCCCCTTTGTAAGGGGAGGGCAGGGTGGGGTAGATCTTGATCTACCTCCCCTATCCCCTCCCTGCCTGCCGGCAGGCAGGCTTACAAAGGAGGGGAACATTTTAGTTTACCTTCAGCTTCGCTCCGTCCAGCAAACGCTCACATATCTCGTCAAAGGTGATTCCAATATGGGCCGCAGCCTTCGGCACAAGCGAGAGCTCGGTCATGCCGGGAATCGTGTTTATCTCGAGGAAGTACGCCTCGTCGTCCGACGGCACAATGAAGTCAGCGCGAGAAGTCCCGTCGCAATCGATCGCCGAGTAAATCTTGTGGGTCCATCGCTGCAGTTTTTCAGCCATTCCTGCGCCTATCCGGGCGGGCACGATATATTCCGTGGCGCCCTTCGTGTACTTGGATTTGTAATCGTAGAAGCCGCTCTTGGGAGCTATCTCCAGCGGCGGCAGCGTCTGCCCGTTGATTATTCCCACCGTGATCTCCCGGCCGGGCAGATACTGCTCCACGAGTATCTTGTTGTCGGACTGCGCAGCCGTCTTCAGTGCCGGCGCGAGTTCGGAGGGCTCCTTCACAATCGTCATGTTGATCGTCGATCCCTCGCGGGAGGGTTTCACGATGACCGGCATTTTCATCTGGAGTTCCCGCACGAAGCCGTCGGCCGAATTCTTCGAAGCGTCGAATACGGCGTCGCGGGGACACGGTATTCCCAGCTCCTCCGCGAGGCGCTTGCATACGATTTTGTCCATGCCCACCGACGACGCGAGCACGCCTCCGCCTGTATACGGGATGCGCATCATCTCAAGGAAACCCTGCACGCATCCGTCTTCGCCGAATTTACCGTGCAGCGCGATTACCGCCGCATCCGGACGCGCGTCCTGAAGCGCGGCGACGAGGGCGTCGCCACCCTGCACGTCTATGGCTACTACGTCGTAGCCGCGGCGGCGGAGCCCTTCGGAAATCGCGTTTCCCGTGCGCAGTGAGATCTCCCGCTCCTTTGAAACGCCTCCCATCAGCACGGCGATTTTTTTGCCTTTCCACTTGCCTGCCATCGTGTCCTCGCTGTCTTTGACTTCGGCCTTGAACTTTGAGTCCGGCTATCCGTCACCGCTCGCCGATAACTTCTATCATCGGAACGAGCGTAATGCCGGTCTGCTCCCTGACGCGGTCGCGGATCAGATTCATGAGGACCGCGATATCGCGAACCGTCGCATTTCCGTGATTGACGATGGTGTTTGAGTTCCCGGTAGAGACGCGAGCGCCTCCCACGCGGACTCCCGCGAGTCCGGAATCGTCTATCAACTCCGAAGCCGCCGAGCGGCACGGACTCGCGAACACGCCTTGCAACTGCGGCATGTCTTCCGCTGCCGCCGCAGCCTTGACCTCGGTGACGGCGCCAGCGCGAGAGAGCCGGAACAGCGCGCGAATTATCGCGGACGTGCGCGGTATCTTGATCCGCCCTTCTTCCAGACGCAGCGCGCTGCGCCTGAGCGTGAGCTCCTTGCCGTCCTTGGTCAAGATAGTCATCTCCTCCAGCGCGGGGAACGGCTCGTCGCCTTCCGACACGGAAGACGCGCTCAAGAATCCACCGACGGTTCCGCGTTCGGATGCCAGTCGATCGAGACCAGCGAGATTCTCGCCTGCGCAGAATCGCCACACGTCCTGAGCCGCGGTCGCCGCATGGCACGCGACGAACACCTCTTCTCCGGACGCGCGCTCGATCCATGCGCGGTCGAACCCGGCTCCCAGCGCCAGGATCATTCCGCGAACGCCTCTGTCGCGGACGATAATCGCGCTGCCCTTGCCCCAGAAACGAAAGTCCACGCCGCGCTCCACGGCCCAGCCGACCGCGCGTTTGAGTTCGCCCACGTCTTCCACCGTGACAAATGCCTCTGCCGGACCGCCCGCGGCGATTGCGCTGTACGAAGACATCGGCTCGTCGAAGCGCACCCGCCCCTCGGGAAATAGCGCCGCGAGTTCGGCGCGCTGATCGCGGCTCATGCACCGTTCCTGCTCCGACTGACGCTCGAAGCGGGCGCGCAGCCGCGGAGGCAGCGCCGTCAGATCAAGCTCTTCGCATACGTCTTCGCCGCCTGGGTTATGCTCCCCGCCCCGAGGAAGAGGATCAGGTCCTCTTTCCTGCACCACGGCGCCAGAGTCGTCTGTACGTCCTGTCCCGTCGGCGCAAACGCCACCATCTTCTTCGGATAATATCTGCACATCTCTTTCCATAGTATCTCCCCCGTGTAATTTCGCCTTGGCTTTTCGCCGGCTGGATAAACTTCCATCACTACTACCGCATCGGCATCTTTCACTGAAGTTACGAACTCATCGAAGTGATCTGCGAGCCTCGAGAAACGATGAGGCTGAACCACGGCGACCACGCGCTTCTTCGGCCATCCGGAGCGTGCGGCTGCCAGAGTGGCGGCTATCTCTACGGGATGATGGGCGTAGTCATCCACGACCATCGGACCCGATTTAGATAATATCTGGAATCTGCGCGCAACTCCTTTGAAAGTCTTCAGCGCAGCGCGGATCGTTTTGAAGGGAATGTCGAGGTGTCTGCTGACCGCTATCGCGGCGAGCGCGTTGAGCACCTGGTGCGATCCGGTCATGCGCAATACGACCTCGCCCATCGGCTCGCCTCTGAAGAGGGCTTCAAAGCGAAGGAGATCTCCCTCCTGATCTATCCCGCGCGCAGTGAAGTCAGCGCCCGCGACTCCGTAGGTGATCACCGGCCTCTTGATGCGCGGCAGAATCCTGCGCACTACCGGATGAGCCGTGCACGCCACGACCGCGCCGTAGAATGGAACCTTGTTTGCAAACTCCACGAAGGCACGCTGCATGTCGTCGAAGCCATCGTAGTTCTCCATGTGCTCCGGATCGATATTTGTGATCACTCCGATGGTCGGCGCCAGTTTGAGGAAGGATTGATCCGATTCGTCCGCCTCCGCAACGAGATATTCGCCCCTGCCCAGTCTCGCATTGGAGCGGAGGTTGTTCACTCTCCCGCCGATGATGATGGTCGGATCGAGACCCGCGCGATCGAGCACGCAGCCGATGAGCGAGGTAGTGGAAGTTTTTCCATGAGTGCCAGCCACCGCCACGCCGTATTTCATGCGCATCAGTTCCGCCAGCATCTCGGCGCGCGGAACGACGGCGATACCCAGCCTGCGCGCCTCGCGCACCTCCGGGTTATCCTCCGGCACCGCTGAAGATACGACCACGACGTGTGCGCCGTCTATATTCTGGCGTCGATGACCCGCGTGGACCTTGGCGCCCAGCCTCTTGAGGCGCTGTGCAGTGGGACCGCTCTTGAGATCGGATCCGGTCACTCGGTAGCCAAGGTTGATGAGCACCTCCGCGATGCCGCTCATACCTATGCCGCCAATTCCCACGAAGTGGATCTGTTGGTACTTTTTAAACACCCTTTCCCCTTCCTGTCAGACGCAGACATTCCTCCGCTATTCTCTTCGCCGCGTCAGGCCTGCCGGCCTTCGCTGCGCAAGACGCCATGGTCTTCATTCGTACCTTGTCCGTCACTATCGCCTTCAGTTCACGCGCCAGCCTCTCGCCGTTGCATTGTGCATCCGGTATCATCGCTGCGCCGCCTGATGCGACCAGCCATTCGGCATTCGCCCGCTGGTGATCGTCGGCGGCATAGGGATACGGCACGAGTATCGATGGGATGCCCAGCGCCGCGACTTCTCCCACAGTGTTGGCGCCCGAGCGGCCTATGACGACGTCGGAATCCGCGTAGCATTCCCAGATTTTTTCCGTGAACGCAAAGACCTTCGCGTCAACTTTTGCAGAGGCGTACGCCTGCGCTATGGCCTCGGTGTCGTCATTGCTCCCGGTCTGATGGATCACCCTCAGCTTTTCGCCGAGCCCGGCAAGTTGCGGCAGCGAATCGATCATCGCGCGATTGAGCGTCAGAGCGCCTTGCGAACCTCCGAAGAGAAAGATCGATGTGCGCCCTTCTCCCGCGGGTTTTTCCTTCCGCGCTTCGAGCACCTTTTTGCGCACCGGCACCCCTGTTATCAGGGCCTTGCCCGGCGCGAATCTCCGGGCAGCCTCATCGAACGCAACGCACACGCGCCGCGCGAACCTTCCCAGCTTCAGATTCGTCATGCCGGGCACTGCGTTGGGTTCCACGAGCAGCACCGGAATGCGCATCATCCAGGCGGCGATCGAGAGCGGACCTGCGGCATACCCGCCTATGCTCACGAGAATGTGCGGCCTCTCCGCCACGAGTATGAGCAGTGCGCGAGCGATCGAGAACGGCAGCCGCGCCCAGGCCGCAAACCGGGCGAACCCCTTTCTGTCCTTGATCGAACTGGAGTTCATCAGAAGAAGCGGCCAGCCTTCCCTGGGCAGTATCTTCGCTTCGAGGCCGCGCTCGGTCCCGGCGAACATGATACGCGCGCCAGGCGACGCCGATCTCAATTCTTCGGCAATGGCGACGCCGGGAAAGACATGGCCTCCCGTCCCGCCGGCGGCAATCATCACGCAAAATTTTTCGTTCACTCCTCTTAACATGCAGCTCCCTCGATCATCATATTTCCCAGCTCTTCTGCACGCGCCTGTACGTCGACACGTTCAAAAGAATACCGACGGCCACGAGCGATATCACAAGCGACGATCCTCCGTAGCTTATAAAAGGAAGTGCGAGACCCTTCGTGGGCAGAAGACCCATGACCACTCCCATATTGAGGACCGCTTCGAGCCCGATGAGCAGCGTGCATCCGACGGCGAGATAGCGCCCGAAGAGATCAGGCGCCGCGAGCGCTATGCGAAGCCCTCGGTAGCAGAAGAAAGCAAACAGCGCTATCACGAACATTATGCCTATGAGCCCCAGTTCCTCTCCAATCACGGAAAATATAAAATCCGTGTGAGCCTCGGGGAGATAGAAGAGTTTCTGCTGCCCCTGCCCCAGCCCCCTTCCGAACCATCCTCCCTCGTTGAACGCCACGAACGACTGGATCATCTGGAAACCGGAGCCGTACTGATCGCTCCATGGATTCAGGAACGCGAGTATCCTGCGGCGACGATACGACGAACCCGCAACGAGCATGATCGCGAGCGGCAGCGCGGCCGCGAACATTCCAAAGAGATAGGGAAGCCTGACGCCGGCCACGAACATCATGAACCAGGTGAGCGCCGCGATTGTAGCCGCGGCTCCGAAATCGCGCTGCACGAGGATCGCGCCCGCTACCGCCGCCATGAAGATTATGTGCGGCAGAAATCCGACCGTGAAGCTGCGTATCCTGTCCGCCTTCTTCTCGAGCGAATATGCCAGAAAAATTATCATCGCCACCTTCGCCAGTTCCGAAGGCTGGAAGGCGACTGGACCGAATCTGATCCATCTGGTGGCGCCGCTGATCGTGCGGCCGATTCCGGGAATCATCACCGCGACGACGAGCAGGAGCGCGACGGCCAGTATCGGATAGACCAGTTTGCGGTATCGCGAATAGGCCAGGCGCGATGCGGCCGCCATGCCGGAAAATCCCAACAGCGCAAAGAGCAGCGTACGCTTGAGGAAGAAATACGAATCTCCGAAGTGCTCACGCGCGAGGACCGCCGATGCGCTGTAGGTCATCGTCACGCCGATGCCAACCAGCAGGATCGTGCAGAAGAGCAGCGGCGCATCCATATGCGCGCGCTGATAATCTATGTCGTCTCTGCCGTAGTTCATAACTCCCAATCGTGGTTCGTGGAACGCGTATCGTGTATCATGGATCGTGATTCGTAAAGACCTGAGGCCGTTACGAACCACGATACACGAATCACGTCTTTCCAGCCTTGATCTCAAGAGCCCTCACCGCATCTACAAAGGCCCTGCCCCTGTCCGCATAGTCCTTGAACATGTCGAAGCTGGCGCACGCGGGCGAGAGCAACACCACGTCGCCGGGTTCCGCAGTCCTGAAGGCTATAGTCACCGCCTCATCCATGCTTTTCGCCAGTACTGTCGAAGTATGCGGAGCGAGGACCGCCTGCAGCGTCAGTGCGGATTCGCCGATGAGTATGGCCTTCTTGACCTTTCCCTTCACGTGCGAAGCGAGCGGCGCAAAATCGACGCCCTTCGACAACCCTCCGGCGATCAGCACTATGGGCTCGGCAAATCCCTCCAGCGCGCGTATCGTAGCGCCGATGTTTGTGCCTTTCGAATCGTCGTAATAACGCACGCCGCGCGCCTCTGTCACGAATTCCACCCTGTGAGGCAATCCCTTGAATGAAGAGAGTCCATCCGCGAGATCCGCGGGATCGGCGCCCGCCAGCTCGGCCGCCATGAGAGCCGCAAGCATGTTCTCGCGATTGTGCGGCCCCTCGAGTTTCACGTCGGCGAGAGAGTAACGGTTTGGGCTGCCGCCGGGAGCGTGTATCCAAAGGCTTCCATCGCCGTACCACGCCCTGCCGGGCTTTGATTCCGTTTCGCCTCCGCGATGAAGGCCGAGTATCCTTCCAGTGGCGTCAAACGGGATCAGCCGGCAGCGCTGCGAAATAGACGCCTGAACTACAGCCTCGTCCGCCGCGTTGTAGATGCCGAAGCCGTCGGAGGGGACGCGCTCCATGAGCCGCGCCTTGCTGGCCACGTAATTCTCGAACGTGCCGTGACGATCCAGATGATCCTGAGTGGTGTTGAGCCATATCGCTATGTGCGGCACAAGCGACGGCGCCGTGTCTATCTGGAAACTCGAGACCTCGAGCACCACGACATCCGAACCGTTCGCGTCGTCCAGCACATCCAGGAGCGGCGTGCCTATATTGCCCGCCACGCATGCCTTGATACCAGAGGTCTCCAGCAGATGGCCCGTGAGCGCGGTGGTCGTAGTCTTGCCGTTGGTGCCCGTAACGGCGATAACCGGCGTATCAATGCAGCGGACGGCCAGCTCCAGCTCGCCCACGATCTCAGCACCTCGCGAACGAGCGGCATCCAGCCCGGGGAGATCGAGCGGCACGCCCGGACTTATGACGATAAGATCGTTCGCGGCCGGAAGCTCGGAATCGTAGCTCCCGAGCGAAAAAATTATATCGTGCGCGCTGAGTGAAGCGAGCGCATCGGAGAGTTCTTCAGCGGATTTTTTGTCGGTCGCTGTGACGCGCGCGCCTGCGGATGCGCAGAAACGCGCGGCTGCTACGCCGGAACGCCCAAGCCCGATGACGAGAACTTTTTTATCTTTCAGATCATGCATCATTGATATTTACACCCTCGACAGCTGTTATTTTTCACGATCGCACGAGTCATCTCAACTTCAGCGTCGACAGCGACGCCAGAGCCAGCACTATAGATATTATCCAGAAGCGGACGATGACCTTCGACTCGCTCCAGCCCTTGAGTTCGAAATGATGATGTATCGGCGCCATCCTGAAAACGCGCTTGCCGGTCAACTTGAATGAGACAACCTGCGTTATGACCGATATCGTCTCCAGCACGAAGATCCCGCCTATAAGCACGAGCAAGATCTCGTTCTTCGTCACCACCGCCACGTAACCGAGGAGCGCGCCAAGCGGCAGGGAGCCCACGTCGCCCATGAAGACCGATGCGGGATGCGCGTTGTACCAGAGGAAACCGATGCATGCGCCGACTACCGCGCCGCACATGACCGCCAGCTCGCCGCTGCCGGCCACGGAGTGCACCGAGAGATAATTCGCTATCGCTGCGTTTCCGGCGATGTAAGCGAGTATCGCGTACGCCAGGAATGCTACTATCGAAGGAACGCTCACCAGCCCGTCGAGCCCGTCAGTGAGGTTCACAGCGTTCGACGCGCCCACTATTACTATAACTGAGAACGGGACGTACCACATTCCCAGGTCCGGGGTCACGCCCTTGAGAAACGGCACGGAGAGCTCGCGCGAGAGCCCCAGCGAATCGAAGAGTATGAGCGCGGGGATCGTTGCCGCCACCAGCTGCAGAGGAAATTTCCAGCGCGCGCGCAGCCCCTTGGCGTCACGCAGTATCACCTTTCGATAGTCGTCAAGGAAACCTATTATTCCGAATGAAGCCACGATCGAGATTCCGATGAGCACAAAGGGCTCCGCGAAGCGGGACCAGAGCAGCACCGAGAGAAGAACCGCGCCCCAGATGAGTATGCCGCCCATGGTCGGCGTACCGCGTTTGTCCATGTGCGTGACTGGCCCGTCGTCGCGCACCGTCTGCCAGAACTGTTTTTTTGAGAGCAGGCGGATCATCCTGTTGCCGAACAAAAAATATATCGCCATCGCCGTGAAGGTAGCCATGAACGTGCGGAACGTGATGTAACGGACCACGTTCATTCCGACGATCTGATCGTGCAATGGATATAATAGGTAATATAACATTGTTAGCCCTGGTTACGTGGTTCGTGAATCGCGATTCGTGAATCGTAACGGCCTCGGGTCTTTACGAACCACGATTCACGAAACACGATTCACGCTATCCCGTTCCTATCTCCGTCTTCAGATGTTCCACGACTCGCTCCATCTTCATGCCGCGCGAACCCTTTACCAGCAACACATCGCCGGCCTTGAGCTCCGTCTCCACTTCGCGCGAGAGTTCGTCCACGTCGTCGCACTCCACTATCCGCGAAGCAGGAAGGCCCGCTGCCTGCGCGCCCTCGGCCACCTGATCGGCAAAATCTCCGACGACGAAGAGAAATTCCACGCCCATGCGGACCGCATCCTCACCAAGTTGCCGATGCAGATCAGCCGACGCCCCGCCGAGCTCGAGCATGTCGCCGATCGCCGCCACGAACCTTCCGGCCCGTTTCGCAGCGCCCACGGTTCGGAACGCCGCGCGCATCGACTCCGGATTCGCATTGTAGGAATCGTTCACGACGCGCGCGCCGCTCGCGAGCTGCACTCGCTCGAATCGCATAGCCATTGGCTTGAATGCGGAGAGCCTCTCCGCGGCCACGGCGGGATCTATACCCAGCGCCTGCCCCACTGCCACCGCCGCGAGCGCGTTCATCACGTTGTGCGCGCCCGGAACCGGCAGCCGGGCGTTGATCTCGCGGCCGTCCGCGAAGAAAGTCATGGAGATACCGTCCAGCCCGTTCGTGTCCATGTGCATGAACCGGACGTCGCAGTCGTTCTGCATGCCGAAGGTGATCTTCTGCCCGGTGTGCTGTTTTGCCATCTCGCGCACCCATCGATCTTCGACGTTGACCACCGCGACACCCCTGCCGTCCATCACCTCGAAGAGTTCTCCCTTCGCCCTCGCCACCGTCTCCACAGTATGGAGTTTTTCAAGATGCGCGGCGGTCACGTTCGTGATGATGCCGACGTCGGGGCGGGAGATTCCGGCGAGCTGCCTGATTTCGCCGGGCGCGTTCATTCCCATTTCCAGTATCGCTGCGCGGTGCGAATCGTCCCAGCGGAAGATCGTGAGCGGAAGGCCTATGAGGTTGTTGAAATTGCCCTCGGTCTTGAGCACCGGCCCCAGCACGCCCGCCACCGCGGCTATCATTTCCTTTGTCGTGGACTTTCCGTTGCTCCCGCTCACTGCGACGCACGGCACGGAAAACCTGCCGCGCCACCAGGCCGCGATGTCGCCGAGCGCCTGCGTCGTATCGTCCACCTCCAGCGCGGCCATGCCCGCCGGTACCGAAGAACCCCTGCGCACGATTGCGCCTGCGGCGCCGGCAGCCAAAGCGTCGCCCAGAAATTCGTGGCCGTCGAAATGCGCGCCGGAGATCGCAACGAAGAGTTCTCCCCTCGCAATCTTTCTCGTGTCGATTGAGATCGAACTGAACGATGCGCGGGCATCGCCTCCTGCGATATTGCCCCGCGTCGCCTTCGCTATGTCGGAAAGTGTGAATTTCATATCCTCATCATTTCAATAATTCCGATAGCACCTCACGGTCGTCGAAGTGGATGCGCCTGTCGCCGATTATCTGATAATCCTCGTGCCCTTTGCCGGCCACGACTATCACGTCGCCCCGGCGCGCAAGAGAGACTGCGCGGGTTATCGCTTCCCTGCGGTCGACGATGACCTCGTATCCGACTTCTCCGGAAAATTTCGGGGCCTGCTCGCGTACGCCGGGGAGTATCTCCTCGATGATCGCCTCCGGGCTCTCGCTGCGCGGGTTGTCGCTCGTCACGATGACGATATCCGCAAGCCCCGCTACCGCGCGCCCCATCAGCGGCCGCTTCTTCCTGTCACGGTCGCCGCCGCATCCGAAGACCGCGATCAGGCGCCCGCCTCTGCCGTTCATGAGTTCCTTTGCGTGCGAGAGCACATTTTCCAACGCGTCCGGTTTGTGCGCGTAGTCGACCAGCGCCAGCACGCCGCGGTCGTTTTTCACCGCCTCGAATCTGCCCGGAACGTATGTGAGATTTTCAATGCCTTCGCGTATCTTCTCGATCGGAATCCCTATCCTCACAGCAGCGGCGACAGCCGCGAGGATATTCTGGGCATTGAAACTGCCGCAGAGCCTTGAGCGGCACTGGAAAGATCCGGCGGGCGTCTCCACGCGCATGCGAAGTCCTGAGGAATCGAATTTCAAATCAGATGCCGTCACATCCGCGGGATTCTTGAGAGCGAACAGGATCACAGGTACGGTGGAGCGCCGCGCCATCTCCAGCCCGTAAGGATCGTCGGCGTTGATCGCGGCCACGGCAGCTGGCTTTCCGCTCTCCAGCAGGATCCTCTCGAAGAGGATCGCCTTTGCCGCGAAATAGTCATCCATGCCGTTGTGGTAATCCATATGTTCCGGCGTGAGGTTCGTGAAGATGCCCGCGTCGAAACGGCAGCCGGCTACGCGCTCCTGCGTGAGAGCATGAGAGGAGACCTCCAGGGCGCACGCGCTGCATCCGGATTTGCGCATGCGCGCGAGCAGCCGCTGGATATCGAGCGACTGAGGGGTCGTCTGAGTAGCCTTTATGCGCTCTCCTGGGAATCTGCATTCCACAGTCCCGATGACGCCGGACGGTTTGCCCGCGGATGCGAATATGGATTCCATCAGATATGTGATCGTGGTCTTGCCGCTCGTTCCGGTGACGCCCACGACCGTCATCGACGCCGACGGATCGCCCAGCAGGCGGGCCGACATGAATCCCAGGGCTCGCCGCGAATCATCGACGACCACGTTGGAAGCGTTTCCGTGTATCTCCGCCGGCCGCTCGCTCACGACCGCAATCGCCCCCCGCGCCACGGCGTCTCCGGCGAACTCCACGCCGTCGCGCTTCGTCCCTTTTATCGCCACAAAGCAGGCGCCGGGCGCCGCGTCCGCCGCGTCGTAGGCGAGGTCGGTCACTTCCACCTCCGCGCTCCCGCGCATCTCGCGGACATCTATGCCCTGTAATAATTCAACAAGCTTCATGGTCATCTGCCTTTAGTTGTAAGCATTCAGCCGTCACATCATCGGCCTGAATTCAACCGTGCACCTCGCTCCCGGATCTATAGCGCTTCCAGGCGGAGGGATCTGGTTCACGGCGACCCCGCTGCCCTTGAATTCCCAATCGATCTCCGCATCCTTTGCCGCAGCCAGGACTCCGCGCATCGTGAGTCCGCTGAAATCAGGCAGCCGCCAGGTTCCATCGTCATGCTGCACCGCCTGAGATGCATTTGATTCATCCGACGCGATTACCGCCAGCTCCTCCACATCCGATGCGGCGGGCAAAGACTGCGCCGTCGTCACGAGCGTGGACGGAACCTTGAGATAATGAAGCGACTCCTCGACTATCGTCTTGAATATAGGAGCAGCCACCTGCCCTCCGTAATATGCACCGCGCGGTTCATCCATTCCCACGAATACGGCGATGCGCGGCGCGTCAGCGGGCGCAAAACCGACGAATGACGCATAATAGCGGCCCTGTGCGTAACGGCCCGTTCGCGAATCGGCCTTCTGCGCAGTGCCCGTCTTCCCGGCCATCGGATACTCAAGGCTTGCGGCCAGCGTTCCTGTTCCGCCTTCCTGCGTCACTCTCCTGAGAAGGCCGGTCATCATCTTCGCCGCAGCCTCGCTTATCGGCTCGCTGACTATCTCGGGCGCGGCTTCGAAGAGGACCTCGTTGCGATCGTTGGTGATACGCTTCACCACGTAAGGCTTCATCAATTTTCCGCCGTTCGCTATAGCTGCGAAGGCCACCGCAGTCTGGAGCGGCGTGACCGCTATACCCTGGCCGAACGCGATGGTGGCGAACTGTATCTGCGACCAGCGCTGGCGCGGTGAGAGAATCCCGGCATCCTCGCCGGGGAGATCGATGCCCGTCTTCCTGCCGAACCCGAACGACTTGATCGCCTGTTCAACCCGCTCCTCGCCCAGCTGCTGCTCCACCTTGTACGCGCCGATGTTGCTCGACACCCTGATTATGTCCGCAACGGACAATTTTCCGTGCGCGTGCGAGTCGCGGACGATGTTCGTCCCTATCTTGATGGCCCCGCCCTCGCAGTTGAATATATCCTCGGGTTTCACCGCCCCCGCACTGAGCGCCGCGGAGACGATTATCACCTTAAAGGTCGAACCCGGTTCGTGCGGCTCCACGATAGCGCTGTTGCGCCAGCTCGAGAGCGGATAGCGCTCGTAGTCGTTGGGATCGAACGTAGGCATGTTCGATACCGCGAGTATAGCCCCTGTGCGGACGTCGACTACTACCGCCTGACCGGCGCGCGCGTTGGCGGTTGTTACTCCTTTTTCCAGCGCACGGTCGGCTATGTACTGCAGCGTCTTGTCGATCGTGAGCTCGACGTTCTTCTGCTCTGTTTCGCCCTCGTCTCCGTCGGGCGAGAGATAGAGATGCCCGCGCGCGTCGCGCTTCACGTCCCTGGATTCGGTTCGCTGCGAGAGTACGTCGTCGTACATGAGTTCGACGCCGCCCAAAGGCTCGGTGTCAAAGCCTACTGCGCCGAGCACGGAAGCGCCCACCGTGCCGTTTGGATAGGAGCGCCTGCCCTCCCTCATTGAATATACACCGTCGATATTGAGCGCCTTGATCTGCTGGGATTCAGCGATGCTTACCCTGCGCTTTACCCATACGAATTTTCGGTGCGACGTGAGCCTGTCGAACAGTTGCGAACGGTCCACGCGAAGCGCGGCAGCGAGTTTTTCAGCGGCATCGACCGGATTCTGTATTTCTCTCGGATTAGCAAAGATCGAATCCACCATCACGTCTATGGCCATCTCGCGGCCGGCGGCGTCGAGGATCTTTCCCCTCATACTGCTCTCGCGAACCGCGGTGCGATACTGCCTGAGCGCAACCTTTTCGATGTTCGCGTTATCCTTTAGATGGAACGCCACGGCGCGGCTTACGAGGATGCCGAAGAACAGGGCAAAAAAAGCGGCCACCGCGTAGATGCGCTTTACGCCCCGCCCTTCGCCCCCGCGCTCTGATTTTTTGAATCTCGGCATCTTCAATCTCGTCGTTCGTCGTTCGTCGTTCGTGAATCGTAAAACCGGTTTTACGATCGACGAACGACTAACGACGAACGACGATTTACGGTTGTACTATCACCACCTCATCTCCATTCGGCAGCCTCATGCCGAAGCGCTGTACCGCCACCTCGGCCAGCCGTTCCGCCGACTTCTGCGCGGCGACTTCGGCCTCCAGCATGTCGCGCTGCTGCGCGAGCTCTGTCGTCTCCTTGCGTATGCGGCTGACTTCGTAGCCGAGCTGGATCACCTGTATTCGCGTCCACACGTAGAGCAGTGCGAGCACGACCACGACCGCGAGCAGGGTGAAGGCCTGCCTCAGATACCGGCGGCTCTCCGCCGCCTTCTTCGGGGCTATCGGCTGCCGCCTGACCGCTGTGATCATCGAGATAGAGCTCATGTTCGTTCAATCACTCGCATCTTGGCGCTCCTTGCGCGCGGGTTCGTTTTCACTTCTTCATCCGTTGGAACGATAGCCCTGCGCGACGGGAGCGTGTATTCGCCCTCGGCCGCAATCCTGCGGAAGGAATGCTTTACGCGCCTGTCCTCCAGCGAGTGATAGCTGATGACGACCATCCTCCCGCCTTCGGAAAGAAGCGCCGGCGCTGATGTCAAAAAACGATCCAGTTCGCCCAGCTCGTCGTTCACAGCAATGCGGATCGCCTGAAATACTCGCGTAGCCGGGTGAATTCTCGATCGCCGCGCGATCGGAGGAACGGCGCCCATAACCGCTTGGGCTAGTTCGCCCGTAGTCTTCACCCGTCTGCCGGCCAGCGCCCTGGCTATCCTGCCCGCGTATCTCTCCTCGCCGAATTCGCGCAGTATCTTCGAGAGCTCCTCTTCGTCCACCCTCTCCAGGAGATCTGCTGCGCTCTCACCGCACTCCGGGTCCATCCTCATGTCGAGCGGCGCATCGCTTCTGAAGCTGAAGCCCCGCCCTCCGCTGTCCAACTGATAGCTCGATACTCCAAGGTCCGCGAAGATCCCGTCCGCGCGCTCAATTTCCAATTCTTTCAGAATTGCTGCGATCTCTCCCATCTTGCCGCGCACTATCGTGGCTCGTGCGCCTTCCGTGGAGAGGCGCGATCTCGCCGCCTCTATCGCATCCGGATCGCGGTCGATGCCTATGAGCCTTCCGTCCGGCGCCGTGGCTTCGAGGATAAGAGCGGCATGGCCGCCGCCTCCGAGCGTTACGTCCACTATGAGCTTCCCGGGCAACGCCTTGAGGAGTGAAATCGCCTCGCCGGCCATCACCGGCCGGTGAAGGAATTCCGCCCGGCCGGCGCACTCCGACTCCCCGGTCATTGAGGTTCTCCGCCGGGAATCTCGCCAAGAAAAGCAAGCAGCGCGTCCTCGACGGACGAATATATCTGCTCGTCGAGACCCATGGCCTCGAGAATGCGGCGCACGTAACCGCTGGCCGCGGCCATTTTGAGATCGCCGCCATCGCACTGAAATTCCACTATGCGCTCGGCGATGCGCTGCACCATCCGGTAATCGAGGTGTCGCAGGCCCTCGAAGTTGAGCACCACGTTGTGCTGATCGCACGCGGCGAGCGAATGCAGCAACTCATCCAGCACGTGCGCATTGCGCCGCGAGAGTTCGCCGTCGATACCGACGACCGAGATGTCGTGAAAGCGTTTGACCTCGAACATAATTACAATCCCAGATCGGCAAGTTTGGCGCCCATGCCGTCGAGCTTCGCGTGAGCGCCCTGGAAGACCTGATCCCACCGCTCGCGAGCCCAGAGCTCGAAGCGTCTCGACATGCCAACGATCACCACATCGCGGGTGAGCCCCGCGTATTCGCGCAGAGACGGAGGGACGAGGATTCTGCCCTGCCTGTCTATCGGACACTCCGATGCAGCAGAAATGAAGACCCTCTGCAGAGCCTTGACCTCTTCCATGAACTGCGGAAGGGCCGCAACCTTTCGCTCCAGCTCCTGCCACTCGGCCGCTGTGTACGCCCAGAGGCAGCCGTCGAAATTCGTGACGATAAGGCGCTCGTCCGAGCCTGCGGCAAGGATCTCCCTGAAGTGCTTTGGCACCGAGATCCTGCCCTTTGAGTCTATCTGATGATGATATCGCCCACGAAACATGTTTTAATCCCATTATTTAGGGACTCGTACCACTTCATCCCACTTAATGGGCAAAATAACGGCAATATCATCGCTCCGTCAAGATTTTTCTCCTTCTAATTCCTTGAAAAAACAGGATTTTTTCGATTTCGAGCCCAAAGGATGTCGCATAAAAAAGGGGCCCCAAATCGCTCCGTTGTGAATACATATAAAAGTAATATATCGGCAATGGCATATAACCACTTGATATATAATACTTTATTTTTTAGAAATAATATTTGCGCCGGGGTATTCAGGAAAAGCAGCCCTGAAAAGACTTTCCGCACAACACCACTGTCGAAAGCCTACAACAACAGGTTTTAATGAGATTGGCAACGGGATTTTATCGCATGATCTGCATTTGCCGGCGAAGCAAGGTAACAGCCACGACGATGAAGGCTGCACCCCAGAAAAAGATCGCCCCATTGAAGAAGATCGAAGCGCCCTCGATGGGGAGTTCGAATCCGCGGAGGTGATTGAAGAAGGTCCACGAATTATTGAGCACGTGACAGAGGATCGACGCCCACAAGGAACCGGTGACAGCAAAGACCCATCCGAAAAGGATTCCCAGGAGAATGTAGAGGTGAAAATACCACGGATTGCCGTGCAGCGCCGCAAAGATCACTGCGGTGACGAATATCGCCATAGCGTTTCCCCAGCGCCAAGCAAGGGAGCCCTGACAGAATCCCCTGAAGAATATCTCCTCGCAGACGCCCGGAACGAGACAGAGGATGAAAAATTTCCAGACGACAGCGGCCGGAGCAGAAGCGTTCATCATCAGATCGTACTGCGCCTCTATTTCACTTGGCAGAGGAAAAAAGTGCTCGCTCGCCGCAGTCGTAAAATCCATGACGATGACCGCGCCGCAGGTGAGCATGATTACAAGTGCGATCACAGCTGCGCCTGGAATGTTGAGCGGCATGACCCTGCGGCGTTCGAATCGCAACAACCATACGAGGGCAATCGGTACGCCCGCGATCGCAACGAGTTCGTTCACGAGCACGCCCGTGGAAATATGCTCCGCCCTGATAAGGAAACTCGCCGGTATCTGCAGGGCCGATACCAGCGCCACTGCGAGGAATACCAGCGCGGGAGAAGGAATCGTGGAGCCCGGCGTATAGAGGGCGCGGGCGAACGCTGCGAATCTTCCACAGGGTTGCATCATCTGAACTCCGTGACGTCTTCGATGTGGCGCCGCTGCGGAACGCGAACAGCGTGTTCGGCGGGCGCGCCTATGGGCAGGATCGCGACAGGTCGCAGATGCGAAGGGAGCTTGAGTATTTCCGCAGCCTTTGCCTCGTCAAAAGCGCCGACCCAGCATGAAGCGAGCGAGAGCGCATTTGCGGCGAGAAGCATATTCTCCACGGCGGCCGCCGTCTCCTGCAGCGCATAGGTGCCGCGGCCACGGTCTCCGTATTTGCTGCCCGCCCTCTCCATGTCCGCGCAGACCACGATAGCGACCGGCGCCTGGTCGATGAATGCCTGATGCCCTGCCTTTGCAGCGATCTCGCCCTTTAAGGCCTTGTCCCTCAACACCACGAAATGCCACGACTGTCCGTTGCCCGCGGAAGGCGCCATGATAGCGGCGTCAAGAATCTTGCGGACCTGCTCGTCACTTACCGGCACGTCCTGCTTGAACTTTCGCACCGACCTGCGCGAGTTAATCACTTCAAAGAAATCCATCGATGCCTCCTTTGAACTCTCTCAATACATCTTTCATGAGCATTCGATCAATGTGAAAAAAGATATCTTGCAACGCGTGGGAAAGTTCATAATCTCCCCGCCATGAAGCACGCCCACGCGCTGAAACCAGGCGACACCATCGGCATCGCGGCCCCCGCCAGCCCGTTCGACCGCCATGTTTTTCTGAAGGGCGTGCACGCGATAGAGCAGATGGGTTTCAAGGTCTTCTTCCGCAAGGATATCTTCGACCAGAACCGCTACTTCGCCGGCACGGATCAGCGCCGCGCGGATGAATTCATGGAGCTGATGACCGACCGCAATATCGCCGCGGTCATGTTCGCGCGCGGAGGATACGGCAGCCAGCGAGTGATCCCGCTGCTCAAGGCGGATCTGCTTCGTCAGCACGCGAAACCCGTGCTCGGATTTTCCGACGTCACGGCGCTGCTCGCGTTTTTGCGGCAGAGCGCGGGCGTCCCCACGTTCTACGCGCCGGTGGTGACGCAGCTCGGCCGCGAACCGCATTCGATGACGATGGATTCTCTTTCGCGAGCGCTCACCACCGCGGGTCCGCTTGGCGCTATTGCTTCTTCAGGCGCGCGCTGCATGAAGCCGGGAAATGCGCGCGGCCCGCTCGTCGGCGGTTGCCTCTCGCTCATCAATTCGAGCATGGGCACTCAGTACGAACTCGACACTTCGGGCGCGATCCTCTTCATCGAGGAGGTCGGCGAGAAGGTCTACGTGCTCGACAGGATGCTCACCCAGCTCAAGAACAGCGGCGCGATTGCAAAGGCAAACGCGGTCGTCTTCGGATCGCTCAAACTCCCGGACGGAGAAAAACACGACGTTAGCGCGATGCTCGCGGACGTCATGTCTGACTTCGAAGGGCCCGTCGTCACGGATTTTCCAGCCGGGCATTCGGATGAATTCGTAACCCTGCCGCTCGGCGCCGCCGCGGAACTCACGGCGGATGCGGGCGCTGAACCGATTCTCACGTTTACAGAGGGACTTCTTTCATGAACAGACCTGTCGATGCAGCATTCAAAGAGGCGATCGCCCGAGGAGCTTTTCCCGCGGCAGACCTGCTGGTGGCGAAGAGGGGCGAGATCGTCTATTCCGCACACTACGGAGACGCGAGGGAAGGCACCTACTTCGACATAGCCTCGCTCACGAAGCCCATATGCACGGCCACGCTCGCGATGCAGCTGGTGAAAGACGGGCTAATTAAACTCGATGACACCGTCTATCAATGGCTCGCGGGCGCCCGCCGCCACGAGCACCGCGAGATCACTGTGAGGATGCTGCTCAATCACACATCTGGGCTTCCGGCATGGCAGCCATACTATCGCGAGCTTCCCATCAGCCTCGTAGCGGCCGAGAGCGGAAAGAGGTTGATCATCGGCGAGTGCTTCAACGAAGAGCTCGTAGCGAAGCCAGGAGAGAAGACGATCTACAGCGACGTCGGTTACATCATCCTCGGCGAAATGATCGAGCAGGCAGGCCATGCTCCGCTGGACGCGCAGTTCCATGAGCGTATCGCAAAACCACTCAAGATGAACGATACGTTCTTCGTGCGCGTGAGCGGCCAGCAGATAAGCACGACCGCAAGGCGCACCACGACGTCAGCCGACCAGCACGTGCCGACCCCGCGTCACGGCATACGCGGTGAACGAAGCGACAGAAAAGAGGGAGAGCACCGGCGATTCGCACCTACGGAAGACTGCCCGTGGCGCGATCACGTGATCCACGGCGAGGTGCACGATCAGAACGCATACGCATTGGGGGGAGTCGCGGGGCACGCGGGTCTCTTCTCCACGGCGATCGACATCCATCGCTTCACGGTAGAACTCACGCGCTGCTACAGAGGCGACTCCAACTGGATACCTCAAGACATCGTGCGTGAATTCCTGCAGCACAACACGGAGAAACCGGAGGGTGAGGCGTTCGTCCTCGGCTGGAACCGTCCCTCGAGAAAAAATTCCTCTTCAGGGCACGGCTTCTCGCCGAATTCGATAGGACATCTCGGCTATACCGGCTGCTCCATCTGGATCGACCTCACAAACGACTTCTGGGTGATCCTGCTCACCAACCGCATCCACCCCTCTTCCACCAACGAAAAGATAAAGGCGTTCCGTCCGAAGATCCACGATCTGGTCTACGATGAATTCATAGCGTAAGGGCGCACTGCAGGAGGACGTATGTTGCGGATCGCATCGATGAAGGCCGTTTTCATCCTGTCACTGCTCGCCATGATTTCAGGATGTTCCAATCTGACGACGTCGGAGAGCACCATCAACACGTGGGTCACGAAGTTCGGCGAAACTGCGAAAATGAATGCCGGCGCGCAGAACGTGGAGAGCGACGCCTTCTTCCTGGTTAAATTCGGCGCCCAGTTGACGGGAGATGTCTTCATTGTCAAGGGGAGCAGGGCCGACCGCACGCTCACTACCTTTGACGCAGCCACCTGCGATATTGCCAACGAAGTCCCGTCGAACACCTTCAGTTGCAGCACCTCCGCGTGCACGATCGAGCCCGTCTCGTTTTTCCATCCATCAACGGACTACAGCATCTGCGTGCTTCCTTTCCGGTTGAAAGACCTGAATTATCCAGGATTCACCTTGTCCTTCACCACCGCGTCCGGAACTCTCGCCGGCGACGGGTGCACGGATCCTTCGATCGTGGTAAAGCCGTTCATCACGCACCTGCCTTTTGACCTCGGCACGGTGGGAAAGATCGGAAAGTTCCGGAGCTGCACGAGCCAGGGATCGCTGCCGGCAACGACAGAGCCGGCGTCCGCCCATACACATGTCATCTATGGTCTTTCCAGTCAGGTCGGCTGCAAGGAGGGGATCCCTGTCTACGCTCCCTTTGACGGCGTCATCGCCGATATCTCCACGACGCCGCAGAGCGGTCCCTGCGACCCCGCCATCGGAAGCGACGGCTATATCATGCTCTATCCCGACGGCGCCTATCGATATCAATTCTACCTGAACAATGTCATTCCCGCCGCCGGACTCAAGGAAGGCGATGCGGTCACGGCGGGACAGCAGCTGGGCACAGTGACCCTTATTTCCACTGATCGATACTGGGAGATCGGCGTACGGCCTTACTCTGTGGCTACCGGCGAATCCGAGATGTGCAACATCGGCTTGTTCTTCAACGATGCCGTGGCTGCACAGCTCAACCAGCACGGCATCAACGCCTCGGCCCTCAGCTTCACCAAGGCGTATCGTGAGGCGCATCCGTGTGAAATCGCACCCTCCATCAACACTTTCTCCGGGGCCCCGGATGGAGACAACAATTACGTCGTACCCACGCCCTGACGACTGATCGAGCTGATCATGTCACCGAATCGCCGCGGTTACCTCGGCGAGCATCTCGCTCAAGGCGTCGCCGTCCACGCTTCCTTCCGCCAGCTCGCATATCAACCCCAGCAGCTGTCGACTGAAGATCGCGCGCTTTGGCGAGCGCGGATGCACTGAACGGATGCGATCCGCGATGATGCGCAGCCGTTCGTCGTCTGCCGCGAGACGAGCATATTGCGCACCGAGTTCCGGTTTCCCTTCCAGAGCGGCCCACTTCCCCACGACCTCTTCGAGATATGCGTCTATCCCAAGGTCGCGGCGCAAGAGATCCGTCGCGCGTGCGGCAATCGCACCGAGACGCCTTTCCTCCGGGCTGATTGTGATCACGTCCACCACCCGATAGACAACGCGCTGTCCCACGCGCGCGGTACCTACGAAGGGGAAGGACTTCGCAGCGTGCTTGGGCATCACCATCTCGCCGCCTTTCATCGAGACGAGCACGAGCGAGACATCACGGCCCGTCTTGCGCGCGACGCGCGACGCTGCGATGATTACGCCGCCTGCCTGGAAATATACCTCCGGCTTCCTGCGATCCGGCGCGTTCCCGTAGAATCCGGCCGGGGCTTGGCTGCCGTCGTCATTGTACGCGGTAGGAGTCCTTCCTCCCTGGCCGAAGAATATCGGTCGTACACCGAGTTCTGTCATGAGACTGATGAGCCTTTGGCTCAGTTCGTCGGTCGCGGTGGCGCGGCGTTGCGCATCCCCTCCTGCCTTATCGCCGCGCTTTTCCCTTTTGATAAACGGAAGCCCGAGCAGGTCGAAGTAGAGCGCGGCCCCCGATCGACGCGCCAGCCAGTCGTAGCTGAAGTTGTCCACGTCAGCCACCGGCGCGAATCGTTCATCCGCCCACGCAAAGAGAAAGTCCGGGAAGATTGAGGAATGATTAGCCGCGAGCTGTATCACCATGCCGTCGCGCGGTATCATCTCCTTCCCTTCTATCACCACGTCGAGCCCAAGCGCTCGCGCATAGATCTCAATGCCGTGCAGGAAGTGACGTCGAGCTATTCCTATAAATCCGTTCGAGTCTACGGGCAGGTGCTCCTGCGTCGCAGCGTGTCTGCAATACTGAGAAATAAAATCGCGCGCCCCAACGAGCATCGCATAATGAGCCATCGCCAGCGCTATTGCATAGACATTGGCTCCAACGCCTATCGCGCTGTACGCTTTGTGTTCGGCGCCAAAAAGCCCCTCCAGCCCCACTCGCGCTAGCGAGCGTTTCCCTGCGAAGAGCAACTCCTGGCGCGGGCCATCTATTGGCGGGAGGATTCGGTCGAAGAACGGCAAGGAATTCAATTCGGGAGGCCTCTCCGGCGGAGGCATCGCTGAGTCAACGGCGCCCGAATCATCGCTGCAGAGTTCCGCATCCTGCGCACCGGAGGCAGAGGACGGCTCGGCCCAGAGCAATGACTGAGCCAGATCGAAAAAGGAGATCGGTGATGAAACAGGATCGTTGATCATGGACCGGCGGCAATACTCCGTAGCGTACGGTATGTCCAGCCTCATGCAATCTCTTTACGCGCGTACGCCGCGATGCTAATACACCAGAAGACAGAAGTCAGAATACTGTTGAGATCTCTCTCATACGCCATTCTGGATTCTGACTTCTGCATTCTTAACCGTCACCAAGGGGGGAATTATGAAATCCATTCTGATCGCAGTAGCCGTTGCAGTGTTCGTGGCCGGGGCAGCGCCCGCAGTATTCGCCAAGGATGTGGTTCCGCCGAAAGGCGCAAAGCTCTACCAGATAATAGGCAACGATCCCGGGACCGTGGACGTGGCTACGCCTTACGACCGCGCGATAAAGCTCGCGAAGCTGAGCGACAAAGACGTCGCATACTGGAATCCGGATGGCGGCAAGTACATCATGGCCGGCGACTATGCATACGTGTGGTGCAAGATTTACAACACCAAGAGCGGCTCCTCGCACTTCGAGTGGGTCGCAGTGAATTCGCCCGATCTCTCAAAGGCGCTCGGGCTCGCGAGCAGCATCCCGGGCGGTGTCGCGTTCTACAAGCTCACAAGCGACGGAAAACAGGTGGTGCTGGACGCCATCACCTACGATGCTGTCCACGCCATGTCGCAGGGTAAGGCAGTGACGGACGTAAAGGAATAATATGATAAAAATATAGAGCTGGTTACCCGGCATCGTACGCGGTGCCGGGTTTTCTTTTGCCGATTAAGGCAAGACGCTGGAATGAGCCCATTTTTTTGTTGATAAATGCCCCTCCTTGGACGATTTGCTGTTGCTGGTGACTATTTCTTATCTGGAGGATCATATGCGTGGTTTTCGAATCAGATTCATCGGGCTCGCAGTCGCGGCCTTCGTGATTACAGCTTTCCTGAGCGGATGCGGAGGGAGCGATACCACGAAAGGTCCAACGATCACGGCGACCAACTCTGCCGGGACGATCTATACCACGCAGCCGCTCTCGATCACATTTTCCGAGGCAATGGATCAGGCCAGCGTGGAAGGTGCGTTCTCCGTCGCCGGAAGCGGGGCAGTATCCGGCGCCATCACCTGGTCGGGAAATACTCTGATATTCACGCCAGCATCGAGATGGCTCACGCATCACACCTACACCATCACCATCGCCACCGCTGCAATGAGCGCCGCCGGACTCCCGATCGACGCGCAATACACGCAGACGTTCACGCCGTCGCTCAACATGCACGACGTCAACGGAGACGGCATCGCCGATTTCATGCTTGGGTCGTCACAGCACGATTACAGCCCGACGGTACTCGATGCGGGCCAGGCCTACCTCTTCCTGGGCAGGACTACCTGGAGCGATTTCAATCTCTCGACGACGCCGGCGGACGCCACGTTTTCCATGTCGCAGGGCGGCATCTTCATGGGCGCCGATGCAAAGGTAGTGGGCGACATGAACGGAGACGGATACGCGGACATGGCTTTCTCAAGCGCCATTGACGAAGGTTTCGTGGGCATCGTCTTTGGCTCCGCGAGCCCCACCGGCTTCACGGTGGACCCAGCTGTACCAGCTACAATCGATAACTTCAGCGCATTGGCCGTAGGTCCGGATAACTCTGCTTCCCTGGGGGTTACGATCATGCCGGCGGGCGACGTGAACAACGACGGCCTCGCCGACGTCATCGTCGTCGGCAAAGACATAACCGCGCAGACCACGAAATACTGGCTGATCCTGGGCAGGACCACGGCATTCCCGACGCCTTCCACGTTTCCCCTGATCACAGCAGTGGCGGACGCGGTCTACACCGTGCCGGGTATTTCCGTAGTTGATGGTGCGGAGGGCATGCCTGTCGCCGCATGCGACGTCAACGGCGATGAATATGATGATATGATCTTCGGCGCGCCGCTCTTCGACGCCACCAATACGGGCAAGGTCCTTGTGGTGGCGGGATCGACGACTCCAGCGAGCGTGGATCTGGGCGCTGCCGCGGCCTCGGAGACGCTCACCGGCGCGAATGCGGGCGACAAGTTCGGGGCATCGGTCGCATGCGGCGACGTTAACGGAGACGGATTCGGCGACATCATGGCAGGCGCTCCCCAGTTTTCAAACGCCACCGGCAGGATCTATCTCGTCGGCGGTGCCTCTGCATTCAAGGATCATAACTTCTCAACCGACACCGCGATGGCGCTCTTCACGGGTCCCGCCGCGACCACGGGCTTCGGGACGATCGGATGCATCCAGGGAGACGTCAACAAGGATGGATTCCCCGACATGATCGTCAGCGCGCCGTTGATGACGGTCGGCGGAACGGCAAATCGCGGCAGCACATGGCTCTTCCTCGGCGCTTCGGCTCCAACCGGCGTCGATCTCGCCACCGGCTCGGCCAACGCGACCTTCGTGGGTACGAACGAGGGTGGAGCCTTCGGATACTGCAAGGCCGTGGGCGACGCAAACGGCGACGGCATTGACGACATCCTGCTCGGAGAACCCGGCGCAGGTGGAGGAGGTATCTTCCGCGGCCAGGTATTTCTCATCTTTGGCGCATTCATTCCAGCGAGCCTGGATCTCTCGACGCAGAGCGCGAATGCGACGTTCACAGGCGCCGCGGACAACGACCTATTGTCGCTCGCGCTGGAATTTCTCTGATAGCATTCCTCTGAGAACAATGAGGGAGGTCTGAAATGAAACGTATACCCGAATTCAAGAGAGCAGTAGCGCTTGCTGCGATATGCGCTTGCGCGTTCCTAGCTTCTGCAGCACACGCCGGATGGAATTTGAATGACATCAAAAAGGGCGCGGATGCGGCTGCTCAGTCCGCAGGCATCAAACAGGGCTCGCTCAGCAACGACGAGGTCGTGCGTGGTCTCAAGGAAGCGCTCTCAATAGGCTCCAAGGACGCCTCTGCGCTCGCGTCCAGGGTCGACGGCTTCTACCGCAACCCTCGCATCCGCATACCATTTCCGCCCGAAGCGCAGAAGGTCAAGGCAGCGGCTGAAGCTGTGGGGATGAAAAAACAGGTGGATGAATTCGTGCAGACGCTCAACCGCGCGGCGGAAGAGGCGGCAAAGAGGGCCGCGCCGATCTTCCTCGACGCGATCAAGCAAATGACGATCCAGGACGGTTTCGCCATCCTCAAGGGCGCCGACAACGCGGCAACCGCCTATCTCCAGAAAAAGACCACCGCCCCGCTCACGCAGGCGTTCAGGCCCGTGGTGCACCAGGCGATCGAAAAGGTTCAGGTCACGAAGTACTGGAACCCTATCGCCACGCAGTACAACCAGATCCCGTTCGTGCAGAAGGTCAACCCTGACCTCGATGCCTATGTCACGCAAAAAGCTCTGCAGGGGCTGTTCACGCTCATAGCTGATGAGGAGCGGAAAATTCGGCGCAATCCCTCTGCGCGCGTCACGGATCTCTTGCGCCGCGTCTTCGGCAGCGCATCGTGATAAAAAAGATGACGACATCGAAAGTGCGAGGCAAGGCATTCGTGAAACCCACGGACGCGCAACTGCACAAGATGCTCGCGCCCCTGCAGTATGACGTAACGCAGAAGAACGGCACGGAGCCCGCGTTCCGCAACGAATACTGGGACAACAAGCGCGAGGGGATCTACATAGACGTGGTCTCGGGAGAGCCGCTCTTCTCCTCACTCGATAAATTCGATTCAGGCACAGGATGGCCCAGCTTCACAAAGCCGCTCGTCCCCGATAATATCGTGGAGCGAAGCGATCGAAGCCTCATCGGTCAACGAACCGAGGTGCGCAGCAAACGCGCAGACTCGCACCTGGGCCACGTATTCGACGACGGCCCGCCGCCCGCGCGCCTGCGCTACTGCATGAACTCCGCGGCGCTGAGATTCATCCCAAAAGAGGACCTGGTGAAAGAAGGGTATGGCGAATATCTGAAGCTGTTCGAGAAGTGAATCCTATACAATAAGAAATCAGGGCTCCTTCTCCCGCTAAGCGATAGACCAGTCTCATGTAGTATTAACTCTGAAGTCTTGACGCGCTTATTATTTCAGAGTATTTTTCAGAGTATGGATATTATCGGAATCCTTCAAAAAGGTGAGGGCAAAACTACTGAATTCAAACGCGATCTCTCGTCACCCCAGAAAATTCTGAAGACGATTATTGCCTTTGCAAATACATCAGGTGGCACCCTGATCATCGGCATCGATAATGATGGAAACATAAGGGGAGTCGATAATGCCCTTCAGGCTGAGGAACTCGTTTCAAACATCATATCGGATTCTATCTCTCCTCAGATTCTGCCCAACATTGAAGTCGTCTCCTGGAGGGATAGGGAGCTCCTTGCTCTGGAAATATGCCATGGAAACCAAAAACCATATTTCCTGAAATCCAAGGACAAAAGTAACGGTACATTTATCCGTATCGGTTCCAGTAATCGTCTAGCCGGTCCGGAAATGCTCGAGGAGCTCAAGCGTTATACTCTCAATCGATGCTATGATGAAGAACCCTTTCTCGAAAGGAACTCTGAAGGATTGGATATTCAGAATATTTCAGAGTGCCTATCCGCCATTGACAAGAAGCCTACAGAAACACTGTTCAAGACGCTCCGGTTTCACACACCACACGGCAAAAAAATCGTACCCACAAATGGAGCTTATATCCTCTTTGGTAAGGACCGCCTCTCATTTTTCCCTGATGCCAGGATTCAGGCGGCGCTCTTTGCTGGAACGGATAAATCGGAGATCATAGATTCAATAAATGTTGAAGAGCCGCTCGTAAGAGCAATTGAACAGACGATGTCCTTCATCTTGAGAAACATACCAAAGCCAAGCAAGATTGAGGGGCTGTATCGGCGCGACGTCTATCGCTACCCGCCACAATCCTTGAGGGAATGCCTTGTCAATGCCATCGTCCACTGTGACTATGCGCAGAGAGGAACGCCGATCACTGTTTCAATATTCAGTGATCGCATCGAAATAACAAACCCTGGCGCCCTTCCGTTTGGCCTGACGCTTGAAGATATCTTCAAGGGAGTATCAAAGCTCAGGAATCGGGTTATTGGACGCTTCTTCCGCGAAATAAACCTTATCGAACAATGGGGAAGCGGGATCGGACGAGTACTCAGGGCATGTAAAGAATTCGGATTGCCGGAGCCTGTATTCGAAGAGCTTGGAACACACTTCAGAGTCACACTGCATGGGACCTCATCGTCTATGATGGTTCTTGATGACGATGGGAAGGCAATTATCGAGGCGATCCGAGCGAAGGGAGAATTGTCCACAAAAGACATCGCAAAAATCATAGGAAAAACAGAGAGGACAGCGCGGACCAAGATGCTGGGGCTTATCAAAAAAGGTCTTGTCGTTGAAATTGGATCAAGCCCTCAGGATCCCCAAAAAACGTACACGTTGACTCAAGGACGCTTCTAAAAATTCAGTGCTTATTTTTGTGCTGATCGAGCCACTCCCGCGTGATCTCTTCACGGCGCTTCTTCAGATCCGGCTCGTCAAAGAGCGAGAGCAGGCCCACCATCGCCGGCGCGGAGACGAGCATCCGGGCGTTTACATCCGGTGCATTTGAAGATCCTTCTGCCGGCGCTGGGGACGTATCCTTCGCCCCGGATGCCGCATCCGAAACATCCAGCCAGATCAAGTGGTCGTCGTCCGGGATCGGAGTGAATTGGACGCCACGATCGTCTCCCGACGCGAGATCGATACGCCGCGGGTCGCGGAGCATCTGGAGCAGTGCCGGAAATTTCTCGGATTTGACGGGCGCTGCAGCGTGTGAACCTGGAACAACCTTAGCTCTCACCAGGACGAGGCGATACGTGTGGCGATGCGTGCGGTGACGCGTCACACGAACAAAATCCAGGTCTCCCTTGTAATGGTCGTGCATCGGATCGATCATCTCCAGGACTTCCATTCGTTTTTCAGGATCATCGATGCTGTTGATCATGGCTGCAAAGGCTTCGGGCTTGTCGTTGACCGCGGCGCGGAGCGAGGCGCGGACGTCGGCGTTCGCGTCAAACTGCGAGACGAGTTCGTCGGAGATTTTTTCTCGTAATGCCTCATACTTTTTTTGTCTTTCGACATCGCACGCATCGGGATCCGATGGATTCCTGCAATTCGCGAGCGATGGCGACACGCCCCACATGAATTTCGCAAGGGAATCAATTCCCTCCCCCTTCGTCTTTTCATAAGAAAAGATGGCTTCCGCGACGCGTTGAATCTCCTTCGCATCTATCTGCGGAATGCGCCTGAGGGGATCGGCCACCATATCCTTGAAGAGGGGCTCCTCCCTGTCCAAGGCCATCCCGACGAGCGTCATCAACAAACCCTGTTTCCGCTGAAGCTCTCCAGCATGCAGGAACTGGTCCCGAAGTTTCGAGGTCCTGAACGCAATGACATCTGATTCCACCAGAAAATCTATTTTTCGATCCTCCAGCATTGCCTGAATCTCGCGGTGAGAGAATCCGACGGCGTCGGTAATGTTTGCGTATTCCTCAAACGTCAAAATCCTGAAACCCGTGACTCTGTCTCTGCGCGCATCCGAATCAGCAGGAGGCGCGCCAGCGTCGGGGGAATCGATGGGACCCATCGGATCGACTTCGGGTTCGGATTCAAAATCCGGCGGATCCATGAGGACGTCATTGAGCCCCGGGTCGGGGGCGATCTCTTCCGCGGGCGGAAACGCGATAGTCCCATCCGGATCGCTCGTCTCCGAGACTTCTTCGGCAAGCTTATCCTGATCCACGGTCGCGGGTTTTTCCTTTTTGGCGAGGAGTTCCCGCTCGACCCGTGATTTCGCGCGGTCTGCCTCGTCCGGCCGCGCGATCGCGAGCTCGTCGAATGACTTCGCGGGCTTGATCCCCTGCTTTATGAGGAAGCCGACGTAGAGGATCGAGGGATCGTAAATAGAGGCTTCGACGAATTTTTTCGCTCTTCCGCTGATGAGGTTGCGCACCTCCACGATCTTGCCGTCCTTGTTGCGCCGGAAGATCACCGGCTGCAGGTGATTCTTGAAGACCTGGATGCCGACCCCTTCATCGTCCGCAAGCGCGATGCGCGCCTTGTCGAGCGCGGCAATCGCGAGTTTTGTCTGATTCTCGCAATTCCCTTTTCGCTCCTTCTTCTCCGGGTTCAGCAATTGCGGGAAATATCGATTTCACCTCGCGTAGCGCTTGTAATAGTCCCAGTAGAGCTTTTCCATGAGGCCATAGGCCTTCTTACGCTGATCCTTCTCGCCGGCGAGTTCGTCGGTATACGAGCGGATCGACTTGTCCCACTCGGCCTCCATTGCCGCGAGTTCGGAAGCGGAATACCCCATCTTCATCCCGTCCACGCTCGCAAGAAAACGGCTGTAGTCCGCAGTGGAAGGATCCGCGAGCGCCGCGCGCGCCTGTTCGATGAGCGCAATCTTGTCGCTCGTCCAGCGCGCGCGGCCCGTGAGCGGATCGACTGAGTTTGCGGCGTCATGACTCGTTACGGCGTAGTGGAGGCCCAGAAAACCCAGCAGATGCGCGACACCCGCGATGATAATGAAGACGAACAGCGGCGCGCAGGCGAGCGGTTTCTCCGTCGCCCCTGCCCCGACCCCTATCATGTTGGAAGGATCAGCGGCATTCAGGAACCAACCTTCGATTCCGTGCTGAGCAAGGCGACCAAAGAGGCGCTCCGGCGAATTCAGCGGGCTTGAAGCGAAGAAATCGCGGATGGAGCCTGCCGCCTCATCAAGAGGATGTTCAGGAAGAAGCGTCCGCATCCGGTCAAACGGAGAAAGGTCCGCGAGCGAGGCCGCAATTTCACCAGGCCCGAATGATACGCCTGCCCTGAACGGAGTCAGCGCCATGAATAGAAGATACGAAAACCCTGTGAATGGTTAAGCCCCCCTGCTCAGATATATTATCGGCAGAAGTCGAAATAAGTTGTCAGGATTTTCCCCTCATTTCCGAAACCAGACATAATCTGTTGATTTACAATAATAAAACCGACTAAACTTTCTTAAGAATCAGCCAATACGCGTAGCTGGACGGACAGGCGAACGGCCGGCTGTAATAACGCGCACTTCAGAGTCCTCCTGACAGCGTGGTGAGCAAATCAGCTTATTTCGATCGCCTTGGGCCACGTTGCCGGAGGAACGACAGGAGAAGATCTCGCAGGACATCGGTGAATTTTCCATCCCGGTAATAGGCCGTGACGTCATTACTTGCGGATATGACGGCCATCGCCTCTCGAGTGACCCAATCCGTAGCCGCATCGCCATAATGCATGGGGTATAAGACGCCTATCTTTCTCGCGCCGACATCAGCGACTTGTGCGCGCAGTTCATTTGTCGTGAATGGGAACGCAGGAGTATTTTTGCCTCCCGCGGCCTTCGCCGAAGGCCCTTCAACTGCTCCGCTCTGCGCCTGATCGTTACGCGGCAGCTTCTCTCCAGCGGTCGGAGCTGGCGCTGCGCTCTCGGATACAGTCTCCGCCACCGCTTCTTCCCGTTCCACCTTACGACCTCTCGCTACCCGCGGATCATCGAAGAGCGCCGACTGGCCGGAAGCCCTCGCGGTCCTTTTCAGCATGGAGATCGTGTCGCCATCATCCGGCGGAGGCGCTTCATCTTCATCGTCATCACTCCAATCACGAATCCAGGTAGCTCCTGGCGTTGAGGTTCCACGTCTCCTGAGCTCTGCTATCTCCTGTGAGTGCCGGTGTTTTTCTTGTCGTCCCTTCGCCGAGAGACGCAGCTTCACCTTTCGCGCATTCGTCTCAAAGATGGTGGATGATCTCTCGGAGAATGCACCGTTGCGGTACACGCTTTCGATAGCCCTGCATTCGCAGCTGACGTAGCCCAGGAACGCCCCTGTAATTTTTGCCAGTTTATGAACGATCTCCTCGCGGGAATAATGGTCGAAGTCATATTTTCCCTGGGCGCGGAGGTGCCGCTCGACCAGACCGAAAAGAATTACAAGATCATCATTTGTTGCTTCATGGGGAAAGAGCAGAATACACTCAACGACGTCACGGAAACAGAGTTCCTCCCGTATGACATCCAGATGTTCAACTGCAAAACGCCTTCCGTCTTCGTTGAGATGCAATCCATCTGCCAGAAATCCATACATCTGCATGCTCCCCAGCGCATCGGCCATCCTCCGAAGCTTTTCATTCATCCACTGCGTCTTCTGCTTTTCCGTGACGTCGTTGTAGCGAGCTGCCAACGCCTCTCGTTTGGAGGTGAGAAGCCTGAAGACCTGGGCATTCGTTTGGTCGATGGGCTGCCGTCTGCGGAACAGTCTCATCATAAAGGCGATGACTTCTTCGAACTGCGGGCTCAGGGCCTGAACCGGCGTTGTCGATTCCCCTCCAGCCAGCGGCACATCCACACGGCTGTCGCGATTTTCAAACCTGCCGACAGCGCTCATCGCCACAGACGAGGACATCGCTGCAGCGTTACCCAAGGGCAAAGCAGCGCAATAGGAAGATGCGGTCGCGCAAGGCTCCGCAACGATTTCGTTCTCGGCTGTTCCCTCCTCTATACTGACAAAATCTTCTCGAGAGATATCCGGAGAAATACCCAAAGTCCCGAATGGCGTACACGCAAGAAATCCGGTCTGTCCCGCGCCTGTCATGAATCCTCCATTAATGTGATAAGGATGTCTGCCAAGTCCCTTATCGGCGAAAAAACGGAAAAGTTGCTACGATTTCGCATAACATATAACCCTAATCCGGCAATAAAACTTGCCATCAACATCCCCTCTCCCTTGATGGGAGAGGGCTGGGGAGAGGGTGAACAATTGGAACCAAGTCTACCACAGGTATGTTTCCCCTCACCCTGTCCCTCTCCCGCAAGGGGAGAGGGGATAGTACTTTGCGAATCCGACATTTGAAATTTATTGCCGGATCAGGGATAACAATTTGATATTATTATTTAATACTCATCGCCACTCCCATTAATTTTCAACTGTCGAGCAACTCGATCCCGTGAAAATCATCGGTAGTGCCGTTAGTGAATTGGAGCGCGAGATCGCAGGGATACGTGACCGTTGCAAATGCTTCCGCATTCCGGGTAAGTTATCCGCATATGGCATCCAAACTTCAAGAGGACCGTCAGCTCGCCGTGCTCAGGGGTATGTCGCCGCATGAGCGCCTCGAAGAGGCCTGCCGGCTCTACTGGCTTGCGCGGGAGATCATCAAGAGGCGGGAGGAGCGCCTGCACCCCGAGCTCGATGCCCATGCACTGGAAGAACGCGTACGCTCCTTTTTTTGATCGTTCACTATGAAGCTCAAACACCTGCTTCACTCCATCTCCTTCCCAATGCTGAAGGCCTGGGCGAACGGCTTGCCTATCGCGCGATATTCTTTTACCGGAGAAGATGTGTAGACAAAGGTATTGATCTTTTCGATGTCAGGTTTGCCGTCAGTGAGGCACGTATCGGACGCATGCGTCTCCTCCACCCTGCCTATGACCAGCACGTGAGTTCCGAGGTCGAGCCTTTCATGCACCGCGCACTCTATATTTATCGGACACTGTTCGATAAGGGGCGCGCTGGCCAGCTTGCCATAGAAGATCTTGAATCCGCACGCTGCGACTTTGTCCACCTTTGCGCCGGAATAGATGCCGCAGTAATCGGCCTGTTTCACGAGCTCGATTGAGGGCACGTTGATGGAGAAAGTTCCGTTCTGCTCGATCCCCTTGAGCGTGTGCCTCACGTGGCGTATCGCCACCGAGATCATCAGCGGCTCCGCACACGCCACGCCCGACCACGCGATGGTGCAAAAATTCGGTTTTCCGTCGACGTCAGCGCCCACGAGCAGCACCGGCATCGCCGGAGCCGAATAGATCGTCCCCTCTTTTCCCATCGCAACTTTCTGCATATCCCCTCCCGGTTAAGCGGGAACATACCACCGTTTTTTGCAATTTGCCATATCACTCGGGTCATATTAGGGTCAGAAGTCAGAATCCAGAAGTCAAAATTCTTGAATTGAAAGTTCGATCGAAAAGGAGAACTCCATGAAACGGGTTAATATTTTTCTCTGCGCCGTCATAATCGTTTTTGCGGCGCTGCAGTCTTGCGGAAGGGCCACTCCCGTCAGCATCACTGGTGGAAGCTCATATAAATACGCGATCATCTCCACCGGTCAGGACAAATGCTACGACAATGCGGAATCGATCACTTGTCCCAGAACGGGAGAAGCATTCTACGGGCAGGACGGCGAATTCAGCGCGAGGAAATTTTCCTACAACAAAAACGACGACGGCACCGTGACCGATAACAACACGGGTCTGATCTGGCAGAGGACGATGGGCAGCAGGATGTCGTGGGACGATGCCGTGGCAAATGCCTCCACTATCGCCATCGCTGGACGCAGCGACTGGCGCGTGCCCACCGTCAAGGAACTCTATTCGCTCATCAATTTCACGGGCAAATCAGGGGCAACCGCATCTGACTCCATCCCGTATCTCGACACTAACAATTTTGAATTCATCTATGGCGACACGGCAGCCGGCGAGAGCCTCATAGATTCACCTGACTGGACTTCCACGCAATACGTGAGCACGACAATGAACGGCGCGGCCACGGTATTTGGAGTGAATTTCGCCGACGGCACGATCAAGGGTTATCCCAAACTCTCGCCCGACGGCAGCGGAACGCCGAACATGTTATACGTGAGGTACGTTCGCGGCCGCACTGATTACGGAATCAACGAGTTCGTTGATAACGGCAACGGCACGATCACCGACAATGCAACCGGGCTCATGTGGGCAAAGGACGACAGCGGCTCCGGCATGAACTGGGAGGCCGCGCTTGCATACTGCATGGGCCTTGGACTTGTGGGCAATCAGGACTGGCGGGTTCCAAACGCCAAGGAGCTGCAGAGCATCGTGGATTACGGCCGCTCTCCTGATACGACGAATTCGGCTGCAATCGACCCTGTCTTCAACAGCACTCCAATAACAAACGAAGCCGGAAACCCCGACTACGCGTATTACTGGACCGGCACCACGCACCTCGATGGCCCCGGAACCGAAGGTGGGGGGAGCGCGGTGTACATAGCGTTCGGCCGCGCGCTGGGCTTTGTGGAGACGCCGCCCGGATCGGGTAACTACGCGATCCTCGACGTGCACGGAGCGGGCTCGCAGCGCAGCGATCCCAAAGTCGGCGATCCCGCCAGCTACCCGCACGGTTTCGGACCGCAGGGGGACGTGATACGCATCGACAACTTCGTACGATGCGTGCGCGGCGGCGAGTCATACTGATCTCACCTGTATTAAAAAAATCACGGCCCGTGGAATCGACTGCGATTCCACGGGCCGTGTGCTGCCGGCCTGACGTCAATGAAGCTATCGCAATGGATAGCCTGCGATGTCGTTGCCGTACGCGATGAGCGACGGCGTTTCGTTCCTCAGCTCGTCAGGCATAAACGGGAAAGAGGCGCTCGTGATGAAGAGAACTTTTCTGAGGCCCAGCCGTCCGAACGCACACGCGGTCGATCCATCCATGCCGTCATCCTTGTCCAGCAGCACGGTCGACACGTTGTCCGGCGTGACCTTCACGAGCTGTGAGTAGGGGTCGTTCGTGAAGTAGATATTACCGGCCAGATCGAAAGCAAAGTCGTCAACACCGAGGGCGTCGACATATAACTCCGGTTCTCCAGCCACCGGCGGCTGGAGGGGGTTAAGTCCGCTGCCCTGCATGGGAACCCTGTAGATTGCGTTCTTTCCGGAGTTCGCCACGTAGAGGTCGCCCATGAATTTCTGGATGCCGTTCATTCCGGGCATGAAGGGCACTCCCGGAGGAGGCGGCAGACTCGGATCGAACGCCATCAGATCGCTCTCCATGAAGAGATCCGCCGCTTCGCCCTGCCCGTCAATGCGCGCTGAAAAGATGCGGCCTGTGACCGACATGGAATCCACGGTGTAGAGATAGAAACCGCGCTTCACGATGCCGTTGAGCATCGCGTCCATGGGAACGGTCGCCACGACATACTTGCTTCCGTCGGGCTTCAACTTCCAGATGCCGCGATATTCAGGCGTGCACGAATTGACGGTGATGTACATGTCGCCGGTCAGCTCATCCGGCGCTATACCGGCAATCATCGCGGGGAAGCCGCACGCGGGTTCGCCATTGGGTCCCAGGATCGGGAACTGCGCGAACACCTCCCTCTGTCCGTCAAAGGGATTGACCTTCTCGATTACTCCTGTGAGCGCAAGCGTGACGAACACTTCGTTATTCCAATTCACGGCCAGATTTTCCGGCGTCTCAAAGGCAGTGAAGTCGTACGGCACTACCATCTCCGACGTCCCGGTTGCAGGAGGAAATGCGTGAGCACTCCCTGCAGACGAGAGCAGCAGACCAATGACTGCCACCCCAAATATCCACCGCATTTTCCTCATCGTGCCTCCCCCACTGGCCTCTATGCCAGCAATTGCGGCGGACACCGCCGGCCTGAGTCCGCAAATGTTGAGGGCCGTGGCCGGCCCGGCTGATTTTTTTCTGGTCTCATAGCAGATTATAGTTTAGAAGAAATCGGCTGGCAATAATAACCAGTTGATATTATTGGAGATTTAGGACATGAATGACCCCCTATCGGCCAAGGATGGCCGCACGAGCACCGTAAACACCACGGGCCGACGGATGCAAATCAGGATACAGTCATTTCAGCGAACGATCGGCGCACTCCTCGCGGATATGCGCAGAAAGAGGAAAAAGACCCAGCAGGATTTTTCGCTGCCTCAGCGCACGATCCGCAGGATCGAGAAGGGAGAAATGCAGCGTTCCACGGTAATGGAATATTTTTGTGAAATGAAACCGTGCGCAAGGGATGCGGCAAAATGGATCAGGGCCGTGCTTGAACTTCTTGCGCCGGGCTGTCTGAGATGCGACCCGGATTGCGGCATGTGCGACAAGAGCATGGGTGAACTCGCGCACGAACTCAGAAAGAATACGGGGCTTGAGGAATTCGCAATGGAGCGGGCGATGCTCAGGGGAATCATCGAGCTAAACCCCTACGCCATCGTCATCTTCGATGAGGACGGCCGCTTTGTCCGGGCAAACAGGGCATATCTCGATATATTCAAGGAACCTCCTCCAAAATTCGTGACGCTCTTCGATTCGCCTCCGCTGCGCAAGGCAGGCGTGCAGGAGGAGTTCTTCAAGCTGCGGGAAGGAAGGACTGTAAATATCAAGCCGATCTGGCACAACTCCAGGGACGTGGGCGAAGAATGGCCGGACAATCCGATTTGCATCGGCACCGTTGCATTCCCGCTCCACGATCAGTCCGGACGTATTCGCAATTATGTCGTCATTTCAGAGGATGTCACCAAGCGCGTCATTGCAGAAGAGAAATTGCGGGAGGCGATGAAATTCAAGAGCGACTTCGTGGCCCACGCATCGCGCGAAATAGGGATGCCGCTCTACGGCATAATCTCCAGCGCCAGCCATATGCTGCAGGACGACGCGCTGCCTGAGCCGCGCAAGGCGGATCTCAAAGAGATGCTGGAAAAAGCCGACGGGCTCATGATGAAGATCAACGGACTGATGAAGACTCGCCCCATATCTGCTGATAGATCTTGAGGTCTGCCGCGTAAAACAATCCGCTCCGGCCGACGAACGCAGTTATATTTCCACGATGCCAATACTGGAAAGTCATTCATTTCACTTCACTAAGAACTTCCCCTCGCTGCAAAGACACAAGCGGCTTTATTTTTGAAAAACCGTCAAAAAAATAACATGGGGGAGGTGATTTTTACTCCATAATAATGTATTGTATTTCAGCGTTAAAGGACTGTTGGAGTTCTCAATGTCAATAAATTGCCTCACAAAGGGAGGTTAACCAATTTTCCTATAAATAAATACCCATATAATTTAAATAGATAGCCTGGTCGTCTAGGCACGCCTTATGCAACTCTTAGTGGATCGTAAGTAGAAAAATATTCCCTTTTCAGGGGGGTGGGTTATGGAAAAAAATTATCCATTCACGAAACTCTGGACGATCTCCTTCATTATAATAGCTGGAGTATTTCTGCTCGCCTCGTGCGGGGGCAACCCTGCCACCAGTGTGGGAGGAGGCGATACCGGCGGAGGAATACAAGATCAGCCGCCTGTCGTCACCGGGCCGCCGGCAGAAGCACCGATGCCTATAGCGCTCAAGTTCGTCAATCCTCAGGATTTGAAGCTCGACTTCGCAACCTTGAGCCTTGAGGAACAGCTGATCAAGGCCATCGACCCGACGGGTCAATATTCAGCGGCCATATCGTACACCTATCACGAAAACGAAACTTTCTTTAACGATTACCTGGGACCCCTCATGGCGGGCCTGGAAAAGATCGATATGCCGTACGACACCGCACGGACGTTTCACACGCGGATAGATTTCGGGTATGACCGCTACATCTATGCGGATACGGTCCTCGTAGGCGAACACGATATCAAGATCGATTTCGCGGATTACGATTTCGACAACGACGGCGTGGCCGAAGGCTGCTCTGGCAATAGCCAAACTCTGCCGATCTGCGTGCGGATGTGGGTGGACGATAAGCGCTATCTCGCCTGGGTGTATGAGACCTTTCCATACTGGGATTTCAATACGAATACGGCCAACGAAATCCCGGGCCTTGGCAGATTCAAGATCGTCGGCGCTCAGAGCATAGAGCATAACGGAGGAAATTACACCGCCACGCACGTTGACTACGATCGCCAGAGCGATCTTCATACTTCCTTTGATGCGTTCGGCTGGGGCATCAACGTCTTTTCGCTCAGGGTCACGGGAATACATATTCAGATAGGTTCGGACGTTGGTGCAGACGTAGATGCCGCGAAACTTGTCAAGAGATACGGCCAAAACTATGCGATCGATATGGATGGCGATTCTCAATTCGATACGTTAGGCAACTATCTCTCGCGATACCGCGAAGGCTATGATTTTTGGAGCGGTTCAACCACAAACGGACTCATCTTCGGCTATCTTGGTTTGTGGCTGGATCTGAACAATCAGTGCGCCGTGATCTCGACTGGCAACGGTACGGATACCGCGAATTGCGACAATGTCGGCGGAGAGAGAATCAGCGTCGGCGAGATCGATCCAATTACCGGACAGATCGTCGTCGCCCCGGGGAACCTTCAGTTCCCATCCGTCGTGGTTCAGAACGATGTCACGCTGGATGATTTTCCGAACTCACCGCCCGTCGGTCTCTTTTCTCCTTTGACGAATCCGTAAGTTCGCCGTCGGGCGCAAAGATTGTGCTTATGGAAGGAGGTACAGGGTCATGAAGAAAATCGACATTCGCTCCCTTGTTGCTGATAGCGGTGTTCGAATGAAACCGATCTTGCTGGCGCTGATCTCTATCGGCGTTCTCTGCCTGTTTGCCTCGTGCAACGCCGAGGTAAATTCCGACCTCTCCTCAACCGGGACTGAAGAGCCGCCGGTAGTCCAGACGCCGGAACAGCCGCCTGTGGCTGCGGCAACCGGAGAGGATATCAACCTCATCGGCATTGCGGCGACCAAGGCGTTTTCCGTCTCGGCCACGCAATCGCTCCTTCAGGGTATCGGGTTCACGATTGTTGCGCCGTCGGCCTCGATCGGTGCTTCCAAAGCCATCTGGCCTGGCGCGCCTGAGATCTGCGATGACGGCTTGGACAACGACCTGGACAACCTGATCGATTGTCGTGATCCGGACTGCAGCGGGAGTTCTCTCTGTCCGGAAGCGAGCTGCTGCAACGGCATCGACGACAACCACAACGGGATGATCGATTGCGCTGATCCGAGCTGTGACGGGCAGGCCTCCACGAAATGCACTCCTGGAAGTGCTGATATCTGCTGGACGGACGGATGCACCTGGTTCTTGATGCAGGAGGGGGTATCTGGACCTACATGCGCGGCGGGTCAGGAGATGAAACACGAAGGTGGCATTCCGAACGGTTGCATAGATCTCGCTGACAACGACGGGGATGGAGATACCGACTGCGATGACTCGGATTGCTGGGATGATCCGCTATGCGGCGGCGGAGCGCGCGGCTGCATAGATCTTGTCGACAACGACGCCGACGGCCTGGTCGATTGCTCGGACCTTGACTGCAAATTCGAAGCGGAATGCGCAGGCCCTGACCGCGAGACGTGGTGCGCTGATCAATCGAACTGCTGCCGCAACAGCGCCGATGACGACGCCGACGGCAAGATCGACTGCGCGGACAGCGATTGCGCGGCAACGCTCGCGTGCACGGCGCCGGGAATGCTGCAGCTTGTGAACGCCTACTGCAGCGGTGCTTATCCGCCGCTGACGACGAGCCTCTTCAGCGCGCATTGCAGCGGTAGCACGCAATCTCAGGCGGTCTTCCAGATCACGGGTTCCGTTTCCGGCATCGGCTTTGACACCTATCAATTCTCCGGGGCCTTCATGGCAACGGCGGCAGTGCTCATGCAGCCCAATACGGTGATCGTCAACTTCTCATTTACCTCCAGCGACCTCACCGCTTCCTCCGAAGCGCAGGCTGATATCGTAGCCAAGGCTGTTGATACCTCTTCCATCGATCAGGTGCGGTTTATCGATTGCACGGTCAAAACCGAATGGAGCTGCGATAACAACTCATCGTGCACGCTCAAGAGTTCAGAGATTGAGGAATGCAAAATGGCTGCCGGCGATCTCAACTTCTCCTGTAACGACCTCGTGGGCTGCGATCTACGCGAATTGCTCTGCGCCGACGGCGTAGATAACGATGGAGATCAATTAATAGATTGTGCTGATTCTGATTGCACGTACGATCATGCCTGCGATTCAGCGTGCGTCTATGAAGGTCCGGAAAAGTGGAGCGGCGGCGATCCGGCCATCGACAACACCTGCGGCGACGGCAAAGACAACGATTGCGATCACTTCATCGATTGCGCGGATCCGGACTGCGCCGATCAAATCGAGAATCCGCCATATGTGGGAACGTATCCGAAATGCACGGGCTGCGTGTGGGAAGGACCCGAAGGTCCGGCCTATGGGAACTGCAATGATGGCAAGGACAACGATTGCAACGGGGACTATTTCTACAACTGGTACACGGGCGTCGATTGCGACGATCATAACACCGACAATCCCCCCATCGCTGGTAGCTGTTCAGACAGCCCGGATTGCCCTGTTTGCGGCGGACAGCCCACGTGCGATGACGCCACCGGTCAGGTATCGGGCGTCTGGTCCTTCAACTACCTGAGGCCGGATCCGCCGCCGACGTGCGGGGAGATCAACAAGGGAACGTGCGTGGCAGGCTGTTGCACGGGCGTTCCGGCGTGCGCCAAGATCTCCTGCCTGCAGGCGTACCAGGCCGTGTGGTCATTCCTCAATAACGGAATTAAACCGGCAGCGGCGGATCAGTGCGGAAATGCGGGCTTCAGCGATTTCATGAACATGTACTTCATGAAATTCTTCCCGCCGACATTCCCGTTCGCAGGAGCAGCCTGCGACGATCTCGCGTTCGATCCAGACGGCGCCGCAGGCACCAGGACCGGATGTTGCAATTGACGGGTTGATATTCGATGATGACGGCGAGGGCGCCCGCCTTGCGATAATGCAAGGCGGGCGTTTTTTCTATTTCTTGACCCCGCCAGCCTGCCCTGGCCTCTTGCAGACGCGGCTCAAGCGCACGTCGATGCCATAGGTCTCTACCGAAGAAACCAGCGACGGCGGCGCATCGAAGATGTTGATCTCGCGCCTGTTGTCCAGCGAGCGCGCGAAGGTCCTGATACTCGCGTCGCCTGCCTTGCACTTGAGCAGGGTCCACGGGTAGCCCTCCCCTCCATCGCTCCGGTGCGTGATGGCGCAGCTGGCTTCGCTGCCCACGCCCTTGACGCACTGGAGCCCGCGCAATTCCTGTGTCACCGTATAGGTATTCGTGGCCGTCTGCTGAATCTTGAAGCCCTGCACCGGGCCACCGATGTAAGGCGGAGGGGGAGGTTCCGCCGGAGGGGGCGGGACAGCGCCGGGCGTCACAGGTTCAACCGGAGGCGCGATCGATTGTACTTGGGCCTCCGGCGCCGGTGTTTCCACTTCCTCATTTGTCCCCTCGTCTTGCGCGAACACGGCGGAAGAGAATACAAAGAGCGTTGCGACTATTGCATAAGAGCAGGCGCGTAGAACAATCCTCATGCAGACCTCCAGATGGAACAAACGGCTATGATGTCATTATTATGAATGCTATCATGCTCACGATGGCGAGAAGAAAACCGATTGCGATCACTATCTTGTGATGTTTTTTCATTTGGAACTCCCGTTGTGTTGGCTTTGCAGATAGTATCATATCCGCGAATGCGGTGACGAGATGAAACATTTGAATTGGAGCCTTTATGAAATCACGATGCCCATGGCCTGGAGATGATCCGCTCTATATCGAATATCACGACAAGGAATGGGGCGTGCCCGTACGCGATGACGTCAAACAGTTTGAATTCCTGATACTCGAGGGGATGCAGGCGGGACTCTCCTGGCTCACGATCCTCAAGAAGCGCGAAAATTTTCGCAAGGCCTTTGACGGCTTCGACGCGGAGCGCATGGCTCGCTACAGCAAAAGGGAATTCAAACGCCTGATGAACGACGCCGGCATAATCCGCAACGAGCAGAAAATCAGAGCGGCCATCGCGAACGCCGGCGTGTTCCTTACGGTGCAGGAGGAGTTCGGATCGTTCTCGGATTATATCTGGGGATTCGTGGACGGAAGGCCGATCCTCAACCGCTGGAAGAACCTTAAACAGCTGCCTGCAAAGACGAAGCTGTCGGACGAGATCAGCCGCGACCTCAAGGCGCGAGGATTCAAGTTCGTGGGGTCAACGATCGTCTACGCGCACATGCAGGCGACCGGCATGGTCAACGACCACCTCGTCGATTGCTTCCGCTACAAAGCGCTGGCAGGTGGTCGAATCTCATGAGTCTGACGTCGTAAGGCGAAACGACGTTGTCAGCGGATACCATCTTTTTCGTCCTGTTCTGCCCGAAGCCGAGCACGAGCCTCCCATCGGCATTGATGGAGAGGACCGTCTCGTCCTTATTGTATTGCGGCCGCCTCACGTGAGAGAGCGGCCAGAGACCGCGCGCCTCGATGTCGCGCAGGTTGTCGAAGGCGTTGGTGGATGAGGCATCGATCCTTGCGAATTTGTTCCTGTCATCGAGCGGCGGCACGTTTTTCCCAAACCTGCCCGATCTGATGTAATCGAGGTAACGCCGATACGCCGCGTCGATTTCTGCCGCGAAGAGGTCATACATCTTTTTCCTGAAGTACATCTTCGCGAATGCCTCCCTCTCCTCGCTGATGGATCTCCTGGGATCGCGTGAAAAGTTGTTCCAGCGCTCCGCGATCTCCTTTGCCAGCCGATCCAGCCATTCTGCGCTCATCCCGGACCTGAAGGAGGCGGGAACGATGCGCTCGTCCATCATGAATTGATCGAGGTAGCCGCGCGCCTCCGCGATTTCGTCCTTCTGTACGACGTCAGCAAGCATCACACTCCGGGGGGGGAGCTTTCTTCCTGAATCAAGGACAAGATAGCAGTCTACCCCTATGCCCATGACCTTCTCCCGCACCAGTCCGTCTTCCGGGACGCACGTGAGTACATGCGCCTTCGCGTCAAACAGCATCTCCATTTTTTCAAGGTACAGAAAGCGTGTGTAGGGCGTCATATGGAAAGGAGCGTTACGGGAGATAAAGACGTGCTTTGGTATCGGCGCGCTGCCTCCGCTCCCGATCTTGCCCTCGCGCACCGCGGCGACGTATCGATCATAGGCGGCATCGGGTCCCGTCTTTTGCCGGACCCACGCGACCGCTGCGCTCTTTGCGATGACTTCCGCGTTGGTTTTCAGCCCCGCGCGCTCGATCATCGCGATTTTTTTTCTCACCTCCGCGACGAGCCCCGGCATGTCGCGTTCGAGAAATTTCGGCCAGAGCTCCGTATCGATGTCCCTCCTCTGCTGCACCGCGTTTCTGATCGTGGTCCTTATCTCTTCGTCCGTCGTTCGCGCGTCCGAACCGGATGCCCCGCCCGTTTCATCGCTTCCTGAAACGGCAAACACGCCTGCCTGCGGCATGACGGACTGCGGACCCGCGAATGCGGGCATGAGAAGCCGTGCACTGAAAGGTTCGGCAAATCGTCCTGTATTCTGTTTGATAACGGAAGCTGCTTCGCGCAACGAAGTTTCCACGGAGAGAAGCATCACATAAGGATCTGCTGCGTCGCTCGATCGTGCAGGCGTCGCGACATCTCCCGTCACGATCTCCGGTTTTTCTGCGATAACGGCCGGCTCGCGAAACTTAAGCGTAGGCACACCTTCGTTCACGCTGACGTAATAATCCTGCGCTGAGTCATCGCATGCAGCCTCGGCGCTGCATCCGTAATCAATGCCCTCTTCTGCTGCAAAAGATTCCGCGCCAGGCGATACGCCCGGCATGATGCCCATCATGGTCTGTGTGATCAAAGTGCCTCCTTGAAAAAAATCTCACCTGCTTATCGGCACGCCCGTGGATTTGTTGCTAACTATCGCACGCCCAGATCCGACACCATAAATCCCCTCTCCCTTGATGGGAGAGGGTTAGGGAGAGGGTGCTAAGCACCCCCTGCGTGAAGTTGTTCTGCATGGTCACCCTCCCTCTAACTCCCTCCCATCAAGGGAGGGAGGATTTGAGTGAAAATTCGAGTGTCGGATTTGGGGCACGGGATTCCATCATATGAATGCTCCCCTGAATGCTCCCCGCGGCAAGCCGCGGGGTATCACCGGCAACATCGGCGATCACCCTCACCCTTCCCTCTCCCCTCAAGGGAGAGGGTGGCGGAAACCCCGCAGCAAGCTGCGGGGAATCATCTCATTGAATTTAATAACGATTATTTCAAGCGCAAAAAAACGCCTCCAGTTCGAAGGAGGCGCTTTTCCGGTTCGACTTGATGCACAGCCCTCAATAATTTCTCCTCAGCCGGATCTTTTCGTAGCACCCGCCAGCCCTGTCGTCCGTATCAAGTCCAATGAGATTCGTGGGCGTATTGGACGATGACGACGCTGTAGTAGTTGCGATCGGTTTGCATTGTCCCGCATCTCCGCTCAGGTCCACGTCGAGGAAATATCCTCCGTCGCCGCTGATGGAAAATCTCTGCGTGCACCAACCGTTGCGGTTGTCCATGTCCAACGTTATCGCCGACGTCCATTGATTGATCGGCGCGCAGTGAAGTCCCGCGGCCTGACATTGGCCCATGTCCGCTCCCGGGCTGTCGCCTTCGAAGTCCACGCAGAGAGTGAGGTTGGCCTGGCATTGCGACTGTATCATGAACTTCTGATAGCAATTGCCGGCCCTGTTGTCCGTATCGATGAACATGGAAGGGCTCCACGATTCGAGCGAAACGCATTTGATTCCCGTCGCACCTCCGCACTGCCCGGAATCGCCGCCGAACTCATAACAGAGTTGCAGGCTCGGAGGCGAACAATACTGTCGCGGGTTCGTTCCGTTGCGATACTCGGCGAGGTTTGAATACTTGTCTTCATCGAAATCCATACCCGCGTCCTGAGCGTTCAGCGGATTGAGCTGATAGGCAAGCTCCCACGAATCCGGCATGCCGTCGTTGTCGTCGTCCGCATCTGCGTTGTTTCCAGTGCCGTCGTTATCGCTGTCCAGCCACTCCGAAGGGTTGAGGGGAAACGCATCCTGGCCGTCCGCGACTCCGTCTCCGTCGTCGTCGCCATCTACCGAATTAGGAGTGCAGTCGTTATCCGCATCGGGCGGCTTCGAGCCAGGATTGAGCGGATCGGAGCCAGCGGCGAGCTCCACGGAATCCTGGTAGCAATCGTTGTCATCGTCGGCATCAGCGTTGTTGCCGACGCCGTCTCCATCTGTATCCATCCATTCGTTCGGATCGCTGGGGAATGCATCCTGGCCGTCGGCGATTCCGTCCCCGTCGTCGTCGGAATCGAGCGCATCGGGATTGCAGTCATGATCCATGTCAGGCGGCTTTGACGCGGCGTCCCTGGGATTGGTGCCCAGCGAAAGCTCCACCGTGTCCGCATAGCAGTCGTTGTCGTCATCGGGATCGGTGGCGTCGCCTATTCCGTCATTGTCAGTGTCCAAAGACTCCACCGAGTCGAATGGGAACGCGTCCTTGTCATCGGCAATGCCGTCGTTGTCGTCGTCCGGATCCAATGCGTCAGGTATGCCGTCCTTGTCATGATCCGCGGGAGAGGAGTTCGCGTCCAATGGGTTGGAGCCGAGCTGAATCTCCACAGCATCGGTGTAGCCGTCGTTGTCGTCGTCTAGATCTGCATTGTCGCCTATGCCATCTCCGTCCGTATCGGTCCATTCGTTCGGATTCTGCGGAAAGGCGTCATTGCTGTCGGCAACTCCGTCGTTGTCGTCGTCTGAATCAAGCGAGTCCGGCGTGCCGTCCTTATCCCGGTCTTCCGGCGTGGCATATTTGTTGGCAGGGTCCGTGCCCGCTGCAATCTCAACCGCGTCCGAATATCCGTCGTTGTCGTCGTCAGTGTCGGAATCGTCGCCAACGCCGTCTCCGTCCGTATCCACCAGGTCTTCAGATTCGTCCCCGACCTTGCACGCGTCTCCTCTACCATCGCCGTCCGCGTCCTCCTGATTCGTATTTGCAACGAGCGGACAGTTGTCCTGCGTATCGGCAATGCCATCGCCGTCCGAGTCGTTGTCGCATACATTTGGCAAACCGTCCGCATCGATATCGCCGCGATCGCCATATGGCGGACATTGCGCGGAAAGCGAGGAAATGTCGCCGGATGTTCCTATGATCTGTTTTTTCAAGGCGTCATAGGCGGGCTTGGGCGTTCCGTCCGTGTGCAGCAGACCGAAGTGTCCCTCCTGCGGCCTTATGAAATCCCAATCACCTGAATCGAAGAGCTCGTAAAAATTCGCAAATACGATATCGGTGCGTCCGCTCAGCTTCTGTTTGATGATCGGCAGCGCCGTGAGCACCCATTGCCTCTGCCCCTCTTCCGTGGCGATGGCGCTTGAATGCGTGGCGTAACCCGTCTCCGCTATTGCGCCTTTTTTTCCGTATAGGCTCATCTGCCTGAAGAGCGAATCCAGCGGCGCCCAGTCCTCGGCGTTGGTAAAAGTCCACGTGCCCGGATAGTGGTCGATTGCGATGATATCGATGGAGCCGCCTGCCTCGCCGAGCCAATGGTCGAGATCCGCCTCCCAATCGTCGAAAGGTGCGTTGGCGTATACGTTCACTATCGTCTCGAAGCTGGAATCGAAGCGCGCGATCCCGGCGCGACACTCAGTGAACTGGCGCGCGTCGTCCTCATCGCTGATCTGGTCTCCGACGCGCACGAGGCTCGCCACGTCTACGCCGGCGTTCGCCTCGTTTCCCATCTGGTAATAATAAACGTCCGAGCCGAACATGAGCGCTAGCTTGCGGCAGTACCTCTGCCACTCCTGCCAGTAGAGCTCCTTGTTGCCGTTGCGATAGTGATTGAGAGCCCACTCGGGCGGACGCGAGAGCACGACGATCGGCGTGAGGCGCGGCGGATTGGATGCGTCGCGCAGCGCAGGCAGGAGAATATTGCGGAAGAAATCGATCCCCGCAGTCTCGCATTTGTCGTTGCTCGTATTTGTATAACACCAGTTGTCGTCCGTGATGGAGCCCTCTTTTGGCTGAATATCCATCCATGGGATATCGATTCGAACCATGGTGGCGCCGACCCCCCTGATCCGTTCGAGGGACGTGACGAGAGAAAGAGCACCCGATTTGGCGGCGTATTCGCTGATATCCTCGGGATGGAGATTGATCGACCAGGGAACGGGTGAGCGATCCACGGATTCGAACATGCACGTGCTGCTGCAGTTGTCGCCGTTAAACGTGTTGCTGTCATCGCACTCCTCAAGTTCGCCCAGCACTCCGTCCCCGCACGACGTAGAATCGCCTATTTCGGGGGAAGGACTGTCAGAAGGGCCCTGCCCGCCGCCTCCCGTTCCGATTACCGGACATCCTGCGAACAACAGGGCCATCATGGGCACGAGAATTAGAGCGATGCGCTTCATAACTCCTCCTTTGGATGAATGTCTGGCGCTCACCCTGCCGAAAGGAGCGGGCAGGCCATTTCGCAGTTTCTATTATTAAGGCCGAAACGTTTCGGAAGGCTTAAGGTTGCTGGCGTTGAAAGGCCAAAAGACGCCTATTTCCCTTGATTCGACGCCGCGCGTCGGGTAAAACTTTAAGAACTTCAAAGGGTTGTAAACGGACTTTATATGCGCGTGCACATGCTGGGCATCGGCGGCACGGGGATGGGTTCCCTTGCCGGACTTTTTGTTGAAGCGGGGCATACGGTCACAGGCACGGACCAGAAGCTCTATCCGCCCATGAGCGAGCAGATCGCATCTCTCGGGATCGCGCCGTTTGAGGGATATCGTGCGGAAAACATCGAAGCTGCGGATCCAGAGCTCGTGATCGTAGGCAACGTGATTCGCAGCGATAATCCGGAGGCGCAGGAAGCGATTCGCCGCAACATCCAGTATCGCTCAATGCCGCAGGCGCTCGCCGAAAATTTCCTCGCCGGCCGCACGCCGCTCGTCATAGCCGGCACGCACGGAAAGACAACCTGCGCAACTCTTGCGGCGTGGCTGCTCGCGGAGGCGGAAGAGAAACCCGGATTTCTCATAGGCGGCGTTGGGAAAAATCTCGGCCGTAGCTACGAGATCGGCTCAGGTCCCTTCTTCGTGGTGGAAGGCGACGAATACGACACCGCGTTCTTCGACAAAGGGCCAAAATTCCTGCACTATCGTCCGCAGGCGGCTATCATCACTTCCATAGAATTCGATCATGCGGACATATACCGCGACGTCGATCACATCACATCGTCGTTCGAAAGGCTCACGAAGATCCTTCCGCCTGACGGTCTCATCGTGGTTAACGCAGGCGACGATCGCGCCATGCGTACTGTCGCTGATGCTCCATGCCGCGTGGTCACATACGGTTCGGACGCCGCCGCTGAGTACCGGCCGCTGGACGTGGAGGTCACTGAGGCCGGAACTTCGTTTGAAATGAAAAAGGCGCATATGAGATTCCGCATGCCGATGTGGGGAGAACACAATCTGGACAACGCCGCTGGAGTGCTCGCACTGCTCATCGAATGCGGAGTAACGCCCGACAGGCTTACGCGCGGTCTTGAGAATTTCGAGGGAGTAAAGCGCAGGCAGGAGTTGTTGGGTGTTGCCGGCGGTATCGCCGTGATCGACGATTTTGCACATCATCCGACCGCCGTAGCCAAGACCATCGATTCGATCAGGCTTCGCTACCCGCGCCGCAAGATATGGGCAATCTTCGAACCGCGCTCAAACACGTCCAGACGAAACGTGTTTCAACACGAGTTCGCCAAGTCGCTCGCAAGGGCCGACCGCGTTATCGTGGCGAGCCCGTACCTGGCGGAAAAGATTCCGGACGCTGAACGGCTCGATTCAGCCGCGGTAGCGGATGAGGTGAATAATATCGGAACGGACGCACGTCACATACCCGACGCGGACGCAATCGCGGCATTTATCGTCGAGAATGCGGCGAGCGGAGACGTGCTGCTCATCATGTCAAACGGCGGGTTCGGGGGCCTGCACGGAAAGCTCCTTACGGCGCTGGCGCATCGCCATGGCAACGGGTGACGCCACTCTCCCTTAATTACGGTGATTGAATGAGGCGTGAACGACGAAATCTCATACGCCATTTCATTGCGTTCGCGGCGATCGCAGCGGGTTTCCTGGCCGCAACGGCATGGCTCGTTAACCGCCCTGAGACGCTCAAGCACGCGCTCGCGATCGCAAACGTGCGCAGCGGCTGGAATATCGATATTGCACGCTTCCACTGGGACCCGTTGACCAGCAGAATCGAACTCGGCCAGATTTCCATCGAGCAGCGCTCCACAGGCAAGAAGGCTTCGGCGGACGGGGCGCTGGCTCGCTACAAACTCCTGGGCTTTTTGCGCGGAAAGTTCGTAATCGACACGATCGAGCTGGACAACGCCCGCATAGCCCTGCCGCCTCGCGACCCCGCGGTTCCGAAAAAACCTCATCAACGTATCAATCTTGCGCGGCTCTTGCTGCTCAAAAATATCGAAATTCTTGACGGAAAGGTGAACGGCCTTTTCCTCTCCTTTGGAAATGGATTCATGTTCGCCACCGATGAGATGGACTTCGCGCTCGTGCCCAGCATATTCGGAGAGAACAGGCTCGCGCTGAGGAGCAACGGCGCATATCTGAAAAAAGGAGAGAAGGACATAATATCTGCGGGCCTGGTATCCCTCAGGACGGCGACCGCGCTCGACCGTTGGGGCGTGGACTTTCCATACCTCAACGCATTCACCGGAAACCTGAGGATACAGGATGCGACGGCCTACGGCATGACCGCGGACAGGATAGACGCGAAGGTCTCCTACAATGACGATGTACTCAATCTCAGCGATCTCACGATCGATATAGAGGGCAGAAAATTGATCGGCAGGCTCGACCTGGACGTGGGCAACGAAGGCTTCGACCTGTCGATTGACATTCCTAACCCGATAGCTGTGCCGTATTTCGGAAGGAAGTTGGAGACGCTGGACACCGAGGGCGAAATCTCGGGCAGCGTGCGGCTCCAGGGAAAGGGTTTCATGCCGCGCGAATCCGACGGCGCGGGTCACGTGGAGCTCACGCACCGCTTCGACGTGGCGAGGCAAGCGCCGATATCGGTGGTGACCGACGCAACGTGGAAGAACGGCGTGATAACGCTGTTCAATGCGGCTGTCCTGGCCGGAATGGAAGGTTTTCCCTTCAACGGCGAGATCGACATACCCGGTAAGCGCATGGCGCTCGAAGCAAAAGGCAGCCGCTTTCCCATCGAAAACATATTCGACAAATTCACGAACAAGCACTTGAGAAAAATATTCGGTCCCACCGACTTTGAAGGCACGTTCGAGGGATGGGGAAAAAATTTCAAGGCGCACGTCCTGGGGACGACTTATAACGGAGGATGGAGGCCGATCGCGGTCAGCCGCGTAGAAACCGAACTCACCGCTACCTACGACGACCTGATGCTCAAGGGGAAGATCTTCACCGCTGGCCGAGACTCCGGCAGCGCGGACCTCAAGATCAAATACGGCCCCAAGATTCCGGGCCAGATTCGCAGCAAGTTAATCGATCTGACAGCGGAGGTTCACAACGCCGACCTTGCTGAGGCCTTGGGTTCGATGGGACTCGCGGGCTCTGGCACGGGAAACATCGTTCTCAAAGGGCCCCAGACTTCCTTCGAAGGCAAAGTGCTCGCAAGCATCGACAATGGAAGCTGGCACGGCGTTCCATTCGATTCCCTCTCCAGCAATCTGGGTATCACAAGGCGCAAGCTCACTTTCGACAATATCGAAATAGGACTGCCCGGACTCGCCGTACAGAAGGCGACCGGACCCCTCATCGCAGACATCGCTGAGGGAAGCATGCGGCTGCACGGCGAACCGTTCACCGGATTCTCGATGGATGCGACATACCGCTACGATGGGAGCAGATGGTCCTTCGCAGGAATACGCTGGAAAGATCCGCAGCGCGAAGGTTCGGAGCTGGTAGCCTCCGGCTCGCTGTCGTCGGGCGGACCGATGGACCTGAAGATACGGGGCCAGACGGACGCGCGCGTTCTCCCAATGCTTCTGTCGTCGGTGCGCGACGCACAAGGGATACTCGATATTGACATCTCTGCGCGCGGCGCCTCAGCGGACCCGCGCATCTCCGGCGCCATCAAGTTGAGCGACAATAGCCTCAGGCTCAAGAATCCGCGCATCTCTCTCAACGCGCTGAACGGATCCATTCGCTTCGATGGCCCGCGCGTATTCTTCGATGACATCACAGCGGAAACGGAGGACGGTACACTAAAGATCGACGGGCGCATCGATCAGAAGAATTTCAAGCCGGTGTCGGCGGATCTTGCTATATCCGGATCCGACATGCGCTACCGCACCGAGGACCGCACTCTCAATCTCGAATTGGAAGGAGATCTGAAACTCGTTGGCGCCTTCCCCAGCCCAATACTCTCCGGATCGATCCGCATACTCGACGGCAGGTACAGCAAGGACTTCAACATCATCGACGTTATCGCCGGAGGAAAGGCGCCGAAGCCGTTGCCTGAGAAGGGCGCAGCGTTCGAGTTCAACCCGCGGCTGGATCTCACGATCCGTAACACCGGCGACCTCGCCATACGCAACAACGTCGGCGACATCTGGCTCAACTCGAACATTGAGCTTAAGGGAACGCGCGATAAGCCCTCCGTCATCGGATCCATAGACGTCGTGGACGGACAGGTCCATTACATGGGTGTAAACTTCGACATCACCAAGGGATTCATGGAATTCCGCGGTGAGCGAGAGAGTCCGTATCTGGAGGTGCAGGCGCAGAAGGAGATCGATACGTACAACGTCAACATGACGCTGCACGGACCGACGGACAACCTCATGCTCGATCTATCCGCCACTTCTCCGCAAGGGCCGCTGGAGAAACGCGACGTGATATCGCTCATACTGTTCGGCGCTACAGAACAGGAGCGGCTGGCTGCGGAGAGGTCCGGCAGCTCGCTGACCGCTTCGATGGCGGCCAGTTCGGTATCGGGCCTGATCGAACGCCCAATCTCAAGATTCGCGCATCTCGATGTCTTCCGGCTTGAGGCATCCGAACCATCTTCGCATGCGATATCGCGCATCAACATAGGAAAACAGGTTTCTGATCGTCTGACTTTCAAGTTCGCCACCGACATCAACAAGTACAACGCCGTACAGACCTTCGCGGCCGAATATCAGATAACGGACAACACCCTTCTCAGGGGATCGCGCTCTACCGATGCCAGCTACGAGATAAGCGGTTTGCTCAGATTCAGATTAAAGTAAGGACAAAGTGGATATATTGGGAGCGAAAAAAGCTAATTCATGGCGGCGGCGCACGAAGCTGATGCTATGGTCCGTGCTGTGCGTCGCCGTGCTGGCGGCGCTCGCCGCCGCCTCGCAGGCGTTTTCCGCGGAGATCGCGGCGACAGACCGCGTTGCAGCCGTCAAGATCACAGGGCTCACTACCATCAACGAACAGGAAGTCCGGGACGTTATAGAAATAGCCCCGGGCGATCCGTTTTCGCTGGAGAGCGTGGACGCAGCAGTCTCCAGACTTCGAAAATGGGGCGTGTTCGACGCAATAGACGTCTACCCTTCAATGAGTCCCGAGGGCGTGATCATCGACTTCAATCTGGAGGAGGCGACCATTGTCGCTTCCATAGAGCTGAGCGGAAACTATCCATTCATTGAAACCAAAATCAGAAAGTATTTCACGTTGCACGCGGGGGATATCTACACGCACGACAGCATCGAGGAGCAGATAGACCGAATAAAAGAATTTTATCTGCGCCAGGGATACGTGGGCACAGACGTATTCGTAGAGGAAGAGCGAAGGCCCGATGACAACCAGGTCTTGCTCACGTTTCACATCCGCCGCGGCGACCTGCTGAGGTATCGGGAAATACAGGTCGAGGGAAATCACGCGTTTCCGCTGGGGCGATTCGTATCTGTAATAAATACGTGGAAGCCATTCTCCGAGCAGAGGCTGCGCGCATCCATCCGCGACCTCAAGGACGTGTATCACTCTCACGGATATCCTCGCGCAAAGATATCGATAAAACGCAAACACATTGATTTTGACGCGTTGAAAGTGGACCTCACCCTTGAAGTCAACGAAGGTCCGCACGTCGTGGTCGTTTTTCCTGGACACCACCGTACCGGCACCCGTCTTCTCCGAAAGACGATCACCATATTCAAAGAGGGTTCAATCGATCAGTACGAGATAGAAGCCAGCGAGGATGCGATCAAGGAATTGCTCAAGAATCGCGGCTACCCCAATGCGCAGGTGACTTCGGAACAGCATCAAAGGCACGACGGCACGATAGTTATAGCCTTTAACGTTGAGGAAGGTCCGGCAAGTCTGATTCGTAAGCTTTCGCTTGAAGGAAACCGCGACGTGAGCTCCGGAGAAATTAAGGAGAACATGAGGAATCGCGAGATGTCCATCTCGCGGCAAGGTGCATATCTTCCCGAGGCCATGCCCCAGGACGACGAACAGATCTACAATGTCCTCAAGCGCAAGGGATTTCTCGACGCCAAGGTCGGAGATTGGGAGGTCAAGCCCTCTGATCAGGGATTTGCGCTCAACGTAACCGTACCGATCGATGAGGGGCCGCGCACGATGGTCTCTGAAGTGCAATTCGCGGGCGACTCGTCGTTCAGCGACAAAAAACTGCTCGACGTGCTGAAAATAAAACCCGGGAAGCCCCTGGATGAACCGGGACTTCCCGACGATCAGGAACGGCTCGCCAGATTCTTTTCCGACAACGGATACCCATACGCAACCGTGCAGCAGAGCTGGGAGCGCGACGCGGAGGGCGGAGCCATCATCCGCTACGATATAGAAGAAGGTCCGCTGGTCCGCATAGGACATATCCTCATCGTCGGCGACGTGCTCACCAGCCAGAAGGCCATCAAGCGCGCGATGGACATAGGCGAGGGCGATCCGTTCAGCTACAGGAAGATAGTGGACAGCCAGCTCAATATCCGCCGGCTGGGCCCGTTCGATCTGGTGAGCATCGAGACGATAGGAATCTCGGAGCGCAAGGATACCGTTCACCTGAAGGTGAAGGTCGAAGAACAGAAACCTTTTTTAATTGATGTCGGGCTTTCCTATTCGACCCAGGAATCGATAACCGGCACCCTTTCGTTCAGCAACATCAACGCCTTCGGCTGGGCAAAAACCAATTCACTCAAACTCACGGCAGGCAAAAAGCTCTCGCGCGCGGAGATAGCGTGGCTCGATCCGCGATTCCTGGGCTCCAGCATCGAGATGGCCACATCCGGCTGGGTGCAGTACAAACAGCAGCCTGCCTATACATTCATGCAGATTGCCGGCGCGGTCGGTTGGGCAAAGCGTTTTTCCAGACTCGGATTTTCAGTGCGGTGGGAGCTGGATCGAAACTATTTCGTCGAGGGCGATTCGACCGCCGCCGATGCTGACAGCCTGCGCGACAGCACGATATCGAATCTGGCGCTCTTTACGAGCTATGACAGACGCGACAGTTTCTCGGAACCGACCAAGGGTTTTTTCACAGGCGCCGGGGTCAACATCTACGATGAAATAAAGGGCGCCAATGCGAACTTCGTGAAATTCACCTGGCAGTTCGAGTACGACCAGAAAATCATCAATCCATTAGTGCTGTCCACTGCGCTGCGCTTTAACCGCATTCAGGACATAGGCAACAACGTGAGCGTGCCGACCAACGAATTGCTCTTCCTGGGCGGCAACGACACGATTCGCGGATTTGACCTGGATTCCCTCGGCCCGGTGGACGCCAACGGGAAAGCGACAGGCGGCAGGACGCGCTGGATCGTCAACGAGGAGCTGCGGATAGGCCTCTTCAAGCACTTCGGAGCGGTGATCTTCTATGATATGGGCTCGCTCACCAACGATTTCTCGGAGATCAACGCGACGACGATCCGCAACTCGATAGGATTTGGCCTACGCTATCTCACGCCGGTCGGACCGATACGCGCTGAATATGGTTTCAAGCTGGACAAGGGAACCAACGAGGGGATAGGAAAATTCCACTTCACGTTTGGATATGTATTCTAAAAATCCGCCAGCAACGCGGACATGGACAGGTTTTAACACGCGTTGTTTGCGAATTCGACGTTGCTGGCGCTAGTCCCTCGTCTGATTCAGATCGTCGGGATTCATGATGACCTGCCTCAGCAGTTCTACGTTTACCGGTTTGCCTGCGAAGAAATCGTCGAAGAATTTGTTGGCCGCGTAGTAGAAGAGGCCGATGAGATTGACCTGCTGCAGGATGAATTCGGCCCGCTTGCGATCCTGCTTGCCCGCCGCCACCTTTGCCTCGGTGACTTTTGCGCGCGTGCGCTCAATAGTCGTTATGGCGTCGGTGAGAGAGCCGCGGATCTTGTCGAGGAAATCCCTGATCACTTTTTTTGGATATGTGCGCTCGGCCGCGTAGAAGTCTTTGCGCGACCCCTTGACCCAGACTTTTCTAACCAGGTTATATTCCTCAAGCATGCGTATGTTGATCGATACGTTGCTTTTGGATACGCCGAGCCTTTCGCCTATGTCGTCCAGCGAGAGAGGTTCGTCCTCGAGAAAGAGCAGCGCGTAGATCTGGCCGCCAACCTTGTTGATCATTCCGAGCAGGGCGCCCGATACCTTGCCCGCACCCTGGATGAAGAGATCGACCGCTTCCTCGATCATCTTTTCGCCTTCTTCACGATCTTTCTTTTGCTGCGTCATAGGGTCGCCCTCGCTTGCCTGCCGGCCGCTTCGCAGCGCTCGGGAACTACTCCGTCGAGAGAATGCTCGGCGTCGATGCCCATGAGCGAAAGCGTCAGCGCGAATGCATCGGCGGTGCGGATCTCGCGCGCCGATATCGGCACGCTGCTCAGGAATGGAACGACGCAATGTCTGCGGCTGAGAGAGCCGTGAGTCGAACCGCCCGCCTGCGCGCCCAAGGCCACGTCCGAAGCTGCGCTTATGACGAGATCGCCGGTCCTGCGCGAGCGGAATATCTGCAGCACCTGCATGATCCCATCCGGATAGTCGGAGTGAATCGTGGCATCAAGCGCATCCGAAGATGAGAGCACCTGCCGCACGCCCGAGAGTCCGAACGGGTCGCCGCTCCGCGCAAGGTAGGTGATGCGGCCGTCCGCGTCTTCAAGTATGTGCGCGCGGCCCCTGCGGCTCTGCACGACTATTCCGCCTTCACTGCTGCGGCCCGCGATGATATCCACGCCATCCTGTTCGAGAAGAGATCCCACGAGCCCCTTGCGCTCCACGTCCTCGAAGAAGCACCGCTCTTCCCAGCCGCGACCGAGCTTAAGATACAGATGAGCCATCGAAGTGCCGGAAGTGAGAGCTATCGCGTCCGAGTCGATCCATTCGCGCAGCCTGCGATCCGCGTTGCACAGCTTGAATCTCTTGCCTACGAAAGCATCGAGGTCGAACGCGCGCGCAGCCGTTCCCGTGGCGTGATCCGAAGCGAATATCAGGGCCGTCTGTTCGTACATACCGTTGTTCTTAATGACCTGGGCGGCCCTGCCTACGTACGAATCGATGCGGCGCAGCGACTCCTCGGCTGATATCGAATCCACTACGCCTCCGCCTGGCGCAAGCATCGGAGGAAACCGATAGAGCACGAAGTCGGTCTCGCGCCGGATGGCGGATGAAAACCAGTAGAACGCGGCCTCATCGGCCCTTTCGAGGTCCTCGGGACGGCGCGCCTGATTGTAACGGCGATGCATCCTGAAAAACGCAGGATCGCGCACGAGTCCGCAGCCGCGATTGAGCATGCCGAAGATGTTGACCGCCTGGCGCGAGTATTCGAAAACGGTGCGCACGGAGTTGCTGAGGTCGTAATCCATGGCATAGGCGCCCCAGCCGAGATAATCCCTGAACCTGTTCATGGCGAGAACGCGGCCTGCCTGCACCGTGCGGTCGAACCATCGCGCGCCCGGTATGTCGCAGGTGCCTGGAAATGAACCGGTGACAAAAGGCGTGGATGCCGGACCAACCGTCGATGGGAACGCGCCGATCGCCTCAATAAAACTCCCCCTCTCCGCGACGTGCAGCGCGATGTTAGGCAGATCGCCCCTGCGCATCATCGCGGAGAGAACTTCCGGCGATATGCCGCTCGCGGCAAAGAGGACAACGTGCGAATACGACGCCCTGCTGCGATCGTAGCCGTAGCGCGCGCGATCCCAGAGCATCTCGCGGCCCGCCTGCGTTCCGAGTTTTGTGATGATCTGAGGTATGGAATCGTTGCCGCGACGATCCGCCGTATCCAGGGCGTTCATGACGTGGATCATCCTGTAGATTGCGGTGAAGTTTGTGAGCACCGCTATCAGCCCCAGCGAAATCATGACGAGCAACGGAGTGGGTGAGGGCATCCAGCGCGTGAGAGCAATACCCACCATAGGGCTGAACACTGACGCTACACCCAGCGCAACTATCCGCTCCGGCCTCTGCATGGTGCCTACGTTGCATTCGACACCCACTGCCTCGGCTCGCGCTTTCGTGTAGCTCACGAGCAGAGAGCCCACCAGCGCCGCGAAGATTATCGGAAGCATGAAGCTCGCGCGGAAGTACCAGCCGAGGCCGAGCATGCAGGCGCCCTCTCCGAAGCGATCCATCACGGCGTCGAAGAACGCGCCGGAGCGAGTGGTCTTTCCGGTGATGCGCGCCACGCGGCCGTCGAATATGTCGAATGACGCGCTGAGTATCATCATCCAGCCTGCATAGCCGAACGATCCGCGCGCAAAGAGGTAAGCGGCGACGCACGCGGTGACAAAACCTATCATAGTTATCGTGTTGGGCCCGATGCGGAGTTTGACGAAGAGCCTAACGACTGGATCAGTAGTCCAGAACCACCATTCGCGCGTGCCGCTGGAGAGAAAGTTCGACTCGCCCTTCTTCGCCCCGGCGAATTCGCGCTTGATGCGCTTGCGCCCCCAAATCTGATAGAGAACATAAGATGTGAAAAGGATCGCGTTTATGACGACAATCGGCCCCAACGTGATCCAGACAGGGCTAATGTTTGTTAGAAGATTCATAGTGTCCTGAACGTTCTAATACGTTGAATTATTAAGGGTTTAACCGTGTATGGGTGCACTATTTAGGCGGCGATGTCAAGCTAGTGAGCACTCGTTTCAAACCCCTGCTGCGAGGTCCGGATGGACCTTCCGGACGCAACTTCGGAGGGGGAAACCCCCTCCCCGTGGCCTTTGGCCACGGTTCCCCTCCCCAGCGTCCTGAAGGGCCATCCTCCCCTCGCCGGGTTTTGAAACGAGTGCTCGATAGATTTCCGCTTGCCAATCAGCGGTCCGTCAAGCTACAGACTGAAGCCATTATGTCCTCGCATTCAGCAAAGCCCAAACATCGATTCTGGCGCGGTAAAGTGCTGCCTAAACTCGCGCTCACGGTCGTTCCGCTCCCGCGCAACACGTTCTGTTCCATCGACGTGACCAACAAGTGTAACCTTCGCTGCAAGCACTGCTACTATTTCTCGTATGACCAGGAGCGGGGCCCCGAGCTCTCCATAGATGAATGGCTTTGCCGCATAGAAAAGATGCAGAGCGGCAGTGGCGCATTCTTCAGCTGCACGTGGGTGGGCGGAGAACCGCTGTTGCGCCGCGAGCTGATCGAACGCGGAAAGCGCTTCTTCCGTGCAAACCGCGTGGTGACCAACGGCGTGCTGCCGCTTCCGCAGTGGACCGACGTTGAGTTCCACATCTCTATCGACGGCACTGAGAAACTACATGACGAGATAAGGGGCAGCGGCTGCTATGAGAAGATCAAGCGCAACCTCGGTGCAATCAATGACGAGATGAACGTCGCAATCGCATGCTGCCTCAATCGCGCAAATATCGACTGTCTCGAAGATATTGCCGCCGAATGGCGCGAAGTCCTGCATATCCGCCACGCACTCTTCGATTTTTTTACGCCCATCAAGGGCGTGAAGGAAGATCTGTGGCTCGATTTTTCAGAGCGCGACCGCGCCATCGAGCGCATCAACGCTCTGCGCGAAAAATTCGGAAGTTTCATCGGAGGTCCCCCTGCCACGCACGACTTCATGCTTGAAAAAAATTGTCATTCCAGCGTGGGTGCGAATTGCGTGTTCGTGAAACACGGCACCGCGTTCGATGCCTGGGGAAACATCAAAAAACCCTGCGTCATAGGCCCCAAGGCCGACTGCTCTCGCTGCGGCTGCATCGTTCCGTTCTCCCTGCACGCCTGGAAGCGCCCCTCCAATCTTCTGCGCGAAGTGTGGAAAGACTTGAAGGGATAATCGGAAAATAAAGATACCTCCCCTTTGTAAGGGGAGGTTAGGAGGGGTAGATCTTGCTCTACCTCCCCTAGCCCCTCCTTACAAAGGAGGGGAATACCAAAAAAAAGGCCCCGGATTTCTCCGGGGCCTCTCTTTTGCTTCGAGACTCGCTATGGCTTCAATTAGAAGTCATACGCGAACGCCAGCGCTCCACCGTAGTTGTACTCGGTGTTGTTGGCGATGATTGAAGTCGACGGCTTTACGATATCAAAGCGGCCTTCGAGCTTCAGCTTTGCACCATCAGCAATCGCGTAGCCACCGGCCAGCGAAATCTGATGGATCTGCTGCTGCGTGCCGGTGAGGTTCCACTGCGTGAGCGGTGCTGCCGCAGCGACCGTACCCGGTTTGTTCTGCCAACCGAATGCATACTTCAGGGTTCCATCCCACACGTCGCTGAACGCGTAGTGCAGGTTGAGCAGACCGCCGAAGTACCTGGTGTTGACGCCGGCCACTACGCCGGTGGTGTTCGTCACAGCGTTGTCCTGACGGAAGAGAGCTTCCATTCCGAGTGCGAAGGCTTCCGTGATCCACCAGTTCAGATCGAGGTCAGCGCCGTACGTGAAGTGCTTGTTCGACAGACGCGATTCCGGACCGAAGAAACCGGAGAGGCCGAACGTGCTCTCGCTGCCTTCCTCACCCCAGTTGAAACCGAGGCGGAAGCCGAGCGACGGAACGTCGTTGATCTTCGCGTTGCTGTCCTGCGTGAGCGAGTTCACGACATAGAAATGGAAGTCCACCAGATCGCTGAACGCGTAGTAGATCTTCATACCTGTCGTGTTGGCCGGACGCAGACCGGTTACGAGGACTGACTTGGAAATCGTGTCGTTCTCGTTCACATCGACCGACTCGAAGCCGATCGGGGTGTTGAAGCGGCCGAGCAGGAACTCGATGCCGTTGCCGACCGGGATGTTCGCCGTGGCATAGGCCTGTTCAAGCACGAACGGAACCATGCCGGCTCCACCCGAATTCACGCGGGCGAAGTCGAGGTCTGCACGCAGCCTGACGTTCTCGCCGAAAGATTTCATGAGATCCAACTCGACCTCATCGACGAAGAACGTGAAGTTGTCCTGCCTGTTTACTGCCGGGACCGCACCAGCCGGGTTGTTGATGTACTTACCGATCACACCAGCGTAGTACAGCGTATCGCCATCATTGGTGTAGTAGGTCGGTATCTTGTTGTTGAAGTGCTCGTAACCACCGCCGGCGATCACGTGACCGGCCGCTTCAAAGCCGCCGGCTACGTACTTCTCTTCGGCCTGTGCGCCCGTCGCGATAAACGCGAACAGAGCGATGGCCAGAACTGCCATAGTAAATTTCTTCATGTTGATTACTCTCCTTTTCCTTGTTTGCCTCCGGACCTGCGGGCTCATTCCCGCCGAACCGGAAAACTGCCGAGCAAGGATGCCGTACGAAGTGAAACGTCTTCCCGCGGATTGGCCATTCGGAGAGTGCACCCCCTTTCCCGGCCTGATTTCCGCTTGGGTTCAATGGAATCCAAAGAACTCTGCGCATCTGAATTGCGGCCTTCCCCTCACCGCTGCGCAGAAAAAAAAGTTACAACCCTCTACCGATTCGATTTCCCCCTGTCAAGGCGTCGTGCCCTTTGCGGGCGAGGCCTTGTGAAGATTACGGGTCGAATAGTAAAGAAACTTTTTAAGAGCTGCAAGCGAAATTGCCGAACCTAAAGAGAGTTTAGTGATATAAGCGGTTTACTTGCGAAAATAATGCCCCAAAATTCCTTTTTTGCTTGACGGACAATAACTATGTCTATTAATTGAATAATATCATGGACATAAAGCAAGCTCGCACACATATTCTTGTAGTCGACGATGAGCCGGAGATCCATACAGTCCTTGGAAAGCTGCTCACAAAAGAGGGATACGAGGTCGAAAGCGCTTATTCTGCCGATGAGGCCTTCCAGTCAGTCACTCACAACAAACCAGACCTGATCATCCTGGATATAATGATGCCCAAGGTATCGGGCATTGAGGTTTGTAACCGCTTGAAATCAGACCCTTCTACAAAAGATATCCTCATACTCATAGTATCCGCGCGCGATGCGCAGGCTGATAGAATAGAAGGTCTCAAGCACGGCGCGGACGACTACGTCTCAAAGCCGTTCCACCTGCGCTCGCTCGTCCGCAAGATCGAGCACATGTTGTCGAAAAAGAAAGTCTCTGATTTTGAAAAGGAAATAACGTAACCCCAAGAAGCCAGAAGTAAGAATGCTATTGAGGGGGCTATTCACACGCCATTCTGAATTCTGTATTCTGGCTACCTGGATTGTTATTCACTCAAACCTTGCAGCTTCTTTGCCCCTTCCCATCTGCGAATAGCCGAACTTGAGAAGCCTGCCCACAAAGGGAGTCGCGCCTTTCTGCCACAACGGCGCGAGCTCGCGCACCATATCGTCGTACATCCCGCGCTGATAATAGAGCTGCGCCACGAGCAGCGACTTTCCCTCGCCGCTTACGTCGAGCGACTTCACCTTTGCGACGTCTGCGTCCAGCGCGCGCTCGTCCGCTGCGGAAAGCGTTGTGAACTCAAAGCGCGAGGTCTTGCCCACGACGCCCTTTTCGTTGGACGCGAGATACCACGTGAATTTGCCGCCTGCGGTAAGCCCCAGTTCTTTCGTCTGCGCGGAAAACTCGGATGACTGCGGCTTGATCGCCTTCACCGCAAGGTGTTTTTGCGAGGCATCGTCTACGACGATGGCAGGCGCGGGCCAGCTGACCTGCTGCGCGCCTTCCCACCGGAATGAGATTGAAGAGCGGAGTCTGATCGCCGTGCCGATCGGATAGATCGCGCGAAGGCCGCCGGAACCGAGCGCATCGAGCGCTGGGAGTTTCGACGCAGGCCCCCTGGCCTCCTTGACCATCCCGTGCACTGTGGGACCGCCCTTGCCCGCGGCCAGTTCGTTCATTGCGAGCGCGATGCCGCTGCCAAGCTCGGTGCGCGTAACGCCCTTTGCCTTGGCTCCAACCGTATAAGACGAGCCAGCGGCGATTTGGTCGACGGAACCGGAATCGAGCATCACGGAGGCCTTGCCGCTTTTGCCCACATTGACCACGCTTCCGTCGGGAATCTCGAGTCCCACCCTGGCCGATACGGCCTTCTTGCCGGGGATCGTCACGTTCACGGTTCCCTTAGCGTCGATGAGCACCGCAGAAGCGCGTGCCGCGAGAGGCGCTGACACGAACAGCGCAATCAACATCAAGCGGATGAAGTTCTTCACTCTAAACCTCCTGGCTATTTGGAAGTGAGATCCGTCACCAAATCCCAATCCGGTTCGCGCGCTACGCGCTCGCATCTCTTTATCAACTCCTGCGAAGGCATGTCACTCGGAAATTTTTCGATCAACTCAGAGAGAATGGATCTGGCGCGACCCAATTCCCGGTTCTCAAAAAATTCGAACGCCTCGCAGTATGGACTCAACAGCGCCTGCGCTGCGCCGCCTTCTTCAATCACTTCGTAAAGCAGGATCGGCTGCGATTTTCCCTTCACGCGAACGCGGTCGACGGGGCGAACCGCGACGTCGTGCGCTGGTGCGTTCGTGCGTTCGTGCGTTAGCGCGGCAACGACACTCTCCGCCGCGAGTATCATAGTGCCGTAAAATTTATTTGCTCCTTCAAGCCTGCTCGCGAGATTGATCGTGTCTCCTATCGCCGTGTAATCGAACCGCCCTTCGGAGCCCATGTTTCCTACGACAGCGGGCCCGGTATTGAGCCCGACCCTCGTGATAATTTCGCGGCCGCAACGATCGCGCCATTCCGCGCTTATCGCGGCGCTCGCCCTCTTGACTCCAAGCGCAGCGCGCAAGGCGGCGATTTCATGCTCCGGCACGTCGAGAGGCGCGTTGAAGAACGCTATGATCGCATCTCCTTCATATTTGTCGAGCGTGGCGCCAAAGCGGAAGAGCTCTTCGTTCATCTTGCCGAGATATTCGTTGAGAAACGCAACGAGCTCCTGCGGCTTCATGCGCTCGGATATGGATGTGAACGACGCTATATCGGTAAACATGCTCGTGACTATCCTCGTCTCGCCGCCGAGCTTCAGAAGTTCCGGATGTTCGGTCATGCGCGCGACCACGGACGGCGGCACGTAGCGCTCGAAGACCCCTTTGATGAAACGGCGCTGCCTTCCCTCCGTGAGCGCCCGCCATCCGAGCCCCGAACCCAGCGATATTGTTGCCGCAGCCATAGGCGCCACGATCGGAATCACCACCGCACAGGATCTGAATGAGAGCACCGCCAGCGCAAGCTCCGCGAGTGCGCTCAGCGCAAATATCGCGGCCGCCCGCCACGGCGACAGTGCGGACGCAGCGAGCGCAATTATGAGTGCGCACGCAAACGCCAGCGCCCACCTCTGCCACTGATGTAAGACGTAATAGAACTGTCCCGTGAGCAGCATGGAGAGGATATTGGCGTGGATCTCCACGCCGGGCATAGTCGCGTAATTCGTGGAACGCGCGTAGTACGGAGTTATGTAGGTATCCTTAAGGTCCTGATATGACGCGCCGACCAGCACGATCTTATTGTGCAGCCACGAATCCGGCACGAGCCCCTTCTCCACGAGCGACGCCGAATATATCTTGAACGCGTTGCCGCTCGCTCCGATAGTTCCCGGCGGCCCGCTGAAGCGGATGTACGTCTCGTCCCCGTCGCCCACAAAAGGCGTCGCGGAGAACGGACCCCAGCCCGGACGCTTCGATTCCTCGCCCACGGCCGCAGCCGCGTCCACGCTTCCCGCGGCCTCGAAGACGGCCGCGGCGAAGGACGTTTTGTCTCCGTCCCTGGTCTTGAAATGAAACCTCGCCTTGCGCACGGCGGAATCGAACGGGTTGAATGGAAGGTCCGCAAGCCCGGTACCGGTCAGCTGCTGTGCAAACAAGGGGAGCGGTTCGTCCACCGTGCCGTCCGGCCGCATTGGCACTACCGCATATACCACGCTGCCCTTGAACGCATCGGCGAGTTCCCTGTCAGCGGCCGGGAATGACGGATCCTTGAAGAAGATGTCGTAGCCGATAAGCCACGGCTCGGCCTTGACGATATTGCGGTGCAGACGCGCCAGAAAATCGCGCGGAACGGGCGTGCGATACGGCAGGTCACGCATCGTCGGCTCGTCGAGCCAGACCATCACGATATCCGGAAACGGTTTTGTCTCGGGCGCAAACGCGAGCACGCGCACGTCGAAGAGCACGTCCTCAAGATCGCGAGGCGCACGAAGCTGCATGATGGCGAACGCGGCAAGGGTAGCAGCGATCGCGATCACGAAGACAGCGCGCAAGTGCCTGAATCTCTTCTTCATGTCTTCACGCGAAGTCACTATTCAGGGCCTCTGTTGGATGCTTCGATTATATATCCCCTCCCTTTGTAAGGGAGGGACAGGGAGGGTAGATCTCCGGAAGACCACGATCTACCTCCCCTATCCCCTCCTTACAAAGGAGGGGAATGTACGACGGCTGAATGGTCACCATGCGAATTGAATTTATCGAATCTTTCTTCGCGCTGCTATTCCTGCCAGCGGGATCAATATCGCCAGCGCCGCGATTCCTGCGCCTCCTGACGATGGTACCAGCATGCCGCCGCACCCGCCGGATGAGGTGGAACCGCCGCCGCCGTCTATCTCAGCCTGAGTGAGATTGCCGGTGCCTTTGTAGCCGGTAGTGTCGGCCGAGACTGAGGACATGGCTCCAGGGGCGAGCACCTTGCCGTAGCCGTCGTTGTCGTTAGGATTCGACGCGAGCGTTGCAGTAGAAGTCAGCGCCTGCTTGGCCTGCGCCGCAGTGAGCGTGTTGTTCTTCTGGAAGAGCAGCGCCACCATGCCGGCCACGTGCGGACTTGCCTGAGACGTCCCCTGGAGTTTGTAGTGAGTGCTGTCTACGATCACTGTCCTGTTGGTCGCCCCTTCGAACGAGGGGGTGAAGCCCGTCGGCAGCACCGAGATGATCGGATCTCCCGGCGCCAGCACGTCGGGCTTATGGCCGGAGTACGAGTATACGGCGGGCCCGATGCTCGAGAACGGAGTGCGGTCTCCCGGTATCCCGCCGTTTATCTGCGCCTGCGCCGCGTCGGCTGCCGCGGGATTGGTGGCGTCGTGCGGGACACCGTCCTCATCTATCCAGCAGCTGTCGCTGCATCCTGCAACCGGCTTTATCTGCAGATATGCGCCGACCGCGATGACGCCGGATGCGGTGGCGGGTATATCGACCGTCTTCAGGCTGTCGCCTGTGCCGAGTGCGTAGCCGTCTCCATTGGCGCCGTTGCCTATCGTACCGGTGTCGATGTTCTTCATGAAGTTGACGAGAGAGCCGCCGCCCTCGATCCACATATCTCCGCTGCAGTTTCCGCCGGACGCGCGCACGATCAGATCCAGGACATAGAAATTGGTATTGGCCGTCGGCCCGTTCGCGAGCGCTATCTGGTTCCACGAACCACCGCCCGTGGGACCGTACTGGATGAGGGCGCGGGGTTTGTTATTCTGCGAATCAGAGGAATCGGTGGCTATCGTAACTGATGCGACTGCGTCCGAACCCTGGTTGCTCGCATCGGCCGATAGCGGCATGTCGGGAACCGCAAACTTTGCAGCAGTCGTCAAGACGCCGGCCTTTGGATTGAGCGTCCCCGCGTCAAAGACGTCCGGATATGCATAGACATTCGCAGCTATCGTGCAGTTTCCGCCCTGACCAGAACCGAACCACGCGTCTGCAATAAGCGGAGTGCGCGCGGGCCCCGATGAATCTAGCACCCAGAACCTCCACGCCTTGCTCGAACCGGACGTGACGCTGATGGGTGCGTGTATGCCGCCCGCATTGTTCGCAAAGTCGCCGAGCCCCGCGGCGACCACGTGCTCGTTTCCAGCCGCGACAACGATCGCACGGCCGTACGACTTGCCGCCCGATGCGTAACCGCCTTGAACCGCGGAATTGAGCGCCTGCTCCATGAGCGAGGTGTTGTCATGCGCGCCTATGTGCGTCCCCTGGGAAATGTTGATGACTGCTGGCTTGTCGAGTATGTCCGACTTCTTGAAGATTTCGGTAACGCCGTCGATGATTCCGCCGCTGAACGTGCCGCCGCCTTCATTCAGATCGTCATCATAATCGTTACGCACCATCATGATGTCGGCCGCAGGCGCCACGCCGGTGTATTTTGAATTTGAACCCGCGGCGATGCCGGTCACGTGCGTGCCGTGGCCCACCTGCGAATCGTTGTTCGCGCCTATGGAGCAGTTGCCCGCGTCGATCGTATCATTTGCGCACTCAACCGCGCTGATGCTCGTGCCGGACGCGCTCTGGAAGCGGAGGTATTGAACCCTGGTCCCGCCGCCGGAAGCGTCGAAGTCCGAGCGGGAGTAATCGAGGCCCGAGTCTATCGCGCCCACCACCACGTTCGCGCCGTCGTACTGCGACTGGACGGAAGCGACGTTCGTGTTGTCCGAAGAGCGCGCCGTGTCCATGAGGAACTTCATCTGCCTTGACGCCTCAAGCGCCTCCACCTCATCGCGCGAAGATATCCCCTCGATGGAATCGACGGGTATGAACGCGGTCATGATATTTCCGACCGTCGAGCGCACCGTGCCTCCGGCGCCCTCGATTGCAGCGGCGGTTGTAGCCACGTCATCGGATTTTACGAGCACGTCCGCCTGTTCGATTCCGTCGCGAAGGGAGACCGCCTTGCCGAGCATCGCCTTACCTGCATCAGGCCGCTCCACGAGCATGCGCAGGGGCAGGTCCATCTTGTGGCCCACGCCGGACGTCGCCCTGACGGCGCCTCCCGGCAGCATCACGATTGCAGCTGCGAGCGCGATAAAGACGACGGATCTCAAATACGCGGTAATTTTCATTATCTACCTCCCCTTTCCCCTCCTCACAAAGGAGGGGAATAATACGGCAACATCCGATATTTCCGATCCTCATGCGATCATTTTTTCTTGAGCTTAAGCGGCACGGCCAGCTCCATCGCCTTAACGAACGGCAGACGCGCGACTCCAGGCACGTTCCCGGCGCGCACGCTGCCGGTGACTATTGTCCCCGCGAAGGTGCGCGGCATGAAGCCGGCGCCGGAGAGCATGGCGCGATCGTCCTTGTTGTCCCCCTCCTCGATCTTGATCATGCACTCGAAGAGGCGGCCCGCGTCGCCCGCCGCTGTGGCGTCCTTCCACGCCTCGCGGAAGCGCAAATCGAGCTTCTGCCAGGCCTGCGAGCCCTCGAACGGCTGTTCCTGCACCGCGGGATGCTTCGCGGATGCGGATGCAGAGATAGTGAAGGCCGCGAGTACAGCAACGATCGCCGCGGCCACGGCAAAATAAACAATTATGGAATTTTTCATAAGACGATCAATTAATGGATGGCGCCGAAAAAGACCACAGAAAATTCAGGCCGTCAGTTACAGCCCAATGAGCCATCGCCATGCGGGCAGGATGTGAATTTTCTTTCCTTTTGTCGTGATTCTCTTCTCGCCCTCATCTTCCGTGACGATCGTTGCTCGTGCGATCTTGAGCTCTCCCATCGCCTCGACCAGCGCGCCGGCTTCACGGGCGGCTGTTCCGGGATCGGACATCGAAACAGTGACCTGCAGAAGCTCGCGCCGACCGTTCGCATCGGTTGCCAGAAAATCAACCTCACGGCCGGAGGATGTCTTGACATAGAAGATATCGCTGGTCCTCCGGCGCAGCTCGCCAAAGACCATAGTCTCCATACGGGCTGCACGATCGAGTTCCGGCTTGATTGAATACGCGGTGATGAGGCCCGGGTCGGCGCCGTAGATCTTGCGGGGATTGCGCGCCCGCTCATGGGCAGACGTGGAGAAGACAGGAACCGTGAAGAGGCAATAGGCATCTTCAAGATGTTCCATAAGTCCGTAGAAGAGATCCTTGCTCACCGCGCGGCCCATCGACTTGAATCGCTGGTAGATGCGGTTGACGCTGAGCAGAGTTGCGGAATTCTGGAGACAGTAAGATACGAATTCCCGAACTATCGGAGCATTGCCGATGTTGTGGCGTTCGATGATGTCGCGGTAGACGACGGTCTCGATATACCCCTGCAGGAGCTCGCGGTGATACTCCCTTCCCATGATGACCGCCTCCGGAAATCCCCCGAAGGTCTGGTATATCTCACGATGATGGCGCAAGGCGGCGATCTGCCTGCTGGTGAGGCGGCCCTCGAAGACGATCCCCTGTGAGCGGAGATATTCCCTGAAGCTGAACGGAAATATCTCGCGCGTGAGCGTGCGGCCGCGAAGCGCCGTGGCAATTTCGCGGCTCAACATCCTGGATGATGAGCCGGTGAGAACGATTGCCATGCGTTCCTGATCGAGGAGCCTGCGGACGAACAGCTCCCATCCGTCGACCTCTTGAATTTCATCGAAGAAAAAATGTAGATCGGATCGTTCGGCAAGATCCGGATAGAGCGAGAAATAGGCGTCCAGAATCGCCTGACAATCTGCGGCAGCAAAAGGCCGCAGCCTGTCGTCTTCAAAGTTGAGATAGAGGATTTTATGCGGGTCGAGGCCGGAAGCGATGAGCCTGTGCATTCGCTGATAAGCCGCCCACGTCTTGCCGCTTCGGCGCATGCCTACAAAGGTAACGGCCTTTCGCACACCCCTGGGGATGAGATTAATGTCTCCTTCCCGCTCAACCGGCACTGGCAGCGTTGAAGCGTGAAAATCGGTGATGATCTGGCGCAGGAGGCTTGTAACTTCTTCCTTCATACAAGGATATTATTGCCTATATATGTCCTTAATTCAAGGAAATATTTTTGAGCGCCGAAAGCATCCCGGTGGTGAGTCTTCACTTTCGGCGCATCCATATTAGACAAATTTGTCTAATATCAGGAGTCGACTGGAAAATGATCCGATGAACCCGCCCTGCATCAAAAGATCGGCGCCGGGGTACGCAGGGTTGCCGTAGGAGGTGGTGCGGGGAGTCTCGGGGCGGACGGTCGAGCGGGACCAGGTGGGACTGTCGCGGGAATACGGGAACGGCCGCAGGTGTTTTTTAGCCGTTTGAACAGGGGTTCGTTTTTTTGATTACTAAGCGCACACTCATTTTGCATAACTTCCACCGCTTTGGGCGTAGTAAACGCGAGATAATTGATATCGAGGCTATCATAAATCTGCTGCAGATCAACGAGATGCGAGGCGCCTATAATGAGAACGGCGGCATCCTCATGTTTCAGTTCCATCAATTCCCCCAAATTTGCCGCCATACCGTACGATCTCCATCGTAATCTTTCATTAACCAAGAGGTACCCCATCAATTCTTCGCAGTCGCTCCCACCTGGTCTTTGCGCAAGGCTGTATTCGTCGTACGCTGCGACCAGCATCTTCCATAGCTCATGATTCTCAAGTCCAAAGACGTTCGGATTTTTTGAAGCGATTTTGACAAAGGCCTTATCTTTCAATGGTACTTCCTGAAAAAGTTTTCCGTCAGGACGAATTTCTGGTCTCAAATCCGCAGTAACTCGAAATGGGAATCCAAGTCCCTCAACTCCTACAAGAGTAATACCTCTGTTGTTGAGTTCGCCGACCGAATTAGCAATCCCGTTTTGTACGTCGGCATCGTTATGCACATCAAGATATACAAATACGGTAGTCTTTTTCGCCGATTTCGATTGGTGGGCTGCAAGAATATCCGCATGGAGTATCTGTTTGAGTTCAGTTGCGTTTGAACCCAGTTTTTCATTACCGAGCAAAGTGAGAACTCCTGCGATCACGGAAGGATCTACCTCAACAGGGTGCAAAAAAGGCTCAAACTGCTTACGTTCCATCTTCTGCGCATACAATGCCGCATCGCCATAGAGACCTGAAAAATTCGCATACGGCAGCGGGCCCAGGAGTTGCGCCGTGCGCGCGCCTTGTTGCACACATTCATCGAAGTTGTTTGCAGTCGGAGCTGGAAACGTCGGGAAGTATTCGAATAGAGGCGACATGAGTCGATACGACTCAGCCTTGTTCCGTCGTTGAGATACACACTGTTCTTTATAATAGCTGCACGTAGCGACCATTGCGTCGCCGTACTGCGCGAGTTCATCGCACGGGTCAGGTCCTGCCTCCGGCTGCTCGGGCGCAATCGCTGCATCGCCATCGTTAGCAGCCTCGTGCGCGCTCAGGTTTGCAGCACCCCCGCCGCAACCGGCGAGCAGCGCCGCTCCGAACAGGATCTCTCCGAATATCGCCTGCATAGCGCCTCCTGATATATTCTTTTCACATCGCGTTCATCATTGTCCAGAAAAAAACCAGCAAACGCGCTCTATTTCTAGCTTTCCAAGGAATTCGGTCAACGGGTTTGCGGGCTGTTCAAAAAGGCCCACAGACAATTCGGGAGGGTCGTAGTCGAATGGAACTGACTGCTATATCAAGGAAGGCATGACTCGTTTCATGTAACCGTCAAACAATGGCACAGTAAAACTATTGTCTCCGTGAGATGGGCTATAAATCATCCCTTTGTTGATAAGCGTTGCTCGAGTCGGGGCAACTGCCTGAACATCTCTTTTCAAGAGCGCCGCGATGTCGCCTGATCGATGCGGTCCTGCTCCAAGCTCAGCCATTGCCCGAAGGTATTTTTTTTCCGCAGGAGTCAGCCGATCAAAACGAACACGGAAAAAATTTGCGTCGAGTTCTGAAACAGCTAATTCGGTTGCCGCTTTGACATCATCGAGAGTAATGGGGGATTGTCTCGCGCATTGCCAGCTGTGCTTGCCCCACTCCTGCAAAAAATAGGGATAACACTGCGTTTGTGACAATATCTCGTCCAAGGCATTTTCTTCGTATCTGACATGGAGTCTGTTGGCTGGTGTCTCCAGTGCCTTTTTTGCCGCAGAAGACTGGAGAGGTCCGATACGAGGATATTCAAATAGTCTTTCAGCATACGATTTTGCTCGCCCCGCCTGCCCAACGACTTGAGGTAAGCCGGCCCCTATCAGGATAACCGGAAGCTGATATTGCGAACATTTATGGAGGGCCATGATAAGAGCAGCAAATTGCTCCTCTTCGATGTATTGGATCTCATCGATAAAAAGGACAAAGGCAGTTTTTCTTTCCCCTGCGGCTTTCCCTATTTCGATGAACAAGGCCACCAAATCACTTTCCAAATCGCCTGAATCGGCAACACCCGCTTCGGTTCCCAAATCCAATCCGAATTCAATATCAGCATATCTCAGTTTCATGGCCCCAATGAAACCACCGAGCACGCGGAGGGCACGCTTGGCTAGATCGCCGACTGCGGAGATCCGGTCCAGTTTCAATAAAGCCATTCTGAGCGCTGGAATGAGGAGTGCTGGCAACGAGCGATTTTCCGGCGTTTCGCTCGAAACCGTTACAAAACCTTTTGCCTCGGCTTCTTGTGAAATTCGCGTCAGGAGAACTGTTTTTCCTACTCCACGCAATCCGACCAGACATAGTCCCCGCGATGCGAGTCCATTACGGCATCGATCTAATTCAATTGATGCTTTTTCTATAATTTCATCGCGACCCGCCAGTTCTGGAGGGATCGTTCCGGCACCTGGGGCGTATGGGTTTATTCTTGGATCCATATATAACATGTTTATCATGGTTTATGATAAAACGCTAACTAATACTAAGTTATTTATAATTGAGGTAAGCCTGGCCTTGACCGGGGACCTCTCAGAACCGTCCAGATGCCAGGCGTCCCGCCATTAAAAAAAATCGCCCGGGTTTCCTCTTAACCCGGGCGATTCGTTTTCCCCTTTGGGCCCTGCTCAGTTACCGAAATTGTATTTCTGAATCGGAGAGACTGCAGCTTGAGCTTGAAACTTGGCGCTGCTCTGAAGATCCGTCTGCGGCTCAGCCTGCACCCGGTTCAAATGGAACACCTGGAGGCTTTCGCCGCCTGTCGTGCCAAAACTGACGGCATAGTCCACGAGATCTCCATTATCCTTCGATGCGATGGCTACTGCCTCCACAGCCTGCTCGCCTGATGTAAGCGCGATATCCTGCCAGGTTGCACCGTCGCGCGTGATCTTGACGCCCTTTGGCGTACCGGCAATCACAGTCACCGTGCCCACCGGAACGCTTGGATCGATTGCCAGCGAGATCGCGGCTTCACCGGCCATACCCTTCTGCGACCAGTTGGCTGAATCTATCGGCGAGGCATAGACGCCGTCGTTGGTGCCGGCATAGATCGTCTTGTTGCGTGCGTCATAGGCGAGCGCCCAGACCGGCGACGAGAGACTGCCGAACGCTTCCCACTTGATGCCGATCTTGTCTGCATCCGCGTCCGCAGAGGGGCTCACGAATACGCCGTTGTCGTCCGCGGCAAAGAGCTTGCCATCAGCCATCTGCAGGTCGTTCACCACGTGACCGAAGGTCAGCGCGCCGATCGACTCGCCAGCCGTGCCAACAGCCGGCGTGCCTATCCATGCAACTGAGGAGTCGTCGATGTTCTTCTCAACCTGCACGCCGAAGTCGGTTGCCACGATCACGCGTCCGTCCTTCATCGCTACGATGTCGCAGATCTGGTTGAGGGAGATGAAGTCGCCTTCAAACTCAGGCTTCTTGCCAGCCTGGATCTTCTGCGCGCCATCATCGCCTCGTCCGCATGTCGCGTGGTTCGGATTGCCGTTGTAGCTGTTCATGTCGGCGGCCCTGCGGCGCGTGACCATAACGTTGTCGAAGCTCTTTCCGCCGTCCTTCGAGCGCATGACCGCACCCGTGATACCTACGTACACTTCATCGGTATTGTCTTCGCGCGTCGTCACAGCGGTCGGGTACGTCTTGACCACATCCTTGAAGAACGCGTCGTTCCACATTTTATCCATCCCGTAGAGATCCTTGATGGATTTTCCGAACGGAACGTCCTTCTTGCTGCCATCGATGTAGATCCTGCCCACGCCGTCGTTATAGCTGGAGAGCTGCACTCCCTTGTACCTCTTGAGGTCCTTCGAAAATTCAAGGCTCGTCACCGCCACCACATCGTCGTCCTTGTCGTCCGCCATGAGACTCACGACAGGAACCGGGTAGTACACGATTGGTTTGCTGCTTCCGTTGATGAGCAAGTCCACTTTCACGAACTGCCCCTTTGCAACTATGTCTTTCACGGTTATCTTCTTGCCGTCCCTGAGATCGGTCAATAATCCAGGGAGTATATCCGTGTTGTACACCTTCACATTGCTCACGGCGCTGCCCTTTGCGCTGTCCTCGAGCGATATGTCGAGGTCAACCTTCTCGCCTTCGAGCGCCCATTTCTCGGCGATGACAAGGCCCGCGCTGCCGGCCGCATTTTGTACGACGTCGACTTCTTTGGTTGCCGGCTGACCGCTGCCTACCTGTGCCGAGATCACGAATTTTGTCTCGCCCGTGATCGTGCACTTGGAGGAGGACTCGGCCTTGTCCGTCGCGTCCGTCGGAAGCACTGGATCGCACGTCGCCGAAGGAGTTGCGGTGATGGTGACCTTTGCCGAGGCTGGTTCGGCCTTCCATGAGATGTACACTGGGTTGGAGAACGACTCCACCTGGAGCAGGTTCTCTTTCTTTTCGGTCTCGTCTTTTCCAGCGTAGATATTCGCAGTCACGTTGCCGCTATTGACATTGACCGTCACGGAGGCATCGCCGCCGTCGTTCTTCACAGTGTAAATGGTATTCTCGCAGGGTTTCACGACCGCGCAGCCTGCTGCCGGCGTCGGATCAACCGCAGGAGCCGCGTTGATCGCAGCGATATCAGCCGTAAGGTCGCCCGTCTGCGGGCACTGATCCTTGGCGACGATCTGTTCGCCTGTGCTCGCTGTGACTGTCGTGTTCGTCCCTTCGCTCGTCCAGCGGATGATCGTCTCCGCACAGGAATCCACCGGCGTCTTGTCTGCCGTGATGGTCGGCGCAGTCCCGCCGATCACAGTGACCGTGATCGTCTGCGTGACCGCCGATTCGCTCGGTGTCGGCGCGGGAACTCCGCCCGATGCATCCGGCTCTTCGCCGAATTGGATCTGGCCCGACTTTGTAGTCGCGCCGCCGCCGCTGGATTCGGGCGAAGCCGCGGTCTTCTTTGCCGTGAGCACGAAGTCCGTGGTCGCGGTCAGATTCGATGCGGTCGCTTCTCCCGAGAGCTCGCTCGACTGCACGTGGAAGTCAGGGGCCGCGCCCGAGGACGAGACCGCGGTGATCTCCACCGAGTCCGCGCCGGCGACCTCCCACGAAATCTTCGTCGAGCCTCCGGAGTTCACGGTCACAGGATCCGCCGCAAATGTAATGATGACTGGCGCAGGCGGCGTGATGTTGGCGTTAACTGCGGGCGCCAGCTCGCCGTCGGAGCATGCCGATGCCGACATCGCCACGGCGAGAATCGCCAGGAGCCGCCATCCGTTAATGAGTTTTTTTATCTTCATGTCCCTTGCCCTCGCTTTATACCGTCATTAGAAGGTTGTGGTAACTGTTGCGTTCGGAATCACGGCGGTCTTCCATTCCCTTCTCATATGATCCGAGGCTGGAATGAAGTTGACCCCTCCCCTGATCAGGAACCAGGACGCCGGCTGTACGGAGACTGACGGCGCTATGACGAACACGCGCTCGCCCATCGTGAAGAATGGATCCAGGCCATACGACATGGACGGGTTCGTGCCCTGGTTGTAATCCACAGCCGGCCCGCCGCTGCAGTCGAAACCGGGTTCGCAACCTGGCACCGCACCGCTGCCGTCGGTTGCGCCTCGACCAGCCACGGTCTTCTTTCCGGAGTTAACGGAATAGGAAAGATCGAGAGAGGCTACGACGGGAATATCGTCACCGGGATTGATCGGGAAATGACCGCCGGCCATTCCGGTGATTTTCAAGAAATCAGGATTGGAGTCTGCATTGTTGCTCCGCTGGTTGATGCCGCCCACGCGACCACCCGCGGAGATCCACGCGTGCCTGTCCACGGCGATCTCGCCGCCCAGGCCCACGAGCCACATGAAGTAGGCGAGGTTGTTGTCCGGCACCGCTTCCTTCTGGTCCTTAGCCGGATCGGATGTGCCGCCCGTCCACTGAACAGCGCCAGCGAGCTTGAGCGCGCAGTCGCCGCTGCACAGGAAGACGGCGAGCGAGCCGTCCACTCCGGTCCTCCAGCCTTCAGCTCCCGTGTAGTCCGTGCTCAAACCGGTCAGGGCGCTTCCCAGCGGAACTGAGAACTGCATGACATACGAGTTATGTTTTTCACCCGAGTACTCGCCCTTATTTTGTGATTCCGCACCCTTGACCGTAGCTGTGGGGCGAATACCGAGCATAGCGCTGGATACGGGCACTAGCGGCTGGGAGTGAGTGGCGACATCCCTCGACGAATCCGCAACCGCAGGCGAGCCGTTTCCACCGATCGTGAAGTCCTCAAGCGCATCCTGGGGGCGCGCACCAGTCAGGCCGAGCGGGAAACTGAATCCGAATGAACTGCCATCGTCGGATTTGACCTCGATCTTCGGCACTACGCTCATTCCATTGATTCTGCCGATGCTTACGCCTCCCTCGTCATTCTGGGAGGAAACCGCCATGCGATCGTCGTGCGGACCGCCGACAGCGTTGATTCCGTTCGGACGCTGGAAGTAGAGGCCTTGCATGTTGAGTGCGAGGGAGAAATTGCCCCATCTCTTGCCTATCTCGAAGCCGATCCAGTCCGATGTCATTACGTGACCGCTGCCAGGCTTGGCACCGGGGTCAGACGGAAGCGGGGAGCCCGTAAGAACGCCGCCCCAGAGGCTTGAGCGCAACGAGTAGAAAGTACCATCCTTCTCTCCCTTTGGGCCATCGCCGGAACCGTTACCGTCCTTGTACCTCCACTTGATGTTGCCGTCGCTGTCGTAGAAGGACTCCATGTTCATGAAGTCCTCGAGCCTCTTGGCACCGTTTGCGCTGGTCTCATTGCGGCCGCCCGGGAAGAGGAATCCTTCAACAGCAACCGCCAGCTTATCCGCGACTTCCGTAGGCTTCACCTTACTGCCCGGTTTCTGGGCCTCCTTGAGCCGCGCCCTGTAGTGCTCGTGTATTCGAATTATGAGTTCGACCTCACCCGTTGAGGGTGTTGCAAGCGCGCTGCCGCTGCCCCTGCGCTTTATCGCCTCGTCGATAGAGCTGAAGACGTTTGCGGGCGCAGGTACGAGCTGGATCTGGTTCGTGGCCGTATTGACCGCTGGCGACTGGCGCGCGATATCAAGGGCGCTCCTGCCGTGGAGGTTGTTCGGGCCGGCCGTGCGATCCGCTGGTGCCAGCGCATCCACGAGTTTAGACTCGATTGCTGGTGTAATCTTTATCTTGTTCTTGTTGTAAACCTGGGTCACCTGCTCCCAGACGTAATCGATTGCCGTCTGCTTGGCAGGATCCGTACCTGCATCGAGCCTGTTGATGAGCTCGGGCGGTGCGTGACCCACGCCGCCGACGCCGCCAGTCCCTCCTGCGCCGCCCACGTTCCTGAGCGCTACAGAGGTGGCCTTGCCGCCGTTGACAGGCACGTCGCTGACCACGTACTGCATGAGCGCGCTGTTCAGGTCGTCAGGATTGGTGATGCCAAGCCCCTTTACCGCTGCCGCGAGCTGTTCCGCGAGCGACGGATCGGGCGCGCCATTTGCGCCAACGCTGCCGCCGTTCTGGATGAAGATCGGCACGGCCTGCGCGTAGAGCCTGCGAAGGCTCTGGGCCAGCGGCGCCGGAGTTCCCGGAGGAACCAGCACTGCCGGCAAGATCCCGAACGTGAGCTTCCACGGAGGCGTGCTGGTCTTCTTATCGGTAGCGGAGACGAAGGTGTTGATCGTCTTGTCGCGTTCGGCCTGCTGCTTTGTCTTGTCCTCGCCGGCTTTGACAAAATCTTTTACATGCTTGTCGACTTCGTCGATCACCTGAGCGCCGACGCTTTCGCCTGCTTCAAATTTTTCCTTGAGCTCATGCGAAGGCGGGCGAATGCGCGCGATGCCTTCGCGGAAGAGACGCCGCGCCTCGCGCGCGAAGAAACCGTTGTCGATACCCTTGATCGTATCGATGTAGTCTTGGAGATTTTTCGGAAGCGGCACGTCGATGTCCTCGGGATTCATCCCGCCCAGCCTCGCATGTTCGGCAGCCCAGGGGATGTATTCGCTTCTGAACTTCATCTTCTTTCCCTTGTGCTCGATCTCCTTGTCATTGTTGACATACTCGGCCATGCAACTCACAAGCCGCTGCCTATCGTTGGTGGTCATTCGCTTCGGATTGAACCCGAGTTCTATGAAACATTGAGTATTGATCCACCCCCTGCCCATGCCAAGATACTCGTCGTAGTGTCCTGACTGCTGTCCCGTCATCGGTTGCGGCTGGTTGAAGCCATTTTCGATGGCGGTGTTTGATGCGGTCACGCATTTGTCATCGACCTTAACCTTGTTATCCGCATTGTGGTATAGGGGACCGCAGAGTAAATCTGTCGTTTTTTTCTGATCGTCCCTGTTCACTGCATCTGGATGTCCTGCGCTGATCATATGTCCTCCGGACTTTACCTACCTGTTAATGCCCCCCGGCAGATTCTTCTTCAGTCTGTCTTAGAACGGATTGATCATCTGTCCGCCACCACCGTCGTCCTTCTTCGGCGGTGTCGTCTTCTTCTTGCCTCCGCCCGTCTTTGCCGGCGCCTTCTTGCCGAATATCGCCAGGAGCTGTTCGTAGCCGCGTTCCATGACTTCGACTATGTGATCCTGGTCGCGGTTGAGCAGGTCTCTCGTGAAGAGCAGCGTAGCCCTGTCTCTGCCGTCATATTTTTCCTTTACCAGGCTACCGTCTTCGTTCGTCTTCCAGAGCTTGCTCGCCATGGTCTGGATGGCGCCCTGGCCCTTCAGTTTGAGAAGCTCTATGTCCGCCTTGAGCTCCTTGACCTTACCGGCTTCTTTCACCTTCCTGGTCTTATCATTATTGATTGCGTCGATCTCTTTCTGTTTATCTTCCATCTGCTTCAGCGCATCCCTCGCGATATTGAAATCGCGGCCCGCGCTGAGGACCTTGGAGAATTCCAGCTGGCTGGCATTCGCCAGGGCCTGCATGGCAGGCGCGAATACTTCGTCGGTCATGGATGCACCCGCAAACGCCTCGAGCATGATGAGGGCGCCCGTTCCCCATTCGCCGGGATAGATGTTGGACATGGTCCAAGCCTTGGCGTCCTTCTCAACGCGCTTCGCTGGATCGTGGTTCTCCGGATTTGCGAGATAGGTATTTACCGAAGTCATGTAGGTGTTGAGCGCCGCATCCTTGAAGATGTTTGAGAAGCTCTTTCCATCTTTTCCAAGGGCGAACGCGCCTCCGTAGACAAAGACCGCGCTCGGCAGCCATTTGTCCATGTGCGCCTTGTTGATGAGGGCATCGAAGATATATTTTTGCTCGTCGCTGTAGTCGACCGTCGCCCACATCCATTCGCTGCCGACATCCTGATAGCCGATGGACTTGCCGGCATTCAGGCCAGAGGAGAACGTGTAGTTGAAATCGCTCCACGATGCGTTCCACGGCGCGTGCCAATCAGGAGAAAAATTGTTGCCGAAGATATCCGTGTCGCGGAAGCAGACGCGCTCCGCACCTACGTCAACGCCTGAGCTCATGCCGCCGGAATAACTATCGGCTCCCGTAGGTGGTTCCCAGAGCACGTCGACATGATTTATGAGCGCGTCAACCAGTTCCTTCTTATCGGAAAACTGACGCAGCGCTGCGTAGAGAGATTCCGTCGTGAGATTGGGTACGCTGCCAGTGACTCCCGGATGCGCACAGTTCAGATCGTCGCTGATCGGCTTCAAGGCTATCCTTCCCGCGCTTATCATTTTATTCCTCCTCCTCGTTTTTTATTCTGAAGGCATGCCGATATGGCGGCACACCAGCTTCCAAGATAGTTATCGAACCGCGCCGGAAATTGTTGCGTGGTTTTTTTAGATTTATGAAAAAAGAATGCTCCGCCAGCATTTACTGGCGGAGCAGAATCGCTATATCCGCCTGAACTACTCTTGGAATTCGCTTCAAAACCCTCTTTGAGGCACTTGTATCTATCAGTGCACTCTGGCCGGATCCGGATCGCCCCATGGACACTCCGGATCATTTGGAGTCTTGTTGCAATCTACTTTCTTAGGTGGAGGCGAATAGGACCCCGGTATCCTTCCTGGAGGAGGATTCTCGCCGTCCTTTGACGGCCGCGGAGTTGTCGACGTGACTGTCGGAACCGGCGTCGCGGTCGATGTCCCCGCTGTCGTCGACGATCTTCCGGAACCGCCCGAATTCGGCGCCGCAGACTGCAGCGAACTCCTGAGGATTCCGGAAGCGAACTGCAATACAAAATAATACTCCTTTTGCCGGTCGTTGAGATTGTCGATATTGACTCCGTTTAAAATCCTGTCCATCTCCACCAACGCATCTGTGGCATTTTTTCTATCTTGGACAGTCATGACGCTCGACGCGCTTGGAGCAACGAATCGATAATCTGCATTCTCCGCTGCCTTGTTGAACCACCATGCAGCTTTCAAGAGTTCGGCAAAATCTTTTTCAGACGGTTTTTCACGGGCGAGCGCGTCATATGCGCCAAAAACGTCATCTTTTGTCATGGATGCGGGAGCGAGGCCAGCTAGAAGGAAAAGTATGCTTCCTTCCAAGGTATTTACGGGTTCAGAATAGTGTGCGCCAAGGAATATGGCCGAACTATTCATCAGGTTGGCAACCTGATCTTTTGAATATGCATCATGCTTCTCGCATGTTGGCCTCAGGAGTTCCTCTGCAGCGCCGAAATATAGACGCGCGCGCGGTTGCCACATCTGCATGTTCGACGCTGCGAGGTCGTTCGGCCACATCAATTTAAAGGTATCAAATGAATCCTGGTCAACATTGCGCTGCGGGGCAGCCCTCCCGAATTCGTCGCATTGCGACTTAGCAGACGCAACATCGGCCTTCTTCTCTTCTCTATTCGTACATGCCGCAACTAGGGCTCCAAACCCGAGGACAACAAATACTGGCCACATAGTGCCTCCTTCGAATGAGCGTTTTTTTTTACAATTTTCGAGAGAATCAGCGAACCGCGCGGTTAGAGGATACCACGCCACTAAACGCTGGCAGGGCATACATATCTTATCCTCTTATTCTTTGTGTTCTGTAGGCTCAGAACGGGTTGATCATCCCTGTTCCTGTCGGCTTCGGAGGTGGCGGAATTACACTGCCGCCGCCCAGCGTCTTTCTGTAGCTCGCGATCGCCCCTCTGAGCACCCTCAGGAAGTCGCGCTGGCGGTCGATCAGCCCCTCTTCCCTGACCCCCTTGAGGAGCTCCACGGCCTTGTCCAGTGCGGCGCTGGCCTCTGCTTTATCCTGTTTGTTCATTCTTCCCGAGGCGACCGGCCCCTGGGCCGTAAACCTCTTGTCCGCCTTTTCGGCGGCCTTGTTGAACCACCAGGCCGCCTTCATGAGCTCGGCAAAGTCCTTGTGGCCCTGCTTTTCCCGGGCAAGGGCGTCGTAGGCCGAAAAAATGTCTTCCTGTTTGACCTCTGACGAAGCCAGTCCGCCCATGAGAAAGAGGATGCTCCCGTTCACGGAATCATCGGCCTCTGAATAGTGCGCACCGAGGAAGGTGGAGGCGCCCTTCATCAGATTGGCAACCGGGCCGTTCGAATATTCGCCCTTCTTTTCGCATGAGGGCCTGATGAGCTCCTCGGCAGCTCCGAAGAAGAGGCGCGAGTCCGACCTCCAGCTCTTGAAATTGGATGCGGCCGGATTGCCGGGCCACATGAGATTGAACGCGTCGAACGAATCCTGATCTACGTTGAAGAGGGATTGATCCTTTGCAAAGGCATCGCACTGGGGCTTTGGAGGGGGAGGAGGAGGCGTGGGATCGGTTTTGCCTGGTGCGGAATCGGACGAGCAAGCGCCAATAAAACCCATACCTCCCGGCGCAGGCGTCTGATCTTTAAGATAGGGAGAGACTGTTGACCAGCTTCCGTGCCCGGTAAACGCCGCCCATATATTCGAAATTATTTGCCAACTCATATTGCCTCCCGTTTTTTGGGCAGCCTCTTGGCACCCCTGTTCAGCCCGGTTATCGCGTTTTTCAACGGTTAGTTGCGTGGTATTTTTTATAATTATTTCGTCAACAATCGCCGGCCGCAACGCCGCATAATGCGGGGTCTATACGCCAGCACCGCCGGATAATACAAGTAAATTATTGATTATCGAGAGAGGGGCATGGGCAGTTTTCAGAATCGTTCTTCCACGCCCGAGCCGCTTTTTTTCTTCGGCCCCCCGCCCTGCCCTGTGGAAGCGGGTTTAGGGGGAGAAGCGCCACCTGGCTGCCCTGAAGTGGTCGGTTTTGCAGGCTGATTGCCCTTTGGCTGCTCCGCAGGTTCCTTTTGCGGGGCGAATAGTGCAACCTTTTCCTCGACGGCCAAAGCCCAACCCAATAGCTCGTATTTGAACTCCTTCTGATCGTCCGTAAGCTGTCCGTCGTCGACCTTTGAAAGGGCATCTTTGATATTTTTTGCCGCTTCCATCACTTCGTTGGCATCTTTTTTGTTTTCGACCGAATTGGGGATTAGCTTTGACATCGCTTCCATCGCAGCCTGGACTTTCTTTGGGTCTTTTGCCGTATTCAATATCATCTGCAGCTTCGCCATCAATTCAACGATTTCCGGGGCATGGGCCTCATAGAATTTATTGACCCTCTCCAGGGGCCCCACTGCCTTATTGTAATCATATCCAGCCGCAACCACCTTTGCGAACTCCTCCTGATGCGTTGCCTTGCCGATCGCGGTAAGGGCGCCCACGACCAGGACCTTGTCCATGCCCAGCGGCGCAAACGCGCTGAGCAGCACAAACACCCCTTCCTGCTGCTGGTCTGCAGGAGACGGAACCTTGAGCGCCTCGCGAACCTTAGCCACGTAGTTCTTCACGCCCTCTTTCTGCCCGTCCTCAACCCCTTCGCCGCGGAACGCCTGCGCCATATAAGTTTTGAAGACGCCGTCGCCAAAGGCGCCTAGATAATGCACGCGCCGGTTATCCCACCCATCCATCCCTATGTCTTTCATCGCCTTGAGCAATGCCCTCTGCTCATCCTCGTGTTCGTTATCAAGGAGCAGATCCGTGAACCAGTTGCCTGCAGCATCGTCGAAATGAAGAACGCCGTTATTCCTGAGACTGCCCCAGTTGATCTGCTTAGAGCCGTCTTCCAAGGTCGTCGTATCTGTTATATATGCCCACAGACTGGACCAGAACCCCGTGACCTTCTCGGTCCGGCCGTCGTCCAGCGCGCAGATGCTCCTCATGCTCACCCGCTGCGACGCAGCGTTGGGCATTATAGAAAGATACGCCCCTGTCGCTCTCTTTTCCTGCGCTCCGTTGGGTGACGTAACGACGTCGAACGCGCTGTTGAAAGTGGTTTTTTCCGGATCAAATGCCGAATGCATGTATCTCACGTACGTCTCGTCAACGGACGGATCGAGCAATGCCGCGGTTCGCAGGGCATAGGTCGTAAGCCCGGCGACGGAGAAGGTAGAGACGCGATGTTTGTCCTCTTTCTTTATCTTGTTGTCGGGCGCCACGACGTCTTCGATATAGTCGTTTCCCCTGTCGTACATGCACCCGTTTTCCGACATACCTTCGGGAGGGTCGATGACCGCGCCCGTAACCATTGGCGCCGCATTCGCGCCTGATGGAGGCTGTGCACCCACCGGAGGGACCGCCACAGGGCCACTGCCGCTGTTTACGCCGACGGGCGGGACTACGGGTTGCTGTCCTGCGCTTATCATTTTATCCCTCCAGCGGGTTCAAGGCATGGAAAGGAACAGCCGATATGGGAAATACCGGCCTCCATCATTATTATCGGCAGGTTCGGGGATTAGTTGCGTGGCTTTTTCGGAAAGGTCGCTGAAACCCACGAAAGACAATTATCGCTTGAACCTGTCGGCCAGGAAGGCATTGGGAATGAGTTCGGAAATTGAGGTTACACTGGTACAGCCGTGCGTATTGGCCATCACCACTTCCAGCTTCGGAGCTATCTCAACCAGCACCTGCCTGCAGATGCCACAGGGCGGGCAGGGTTTTTTTGTGTCCGCAACGATGACGATGCGCTTGAAGGAACGCGCGCCCTCGGAAACAGCCTTGTAGAGCGCCGTGCGCTCGGCGCAGCAGGTGGCGGCATAGGACGCGTTTTCCACGTTGCAGCCTGTGAAGACCCGGCCGTCCGCCGCTTCCAGCGCAGCCCCGACCTTGAACTTCGAGTACGGCGCATATGCCTTGAGCCTGGCCGCCTTTGCCATTGCGATGAGTTTTTTCATATTGTCCTTCTTAGCAAAGAATCATCTCCGTGCAACTGGTTGCGCGGAGTTACTCGCGGGCGCGGCGGGAATCCCAGTAGATGTAGCCGCACAGGAGCAGGAGCATCACGAGTCCCAGCCAGTTTCCGAATACGCCGCTGTTGCCGAACTTGGGCAGGATCGGCGCGCCCACGACCTCCTGGGAGAGCCACTCGAGGAACGCGCCCACGACACCCATGAGTGCGCCGCCGGCGATGAGACCGGAAGAGATCAGCGTGCCGCGCGAGTGACGGCGCTCCGCAGTCTTGGCGTCCTTGGCTCGCGCCTTTACCGCGGTGGCGACGAGCGCGCCCACGAGCATCGGCGCGGAGAGCTCGAACGGGAGATACATGCCCAGCGCAAACGCCAGGGGGGCAACGCCCACCATCTCCATGATGACGGCGATGATGGCGCCCATTCCGTAGAAAAACCACGGCGCCTTTCCGCTCACCATCATGCTCTGGATCACCGCCGCCATCGCGTTGGCCTGCGGCGCGGGCAGTGGATTCGGATGCGCGGGCGTGGGCGCAAATCCGTAGACCTTGGCGAGCATCACTATTACGAACGAACAGACTATCGCCGCAACGACGGACCCGCCGATATTAGCCCATTCGATCCTGCGCGGTGTCGCGCCGAGCCAGTACGATACCTTGAGCTGAGTGATGAGCGAGCCTGCCATCGAAAGCGCGGTGCAGACAACGCCACCCACCAGCAGCGCCGCGACCATTCCACCTGCGCCGACCACGCCGGCCTTCAGCATGAAGATGCACGTGAGCACGAGAGTGAGCATCGTCATTCCGGAAATGGGCGTAGTGCTTATCGTTGCGATCGCATAAGCGGATACGGAGGTGAAGAGGAACGAGAGCAGGAGCGTGACGGCCAGTGCGATCAGGCCGAGGAAGTACGGGTTCGGCTGTCCGGCCAGCGCGGAGAAGCGGAAATATAGATACATGAGAATGCTCGTCGCGATGAGCAGGACGAAGAGCACGTACATGCGCATGTCGGAATCGGTGCGCTCCACAGTGCGCGCTTCCTGATCGCGCTGACGGCCCGACTCGAGCAGCTCGTGCACACCGCTCTTGAGTGCGCGCGCCATGAGCGGCAGGAATTTCACGATGCTTATGATGCCCGCCATGAATATGCCGCCGATGCCTATCATGCGCACGTTCGCGCCGAAGATCTCCTCGTTGGTGAGGCCTCCGAGCTTTCCAGTCCCGAACGTGGCGTCGATGTAGGCAAAGAGCGGGACGAGCACGAACCAGGAGAGCGCGCCGCCTGCGGTCATCATCAACGTGTAGCGAAGGCCGATGATGTAACCCATCGCAGTGATGGCCGCGCCGGTGGAGAGCGAGAATACGGCCTTGTATTTTGTGGTGAGGGTATCGAGCGCGCCTACGATGCCAGTAGTGAAAGTGTCCCGCCACGCGCCCATAGCGCTGGCAAGAAAATCATATACGCCGCCGATCACCATAGTGTAGGCGAGGACGCGCGCGTCGCGGCCGCCCTTTCTTCCAGCCACGAGTATCTCCGTGGTAGCGGTAGCTTCCGGGAACGGAAATTTCCCGTGCATCTCCGCGACGAAGTAGCGGCGCAGGGGTATCAGCAATATTACGCCGAGTATCGACCCGAGCATTGGGATGAAAAAGAGCTGGAAGAGATCGGTGTAGTTTTCCAGACCCATTATGTAGATGGCCGGAAGCGTGAAAACCGCGCCGCCAACGACGATGCCGGACGTGGAGCCGATAGCCACGATCATTACGTTTTCCGGGAGCGTGCTGCGGCGGCGGAACGCATATGAGAGTCCGACCGCGATGATGGCGATAGGTATCGCCGCCTCGAGGCCGGTTCCGATCTTGAGAGTCAGATAAGCGATCGAGCCGGAGAAGATGATCGACATGAGAATGCCGATGAGCACCGAGCGTGCCGTGACCTCAGGCACAATTTCGGTAGCTGCCACAAGCGGCCGATAGACTTCATTCGGTTTGAGTTCCCTGAATGCGTTTTCAGGAAGCCCCTTCATCTGCGCGTTGCCGCCTGCTCCGTCGTCCATATCTCCTCCCGCTCGATGAATAAATATTCGCGCAGCTCACGAGCTCGCCATCAGTTTCTTCCTGAGCTCGCGGTAGTGCTTCCAGATCGGCTCTACCTTTTCCCTCATCGCAGTGCGCTTCATGGGGCGATGTGCAAGCGCGGCGAGTAGTTTGACGTAGTTTTCGTAGTCGGACTGGCTCACGTATTCGGCGGCATATCCCTTTGGCCCGTGATTGTGATAATTGCCCAGCGGCATGGCGATGCCGGAGGTAGGATAGCCTTCAGCAATATAGACGCACGCCTCGCAGCGGCCGCCCTGCAAAAGCGCGCGTTGATAGCGAAAGCCGTGATTCGTGACTCGTGATTCGTGATTCGTAAAAAGCCAAGAGGCGACGTCGTGAATCCAGACTTCCACGGCGGGATCGTAGGTGCTCTGCAGATCTCCTGCCCGAACGACCGGGCCGCCGCCTATCTCAACGCCTCCACCCTTTGCCGAGCTGCATTCGAGCACGACCAGCGGCTGGTCCTTCGGGATGAATTTCGATTCCATCGCTGCAAACGCGCCGAGGAAACCGGCCTCCTCGCCGCGCGTGAACAGGGCCGTGACGGAGACCGGCGCGCGGCCGATGGCAAACCGCGTCATGAGATCGAGTATCGCCGCGACGCTGATGAGATTGTCCGCCGCGAGCGCATGGATGAGCCCTTTTGAGAATTCGACCGCAGGAACGTCGAACGCACCGAAGTCGCCCTTTGCGACCTTGCCATCCGCCTTCAGCTCGAATACCGACCGGCCCAGATACGCCTTCTTCATGGGCTTTTTTCCGATCTTTCCGCGGACCGGACCGTCAGCAGTATGAGCGATGACGCGAGAGCCTCCGAACATCTTAAGGTCGACCTTTCCCCACTGCGCCACCTGCGCGCTCTTTCCCTTTGAGGAGATCACCTCGAAACCGGGGTGATCCATGTGCGCCGCGAACGTGACACCGCCATTTCGTGCGCCGCGATATTTTACCAGGAGATTCCCAGCGCGGTCCTCTGAGACCGAAAGCCCGATTCCTGCGGCGTAGAGGCGCACGAAAGTGGACACTGCGGTTTCGTGATAGCTCATCGTCGGCAACGAGAGGACTGATTCAAGAAGTGTTCTGCTCAGGTTATCCATCGGAGCTCCTGACGTCCCCCTCCCCTTTGTAAAGGGAGGGTCGGGGTGGGGCAGATCAGGATCTACCTCCCCATCCCCTCCTTACAAAAGAGGGGAGAATGATTATCTCTTGCGTCTTTTCATCTGAGCTTTGGCTTTGGCTTTGACCTTAGCCTTCGCCTTCTTCTTCGGCTTAGCCGTCTTCTTCTCTTCCTTTATAGCCCTTGCTATTCCCTCTTCCGAAATGGCCGCCAGCGCCTCATTCATCTCGCGCAGGCGCTTCATCACCATCCCGTGGACCGTATCCGGCGGATACTTGCAATCCTTGCTCATCTTGCCGGCCGGCCTGCCCATGAGAAGCTCAATGCCTTCGTCGATGCTCGATATCGAATATACGTGGAACTTGCCTTTGCGCACCGCCTCAGCCACGTCCTTGCGAAGCATGAGATGGCGTTCGTTCTGAACCGGTATCACAACTCCCTGTTTGCCGGTGAACCCCTGCGCCTTGCACACGTCGAAGAAGCCCTCGATCTTCTCGTTGACTCCTCCGATCGGCTGGATGTCTCCCAGCTGGTTGACGGAGCCCGTGACCGCGAATTCCTGATTGATGGGGACGCCTGAGAGCGAAGAGAGCAGCGCGTAGATTTCGGTGGATGACGCGGAATCTCCATCGATGCCGCCGTAGGATTGTTCGAAGCAGAGCGAGGCCGTGAGGTTGAGCGGCTCGCGCTGCGAATATTTGTGGCGCAGATAACCGGTGAGGATGAGCACGCCCTTGTCGTGAATCGGGCCGGAGAGCTTTGCCTCGCGCTCCACGTTGATCACTCCGCTCTTGCCGATGGACGTGGTGGCCGTGACGCGCGACGGTTTTCCGAACGAGACGTGGCCGATGGTGTAGACTGAAAGTCCGTTGATCTGGCCCACGCGCTTTCCCTTGGTGTCTATCAGGATCACGCCCTCTTCGATGAGCCTCTGCACGTGCTCTTCTGTAAGGCGGTGCCTCTCACGCTTGGCCTCGGTGGCGCGCTCCACGTGGCCGCGCGTGATCTTCGCCGAATTTTCCTGCCCTGCCCAGTAATCAGCCTCGCGCATTACATCCGTGATATAGGCGAAGCGGGTGGAGATTCGATCGCTCTGACCCGCCTCCTCAATTCCGTGCTCCACCATCGCGAGCATTCCGTCCTGCGTGAACGGCCTGAGTTTACCTCTTCCGCATACTGATTTGAGAACCGACGCATACTGAACTGCGGTATCGGCGGACAGGGGCATCGTGGAGTCAAAATCTGAGAGGACCTTGAACGTCTTCGCAAAATCCTCTTCATATTGATAAAGCAGGCGATAGAGCCACGAGGGTCCTATCATGATCACCTTCACCGACAGGTCTATGGGTTCCGGTTTTATCGTGAGAGGTGCAAATTGATAGTAGCTCTCCGGCTGCTGAATCACGAGTTTTTCCGTCTTGAGCACGCGCTTCAACTGATCCCAGACCAGCGGGCGCTGCAACACGTCCATTGCATTTACGATGAGGTAACCGCCGTCGGCGCGCAAAAGCGAACCCGCTTTGATATGGCGGAAATCGGTGGTCCAGAAATTGTTGGGCCCGATATTGTATTCGGTAGCGCCGAAGAGATTGACGAAACTCGGATTGTGTTCTTCGACGATAGGTACCTTGCCCTCTTCCTGTGCGGCCTGAGTCTGATCGTAGAGAAGATTTACTTCATAATACCAGAACGGGTCTTCCGTGCGCCCACCCCCAAGAACGATTATGCCCTCTGATTCCTTGTTCTGTTCTTTCTTTCCCGCAAACGCGTCTATGTTCTTGAGTATGTGCGCCTTCACGCGCAGCAGATACTTGCGCGTTTTTTCTTCGGTGTACCGCCCGCGCAGATCGTCCATCAGACCGTCGAGCACCAGCGACGCCGAGCGCTGCAGCAGCCGGTCGAGCGCCAGGTGCATCTCTTTGCCAAGGGCGCGCGCCTTCGCGAGTACGCGCTTCAGTTCCGCCATCAACTCCTTATAGCGCCTCTGCTTGAGGTCGCGCTCGGACGCCTGCATCTTTCCCTCGGTCACGAGCGTATCGAGGTAATCGATAGATACGGCCTCGTTGCCGACTATCGGAAAGACAGTGGGCGCCACATAGCCACCCTCCTGAAGCTGGATGAGCGCGAACCCTTCCTTCTTCAAATGATCGGCGAATTCCTCGAAGAGTTTCTTTTCCTCGCGCTGATAGCGGTCCACGATCAACTCGCGCTCGCGCTGCACGTGAGACGACTCGATCGCCTTTGGGACCTCAATTCTGAGCACCCTCACGAGTTCGCGCATGTCGTCGCGGAACGCGCGTCCCTTCCCGGGAGCAAACGTGAGCAGCACCGGCTGCGCGGAATCCACGAAGTTATAAACGTAGCAGCGGTCCGGAATCGTGGCGTGCGGCTTACCGATCTGTTCCAGCGCCCTGCGAATGGTCGTCATTCGACCGGTTCCGGCCATGCCGGCCACGTAGATATTGTAGCCTGTGCGATAGAGCGTGAGCCCGAGGCTCAATGCGTCTATCGCGCGCTTCTGGCCCACGATGGCCTCGGTCGCCTGAATTTTTTCGGGCTTCTTGAAGAGTTCTACGATTTCTTTTTTCGGCTGCCAGCGGAGTTTATCCGCGGCTATCTTTTTCGGCGGCATGAATTTTCCCCCATACGGTGTCATTGCGAGGCGTAGCCGAAGCAATCCCCTGCTTTCAGGAGATCGCCACGCCCGCCAAAAATCATGGCGGGCTCGCGATGACACAAAGACTAAAGGATGGCATGGCGTTTGTCCAGCGGCAGTGCTAAATTACGGCACATGGTCGACGGGAGAGAAGAGCCTCAGTTCAAAGTTGGGCTTTCCGACAAGATCCGTGCGCAGCGAAGGGCTACCGCTGATATGGTTTCAGTGCGCGGCGCGAGGCCCGCGTGGAAGGTTTCGATTCGCAGAGTCATCGCATTTGCGCTCGACTGCGCGCTGCTGGCGGCAGCGGGCTTTGCGGCTCTCAAGCTGGCTGGCAGTCATATCGCGCCGATCGGCGAAAACGGATGGTGGATCGGCGTTGCGGTCGCTGCCCTCTATTTTGGCATAATGGACAGCTCTCTCTGCAGAGGCAAGACGCTCGGAAAAAAAATTGCCGGAATCGAAGTCCAATGCGTAAACGGTGGTTACATCAACCCATTCGACGCGCTCCTGCGGTTTTGCGTCCTGGCATTTATCTTTTCGGCATATAAATTCTGGCTGATCGAGCACCAGATTTCGCGCTCCATTATCCCCTTGGTAGTGGCCGCCGACCTGACCGCGCTGTCCGTAGTCATATTAGGGCTCTTTCATCCGCAGCGCCGGTCGCTGCAGGACGTGCTGCTCAATTCAATAGTTGTGCGCAGCGGCGCGGAATATGCGCTTCCCAAGGTGTCCATGCGGCGACCGTTATTTATTCTGCTCATTTTAAGTGCCCTGACGGGCGGCGGGCACGCGGCACTGATGTTACATATGGAGGACAGCAGCCAGGCCACAAACGCTGGCCCGAAAAGCGGATCGATCGCAAAACCTGGCGGCGCGCCTGCGATACGCTATCGATCCACCGAGGGACAGTCCAGGCGAAAAGCAAAAGCAGCGCAGGCGCCAGCCGGTAAGCAGGCGACGCCTCCGGAAAAAACAAAATAGGCCGCTGCGATGACGCTCGAAAAAAAGAGATTTCAGGTAGTGAACGAGGGATTCACCTGCAGCCACTGCGGCAGAGAAGTTCCTCCGACGGCGCAGACCTCGCCGCGAAATCACTGTCCCTTCTGCCTGTGGTCAATGCACGTAGACGTGAATCCCGGAGACCGGGCCAACAAATGCCGCGGAATGTTGCGCCCTATAGGGATCTATACGCACACGAAAAAAGAATACGTCATCCTCCACCAGTGCGTGCGTTGCGGAGAACGCGTGCGGTCCAAGGCGATGCTCTCCGATGACAATGCGGCGGACGATTTTGACCTGATCATAGAACTTGCAGGAAAACCCATAAACGAAAAACGTCCCGTGCCACCCCATCTAAAATCGAAGCGCCGGTCCGAGTGACTTCGTGCCACGAAGGACGCGGAGCATCCGTCCTCCCGGCGAATGAGTCGACACGGAATGAAAATCAAATCTTAAGGCTAACGATGGAACTCACGCCATCGCGTTCCCGTTCATTCGGCGGGAGAACGGATGCTCCGCTTGCTACGTGCCACTCCGCAGTTGTTAACGGCACAGAACAAGCTGTTCCTTCTCCATTCCGCCGGGCGATCGGGAACGCGATGGCGAAATATCCGCTGATATGCGCGCATGAGACTGGTATTCTCGGTGTCGATTCGTCCCGCCGGAAGGGAGAAGGGACAGCGTACTCTTGGCGCTCTCGCCAGCAGACGGCACGGAGTCATCCGACCCGCGTGGATCGCGGCACGAAGCCCGCTGAATGTCAGATTTTTCCCTGGAGCAGGAACGCGATGACGAGCGCGTAGATCACCAGCGACTCGATGAGCGCCAGTGCGATGATCATCGGCGTCATGACCTTGCTTGCGGCCTCGGGATTCCTTGCGATGCCTTCAAGCGCTCCTGCCGCAGCCTTGCCCTGTCCAATGCCGCCGCCGCCCGCTGCGATGCCTATGGCGAGGCCCGCGCCGAGCGCGAGAGCTCCCTTGAGCATGAAGGAATCGCCGCCCTCAGCGGCCGACTGGCCCTGCGCCGCAGCGACCGCCGGTGCAATCATAGCAACTATTCCCGTGAACCACGATATTGCTCTCTTCATTACCTTCCTCCGTTTTGGTGCGCTGATTTTTTACCACGTACCGTGCAAGCGGCACCGCGTTACATTTCAGTGTTCCTCAGTTGCAGACGCCATCTGAATATAAACTATCGAAAGCAGCGTGAAGACGAATGCCTGCATGAAAGAGATGAAAATGGCAAGTCCCATGAAGACTATCGGCAAAAGAAGGGGTACGAGCGACGAGAACATGCCGAGCACGAGGTGATCGCCTACGATATTGCCCATGAGTCGCACGGAGAGCGAGACCGGCCTTACGAGGTGACTCAAGAGCTCGATAGCAAACAGAAGCGGCGCCAGCCATACGACCGGTCCGGCCATATGCCTGAAATACTTTCTTATACCCTGCGCCTTGATGCCCACCACATTGTAATAGACGAAGACGAGTATGGCGCATGCGGCGTTGGTGTTTATGTTTTCCGTGGGCGGGACGAGCCCGGGGATCACCCCCACGAGGTTGCTCACGAGTATATATATGAAGAGGGAGCCTATGAGCGGCATGTGCACACGCGCCTTGGGCCCCATCACGTCTTCCATCAGCTTCATCACCGCGCCGACCACCATCTCGAGCACGTTTACGACGCTGGTGCGTCCGTCGGGCAGCAGCATCGCTTCGGTATGCCTGAGCCTTCGCCAGGCGAGCAGGGAAATAAAAAATAGAAATAACGTTACCAGGCCGGCCATAACGATATGGAGATACTCTTCCCCCCATGCCTTCGGGAGTCCGAGCTCGTCAATGAGCCATGTTATGAGCGAAAATTGCTGCATATGTCGTCAGCGCGACGTCTGCGCAGTTCCCTTGAGGCGCAGCCCTTCGACAAGAAGCGCTGCTACCATAGTTGAAAATCCGGCCATGAACGGCAGCGGGTATACGAGATCGCGCGATATCAGAACCCAAAGCGCCGCACCTAGAAACGCCAGCTTGAGACACCCGACCGTGGCGATAACAGCCAGCGGCTGGCGGCGAAACGCCTCCGGACCGCATGCGACCGGGATCGCACGCACGACCACGGCTGCCAGCACCGCAAAGCTCGCCATCGCCATGACAGCCCCGGCGGCTATCGAAATCACCACGCCGGATTTTCCAAGCGCAAACGCGAGTACCGCCATCGCAGCGGCGAGCAGGGCTGCGGTGAGCAGGGCGCGGAGCATAAGCTTTTTTACAGCGCCCTTACCCGTCGCATCCATCGCCCTCTCCTTTTTTGTTTTTTCGGCCTTCGAACCACTTCGTGATCCTTATGAGATTCACCATGCCGCCTGCAAAGCCCAGCACGAGCCCAGCGGCAGTGAGCCACGGGCCAGTTCCAAACCGTTTATCCGCAAGCCCCCCCAGCAAGAGCCCCCCCACTACCGACCCGGCCAGTTGAACACCGGCCGCGCCGTATATCGCGTATGCCGTGTAGGGTGACATCCGCAGCTTCATAGCACTCCACCGCAAAACTTCAACTGTCGATTGTAATCGACGTGGGCTCATGCTAGGGACTCCGATGTCATTGCCGGGAGCACAGCGTGAAAAGGAGGCCCGATGCGATTCCCATTGAATCAGACCACATCAATCGCCCGCTACATGAGGCGCATGAAAAAAGCGGGTAGCGGTATATTTCCGCTGGTGCTCATGCTCGAACCGCTTCATGCCTGCAACCTCACATGCTCCGGTTGCGGCCGCATCCGCGAATACAAGGACAGGCTCTCCAGCATGCTCTCGGTCGATGCGTGCCTGAAGGCGGTGGACGAATGCGGCGCACCGGTCGTCTCCATCTGCGGAGGCGAACCTCTGCTCTATCCCAAAATCAAAGAACTCGTGGAAGGCACGCTCGCGCGCGGCAGGGTCGTATACCTGTGCACAAACGGCCAGGTCCTCCCTGAGAAGCTCTCGCTGCTTACGCCTCACAAGATGTTCAACATCAACGTGCACATCGACGGGCTTGCTGGCACGCACGACGCGATAGTCGAGCGCCAGGGCGCTTTCGACAAGGCAGTGGCCGGAGTCGTCGCCGCGAAAAAAGCGGGATTCACGGTCTGCACGAATACCACGGTCTATCGCCAGACCGAAGTATCCGAGATCAAGGCGCTCTTCGATTATCTGGAAGGTCTCGGCGTGGACGGTTTTCTCATCTCGCCCGGATTCGATTACGCGGACGTATCCGATCAGTCGCAATTCCTCACGCGCGAGGCTATCAGGGAAAAATTTTCTCAGCTGCGCGATGCCGGCCGCGGCAAGCGCGTGTGGAGCACTCCGTTCTTCCTCGACTTCCTGGCGGGCACGCGCGACTACAGCTGCACGCCCTGGGGCAACGTGACCTACAACGTCGCCGGATGGAAGGCCCCGTGCTACCTCATCACAGACAGCCACTATTCCACGTTTGCTGATTTCATGGCCAACACGGAGTGGGACAAGTACGGCCCTGGCAGGGACAAGCGCTGCACGAACTGCATGTGCCACTGCGGCTTTGAGCCCACCGTGGCCCTCAACGCAACGAGCACTATCCGCGACGCGCTGACCATGGCCAGATGGACCATCTTCTAGGAGTCCCAAAAACAGTGATCTGCAGAGGCGCCCTTCAGAAGAAAAATGCTGTCTTAAACATTTTTTTGTTGCGCAGTTCTTACTGTTAGTCTATCAAAACGTTAATGTATCTATCTTTCCTAAACCGTATCCCGCGAACGCGCTTTATTAAGCGCGCCATTATTATTGGCGCGCCGATGAAGCGCAATGCTCATTCGGTCTGCATTAAACGCATTATTTAATCCCCTGAAATAAACTCAAAAACAATTCATCATTACAGCCCGCGGCCCCGCAGAGGGGGCATTGCAGGCTTTTTGTTTTTTTAACTTTTGAACCAACAGGAGGAGGATTTTATGAACGCGAACACCGTAGATTCACAAACCCTTTACAAGGCCTACGAGAGCATGTGGAAATTCGTAGAAAAGCTCTTGTCATCGGAGGATGAGAATGCGGCAGACAGCGCGGCGCCGGCGCAGAATGACGCCGACGACAGCGTCGCCGTGGAAACTACCTGTTATGACGATTGGAGGGAATTGAGCAGCCTGGAGGCGGCAAAACCAGGCGCTGCGGCTTCCAGCCGCTGGACGCTTGGCAAGGAATAAATCTGAAGTTGCTAGATGCCGATAAAAACCGTACAAATATCGCATGCGGCGGATTCAACTTGCGATCATTGCGGCGCTCGACGATGAGATAAAAAACATCGTGTCTAAGGTTGCGGTTGACGAGCGGGTTCATGTGCGGCCCGCGCTCTTCTGGCGTGGCATGTACGGCGGACGTCAGATCCTGCTTGGCCGCTCCGGGTTGGGGCTAGAGGCGATGGATAGCGCCATCCGTTATTGTCTCGCGAATTTTCATCCCGCCTTGTGCCTGCACGTGGGATACTGCGGCGGAGCGGATCCTGCGCTAGCCCCAGGCGATCTGGTCATCGCAACGTCCGTGACCGACGCAAGAACGGAACGGCGAATCGCTGCCGAACCGGAACTCGTTCAGCGGGCGCAGGAGATCATCAGCCGTAAGGGTATGCGCGGGCGCACCGGCGGCATCGCTACCGTGAACGAAATCATCTCATCCCCTCACGAAAAGGCGTTTGTAGGAACAAAGTTCAACGCCGTGGCCCTGGACATGGAAAGCTCCTCGTTCGCTGCGGCATGCGCCCATGCGCAAACGCCGTATCTTATCGTGCGCGCCGTACTCGATCCTCTCTCCGAAACGCTGCCCGATCTCAGCGATGCCCTTGACAGTTCTGGCCATGCAGACGGACTCGCATTCGCCGATCACATCATCCGCCACCCTGGCGATGCCCTCAAACTGCCTCGCCTTGAATATCTGGCTGCACAGGCGCGCATTGCTATCACCGATTTCATCGATGCATGGATCGCGGAGGCGCCCCAATGAAAAAAAACGCGCGCAGGATGATTCATGCAGCCGTAATAATTGCCGTGCTCGTCGCGCTGGGATTTTTGCTCCGCGACACAACAGACCTCTTCCGGGCTCCGCACTACGATGCTGCAGCACCCACCTCCGTTAAGTTCGTGAAGATGTTGCGATGGATTCCCGCCGGCTCTGAATTCGACATAACCGTCGACGTTCAGCGCGCGCTTGGCAACCCAATGCTCAAGGAACGACTCATGGAGCTGATCCACGGTAACACAGGCGTTGCCGCGGAACTCGTTTCGGCGCTCGTATCGCACGAGAACTCGGTTGGAATGCTCGCTCTGGCCGGCACCCTCGGAAACAAGGATGAAGAGCCCAGGGTCGTCGTGCTGGCGCAAGGGAAATTCGACGAAGGAGTGATACTCCCCGCCATACGAAGCGCAATGGTGCAGGGCCGCGCGGGGCTCGCGTCGCAGGATCTCGGCTGGGCAACGCTTTTTACCGAAAGCGATGTGCGCGACCCGTTCGGATTCATCATCCTCGACAAGCATCATCTCGCGGTGGGAACGCGCGACTCCCTGCTCGCGTTTTACGGTGAGAAACCCCCATCAGCGCCAGAATCGATAGGGAGGCTCTCCGACGCCGCAGTATTCGGCCACGCAGTGATAGGGCCCAGGCTCAAGGGGCTCGTGCCGCCTTCGGTTCAGATCCCGCAGAGCGTGGATTTCTCGAGTCCCGATGGGGAAACGCTCTTTGCCACGCTCCATCTCTCAAGCCAGGATGAAGCCCGGAGCACACAGATGTTCCTCGAGGGAGTGCGATCTCTCATCATCCTGCAGCAGGAGGCCAACCTTCCGCTTGTCGACATATTGAAGGGAGTGACGATCTCGGGCCTTGGAAACGACGTTACGATCTCAAGCGGACTCATGCCTCTCATCGATTTATGGTCCGCGATCCCTGCATCAGACGAAGAGGGGGACGAGCCTTCTTTGCCTCACGTCAAGTAAACCTCTATCCGTAAGCCTCAGTTCCGGAATCACCGACAGCCCCAGAAAAGAGAGTGTGAGGAACGGATCTGGAAGCGCAGCCCCGAGCTTTGAGGCCGCCTTGCAGATGCGCGAATACGCCTCCACCACGTCCTGCGCGTGCATGTCGGACATGAGTCCGGCTATCGGGAGCGGCAGCAGTCCCACTGTACGGCCGGATTGCACTGCGGCGAGCCCGCCGCCGCATGCTACGAGCGCCTCCGCGGCAGCGATCATGTCGTCGTCGTTCGTTCCCACTACGATGAGGTTGTGCGCATCGTGATTTATCGTCGATGCGAGGGCTCCATGCGTAAGCCCGAAACCGCAGACCAGTCCCACGCCCATGCGGCCGGTGGCGTGATGCCGCTCGAACAACGCCAGCTTGAGTATATCGCGCGACGTGTCGGCAGATATCTCGCCCTCACGAGGGCGCATAGTCACGATTTCTTCGCGGGTAATTATCTGGCCGGGCACGATCCTGATGGCGCGCGCGCGAACCGTCCTGCTCGCTCCGATTCTGAGCCTCGCACTCGCAAGCCCCTTCACGCGCATGGCGTTCGCCTTGCGCGGCGCGGACTTGAGCCTGCAAGGCGCTACAAGTTCCCCGTCGCGCGCCACGATCCGGCCCCGCTTGAAGACCATGCGCGCCCGGAAGCGGCGCAGATCGTCGAATACCACGAGATCCGCAACGTAGCCCACCGCCACGGCGCCCATCCTGTGTTTCAGCCTGAAGTAGTACGGCGCATTGTTGGTCGCCATCTGGAGAGCCGTTACCGGAGGAATGCCTGCGGCCACCGCGCGGCGGAGGATGTCGTCCATGTGGCCGTGCGTGAGCAGGTCGCGTGCGCTGCGGTCGTCGGAACAGAAAAAACAGCGGTGCGAGCTGGCAGGCGTAACTATGCGTGAGAGCTCCTTGAGATTCTTCTCGGTCGTACCCTCGCGTATCATTATATGAAGGCCCGCGGCGAGCTTCTCCTCCGCTTCCGCGGCCCTGGTGCTCTCGTGGTCCGAGTGGATGCCGGCGGCGATATAGGCGTAGAGGTCCTTGCCCGTAAGCCCCGGCGCGTGGCCGTCCACGCGCATGCCTGGGATTAGTCTGATCTTCGATAGCAGATCGCGGCGCCCGGCGATGACTCCGGGGAAATCCATGACCTCGCCGATACCAACCACGCGCGGCAGTCCCGCCAGGGCCTTGAGCGCCGCTGCATCGAGCCTCTGCGCCGAACTCTCGAAGCGCGAAGCAGGCACGCACGAAGGGAGCACCATGAAGACGTCAAGCGGTAGCCCCTCGGTCGCCGCTAGCATCCACTTGATTCCGGCCGTGCCGAGCACGTTCGCGATCTCGTGCGGATCGGCTACGACAGCGGTCGTTCCGCGCGGCACTACGCACCTGGCGAATTCGGACGGAGCGAGCAGCGTGGATTCGATGTGGATGTGGCTGTCGATGAGCCCGGCAGATAGATATCCGCCGCGCAGGTCGATCTTTTTACGGGCGCGATAGTCGCCGAAGCCGGCTATCACGCCATCCGCTATTGCGACTGACGTGGAGATGATCCGATCTGCAAATACGGAGATGACCCTTGCGTTCTCGAGCAGGAGATCCGCGGGTTCGCGGCCGGCTGCAACGTCTATTCTGTAACGTAGGGACATATAGCGATCAGTGAACGCCGCCCCTCGGAAATTTTGCTATGTAATCCACAAGATCCTGGGGCTTCACGAGCAGTCTGTCAGGTCCTGCATCTTTGAGCGATTCTATCGGATGCCAGCCCCATCCTGCCGCCACCGCCATCACGCCGGCGCGATGGGCCTCATCCACGTCTCCAACGGTGTCGCCTATGTAAAACGTGGATTCAGGCTTGCTGCCTATGGCATTCATGCACGCCTTTATTCGCTCGATCTTTTCGAAGTCGTCCTCGCCTCCGGAAATGGATTTGAAATTGTCCACAAGACCCAGGCGAGAAAGCACGCCTCGTATCATATGCGAGGAGTTGGAAGATACGATCGCCATGTCGCACGCAGGCGTAAGGGCCGTAAGCATATCTCCTACGCCTGCGCACAGCTCTATCTTTTCTTTCTTGGACGCCTCCTGGATGTGCTCCCATATCGCACACATGTGCGCCGGCGTTACCCCGTGCTCGATAAACGCCACCGCTATGTTCTCGCGAAAGAGATCCAGCAGATCCTCGCGGCTCTTGATGAAGTCATAGCCAAGCTCGGAGAGCTTCTGCATCGTCTCGCGCGCAAAGAAATCAACCGTATCGACGAGCACGCCGTCGAAGTCAAAAATGAGCAAAGGTCTTGGCATTCTCTCTCCAGTGATCAGAACAGATAACGAATCGCAGGCCCGATGGTCCACTCGAAGGCGGTATCGCTGCGCACCAGGAGATGGAAGTTGGTATCTGCTCCAACGGACCATCGGTCAGTCCACTTCCACCAGAATCCTCCTCCAGGGATGGAGATGTCCGCTGCCGCGTGTTTGCCGTTGTAGAGGGCGAGTCCCACGCCGCCCTGAACGTAGGCAGACCATCGCGGGTGGCTGTCGAAGTCAAATACGTAGCGCGCCCTCGGCACAAAACTGAGTATCGTCGCATGATCGAACTCTGTGGCCACCTCTATCCTCATGCCGGCGGAGAGGTGCTCCCAGAAGAAGTACTCACCTTCTACGCCCATAGTCATCATTGGCCCGATGCCCTTGTTCGCTACTCCGAAACCGGGGCCAACGAATCCGGCCTGGAAGTGTCCCTCCCGGCCGTCGTAGAGCGCTCTCGACGAATAGCGCACTGGCTCTTGGGCCGCCGCTCCATTTGCCTTGGCCGGAGCTTTTTTCTGTGCGCCCGCAGGCTTCACCGCAACCGCCTGCTTCGTGACGACCGGCTTGGGAGCCGGCGCCTTTACGGCCTTTGTCTGAGCGGCGCCGGCCGCCGGCGCGGCAGGGGCGGTGGCAACCGGCTTGCTCACCGCAGCTGCGCTGGGCATGGGCGTGTTTGCGCTGCTCATATTCGGAGCAGTCCCGCCTAGCTCGAATTCCTCTATATCCGCAGCCATGGCCGCAGCCGGAACGACTAACATTGCCGCTACAAACAAAACCAACAATCTCCCCATCATCTCTTCCTCCTTTTTTTCAGGCAAACTTCTTGAAGAAATCCAGTGTCGCTAGTGCGACTCGATCTTTTTCATAATCCATCGTTATCACATGCCTCGACCTGGGCAAGATTATTGTTTCAACCACGTCCGAGGCTATAGATTTTCTGATAAAATCCACGTTCGACGGAGGCGCGATGAGATCCCCCTGGCCATGTATGAGCAGCACCGGATTCGTTATGCGCGAGAGGTTTGGTTTCAACTCCCTCTGAAGGTCTGCGAGCTCATATACCGCCCTGGCCGGCATCATCGGCTGCGATAGTTCACCATAGACGACCCGCCCTTCAGGATCAGCGATGTTTTTGTTCAAATTTTTTGGAAATGCGTGGACGAACCAGCGGAGAGGCGTGTAGCGAACGCAGTTCAAGCCGATCGTGGCGACCCTGGAAAGCGAAAGCGATGTTGCCATGAGCACCATCGCACGAACGCCCCACCCCTCGTCGAGCGCCAGCTTCATACAGAGCAGCGCCCCAAGCGAAATTCCGGCGCAATAGACGAGCTCGGTCTCCTTGCGCAGGGCCTTATAGGCCTTCCTCACTTCTTCGTACCAGTCCTCCCAGGTCACGCGGGAAAGCTCGTCAAAGCCCCCGTCATGGCCGGGTAGGCATGGCGCGGAAACCCTAAAACCACCAGCCGCAATGACTTCTTTCATAGAAGCTACGGTAGCAGGACTCCCGGTGAAACCATGGATAAGAAGACAGCCTTTCATAGCGGCATGCTCTAACACAGGCGGCGGGAGTTGACAAGAAACGCAGCTGCTGCGTTTCGCAGCAGCACTGCATGATTTCGCAGCAGCTGATCGTCGGTCCGATTTCACGCTTCTTCAGAATTTCAAGACGTTGCGCGACACGGCAAGTTGGCACGCCGCTTGCTTAACTAATTTACGATATCACGATCGATCGTGCAGAAGAAAGGAAGGAGATCATGGGCAACAACCAGCCGAAAGAAGTCTACAACATCATCGAGGGAAAGGATGGAAAGGCGCGGTGGGTCAGGATCGGTTCCGCTTTCGTAAACAGGGACGGCTCGATCAACGCCTTGCTGGACGTGTACCCGCGCGACGGAAAGATCCAGATTCGGGAGCGCAGGGGCAGGGGGCAGGATTCAAGGGATGAAGACTAGAAACCAAACCAACAAAAGGAGAAACGCCATGAATAACATCAAGAGCCACAAGATGACTGCGATGTCTACACTGCTGGGCCTGCTGGCTACACTTGCGATTGCCGGCCAGGCCATGGCCGCAAAACAGGCGCCTTCAACGCCCGTCAACGTAAATACGGCGAGCGTCGCGCAGCTCATGGAAGTGCCCGGCATCGGACCGGCCAAGGCGCAGGCGATCGTTGCATATCGTGACAAGACGCCGTTTACGTCCACGAACGACCTCGTAAACGTCGACGGGATCGGCGAGAAGATGCTCGCAAAGATCGCGCCCTACGTAACGGTCTCGGACGGCGCTGCACTGGCACCTGGCACGTCGGGAAAGGCTGCACGCTAAAGCCGATCCTGCACGCGGAAGGCAGCCCGCCCGCGTCCCCCTGCGCGGGCGGGCCGACCTTTATCCTAAGAGGTGAATTCTTTGACTTCATTCATGGCGAGCTGGTAAAATGATTTCAAATGTGCGCTGACGATCTTCCAGAAATCGACGAGGTGCTTATGCCGGTGCAGGCCGAAATCGGAAATCTCCTCACCATGTTCGATTTTTACCTGGCGCAGCGGGAACTCCGCAAATCCATAGAAGAGCTCCACGAATCAGTGCGCGATATGCGCCTGATCATCGGCCGCCTGCTCATGGATCATTTTCTCGGCCTCACGAGGGACGAAGGCCAGCGCTTCTGCGCAGCCATCGCGGAGATGCTCGCCGATCGTTGCGTGGCGCTTGCGAAAAAAAATCCGGACGACGAAGAATATTACCGCTACTGCGTGGGCGAAATCCTCACCTGCTTCGAATATGCGATGGAGATAAAGCGGGAATTTGCGGACGATCCCATCTTTCAGAAAATGCTTGCGCTGGATATCCCTATACTGCGTCCGTTCGACTACGGCCTGCGCGGTTCACTCAAAGTCCTCCACCCCACCAAGCTCCACAAAGTTCACAAGTGACATGCCTACGTGTACTTGAATGCGCTGCGGCCTACGAATTCCCTCAGTATCGAGGTGCCGGGAACCTCGGCCTCGAGGATCGGAATGAAGAAGGAGAAGAATCGCACGAGCCGCGATGCCTCCATGAACGACGGACGATTGCGTGGGACCTCGGCGAGGAAGCGCTCCGCGTAAGGTTTCAAGAGCGCGTGCTCGTAAGGCAGCGCGGAATTGAAGATGACGTCGGCGTCCTCCTGAAAGGGGAAAATGTAGCGGTTTTCGCCCGCTCGTACGCTCGCCCACCCCTCGATCGTCTCCGCCGCCCGCGTCCCGCGGAAGAGGCGATCGCGCACGATACGGCGGCAGAGCCTCGTATCCGTCGTGAATATGCGGTTATGATCGTCAAGACAGACCTGAGTCAGCGCTGAAACATAGATCTTGAACTTGTTCTCAGCGGAAATCATAGGCGTGAGCGCCTCGTTGAGGCCGTGAATACCCTCCGTCACCAGGATCTGATCTTTATGCAGGCGCATCCTTCTCGATCTCGACGAATCGCGCTTTCCCAACGGAAACGAATACGCCGGAATCATGACGCTCTCACCGTGCATCAGTTTATGCATGTGCTCGTTGAACAGGGTCACGTCCAGCGCTTCAAGGCATTCGAAGTTGAAGCTCCCGTCGGAGTGTTTGGGAGTCAAATCCCTGTCGATGTAATAGTTATCCATCGAGATAGAGACCGGCTCTATGCCGTGGATCTTGAGCTGAATCGCCAGCCTCTTGGCGAAGGTCGTCTTGCCTGAACCGGACGGGCCGGCTATCAGAACCAGCCTCGTCTCCGGGCTCGCTACGATCTGGTCGGCGATTGCAGCTATCTTTTTCTCGTGCAGCGCCTCGGCCACCTTCACGAAGTCCGCAACCGCTCCGCCCATGCAGGATTCGTTGAGCTCCGCTACGTTCTGCGTGTGTATCAGCTCGTTCCAGCGCTTTGTCTCAAGATACGTGCTGAAGAGTTTTGGCTGCGGCCTCACGTCGGGTGCAAGCCGGCCCTGATCGTCCGGGAAATCGAGCACGATTCCGTGCTCATATATATGCAGCTTGAACAGGTCGATGAGTCCGGTGCGCCAGGCAAACGGCCCGTGGGCGAAGCCGCGGTATTCGCCGAGCGAAACCAGAGGTATTTCCGCTCGCCGAAGCTGCCTGAGCATCTTCACCATGTCCGAATCGTTTCGCTTCTCGAAGACCTCAAGCGCTTCCTCGACCGTGGTCCACTCCGGCTCTATGGGCAGATCAGCGGTAACGATCTCCTTCATGCGCTCGCCGATACGGTCGATGAATTCCTTATCCACGATCTGGTCGTGCACTTCGAAGAAATATCCGTTTGATATCGACTGGCCCACGACGATGCGCGCGTGCGGATACGCGTCGGCGATGGCGGCGTAGAGGATCGTGGAAGCGGTGCGCCTGTAGATGTCCATCCCTTCGCGGCGGCTGATATCTATCGTATCGACATTGGCCGAGCTGTTGATCGTGTAATAGAGCCCGTCGGTGCGATTCGATATGACCGCACCCAGAGGCGCAAACGGCCCTGGGTGAGGGGCGCGCGGCAGGAGTTCCGCGACGCGCACCCCTGCGTTGGCGGTAAGCGCTTTGCCATTGATGGTCACTTTTATGGTCTTTACCATATGATCTCCGGATGTATCCGAACTGGAAGTTTCTAGATATCAGATAGAATGCGGCCTAGCAAGATGCCCGCCTCATAGAGGATGATCAGCGGAACGGCGAGAGCTACCTGAGAAAGGACATCCGGCGGAGTGAGCACGGCGCCAACGACGAATGCCCCGACGATAGCATACGGCCTCGCCCTGGAGAGGCCCTGGCGCGTGGTTATACCCAGGCGCATCGATAGCGCCACCGCCAGCGGCAGCTCGAATGCGACTCCGAAGGCTGCGATGAGGCCGATGGCGAGGGAGAGGTAGGAATCGAGCCGGGGCATGAGCGCAGCACCCATCGCCTCGGTGAAGGATTCAGCCCAGGCGAAGCCTGCCGGCAGCACAAGAATGTAACAGAATATTGCGCCGGCCAGAAAGAAGGCGCCGGCCAGGAGCCCGCCCGCAGCGGCCATGCTCCGCGCCCTTCGGGTCATCGCAGGAGCCGCAAATGCAAAGACCTGGCTGCATATCACGGGCGCCGCAATTGCGACTCCTCCCACTACGGCGATCTTGAAATATGCATACCAGGCTTCGAACGGAGTCAGCGCGATTAGCTTCACACCCTGAGGGAGCGCCGTCATGAGCGGCCTGGAGAGAAATCCGACAAGCCTTGAGGCAAACGGCATGAGCGCCGCAGACGCCAGCACTACGGCGAGCAGCGATATGAGCGCTCTCCTGCGCAGCTCGCGGAGGTGATCGTTTATCGGGAGGGGTACGTCAGCGCCGCTCATCTTCTCCCTCTGCGCTTCGGGTCAGGTCGCGCCAGCGCGCGTCTGCCGAATCCAGCCAGCCGGCGATCCGCCGCATGAAGCACGCAGCTCGCTCGGGCCCAAGGCAAACGGCCGCGACGATAAAAATGACAAACAGTTCGCCGGCGCTGACATCGAGCATATCGCCGCCTATTTTGTTTCAGTGCCGTTGGATTCGTGATCGTCGCCGCGGAAAGAGCGCTGGAAATTGCGGATTGCGGTGCCGAGCGAACGCCCAAGTTCGGGCAGCCGCCTTGTTCCAAAGATCAACGCAACTACGAGCGCTATAAGCAGCAGCTCGCCAAAGCTGGGCCTTATGAAAGACATGGTGGAGAGCATCTTACGCCTCCAAGGTTGTAATTAATCGCACGGTTCCCCGTCGTCGCGCTGTCCTTCGCTGTGGCCGTCGTCGTCGCCTTCGTCGTCGTCATCGTGTTCGGACAAAGGCCCTGTCTTCTTTACTATCGAGAGATTGGAGATGTGTTCCTCGACCTTGTTTGCCTCTTCATCCAGGGCGTAGACCCTGGCTATCTTTTCGGCGATAGAATTCGTAACCGGAATGCTTCCGCCTGCGGATAGCTGGGATGAATTGCTGATCTCCTCGCCGATGTCGTGGAGCAAGCGGTATTTTTCGAGCCGATTGCGGCGCACTGCGATATGCATCTTGGCTGCATTAGCAGTGGCCTCTGCCAGGTACTCGGCATCGCTCACGCCGGAGCGCAGGAGCTTCAGCCCCTCGTCGATAAGTTTGCGCGCCCTTGCCTGCATCTCTTCCCACTGCGGCATAAGCCCCCCTTTCAAGTAACAGCGCCAAACTATACGCCGCCTTTGAGGATGTCAAAATGCTTAATGCAGTTTGTTCCAGCAGCATCTTTTATACGGCTTGCCGCTGCCACAGGGACATTGGTCGTTGCGCCCGATCATCAGCGCGTCACGTGCGGCGCGCGGCTCCTCCGACGGAGCCTCCAGGCGCTGTCTTCCATCTTCGATGGCCCATCGTTCCTGGCGCCTTGAAATTTCGCTCGGTTCGTAGAAATCGAGCCAGTCCCTTATATACACATCCATGCCTACGCGAGGGGATGAGAGGTCCCGCGCTACGTCATCCGGCGTGAATGCAGCCCGGTAGTCCGAATACTGCCCCTGCCAGCGCTCCTCGGCCTGCGCGAGCGAGACGAGTTCGTTCCTGTAATCCGCGCGCCTGAAGTCGAGCAGCACGAACGCGGCGCTGCGCCTGGCGCCGTGCTCCTCGGTCTTGTCGCGGAGGATGCGGCCCAGGATCGACATGACCTCTTCTTCACGATTCGGAAAACGCAACGACTGCGAGCCAAGCGCGTCCATAGCTATGGAACGGGCGGACCACCCGGCGCTGCGATCGGAGACGACCGCGACGAGCGAGTTGAAGGAGATATCGCCCAGCGATCCCAATATCGAAGGCAGGTCCTCTGTGACCCATTCGTTATCATAGGCGTCCGACCATCTGAGAGCTGCGAGCAACGGAACCAGGACCTCCTGCCCGCCTATCGCTCCGAGCGCATACGTCGCGTGCACCGGCGCCCACCATTCAGGGAGATCGGAGTTCCACAGACTGCGATCCATCGCTACCTCGGAGAGCGCCGGCGCCATCTCCTGGCCGCGGCGGATCGCTTCGTCGATCGCGGCGCGCGGAAGCCTGTCCTCCTGAGTGAAGAAGAGATCTATGAGCTCTTCGTTGTGAAGCCTTCTGTAATCGTGTGATGACATCAGTTCATCCTGTTCGTGCGCGTTTTTTTTGACGTGCGTATGAGGTGCATTTTGGCGTCTCGCGGCAGGTTCTTTATGCGCGCTTCTGCGCGCAACGCATCGGACTTGTCTACGGCCGGGATCGCCATCACGAGTTTCACCGGGCCACGGCCGCGCGTATAGCGCGCGCCGCGGCCCGCATTGTGAGCCGCGATGCGCGCATCCACGTCATTGGTGCTGCCGCAGTAGAGCGTTCCGTCGGAACACCTGACAATATAGACCCACCAGGTTTGCACTCGGGTTCCCGTCGTTCGTGGATCGTGAATCGTGGTTCGTGGATCGTAACCCACTCAGGTTTTTGCGATCCACGAATCACGAACCACGATTCACGGTCTTCAGTCACGGAAGTTAATAAACTGCAGGGGCAGATCGTAGCCCTTTGCCTTCACGAGCGCTATGGCCTGCTGAAGATCGTCGCGCTTCTTTCCAGAGACCCGCACCTGATCTTCCTGGATCTGCGCCTGCACCTTGAGCTTTGCATCCTTTATCTGTTTCACTATTTCGCGCGCTGTCTCAACGGGCACGCCCTGCTTGAGTTTTATCTCGCATTTGGCGAGCCCGCCGCCGGCCTCTTCCACCTTGCCGATATCGAGCGCACGGCGGTCCAACTGGCGGCGCACGGCCTTCTCGATCACGATATCCACGAGCGACTTCATCTTAAACTCATCGTCGGCGACAAGGTTTATCTGCTTGTGATCCCAGTCGATACGGCTCTTGCTCCCGCGGAAGTCAAAGCGCGTGGCGACCTCCTTGCGCGCCTGGTTCACGGCGTTATCGACCTCCTGCAGATCAAGCTTTGATACGATATCGAATGACGGCATGGAACCCCCTTCTGTTGCAGTCTGTACTTGAAGGCCTTTCGAGGCACGCCTTCGCCGCCTCAGACGCCGGCGGCTCGTCTGCCCTCCGGACGCCGCATCATTAGAGGCTTGGAAAGCGGCGTCCTCCGAGCACCTCGAAAGGCCTTCAAGTACAGACTGCCGCGAGAAACGTCCACATTTTTCGTATGCCGTGCAGTCCTGTCAATCCTCAGTTAGAGAAATCAGTTGTCACGCGGGATGTTACGGGTATCATCCGTCCAATGTTCGAAGCAGCTAAAAAACTTTGGTGGAGGGCGGCGCTTCCGCTCACGCGAAGGGTGGGCAGATTACCCTTAGGAATATGGATAGTGTGGGCATGCCTCGCGTATGCATACGGAATATTTGCCTATAAGTTGTTCATATTAACGCGGTCGGTCGGAATTCAACTGATGTCCGGGATCGAAATCGCAATCACATGGGCGCTGCTTCTGCTCGCCGGGGCAGCGCTTGCGAGAAGGCGCCTGGTAGCCAGGATGCTCTGCGGCATGGCCATGACGCTCATGTTCATGCACTGCCTCTATCACTGGGACATCATAGGCATGACCCTCTCCATCATCACAATACCGTGCCTGCTGGCCAACCGCCGCTGGTTCTACGAGAAACTGCCGAATATATGGTGAAACTCGTAAGGGATGCGTAGAACAGGCGACGCACATGGCGGGTCGCCGACTTGGAATCCGGCCCTGAGACCAAAAAAAGATGAGGCACCTAGAGCCGGAGCCGGGATTTCGGACACGCACACGGGCACTTATAAGTGATGCCTTGCCGTTTGGTTAAGCTGCACTATGCAGCCTTGGTAACGATCCAAAATACACTTCATCCGGTGTCCTCCCGTC
>JAJZQH010000018.1 GCA_021810905.1 bacterium
ACGTCGGTGCCGGATTGGAGGTTGACTCCTTACATAGAAACGAACGGGAACGCGATAGCACGTGCCCCAACGTTAGCCACATGCGTTGATAATCATTCGGTGTCGACTCGTTCGCCGAGGGGACGGAACCCGCGCGTACTTTGTAGCACGGAGCGCCGCGCTAGAGGTGAGGCGACTGCGTGGAGCAGGCCGAACTGCGTATCACGCACGGGGGCCGGAGGATGTTATTTTTTCGCCGGCGTGTTCGGCGTATTGCGCGAAGTTCTTTTGGAAGAGATTTGCAAGGTGCGTTGCCGTGCGGTCGTAGGCTGACTTGTCTCGCCACGTGTTGCGCGGGACGAGCACCTCGGAAGGCACGCCCGGGCAGGCGGCCGGCACGAGCACGTTGAAGATCGGGTCGGGCTCGAAATTGACCGACGAGAGCTGTCCGCTGAACGCGGCCGCGAGCAGCGCGCGCGTGATCGAAATCTTCATGCGGCTCCCCTCGCCATTGGCGCCTCCGCTCCAGCCGCTGTTGACCAGCCAGCATTCGGAGCCATGCCTGGACATGCGCTCGCCCAGCATCTTTGCGTAGACCGTCGGATGAAGCGGCATGAAGGGCGCCCCGAAACACGTCGAGAACGTGGCCTGGGGTTCGGTGATGCCTACCTCGGTGCCGGCAAGTTTCGCAGTATACCCTGAGAGAAAATGGTACATGGCCATGTCGGGCGTCAGCTTCGCAATCGGAGGGAGCACTCCAAAGGCGTCGCACGTCAGGAATACTATATTTTTCGGGTGTCCGCCGACGCCGGGGATGACGCAGCCCGGTATGTGCTCTACGGGATAGGTGGCGCGCGTATTTTCGGTGATCGTGTCCGCGCCGTAATCCGGCGTTCGCGTGACCTGGTCCACGATCACGTTCTCTATGAGCGAGCCGAAGCGGATGGCGTTCCATATCTGCGGCTCCGCCTCCTTTGAGAGGTTGATCACCTTTGCATAGCAGCCGCCCTCGAAGTTGAAGACCCCGTGATCGCTCCAGCCGTGTTCGTCGTCGCCTATCAGCCTGCGCGCGGAATCTGCGGAAAGCGTGGTTTTTCCGGTTCCGGAGAGACCGAAGAAGAGCGCCACGTCGCCGTCACCGCCGATATTGGCGGAGCAGTGCATGGGAAAGACGTCGCGCTCGGGCAACAGGCCGTTCATGACTGAGAAGATGCTCTTCTTGATCTCTCCGCCGTATCCCGTGCCGATGATGAGTATGATCTTTCGCTCGAACGATATTCCGACAAACGTTCCGGAGTGAATGCCGTAATCCAGGGGATCTAGTTTGAGATCCGGCGCGTCGATCACAGTGAATTCCGGAGAAAGCCTTGCGCCCTCTTCCGCCGTCGGCCGGATGAAGAGTGTGGTGGCGAACAGCGCGTGCCAGGCCTTTTCCGCGATTACGCGCAACTGCATCCTGTACTTTGCATCGGCGCCGGCGAATCCCTCGAACACGAATCTTTCCCGCTCTTTGAGGTGATCGACCGCGCGCTTTAGAAGCGCATCGAAAATTTCCAGAGATATCGGCTTATTAACGCTGCCCCAGCATACGTGTTTCTTCGCCCATCTCTCTTCCACTACAAACCTGTCGTTCGGCGAACGGCCGGTACGCTCCCCTGTGCGGGCGACGAGCGCCCCGTTCGCGGCGAGCGTTCCCTCGCCTCGCTCCAGTGCGAGTTCCACCAGCTTCGCCGGCGGGAGATTCCGATGCACCCTCCCCGCAGCGTTTTCCATCAGGATTTCAATAGCCCGTTCGCCCATATGCAACTCCTTTCCAGGAGCGTCCTGCATAGCACCGGAGCCTGGTGATGACAAGAACTGCAAGTAACGCGAGGAACGCAAGCAACGCAAGCAACGCAAGCAACGTGGAAAAAAACAGGTTCACTTTCCTGTCGAGCACTCGTTGCTGGCGTTGCTTGCGTTGCTGGCGAGTTTATTTATGCAACATATCGCCAAAGAGCGGCTTTCCCTTGTGCGTCAGGTCGCTGCGGCGTTTGAGCACGTCTCTGCGAATGAAGCGAAAGCCGCAGTCGTCGTGAAGATCGGGCCTGCCGTAAAGTGACTGGCGTGGGAAGAACCTGCAGAGTCTGTGGCGGAACGGGTAGATGCGGCAGCCGCACGCCACGCCAGCACCCGCCTCGCCTTCGATATAATAGCGGCATCGATAGACCAGCATCTCTTCGGTCTCTCCCGCCGGTTCGAAGTTCAGGATCGAGCTGTGCCATGCGCGGACAACGGTTTTGAGCCAGCCGCGCTTCGAAACAAAGCGCGGCATGATGAACGCGAGCAGCCTGCAGCATCGGCCGCAGCGGCGGCAACTCCCCTCGCATACGTATTCCGTGCGATTGCGCGCCCCGATCAACCAGTCCGCCGCCACTTCCATCCAGTAAGCGATGAAGCCTATGAAAAAGACAAGCGCCCGAAGGGGAAAAAACAACAAGGCTATGAGAAAGCGTGCCATTGGCCTCATATTATCGGCGGCATTTGAACAAGCAAATGGAATTTATCTGGTCGCTGAAATTTGGTGCTTGGAATTTGGAATTTTGCTGCAGTACACTGCGCCCATGCACATCGATTCGTACAAGTTCGGCCATATCGTCATCGACGGCGTCCCATATGATTCAGACGTGATCATCACGTCAAAAGGCGTTCATCCTCATTGGTGGCGACAGGGAGGGCATGACATAGCGCTCTTTGATCTGGTCGATCGACTTGACCCCACACCCAGGCGCTTGATAATAGGCACCGGCGCGCATGGCGTCTGCCGCGTCCAGAAGGACGTCGAATCGTTTTGCCGGACTGAAGGCATAGAACTGATTGTCATACCTACGCCCGAGGCGGTCGTTGAATTCAATTCTTTAGAGGATCAGTCGGGCACCGTAACCGCACTCCACCTCACGTGCTGACACTATGCAGAAGAATACTCTAAGAGCCGCTTTTTTCATACTTGCCGTGATCCTGTTGTTGAGGCTCCCGGCGTTCTGGACCCCTATCGTCGACGTCGATGAGGCGCAGTTTGCGGGATTTGCGAACGTGCTCCTGGACGGCGGAAAACCCTATATCGCATCGCTCGACACAAAGCCTCTCGGCGCCTATTGGTTTTACGCAGCGGTCTTCTCAATCTTCGGCCGCAGCAACATGATAGCCGTGCACGTCGTGACGGCGCTGTGGGTCGGACTGACCGCGCTCTTCTGCTATCGCATCGGACGGAGGCTCTATTCGCAGCGCGCGGGATTCTGGGCCGCGCTCTTCTACGCCGTCTTCACGACGGCGTACGTGCCGAAGTTCATAGGCACGTCCATCCTGATTTTGATGATGCTCCCGCTTGCTGCCAGTATCGACGAGATGCTCGCCTGGGAAGAGACGGGAAAACGGCGCCACATCTGGCTTTCAGGACTCCTCTGGGGAGGGGCCTGCCTCTTCAAATATCAGGCCGGAATCAATCTCGTGGTCGCTGGCTTCTACCTGCTTCTCTTCAGGCCATTGTATCTGGATCGGTCGCTGTGGAGGATGAGGCTCGGCGCGTTCATGGCCTTCCTCGCAGGTGGCGCCGCAGTGGGAGTTCTCTTCGCACTCTACCTGCACGCTATAGGCGCGTGGGATGCGTTTTACTTCTGGAGCATCAAAGGCAGCGCTGCCTACGTTGAGGCCGCAGCAGGGCACACGCAGTTCTGGAGGGGGCTGGCAGTGCGAGGCGGTTCGGTAGTCGTATCTGCTCTTCTGCTCTGGGGGCTCGCGACCGCACGGTCGCTCTACATATTGAGCGATCTCTTCCGCTCTTCGCGCCACCGCAGGGCACGATGCATGGAATATCTGATATTTATCTGGCTCGCGTTTTCAGTCATACCCGTATGCACGGGCGGAAAATTCTACGGGCACTATTTCCTGCAGCTTTACCCCGCACTCTGCGTGCTCGCGGCCGGCGAAGCAGCGCGCCTTCTGGGAATCCCGTCGCACGGAGCTTTGGCGCGGCGCAGGCGATGGGCCATGGGCCTGATACTCGCGGGCCTGCTGGTGCCCGCAGTCGGCTTCTTCGGCGCCCGCCTCATGGTCGACCGCATCTACTCCGCGACCGGCGAGGAAAACCCGAAGGACTACATCCCCATTGCTGATTACATCCGTTCACATACCACTCCAGACGACCGTATTTTCGTGTGGGGGTTTGCAACGCCGGTATATATCTACGCCGACCGCAGGCCCGCATCGCGGTTTCTCTGGTGCGACTGGCTCACCGGCCGCATATCCGGGACGCCCTCGTCACGTGACGCATTCTTCGACACCACCCCGTATATAACGAAGGGAAGCTGGGAGATGTTCCTCGAAGATATGGAAACATACCGGCCTCTCTACTTCGTCGACACGTCGCCTGGAAATCACCACGACTACGGCAAGTATCCGGTCTCAAAATATCCCAGACTCGTCGATCTTCTCAGCCGCAATTATCTGCTCGAGGCGAGCGTGAACGGCGCGGACATCTACAGGCTGAAAACGGAATAACGCATGGAATAGGCGCCATCTCCCGGCTTGACCGCCATCGCGCGGCCGAGTATCGTGCATTGGTCGATGTGGGACGCGGACACACAATCTACGGAGATCCACCAATCATGGAACCTATACGCTGTGAAATTTCTGTAGTAGCGCCACTCTATAATGAAGAAGAAAACGTCCGCGAGCTGCACTCGCGCCTCACGAAGGTGCTCCGGGAGCTCAAGCGCTCCTACGAGATAATCTTCGTGGACGACGGCAGCGTGGACGCGACCTTCTCCATAGCGAAATCCCTCACAAAAGAAGATCCCCTGCTCACCGTGGTCCGCCTCAGGCGGAACTTCGGACAGACCGCGGGACTGGCTGCGGGCTTTGATCGAGCTGGAGGAAAAATCGTCGTCGCAATGGATGGCGACCTGCAGCACTTTCCCGAGGACATACCGCTCCTGCTGGCAAAGATCGACGAAGGGTATGAAGTGGCGAGCGGGTGGCGCAAGAAGCGCGTGGACAACTTCTGGATCCGGCGCTTCCCTTCAAAGATAGCGAACTGGCTGATGGCCAAACTCTCCGGGGTCAGGCTCCACGACTTCGGCGCGGTCTTCAAGGCATACCGCCGCGAGGTGATCGAAGACCTCGATCTCTACGGCGAATTGCACCGCTTCATCCCCGCGCTCGTGAGCTGGAAGGGCGTCTCGGTCGTTGAGGTACCCATACAGAACGTCGTGCGCGCCCGCGGAAAGTCCAACTACGGCATATCGCGCACCTTCCGGGTGCTGATGGACCTTCTTACCGTAAAATTCCTCATCAGCTACATCGCGCGACCCCTGCATTTCTTCGGATTCATAGGTCTTGCGCTCTTCGCAATAGGCTTTGTCGTGGCCTTCATCATCACGGCGCTCTACTATTTCGGCAACCTCGTCATCGCCCAGCACCTGGGCAACCTCATGTTCTCCATGCTCTCCATGGTGCTTGGCATTCAGCTAATTGCGCTGGGGCTTTCGCTCGAAGTATCGACCCGCATCTACCATACCACTCACGGCAGACGCATATACGCGGTACGCGCGGTATATCGCGAAGGCCGGGAGATCGGCGGCGAGCCCGAGGGCTCGGCGGCGGTCGCACGTCTGCATGCCGCGGTATAGCGCACCGCGTCTTGAACTGGCCGCGTTTCTTTCGTAATCAAACACCGATAATCGACAGGTCGCCCTCTTTCTATGGAAGGTCGGAATGTACGATATTTCCGCATCGACATATCTCTCCACTGCCGCCTGCGTTATGGCACTCTCCGGCTGCTATGGGGCGAATTTTGCGGGCGGAGAGTACGATACGCTCCCTTCGCTGGACGTCGTTAACGGATCGGATGCAGGCGGCGATGCAGCCGCAGCGCAAGAAGGCGAGTCCGTCGATGTCGTCGTCACCGGCGGACAAGACCAGCGCTGCACCTTCGCGAACGACAACTTCAAGGCAAGGGCAAAGGCGCTCCTCGATAAGGGGATAGACGCTGGCTTTGGAAATTTTCCCATCGACAGGAATAAATTTTCTGAGGACCTCTCCAGAACGCTGCTCTCATATGAAGCGATCTGCCACGTCCTCACCACGCAGCCGGTCGTCACAGCCTCTAACTATGAGCAGTTGCTGGCTGAATACAAGGAAGGCTCCCTCTCTTCCCAGGATGCCTATACGCGCGGGATGATCGCTGTTCGCGTTCCTATCGAAGCGCGATGTCCCAGCAATGTCGATTGGGCCCATTCCGATTCCTATAATTCCGTAAACGATTGCTCGGAGGTGACCAATCAGGTCAAAAACGGCATCCCGGTAAACATGTATGCGACAAGAGGACGCGCGGAGGCGGTGCAGGCTTATGTGTCCCAGCGAAAAGTCCAGTCGCTTATCACAACCTATGCCAAGGGCGGTCCGATTCCATGCGGCTCGGGTCCAGGCTTTGAGGATTCGTACCGCTCGATACCGATCCTGCCGATCTGGAACGTGAACTTCGTCCTGCGCTCAATCGAGACGCCCGGCTCCGGCTGGACGGCCTGGATGCTCAGGCGGTCCTGTACCGCCGATGACGGCGCAAAATATGAGGCGGACGACCTGATGTTCGCGTTCGGCATGCGGACCTACATACCGTTGATCGTAGAGGCGGATGGAAGGCGCGAGGCTTATACGATCATCGCCAGCGCGGCCGTGGGCGCGTCCAACAATGCGTTCGCGGGACTCGTCTCCGAAGAGACCCGCGTGAACCGCCTGAATGCGAGCGAGTTCACGCAGTTCATCACGATTTTGGCAGGTGTGAACCGTCAGCCAGCGCATCAAAAATCGCAGAGCATCAAGCCGGCAGCGCAGTAAAGGTCGTGATCTCTATGCCTGAGTCTGCAATCCTACGCGCCAGCGACGCGTCGGATAGAATCTTCACTTCCTGCTCGCGGCCCGCGTCATAGAGATCTGCTCCGGAATAATAACCCGGATGGACCATGAGCTCGCACACGCCTTCAGGCACTCTCATTATCGATTCCCGCCAGCGCTTCTCGATCTTTGGCCCTGCGCCAAGCGCGAATCCGCCGAAGTGATCGGGACATCTGAAACCCCTGGCGCGCCAATATGAAGGGCTCGACGCGGGGAGCGCGGCGACAACCAATCTTCGCACGCTCGCCCATGACCATGGAGACCATAATCCCTCGCGCGGCGCACGCACGAACCGAACGTTGAATTCGCGCGCCAACCGCTCCACAGCGCGCGCGATTATCGGAAAAACATGACAGTGGTGATGGCCGTCCACGTGGCTGATGCTCGGGATTTTTGTCGAGAGCCGCTCGAACTGCGCACGGAGTTCGCAATAGACCTCGTCGCCTGAAATCCTGCCCGTGAGCGCGCGCCCGAGCAGATCGATGCGCTTGAGAAAGCGCCCCTCACGATCCACGAGCGTGGGTATTTCCTGGGAGGTAAGGAGCGGTCGGCCCCACGTGAGCGTGGCATGCAGCCCCACGTCGAGAGCTACTCCGGATGAAGCGAGTTCCTGCATCGCCTGATCGAAGCCAGGCGCGTTCGTCATAGCGCTCGTCGCGCGCAGCGCTCCGCCGCGCGCGGCCTCGATGATGCCGCGGTTTACAGGTTGCGCCATTCCGTAGTCGTCTGCGTTTACTATGAGAGAACGCTTGTTCATCAGTGCGCTGCAGCAGGTCGAGAGTTTGTGATGGAGGGCTTGCTGCTCAGTATCCCCTTCGCATCCTTGCCCTTTCGGAAGAGTTTTTCCGGATCATCCAGCGCCAGCGCATGCTTGAGCACCTGGTCCATATGCTCGACGAGCACGATGCCCAGCTCGCGCAGGATCTTCGGCGGAATCTCTTTCAGGTCCTTCTCGTTCTCCTTGGGGACGAGAACTGTTTTGATCTTGCCCCGATGCGCGGCCAGGAGTTTTTCTTTGAGTCCGCCTATAGGAAGGACCCTGCCGCGCAGCGTGATCTCGCCGGTCATTGCCACGTCCTTGCGCGCCGGCACCTTGAGCAGCGCCGAGGTGATCGCCGTAGCCATCGTGATACCTGCGCTCGGTCCGTCCTTGGGGATGGCGCCTTCGGGCAGATGCACGTGGATGTCGACCTTGTTGTAGAATTCGCGGCCGAGACCCAGGTCCTCTGCGCGCGATCGCACGTAGCTCATCGCAGCCTGAGCCGATTCCTGCATCACGTCGCCCAGTTTTCCCGTCACGATGAGTTTTCCTTTTCCTGGCATGACCGAGACTTCAGTCGTGAGCAGCTCGCCTCCCACTTCGGTCCACGCGAGCCCCGTCGTGATGCCTATCTGATCGTGCTCCTCGGCGAGCCCGTAGTGGAACTTCGGAACTCCGAGGAACTGCTGAACCTTCTTAGGCGTGATGTTGATCTTCTTGTCGCGGTTGCCTGACCTGGCGACCTCTCTGGCGACCTTTCTGCTGATGGATGCGATCTCGCGCTCTAGATTGCGAACGCCTGCTTCCCTGGTGTAGCGGCGAACGATGAGTTTGATCGCGGATTCAGTGAAGGCGATGTTCTTCTCGGTCAGGCCGTTTGCCTCGCGCTGCTTTCTGATGAGGTAGAGCTGCGCGATCTTGAGCTTCTCAAGTTCGGTGTAACCGGCAATGCGGATGATCTCCATGCGATCCTGCAGCGGCATGGGGATCGCGGGCAGCGTGTTCGCGGTGGTGATGAACATCACGTTCGAGAGGTCGTAGTCCAGATCCATGTAGTGATCGTTGAACGTGCTGTTCTGCTCCGGGTCGAGCACTTCGAGCAGGGCCGCCGAAGGATCGCCGCGGAAATCCATGCTCATCTTGTCGACCTCATCGAGCAAAAAAACCGGATTGGAGGAGCCGGCCTTCTTCAGGCTCTGTATGACCTTGCCCGGCAGGGCGCCGATGTAGGTGCGCCTGTGTCCCCTGATCTCCGCCTCATCGCGCACGCCGCCAAGGCTCACGCGTATGAACTTGCGGCCCATCGAACGCGCGATCGAGCGACCGAGCGACGTCTTGCCTACTCCTGGCGGCCCTACAAAGCACAGGATCGGGCCCTTCATCTTTTCCACGAGCGAGCGCACAGCGAGATATTCTACGATGCGCTCCTTGGGTTGCTCGAGGCCGTAGTGATCCTCGTTGAGGATGAGCTCCGCCTCCTTCACGTCCAGCTTGTCCTTGGTGGGCTCATCCCACGGAATCGAGAGTATCCAGTCTATGTAGTTGCGAACGACTGTCGCCTCCGCGGACATGGGGCTCATCATCTTGAGCTTCTTGATCTCCTTGGCTACGCGGTCGCGGGCCTCTGCGGAGAGTTTTTTCTTCTTGGCCTTCTCCTCGAGCTCGGCGATCTCCGTCTTGAATTCGTCGCGTTCGCCAAGCTCCTTCTGGATGGCCTGCATCTGTTCGTTGAGATAGTACTCGCGCTGCGTCTTCTCCATCTGCTTCTTGACGCGCGTGCGTATACGGCGCTCCACCTGAAGGATTTCGATCTCCGACTGCATGAGCGAGAGGAGCTTTTCCAGCCTCTCCGAGCAGGAAATGATCTCGAGTATGCTCTGCTTGTCCGGAAGCTTGAGCGAGAGATGCGCAACTATCGTGTCGGCAAGCCTCGACGGATCGTCGATCGTAGATACGGATGCGAGCATCTCAGGCGGGATGCGCTTATTGAGCTTCACGTACTGCTCGAAGGTCCCCTTGACGCCGCGCATGAGCGCCTCAGTTTCGACGGTCACCTCGGAGTCTTCGATAAAGGGCTCGGCCTCCACGAGGAAAAAATTAGGGTTGGTGACGAACTGCGCGATCCGCGCGCGGCGTTTACCCTCCACCAGCACCTTCACCGTCCCATCGGGCAGGCGCAAGAGCTGGATGATGGAGGCCAGCGTTCCGATCGGATAAATATCCTCGTCCCTCGGATCGTTGGTCTTTGGATTTATCTGCGCAGAGAGGAGAATGTCCTTCTCCTTGTTCATCGCCTCTTCGAGCGCAGCTATCGATTTCTCACGGCCGACGAAGAGCGGAACGACCATGTGAGGAAATACCACGATATCCCGGAGGGGAAGCAGCGGAACCAGCACCCGCTCGCCCATGTTGTAGCTCTGATGCATCTCGTCGTTCATCTGATCTCCTTGTTATCTACCAAGTGGTACGTTGGTACTTTAGTACGTTGGTACGTTAGTTTCAATCGTTGTGAACAAGCAAGGTTGCCTCAACTTGTATTTTCACAGTTTTTACCAACGTACCAAAGTACTAACGTACCACGTGAATATTCACTTGAGGAATAACGTACCACTTGAAATTCAATCTGTCCTATGCGCTGTCGGCCTTCCTCTCATTGTCATACACGATAAGAGGCGGCTTCTTGCGGAGAATCACGTCGGCGTCTATATGCACCTCGCGCACGTTCTCCATTGAAGGCACGTCGTACATTATCTCGAGCATCACGGATTCGAGTATGGAGCGCAGCCCGCGCGCTCCGGATTTGCGCCTGATCGCTTCGGTGGCGACCGCCTCAAGCGCGCCCTTTGCGAATTCGAGCTTGACCTTCTCCATTTCAAAGAGCCGCTGGTACTGCTTGACCAGCGCGTTCTTCGGTTCCTGGAGCACACGCACGAGCGAGGCTTCGTCCAGCTCGTCCAGCGACGTCACCACAGGAACGCGGCCGAGGAATTCCGGTATCAAACCGTACTTGATTAGATCTTCCACCTGGATTTCCCGCAGTAGTTCGCCGAGCCGCTTGTCGGTCTTGCCCTTGATCTCTGCGCCGAAGCCCATCTTCTTCTCGCCGATGCGGCGCTCGATGGTGTCCTCGATGCCCACGAACGTGCCGCCGCAGATGAAGAGTATGTCGCTCGTGTCGACCGGGATGAATTCCTGCTGCGGGTGTTTGCGGCCTCCCTTGGGAGGAACGGACGCGACGGTTCCCTCGATGATCTTCAAGAGCGCCTGCTGCACTCCCTCTCCGGAGACGTCGCGCGTGATCGACGGGTTTTCAGATTTGCGGCTTATCTTGTCGATCTCGTCGATATAGACGATGCCGCGCTCGGCGCGCGCGCGATCGAAGTCAGATGCCTGCAGGAGGTTGAGGATGATGTTCTCTACGTCCTCGCCCACGTAACCCGCTTCCGTGAGCGTCGTTGCATCCGCGATCGTGAACGGAACCTTGAGGAATCGCGCGAGCGTCTGCGCGAGCAGCGTCTTGCCCGTCCCGGTAGGACCGATGAGCAGGATATTTGATTTCTGGATCTCGACCTCGTCGCCCTGCCTGCGGCCCCTCGATTCGATTCGTTTGTAGTGATTGTGGACGGCCACGGAGAGGACCTTCTTGGCGTGTTCCTGGCCGATGACATATTCGTCGAGGACCTCTTTGATCTCCACGGGCTTCGGCACGCCCAGCCGCTCTCCGCCGTGGCGCGTGCGCACACTCTCCTCGGCGATGATGTCGTTGCAAAGCTCGATGCACTCGTCGCAGATATAAACCGTGGGCCCTGCAATGAGTTTGCGAACCTCGCGCTGGTTCTTGCCGCAGAATGAGCAAGAGAGGTTGATCGGGTCTTCAATCGGAGGCTTTGTCATTGGATACCTCTTACATATGTTGGAATCACTAGTGGTACGTTGGTACTTTTGTACGTTAGTACGTTAGTTAAAATCGTTGTGAGCAGGCAAGGCTCTCTCAATCTGAGTTTTCACGGTTTTGACCAACGTACCAAAGTACTAACGTACCAACGTACCACCAGGTATTCACTTTTCTCCCGTAGAAACCTTGGCCGGGCGGTACGTCACGACCTCATCGATGAGTCCGTAGTCCTTTGCCTCGTTGCAGGACATGAAAAAGTCTCGATCGGTATCTGCCTGGATCTTGGAGAGGTCCTGCCCGGTGTGGCGCGCCAGCACCTTGTTGATGTCCTCGCGAACGCGCAGGATCTCCTTTGCATGGATGGCGATATCCGAGGCCTGGCCCTGAAACCCGCCCATAGGCTGGTGGATCATGATGCGCGAATTCGGCAACCCGAAACGCTTGCCCTTGGCCCCGGCCGCAAGGAGCACGGCTGCCATGCTCGCTGCCTGACCCATGCAGAGGGTCGAGATCGCCGGCCGGACATATTGCATCGTATCGTAGATAGCGAGCCCGGCGGTCACTACTCCACCAGGGCAATTGATATAGATATGAATGTCTTTGTCCGGGTCCTCGGATTCAAGAAAGAGCAGCTGAGCTATGATGACGTTGGCAAGATCGTCGTTAATTGGAGAGCCGATGAAAACTATTCGATCCTTGAGCAGCCTTGAATAGATGTCATACGCCCGTTCGCCGCGATGGCTCTGCTCGATGACCATCGGGACCAGCTCATTTTTAATCATATAACCCCGCCTTCGGAAATCTTAAATCCCAACGACCAAATTCTGGATCCAGCCATAAAAATAGCTATTTTTCTTAAAAAATTATCATTATTTTTCTTTTTTGGGCTCAATTTCTTCAATTTTAGCCTTACTAACTATAAAATCAAGGGTTTTCTCGAAGAGAAGCTGGTCCTTGAGCCCATCCAGCATCTTGTTCTTTTCAAAGTGTTCCCTCACCTGGTCAGGCGTGTTGCGATAGTCTGTGGCTATGCGGTTTATGCGCTCCTCCACGTCGGCGTCCGTGACCTGTATTGCCTCCTGCTCAGCTATTGCCTTGGCCAGCATATAACCGCGCGCGCGATCGGTCGCTTCCTTGACGTGATCGCGTACGAACTGTTTGGCATCTATCTTCGCGTCTTCAAGGGTGCGGCCCTGCGCCTCAAGCCTGCGGCGCAGCTGTTCGAGGATATTTCCCAGCTCGGAATCGATGAGCGCGGTGGGCACTTCGAGATCCTGATGACTTGCGATAACCGCGCGAATCGCATGCTCGCGGAGCGCTGAGAGCTGAGAAGATTCTTTGTACGCGCCTATGCGCGCCTTGAGATCGCGGCGCACGGCATCAATGTTCTCGAAGTCGCCGAGAGATTTCGCGAATTCGTCGTTGATCTCAGGGACTATCTTTCGACGGAGCTCCTTGAGCGTAACGCGGAATTCGCCCTTTTTGCCGGCTATCTCGCGTTTGAAGAAATCAGTTGGATAATGGAAGGAGATTTCGCGCTCTTCCTTTTCCTTCATGCCCTTTATCTGCACCTCAAATTCCTCGAGGAGTGCGCCGGTTCCGAAATCCACTACATAATTCTCGGCTTCGCTGCCCGGAAACGGCTGTCCGCCCGCGCTGCCCTTGAAATCAATCGTGCCAAGCATTCCGTGGCCCAGTTCCGCGTCAGGGGCGGGCTCCAGCTGCGTCATCTGCTTCTGCAGCCTCTTGAGTTCCGCGTCGACTTCAGAGTCCTCGACCGCAGTTTTTTCGCGCTGAAGCTTGAGCCCTTCGTAGCCGGTCGCCTTTACTTCAGGGTAGACCTCGAAAGTCGCCTTGTAAGTGAACGGTTGATTGCGAACGATTCTTCCCTGGGGCTCGACTTCGGGTTCCGAAAGAGGCGCGGCCTTGGCTTCTTGGACTGCGCTGGGATACGTCTCGCGCACCAGCTCCTTGATCGCCTCAATCTCGATCTCTTTTCCAAATTTCTGGAGGAGGATATTTTCCGGCACCCTGCCCTTGCGAAAGCCTGGGATGTTTGCCTCTCCGCCAATCTTCACTATTGAAAAAGCATGGGCCTTTTCAACTTCGTCTGCTGATGCCTCGACGGTAAGCGACTGTCTTATTGAAGAGATCTTCTCTAATGTGCTTTTCATCAGAAATACCTCCATAAATCATAATGATGTGCGAGGAGGGGGATTTGAACCCCCATGGGTTTCCCCACCAGATCCTAAGTCTGGCGCGTCTGCCAATTCCGCCATCCTCGCGCATTTTTAGATCAGAACCCCGAAAAAAAGGCGGTGATCCTGAAAAGTTCGGTCGAACTTAACGATTTGCAAATATAAACGCAAGAAAAAGGGAGGTGAATCTACGAATAACTATTCAGATAGCCAGAAGTCAGAATTCAGGAGCCAGAATGAGGAAGCACGCGAAGAGAGCCGAAAAACAGATAAACTCCACTCTTACAACATCGCACGAGGTTCCATTTCAGATGCCATTCTGAATTCTGTCTTCTGAATTCTGAATTCTCACTGTCTGGACAACCGCTTTTTCAGCAATCAGCGTCCATGACATGCCGTTTGTATGGGTGAGGTGTTTAATGGTCACGGGCAGACCCTCCACCAGATGCGCGACTTCGGCCCTCGTCCAATAATGAGCGATTTCGGGAAGGAGCTGATCGAAGACCATGGCCTCGGCGTGCCTGAACGAACGTTCCTTGAGACGCTTGAGATATTCGCTGCAATGCGGGAAGAGCAGATAGACCTTCAGGAGCGCAGTCAACCCTATAGCGATATATCTCGTGATAATGGGGGGAATGCGCGAGGTGACATGCTTCCTCAGAGGATCGAAGAACCGCAGAAAACGTTCGTTGCCCTCGCGCGCATAGACCCACAGGATCAGCGTGCCGCCGGGCTTGAGAGCTGCCACCAGATTCTCCACCGCCTTCTTCGGATCGCGCAGGTGATGTATTACGCCGATGCAGAAGGTTATATCGAATTCGCCCTGGAATGAAATATCGTAGATCGATTCGAATCCGACTTCGCAGTTCGGGAAGTCCTTCAAATTCTCCCTTGCGACTCTGACCGTGCGCCCGTCGTAATCAAAGGCATAGGCGGATGCCGCGCCGGCTTTCAGGGCCCAGAGGCTGTTGCGGCCGATGCCGCAGCCTGCGTCGAGAAAGCGCCTGCCTTTGAAGAAAGAGAGCGGAACGGGGGAGATCCATTCGACGAACTGCTTTTCATGCAGCGGAATGATCTCCCGATAGATGTCCCACTCGTAACCGAATTTTTTCTCAGTCCCGCCGAGCATCGGTATCCTTCCCGCTTCATGCAGAGGCGACAGCGAAGAGCTGCGCCCCTCTCTTTCCTGAATTGAATCTGAATGCAAGCCGCAGCATGGCGCAGACAAGATTTTGTCCCACGCCGTATGCCTGCTCGCTGTATTTTTTCATCGTCGAATCCGGATTTATATTCGCAAACCATTTCGAGAGATCGTGAAACGGAAATCCAGCGTTCCATATTCTCACCGGATTCCAGCCCGCATCAACAAGGCTTACGCGCATTTCAGCCGCGCTATAGTGTCTTTTGTGCCCCACGCGACGCTCCGTCTCGTGAATCGCGCCGCTCTGCGTTGAAAGAAAGAGCATCCCGTTGCCCGGTCTCGCCAGCTCGCGCGCGTTCTTGAGAAATGCGAGCGGATTGTCCAGATGCTCGATTATCTCGGAGGCGATCACCGCATCGAAGACGTGCACAAGCTCCGATTGAAAATCCTGCGTGCAATCGAGATCCAGCGCATGCCATTCAATGGAAGGGTAGCTCCTCCTGTTCCCCTCTATGAGCGATGAGGAGAGATCGAGCCCGCAGAGGCGCATCTGCGGAAAGTTCCGGCGGATCTCGCCGAGCAGCTCTCCACTGCCGCATCCCATATCCACGAGACTCGCCGGGCGTGATTCCGCGAGCAACCTGAGAAACGTGCGCATTCGAAACCTGGGCGCCGCCATCTTGCGCCAGTAATCGGCGCGGCCCGGACTTTTCCTGAGATAATACTCGAGATTGACGTCCTTGGCGTAGGATCTGTTTTCGGATTTTCCCATCTTGGTGTGAGCATACTACAATATAGATTGGCCTTTGCAAATTCGTTTGCTCAGGCGCAAGGGGTTCGCGATCCCTTGCCATGAATGGCTTTGGCCGCGCCTGCCCGAACTCTTCAGTTGACAGGGCTTTGTTCATTCCCTACATGTGAAACCATTCATCTTGATCAACTTTCCAGCGATTTTTTCCAGGAGGAGCCATGCCGAATCAGAAGACCAATGAAATCCTGAAATGTTTTGAGGAACTCTCTGCAGTCCCCCGCGGTTCGCAAAAGGAGGAGAAGATTCGCAAGTGGCTGCAGGACTGGGCGCGCAAGAACAACCTGGAATCCAACGTCGACAAAATCGGAAATCTCATCATCAAGGTTCCCGCTTCTAAAGGTTATGAAAAGGCCCCCTCGATAGTGATTCAGGGACACATGGACATGGTCTGCGAGAAGACCGCGGATTCGAAACACGATTTTTCCAAGGATCCGATCAAGTTCGTGTACGAAGGCGAATGGCTGCACGCCGACACGACCTCGCTCGGCGCCGACAACGGCATCGCGATCGCCATGGCGATGGTCGCCGCCACGGACAAGGAGCTGAATCATCCCGCGCTGGAGTTGCTCTTTACGATCGACGAAGAAGGCGGATTGCGCGGCGCCCAGGAGCTCGAGCCGGGATTCGTCACTGGAAAGATCCTTTTGAATCTCGATTCGGAAGATGAGGGGTGCTTGACGATCGGTTGCGCCGGAGGAATCAACACGGATTCCGTTTTCGATCTTGAATATGAAGCCTGCCCGAACGGCTATGAATGCGCCAAAATAACGGTGGACGGCTTGAAGGGCGGGCATTCAGGAGTCGACATCCATCTCGGCAGGGCGAACGCGATCAACCTCTTATGCCGGGCCCTGTCCGAGGTCGCCGCTAAAACGGACCTGCGAATCGCCGATATTTCAGGCGGCAGCGCGCACAACGCCATACCCCGAAGCGCCTGGGCCGTGGTAGCAGTCAAGGATTATGCTGCGGCGAACAGGGTCGTTGCGGACGTCGAAAAAATCCTGAAGGCGGAATTCAAACGACCCGATCCCGAGCTTCGATTCACGATCGCCAAAGACAATGCCCGACCTGCAAAGGTCCTGACGCTCGCGTCGACCAACAAGATTGTCGATCTCTCACTGGCGATGCCGTTCGGCATCACCGCCATGTCGGCGGACGTCGAAAAACTCGTGGAGACCTCCAATAATTTTTCGACCTTGAACATCGTGAACGGCAAGCTCGAAACCTTGACGCTCCAGAGGAGCTCGATCGAATCGAGGCTGGACTTTATCACGAGAAAAGTATGGGCCGTTGCCAATCTGGCAGGCGGCAGGAGCAGCAATCGGGACAGATACTCTTCCTGGCAGCCCAACGTCGATTCTCCGCTGCTGCAAAAGTGCACCGCGCTCTACGAGAAGAGGTTCGGGAAAAAACCCGCGATCGACATCATCCACGCGGGCCTGGAATGCGGAATCATCGGCAACAAGTATCCGGGAATGGACATGATCTCCTACGGCCCGACCATCAAAAACGTGCACTCTCCCGATGAGAAGCTCCACGTGCCTTCGGTCTCGAAGATCTGGGATTTCACGGCGGACCTGCTCGCCTCATTCAAGGCGTGAACTACAGGAACGAAAAGAAAAAAACGGCCGACTCGCGTCGGCCGTTTTTATTTCTTCTGAAGCCTGGCAAGAAACTCATCGTACCGATCGGAGCACCATTCCCACTCAGACCACCGCTTCACCAGATCGAGATCCACCGGATGTCGCGTGGCTACTTGGATTGCGTCGTCGAACGCTTCGCGGTCGCCCCAGCGATAGAACATGGAGAGCCGCTGACGCACGCAATCTGTGGGATCGAGCATCCTTATCATGCCGTCGCGCGTCTTTAATATCTGGAGCGAGTCGACGATGTCATCGCCCACGGATATCGGAGGCGGCGAGAAAACCACGGAGAAAGGACAACGCTTGCTCTCGAACGTGTTCATCTCCGTATTTGTGAAACCTATGGCCCTCATCGCATCCGCCAGCTCGTTCACCTGATATTCGCGCAGGACAAAATCCAGGGATTTAGGCTTTATCAACGCGCCCACGTGAATGGCCGCGCACGCCCTGCCCGTCAACGCGGGTCCGTAGCCGGTTTTTTCCAGGTAATCGCTCACCTTTGCCGCTATCTGCCTGAGGGAAAGACCCTCGAACGATATGGCCGCAACCTTAGGCGCGCGCGCGACCTTTTTCCCTGGGGAGACGCGCTTCGCGACCTTTTCAGCAGACCGCGCCTTCTTGACCGCGCGTTTTCTGCTGATTTTCTTTCCGGCTTTGCTGCGGACCTTCTTACGTGCTGGGCTCTTTTTGGAGGACTTTCGCATGACACGCATAGTGACACGGTTCGCCGCGCAATTCAACTCCCAGAAACACGAGAAACATCCCGGCGAGGTCCGTCCATGTTCGTGAACCGCCTGCGCAGGCCCGCTATCTCAGGCGAATCGGGGGCGCGGGAGAGCAAACGTTCGAGCCACGTTTTTACCTCGGCCGCTGAAGCGCCGCTGTCGAGCAGGGCGCGCCCAAGCGAGAGATACGCGGGCGCATGGGACCGATCGGCCTCTATCGCCTGTTCGAAGAGTCCTGCAGCTCGCGCGGGATCCTGCCGGCTCAATGCGCGGCCAAGTTCGTACGCGGCAATCGCGCCGGACGTACCGCATAGATCGCTGCGCACGGATTCAAATGCGGTCTTTGCAGCCGCCGCGTCTCCGTCCAGGCGCGCCTGCCAGATGCGCAGCGCCGTAAGCAGACGGGAAGCCGATGCGTCGCCGTACCTGCCGGATCCCGCACGCAAGAGGATGCGTCCCGCTTCCTCCGCATTCCCGTCTTCAAGAGAGATGCGTGCAAGATCGAGTGCGGCGAAGAACCCGTCATCGGACGCGGCGAGTTTCCTCAAGATCTCCGCGGCGCTCTCCCTGTGCCCCTCGCTTGCGAATGCACGCGCTTTGAGAACGGCGCCGAAGCTCCCTTGACCGCTATCGCGCGGGCTCCCCTTTCCTTTCAGAGCGGTCGAAAGCATGGAGAGCTCACGCGCGGATGCGGCATCTCCCGCGGCAGCCGCGATTTGCGCCATCCTGCGCGGTTCATCCGCAATCCCGGGGCAGCCGGCCCGCCCGTCGAGCCAGGCAAATCGCGCCCTCTCCTCAACCGAGTTCACCGCAGCGGCAAGCGTCGACGGATCTGCCGACGCGGGTTCAGATGTGATTGAAGAAGCGAGATCCCTGCATGCGAGAAAGGTGCTCAGAAATGCGCGCGCGTCATCAACGCATGAGACGCTCACGATTCCGTCATCTCTATGAATTAATATCACGATTCCGTCGAGTCCATCCGCGCTTTCGAACCTTGCGGCTGCGGCCGAGTTGTCGTTGAGATCGAGCACGTGGGAGGAGAGCATGTGCGAACCTGGAAATTCGTTCATCACCGCCTGCTCCGGTGTAAGGGGTGCGTGCGCCGGGCTCGGGGCCTTCTCCCATTTGATCCTCATCGCGCCGCGTCCCTGTCCCGCCAGAGATGCGACCTCCTCTCCGAACCCGGCTTTTACCTTCCAACCCTCCGCGGGCGGAAGAAACGAAATTTCGCGGGAGGGATCGACAAATTTATCCCGGCGGCCGGCCTCGGAGCTCTTTGCGCAGGCATCGGCGGCTCGCAGAACAACTGAGAAAGCGAGGATCACAGCGAACAGTGTGAGGCAGCGATTCATCTCTCCGTCTCCTCTGTGCCCATGCAGGCGGCTGCCCGCTCGCGCGCTTCATTGAGATGCGGATCGTTTGATCCCTGTAGCGCGAGAGAAATGCTCTCATAGATGGGCCGCGCCTTTTTGCAGCCCGACAGCTGCTCCGCCGCACGCGCGGAGGCCATCCAGCGCCCCGCAGCCGCGGAGAGCGCCCCTCTCGCAAGAACCGCAGTCTCCGCGGCATCCGCGTTGCCTGGGAGCACCTGTTCTGCAGCGATTGCCGCCTCGACGGCGTGAACGAGCAGTGTTGCGGCGGCGCCCGCGTTTTTTTCTCTCGCGGCGGCAATAATATCGCGCGCCTCTTGCGCCTGTTTCGCAGCGATGTTCATTGCTGCATCTTCCGCATAGCGCAGTGCCGCTCGCAATTCGTCGGCAAACGGAGCCGAAGCGCCCGCATCCTTGAGCGCCTCTTGCGCACCGAAGAGATCGCGATATGCGCCTGCTGCATCGCCAGCGAGAAGCTCCTCTCTCCCGCGATCGAAGAGTGCACGCGCCTTCTCCTGCTGCCCGGCGAGCAGTTTCCCCTTATCGCTTTGTACCTCGCCATCGGCATCCATCGCCGCGATCATGCGCGACGCCTCTCCGGACGGATCATTTTCCTGCGCCTGGACAAGTGCGAGACGCGCCTGTTCCGCTCTCCCCTCGCGCAGGTGCTGTTTCGCTTCTTCGATCAATGCGGCTTCATCAGTCGCAGAGGGGCGTATCTGCGATGCTTCTACATATGAAGATTCTGGTGAATCTATCGGATTTCTCGCGACGAACAGCGCAGCCAGCGCCAGGGATATTGAAAATAATATTGCCGCCGCTGTGCAGACCGCTGGTTTTTTCACCCTTGCAAAATTCCAGTCAAAAGCCCGCTGTTTGTTTGACTCGAATTTGAATGCGAATCTGCCCACGCACACCGTCGTGCCGCAACGGGGCCTGGCTATACGTTTGCCGCCGATCGACACGTCGCGCCTCAGGGCCGCGGCAGAGATGTTGCGTCCTTTGAAGACAAAGATCGCATGCGGCAGATCATCTTCGTGCAATTCCGCGCTGAGCCCTATCCGCATGCGGCTGGATACGAGGAATACCAGCCCGCTTTCAGGGCATATGCACTCGATCGGCTCGCAGTTTCCTTCTGACAAGAGTCGGACGATTGTGCGCGCGCGTATCCTCATCGAGCCTCCATGAACCGTGCGGCCCGCGCTGCTGCCTCGGCCGCCCGCACTGCGGTCCTTTCGTCTCCTGCCGACTCCGCGTCATCGGCGATCCTTCTCATGGCATTCGCCCTGTGCGCATATGCCGCGCGGATCTTTTTCTGCAGAGTCCCAGCCCTCGCATCACCCGCAAGGAATGAAAGAAGAGACAAGGCCGTACGCGCCTCACCCAGCCTTCCCGAGCGCACGCGCGCACAGGCCTCGCTTTCGATCCACTGAGCCAGCTCTTCGCGCGGATGGATTTCCGTCTTTGCTTCCGCACGCCGTTCATCTGCCGCATCTTTCGTCGCAGGTTTGCAAGACGACATGGCCTGGAACGCGACGAACGCGCAGAGCAGAGCGAACAAACTCCACGCCGATCGCGGCCTTATCATCCGGTCCCCCTCGCGCTGTAATTTACGCGATCATCGCGGGAGATACAGATCGCTATCCAGCCTTTGCCGAGCGGCGCGGCGGTCACCTTGAAATTTCTTCCGTTCCACTCGATCCCCCTCTCGGCGCTCTTTCCGCGCCTTACGCGCGCAGCGAGTTCCAGCATCCCCGATATGGCGCAGGCCGGCACGATATCCACGAGATGGATGCGCTCCGCGAGCCGATCGTCGTTCACGAGGCCCAGTTCCTCGCGGATAAGCGCAATGCCATCCGGACCCGCATCGACGAGACAGAGCGCATCGTCGAAACACAACGCGCGCGCGTCTGAGGTCTTTTCCAGTACGGCGCACCATTCGCGCGCCGCAGGCCCGCTGTAAGGGACTCGCGTGGATGAATCGAACGCATCCTCCTTTGAAACAAGCGGCGCGCATGAGTCGTGGCTACGCTCACGCCGTCTCCATGCTATTGCTGCGGCTATGCCCAGAATCAAAAACGCCGCTGATCCATACGTGGATATCATAGGAGCGCCTCTATCCCGCCGGTCGCAACCCTCACGAAGATCGGCCCGAAAATGACGATGAACGCGGCGGGCATTATGCAGAATATGAGCGGAAGCAGCGCCTTCTGCGCGGCAGCGGCGCCCAGCTTCTCGGCGCGCGAAAATCTCTGCGCGCGCATCCTGGCGGAAGCCGCCCTGAGCACCGGGCCCACTCCGCTGCCGAGCCGATCCGCATGCGCAAGCAGCGCTATGAGCGAAGATACGGACGGCACGTCGATCCTCTTAGCCATATCGCGGAGCGCATCCCTGCGAGACGTGCCCATTCTGATTGCGGAGTCCAGACGATGGAATTCCGCGGAAAGCGGGCCAGCGCCCTGCCTTGCGGCCACGCGCGAAATCGCCTGCGCGAAGTCGGATCCCGCCTCCACGCAGAGCGTCAACAGGTCCAGCGCGTTCGGAAGTTCGCGCTCTATCGATTCGCGCCTCTGTCTCGTACGGCGCGAGAGCGAACCGTTCACCGCGAGCCATGCGAGCAGCGCACCCGCAAACGCCGCTATCGCGCCATGCGAACCGAAGTGCAGACACGCCACAATCGCGCCAAGGACTGCGGCGATTGCTCGAAGCACGACAAACCCTGCCGCGAGATCAGGAGCGTCGAATCCAGCCGAGATAAGGCGGCGTTCGATCCTCTTGAGATTCAATCCAGAGCGCGAGACGAGCGTATCCGCGCGCGCGCCAATCCATGAGGTCAGTCGCAGTGGTAGAGACGAGGACGTCGCTTCATGTTCGACGACGCTTAGCCAGAGCCTCCTCCTACGCGCAATATCCATCGCCGCGAGCGCAAGCGCATACGCTGCGAGAGCGGCCGCAACTGTCGAGAACAGAAATTCCATAGATCCTCCGTTCAGGGCGCTTTGGCCCACGCAACTTCGATCTCGCTCACCACTTCCTCATCCACGGCGCTCGCCTCCCACAGCGCGGGCAGCACCCTTCGCATGATATGCATCGTTGCCGCGCGCGGCATTTCCTCACCGTTGCATATCAGCGCGTCTGCCTCGCCTGAGATGGAGAGCGCGCGAACCGCCACCGGGTTAACCGCTGGTTGTGCATCACCCGCGTCAGGCGGGCCCATCGAACCTGAGATAGAAAAGATGATGGAGCGGCATTTCATGTCTCCGGCCGCGAACTCGCCTTTATCCTGCGCCTTCATCGATACGATTGAAGTGGGAAATTTCGGGTCTGAGATGGAGAAGATCTGACCGGCCCCGCCCGGCCAGAAGATACGACTGGCGAGATCGGCCCATGAAACGGAGGGAGCCGAATCGGCGACCTGCGGCCGTCGTATGACCTGCCGCACCCTTACGGTTTCTGAACCGTCGCGCATGTTGCCGACAAAGAGATAGGCGGAATCAGCGCCCTGAGAGGAGACCGCGCAGATGCCGAGGGGGGAGGCGCTGCAGGCGAACAGAATGATCGTGATGGCACGAAGTATCTTCACTGCAGGATTGCCAATGCAGCCGCCGTGCCAATTTGCCGGCCAGGAATTTCAAGGAGTTAGAGTGTGCTGTGACGTGGAAGTGCTGCGTTTTCGTGCAGCTCGCCGCAAAAGCGGGCAGCGCTGTCTGATGATCAGCATCTTCGGATATCGAATTTCAGCGTCTGAAAGAATGACGGGCGCTCAACGGCCTGGTCCCCTCGCCATGTACAGCATCATCCGTCCTTTGTATTCAGCCAGCGTCAGCTCGCCCTCATCGAGAATCGGGATGACCTGATGGACCAGGCTGAGAACCTGAAGGGACAGGGGAACATGATACTCGAGGGGCGGCGTCAGACCGCGTTCGGTATAATCCAGGAGAGAGGACCGTACAAAATCAGCTGCCCACTGTTCAGCCGCGCGCGCTCCCGTGGAACTGCCGCATGTTTGAAGTTTTCGTACAAGATTTGCACTCTCGATACCCATCGCCAGCGCCGCAGACTCCATCATCCCCTTGACGATCGACTCGAGCCGTTCGACGGGGATTTCTCGGCTGGAGAGATAGGGGCCGTTCAGGGAGAGACGCATCGTCGGCGCCGGTATCAGCGACGGATCCTTTCGACGGTCGAGCAGCTCCGCCTCTTTCAGGATTGCGGCGATATCGACGCCCTCTTTTTTCTTGCGCAGCCAGACCGTATGGAAGATCTCGCCCGATGGACCCGAGAGCCCGTAACCCGCGGTTTCAACGGAGACGTCGATGCCTCTGAGCTGAAAGAGTGAAGCGTATCGGCGCATGAGATCGGCCATCCGATAGCAATCGACGTCCGTAATCTTCCACATCAGAAAACCTTCTCCGCCGACGCGCAGGCTGTCGAAGACCTTCTGGAGGACCCTCTGCTGATCATCTCCATACATGCTGCCATAGAAGGAGTAGACGAGCTCGAAAAAGTTCCTGCCGATGTCGGCCTCATCGATGCCGGCAGCGGGAAGCTCCTCATCGATCACGCCATCGAGTTCCGCATATACAGGTGAACTCTCATAGAGCCTGATCCTGTCGCTGAACATCTTTTTGAGCTGTGCTTCTCCAAGCCGCTGGCCGGCTCCGATGGCGAGCACGGGAGCGGCTCCATCTTCGCCGCTCTTCTGACGACGAACGATCGCCCGCTCCACGGCTTTTTCAAGCGGGCCCAGGCCGCTGTACCTCGTCATGGCCAGGATCTTCGGCTCTCCCAGGGTACGCATGTCATTATAAAAACATCCGAAGAACAACCGGCGCACCCGTTGAAAGAAACCGCTCGCAGTGGATTTATGGAAGAAGGGAATCCGGGGTGGCTCCGGATAGGCAAAATGCATCACGTGATCCGTGAATTCACGGCATTCTTCATCTCCAATCCGGACCGCGGCGTCAAGATCTGGGGAGGATAGCGCCTCAGCCTCGCTCTCCAATGAACCGTCGGCTGCAAGATCGGAAGACGTCACCTCCGGCATCGTTTCCATCGAAGCCGGCTGCTGCAGCAGAACCTGAGATACATCCATGGGCGGCATTGAAGTTCCCTGTGACGAGACAAAGGATCTCATATGAATTCTCGGCGGAAAAGGCGGAAAGTTGCGTGATATTTTTGCGTCAAGATACGTCTGCGCCTTTTTCAATCGGGCCCGCGAGACGCATTGACATCTGCGCCTCATTGCCGCTACTCCATGCCCATGGACGAGAAGGAACGCATTGAACGCGAGGCCCTGGCCTATTTTCTCAGGCTCTATAACCGCAAGAACGGAGCGAAATTCCGCATGCACCTGAAGCGGGAGCGGCCGGATTTCGAAATCCGAGACAAGCTTTCAAAAGAAATTCTTGGAGTCGAGATCGCGCACATCTTCCACGACAAGAAAGAAGCGATGATGCTCATGGGCCGCGACGGCTCGCACGTGCACGGCATCATCACGGCGCAGGATCACGTGGACGTGCTCATGACGATCCTGAAAAAAAAGGCCGCAAAGGTGAGCGACTACCCTTACGACCGCCCGATGCTGCTCGTGCTGCGGGATTTCTCGCGCATCTTCGACGCGCGAACGGTCTTCGATCCGCGGCTGGGCCTCAAGATCCCGGCATGCGGATACCGGGAGATATGGTATCTCACACGCACGAGACCGATAAAGAAATGGGACAAGCTGGTGAGGCTCAAATGATAAGAGCATCCTGTGATCTCCGAATGCGATCACAGGATGCTCCAATATTTTTCATTCAACCTCTTACCGCGCGATCAGGCTGCAGCCGCCAGTGCCACCGCCATCCGATCCGAGGGCGTCCGCAGGAGCAGCAGGTTCATCATTGCTTGCACCGGTCGTATCATCGGCAGCAGGGGGCTCCGTCGTCGGCTGAGGATTCACCGCCGGAGACGCTTCCGTCCGACAGTTATCATCGCAGCCATCGCCAAGGGTCACGTTGCCGTCATCGCACTGCTCTGCGCCATTGTTGTTTACCGCCCCATCACCACAGATTTCCGTCTTGCAGGTCATCGAACAGCCATCGCCATTCACGGCATTGCCGTCATCGCATTGCTCGGCGCAGGCGCCCTCGACGAATCCGTTGCCGCAGGTCGAGCCATTTCCTGAGCAGAGGCCGGCCCCGTCGCACTCATCGGTGAGAGAGCAGACATTGCCGTCGTCGCAAGCGCTCCCTGCAGCCTCAAACTGGCACGTCGCGCTGCAGCAGTCGCCGTCGACGGCATTCCCGTCATCGCACTGTTCCGTGCCGTTGTTGTTCACCGCTCCATCGCCACACGCTTCCGTCTGACAGGTCACTGAACAGCCGTCGCCATCGAGACCGTTGCCATCATCGCAGGTTTCGCCCAGCTCTACGGCATTGTTGCCGCAAGTGGCATTGAGGTCATCGTTTACGATGGTGAGGACCGCGACAGCGGGATCACCGAGTGAAGCGCCGCCGCCGCCGGCGTTGGAAAGCGTGATGTTGACCGTCTCGTCGGCCTCTTTGAGAAGATCGTCCGTAATCGGGATCGCCACATCCTGAGTCGTTTCGCCAGAGGCGAAGTGCACAGTGACGACGGTCTCGGTGTAATCATCGACCGCTGTTGCCGTGCCGGCACTCGTGGTCAGATCCACATTTGCCACACGATTTACATCCGCAGAGCTGCGCAGGACGGTTATGGTCGCCGTGCCATCCGGCTCGTTCACCGAATACGCGGCAGCACTCAGCGAGAGTGTCTGCGGTAGTGGCGGTATACTCGTCGCCGGACGGGAAGTGAAAATCACCGCCGTTATGAGTGAAACACACAGACCGCCAATGATTATCATCCTTTTGTGCACTCTGCCCTCCTGGGTAAGAATTACGATTTGGAACTGAAAGAGGCGCATGTCTAATGGCATTAGGACTGGAGAGTCAAGCAAGATAAGAGGTTCCGAGCGTTTACGATCAAGCGTTCAATCAACAATAAGCAAATAACTTACTGATAAACAACATATGGGATCCCTAACCGCATACCCTCATATGAAGCGCTTATATCTTTCCCTCAATTTCCTCCTTCAGCCTGTCGAAGAATTGCAGCATGAACTCGTGCCTCTCCTCCGCGAGCCTGCGGCCCTCGTTCGTGAGCATGCGCTCGCGCACGTGGCGCAATTTGTGGAGGAATTCGCGGTACGCCGTGTCCTCGGAGCCGTAGGCGGGAAATAATAGAGGATCTACGCCAGGCGTATTGTGCAGCCGAGCCCCGTTCTCGCCCGCGAAGAGAAACGCGCGGCCTATGCCGACCGCGCCGATGGCGTCGAGCTTGTCCGCGTCGAACAACGTCTTCGCCTCCAGAGTGTCCGGCTCTTTGCCCTTGCGAAAGCGGTGGTGCTCGATAGCGTGCACGACGCGCCCGACGATTCCCTCGTCCAGGCCGTGGCGCACGAGGATCTCGCGCGCCATCTTTGCCCCCTCCTCCGCGTGGCAGATCTCGCCATGCGATTCATCCTCCCTGTGCCGGCCGATGTCATGAAGAAGCGCCGCGATCTCGATCACCGCAAGGTCGGCGCCCTCGACACGGCCGATGTGCAGCGCGAGTCTCTTCACGCGCTCGGTGTGATCCCAGCCGTGGCTGCCGCGTGCGACTTCAAAGTGCGCGCGCGCCTCTCTTTCGATCTCGCGTATCAATCGAATCATCATCTTCCGTTCTCTGAAAACCTCAGGAAATGGAACCCCCACGGTTTCAGGTCCACGTAGAGTCCGGGACTTTGCATCTGGCTGCCGTCGCGGTCGAAGCGATCGGTCGAGAGCTCATCGCTGAGCCGCCACTGATGGCCGCCGAGCTCTGACCACGGAAGCCTCACCATGCCCTGCGACTGCTTGTCCGAAAAATTCAAGACGATGAGATGGCGTTTGTCTCCGGCCCTCCAGCACCACGCGACGAGGTTCGGGCCTTCGTGATGGCAGAGGTAGAACTCGCCTGCGCCGAGATGCAGGCGTTTCACTGTCTCACGCAGCTTCTCGTAAAACGCTGCAAGTCCGGCGTCGGATGCCTCCTCCGGCCGCCTGCCGAGAAAGACCGGCACCCGGACCCTTCGACCCTCGAACTGGCCTTCGTGCCAGAGCTTCGTTCCGGGCAAGGTGGCGATCGCCACGGCGGCCGCCCGCGCACGCTCGGGCGAGACGATCGAAGCCACGCGCGGCTCGTCGTGATTCTCGATGAAGCGCACGAACCGCCGCTGGTAACCGGCATCCGCAACCAGGTGCTGGCGGATCGACTCGGCGCTCCCCTCCAACAGCCGATGGTAGAGTTGCATATCATAGCAGGCGTCAAAGCCGTGCTGCATCAGCTCCCACTCATCCCAGTAGGCCTCAGCCAAGAGAAGCAGTCCTGGATATTCCCTGCGTACCGCATCGATCGCCTCGCGCCAGAATTCCGTAGGCGGAGAAGAACCCACGCGCCAACCCCATGTCCGCTCGAACGTGTTGTTGAGAAAGAGCATGGCCAAGTCGACGCGTATCCCGTCGCACTGGCCGGCAATATCCTTCATGATCCCGATCGCGGCCTGCCGAAGATCCGGATGAAAGGCATTCAGCTGCACAACGTCGGGCCACGGCGCATAGTTCGGATCTTTACCGCGAGCAAGGGTCTTTCCGCCGATTTCGATGAACGCGGCGGGATCCCATCCCGGCTCTCCTGATATGAAATATTCCGGATGCTCGCGAGTCCACGGATGATCGGGCGCAACGTGGTTTGGCACATAATCCAGCACCAGCCCCATGCCGCGGTCGGCTAGCTCTCTGCGCGCAACGGCAAGCCCCTCCCTGCCGCCGAGCCGGTCGTCGACTTCGTACTTGCGCACGCAGTATGGCGAGCCCACCACGTCATCCGGTCGAAAGTCGGGCAGCGTGCGCCTGAAATCACCCATCCGGGGTCCATCGTTGAGCGCGAGCTGAATGCCGGCCGGACTGCGCTCCCACACGCCCATGAGCCAGACCGCGCCGATCCCCAGTTTTGCGATGGCAGACCATTCTTCTCGCGGAACATCGGCGAGAGTCACCGGATGCCGATATTTTCGCGACAGTTCCCGAAGCCAAACCCATGTATTGATTTCGTAGATAGAGGATGCCGAACCTGATGATGCAACTGCATCGACGTTTTGGAGATCAGCTGCGCCTGTTTCGTCTACGCCTCCCGTACCATCTGAGGCGTCGTCTGCGGTGGCAGATGCATGTGCCAAAATGCCCATGCCCGCCGGAGCGCAAATCCCTACTGAAGCCATATTTCACTCCTTACCCCCGCTGCTCTTTGCCTTTTTACGGTCGCGATTTCAAGCATCATGTTGAAAAAAATGACTGTCCGTATTGCTTGAACGCTCGACGATCTGCATTCTTGACATTTGCAATAAATAATGGATTTTTTCGATCCATTCCGTATTATATCCATGTGAACAAAAATCATTTGGGATCGATCGGCTCTACCGCTTTGACATTGAAAATGTTCCAACCTCGGGAGACGATTCATGCCGCCTAATCAAGTGATGGCCGATATTTCAGCGGGTCCAGCCCTTTCTCTTATCAGTTTTGCGCAAAGCGATTCCGCTGTCGATGTTGAGCCCGATGCCGCAGGATTTGTCAGAGAGGACGATCGCGAGAGCGGCATACTTCTTCATCCAACTTCATTTCCCGGTGATTACGGCATAGGCGCCCTGGGCCCTCGCGCCAGGGACGTGGTCGATGTATTCGGAGAGAACGGCGTTCGCGTATTGTCGATGCTCCCCCTGACGCCGACCGATGGCGTGCATTCGCCCTATAGGGGAGAATCTGCATTTGCCGGCAACAAACTCCTCATCAGTCCCGCGCAGATGGTTAGGGATGGTATGATCGCGAGGCACGACCTCCCTTCGGTAATTCCAAACATGGGATATGCTGATTTTGCAGCCGCAGCGACAGCGCGCGAGCAGATGTTCGATGCCTTGATGAGAAGGACGGGCGGCTTTGAAGGCGATAGCGATTACGAAAGGTTCGTGCGCGGGAACGAAGGCTGGCTCGATGACTATGCGCTCTTCAGGGCGATAAAACACAGTTTCAATGGAGGTCCGTGGACCGAATGGCCTCGTGAATTCCGGGACCGCGATCCAAAAGCATTGGATACGTTTTCGGCCCAGGTAAAACCCCTAATAAGGCGCGAGAAGGCGATTCAATACGTATTCGACAGGCAGTTCAGAGAGCTGAAAAAATACGCCGCACAAAGGGGCGTTATTTTTTTAGGCGACGTGCCGCTGTACTTGGACCTGGACAGCGCCGATGCCTGGGCCAGCCCGCAACTCTTCCAGCTCGATGAAGCAAAGAGACCGGTCCGCGTTGCAGGTGTTCCCGATCAGGTGTGGGGAAATCCCCTCTACAACTGGCCCACGCATGAAGAGGACGGGTTTTCTTGGTGGCGCAGCCGCTTTGAACATGGGATAGGTTACTTCAACGGCTTCTTGAGGGTCGATCATATCTCGGGCTTGGCGCGCAGGTGGTCGGTCGAGCCTGGCAAAGCGGCCTGGGAAGGACGCTGGGAAGACGGTCCCGCTGATGCCTTCTTCCATTCCGTGATGACTGCGTTTCCAAAGACGTTTCACCCCGTGGGAGAGGATCTTGGAGATGTTCCTCCAAAGATCCTGGAGATCATGCACGCGCATCGCATCCCCGGCATGAAGCCCTTCATGTTCGCAAATCCTAACTACTGGGACGATGGTTATCTTCCGCATCATTATCCGAAAAATTCAGTGGCCTATACGGGAAATCACGATACGGAAACACTGGCTGGTTATATAAAACGTGGATACCAGCAGGGCTGGGGTAAGGCGTGGGAACACAACATGCGTCATTATCTGGGCGGCACATTTCTGAGATGGGGAGATGTTGGCAGACAGATAGTAGCATCGGTTCTCGGCTCGGCTTCATGCCTGGCGGTGATTCCCATGCAGGACGTGCTGCAACTCGGCAATGAAGCGCGCATGAACAGGCCGGGCACGACCGATTGGCGCAACTGGGCCTGGCGCATGACTCCTCAACAATTCGAGCAATTTGCGAAAAGCACCTGGTTCTTCGACGCCGTTCGTGCAGCCGGCAGGAGGTACCGACGGCCTTGATGACATTTTTTCTGTACCTGCCGTGATCCGACGGGAAGAAAAGTGCGGTGAGTGAAAAGAGGTGAAATTGCAGTTGGTTGTGAGGATTGATTAGGGAAATGGCATTCACCCTACTGGGCGAGGAACGAGTAGCCTTATAGGTTAGAGCGAAGCGACAACTGATTATGAGCGTGACAGAGCAGGCGGATATTCTTCGGATCGTTTGAGCTTCCGCCTTTTGCGCTCGATCTTGCCACGGAGTTGTTCGCTCCCGGTAAACTGAAATTTCACGCGCTGTTCAGAGAGGGGCGAGATCGCATCGCGCCTCGCCGGGCTCTCCGGAGGCGAATATGGTATGTTCACATCGCTGCATCGTACCACATGAGCCTGCTCCAGTTCCGGGCTCGGCAGTGCATTGCATGGGGAACTTGCGCCGGCGCAAGTCGGAGTCGGGAGATTGCGGATCATGTCCGGCACATCAGGCATGGGTACATATTCGGCCCTCATCCTTTCAACATCTCGTTTTGATTTGAAGGCTGCACGCCTCAGCAGCTCTTCATGATTCTCTTCGGTCAATAGAGGCGATAATATGTTGATCGCCGTCAGATTCACTTTTCC
>JAJZQH010000019.1 GCA_021810905.1 bacterium
CGAGGGAAGGCATCCCAAATCCCGCGGCAACAAGGGAATACGGACGGAGCGCCGCTTGACGACAAGACACAACCCGGGCGGTCGCACAACGTCGGTGCCGGATTGGAGGTTGACTCCTTACATAGAAGGTTGACTCCTTACATAGAAGAACTGGACCGCGATGGCGTGCGCTCTATCGTTAGCCTCAAGAACTGAAAAAGATTCGGTGTCGACTCGTTCGCCGGGAGGGTGGACGCCACGCGTCCTTCGTAGCACGGAGCTCGCTCTTGGCACGGAGCCCGGGCTCGCTTTATGGCGCGAACCCGATTCAGGCAAGGAATCCTCTGCTTTACTCGCTGAAGTTCATCGGTTATGTACGCCGTATGCTCAAGACTAATGAATCGAGGCTGGTGAAGATCGCGGTCGAAGGACGCGTTGCTCCTGCGATCGCTTATCCTAATACCGTAGGCCACGATGGCACGGTTCACAACGTGCCTGCCATCGGCGGCATCACGTACAATGTGCTCGTTGGCGATTCTGCGTTCGGGTGGGAGGCAGATCACGTGGAGCCCGCCGTATCGAGCATCCTCAATTTCGAAAAGCGCCGGGACAGACCGAACGTCTCGTACAACTTCCTCGCGTGCGCTGGAAACGAAGCCATAGTGCTCACCGGAAACTCGAAGGGCGCCAGGGGGACAGTGGTCGGCCATCACGGCGGCGCGGAGCACGTTATCATCGATTTTGCGCCCGCGGTGCTCAACAAGCTATCGGTGGAGGATCGCTTCCAGATCCGCTCATTCGGCCAGGGGCTCAAGCTGGCAGATCATCCTGACGTAGTCGTAAGCTCTCTCGATCCGGCGTTGCTCAAGAAGATGGGGCTGCGCGAAGCGAACGGCGGCATAGAAGTCCCCGTGGCGGGCATCATCCCTGCGGCCCTCATGGGCTCGGGCATAGGCAGCGAGCATGCGCGCTCGGGCGACTACGACATGATGACCTCGGACAGGAAGGCGCTCGAACGCAACGGGCTTGCGAATTTGAAACTCGGCGATCTTGTAGCGATCAAGGACCACGACGCGAGCTTCGGATGGCGTTATCTTGAAGGGGGCGTCGTCATAGGAATAGTGATCCACGGAGATTCGCACCTCTCGGGACACGGGCCTGGCATCACGACGATCATGACCTGTGCAACCGGCAAGCTCTCACCATGGCTCCATCCCGCCGCAAACGTCGGCCGATATCTGAAGCTCGGGCGGTTTCGCGGAAAGCGCTGATCGCGCGATCAGCGGCACTCCTCCCCGATATTGAATTTCTTGAGTATATCCTCAAGAAGGCACCACCGCGTGATGCCCGACTGCAGCAGATTTACTCCGACAAAAGTCGGGAGCAGAAGCCACCACGGATTCACCCATCTTCCAAGCGCCAATCCGGAGAGGACAAATGTTCCCGCGAAAATCCTGATGACGTGTTCCCGTTTCATGCGGCCTCCCTTTAATGTTGAAGCGCAATCGATAATCGTCAGACGTGCTCCGGGTGGACAGGCAGCGCGCAGAGCTGCACCTCTCTCCGCTTACCCACGAGCAGAAAATAGAGCAGCGGCACTGCAAAGCGAGAAAGCAGCGTCGCTGCAACTTCTCCGGTCATGAGCGAGATCGCCAGCCCCTGGAAGATCGGATCGAAGAGTATGACGAAGCTGCCCACTACGACCGCGGCCGCGGTGAGGAGCATGGGCCTGAAGCGCACGGCCCCCGCGTCGATCACCGCCTCGCGGAGCGGCATGCCCTGGCGCAGCCTGAGCTCTATGAAATCCACGAGTATGATCGAGTTTCGCACGATGATGCCCGCGCCCGCGATAAAGCCTATCATCGACGTGGCGGTGAAGAACGCGCCAAAGAGCCAGTGTCCTGGAATGATTCCGATGAGCGAGAGGGGTATCGGGATCATGATGACGATCGGCACGATGTAGGATTCAAACCATCCGACCACGAGGATGTAGATGAGCACCATGACCACGGCGAACGCGATGCCAAGGTCGCGGAAGACTTCGTACGATATGTGCCACTCGCCGTCCCACTTGAGCGCGTAGTTTTCCGTCGTCTCCGGCTGCGCTATGGAATGCATCTCAACCGCACCGCCGTCCGGCGCGCGGAGTTCGTCGATCTTTTTGTTCATCGTCATCAGCGCATAAATCGGGCTCTCCTCGCGGCCGGCAAGATCGCCGATCACGTACACGACGCGTTTAAGATTCTTGTGGAAGATCGTCTGCGCCTCTTTTGTATCCATAACCCTCGCGATCGAATTGAGCGCTACGAACGATCCGTCCAGCGATTGCACCTTGAGATCCATCACCTTCGAGAGATCCGCGCGATCCTTGCGCGGCAGCTGAATGACTATCGGCACCGGCTCTCGTCCTTCTTCAAAGTGCACGAGCCCGGAGGGGCTGCCGCCTACAGCAGCTGCTATCGCCTGGTAGACGCTCTCCAGCGGAACGCGGCGCAGCGAGGCCGAGCGGCGATCTACCTGTATGAGGTATTTGTCCTGCGGATGCTCTACCATCCAGTCCACGTCCACAACGCCAGGCGTCTGGGAAAAAATTTCCTTCACCTCGCGCGCGAGTTTGATCTGACCGGATTCGTCGGGACCGTAGATCTCGGCCACGAGCGTATCGAGCACCGGAGGCCCCGGCGGTATTTCCACGATCTTTGCGCGCGCGCCGTGCGCCGCTGCTATGCGCACGATCTCGTCCCTCACGGCCTTCGCGATTTCGTGGCTCTGCCGTTTTCGCTCGTGGCGATCCACGAGGTTCACCTGGATGTCTCCCTGATGAGGTTCGCTCCGCATGAAGTAATGGCGCACGAGCCCGTTGAAATTCATGGGCGATGCTGCGCCTGAGTAGATCTGGTAATTCAGGACTTCAGGTACCTTCTCCAGATAACGGCCGATCTCCTTTGCAGCGGCCTCCGTGGCCTCGATGGGCCTGCCCTCGTCGAGATCGAGCATCACCTGGAATTCGCTCTTGTTGTCGAACGGCAGCATCTTCACGCGCACCACTTTGTCTGCGATGAGGAGGATCACGCCGGAGAAGAGCAGAACGATGATCCCCGCAAACGCAAGCCGCGCCTTCCTCTTATCGAGAAGCCGTCCCATGACGCGGTAGTAGATCCGGTCCAGCACGGAGCGTTTTTTGTCAACGCGCTCCTGATCCTCTTCAAACTCTCCCCTCTCGAACGCGCGGCGATGGACCCTGAACGCGCCCCACGGAGATATCGTGAAGGCGATGATGAGCGAGAACATCATCGCGAGAGAGGCGCCGACCGGAATCGGCCTCATGTACGGCCCCATGAGCCCGCGCACGAACGCCATCGGCAGGATCGCGGCGATCACCGCGAAGGTCGCAAGGATAGTGGGATTGCCGACCTCGTTCACCGCCTCCACGATGATGCTCGCGATGGATTTGCCGCGCGGCTGCGGTGAATGCAGGTGCCGATGCACGTTCTCAACTACCACGATCGCGTCGTCGACGAGGATTCCGATTGAGAAGATGAGCGCGAAGAGCGTGACGCGGTTGAGCGTGTAGCCGAATATATAATAGATGAGCAACGTGAGCGCCAACGTCACCGGCACGGCAATTCCCACCACGAGCCCGAATCGCATCCCCAGAGCCACGGCGATGAGCAGGACCACGGATACGGAGGCGATGAGCAGGTGCTTTATCAGCTCGTCGGATTTATCCTTTGCAGTCTTGCCGTAGTTGCGGGTGACGTCGTAGGTGACTCCGGCGGGCAGGATCGCGGGCGCGATCAGCGCGGTCTTTTCAAGAATCCGGTTTACGAGCGCCGTCGCGTTCGTGCCGGGCCGCTTCGAAAACGAAAGAGTGACGGCCGGCTCCGGGCTTTTGCCCGGCGCAGCGAACAACACGGAGTTCGTCCGTTCCGCAGGCCCGTCGATGACTTCCGCCACGTCGCGCACGTGGACCGCGCGCCCGCCCTTGATCCCTACGACGATGTCTGAGACCTCATCCGCCGAGTGGAAGAAACCTCCGACCTCCACGATCCACTCCGGATCCACCCCCTTTGTCGCGCCCACGCGTCCCTGCACGTTGCCCGTGATGAGCGGCTGGAAAAATTCGAGAATGCTCACGGATTGCGACGCGAGCTTCGCCGGATCCGGAATGATCCGCACCTGCCGCGGCTCGCCGCCGACGGTCTCTATGAGCGACACGTCGGGAATTTCCGCGAGCTGGCGCGCCGCCTCCTGCGCGATCCTGCGGAGTTCAAAAGAACTCGTGCCGCCGTGGAAGGTCAGCGCCAGAAACGGCACGTCGTCTATCGTATACGAGCGTACGAGTGGAAAACCTATGCCCTCAGGTTTCTCCGGCATATGCTCGCGGAGCTTGTGGTGGATGCGCAGCACGGCGGGCTCGAGGTCCGTGCCCACCTTAAAGCGCACGGTGACGAGCGCTCCGCCCGCGCGCGAGGCGCTGTAGATGTATTCCACGTTCGGGATTCCCCAGAGCAGCTTCTCTACGGGAGTGGTCACCCGCTGCTCGACTTCACGCGGCGTGGCTCCCGGAAACGGAATCACCACGTCTACCATGGGCACGCGTATCTGCGGTTCCTCCTCGCGGGGCGTGAGCGATATCGCCATGATGCCGAGCATGATGGCGGCGATGATGATGAGGGGAGTGAGCCTCGAGTTTGTGAACGCGCTCGCGAGGCGCCCTGCGGGCCCGAGCCCCGTGCGGATTTTGAGTTTTTCGTTTGAATCGTTGCCGCGAGATTCGTTCTGCATCAGAGCGCCCCCCTCTGGAAGTCATACTCCGCCTGGGCTGTGGCAAAATCGAGATGGTTCTCGATAAGGCGCTGGCGCATGTTCACCCAGTTCTGAATAGTCTGCGAATAATCCATGAGCGGCAGCGTGCCTTCGGCATAGCGCGTCGTTGCCTGCCCAACGGCTTCCGACGCGGTGCCGACCGCCTGGCTGACGATGCGATATCGTTCGGCGCATGAGCGGATGTTGGATGCCGCAGTCGCCAGATCCGCTGCAGCTGAGAGCTCGGCGGCCCTGTGCATCTGCTGCGCCTGCTCCAGCACCGCGCCTGAGCGTGCCGTGCGCGCCTGCCGCCCCCAGTCGAAGACCTGCCAGGAGAGACGCGCGCCGACCTCGTATGAGCCGTTAGAGCCGTCGAAGTTTCCCGTGTATAAATTGTACGCGCCGAAGAGATCGACGTCCGGCCCCCAGCGCCGCGCCGCCGCATCACGTTCGGCGCCCGCCGCACGCACGCCCGCGGCGGATGCCTCGATATCCGCGCGCGACTTTGCCGGGACATCACTTCCCTGCGCAAGCACGACCGCGGGCAGGGGATCAGTGAGCGCGAGTTCTGTATCTGGTTCGACGCCCATCACCGCGTTCAGGTCCCTCAGTGCCTGTTTGCGCCTGCACTCGAGTCGCACCGCTTCCGCATCGAGGCCGGTGCGAACCGATTTGGCTACGAGGTAGCTTGTGGTCGATGCGGAGGTCGGCGCTTCCATCAGCTGATACGAACCCTCCAGCGCGCGCAGGCGCCTTATCCCTTCATTGACTGCCAAGCGCTGCTCCGCCATCGCCACCGCCGTGTAGTAGAGTTTCATCACCGCAAAACGAACGCGCGATCGTTCGAAGTCGGCGAGCTTCTCACTGGACGTGTTCTGCTCCAGCGCCGCGCGCCGCTGCGCCCAATCAACGCCGCTGTGAAATGCGGGAACCGCGAGCTCCACGCGCGTCGTCCAGTTGTTGATCGATTTGGGATCGTTGAGCTGCGGCAGATTGAAGTCGGCGGCGGTGAATTTTGCCTGGTCGAGCTTTGCCGAGAAGACGCCGACTGGGTCGTTCGTGCGCATGAACGTCTCCGAAACTGCCAGCTTCGGAAGAAAGGCGGCGTTGGCCTCTTGCACCGCCTTTGAGGAGGCGTCGGCCGCGGCCTCCCTCGCCATGACGCGCGGCGATTCGCCCGCTGCGCGATCGAGCGCCTCCTTGAGAGTGAGGGTCTCCGCGGCCATGGCGCGCGGCAGCGCAAGGGTCATCATAATGACTGCGATCACGTGAAATGCGGCCTTTGCCTTCATGACGGAAGACCTCCTTGACGTTATTTGCAGAATAGTTCGCCCAGCAAGTCGAGGAACTGAAAGAGCCTGCGATCGGCGGCTTCGTAGAATATCTGCGCGCCGTCCCGCCTGGACGAAACGATCCCGCAGGAACGCATCTGCGAAAGGTGCTGGGAGACGTTCGACTGGCTTGCGAAGTCCAGGCGTTCCACGAGCTCTCCCACGCTGCGGGGCCCCTGTTTGAGCTCCATCAGGATCGCCAGCCGCGTAGGATGCGATATCCCCTTGAGACAGGTGCAGACCTTTTCCGCCTTTTTCATCGCATTGCTCATGATATGAGAATATTAGAATATTCTAATATGTCAATATGTTTTAATTATGAGCGCATTGTTGACTGAAGCAACCCGCTTGGATAGTGTGCGCCGCGCTCAAATGGCGGCCATAGACGGAGGCAGGTTCCGTCCCTCTTCCAGGACATTTATAATTAAGGAGCCCAACATGGCATTCAATTTCGGACCGCGGCGCGGAATCTACATCGATATCGCACAGGAAACAGGGCAGACAAAACCGCCGCTCTCCGCTGATGAACTTGCGGCGTTCGAGGCGTTCGATCTCATCTATCGCTCCCTCTGCGCGGTCATGTACAACTACGTGCCCATGTCCGGCCACCCTGGCGGCTCGATATCGTCGGGGCGCTTTGTCACCGGCCTCATCTTCGACGCGATGGACTACGATTTCTCGAACCCGGATCGCCCGGAGGCCGACGTCATATCTTATGGGGCCGGGCACAAAGCGCTGGGTCTCTATTCGATGTGGGCGCTGCGCAACGAAGTTGCGCGCATAATCAATCCGCGCCTGCTGCCATCTGATTTGAAACAGCAGCTCCGCCTTGAGGATCTGCTCGGCTTCCGCAGAAATCCAGTCACGGCCACGCCGCTCTTCAAGAAGTTCAACGCAAAACCGCTCGACGGGCATCCCACTCCCGCCACTCCGTTCATCCGCCTCTCCACCGGCGCGTCCGGCGTGGGCTTGGCTGCTTCGCTCGGGCTCGCGTTCGGCGCTGCGGACTATTACGGTGATTGCGCGCCGCGGGTCCACATCGTGGAGGGAGAAGGCGGCATGACTCCGGGCCGCGTCTCGGAGTCGCTCGCTGCAGCCGGCACCGCGTCGCTTCGCAACGCGATCCTGCACGTGGACTGGAACCAGTCCTCCATCGACTCCAACCGCGTATGCCGCGAGGGCGAGGATCCCGGCGACTACGTGCAGTGGGACCCGCGCGAACTCTGCTACCTGCACGACTGGAACGTGATCTATGTGCCCGACGGCATGGACTTCCAGATGATCGTCGCGGCGCAGAGATGGGCCGCCGCGATGGATACGACCCAGCCCACCGCCATCGTCTATCACACGGTCAAGGGGTGGAAGTACGGCATCGAAGGCCGCGCGTCGCACGGCTCCGGACACAAGCTCTGCTCCGCAGGTTTCTATGAGGCGCTCTCCCCCTTGATGGAGAAGTTCGACGTGAAGCTGCCCAAATGCGAACAGGGCGATCTGCGCTGCCAGAATGGCTGCGACGAACGCACGATTATGGAGGAATGTCTGTGGGAGGCGCTGACGGTCGTGCGAAGCGCGATGGATAAGAGCGAAGCCGCAACGAAGTTGCTGGCCGCAAGGCTTTTGGAGGCGAAGCAGCGTCTCGACAAGCAGAGCCGCAAGCCGAGGGAGAACGCGCCGCATCTGGATGCGGTCTACGATCTTGCCGCGAAGGGGCTCGTGCAGACGCCGGAAGAGCTGAAGCTAAAACCCGGCTCCTCCGCCACGCTGCGCAACGAACTCGGCCGCGCGCTGAATCTCCTCAACAAAAAATCGGGCGGCGCTATCATCGCCGCTGCCGCGGACTTGCTCGGCTCCACGAACGCCAACGTCATCGACGCCGGCTTCCCTGAGGGCTTCTTCAACGCGAAAACAAATTCTGGATCGAGGCTGCTCTCCATCGGCGGCATCTGCGAGGACGCGATTGCGGCAGTCATGGGCGGGCTTTCGAACTACGGCCGCCACATCGGCGTCGCTTCCTCCTACGCCGCCTTCATCGCACCGCTCGGCCACGTAGCCGCGAGGCTGCACGCTATCGGCAACCAGGCGAGACAGCACATGGCCAAGGAGCCATACAAGCCCTTTATAATGATATGCGCACACGCCGGGCTCAAGACCGGCGAGGATGGACCCACTCATGCGGACCCGCAGGCACTGCAGCTGTTGCAGGAGAATTTCCCGCAGGGCACGATGATCACGCTCACGCCGTGGGCGCCAGACGAGGTGTGGGCGCTCATGTGCGCCGCGCTGTCAAAGAGACCCGCGATCATAGCGCCGTTCGTCACCCGCCCGAACGAGACGGTGCCCGACAGAAAGGCGCTCGGGATCGCGCCTGCGGAGGATTCGGCGAAGGGATTGTATGCGCTGCGCAGGGCCAAAGGAAAAGGCGACGGGACGATCATCCTCCAGGAGAGCGGAGTGACATATGCGTTTGTCAACGAGGCGCTGCCGCTTATTGAAAAGGAGGGGCTCGACCTCAATGCCTACTGCGTCACCAGCGCTGAGCTCTTCGATACGCTGCCGCGCCCCGAGCAGGAGCGCATCATGCCGCGTGCGCACGCCGATGAGGCGATGGGCATCACCGGATTCACACTCCCCACGATGTTACGCTGGATAACGAGCGACTTCGGCAGGGCGATGACCATGCACCCGTTCCAGAAGGGCCATTACCTGGGCAGCGGCCAGGCGGACATGGTGCTGGAAGAGGCCGGCCTGGACGGCGAGAGCCAGTTCAAGGCGATTCTGAAGTACGTGAAGGAGCGAAAATAAATTCCGCTGTTCGCAATCGCGGACGCGTCAGCACACTTATTGTTCAGCTCGTAGTACAACTACGATTTTGAATCGCGCCCTCCTTTTTCACAATTCATCTAAATCACGGCGACTTACGTGTGACGTCCGACCGCATCGGAATTTGGCATCCATATTGCTATGTATGAATCGCGCTGGATCACTTCGGGAGGTATTGATGGATACCGATCATAAAAAAGATTTTCCGTTGTGGGATTTTTCAGATCACCGAATCCAGAGCCTTGTCATGAAGGTGACCGAGGCGTGCAACCTCGGCTGCACATATTGCTATCGTAAAGGAATGGTGCGTTCCTCGGAGCAGATGTCGCTGCTAACCGTAAGCCGCGCGATCGAAAGCTACGCGCGCTGGATCGATCGGAGCGGCGACCACACGCGGCCCATCGCGCTCATCTGGCACGGCGGCGAGCCGCTGCTCTGCGGCACGGAATATTATGAAGCGATCTTTGAGATCGAGGCGGAGTTCAAAGCCAGGGGGTATCGGTTCATCAACGCATTCCAGACTAATGGAACGCTCATCGACGACGCGTGGGCGGAATTCTTTCTCAAGCACGACGTCCTCGTGGGAATCAGCCTGGACGGCCCCAGGCGCGTGCACGATATCCATCGCAAATATCCGACCGGCGCATCGAGCTTCGAGCGCACGCTGCGGGCTGCCAGGTGCCTGGCCGGGCACGGCCTCCCCTGCAGTGCCATCAGCGTCATCACGAACGAGACATCGCCGCATCTCTGCGAGTCCCTGGATTTCTTCGTGGACGAGGGATTCAAAACAGTGGATTTCATCCCGTGCTTCTTTCAGGGCGATGCATCGTCGCTCGACTCCGACAACTATCTCCGCGCGATGATCGAATTGTACGACCACTGGAAGAGCCGGCATCATGATGCCATATGCGTCCGGTTCCTGGACGACGTCGAGCAGAAGATCATGCGCAAGGAGGCGGCAACAGGGTGCGAACTCGCAGGCTGCTGCGGCGAGAACCTCTCCATCAACATGCACGGCGACGTGTATCCGTGCGAATATACCTCCGTCTTTTTGAAGTGGAAGCTCGGAAATGTCCGCGAAAAAGATCTTGCCGATATGTCACGCTGCGGAATGGCTCTCGGCTGCGACCCTTATTGTGAAGCGCGCCTGAATCTCATACAACACATCCGCACGTGCTTGAGCGAACCATCGGAGCAGGTTGCGTGAATCAAATGCCCATCAGAACGGATCGGATTCGGCGTTATCTCACTGCTTCCGCTGATGCTCGTTTTACGGTCATTTGCGGCCGACACGGCACCATCCATATTCTCCAGATCAGTTCGCCAGAAATTGTCGGTATACTGAAGTTACGGTCTGGTTGAATTTCTCTCTATATCGTTGTAGGCACGTTTACGGATGGAGGTGGATCATGGGCGAGAGAATGACGTGGGAAGAGATGAAAAAGGCATATCCGGATGAATGGATCAGGGTTACGGATTATGAAATCGACGAGAGGGGTCATCTCAAATCCGGAGTGGTTTTGTATCATTCAGCATCCAAGCATGAAACTTACTCCAGGCCTCTCTCCGGCAGATCGGAAGCTTTCTGGTATACAGGTGAATCCACATTTTCAGGATTGCGAAGCCAGGCCGAGTTACACACGCTTTGACACTGCTGAGGCTTTTTCTCATGCTAGCCCTCGCGGCATCCAAGGAGACTCAGATGGATCTCGCAAACTACCCTGCAGCATTGGATCTCTCCAGGTTGATCGACCGATATGGCGGCGTCCTGCTCGATGAAGGATCTCTCAGCTCATATGAAAAGTTTGCGCTCACGCTCTTCCACGACAAGGACGTTGTTGCGGACCCGAACCTTGAGGTCACTGTCCAGCTCGACATCACTGAAGCGACCCGCGTTTACAAAGACCGCATGCAGAAGAGCCCTGGCGCCACGATGACCGCCTACATCTCATGGTGCCTCATTCAAACCCTGAAAAACCACGCGTGCTTCTGTTTTCGAAAGGTGGGAGGGAAGTGGTACCGTTTCGACAACCTCCCGCTCTTCTTTCCTGTGGCCGTCGGCGGCAAGGAGAGGTTCAACGACGTCCTGATGGAGGACGTCTGCGGGCAGACGTGGCCCGAGTTCTGCAAGAGCTACCGCAACGGCGTGGACGCTGTCCTGAACAAGCTGAAGCCGTACGAACCGATCCCTCTCGACACATGGCACATCGCGCATTTCATCGGCAACATCCCCAACATCCAATTCACTCACTTATGCATCCACACGCCTGCAATCAATATCGGCAGGCCGATCTTTTATTTCGGCAAGCGCTATGCCACCGGCGATCACACGTATACGCCGCTGCACATCCAGTTCGATCACAGCAACCTCGACCCGTACGTTGTCGGACTCTTTCTGGAAGATTTCGAACGGATTCTGGTCGCGCCCCCTGTCTAATAATAAAGGACGCCCCTCGGCCTGAAGAGACGTCCCTTTTTTATCATATATCTTCTCTCTACTTATATTTCGGTGGACGACGATTTGGGCTGGCGCCCGGGCCGCCCTTTGCTCCTGGAGGATTTTCCCAGTTCGTACCAGGACCGCCTGCAGCTCCGGGCGGGTTATTGTCGATGTCGCCCTTCCTGGGCGGCGGTGGTATGGGCCCCGCTCCCGGCCCTCCTGCAGGACCAGGGGGATTCGCCACGCAGCCCGCATGTTTCGGATGCTTCCGACAGAAGTGCTTGTGGTGATGCGACGGCGGCGCATGCCGCACGTTCGGCGAAGCGCCGGGACCTCCTGCTGCGCCCGGAGGATTCTCCCAGTTCGTGCCCGGCCCGCCTGCAGCTCCAGGCGGGTTGTTGTCGCGATCCACCGCCCACGCCGCTTGAGCAAACAACACCAACGCTGCAGTGATCACTGCAAATGCGAATTTCTTCATGCCGGCTCCTTTCTTTCATTTTCCGCTGATCGCGCGCGTGTAAATCTCCAGATCCTCCTCTGAAAAGAGGACGAAGATCACCTCGTCGATTCCCTGGTTGCGCTCCGTAAAATCTCGAACCGTGCGCACGGCGATTGCGGCTGCGCGCTCCGCGGGGAATCCGTACGCGCCGGTAGATATTGCGGGAAATGCGACGACCTTGAGGCGATGCTCAAGGGCAAGCTTCAGCGAATTGACATAGCACGCGGCGAGCAGCCCATCCTCTCCCGCATTGCCCCCGCGCCAGACCGGGCCGACCGTATGGATCACATGCGCGGCCGGAAGCTCATAGCCGCGCGTGATCTTCGCCTCCCCCGTCCTGCACCCTCCCAGTGTGCGGCACTCCTCCAGGAGCTTCGGTCCGGCCTTGCGATGGATCGCGCCGTCCACACCTCCGCCTCCGAGCAGCGATGTATTCGCGGCATTGACGATCGCATCTGCCTTGATGCGGGTTATATCATCGTGAACAACCGTGAGCCTGGCGGTCATGGAATCCTCCGAGTTGGTCCATTTGCATTCGTCAGACAGATCTACACCCGGCGCCTTCCCGTCATTCTCTCGATATCGATAACCACGCAGCCGCATTTTTTCGCGGATTCCGCGGTAACAGGGTCGGAATTCACGTCAAGGCCGAGCCTTGTATAAAAATATGACCTTTTTCATCTCGTCAGCTTCGAGATTGGGTGCGTTTTTTTCACTCATCGCTTCCTCCGATTAGGCTTCTGTCACGTAAGCGTTCGGATTGCATCCTCTGCACCGGGGAATTGGCGGAGCAAATCTTCCACCTTACCAAGTTCAAAATCCGCGAAATCGAAACCCGGGGCGACCGTACAACCCGCGAGCGCATAATCGCTGCCTTCAGGGAGATATGCGCCAAACCATCGCCCCGCAGGAACGACGTGCTGCAGCACCTGACCATGCTCTATTTCAGGCCCCACGATTGTCTCCGTCGCCGAACCGTCAGGCATGATCTCCACGATCTTCAGAGGGCCGCCTAGATAATGGTGCCACATCTCATCGCTGGCCACGCGATGGATCTTCGACCTCGCACCCTTATCGAGCAGATAGTAGATGGCGGTGGAAATATTCCGCTGGCCTTCGTATTCGCTGGGTAATGCATCAGAGGGAATAACTCCGTGGGATCTGTAGCTCTCCCTGAAATACCCGCCCTCTGGATGAGGTTTCAGATCAAGAAGCTCAATAATCTCAAGTGCGTTCATCTCGACGTCCTCTCCCATCTCTTCCAATAAAGATGGCTTATACCAGCCCGTACCGCAACAGAGCAACTGCGGATTGGAATGAGAACGGAGAGGGGCCTGAAATCCAAGCTCTTCCGGTACATGAGCCTGCGTGCGTCCATTCATGGAAGTGATGGACTTTTTTCGAAAAACGAAGAAGATCACACGAAACAGGCGACTGCCAAGTGGAGGCAACGAGAAAAATATGAAGAGCATTTTTTCCAGAGCAGGACTGGCACTCTCACTCTCCCTCATCGGCGTGCTTCTCGCGAATTGCGGCAGCGGCACGACCACGATCGCGGCGCCTTCCGCGGCATCCATCCGCACGGCGCTGGGAGCCAACAACCCACGCGGCATGGTGCCAGGCTTTGCGCTGGGCGCCATCACGCTGCCTGCGTGCACAAAGGGCGACGGTTCGGTCCTTGATTATGCCGTGACGTACGGTCTGACGAATCTTCCCGCATGGCTCGCCTTCGACGCTACGAGCCTCGCCGTCACGCTCGCCACGGGGACGACGATTCCGGCAGAGGCGATGACCGCATCGCAAGTGACCTTCACATGCACGGACGCGTCCGATTCCACCATCACCGCGTCCGCAACGTTCACGATCAACGACCTGGACAACGGCAGCGTCGTGGATGGAGAGGAATACAACAACGGCGCCGTGCCGCTGCTCAACAATAACGGCTACTTCGTGCTCAACCCCGCCACGGTCGATCGTTATCGCGTTGGACCGGCGCCCTTCAGAATACCGACCGGTATCGCGAGGCCCACGGCCGGGATGAATCCCCTCGACGAAGCGGACGATACCGCGGACTTTGACGGCGATACGTTCAACAATTTCGACGAGATCGTCGACCTCACCAATCCGTTCGTGCGCGCGACCGCCGGCCAATTTCAGGCGGCCATCACCTCTGCCGTCTCAAGCGGTCCGTTCGCAATCACCTCCGCGGATTTCAATCGTGACGGGAGGCTGGACGCGGCGATGACGTTGAGCGGGACGAATCAGGTCGCCCTCCTCACGGGCAACGGCAACGGGACGTTCGGCGCGGAAGCGGATTTCGGAGTGGGCCACAGCCCCTGGGGGATCGTCGCCGCAGATTTCAACGGCGACGGAAACATGGACCTCGCCGCCGTCAATAATTTTGACTCCAATATCTCCGTGCTGCTCGGAAATGGGCAGGGCGGTTTTGCGACGCAGGTGAACTATGGCGTCGGATTCGGCCCCACGTTCATCACCGCCGCTGACTTCAACAACGACGGCATCGTGGACCTCGCTGTGGTCAGCCAGGTCCAAGGCTTTGTCTCCATTCTCCTGGGCGCGGGCGATGGGACGTTCGGCGCAAAGACGGATGACGCAACCGGCACCTCTCCCGCAGGCATCGCAGCCGCGGACTTCAACGGCGATGGAAATATGGACCTCGCGGTCGCCAACAATTTCGCCGGCGTGAACACGTTTTCCGTCTTGCTGGGAACCGGAGCCGGAACGTTCAACGCAAAGACGGACTATGCGACAGGAACGCAGCCTTCATACCTCGTCTCCGCGGACTTCAACGGCGATTCGATACTAGATATCGCCGTGACCACGAACGCCAGCACGGTCGCCGTGAATCTGGGCGCAGGCGATGGAAGCTTCGGCGCACCGCAGGAATTCGCGACCGGCACAACGCCTCGATCTCTCATCGCCGCCGATCTCAACGGCGACAAGAAAGTCGATCTCGCCACGACCAACTCGGGCGCCGGCGCCTTCTCCGTATCAGTGCTCCTGGGAGTGGGCGACGGGACTTTTTCCGCTAAGACGGACTACCCTCTTCCGACGCAACCTGTGTATCTCACTGCCTCCGATCTGAACGCGGACGGCACGATCGACCTCGCGGTCGCGCTCACCGGCGCCCCTGCGAACGTCGGCGCATTGCTGGATTGACGTGCAAAGAAACGACGAAACCTGAGAGAGCGTTCACCCGCGGAGCCTGACGCGCATACTTGTTCCTGCGCCTTGCTCCCTTCATTCGTCGGCCAGCGTTTGACGCCCGCAGCCGCTCTCGCTTCCCTTGAAGGCGACGAAGATCCCGAACTTCTGAAACCTCCAGACGCAATCGACCTCTTCGAACCCTGCCTCGCAGAGCCACCCTCTCATCCCGGCGAACACTGCGGTGGCACGTTAATCCATGCGGTCAAAGGCGGCCTCGGCATAGAGGTCCTCTCCCTCCTCCAGACACTCCGCGGCCCATTTGTTTATTTTTTTGTAGATGCCGCTGTCGAGTTTAGCCAGCTGCCCCCTGAGCCTGGAGAGATCCTCGAGCCTCTTGAAGATATAGACAAAATCCCCGCGCCCGGTGGACTCGACAAACGAACAATCGAGTGTCATGCCAACATCCTTCAGCACGCCATCCATCTCGGCCTGGTGATTGCGGTGCAAGTCCGCAAGAAAAGTCACTGCACGATCCTTCATCCCGTCCTTTATCCGAAACCGAGAAAGCACATATTGCATATGAGTAACCTCCGATGACGATCAACCACGTATCCCTTATCACCGCAACATCACCGCATCAACAGCGGATCGGAGAGAAAAGATCAGGAAAACGGAGAGACTGAGAACGGAGGGGGGATCAGAGAAAAAAAGATCACCCCATCTTGCATAAACGAGAGATCAGAACCGCTGAATGACTTCAACTGCAACTGCCCTTGTCTTCACGGCTGCAGCAGCACTTGCCCACGATACCCTTGCGCACCCGCCACCGTGAGCGCAACAGGCGCCCACCTCACTACCCCCTCCATCTCTTTTTCCTTATCATCTGGCTGCCGAAATTCATGCAGCGCTGCTGCGTTTCACTGCAGCGATCGTCATCGTGATGTTGATTTTCATGAACTTTTTTCTGGCACGACATTTGCTGTACAATGACACCATGAAAGAGACTTCTGCTCAGACTTCCATGGTCCCGTTAGCTGTAGAGAATTTTATTTTGGAATTACGTGGCCAGAAAGTCATCCTCGATGCCGACCTTGCCAGGCTCTATGGCGTAAGCACGAAAGCGCTCAATCAGGCCGTAAAGAGAAATGCGATGCGTTTTCCGCATGATTTCATTCTCCAATTACTGCCGGAGGAGATGAAGGAACTGGTCACAAATTGTGACCGGTTCAAAAACCTCAAACATTCCACCACGTTACCACGTGCATTTTCGGAGCATGGCGCGGTCATGGCCGCTACCGTCCTGAATTCATCAAGGGCAATTCTCGTAAGCATCTACGTCGTCCGTGCATTCGTACACCTGAGATCCATGGCCGTAAGCCATAAGGAAGTAATGATGAAACTCAATGAGCTGGAGGAGAGAATCGAAACCCACGACAATGCAATAGTCTCGCTCTTCGACGCGATCAGAAAACTCATGACCCCGCTACCAGCGGAGAAAAGAAAAATTGGATTTAGAAGAAACGACTGAGCCCCTTCCAGCGCAAAGTGCGAATCCACCAAGAAAACCGAGCGCAATCGAACACCAGCGGGTCCAAGAGCGAAGATCAGGAGAACAGAGATACGGAGAACGGAGTCGAGATCAGAGAAAAAAGATCGCTCCACTTGCAGAAACGAGAGATCAGAACCACCGAATGACCTCAGCTACAGCTCCCTTCGCCCGATTTACTGCAGCAGCACTTGCCCACGATGCCCTTGAGGACGACAAGCGCCCCGGCCACGGTGAGCGCAACAGGCGCCCACGACAGATGCCACCAGGTGAACACGGTTCCAATTCTTATATGTCAATCATGCGACCTGCTACCTTCAACTGATCCATTACAATCCTACGCTCGGACGTGGTTGTCTCGCTCATGGCTGCCCTCAATTCATCGATGGCGCCCGACTTAAGCAATGCATCCAGCACCTCAAACGCCGTCTCTCTATCCTTATCCCGCTTTCCCTTGAGCGCTGCACGCCTCTTGGACGCAACGATCAACTTTTGAATGAAAAAATCCGCCGGATGCGGAAGCTTCATTTTGATCCCTTCAATCCTGACGGATATCGGATTGCGCCACAGCATTGCCATATGCCTGAGCGGTTGGGCGTTGAATTTTAATTCAGTCAAAGTGACAGGTCTCTCCTTATGCGGCCCCACTTCCGGAATCAGGAATTCAAGCGATAACTCTTCACTTTCAAGCTTCATATAGCCCTTGCCGAAAAATTCCACCTCGAAGCCAAGTGGGGCCATCAATTGTTCCAGATCGACGTCGTTCTTGAATCTCGGTCGCGTTGGAAGGAGAAAATCGATATCGCGAGTCCTTATGCGTGGATTATACTCAGGACTCGAAAAGTAAGATTTGTAGAAATATGCACACCAACTGCCTATCAGCAACACGCCGTCCAGTATGCCTTTTGACGCCAGAACGCTGAGTATTTTTTTGACCAGTCTATTTTGTCTTTCCACGAAGGGCCCTCTCGATCATTCGCCTTTGTTCGCGGATACTCTTGAGCTTCTTCTTGTATTCCTTTTTCATCTTCGCGTGATCGCTGCACTGTTTCACGAGATCGTCGGTGGCCTTGCCAATATATTTTTGTACGACTCGATGCCCGATCCTCTTGTTCGAGTATACGTACTTTCCGCCGCGCATCTTCCTTATGATAAAGCTTCCTTCCGGCAGTTGCGCCAGCCTGTCAAGATACTTGCGCTCGAGCCGCTTTACGGTGGCAAGCTCCTCTTTGAGGGTGGTGATGAGGATATTCATATTACACTACCTTTTTATGTATTTCTGAATTGTAGTGTAACGCGCTTCTCGACAGAGGTCAAGCGAGGCTTACACTACATTATCTTCATTTAGTCGCTGTGTAGTGTAAAGCGGCGGGCCTGAATCTCAGGCATGCGACACGTTGTTGTCCGATGTCCAGACTTGACCAATTCGGCTCAGATCAGCTGCAGCTGCCCTTGTCTTCACGGCTGCAGCAGCACTTGCCCACGATGCCCTTGAGGACGACAAGCGCCCCGGCCACGGTGAGCGCAACAGGCGCCCAAGAGAGATGCCACCAAGTGAACACAATCACCGCAATGCCCAGGAGAACAGTACAATAACACGGCGTCCAGTTTTTCATGAGTTCCTCCAAAAGGGCGTTTCAACAACATCCCCACCATAAAACATCCCCTTTTCTTTGCTAAATATCACTGCGACATATACCCGTCGCTGCTTAGCTTACTGCGAATATTCGGATAAGCGTACTGGTCCGACGGATCTCGTCCTCTTTCAACACTCAAAATAAATTTTTCCCAGAAGCCTGCCGTTTGCGGAAGCAGCCCAATTGTCATCCCATAAAGTTTTTCGAGAATGTGTGGACTGCCAGCTGCTAAATGTATTTGTGAATTTTCCTCTACAGCGGACAGTATTTTTTCAAGCTGACTGCTTGTGAAATACCTCGCCAAAGGCAATATAATTGATTCTCCGAGAATTTCTGCATTTCGGAAACTATGTGAGCGAGAATATAATTCAATTGCGCAATCTGAAAATTCCGCGCGCGGCTGTTCGGCTATTATAGCCTGTCTCACTTCCTGTTCCATACTCTCAAATTTAAGCAAAAAATCATTCTTCAAATTCGGAATATCTAGCGAATCCGACAAATCGAAATCTCTAACCTGTTCTGATGTTGCCTGTTCCAGCATACGCCTAATTCTGATCTTATCAGATTCGTTGATCCAGTCCCAGATACGTGGATCGGCCGCAGCCATTCGTATGAAAGCCAATATACGCTCATCGCTCGCTTCTTGTGCTTTTTTTCGTATAAAATGTCGTGCTTCGCCGTCAAAAACATCAGGTCTAATTCGACCGATAGCGGCAAGAGATTGAGCTATTTGCCTCTCGTGTCCTGCATATTTCGCATGCTCATGACCTAACGGACAACTAATCAATCCCTTGATCAACCCAATGACCAGTGATTCCTTGGCTCTTCCCAGATATCGCTGACGCAGGACTGTTTCTATTTCGGCAGGCACTCTTGGAAACGAAGCGCTGAGGATGTCCGTATCGAAACGTTGAATGACACTTTTTCCCTGCAAGGGGGCCTGACAAAGTAGATGCTGAATAGCATGAACTATGTGAGTTCTAACCAGCTCTGGAGTCGGGTGAAAAAGTTCTGATTCGCTCACAAAAGCCGGATGCGCACAAAGATCACGATCATGTTTCAAGCGTTCGAGATCGTCACACTCATGAGGAGCAAAGAACTGAAAACCATCTTTAGCGGTTGTTAGCAAGGAATTCTCGATCAACTGCATTTTTTTTCGATCTTTTTTGGCGATTGCTTCATCGAGCTCTCGAATAAACTTCTGTGGAGCGCGCTCTCCTTGACTGGCAAGTTCTCGAGCCTTCGCGATAATATCATATGCAACTGAAATCCACGTCGACATGATAGCAGCCCGCAAGGCACCTCCATGATAAGCAACAATTGCCTCTGCAATCAGTCGACCAGATTCCTTTTCGCGGACTGAGAGCACAAATTGATCGAGGTCAGATAAATAATGAAAACTCATCGCATCCCCCTATTTTTTTATTATTTCGAAAGGCGATATTTTCGAACGACATCATTTTTTCTCAGTAATCGGAATGTATTTTATTTTAATTTGGGTAGCACTTCCAACACCAATTCCAAGAAACTTCCCCTCCGCACTGAAACTTGCTGCCAATTCAACTTCAGCAATTTGAAATTCGTGTCGCGGAGAACATGATAAATTATCTAAGATATTCAATATCTGCGTATTTGCCTTAGCAACATTCTTGTCCAACTTACTTGGCTTAACTGGTTCCACACCGTAGGTTGCAACAAACAGATTATTGTCGTTCAGAGCAAATCTTTCCATCCCTTTACACGTATAAGCTCGCATTAACTCCCTGCCTTTTGTTTTAGTGATTTGCTCGCAGGGTTTAGTTACAATTTTTTTCTTTTTCTTATGTTTCACAGCATCCTCTTGTTGAATATTCTATCGGCGTCCGGACCGTCGTCTTTGTGCATTCCGTAGAAAATATGAACGTTTATTTTTGCATGTGAATCTGTGGGGACGTTTTCAGGTCTTCCCGGAGGAGCGTTAAAGGCGTGTTTATTTTTCGTGAAGCATGATGAATTGACTCACTGTTCTTCACTTGCCAACTACATGCGTAGTGGTACGCAGCGAGCGTGGTGTTCACCCTCCCGCCGAGATGGTATGAAAGGAGTCAACCTCCCCCATGAGATCTGGTGTGAAAACCAGTCTCAATGAAATAAAGCGCTTTTAGCGCAATGCCGTG
>JAJZQH010000004.1 GCA_021810905.1 bacterium
TGAACTGCTTCGTATGATTTCGTCGTGGTCTTCTCATCCCTTGCTCCTTTCGGTCCGTGCCTTACACGAACGTGAAAAGCAAGGCTATCACTTAACTACTTGTCCAATCTTCCGGCTCCGGCTCTGACAACGTGAGCTATAATACTTTCAAGATAGAGGACGATCGGATGATCGAGCGCGCGATGAACGGCCTGCCGCAGGAGCGAAGCATGCGCGATAAGTTCGACACCGACATGCAGTTCGTCAACGCCTCGCGCGGGATCAACTCGTATTCCTTCTCGCCGCGCCAGTGAAAGAGCTGCATCTCCGGGTGCTCAACCGGCTCCATCCGAACCGCTATATCGTATTATTTCCTTCAGAGCGGCCGCCACTTTCTGCCGCCTCGTTCGATCAGCCGGTCGGCCTCCGCGGGCCCCGCAGTCCCCGCTTCGTAGCTCACGAGCGGAGGGGCATCGCCTCCGGCCCACGCCTCCCGAACTGGATCGATCAAAGCCCAGGCTGCTTCAAGGGCGTCGCTCCGAATGAAGAGCGTCTGATCGCCGCGCATGCAATCGAGTAGCAGCCGTTCATAGGCATCAGGCAAGTCGGCGCCGAAGGCCTCGCGGTACCGGAAGTCCATCGCGAGCCGGCTGATGCAGAGTTTTGCGCCGGGACCTTTGGCCAGGATGGAGAGCGAGATCCCCTCGTCGGGCTGCACCGTGAATACGAGCTCGTTTGCCGCAAGATCCTGGGGCACCATCAGCTCGAACATCGAATGCGGCACGTGCTTGAAAGTCAGTGCGATCTCGCTGCAGCGATGTGAGAGACGCTTGCCGGATCGCAGATAGAAGGGCACTCCCTGCCATCGCCAGTTGTCGATCCACAGCTCGGCCGCGGCGAACGTCTCGACGTCGGAGTCGTGCGCGGCGCCTTCTTCCTCGCGATAAGCCTTCGCGTCCTCGTCACCCACGCGTCCGCGCGCGTACTGCCCGCGCACGATCGGCAGCTCTGTATTCTGCTGCACGATGGGCCGAATGGCGCGCAGGAGTTTTACCCGCTCGTCGCGCACGCGTTCGGCATCGAACGATGCGGGCGGTTCCATTGCGATGATGGCCAGCATCTGCAGGAGGTGATTCTGGAACATGTCTCGCAGGAGTCCGCTCCCTTCGTAGTAGCGGCTCCGGTGTCCCACGCCTTCCGCTTCCGCGACCGTGATCTGTACGTGATCGATATACTGATGATTCCAGAGCGGCTCGAAGATGGCGTTGGCGAATCGGAACATGAAGAGATTCTGCACCGTCTCTTTCCCGAGATAATGATCGATGCGGTAGATCTGATCTTCTGCGAGGTGTTCGCGCAACTTCCGATCGAGCTCACGTGCAGTCGCCAGGTCGCTGCCGAAGGGTTTTTCCACGACCACCCGCGCGCACGCAGGCATGGCGGCGCACGGAGAGACGAGCCCCGTTCGTCCCAGCTGGGCGACAATCGAAGGAAACACTTCCGGAGGGAGCGCGAGGTAGAAGATATTGGCCCCCGGCGTACCGCGGCCCGCGGCGTTCTGCGTGAGCTTCTGCGCAAGATTCTTGTACGCGAGCTCATCATCGTAATCGCCCTGCAGATAATCGAAGCGGTGAGCGAAACGCTGGATATCGTCGGACGCGGCATCTGCGCAGGAGAGACCGATCGCGTCGCACGCCTTATGTCGAAATTCTTCGGACGTCATCGGCATACGCGCAAAGCCGATGACATCGAAGGGATCGGGGAGAAGCCCGCGCTTGAAGAGGTTGAAAATGGCGGGGATAAGCTTGCGATACGTGAGATCGCCGGATGCGCCGAAGATCACGAGCGTGCATGGATCCGGCGGCGCCTCGGCGCAAACGATAGGGCTTTCACGGAGATGGGTCTCGAACTTAACCATAGAGCGTCTCCTCTCGCGTCACGCCTTCTTGATCTCGTGACCTCCGAATTCATTGCGCAGAGCAGCCAGCACCTTGTCCGCAAACGCGTCGCCCTCGCGCGAACGAAAACGCTCGAAGAGCGCGTGCGCAAGCGTGGTGGCGGGCACGGCCGTTTCGATCGCCTGCTGAACTGTCCAGCGGCCCTCGCCGGAGTCCTCGACATACCCCTTGATGCCGGAGAGCTCCGGATCTTTTTTCAACGCCGACGCCAGAAGTTCCAGCAGCCAGGAGCGCACCACGCTTCCCTGATTCCAGAGGTTCGCGATATCGGCGAGTTTGATTTTTCCTTCAAAGGGCGCGGCGCGAAGTATCTCAAAGCCTTCGGCGTATGATTGCATCATCGCGTATTCGATTCCGTTGTGCACCATCTTGACGAAGTGGCCTGCGCCGACGGGACCGCAGTGGAGAAAGCCGTCCTTCGGTGCGAGCGTTGCGATGAGCGGCTCGATGCGTTCGACATCCGCGCGCTCGCCGCCGAGCATGGTGCAATAGCCGATGGAAAGACCCCATATCCCGCCGGAGACGCCGGCATCCACATAATGGATCCCCCTGGGAGCCAGCGACTCCGCATGACGGATATCATCCTTATAATAGCTGTTGCCGCCGTCGACGATGATATCCCCTGGAGCCAGCATGCCGGCGAGTGCGTCGATCTGCGCATCGACCGGGCCGCCGGCTGGGAGCATGATCCATACGATGCGCGGCGGCGCGAGCTTGCCCACCAGCTCCTCCAGCGATGAAGTACCCACCGCACCCTCGGCAACGATCTGATCCACTTTGCCCGGACTTCGGTTATATGCCACAACCTCATGCCCGCCGCGCATCAATCTGCGGGCCATGTTCATTCCCATTCGTCCAAGCCCCACGAGTCCGATCTGCATATAGTCTCCTCACGTAATGACGCAGTCTTATCGCACGCCCGTGACCGGTTGCATCTTTGTGTCGCAGGCGCCGCCCACGGTCACAGCCTTCGTATCTTCAGTACCCGTGCACGCTTCACCGCGGTCGCGGAGCTTGCATCGTATTGCGATCGATCCTCCAGACCCTATCCACGAAGGCATCTTCCTGTAGCGGCCGATCTCCTTGAAATGGCAGCCGCGCGGGATGCCGTAGGGAGTGCATCCGGAAGAGCTTTTGAGACTCACTTTTTTCGCGTCCAGGACAAAGCCGGGATAGCTGTCTACGACGGAGGTAATGTCTCGATCGCGGCTCGGCTCCAGATTGAACTTTTTGAAGAGATAGCCGCCGTCGACTCTGCCTTCAACTTCGACGCGCGTGTTGGCGATCAGGGCGAAGTCATCTCCTCTTTTCGCCACAGCGCCGGTTATGTACTCCACGCGCGGATCTTCCGGGAAGCACTTGCCCATGGCAGGGGGGTGATAGTAGTGCCTGAGTCCCTTGAGCGCCGAGAGCGGCGTGTCTGGAAAAACGTGCGCGAGATCGCTCTCATCGCCGAAGAGTATACGCTCTACGTCGGCCTCGTTCTGCTCGTACATCCTGCGTATCTTCTTGTAATAGTCGGCATTGAAATCGCGGCCCTCGCCGGCGCCCGCGGGGCCCCGATCCTCGCTCAGATCGGATCGTAGAAAGCAGGAGGTCAGACCCGAGATCTGGGTGATGAATTCGTCCCAGATATTGTATTGCGAGATCTTCGAGGAGACCCCCTGAAAATCTCCCGAATACCCGCATCCCTGGCCCCGCGAGCATGATTCACGACCGCGGTTGCGGATCGAGAGCGCGATGATGTTCCGCTCGCAGGCGCCGTAGGCACTGCAGCCGCGATCCAGGTCGCCTTCAAAGAGAGCGGTGCGCATCGTGTAATCGAGGTGTCTGGCGCGAGCGAGGTTTTCCGCGGGCCAGCGGTTTCTGTTTGCCGAGACGAAGCGATCCCACGCCAGCTCGAGTGAGCCGCGTCGGCCTATGAGGGAGGAGTTGGCCTCCTCGCACTGCGCCGAGTTGTGAAACGCGCGTACGATTTCGTCGAGGCCATCGGCGGCATCATCGGTTTTTCGCGCTCCGCCGGCACGCGGCGGATCGAAGAACGGAGGCTTGTCGATCTTGTAGAGCCTGCGAACGTCGATTACATATTTTACGCCGGCGTCGCAGTGGTTGTTGGGCACGGTCATGGAGTTACGTGCTGCCACTGCTGCCCTGAATTTATCGGCATCCGCGCGCGTGGCGGTTTTCGAATCGACCACGATCTCGAATCCCACGAACGGGGTGCCGCCGGCGTCGGTAAGCGGGGCGCCGTTTCGGATCACGAGGCAGGGGACGACGGAGCTGCCCTGGGCGAGCGAACCCGCAGGGATCATATTTCCACGCTCGAACGATTCGACCGTGTAGTACGGCGTGTCGATCGGCCCGCTGAAATCATAGAGCGTCATGACCGGCGTGGCCGGGATTTCCGCCCACGCCCATCCGGGGAGGCAGAGCGCAAGCGCGAAGAGAAGTCCAATAAGAGGCCGATTGAGATTTTGTCTGAGGTTGTTCATAGAGCGCGGCGGAGTATCCAATTATTTTCGCGGAAGATCAATTATTCATGGAAGAATTGCGCGCCGAGATACACGATGCTACATTCATGCACAGAATATTGGAGGTCGGGATATCATGAGCATCGCAGAGATCGTCATGCTCTTCTGTTTCGGGATCGGCTGGCCCATCTCGATAGCCAAGAGCCTGCGCACGAAGATCGTCGCGGGCAAGAGCCCTGTTTTCATGACCGTGGTGGCCACGGGTTACGTGGCCGGGATCGTTCACAAATACTATTTTGGCTGGGACTGGGTCGTTGCGCTCTATGTGCTCAATCTCCTCATGGTCCTCGTCGACCTCGCACTCTATTTCCGATATCTCCCCCGCGACCGTGTTCGCGTGCTGCCGGGTTGATCTCTCTCATTCCCTGTTCCAGATCGAGCAGCCATTTCTTGCGCCACAGCCCGCCGCCGTAGCCGGTGAGCGAGCCGTCCGCGCCGACGACGCGGTGACACGGTATGAGGATCGCGATCCGGTTGTCGCCGTTGGCCCGCGCGACGGCGCGGACCGCGGAAGGGACACCCGCGATCTTCGCCTGCTCGGCGTACGAGCGCGTCTGACCATAGGGGATGGTGAGCAGACTGTCCCAGGCCTTTCGCTGGAATTCCGTCCCGCGCATATCGAGCTTTGATTCGAAGCGCTTGAGCTTCCCGGCAAAGTAGCGGTTGAGTTCATCAGACAGGAGCTCGAAGTGAGGGCTCTTGCCGGGTAGTAATCTTGCGCGAAATAATTTCTTGAGCCGTTCGATCTGTGTTTCGATCATGCGCCTGTCGACGAACTCGAAGAGGCAGATGCCTGCATCGCTGGCGCCCGCGAGCATGGGGCCCAGCGGCGTCTCTATCCTCGTGACGGCGATCACCGCGCCTTCCTGACCCTTGGCGGTTCCCGAAGCGCGAGTGGGAGGAGCTCCGAGCGCCTTGCGGAACGCATCGCCGAAACCGGAGAGCGATTCCCATCCATGATCGAACGCTGCAGCGGTGGCCGTGTCGCCTTGTTTAATGCGTCCGAACGCGGCGCTTATACGAAGGGCGCGGACGTAACCCTGGAAGGTCATGCCGTGATTTTTTTTGAACCAGCGGCGAAGCGTGGCGGGCTCGATCCCCCGCGAACGCAGATCCGAATCGCGCAGCCTGAGGCTCGGGTCCGCTTCGACTTCAGCCATGAGCCGGCGCACGGGCTCGGGCGTTGAATCTGGCGGCTCCACGGGGCGGCAGATGCGGCATGGCCGATAGCCGCCCAGCAGCGCTTCCTGCGCGGTGGGCAGGAATACGACGTTCTCGGGGCGAGGTTTCCTGGCGGTGCAGGCAGGGCGGCAGAAGATGCCGGTAGTCGTGATGCAGGCGAAGAATACGCCGTCAAAGGACGCATCCTTCTCTACAAGTGCGCGGTACATGGTCTTGCTGTCTGGCATGATCTGTTTTGTCATGGCGGCAAGTTACTCCGGCTTCGCAAAGAGCGACAACCGAAAAATGGACTACTAATTTTTTTTTGTGTCAAACCCCCTATTTCGGCCAGGCGCCCCTTTTCAAGGGTCGGCGGGCTTTCATAATGAATTGACAACCGGCCGCCAAGGTCGTAAATGAGGCAATCCATTTTTGAAAACCGGAGAATTGATGACAGCCTCATTCGAAGACCAACTGGCATTCCTGAGCGAACTTCAAGATATCGATCTGGACCTTCACACACTCAATAAGACTCTGGCTGCCCTGCCCGAAAAGATCGCTGCGGCCGAATCCGCCTATTCCGAAGTAAAACAGAAATTCGACGCTTTAAAGGCCGAACTGGCCGAGGTGGAGCATAACAAGCGAACCGACGAGTCCGAGCTTGCCGCCTCGGTCGAACATCTGCGTGAGCGGGAGGCAAAGCTCTACGCGATAAAGACAAACAAAGAATACCAGGCCGCCATCAAGGAGGTCTCCGAAGGCAAGCGAATGAATCGCGAGCGCGAAGACCGCATCCTGGCCGCCATGGAACGAATAGAGGCCCTTTCTAAAGAAATCACGCAACTCGAGAGCGAATGTGCCGAAAAGGAAGGTGCGCTGACGGCCGGCCGCGAGGCTGTACAAGCGGAAGAAGAGGCAATACTCGCGAGGATAAAGACGGAGTCGGCGAGGAGACCGGAACTGCTTCGGCGCATCGAAAAAGACGTGCTCAGAAAATACGACACCGTGAGGAGTCGCCACGCACAGGCGATGGCCGGAGTCACCCAGGGCATCTGCCAGGGCTGCTCCACTCGGGTTCCTCCTCAGCTGTATAATGAAATGCTGAGGCGCGAGAGCTTTAAAGTTTGTCCCAGCTGCCAGCGCCTGTTGTACGTGGTGGCGGCGAGCGCGGAAGCGGAAGAGGGCGAAGAGAAAAAGTAGGACAAAGCAAATACCATTCAACCCATGAGGAGGACGCCATGAAGAAAATCACTACGATGCCAAAGGCAACGCTGGCCGAACTGCTCCTCTTTCTGGCGGAGAATGAGGGCTTCTCTTCGGTGAAGGAACTCAAGGGCGGATTTACGGTTTCGGAAGTGCGCGCGGCGCTGCGAGAGGTTGCTCGCGAGCTCGCCGTTGAGGCGGAATTGGAAGGCGATACGCACGATGCACACGCGGAACCGGAATTATCGTCCAGGACCCGCGAGATTATCTCGTCACTTTCGCGCAGCGACAGCGAAAAACTCCTCTCGGCATTCGGCCTTACTTCAAAGTGAATCCCTGATTTTTATCCGAGGTAACTGTGGCTGACATCATTATATATACTGACGGCGCGGCGCGCGGCAATCCGGGGCCGGCCGGGGCAGGTGCGGTTCTTTCGACCGAAGGCGGCGAGCTGATCGCCGAGGTTTCCGAATATCTCGGCGAGATGACGAACAACCAGGCGGAATACAGGGCGCTTCTGCTGGCTCTGCTTGAAGCGAAGCGGCATGGCGCAACGCGGCTTGAGATTTATTCGGATTCGGAGCTTATGGTGAAACAGTTGCGCGGTGAGTACCGCGTCAAGAACGACGGACTCAAGCCGCTGTACGCGGAGATCCTTCGTCACTTGCGGCAGATCGGTCGATATACTATAGAACATGTACCGCGCGAGAAGAACTCACTCGCTGACGCGCTGGCAAATCGGGCGATAGATGAAAAACAATAGCCTTCGGCGCGAAATAAATGAAGGCCACAGTTTTTTTGCTGATCTTTGAAATGATGGCGCAGGTCGAACGGCCGCTTCGCCGCGCAAGCGGCGGGGAGGAAAGTCCGAGCTCCACAGGATGCCATGCTGGATAACGTCCAGGCCCCGGCTATTGTTCGGAGATGACGGGGACGGAAAGTGCCACAGAGAAGAGACCGCCTTGAGGTTGTCGAGGGGCAAGCCCTTCGATGCGCCGACCTACGGTCGGCTTACTCAGGGCAAGGGTGAAACGGCGAGGTAAGAGCTCACCGCGTTCCCGGCGACGGGAACGGCACGGAAAACCCCATGGGGAGCAAGGCCAAGCAGTCATCCCGGTGCGCCGCAAGGCGCGCCGCAGGGCGATCCGTCCAATGCAGCTTAAAATGCGGCGGGATGGCGGGTAGGTTGCTCGAGGTCGTCGGCAACGGCGATCCCAGATTAATGGCCGTTACCTGACTACAGTTAAAAGGGAAATCGAATCGATCAACTTTTACCTTTCAACTTAAAACTTTGAACTTTTAACTGTAGTCAGGGACAGAACTCGGCTTACAGGCCTGCGCATCTCCTTTTTTGGCCCCGCTCTCTTCCGGCCCCGCCTCAACCAGGCCGGCCGGGAGGGGTGGGGTATTTTTTTAGAAACCGCGCAACTTGAGAGACGCGGCGGACGATAAGAGGGTGAATGTCAGGTAAATACGAAAGCATCGTCAGCAGGGTCCCGGAATCCGCATCTGCGATGCCGGCCCTTCAGGCCTTTGACAGAAACGGCGGCGCCTTCGGGGCCGACGCCGTCTCGGCGCACACATCCGCGATAGTCCGCGCTTTGCCGGTCACGCACAGGGACGAAGTGCAATCCCAGGCGAAGATAGGCAAGGCTCTCGTATCTCTGCGCAACGGGCGGCGCTCGGAGCGCATTAACGCCGCACGCGAACTCGGCGACATCGCAATCTCATTTGGAGTGAATGTACCGGAAGCCGTAGTCCCTCTCAGTGTGACGCTGAGCGGCGATCGCGATCCCGTGGTACGGCAGGAAGCCGCGTGGTCTCTGTGGAAATTGGGCGACGAACGCGGGTATACACCTTTGCTGCGCGCATTGCTTGACGACCCGTCCGCTGCGGTTCGCGAGAAGGCGGCGCGCGCCTTGGGTCTCATGGGCGTGAAGGAATCGATTCCCGCCATGATCGATCTGATCTCCCTCGATCGGCACGTGCCCTCTCGCCTCAGGGCTGGAATCGCGTGCGCCTTCGGATATCTTGCGGAAGAGCGATTGCTTCCTTATCTCATCAAGGCCGCGTCTGAAGCGGAGCCGCTGGTGCGCTATGAGGCGGTGAGATCTCTCGGCAGGTTCCTCGTGGGGTTTTCGCAGGAGATAACGGACCGAGTGTACAAGCTTCTCATGCGATATCTCAAGCATTCATCCGAACCGTGCGGCGCAATAAGAAAGGCGGCCATCAAGGCGCTGCGATTCTCTTCCGAGGAGTCGACCAATATAGCCGTGGCGCGCTCGCTCTCATCGGATCCCGATTCCGAAACCCGTGAGGTCGCAGCAGAAACGCTCTTATTGTGGGACAGCCGCCATTCGGAGGCCGCGCTTATAGCCGGACTTTCCGACGATTTCTGGCCGGTGCGCAAGACGGCCGCGCGTTCGCTCTCGCGTTTCATCATGCGCTACAGAGTTTACGATAGCACCGCAGTCTGCGAGGCGCTCCGCAGGATGGAGCGCATGCTGCCCGCGCATTCTCTCGAATGGCGGCTCGCTGCCGAGGCCTTCGCCTCCCTCTGAGAGCAAAAAACAACAAGGCGACAACTCTGTCGGGAGATACCTTTTTCGGCACGCTCTCGTCGCCGCCCCGCAGCGCGGTATCCACGCTGCGGGACTTCAGCATTAGATACACCATGCTGTCGGAAGGTCGCAGACGCCGGCTCCTCGGCTGCCCTCCGGACGCCGCGTCATTAGAGGCTTAGAAAGCGGCGTCCTCCGAGCACCGAAAAAGGTATCTCCCGACAGAGTTGTCGCTGAATTGTTATTGCTCGATCACTCGGGAAGGGTATCGGGGGTGGCTTTGCCGGAGGAGAGCGTGAAGATCTTGTCCGGCAGGCCGGAGTTCGTCTTTACGTCGCTGAATTTGTAGCGGCTCACGTTGCCTGATGTGTTTTTCACGACAAGTTCCGCGAGCAGATGGTCCGGGCCGAAGAGTGCGTCCAGATATTGATACTGCGGGCTCTTGCTGCGGGGAACCATATGCAGCGCAACGGAGCCGGCGGGAACGTCCTTGAATGTATTTGTCGCGGAGAGTTCGAACTCCTGCGAGAGTTTGCCGAAGCCGTTCATGAACGAGAGTGCTTCCTTCGGCACGCTGTTGTCGTTGACCGCGAACGTCTGCAGGCTTGCGTCATCCTCGGGAATGAAGGTCCACAGGGTCGAGCCGTCCGATACATAGATCTTGCCGTCCTTGCCTTCGTATTCGATGCGAAGTTTGCCGCCCTTCTTGAACTGGAACACGCCGCGTTTGGTAACGGTGCGCCCGACCAGCGCGATTTCGGTCGTCTGCACGAATTTCGCAGTCAGGTCATTGAACGATCGGTAGGCGGATTCGACGGCCGCTACGTCATCCTTCGGCGCCGCAGGTTCCTTTGCAGAGGCGTTCGCGCAGAGGAACAAGCAAGCCATCAAAACGCTGAAATATATTTTTAATTTCATGATCAATTTGGTTTTACGATTCACAAATCACGATTCACGAATCATGTGTTGAGGCCGCCAGCCAGTACCTGCCGCGGCTTGCTGCCCTCAGCCGGGCCCACGACTCCCTCGGCCTCCATGCGTTCGATCATGCGGGCGGCGCGATTGTAACCGATGCGAAGTCTGCGCTGCACCATCGATATCGATGCCTGCTTTGTCTCGGCCACGAGCCTCACCGCCTGATCGTAGAGCTCGTCGTCTCCCTCTTCGATTTCGCCGCCTGCAGTTCCCGCTGCGGGCTCGGCGAGGATCGATTCGTCGTAGACCGGTTCTCCCTGCTCCTTGAGGTGCGCAACGACCCGCGAGATGTCGTCGTCGGTGACGTAGCAGCCGTGGATGCGGATGATGTTGCCGCCCTGCGGCGTCATGAAGAGCATGTCGCCGTTGCCGAGGAGCGTCTCAGCTCCGTTGCCGTCGAGTATGGTGCGCGAATCGTGCCTCGCCGTGACTTTGAAAGCGATGCGGGCGGGAAAGTTCGCCTTGATGAGGCCTGTTATCACGTCAACGCTGGGCCGCTGCGTCGCGAGTATGAGATGGATGCCCGCTGCGCGCGCCATCTGCGCGAGCCTCGTGATGCACTCTTCCATATCCTGGCTGGCTGTCATCATGAGATCGGCCAGTTCGTCGATGATTATTACGATGTAGGGCAGGGTGCCCAGGTGAATCACGGCCTCGGGATCGGCGGCCACTATCGCCTGCGCCTCCTCCGGAGTGGAGATTTTCACCTTTCCCGCTTTCACGTGCTCATTATAGCCGAGGATATTCCTGACGCCGGCCTCCGCGAGCATGCGATAGCGCCTCTCCATCTCGCGGATCGCCCAGCGCATCGCGGTAACCGCTTTCTTGGGCTTTGTCACGACGGGCAGGAGCAGGTGCGGAACGCCGTCGTAGATGGAGAGTTCGAGCATCTTGGGATCTACGAGTATGAAGCGCACGTCAGCGGGCGAGGATTTCAGCAATATGCTGATGATGAAGCTGTTGATCGCGACGCTTTTGCCGGAGCCTGTGGCGCCCGCTACGAGCAGGTGAGGCATCTTTGCGAGGTCGGTCACCACTGGATGGCCCGCGGTGCTCGATCCCAGCGCTATTGCGAGCTTGCTCTGCGACTTGCCGAACTGCGGAGTCGACGCGATTTGTCTGAGCCATACCGTCTCACGATCGCTGTTGGGGATTTCAATTCCCAACGCCGCCTTACCCGGGAGGTGAGGCACGATGCGAACGCTGCGGCCGCCGAGCGTCAGGGAGAGATCGTCCTGAAGGCCGACGATCTTGTTAACCTTTGTTCCAGCGGCCGGCTCGAACTCGTACATCGTGATCACCGGACCGGGATGTATCGCCGTCACGTGGCCATCGACGTCGAAATCCTTGAGCTTCATCTCAAGCAGCATGGAGTTTTTCTTGAGCGTCTCTTCGTCGATCTCGACTTTCGAACCTTCGCCAGCGTCAAGCAGCGATATTGGAGGAGGCTCGTACCCTTCCGCGGATATTTTCTGGAACTTGAGCTGATCCGCGCCCGCCTTCGGCTTTGCATCCGCGCGTTTGAGTATCTTGGGCCCGGCGCCGGCCGCCTCTGCAGCGGCGCTCGTCTCCCTGACCGCTTCCTCCTGCGCTGCGTTTTCCTGTATTGCGGCAGGCTCCGCCATTGCAGCTCGAGCCGGCTCGGCAGCTATTGAGGGTGCGGATAGCGAGCCCTTGAGTTGCCTGATCGGAGCGAGCGTGACCACTTCGTCGTCCCTGGTTTTCTTTGTGCGCTCGGGTTTTGGCTGCTCTTCGCCAGCCTTGACGATGACAGCGGGAGAGGGCTTCTCAGTTTTGACCTCCGCCGCCTTCTTGTTCTTTGCGCCGATGCCGCAGAACGCCGCGCGTGCGCGCGTTAGGCCAGCCTTGAACGCCGAAACAGAGGCGCGACCAGAAGCGGCGCCGGCCTTGTTCATGAGACGCCACGCGATGGCGCCGACGCCGCTCGCTATTTTGGCCATGTCGGAGACGGAAAGCTTTGTGGCGAGCGTCGTGAAGAGCAGAAGGGACGCTGTAGAAATGATGTACGCGCCCGGCCTGTTGAAATAGCGCGCCAGAGTTTCTCCGAGCAGGCCGCCGATAATTCCGCCGCCCGCTATAGCGTGGCCTCCCAGCGACACGGTCTCGAAACGCAGGTGTATGAGCGACGCGGCGCACGCCAGCATTCCCACGTAATAGAACGCCTCGCGCACGCGCATGCGGATGGGCCTGCCCAGGAATTGCAGCACGCTCAGCAGCAGGAATATCGCCGAGGTGAAATAGGCGCTGATCCCGAAGACGATGTAGAGCACGTCGGCGACGTAGGCGCCTACTATGCCGCCCCAGTTTTTGACGTAGGGCAAATTCGACGCCGAATTGAGCGCGGGATCGGTGGGGCTGTACGAGGCCAGGCACAAAGTCGTAAAAACGCCGAGGAACAGAAATAGGACGGCGAATATATCCTTGCGGAAGTCGATGTGATTTTTTTTGCTGGGCGAAGGCATCTCTCAAATCCGTGTTGTTTGAATGCTGTTTTATACGCCTCACGCCGCGAGCTGTCAACGTGAGAACCTCCCGCAGATCTTCTGTCCATGCGGTTCGGAGGCTTATCCGCTGATCAATCCCGTGAATTTCTCCACGAGATCCGGATCGAACTGTTTTCCCGCCTCTTTTCTGAGTTCGGAGAGCGCGGCATCCAGCGAGAGCGGCTCGGGCCTGTACGGCTGGGGGGACACCATCGTGTCCCACGCCTCCGCAATGCCCAATATGCGCGCCGGCAGAGGGATCTCTCCGCCGGCCATGCCGTCCGGATAACCGCTCCCGTCAAAGCGCTCATGATGATGCATGATCGCGTCCACCGCGTTGCCCAGAAGAGGGGTGCGGCCGAGTATCTGTACGGCAAACGCGGGGTGCTGCCGCACGAGCGCTGCCTCTGGTTCGGAGAGCCGCGATGGCTTCATAAGTATATCGCAGTCGATTGCGAGCTTGCCCGCATCGTGCAGGAGCCCGGCCTTGTAGAGGATGCGCGCGCCCTCCGGCGTAAAGCCCGAGCGTTCGGCGAGCCGCTGCGTGAAAAAAGCGACGCGTTCCGAATGCGGCAGCAGGAGTTTCTTCATGAGAGGAATATCTCCGACGGCCTTTATCAGCGAACGGAAATACGCGAACTGCGCCTCTGAAGTGATCGCGGCTATGCGTTCCGCGAGCTGTTCAATGAGCTGGCGGTTTTCACGCAGCGTCTGCCGTCGCGATTCAACGTCGTTCGAGGTGCAGATGGCGCCGCTGCCGTTGCGCTTTGCCTCTATGAGTGCTCCGAGCGCCGTCTTGAGCAGCGCCTCCTTTGTTTCGATCGAAGGCGAAAGCGCTGCAACGCCGGAACTCACGGCTATGCGCGGAAACGCGTTGTCACTGGGAAGCTCTATGGCGCAGAGCGCGTCGCGCATTCTCGCCGCCACTATTTCGGCTGCGTCCTCGTCCGATTCGGGGAGGATGACTGCAAATTCATTGTCGCCGTATCGCGCCGGGATGTCGACTTCGCGCACCGCGCTGCGGATGATCTCGGAGGCCCTGGTCAGAATCCTGTCTCCCTCGTGATGGCCGAACGTTTCATTGAGCGAGGTGAAGTTCTTTATGGAGATGATAACGAGCCCCAGCGGTCTCTTGTACCGGTTTGCCTTCTTGATTTCGCACGCGAGTACTTCGTTGAAGTGTCTGTGGTTGTAGAGCCCGGTGAGTTCGTCGCGTATCGACTGCTCCTTAAGCCGGTGCGCCGCCTTGCGCAGCTGTTCCTGCAGTTTCTGGCGCTCCAGCAGGTGATGCACGGCCTGTATGAGGCCGATGCCGTCGATATCAGCCCTCGTGACGATCGCGCGGCGGCCGCTCAAATGACGGCTGAACTTCCGGACCTCCGTAAGATCCTTTACGATTACGACGATCGGAAGCTCTCCCGCAGAATCGAGTATGTGCTCGATCCTCACGTCCGATGCGGCTTCCTGGTCGATGATTGCGAAAGAAGCCCCGCACGCGTCGAGCTTCGATACGTCATCCGCCGCAAAGACGTTCACGTTCTGGAAGACGCGTTCCAGGGCCTTCTGCACAAGGCGGCTGTCGTCGGGGCGACTTGTCAGGATAGGAATATGAAGCGTTGCCTGGGCCGTAGCGATGGATGTCATTGATGTCCGATAATAACTGAGGAGAGTCTCGCTTGCAACGCATATCAAGTGATGATACTCGATAGTATATGCGCAGAGCGATCTTACTGTTTGTCTTGCTGTTCACTTTCTCATTTCCCGCCGGTGCGAGCGCCGGAGTCGCGCTCGCTGAGTGCTCTTCCAAGGATGACGAGGCCATCGCCGCAAAATCCATGGAAGGCCAGGCAAAAATCTTCGAAAGGCGTTACGGCGAAGCCAAAAAGCTGTTCGAAGCGCTTGTGAAGGAATACCCGGATTCTCCGGCGGGCGCCTTTGGGCTTATGGCTGTGGCCGAAGTGCAGATGCTCGAACGTGAAGATTTTCACCTCGAAGGCGATTTCTTAGCGGCGGCGAGGGATGGAAACGCGCTCGTGAAGCAGATCCTGCAGTGTTATCATCCCAGCGAGTGGCAGCTCTTTCTCTCCGGCTCATTGCTGGGGCTCGATGGCTTTTTCAAGGCGCGCAAGGACCAGTGGTGGGAAGCCTACGTGCAGGGAGGGAAATCGCGCCAGCTCTTCCGCAGGGTGAAGGAGATGGACCCATCCTTCATCGACGCGGATTTCGGGCTCGGCATGTATCTCTACTGGAGGTCGGTCTTCACTAAAGACCTCTGGTTTCTGAAGATGTTTCCCGACAAGCGCGCCGAGGGGATCGCAACCGTTGAGAAGGTTGCGCGCGAGGGGCGGCTGGCAAAGGACCTCGCCCGAGCGAACCTGATCATAATGTATTTCGAAGAGCGGCGCTTTGCGGACGCCAAAAAACTGTTGGACGAATACCTTGCGCGATACCCGAACAACGTCATCCTCAAGAGGCTCATGGGCAAGGTCATGATAGCGCTCAAACAGTACGACTCTGCCGTGGATCAATTCCGCGGAATCATCTCTATCGATTCCGCCATCACCCAGCCACATTACTTCATCGGCGTCGCCCTCGTGCTCAAAAACGATCCGGCGAGGTTCGAGGAGGCGAAGCGCGAACTCAATGAGTTCATCCGCATCCAGGGAGGACGCTATTGGCCCGCTTATGCGCATTACTGGCTGGGCAGGCTCGCCGAGGCGCGCGGCAACAAGGAAGAGGCCACGGCCGAGTACAAGACCGCGGTCTCGCTCGAACCCAAGATACAGGACGCCGTGAAGAGGATAAGGGGACTGGGCGGCGGCGTCTAAAGACCGTCGTTCGTCGTTCGTGAATCGTAAAAACCCGAAGCCGTTACGATCCACGAACGACGAACGACGAATCACGGTATTTTTTCCCCTGCCACGTATCTCTCCTCTCAAGTTCCGCCTCCACTGCGTTGAATACTCCAAGTTTGTTGATCGACCATTCAGGTGCGACAGTGAATCTCCGCGGGCTGTGGCTGTTGAAACGGTGAATGACTATCGAGGGCGAAAGTTCTTCGAGAAAATCCGCCACGCAGGAAGCGTATTCTTCCAGCGTGGCAACCGTCACTTCGCCGCGCAGGAACATCCGCTCGAGTTCCGTTTCCGAGAGCACGTGCAGGTTGTGTATCTTCACTCCCCAGATGCCGATGCGATTGATAAAGCGCGCGGTCTCCATCATCATCGTATGCGTCTCGCCAGGGAGGCCAAGTATCACGTGCGCGCAGGTGAAGATTCCAAGTTTCTGCAGGCGCCGGCAGGCTTGCATGAACTGCTCCACGGTGTGCCCGCGGTTTATCAGCTCAAGCGTCTTGTCGTGGGAAGACTGCAATCCCAGTTCAACCCATAATAGCATCTGATCGCTGAATTTTTTGAGGATCCGCAGGTGATCGTCAGGCATGCAGTCGGGTCTCGTGGACACCGCGAGCCCCACGACGTCTTCATGTTCGATCGCCTCATTCAGCATGAACTCCAGGACTTCAGCTGAAGTGTACGTGTTTGTGCCGTTCGCGAAATGAGAGATTACCTTCCCGGCGCCGTGTCGGCGCCTTAGATAACGAATGCCTTCTTCCACCTGTGCGCGAATGGATGATGCCGGTTCGCCGAGTGCACTCCATGGCCTGAACGAGTCGGTGCTGCAGAATATGCAGCCGTCCCTGCCGTGTTTGCCGTCCCTGTTGGGGCAGGTCAATCCGCTCTCAATACCCACCTTATATACCCGCTTGCCAAAGCGATGTTTCAGCCAGTCATTTAGAGAATTATATCGTTTATTCAAGTAATTACCCTCGATCTCACCTTTAATACATTCCCTTCGCGTTGTACAGTGGGTACGACAAGACCTTCAGTCAAACGCCTGACAAAACTGTTACCCATTCACAACATCATAAAATAAAAGAATATTATCATTATGAGATGGCATTATTGAGAATATACGGTTAATTAATACCCATCAACTTGTGCATTTAAAATTATACATATCAATAACTATTTATAAAATAAGGTTAAATTAGCGATTTATAGTTACGACATGGCTGGCACGTCCCTTGCTCTCTTAGAGGTCGGAGGGTTTGGGAAAGGAGCCGGCCATGAAGCCGAAAAGGGAGAGGGGAAATAAGGGGTGGTTGGTTGGGCTCGCGATTATAGCAGCTGCAGTGCTCAGCGGTTGCGGAAGTTACAGCGGTGCAGCAGCTAATGACATGACATCAAATTCTGGGGATTCGGGCGGCTCCGGCACCACGGTGACCGCCCTTCATTCATCCCCCAAGGAGCTTGCAGTTGGCGACGCCATGGTAGTGGACCTCAGTGACGCTGCGGAGCAGCGAGTGGATTTCAGCGGAGTCGATGCGAATGCGAAGTTCATAGTCGCATTGGGTTCCTACGGCACCAGCGGCACGAACAGCTCGGTTCAAATCTCGGGAGACGTATCGTTACCCGAAGTTGATCCCGCTTCAAAAGCCATGGGCGTCGATGCCGAGGCTGTTCCCGAAAACGAAGGATATGGCCCGGAAGAGATGATGAGCGCGTGGCTCAGGGCCAATGAAGCCGTGCTGGCGGATAGTGAGATACCGGCTGAACCCGCCATGAAGTCTATGAGCGTCAAGGCGGCGGCTGTGGCGGGTGGCGAGAGCTTCAGGGTTCTCTCCAGCCTCACCGCGGTGAATTCATACGTCAACGTCACGGGCAACGTCCGCTGCGAGAAGGATGCCGTGGTCTTCTACGTGGACGCATCGGTCCCGGACAGCGTCCTCAATGACGACGACATCAATACTCTTTGCGCTGAATTCAACCGCGTGGTGGTAGAAGAACAGCAGATATTCGGTGCGACTTCAGACGTGGATGGCGACGGCAAGCTGCACGTGCTCATGACCAGCCAGATCAACAAGCTCGGAGCGCTCGGCGGCGGCGTGGTCACCGGTTACTTCTATGCCGGCGATCTCTACGAACGAAGCGATTCCAATCAGGTCTCCAACCACAGGGAAATAATCTACACGATGGTGCCCGATGAGTCAGGACAGTACGGTTACTCAATCAGCAAGGAATTTGCCATGCAGAACCTGCTGCCGGCCGTTCTGCCGCACGAACTGCAGCATGCAATCAGCTACAACCAGCACGTATTCGTCAACGGCGGGCAGCCCGAGGAAAATGGGATAGGTGAAGGACTCTCTCATCTGGCGGAAGACATCATGGGACATAATCGTGAGAATCCCTCCAGATATGCTCTCTATCTGGCGAGCCCTTCAACCTATGGCTTCGTGACCCAAGGATCCCCAAATCTCATGGAACGCGGCGCCGCATACCTCTTCCTCCGTTTCCTGTACGAACAGGCGAATGACGGCAATGCCTTCCTGCACGCCCTTGAGACGAGTTCGCTGCGCGGCATTGCCAACATCGAGGCCGCGTTCTCCGGTCCGGCAGATCTGAAGAGCTTCCCTGATTTCGTAAGCAGGTGGGTGATTGCGCTCGCCATGACCGATCGGGGAATCAGTTCGGACTCCCGGTTCATCTATCGTCCCCGAGTCAAAGATGTGGAGACCGGTGACTGGACGGGCGTGATCCTGTCGGGTGACGCTGAAGACGGTCGCGGAACTATACTGACCGGCGTTAACCTCAACTCTTACAGCGGTAACAGCATGGCGTCGGTCGACAGCGGCACTGCAAAATTTTACGATCTCTCCACGGTCCCGGATGCGTTGACTTTATCCGGATCGGCTGGTGGCGGCAACTTCGCGGCACTGATTCGCTACCAGTAACTAACTACGCTCCTTTTCCCAAACCACACGGGGCGGCCGTCAATAGTGACCGGCCGCCTTCGTGTATGTAAGAAGCAGCAAGCAAGGCCAGCAACGCCAGCAACCTTGTATCTCAAACGTTGCTTGCGTTTCTCGCCTTGCTTGCGTTGCTTGCAGATATTGATTCCCCTTTACTTCTCACAGGGCTTTCCTTATACAAATCGTCTATGTATCCGGTTCTGTTCAAGATTCCGCTTTTCGGCGGGATAACAGTCTATAGCTACGGCGTCATGGTTGCCCTGGGCTTCATCGCCGGCATGGCCTGGGTCGTGCGCGAGAGCAAGCGCGTGGGAGAGGACCCGGGCCGGGCTATGGACCTGGTCTTCTACATAATACTCGCGGCCATCATCGGATCGAGGATTCTGGACGTCGTGGTGAGCGAGCGCGAGCGCTTTCTGCGCGATCCCCTCATGTTTTTCAGGATCTGGGAGGGGGGGCTTGTCTTCTATGGCGGACTCATCGGTTCCTTCCTGGTAGGCATCTGGTACATGCGGCGTCATCGCATGAATTTTTTGCTGACGTGCGATATCTTCGCGCCTGGGATTGCGCTCGGACATGCCTTAGGAAGAATAGGCTGTTTTCTTGCGGGCTGTTGCTTCGGAAGGACTCTCGACGGTTCGGCATGGTACGGCGTCACGTTTCCTCTCAACGCGCATTCATTCGCTCCTGGAGGCGTGCCGCTCTATCCCACGCAGCTCATGGAATCGATTGGCGAGTTCATCAACTTCGGAATACTCGTTCTCCTGAGTCGCTGGAAGCGCTTCGACGGCCAGATCATGGCGGCCTACCTCATGCTGTATGCCGTTCTGCGCGCAATCGTGGAATTCTTCCGCGGTGACGTGGAGCGCGGCTTTGTGATCGATCCGTGGCTCTCTACGTCGCAATTCATCTCGATAATCATGTTCGCCGTGGGCGCGGGTTTTTATATCCACCATTGGAGAAAAAAGCGCGGTCCCGATGTTAAAGGGGAGGGACGATGAAGAAGGCTCTCATCCTTTGTGCGATAGTTGCAGCGGCGCTCGCGGCCTGCAGCAAACCCATGGTCAGGGCGAAGGTGCTTCCGGACGTTCACTATTACAGCCGAAGCTATGCGGCGAACGCGAACGATACCTACTACGCGGTGCGCTGGGCTTTGAAGGACGTCAATATGCCGGTGGCGACGGAAGATTTGAACGCGGGCATAATCACCACGAAGTGGGAGCCGGTGACCTCCGATTCACACTACGTTGAGATGTTCGGCAGGCCCGACTATGGAGTCACCAATTCGTATCATCAACTGGAAGTCCAGATCAGCTTCGATCAGGGGCGCTCCATGGTGAAGGTCGGGTCCCGCATCAAGTCTCTCGTGGCGCGCCTGCAGACTTCGGGCATTATCGAGAAAAAGGTGCTGGACGGCATCGGAAATTTCCTGAGAAATTCCGAGCCGGATATCACCAACCTTGGCGTGAGCGAATGAAGTGAGGAAAGGGCAGGAACAAGGAGACATGGAGACGAACTACAAAGACACGCTGAATCTTCCCGTTACCGAATTCCCGATGAAGGCGAATCTCGCGGCGCGCGAGCCAGTACAGCTGGAGCGCTGGGAGAAGGATCGGATCTATCACAAGATGGTTGAGGCGAGGGCGAAATCGCCGCGCTACGTGCTTCACGACGGCCCGCCTTACGCAAACGGCCATCTGCACCTGGGCACGATTCTCAACAAGATACTCAAGGATATCGTCGTAAAGTACAGGAATATGTCCGGCCAGCGCTGCGATTTTGTCCCCGGCTGGGACTGCCACGGCCTTCCCATTGAACTCGAAGTGGACAAGAAGCTTGGCGCTGCAAAGCGCTCGATGAACCCCGTAGATGTGCGCCGCGCCTGCCGCGAGCACGCGGCGAAATTCGTGGATATCCAGCGCAATGAGTTCAAGCGCCTGGGCTGCCTCGGCCGATGGGAGAAACCGTATACTACGATGTCGTTCGATTATGAGGCCTCGATAGTGAGGGAGTTCGGCAAGTTCGTGCGCGCGGGTTCCGTGTACAAGGGAAAGAAACCGATCTACTGGTGCGCGTCATGCAGAACGGCGCTGGCAGAGGCCGAGGTCGAGTATGCAGACCATACCTCGCCGTCGATATACGTGAAATTCAGGCTCAAGGACGACGGCGCTTTCAGGAAGGAATGGAAGCTCGGTGCCGAGCCGATATATCTCGTCATCTGGACCACCACTCCCTGGACCATTCCTGCGAACGTCGCGGTGGCGCTCAATCCCGATCTGCCGTACGTCGCGGTAAAGGTGGAGGGCGAGGTCTGGGTCCTGGCGGAAGGCCTTCTCGATTCCGTAATGGAGGCGGTGGGCAAATCCTACAGCACCGTCGTCGGAAGGCCCAGGCCCGAGAAGCTGGAGCACATGCATTGCGCGCATCCGCTCATCGAGCGAAACTCACTGATCATACTGGGCGAGCACGTGACGCTGGAGGCGGGAACCGGGGCGGTGCATACTGCGCCTGGCCACGGCCAGGAAGATTATGACGTGGGCCAGAGATACGGGCTGGAGGTGCTTGCGCCCGTTGACGACGCGGGGCGATTCACCCCTGAGGCCGGGCTCGCTTGGCTCACCGGGGAATTCGTGGAAGACGCGAATGCTCCGATCATCGAGAAGCTCAAGGAGACCGGCGCTCTCGTGAAGAGCCGCGAGATAACGCACTCGTATCCGCACTGCTGGCGCTGCAAGAAACCGATCGTCTTCCGTTCGACGGATCAATGGTTCATTTCGATGCAGCAGAGGGAGCTGCGGGCAAAGGCGCTCCAGGCGATAGACAAAGTGGAGTGGATTCCTCCGTGGGGGAGACAGCGCATAGCTGGCATGGTATCCGTGCGGCCCGACTGGTGCATTTCGCGTCAGCGGTTGTGGGGCGTGCCCGTGGTTGCGCTGGTCTGCGGTTCCTGCGGAAATTCGCACACGACTCCCGAGCTTGCGGAGCGCGCGGCCCTTCTCTTTGAAAAAGAGGGAGCGGACGCGTGGTTCTCTCATTCCGCCGATGATTTCAAACCAGATGGTTTCAAGTGCCCGTCGTGCGGCGAGACGGAGCAGTTCGGCAAGGAGCCGGATATCCTGGACGTATGGTTCGATTCAGGCGTCTCCTTTGCGGCAGTGCTGGAAAACGAGGAAGGGATAAAGGATCAGGCCGATCTCTATCTCGAGGGGAGCGACCAGCATCGCGGCTGGTTCCACACTTCACTTCTGACTTCCATCGGCACGCGCGAGCGTGCCCCTTACAAGCGTGTGCTCACGCACGGATTCGTCGTGGACGGCGAGGGGAAAAAATACTCCAAGTCCGCAAGGAACTACGTTCCGCCGGAAAATCTCATCAACCAGCACGGCGCGGAGATCTTGAGGCTCTGGGTTGCGTCTGAGGATTATCGCGACGACATACGCTTCTCCGACGAGATTCTCACGCGCTGCATCGAGGCATACCGCAAACTCCGCAACACGGCGCGCTATATGCTCGGCAATTTGAATGATTTCGATCCCGACCGCGATCAGTTGCCCGAGGGCGATCTGCTTGAAATCGACCGTTGGGCGCTGGCGGAGCTTGCACGCGTTACAAAAAAAGTGCTGAGCGCCTACGAGTCGTTCGAGTTCCACGCGATAGCGCAGGCGCTCGGCAGGTTCTGCACGGTGGAGATGTCGTCGTTCTATCTCGACGTGCTCAAGGACAGACTCTATGCGGAGAAGGCGCAGGGCAAACTTCGACGCTCCGCGCAGACGGTCCTTTGGCGGATCCTCGACGCAATGACGAGGCTCATGGCGCCGATCTTTTCCTTCACGGCAGATGAAGTTTGGCTTTCGATGCCGCGCGGGAAAGGGAGCCCCGACAACGTATTCCTGGCGGATCTTCCGAAGGGCGCGGACGGCGATCAGAAGCTCATAGAGCGCTTTGATCGCGTGATGTCGGTGCGAGGGGCGGTGACAAAGGCCCTAGAGGCTGCGAGGGCGGAGCGCTTCATCGGCAACTCGCTCGCCGCCAAGATTACGATAGAGTGCGATTCCGAGCTGCGATCGTTTCTGGAAAGCTTTGGAGAGATGCTGCCCGATCTCTTCATCGTCTCCGGTGTCTCATTCGGAAAGGCTGCGGGCAATTACCTCATGGCAAGCGATGAAGTGAGTGGGCTCACTGTCTCCGTCGACAAGGCCGACGGCGTCAAGTGCGCCAGATGCTGGAAGTACTCTACGAGCGTGGGAAGCGATTCAGATCATCCAACCATTTGCGCGAGATGCGCCGCCGTCCTCAAATGACCAAATGAAAACAAAATATAAAATACTCATTGCGATCGTGCCCGCTATCTTCCTGCTCGATCAGGCGACAAAGCTCCTGATAATTAAGACCATGGAGTTGGGCGCCCGCGTGCCGGTCATCCCCGGTTTCTTCGACATAGTCAACTACCGAAACACCGGCGCCGCATTCGGCTTGTTCTCCGGCATGGTGGATCACGTGCGCATCCCGTTCTTCTACATCATCGCGCTGGTGGCGGTGGTGCTCATGTCGCTGCTCTATCGCTCGCTCGAAGAGGACGAACGTCTGATGCCAATCGCCCTTTCCCTCGTGCTTGGAGGGATCGCCGGAAATATGATGGATCGCATCAGGCTGGGATCGGTCGTGGATTTCCTCTCGTTCCACGTTGGAGACGATGTCCTGGATTTCACGCTGGCGGGCCGCCATATAAGCTTGCCGCTCGAATGGCCCGCCTTCAACGTGGCCGATAGCGCGATAACTGTGGCGATGATTCTCATATTCATCGCAGCGCTGCGCAGGTCGAGGGGAGCAGCATGAGACCATTCCTTTTTCATATTGGCAGCATGGGCGTGCCGTCGTTTTTTTTTATGATCATGGTAGGAGCCCTCGCCGCGACTTTCTTTGCCGCGCACACGGCGCGCCGCGAGAAGGCAGATCCCGTGGTCATGCTCGATTTCGGCATCATCGCCATTATCGCTTCAGTGATCGGTTCGCGCATCTTTCACATCCTTGTCGAGAATCCTTCCTATTATTGGGAGAATCCGATCCGCGTATTCTATTTCTGGCAGGGCGGCTTTGTATCGATCGGCGCTTACGCCGCTTCGGTCGCGGGCTGGTTCGTATACATGTGGAAGCGCAAGCTCAACTACTGGCGATATCTGGATATAGTAACCACCGCGGTGCCGATCATCGTCTTCTTCGTGCGCGCAGGATGCCTCTGCGTCGGGTGTTGTTACGGCAAACCTACGAATTTTTTCATTCACCTCGTGTTCAACGACCCAGCGTCTACGGCAGGCTATTTCCATCTGGGTGAAAAACTTCACGCGACGCAGCTCTACTTTATGGCGAATGCGCTCGTGATGTGGGGTGTCCTGCTGCTCGTGTACCGTTACAGAAAATTTTACGGCCAGGTGCTGGCGGCTTTTTTTATGTACTACGGTGTGACGCGCTTCTTTCTCGAATTCCTGCGCGGGGATGAAGACCGTGGGATATGGCTGGGCGGAATGGTTTCCACGGGACAGATCGCGATGATCTTCTTCTTTGCCGCGGGAGTCGCTATCTGGATACTGCGGAGAAAGACCAGGATACCGGAGGTAACGAAGTGACGCGGCGGCGTTCGCTTGCCATCGAGATCGCTCTCGTAACCGCGGCTCTGCTGGCGGTAATTCACCTGCTCTATTTCGCGCGCGGGAGCAGTTTCATCGGTCCCAGGATATCTTACTTTGTCGCGTATCTTTTGCTAGGCGTCCCGGTGCTCGTACTCTGGCTGCGGAGGCGCCCTCTCGATTTTTTCGATACTGGATGGCGTGCGCTGCTCTCTTCCGCGCTCATATTCGCAGTAGCAGCACTCGCCATATTCCCGCCGTTTCTCCTCGGCGCCCACGCGTGGCAGCGCTTGGTGATGCACGCAGGCGCTTTCTCTCCCGCCGGCTTTCCCGACTTCGGAAACGCTCTGCTCTTTCAGCTGCTGTTGATAGCGCTTCCAGAGGAATTCTACTTTCGCGGCTACGTTCAGTCGGCGATGAACTCAATCTTCGAGCGCCGATGGAGTTTTATCGGCACGCGGTTCGGATGGGGCCTGCCGATCACCGCCGCCATTTTCGCCGTGGCGCACACCTTCGTGACGTATCAGTGGTGGCACTTCTCGATCTTCTTTCCTGCTCTCGTCTTCGGATACCTGCGCGAGCGCACCGGCTCAGTGATAGCACCCACGCTCTTCCACGCGGCCTCAAATCTCCTCATGAACTGGTTCGCACGCTGCTACAGCTGATTCCAAGTGCGCATGTTTTGTTAAATAAAGACCGTTGATTACGTGTTCTTCCTATGCTCTAATCATACTTAGCGGGAGGCTGCTATGGTCGCAAGAATGACGTGGGCGGAAATTGCTGCGAAATATCCTGATCAATGGGTTTCTCTGATTGATGTCAGTTTGGAAGAGAATGGCGATGTGAAATCCGGGATTGTTGAAGCGACTGGTCCGGATTTGAAAACGGTTATTAAAAAAAACAGAAACGTTCGCTCTTCTTCCCATCAGTTTAAATATACGGGAGCTGTCAAAAACTTTCTCGGTTTTGCAAAATGGGATTTAGAAAATGCCGCGGCTCACTGAAAAAGGCGGGCTCCTTTTTGCGACAGTCTCTGTGCCGTTCAAAAATCAGGACACATTTGAGTTGTTGGACCTTGTTGTCGACACGGGCGCTTTTTTGAGCATCGTCGATACGAGCCTTGTGGACTATCTTGGCTATTCGGCAGCAGATGCCTTGAAGAAGTCTGTTTTAGATGGTGCCGCGGGCAGGTCCGAGGGTTATCTGATCAAAGTCCCTAACTTCAAGTGTCTTGGTTTTGAAATTCCGGATTTTCAAATTGCCTGTCACGACATGAATACGCGATTGGGCGTCGCTGGAATCCTGGGAATGAATTTTTTAAAATTGTTTCGCATTGATCTCAATTACAATACCGGAGAAATTTATCTCATGGAAAAAATCATTCCAGCATCAGCCCGCAATAGAAACTGTCCGTGAAATGCGTCTTCCGAACCGGGCGATCCCGGGGCGACGAACCTGTGTTAAGGCAAAACGGAATCTCATCTTGGTGAAATATTCATTCTGACGAAATAAGGGTATCCTGATGAGAACATGTTGAATGATTCCAAGGGTTCATTCGACGTCACCCAAAAGAACGGGGCATCGCCAAAGCGCGATACCCCGTTCTTTTTCGAGCATTTTTTTATAACTTCTTTACATTACATGGGACCGCCGATGTTCGATGAACATATCCATGCATCAAAAGAGCTCACCGAGGAAAGTGAATCGGGCCATTTTCCACAGGCCTCACAAACCTTAGACTGAGCAGCGCTCAGATTGGCTGTAGCAGCATCGAGGCTGGGGGACACGAAATTACACTGATACCAAAGTCCCTCTTCGCTGGATTTATCACCCCAATAACGCTTATGCGCTTCGTTTTCCTTGGCCGCATATGTATTTTCATATTCGTCCAGAACGGGTTGAACTGAATCCAGGCGGTGATCGAATCCTAATTTAAAAGAAATAAAATACCGTATCTCACGCGCAACCAGTTCATCCTGCTGGGCCTGCTTCATCGCCTGACAAATAGCGGCCTTCGCATCAAGGGCTTCTTTAGCCGTCAGATATGACGAAATGGCAATCGGACAATCAGAAGGTTTCATAATATCATCTCTTGAGATTCCCTTCAGGGCGGGTGTAATGCCAAGTTTGTTAACAGTCGACGGGGGGGCTGCGCGCAGTTCAAATGCAATGGCCGCCAATACTACCAACAAAACTGCACTAACAGCGATCTTGAATTTCATACATAGCCTCCTTTTGGCTGTTATTTGAAAAAATCTTTAACACAAGCCTATAGAACTGTCACTTTGTTTCACACTGTAGGACGAAATACTTTTTGGCGGGGCGGATGCTTCGGCGCGTCCTCGAGGAGATTGCTGCCGAAGCTGACGCGTCCACTGGACGCTCCGGGATCGTCTGGTTCGGAACGCGTCTCCCGCGGGGGGACACAGCCCTCTCGGCAGGCTTCGTGCCACGAAGGACGCGCGGCTCCCTCCCTCCCGGCGAACGAGTCGACACCGACTTAATTTCTGATCATACAGCTAACGGTGGAGCATAAGCCGGTGCGTTCCAGTTCGTTCGGCGGGAGGGAGGAAACCACGCTTGCTGCGTACCACTCAGCTGAAAATTACCCTATCGCTCCCTTCGATCTTCCGTACCAGTTGATTTCAAAACGCTGATATCTTTGTATTTTCCAGCAACTTTTCTGCATTTCAGCCGATAATTCATCTGAGGGCGTGTTGAAGCCCTGCGATATCAGGCGGCGAGCAGGATCCCGCGCGTGAATGCGGGGTGAGACGCCTAAGCCACCTCGATCACGCGGGAACGTATGTTCGCGCGGAATCGTCTCGATGAACGAGATCGCGTGGACGCATGAGGAGGAAGGAATATGGCGGATACGCCGAAAATAACGTCCATTATCGTTGCTGCCGATACGACCGATTTGCCAAATGAAGATAGAGGCGTTGATAATGCGGCGAACAGCTATGCTGAGGACGCACTCGTCTCCGCATTTACGTCGAAACCGATGCAGGGCATGCTCAATTATTCACCGGTGTCAAAACAGAGCTTCGAGAGGCTGGCGGGAACGCTGATCCGGCAGCATGGCGCCGGCGGATTTCTCCATATCGCCCAGTTCGGTCATGGTGGAGACGGGCCGCGCATGCTCCTCGGGGACGACGTTATGTCTCCTCCTGAATTGCTGCGGCTCCTATCGGAGAATATCTCACAGACGCAGCGCCCGTATGTCGCCATCATGATGGGCGGCTGTTACTCCGGAGGATTCGCGAAATATTTTCTCACTCCGAATTCGAACGGGATGATGCCGGATTTCTTCTTCGGCGCATCTCCCCCCTATACGGTGAATCATGCGGGACTTTGGGAATTCTACGAAGCGGATGAAAAAGAGGGCGACTATAATCACGATGGCGTCGTGACGCTCAGAGAACGCGGCATCTATCAGATGAACAAGAGCAATTCTCCGCTCGGAGTGATGATCTCGAGGAGGGGGAGCAGGGACGTTGATCTCAATGGAAAGCCCGCATCTCGGCCGTATTTCCCTAAATCAGTCGAGTCGGTGAGCGATCATGCGGAGCTTTTGGAAATGGTCGATCACCTGAGGTTTGGCGAGCAGGTGGTCGTGTTCGTGGATGACGGGAGCGATGCATCAAAGGAAAAATACGCGTGGTTCGAACGGGAGGCCAAGGAAGGCGACGGCTTTTATAAATTCGTCTCGATACCCGATAATCCAGAGAGCAGTCGCTTTTTCGGTGTCACGGGGGCGGCCGCCGTTTTCGCAATGGGACCGAACTTGAGGCGATCCGGAGTCCCCCTCAACATGACGGAACCGATAGGCGACCAGATGCCCCGTGTTCTTGCGAACGAAAACACGCTCATCGTGATGCGTGACTGGAAGCAGAAGATCCTAAAATCAGGCGACACGTACGAAGGTATCTACGACGAGGTCTTGAAATATCTGGATCAGAACCCGCAGTTCACGCTGGATGATCTTGTCAACGAGGGATGCCGCCTGATCACGGTCAAAGACGTGAGTCTGCAGCTCAAAGGCCTTCACCTTCTCAAGGCGATCATTCAGGCGGATGGCGTGAACCATGACAAAATCTATCAGGCCCTCCATGCCCTGTCGGAAAAACTCGTCGCCGATAATTCTGCTCCGGACAAACAGGTGATCATCGCCCTCATCGACACGCTGGATGCCCTCAAGAGTGAGGATGCCGAACACGATCGGGCAAAGGTCTTTGAGGCAGGACTGAAGCTCTATCCGTCGCTGGAGAACGACCTGGCCGCTCCCGAGGAATTCGCACGGCAGAGGAGGAATGCGCACAGGCTGAGATGGAAGGCGCAATTCGATTACACGCAGTCATTTATCGGAGGAAGGGCTCAGGATGACTGGATCGGAGGGATCGCCTTCAGCGGGGCATTGAGACTTCAGAAGGGTTTATTCATTGATCGCGAGGAAGAGCACATCGTGGCGATGGGGATCGAATCTGGCCTCGCCGTTTCTCCGATCTGGAAGCACGGTTGGGTCCAGTTCATGCCGACCGTTGAACTCACGCTGGATTTCCAGACGGAAAAAGAAACGGGCGGCGAGAACAATCTGCCCAGCGCCACTTCGTGGGGGCTCAGCGGCGGATATGCGGGACGATATGCGCACGGTGAGAATGGTTGGGACTATGTCCATGGATGGACGGCAGCCGTGAACTATCTCTTTCAAGATAGTATGAATTATAACAAGGAGACGCATGAGTTCGCCTCGGAGTTGCTCGCGGGGCCGTTTGTCCGTGGATTCTATTTCCCTGCCGAAAGAGGATATCTCATTACCGCTGGTGTTGAGGGCCGGCTATGAGTGCGCTTTCTCAGGAAAGCGTTGAGAAATATACTGGTGGAATCGCCGGTTCGCCCTGAGCTCTGCATCAGTGATACGGAATCGTCTGATTCGACTCCGTCGTCTACTCTGACACATGGCCTGCAGGAGTTCTTGCTGGGCGACTCGCGCAGTGAGCCGTCTTTGTCGGCGAGTGGTTGCCGGTCGTGCCTGAGGAGAAGTCCGAGCTGCACTACGCCGAGGCTGTTCGAGCTTGCGGAAGCGTGGTTTTCAAATTGTAAAGGCTTCTTTTGCTTTCGCGAGCGAGTTCCGAGGCGAGGCAACCCGAGACCGTTACAAAGACGTGCGAACGGAGCGTCGGAGCACAGCAAGAACTCCTGCGGGCCGTGTGTCGACTTGAACGACGGAGTCGAATCAGACGATTCTGGAGCCTCGCGTTTTCTGTGGCACAACGTGGTGTTTCAATGCGTACTTGCAATACGGTGCGATGGGGCACTGCGGGCACTTGGGGGAGCGGGCCGTGCATAGCGTGCGGCCGTGGTGGATCAGCCAGAAGTGCGCGGCGCCGAGCCGGCGCCTGGGGATGATTTTCTCTAACTGTTCTTCGACGAGGAGCGGTGTTAGTTGTACGTTGCTGGCGTTGCTTGCCTTTCTCGCGTTGCTTGCCTTTCTCGCGTTGCTGGCTGCCTGCGGTGTTGCCAATCCTATACGGGTTGCGACTCGGAATACGTGCGTATCCACGGGCATGGCCGGTACGCCGAATGACTTGATGAGCACTACGTTTGCCGTCTTGCGGCCGACCCCTGGCAGCCGCGTCATTTCCTCGCGCGACGCTGGGACCTTTCCGTTGAAATCCTTTTCAATCATCGCAGCTGTTGCGACGATGTTGCGCGCCTTGGCCTTGTAGAGACCCACGGATTTGATGATGCGCTCCACGTCTGCGAACCGCGCTTTTGCGAGCGCTGCCGAAGAAGGATATCGGCGAAAGAGCGTCGGCGTCACCACGTCCACCTGCGCGTCGGTCGTCTGCGCGGAGAGGATCGTGGCTATGAGCGTTCGGAATGGATCGCTGCGATGCGCCCACGGGCGTTCGCCCCTGGGATAGAGTCGCGCGAGCGACTTGAGTATGTGGTCAATTGCAGGAGGAACGCGCATTTTCATCGGCTGTATTTCGTGCGGCGCTTTGTCGTGGGCGGTTTCTTTTCCGGTTTTGCTTCCTTCTCAACAGGCGCTTTTATCAGCGTTGCTATCTGTACCTCGGTCTTCTCGGTCGGCCAGTGCGCGGCGAGTTCGTCGATCTTCTCATCATCGAGTTCCGCGGGCGCGGCGCCGCTTGCCTCAATCGCGGCGACGATCGCATCCTTTCTCTGCTTCGTCGTCTTGAATTTTTTGTAGTAATCCTTGTAGAAGATGAGCGAGCCGTCCTTCGCGATCACCGGTTTGTAGGTCAGCCTCACCGGGACGGGAGGGTTGAGCTCCACTACGTAGGTCGTCTTGCCGTGCTTCTTGTAGAGTTCGCGAAGTTCAGGGTCTTTTTTATCGGAAAAATGACTCTGCAGATACCACGCCATCTCGACCGCATCGGCATTGAACATGCGCATGCAGCCGTGCGACGCGGGGCGGCCCACCGATTTTTCCTTGTTCGTGCCGTGAAACAGGATCGCGTCCGAGAGCGCCATCTTCACGAGCCCCAGCGGATTGCCGGGCCCTGGCGGCGTGGGCTTGTCGTCCTTTGCCCACGCGGCGGGAGGGGGATACCACCACGGGTTCCATTCGATCTTCTTGATGTGCGATTCCTGTTCCGGCGTCGGATACACTCCCTGGCCGATAGCGATCGGTTTCACGTAGAGGGGTTTCCCGTTTTCAAAGAGGGTGAGCTCCGTCGCGGGTATGTTCACTTCGATTAAGACGTCCGGAGGCGGCGCCTCTTTCTTTTCTTCGACTGCCGCTGTTTCTTCGGAGGGTGCAGCGGCAGCGCTCTTTGTCCGTTCCCTGTGATATTTGTTCGATGCTGCATGCAGATTGATGGAGATAGACGAGATGAAAAAAAAGGCCGAGAGCGACGCGAGGAGTGCTGTGGTAATTTTTATTCTCGTCTGCATAAGGCCGCGCAGCTTCTTACAGAGCGGGGCTTTTTGCAAGGGATGTCGGCACGTTCGATGTCAGTATTTTCTTATCACGGCCTTGATGATCCCGCCGACGGAGAGCTCCGCCCTGGGCCTGATCACCGGATATTTTGAATTTGCAGGGACCAGCTCCACTGCACCGCCAGCGCGGTGGAAATATTTAAGCGTCCACTCCTCGTCCACGCATGCGAGCACTATGTCGCCCGATGCGGGCTGTCCGCCCCGTTCCACAATCACCAGATCGCCCTCGTGGATGCCTGCGTCTATCATCGAGTCGCCGGAGACCTTGAGGAGGAAGGAGGCCTGCGGTTTGTCGATGAGGTATTCGTCCAGCGAAAGCGTGTCGATCAGCTCTTCCTCTGCTGGCGAGGGGAAGCCCGCCTGAACATATCCCACGAGTGGGATGCCGAGCCGCTCTCCCTTTGGGGTGAGCCTTCCCGTGGCGTCCTTCTCGATATAACCTTCCTCGATGAGCTTCTTCGCAAGCCTGAACGCGGCGTTCTTGGAGCCGTACGCGAAGATGCGGCACATCTCAGAGTAAGTGGGCAGGCGCTTGTTGCGGCGCCAGAAGCTGCGCAGCGCCTCGATCTGATCTTCATCAACCGGTTTTGTCTGGTTTGCCATGATCTGTTTCTCTTTACCCCCGCCCCGCGGGAGGGGTGGTCGCGCAGGGCAGGGGGAAGGCTCTTTATCTTCCGGCCTTCATGATTTGTATTCTTTTAGGTGTACCGGGCGGCCCTGTTCCCTCTTCATGCTGCGGATGCATAAGGGATATACCTTCGTGTTGTAGATGCGCGCATATCCTCGCCTTGATTCGCCCCTGATTTTTCTGATAAACATCATAAAAAACAACATATTAACCTCCAATACCGTTTTGACTGCCACCGAGTGCAAAGGTAAGTGAACGCCCGTTCACTTGTCAATCGGGAAAAGTGCGTTTGCAGAGAATCTGCTTTGATGACCTCTCATGGAGAGGACTGCATGCCCTGGATCTGATGCGATAGTCGTTATTTTGACACATCTATCGTTATGAGACTGGCCAGCCCGGATAAAGTTTTATCGGCGCGAGAATAATTTATTTATAAACAACAAGTTAAGGATGATCATGAGGAGGTGTGAAAATCATCTATATGGCGCGTTTATTGCTATAATATGACTTGGTGCAATTCAAAAGGAGAGAGCTATGAAGATCTATATGCGAGGATTTTTTATCATAGCGGCGTTGGCAGCTGTGCTCTTCGCTGCATGCAGTGGAGGGGTCGAGCAGGGCCAGCAACCGCGTCTGGAAATCGGCATCACTGGAGCACCACCGGTAGAAGAAGGCACATTGCCGGAAGGCGCGCTGCCGGAAGGCGCTGAAACGACTGTGGCTGAGGAATCCGCCAGGGCGCCTGCGCCGCCGTTCAACATTGTGGCAACACCAGGCGATGCACAGGTTACAGTCAGCTGGGCGCCTGCGCCGGGCGCGGATTATTACAACGTCTACTGGGCACAGTCAGCAGGCGTGACTACGAACAGCACAAAGGTTCCAAAGATCACCGGTCCGTTTGTTCATGACAACCTCGTGAACGGCACAAAATATTTCTACATAGTCACGGCACAGAACGCGTCAGGCGAGAGCAAGCCTTCGACTGAAGTATCCGCAGTTCCTGCAGGGCAGCAACAGCAGATAAACGTTCCTGCGGCGCCTTTGAATCTCAAGGCACAGGCCGGAGATTCGCAGGTTATGTTGAGCTGGGATCAGGTGACGGGTGCGGACAGCTACAATGTATACTGGGATACACAGCCGAATGTGACGATCAACAGTACGAAGATTGCACAGGCTGCACTGCCTTATCTGCACGGCAGTCTCGCGAACGGTACCGCATACTATTATATCGTCACCGCGCAGAACAGCGCCGGCGAGAGCGTGCCCTCAGCGGAGGTCACGGCAACGCCTGTCCAGCCGGGGCAACCGTGTGTAACACCGGCAAAGCCGATCAATCTTCTGGCAGAGGCCGGAAATCAGCAGGTGACATTGAAGTGGGATGTCGTGCCGGACGCAACTGAATACAATATCTACTGGGGCAATGCCACAGGCGTAACGCCGGTCAACAACATGAATACAAAGACGACTGTTGCAAATTTATCCTTTGTCCATAGCGGCCTCAGCAATGAAAAGCCCTATTATTATGTGGTCACGGCAGTGGCCAAGCAGCAGAGCTGCGAGGGACCTGCTTCGGACGAGGCGTCGGCAACGCCATCGTTACTTGGAGAGCTGGTGTCCGATATAAGTGCGGTCAATTCTTCGTTGTTGGGCAGTTCGGTGGCCATAAGCGGGGTGAGGGGCATCGCCGGGTCTCCACTCAATCAGCCAGGCAGGGTATATATGCTGGAACTCCAGAACGGAACCTGGCAGGCCACTATGCTCAATCGAATTACGCCTGGGCAGTCAGGCGATCGCTTTGGAACATCAGTGGCGATAGACGGAGACTACGCGATAGTTGGCGCACCGGTTACAAATGTGAATAACATAATAGAAGCAGGGGCCGCCTACATCTTCCATTTTGAAAACGGCAAGTGGGTGGAAAAACAGCAACTGAAGGCACAGACGCCTGGAGCTGGCGACTGGTTCGGGTCCTCTGTTGCGATCAGCGGAAAGTATGCGATCGTAGGTGCCGACCCGGCGTCTCCTTCCAACTCCGGCATGGCGCATATCTTCCGCCTGGATCAAAACGGTTGGATACTTGTGAAGAAATTGACTCCTCCCGCAGGACAGCAGAGTGAGAATTTTGGCTATTCGGTCGCGATCAGCGGCGACAATGCGATCATAGGCAGTCCAGGGAGGGATGTTTCAGGCAAGGTGGATGCAGGTGCGGCGTTTATTGCACATCGCGACAATTTCGGATGGGACCTGGATGGGGTCATCCATTATGCTTCTGATTTGCAGGAAAAGGCGTTGTTCGGATCTTCGGTTGCCATTGATGGCGATGACGTGTTCATAGGCGCGCCGCACGTCAAGGCGAACAACGTTGTCAACTCAGGACAGGTTTATGCATATCATTATAATGGCAACGCCTGGAATGAGACGCAGAAGATCGTAACTTCAAATCCACATCCATGGTATGAACTGGGAGCCGCTGTTTCATTGAAAGGCCCTTATGCCATTATAGGCCAGCCGATGAAACCTTATAGCAGCGGCGGCGCGGCCTTCATCCTCCATCGCGGCAACCAGGGCTGGGAATTCACAGGGCCAAAGCTGGAAGAGCCGGCGGGCACAGGTCATGTCGATGATAATTTCGGTGGGGCAGTAGGCATAAGCGAATCGTACGCAATCGTTGGCGCCTCCAAGGTGGGGAATAACGATGCAGGAAAGGTATTCATATTCCGGTAGAGCTGAATAAACTCAGTTGAAGCCATACATAAAGACCCCGGAAAATCTTTCCGGGGTCTTTATTACTGCCGTCACATGACGCGATTATTCGGCACGCGCTTGTTTGGAGCCAGGCAGCGTCACATCCATGATGACTGCCGATGCATTCCCGCAGTTGAGGTTCATGCCGCTTATGTATTCTCCGCCCAGGAAACTGCATGTATAGCCGGATACCGTTCCTCCCCATTCGGAATTAATAGCGCCTTCGATCGTAAGGTCTTTGTATCCGTCGTTGTTTATGTCCCCCGCCGGTTCCATGAACGAACCGAGTGAGTAGTAATACATATCCCCCCAATCATCAGTATACGGCGCCCAGTCATGCGTGATGGTTGCATCTGCAGCAGCAGGCGCTATCGCGCCCGCAAAATTTTCCCTGCCGTGGAATATGTAGATCTTTCCAGTGCCCTGATAATTCTTGTGTTGCGGAGCTGCTATCGCCATGTCTGCAAATCCATCGCCGGTAAGATCAGTGACCGCGACAGCACTGCCGAAACCATCGCTGACATCCAAAGAAGGTTCACCGGTAAAAACTGCTTCAGCAGATTCGGTATTCATGACTCCGCTCAGCCCGACCGCGCCCTTGAAGAGATAGGCCTTGCCTGAGATCATGACAGGATCGCCATCGCCAGGAGGTATGATGGCCATAGCGAGGTCAAGACCCGGGATGGGATTGATATCAAATTTCGGGATTCCTACAGGTTTACCAGCAAGGCCGGGCGCGCCGACCAGCAGGTCGGACTTGCCGTCGCCGTCAATGTCTCCGGCAGAGAGCGCGGCGCCGAAGAAATTTCCAGCAACCGCACTCGTTATCCTCAGATCCGCTGAAACGAGCGCGTCCAGATTCGAAGAACCGTAATGAATCGAGACGATCCCGGACGGCAACATCTGCATTTCATCCACGGCGACCGTTGCAAAATCTCCTATCCCGTCGCCGTTGAAGTCGCCGATCGCCGAAACCACTCCGATCATCATCATCGTTTTTTCCGGATCCGCACCCGTCTCCTGATACTGCGTCCATGACGCGTTTGCACTTGAGAGCGGGATCTCGCCGGAGAAGCTGTTACGTCCGAGGAAGAGATAGAGCGTTTGCTCAAATCCAAGTTCGCCCATCGCCATTTCAAGCACGATAAAATCAGACTTGCCGTCGCCGCTCACGTCGCCTACTGATCTGGCCATGAGATACGACCTTTGCTTCTCCGAATAGAAGGTCGCGGCCTGTTGAACCGGGGCGATCGGGTCGCTCACGTTATCCCAGTACAGCAGCTCGGCACGCTCGGGAAGCGCACCTTCGCAGGGCCCGCTTTCACAGCTGTTCCAGTCGAGGTCGCAAGTATATCCTTCCGGACAGAAGGACCCGACGTCATCACACCAGGCGTCGATTTGACACATCCCCGTCCAGTCGTTGCAGAATTCGCCTTCAACGGAACAAGTCCCTTCAACAGCGTTGCGCATGTCGCCGATGAGGAAGTCAGAGCGCCAGTTTCCGCTGACATTGCCCAGGTTCTGCGCTTCGTATCCGATGGCCGTCCTTTTATATTCCGGATCGGTGAAGAAGGGTGCGGGGAATGAGAAAAAGGCAGGGTCCATCCCGCCGTACTCACCTGCAAGATCCATCCATATCGGCATGTCGATCGGGTTAGCGGCAAAGAGGCTGTTGCCCGGCAGTACGAATCCGGCGCCAATGTTATCTCCGCCGTCGCCGTTCTCCAGATAGTATTCAGTATATCCGCGTACAAGGTCTGCCTTACCATCGCCCTCGATGTCCAGGGGGTTATGCGTCGTGAGCATGATGTATTGCATGCTGTTGGAAAGCTTCGCAGTGTAGTCCGCTGTCTGCCATCCTTGTGTGAATTCTATCATGTATACTGAGTCGTATTGCGCAGCCCACTTCATCTCTATGTTCAGCGCATCTTTCCAGGTGTATGTCATCGCGACCTCTTTATAACTTCCGTCCTTATCCTGAAGATAGACCGTGACATAGTCAGCAGTCGCATCTTTATCCATCGGTTGATCAAAGGTGAAGGCCGCCAGTTTAAGGGAGTCCGGATTGATCCCCTCGTTGATCACGCCGGGCAAAAATGAGGTGCTAATTGTGACTGAGCCTACACCTGCCGGTGTCGGCGTGTTGCCGCCGCCTCCACTGCTGCCTCCGCCGCCGCTGTCCGTGCCATTGATGAGATCACCCGCGGTCAACTGCCCTCCGGCATTGCAGCCGAATGAGAAGACAATAGCAGCGGCTGCAGCCATTGCCAGGAACGACCAGAAGAGCCTGCGCGGTGCTTCCATAACAAGGAATTTGGTCTTCATAAGAAAGCCCCTTTCTTGATATTCACCACAGAAAAATACAGCAGGAAATGTGCCAAAATGATGGCTGGTTGGTCCCGGTAAAACATCAATTAAATCAACGTGCTAATTGGGAGAAGAACGGATTTGAGTGAATAAGGGGGGTATGTAGCAACTGCTATTGCCAATAATTTGACGACAGTATTTCAAATCACAGGAATGCGGACCAAAGATCGCCGATCGGAGACAAGACAGAACGATAAAATAAGGGCAATTATCACCGAGCTTGAGATGCCCAACTTCCATTCGCCTATTGAAAACGTAACAGCTACGTTGAACAGGGCGATGCTGGAGTAGAAGGCTGGGTAAAGCCAATTCGTACGTTGGTACGTTGGTACGTTGGTACGATCGTACAAAACCTTGGGAAAGATGTGCCAGGCAAGGACATTGAACCCTATGATAGCGAAGGAGACGAGAAACCATCCTGCGAAGTTGGAGAAGGGGACTCCGAAGTACCAGCCCGGATGGACGTAATAGTGGATCTGTCCCAGAAACCACCGGTCGCCCATTGTTGCTATAGGGTCCACGATTACATCGAGCAGCATCGTCAACAAGGCGCCAAGTGCCGCGGCCTTCAAGCCGGTAGCGCATCGCTTGCAGAGGATAAACGATGCTGTGACATAGCCTGCGAAGGTGAGGAAGGGGTAGGAGAGCGAATCGAAAAACGGAACTCCCGCAATCATGAGTTCGCCCTTCATGCTCTCGTAGACGTATTTGTAATCCCCGTACGGAAACCCGTTATTGATCGACGAGACTTCTGAAAGCCATGCGATCGCATAGCCGGATACGAGCCAGAGCACAGTCTTGCGGATGCCGAAATATCTCCATGCGAGGATGGCGTACGCTGCAAGGAACGCAAACACATAAGGTCTATGGGTGATCGATAAGAAGAGTTGGTTCATGATCGTCAGAAATTGGGATTGTTCAAGTGCCACTCGACTGCACAGCGAACCGTATCGCCCAGCGCACGCGCGGCGAGTCCCAGTTCCCGCTGCGCCTTTTCACTGTTGAAGAACCACGGATAGCGCACCGTGCGCAGACCGCTTACTGTAACTCCTGGATGGGTGCGGAGAAACGCCGATTTAGCGCAGCGTGCGGCCGTTATTGCAAGCGCGGTCCGATAACCGAGCTTGATCTTAGGCGCGCGAACTCCGGACGCAATTTCGATCTGCGCAAATAATTCGGAAAGTCTCACGTTGTGCGCACCCAGGATATACGTCTCTCCTGTCTGACCTCTTGTGAGCGCCGCGACATGTGCTGCGGCGACGTCTCTCGAGTCGATCACGTTTATTCCAGCGTCATAGTAAACTGGTATCCTTCTATCAAGGAATGTGCGGATCAGAAGTCCCGGTGGCGTTCCGTGGATATCGCCCGGCCCGATTACGGCCGTAGGACGCAGGATCACCGCAGGCAGCCAGTTCATGATATGGCGCCTGACCGCCTGTTCCGCGAGCAGCTTGCTCCGTTCGTAATGCCCGCGCACCCTGGAGGGCTCGAGCGGCCGCATCTCGTCCGCAGGCCAGTCAGGCATTGCGGGTCCGTTCACTTCGCATGAGCTGGTGAAGATGAAACGGGAGACGCCTGCTGCCATAGCGCTGCGGCAGGCGATCTCTGTACCTTCGACGTTGACGGAATAGAGCTCCTCCGCGCGCTTGTGCCAGAGCGAGTTGATAGCCGCGCAGTGAATGATAGCCGTGCATCCGCTGGCCGCCGCATACATGGCCGCAGCGTCGCGCACGTCGCCCCGGAGTGCGGAAATACCGGCCAGGTCTTCTATATTTGTCGGCGGTTCATCAGGCGCGAGAAACGCCCTGACGGCAATTCCTTGGGCCGAGAGTTCGCGGCATATGGCGGAGCCTATCAGGCCTCCGGCCCCGGTGACTAATACTGGGCCATCGATTGCACGGCGATTGGTCACCCCTGCTCCTTGATGGCGTCGAACATCGCGTGCACGCAGACAGGATCCCACTGTCCGCTTTCCATCTCGTTTTCGAATATTGCGCGGGCTTCATCGCACGTCATGCCGCGGCGGTAGGGGCGGTCCGTGGTCATTGCGTCGTACGAATCAGCGACCGCGGTTATGCGCGCGGCCAGCGGTATTCTCTCTCCCGCGATACCGTCAGGGTATCCGTCTCCGTCCCATCTTTCGTGATGAGAACGGATGATCGGGAGGCATGGTTCGAGGCTCTTGAGCGGCGCGCATATATCGTATCCCCGCGCCGCGTGCGTGCGGATATGAGCCATCTCCTCCTCGGTGAGCCGACCGGGCTTGAGCAGGATGGATTCCTTCACCCCGATCTTGCCGATATCGTGAAGGAGCCCGCCTCTGCGTATGGCTTCTATCTGCCTCTCGCTCATGCTCATCTTCCTGGCGATGTCTACCGCGAGAAGAGAGACGCGCTCGGAATGACCGCTCGTGTAGAAGTCTTTTGCTTCGAGCGCGGCGGCGAGGGAGAAGAGAATGCTCTCGCTCGTATCGAGGTCGTCGTGAAGGAGTTTCATGCGCAGCAGGGACTTGATCCGCGTCGTCAGTTCGAGCCGGTTGATCGGCTTCACGAGAAAGTCGTCGGCGCCGAGTTCGATCGCCTTGAGCTTGTCTCCCTGCTCGGTGAGCGCCGTGATGACTATGATAGGAATGAACTGGGTATGCTTTTCGCTTTTTATGCGGCGGCATATTTCAAAACCCGATATCCTGGGCATCATCAGATCGAGCAATATGAGATCCGGCGGTTGCCTGCGTATCTTATCGAGGGCTTCCTCTCCGTCCATGGCGGTGTCCAGTCGATATTGGAACGGTTTGAGCTGTGATTTGAGGAGCTCTACTACGGTGGCGTTATCGTCTACGATGAGGATCAGAGGTTCTCTATTCATAACAGTTCACGCAGTATAACAGAGCCTGCGGGCGCTGTCCACGGCGGTACGCGTTTTTGAAAGGCGAATACGCGCTGAGTCGGCGAAAAACTCCGAAAAAAGCGGGTTGACAGGCGGCTTGAGGCTCCGTTACTGTCGCGCAAAATCTTAAGCGCGGACGGGGGCAATATGTTTAAGCTGATAAAATGGCTTATTTTCCTGGCAATCGTCGGTGCAATAGTACTTTTTATCACCGGATGGAAAATTCGGGGCAAGACGCTTGAAGAGCATTTGAAGCCTTATACGGAATCCAAGATGTTTCAGGAGGGCGTGCACGACATCCGCGCCATCGTGGGAGAAGGCCTCAAGGCCGCCGGAGAGGCGATCTCCGAGGACGTCACGCCTGACGAACGCAAGCAGCTCGACGATATGGTGAAAAAAGAGATGATGGAGGGCAAACCCGTGGAGATGGCGCCTGGCCAGCAGGCACTTCCTCCTCTGCCGAAGACCGGGGCCGAGGCGGGTACGGCAAAAACGATCCAGCCCAGGCCCACGGTTCAAGAGATGCAGGTCATGAAACCGGCTGAAAAGCCGGCTGTTCAGGCGCTTCCGGCTACCCCGCAATCGCCTCCGGCACAACTGCAGACGCCGCCCACTACGACATACTGATTCATCAACATAAAGGAGAGTAAGACAATGGCAGCGAAGACCGAAAAGGTGAAGAAGACTAAGAAGGATGCCGCGCAGGCGGATGCCGGCGCAAAATCATGCAGCGTCGCAAATTGCAAGCGGCCGTATCGGGCGAAGGGATATTGCAACGTGCACTATAACAAATGGCGCCGCGGAGAGCTTGAGGCAAAACCGCGCTATCGCACGTGCGGAGAGGAAAACTGCCGCAAGCCGACTTTCAAGAAAGGTTACTGCGAGCAGCACTATTCCGCGTGGTCGGCTTCCAAGAAGCCGGAGGCGCCGAAGGCAAGCACTCCGCCGGCCGAAGCCCCGGCCGCAGAGAAGCCTGCCGAAGGCGCGCAGGCATAGTATGTGTTAACATCTGCTCATGTCATCCGCTCCATCATCGAGATGGAGCGGATGAGCTTTATGTGGATGAGATTTGTTGTCGCGGGACGAGGGACGCTAAATCCTTATGCGGAAGAACATCATGATGGATGCCTTCGATCGCATGCTCCGCCATTTCGGCCCCCGAGGCTGGTGGCCGGGCGAGACTCCGTTCGAGGTGATGATCGGCGCAATCCTCACGCAGAATACCAACTGGAAAAACGTTGAGCGCGCGATCGCCAATCTGAAATCAGCGGGCGTTCTCGATCCACATGCAATGCTTTCGCTTGAGCCGTCAATACTGGCCGAACTCATACGGCCCGCCGGATATTTCAGGATAAAGACCGGGCGGCTGCGTTCCTTCCTGACATATTTTGTGGAATGCTACGATGGCAGCGTGCCACGGATGGCCGCACGCCCACTGGACGAATTACGGCCCGAGCTTCTTGCGGTGAAGGGCATAGGCCCCGAGACCGCGGACTCCATCCTGCTCTATGCGCTCAAAAAGCCGGTCTTCGTGATCGACGCGTACACGAAGAGGATCCTCTCCCGACATGGCCTTTGCTCTGAGGATGACGGCTATTCAGAGTTGCAGGAGTTTTTCATGGACAGGCTTTGTTCTGACATCCCCCTGTACAACGAATATCATGCTCTCATCGTGGAGGTCGGCAAGAAATTCTGCCGCACGACGCCTATGTGTGAAGGGTGTCCGTTGAACGGATGGAACGATCGCCCTTGAGCCGCATAACAGAGGATTTTTGTTTGACTTTCGTTAGTGAAAGATCAATAAATCGTTCAAGAAAAGAGGAACCGATTCAGGGCGGTCTGGGTAACCGCAATCCCCCAAATGGAATTCGACATGAACCATCCGAGATTGTGTTTTAACATGCAACAGAGTTGGGGGTGGGGGAGAAACGCAGAGGCCGTAGAATTCAGGATCACACCGAATACGATCGATAAGCAGTAGTGGCAGGGCGCGTTTAGAAGACGCGCCCTTTCTTTTTTTGGCAGAGTTGTCCGCAGTTCGCAAAAGCAGGGGGATGATATGACGCTCATAGCGCTGCCGACAAGCACGGGATTTGGTGGAGCAGGATCCTTTGCAGCGGATGAAGCCGTCTCGTCAGTTGGAGTGGGCAGTGGCGCGGATGCAACGACTGCTGAGGCGGATGATTTTGGGGACAGCGCAAATGGTGTCGAAAGCGGATCAGTGAATGTCGCTCAGGAAGCCGCCGCGTTTCCGCAATCGGTGTATCAGTTCGGTACGGGCGTAAGATTCGATGAAATACTCGGTGTTGTGCCTGAGATTGCGCGAGATGGTTTTGATTCAATACTCCTTGCGCCTGTATCGCTGCCATCCAGCACGCGATTTGTAAGCGCGGACGGCAGGATAAAACACGGCTCTTCATACGGTCCGGTTGATATCCATCGAATTAATCCAGTTGTTGCCGGCATTATGTCTCGCGAAAGTTTTTTGCGCGGCGATCGGCTGGATTATCCCGTCGGAACCGGTTGGGAGCGCTATGGAAATTTTGTCAGTGCAACGAAAGCGTCAGGAATACCTCACGTCGGCGCAGACATGGTCATGGGCCACACGGCGCGCGACCCGGGCACAATTGCATGGTACGAAGGTAAATTTGGTCTTGAAGTTTATGAAAGGGATTATTCTCGGTCGGATGGCATTGCGGTCCGCAGAGGACTGGAATCAACGGGGTATCAGGGCCCCTGGGACGACACTGCACCGCTAAATTTCGTTGGCGCAGCACGAGGGAGATTGCTCAGACACCAGACCGAAGCCTTTGTCCGTAATATGAAAGCCGGCGTCGACCTCTTCAGGCTTGATGCTGCACAATATCTGTTGCCAGGAAATTACCTCCACGATCTTCTGACTTCCGTTAAGCACCGAGCCGGTGAATTGGGGGTACCGCGGCCAAGGTTTATAGCCGAAGTCCTTGGTGACTATGACGGGGTCCAGGATGACATGATCAATGCGATTAAGTCGGGCGCGGACGCTGTCTTCGCCTCCACGCATTGGTGGAATCTTAGAGACCCATGGTACGTGGCGCTGCATAACCGCATCCATGATTTTGGCGGCAGAATGGTCGCTTTTCCCTCGAATGCCGACACTCCAAGGAAGCTGGGGTTACAGGAGCTCATCATGAGGGCGCTCCTTGCAGGGGCTACTGCATCTTACACATATATGCAGGGCGCACATTACGGAGAAAAGCCCACCGTATTCCTTGGAGAGCTTTCAGCCGCAAGAAGTATAGACCTCTATTTTGGGAAGCCGAGCATGGCCGCGGCTGTAACGCAAAATGCCCTCCGCATGTTGAACGCGCTAAAGGGCGAACCCGTGTTTTCCGACGATAAGCGACTTTCTATGGATGTGCACGGGCCTCTGACGGTCATAACAAAAGCAGACAAGAGATCGGAACAGACGGCGATTATAGCCATTCACACTGGAATGGATGAGCACGGAGTGATATATGGTGGAAAGCTGAGCGTATCGGTACCATTCGAGGGAGCAGGGATCTTGTACGCAAACAACCAACATGTCGGCTGGATACCGCACGGCAGGGACAGTGCGGGCAATCTCGTTCATGAGTTCGAGCTCATTCCTTACGGCATAGCTGTGTTTTATCAACCGCGGGCCGATGCGGCTATGGAATTTGCGCAACAAGTCGCCATGGGCGGAAGGACCATGGGCTGAGGTAGATCAGGATGGTTTTATCGTAGATGTTGTAAAAGGAAGACAAACGCCGGTCGTGCCTAAAGCGTCCATCATTTCAGCACTCGCCTCAACTACTTCTTCTGTGCCAGGCAAATATCCGTTGTCATTTACCGGAACAATAGAGTCCAAATCTTCAGGAAACACGGCTTCAATCGAAGCCGCGGGCGGACGATACGATTGTCTGGCGTTCGTATTATCGGCGCCATTTTTCGAACTGCCTGTCCTGGGTGACGAACTGTCTCCACGTCTATTGCGAGGCGGCGAATTGTAATCTTCTCCATGCCGGGTGATACGAATTACGGTCATTGGGTTAGAATTACCAGCGGATGCAGGATCAATATGCTTGCTGTCGGTCTCAGTGATAGTGAAACCGGCACGACGCAACGGGTCGAGTTGAAGAAGCATTGCAGGCGAACCGCCGATCACGTCCGTACAGCCGGATCGTTCCATCGCCAGTAGAGCCGATAACACGAGCTGCAGCAATCTATCCTGCGGAGGCGATACAATAACAGCGCGCCTTGCAAATGGGCCATGAACCGCAGCTATCGGGCCAATTTCCCACGGCCAACCTATGTATTGCCTGAAATTCTTCGGCCATCGGCCTTGAGCTAATGGTCTTACGCGTTCCTGTGCTTCAGCCTGGGCGATTGCCACCACAAGGAGGTTCGTGTTTGATCTCGCCAGCCTTAGTCCATAAGGTTCCTTTGCTCCGGAAGTAAAATCGAGGACTAGAGACAGGCCCCCTTGCAGTAATTGCATTATCGTATTGGAGAGCGAATGCCTGCGCTGGCTTAAAGCAGCAGTGCGTCCCGTTGTTCCCATGAATGCCCTGCGGAGGAGTGGCGCGACCGGTTGGAACTGTTCCGGGGACCATCTATGCCGGAAACATGCATGCATTATTGTCGAGCCCGCAGCAAGGGGATTGCCTCCCATCAATGCGATAATTCTGGGCACTACCGTATGTATATCGCCATTCGCGATCATCCTCAGTGCCATGCCTTCGACTTCAGACAAAGACATTGCGCCTGGACCGACGGTCGGAGAGGCGGCCTGGCTCGGAGCCGTGTCCCATTCAAGGCGTCCGGATGGTGGCGGATCTGATCTTGGGTTCTTTCTATCCATCTCCTGAATACTTGATAACAGCAGGAAGGCTTCGACAGCCGCTGCGCGGAATTCGCCTTCACCAATATCCTGAGACACAAGACCCTGGCTGAGAAATCCTTGCAGCTCCTCAACTTTGGATTGTGACGCGTCGCTTGCCATCTGCGGCAACGTAGCAAGTTTGGATAAGAGATCGCCCGCTGTTTTGCGGAAGTTCGAATACGGGGCATCCAGTAATTTCAGAACAACGCTGATTGTGTTCTCAATCCTCTGCAATATTTTCCGAGCGGTATCAGCATCATATTTGTCAGCGCGGATGCCATCAATCTCATCAAGCATCGCGCAGAGTACTTTTGTTGAGTGAGGACGGAGTGTCGTTCTAGCCGTTACAGATGCGAGACTCTCGGCAATCCTGGCTGCACTTTCGGCGATATCGGGATAGGTTTTACTGAGCCAGAAACCGCATGACGGCGCTAGATTTCTCCCAGCGGTTTGCTGAAACGATCCTTCGGCATGTTCAGTACCGGAAAGGATGGCTAAGAATCGATTATACCTCGCGTGCAGATTCTCGTCCGGTACGATAACTCTGCGGTAAAGTTCTTCGAGTTGAGGCTGCAACACCCTGTTTCCAAGAAGGAGCCGCGGAGATTCCATAGCTTCGCGAATTTGTTCTGGGTCATATAATGTCGGCGCATCATTACTTTCACGCGCTGCGCGCAATACGTCATTCATCCACTCGGCGACATCCGTGGTACCTAGTACAAAGAGAATTTGGCAGATGCTCGACATATTATTGTTCATACCTCTAAACATTCTTGCATAGATCGATTGGAACCGTCAGTTACGGTTTCGATCGCTCGCCTATCGCATATTGAGGCTTTAAATGCCTTGTATATTGCTTTTGCTGTGGATTCCATCAAAATTTATAAAAAAAATGGAAAAATATATAAATATGATCGCTCGGTTTTTTTGAACATGCACTGCAGGAAAGCGGGTTCAAATGAGGTGCCAGGCACAAAAGTATCGTAAAGATTGAGCCTGCCATTTTGGTGCCAGGCACGAAATTTAGAGCTTAACTATTTGATTTTAAAGTATTATTTATTCGGTGTCGTAATATACGTGCGGCACCAGACATTTTTTGGCGACTGGCAATTTTTTGGCACAGCTCGCGATCAAGCGGGCCGGATTACTGCCATGGTGTAGGCGTGGGGATGAATTATACGTCTCGCGACCCGAAGTACGTCATCAGCAGTCACTGCCATGATGCGTTCCGGGTATCTCGCGGCCTCCGCTATTCCCAGGCCGTAGAGCTCGTTGAACGTATGGATGCTCGACATGGAACTGTTGCGCTGCGAATCGAGCTCATAGGTGCCGACCAGATATTGCTTAGAGCGCATGAGTTCTTCCTTGGTCACCGCTGAATTCCTGATGGCTTCAAGCTCATTGAGGATGCCCTTCACGGCGATCTCAATCTTGCCGGGTTCGGTTCCGATATAGACCGCGAAATATCCCGGCTCTATTCCTTCCTGGTTCACCGAACTCACCGCATACGCCAGCCCCATCTTGTCGCGGAGCGTGAGGAAGAGGCGCCCGCCCTGACCGGTCAGGATATTGTTGAGAACGATCATCGCATAACGATCGCGGTCCTTGAATGTCGTGCCCTGAAAACCTAGCACTATATGAGCCTGCTGCTTTTCTCTCTTCTCGATGACCTTTTCGCGTGGCTTCATCGCCTTTGGATCGCATTTTGGTTTGAGGGCTCGCGTATCGCCTCGCGGGAGATCGCTCAGATATTCCTCCGCAAGCCTGGACGCCTCTGCCGGATTTACGTCGCCCGCAACCGTGACCACCATTCTGCCTGCGCGCATGATGCGGCGGTGGAATTTTGCAACATCCTCGTGCGTCAATTTCTTTACGGATTCTATTGTCCCGAGTTGCCGCAGACCGTACGGATGCCTTGGATAGAGCGCCTTGAGAAACTCCGAAAACGCCAGCGACGACAGCGCATCTTCCTGATCCCTTATGGCTTTGAGTACGATCCTGCGTTCCTTGGCGACCTCGGAAGCCGAGAAGGCAGGATGCGCGAGGACATCGGCGAATAGCTCGAAGCCGTCGTGGATGTGCTCGCTTAAGAACTCGCATTTGACGCCGGCCGTATTGCGGCCGCTGAAGGCGTCGATGTTGCCCGCGATGCGCTCGATGTCCTCGGCTACTTTGACGGCGGAGCGCTTCGTCGTGCCTTTGGTCATGGCACGCGTCATGAGCCCTGAGATTCCGTTATTCGACCGGGTTTCGAAGCGAGTGCCGCCCTCCACAGCGGCGCAGATAGATACTATCGGATGGTGATGATTCTCCATCACGATGAGCGTAGCGCCGTTGCTGAGTTTTGACTTGTGGATGCCGTCCAGGGTGGGAACAGCCTTCGGCTTTGCGCGTACTTTGGCGGGCGCGATCGCAGCCTTGAGTTGCGCCGCCTTGCGCGTCCATTGAGAGCCGTTGGGCACGATGAGGGAGATGGTGCAATTGGCTTCCGTGAGATAGCGGCGCGCCACTTCGCGCACGTTCTCGGCCGATACGTCAGTGAGCATCTGATAATAACGTGCCTCGAATTCGTGGCTGCCGGCTGTCGCCATGAATGAAGCGATCTTGCTGCTCTGTCCGCCGACAGTCTCCCGGTCGTAGATCTCAGTCGAGCGTATGTTGAGCTTCGCGCGGGCCAGTTCCTGCGACGTCACCGGCTCCTCCTTGAGCCGCTCGATTTCGTCGCGTATCGCCCCGATCGAACTCGCAACATCCGCATCGGCCAGCATCGCGCCGATCACAAATATCCCGGGATGTTTCGGCGTGAACGCGTACGCATAGATGCTGTGCACGAGCCTGCGGCGTTCCTTGATCTCCTGCTCGAGGCGGGATGAATCGGAGCCGCCCATGATGTGCGCGAGCACGTCTACGGCGGGTACGTCCTCGTGCACTACCTCCGGGACGATGAAGCCGAGCGAGAGGTATGCGCTCTGAACGTTCATTTCCTTCACCAGTATGGCGGGACTCTTGTGTTCCGGCTCGCGAGGGATATCCTGCTTCGGGGCCGGTTTGCCGGCAAAGTCAGCGAAATTCGATTCGATCCTGGCGAGCATCTTCTTTGTGTCGAAATCGCCGACCGCGATGAAGACGATGTTTTCAGGAGTGTACCAGCGGCGGTGAAATTCCATCAGTTGCGCGTGAGTGAACGACTTCACCGTATCAGGAAACCCGATGATCGGCCTTCCGTACGGGTGCACGCGATAGGTTTCGTGGAAGAGGTTCTCCGTGAGTATGCGATGGGGATTGTCCTGTTCGCGGCGGATCTCTTCGAGGATCACCTCGGTCTCGCGCGCGAGTTCCTGCACGTCAAAGAGCGGGTGCTGGATTGCGTCGGCCAGGATCTCGAGGCCCTTGTCGGCAAAGAGCGACGCCATGTTGATGTAGAATACGGTCTGATCGATGGAGGTATATGCGTTGATGTCTCCGCCTGCCGCCTCCACGTCGCGGGCGATTGTCCCCATGGACCTCGTGGGCGTGCCCTTGAAGAGCATGTGCTCTATCACGTGACATATGCCGGCTTCTTCGTTGTTTTCGTTTGCGGATCCGACTTTGACGAGTGCGTTGAAAGAAACGACCTTGGCCGCGTGGTTCTCCTCCAGAAGTACCTGCATGCCGTTCTTGAGTGTGAATGACTGGATGGTCATGAAAATTCCCTTTGAAGTTAGTTGATATTCCAAATGATTTTGCTAGGTTACCTTGCGATTTGTAGCAACGCATGTGACGAAAGGAAAGTGAAATGTTGGAGATCCTGTTTATCCGCCACGGACAGACGGAGTGGAACTCAAAAAGGCACGTGATGGGGCGCAGGCCCATACCCCTTAACGAGACCGGCCGCTCCCAGGCCGAGGGCGTGGCGAAATATCTTGAGAATGTGCAGATAGACGTGCTGCGCGCAAGCCCGGTTGAGCGTGCGCTCGAGACGGCGCGAATCATCGCATCGAGGCATAAGGGACTCGACGTGGAGCAGGACGAGTCATTCATCGAAATCGATTACGGCGATTGGGTGAATTGTACGTTTGACGAACTGCCGATCAAGTTTGCGGATGAGTGGAGTAAGTATCGCACGGATACCGCGGGCGCGGCATTTTCCGGCGGCGAGTCCATGAAGGCAGCCGCTGCGCGCATAACCGCGGGCGTCGATCGTTTGCTCAAGATGGCCGAGGTTGAGAGGGCGGTCGTGGTAGCTCATGCGGACGTGCTCAAGATAGCGCTGGTGCACGTGCTCGGAATTGAGATGAAATACATGGGCCGTTTCGGCATTGATAATTGCGCGGTCGTGCTCGTGCGATTGGCAAAAGATGCGGGCCCGCGGCTCATCATAGCCAACACTTCGATGGGTTTTGGACGCGATATCAGGATCTCGGAGGCTGTTTCTTCCGCAAAATCATGAAAAAAAACCGGGAAGACATGACGGTGCGCGAGCTTGAGGCGGAAGTCAGGAAGCACAACCGCCTCTATTTTCTGGAACACAAGCCGGTGATCTCGGACGAGGAGTTCGATCGCCTCGTGGAGATACTGCGCGAAAAGGCCCCTAACTCCCCGGCTCTGACGGAGCTCGTCTCGGACGTGAGAGCGACGGGCGTCAAGGTGAGGCATGAGACGCCGATGCTCTCGCTGGATAAATGCTACGACGAGAAATCTCTCGTCGATTGGGCGTCCAAATTCGAAGGCGATGTGATCGCATCTCCGAAGATAGACGGCGTGGCAGTGAGCCTCCGCTACGATCGAGACGGGCGGCTTGTACAGGCGGCGACGCGCGGCGACGGGGTCGAGGGCGAGGATATCACGCCTAATGCAAGGCGCGTGCACTCGATTCCGCAGGATGCCAAATCGCTGGCTAAGAAAGGAAAAATCGAAGTGCGCGGCGAGGTCTACATGCCGCTATCTGTGTTTGCGCGATACAAAGGGGAGTTTGCGAACCCCAGGAATCTCGCTGCCGGCGCGGTAAAACAGAAGGACCCTGCAAAGACCGCGGACTACAATCTTTCGTTCTTTGCCTACGACCTGCTCGGCACGGACGTGGCAACGGAAGATGAAAAACTGAAAAGGCTGGCGGCCGCAGATTTTCCAACGTTCGAGTGGAAAAAGCTCGGCCGTGAACAGATGCAGTCTGCGTTTGAATATTTCATCAAGCGCCGCGACAAATACGACTTCGAGACCGACGGCGTGGTGTACAAGGCGAACTCGGTTGCGGAACAAAAACGCCTCGGCGCGACGTCCCATCACCCTCGCTTCGGCATCGCTTATAAGTTTCAGGGCGACTCGGGCGTCACCACTCTTATCGACGTTGAGTGGAGCGTCGCGCGCACGGGTGCGATCACGCCAGTTGCGATAGTCGAGCCGGTGGAGCTTTCCGGCGCCATGGTCCGCCGCGCGTCGCTGCACAACATGGGATACGTGCGGAAGTTAGGCCTCACGAAGGGCGCAAAGGTGTTGATGATGCGCAGAGGAGGCGTGATCCCGAATCTGGAGTCCGTAACTGAGCCTGGCAAGGGAAAGATCGATATCCCGCGCGCGTGCCCATCGTGCGGCGCGCCCACGCGCGAAGAAGAGGATTTTCTCTATTGCACGAACGCGAAGTCGTGCGTGCGCAGCAAGATCGCAGAGCTCGAACATTTCGTGAAGACGGTTGGCATCGACGGATTTGGGGACAAGCTTTTGGAGCAACTCTATGAGAGCGGCATAGTGACCGACGCATCTGAATTCTACGAACTCACCATGGACGATCTCATGCAGATGGAGCGCATGGGGGAGACCCTTGCCGCTAAGCTTTTGAAAAACGTCGAGTCGAGCCGCAGCATACCGCTCTCCGTATTCCTGCAGTCCCTCGGCATCAGGGAGCTGGGCAGACACGCCGCAAAGATCCTCGCGGGATTCGGTACGCTCAAAAAAGTGACGGCGCTCACTGAAGAAGAGCTCTCGCAGGTGCACACGATAGGAGAGGTGATCGCGCACGAGGTGGTGGAGGGGTTGAAAAAGAAAAAGCCCCTCATCGACAAACTCCTGCGCCACGTGCGTATCGAGAAAGAGGAAGCGCCCGCACGCGGCGGCAGGCTCGGAGGCAAGTCGTTCCTCTTCACTGGCGTCATGCTCGCCATGAAGCGCGAGGAGGCGCAGGGGCTCGTTGAGGAGCAGGGCGGCGTTGCGGCGCTATCGGTGAACAAGGATCTGGATTATCTGGTAGTGGGCGACGGCGGAGGCGCAGGGTCGAAGCTCGCGAAGGCAAAAAAACTCGCCGCCTCGGGCGGCAAGGTCAAAATCATTGAGGAAAGTGAGTTTTTGAAGATGATCAAGCTGTGAATGGTGATTAGAACTCATTTCAAAACCCTAATGCTCGGTACGGATTGTCCTTCTGGACGCAACTTCGGAGGGGAAAACCCCCTCCCCGTGGCCTGCGGCCACGGTTCCCCTCCCCAGAGTCCATAAGGACAATCCTCCCCTCGCAGGATTTTGAAATGAGTTCTAATCACCATTCACTACTCGAACTTCACTTGAAGGAAACCATGAATACCTTTCAGACCATTCCAGACGAATACCGCACCCTCGACGAGGTCGAGGTCAAGCGGCGCATCTCTGCCGCAAAGCAGAAGCTCGGGCGCGACCTCACGATACTCGGTCACTATTATCAGCGCGACGAGGTCATCGAGTGGGCGGACCACGAGGGAGACAGCTTTGAGCTCTCTCGATTCGGCGCGTCCACTCCCGCAAAACACATCGTCTTCTGCGGCGTGAAATTTATGGCCGAGGCGGCCTCGATACTCTCGCGACCCGGGCAGCGCGTCTATCTTCCGAATCAGGAGGCGGGCTGCCCGCTCTCGGATATGGCCGACATCGAGCAGGTGGAGGCTGCGTGGAAGGCGCTGTCAGCTGCAGGCGTTGCGGATTCGTTGCTGCCCGTCGCATACATGAATTCGAGCGCCGAGATAAAGGCGTTCTGCGGGAGAAACGGCGGCACGATCTGCACTTCTTCATCTGCCGCCAAGGCGTTCGCGTGGGCAAAGTCGCAGGGCAAACGGGTATTCTTCTTCCCGGACGAAAACCTCGGGCTCAATACTGCAATGGCCTCGGGAATCGAGCGCAGCAGAATCGTGACGTGGGATCCGAAGGCCGCGGATCATGATGCCGAGGCGGCATGTGCGGCAAAGGCAGAGGCGATCGTCTGGCGCGGGCACTGTCACGTGCACACGTTATTTACGCCGGAGCACGTGGCCGGCGCGCGCGCCCTGCACGAGGGTTGCAAGGTGGTCGTGCACCCCGAATGCACGCCCGAAGTCGTGGCGCACGCGGACGCGAACGGTTCCACGTCATTCATAAAGAAATACGCGGAGCAGGCGCCTGCCGGTTCCACGATAATCATCGGCACTGAAATCAATTTCGTGAACCGCATCGCGCGCCAGAACCTGGACAAGCGCATCAAGCCGCTCGCGCGTTCGCTCTGCCCCAACATGTTCCGCACCTCGCTGGCAGATCTGCTCTGGACGCTGGAGCGGATAGGCGAGGTCAATGAGGTGCGCGTGCCCGAGCGCGTTGCACTGGAGGCGAGGGTCGCCCTGGACAGGATGTTGAAATTGTAGCAGTTGCACTCCACATGAGGATCATGGTTTCGGGTCCTGTCGCCGGCCACCCCCATTTTCGGCATCGCCGCCTTTGTCACCGAGTTAATGCGGTTATCGAGAGCGGCTGCTGGCATAAAATGGAGGTCCCCCGTCCGGCACCACCCAAAACCATGATCCTCATGTGGGGTGATCGAGTGACAAAAGCTTCCTTTTCCCAATCGCGTTGCGGGCCTTGTCAGGAATTGTGCCGATAATTACGGTTGTAAGGCTTTAATAAATATAGAGAAAATATTTTCCAGAAACACGCAACTTTGGGGTGGGGGGGTGTCGATAATACTTGTGGAGGGAAGTATCTATGCGGAGTGGTGGTTTCTCAGTCGAAAGTGCTCGCACAGACCTCAATTCGAGGTCTGGTGAGCTTAGTGATGCTAGCGCTGCGAGTACTGAGGCGCGGAACGAATACGATACTAGCGCCGAAGGCTACAGGCAGGCAGATGAAAAGCGCGGCCTTGCGCAGGGTGACATGAGGCAGGCTGAAGGCGAGCAGACCGGCGCCAAGAACCAGATGGAAGGCGCGCAGGATGGAGTCCGTCAGTTCCAGAACAGCAACTACGAAGCCAATATCAATGTCCGTACAGAATTCGCGCGAGCTGAAGAGGTGTGGAGGAACGCGTGGTTTGCACACCAGGTATGGGAGACCGAAGTCAGGCGGGATATTCTTCAAGCCGGGCGCGAGGGTATCGCATATATCAAAAATTTGGCTGGCCGCTCACTTTTGACGGCTATTTCCGCTATGATTGCGATGAATAATGCCCATCTCGGAACCAGGACTCCCTTAGCACAGCCGATATACGAGCCGCCGAATACCCTTAATAACCGTGAGGCAAGGACGGATCAGGGTATTCAGCTGTTTGGTCAATATACGGCTCAATTCAACAGCGCAGTCGCCAATGCAGCGGCAAATATAGAACGTTCGGCCAATAAGTTCTATGAGAACAATCTGCAGGATAAGACAGGCCGCTTTAACAAGGCCGTGGCCGAGTACATGGGTACAATTGCTGCCTATAATATCAGTGACAAGACCTCTGAGGATGCGAAGGCCGCAAGGGATGCTGCCCGCGCCGATGCCGAAGCCGCAGCGGTGGCTGCTCAGGATGCAAACAATGCCGTGAACGACGCAGATCGTACGTACAACCAGGAAGTCAGGGACGAGCAGGACGCCAAGTATAACAAGAAGGCGTAGAGTTTCCGCAGTGCTTCACCCCGCCGCACCCAATCCAACACTATCGATGAGGGACTTGTTCTTCGGGCACTCGCTCATGTATTCGCTTGTTCATCGCGTTTCGAGCGCTGTGAGGCGGACATCATGGTCATCAAGTCGCTCACCATGGCCGTCGAACTTGTCGGAGAGGCGTTTTTCCATCTGATGCATTTCTTCCGTAAGCTCCGTACGTACGCCCCGAATTTCTTCCCTGAGTTCCGTGCGTACGCCCTGAATTTCTTCCTTGAGTTCCGTACGTACGCCCTGAATTTCTTCCTTGAGTTCCGTACGTACGCCCTGAATTTCTTCCTTGAGTTCCGTACGTACGCCTTGAATTTCTTCCTTGAGTTCCGTACGTACGCCCTGAATTTCTTCCTTGAGCTCCGTGCGCACGCCGTCGATCTTCTTATCAAGAGTCTTGATGGCCCTTGTGTTCTCAAGGACCGCGACCTGGGTTATTTTCAATTCTGAACGAACGCTGCCTACCTCTTTTCGAACGCCATTGATATCTTTTCGCAGCTCCGAACGAACGCCGTCGATCTCTTTTCGCAACCTGGTCTCCGAAGCATTCGCAGTGGATTGAACAAAATCCTTGAGATCCTCAAAATACGGGACGAGGTGCTCTCTTGTAAGCGGGGCCGAAGCCTGCGCCTGTTTGCGTGATAGGGGAGATGATGATGGCCGTTTCATTGAAGCAGCCCTCATAGTAATGAACCTGCATCCAGTCAACTGTCAAAAAATCCCATCGATTCGGGAACGGCACTTGGGGCATTCGCTCCGGTTCGTGACGCGATTTGACTTCACGAAGAACCCCTCGCGCTCGATGAGCGTCTCGCCGCACTCGTAGCAGAGCGTATTCTCAGACGGATCTCCGGGCACGTTGCCGAGATAGACGTAGCGCAGCCCCGCTTTTTTGCCCGTCTCCATCGCGAGCTTGAGGGTCTTGATCGGCGTGGAAGGCATGTCCTGCATCTGGTACTGCGGGTGGAAGCGGCTGATGTGCCACGGGATGTCGCGGCCGACCTCCACCAGGAACTTGGCGATGTCGGCGAGCTCTGCGGGATCGTCGTTCATGCCCGGCACCACGAGCGTGGTCACCTCCACCCATATTCCCAGCTGCTTCATGTATTTTATCGAGTCGAGCACGCCGTCGAGCTGCGCCTTCATTATCTTTCTGTAGGTGTCCTTGCGGAACGACTTGAGATCGACGTTTGCCGCGTCGAGGTACGGTTTGATCGTGTCCAGCGCCTCGCGCGTCATGTAGCCGTTGGTCACGAAGTTGTTGCCCAGCCCCTGTTCGTGCGCGATCTTTGCGGTGTCGTGGGCGTATTCGAAGAAGATCGTTGGCTCCGTGTACGTGTAGGAGATGCTCTGGCAGCGGTGCGCCTTTGCCTGCGCCACGATCTTCTCGGGCGGCACTTCCGTGGTGGGAGCCCTGCCTCCCTCCGCGCGGCCGTATTGCGAGATGTCCCAGTTCTGGCAGAACGAGCACTGGAAGTTGCAACCCGGCGTGGCGATGGAGAACGCGAGCGAACCGGGCTTGTAATGAAACAGAGGCTTCTTCTCGATCGGGTCCACGGCCATCGCAACAGGCCTGCCGTAGAAAATCGTGTAAAGCGTGCCGCCTTTATTGAGGCGCACGTTGCAGATTCCGTATTTGTCTTCCGCGATCAGGCAGGAGTGGTGGCAGAGATTGCAGTGCACCTTGTTGCCGGATTCTTTTGTATACAGCATGGCTTCTTTCATGGAACTCCTTGTATTTAGTGACCAGTGACCAGGAACACCTTGCGGTATACACGGTTTTACTGATCACTTATCACTGGTCACTGGTCACCAAGTTGTATCTCTTCACCTTCGCCTGCAGAGTCGTGCGCGCTATGCCCAGCTGCTTTGCAGCGTGCGTGAGGTTGCCCTTACAGTTGCGCAGCACATCCATTATATAGGAGCGCTCCTGTTCCTTGAGCCTTCCGTTATCGTCTTCGACGCGCACGTCCAGATCGACAAAGCATAGATCCTCCGCCTCGATGGCGTCGTGATCGATGAGCAAAAGCGTGCGCTCGATTGTGTTTCGCAGCTCGCGCACGTTGCCCTGCCACTGGTGCAGCGCGAGTCTGGATAGCGCCGCGTCCGTAAACGCGGGGCTGCGGCCTTCCGCCGCGAGGCTGGACGCGAAATGCCTCGCCAGCAGAGGCACGTCCTCAGGGCGTTCGCGCAGCGCCGGCATGGCGATGGGCACCACGAAGATGCGATACAGCAAATCCTCGCGAAAGCGACACTCTTTCACGAGCGCCGCCAGATCGCGGTTGGTGGCGCAGATGAGGCGAAAATCCACGGGGATATCCTCCTGCCCGCCAACGCGCCGCACGCTCTTTTCCTCGAGCACTCGCAAGAGCCGCGTCTGCAGCGGGAGTTCCATCTCGCCGATCTCGTCGAGAAAGAGCGTGCCGCCGTTTGCCTGTTCGAAGAGCCCAGGCATGCGCTCCACCGCACCCGTGAACGCTCCGCGCTCGTGGCCGAAGAGCTGACTCTCTATTATATTTGCCGGAATCGCGCCGCAGTTTGCGGCGACGAAGGGCCCTCGGCTGCGGCCGCTCACGCGGTGCAGCTCGCGAGCGGCGAGCTCCTTGCCGGTGCCAGACTCGCCCGTGATGAGCACGGTCGCCTGCGACGGGCCCACTCTTTCAATGAGCGAGAAGAGTTCGCGCATGACGCGCGACGCACCGACCATGGAGCCGAGCCTAGTCGAATTTGACGGCTCCACCTCTTCGACCTCCGTGACCAGATTGTAATTCACAAGCGAGCGGCCGATGCGGAATGAGCCTCGCGCTGGCATAGCAATCTGCGTGACCCTCGTCTCTCCCACGTAAGTGCCGTTGGTCGAGCCGAGATCCATAAGCTTAACCTGCCCTTCGCTGATAGAGAGGTTACAGTGTCTGCGCGATACGTAGGGATCCGCCACGGCCACTTCGCACGCCGCGTGATGTCCGATGGTGATCTCCGATGAAGATATGCGCTTGCGCATTGGTCCTTGATCCGGAGAGCGCACGAGAATTTCGATACGTTCGGAGGTGATGCGTTTTTTCTCGGCATCGAAAGAGAGCACGCGCGTTGCGTGAGCAGTGTGGGCAACGGTCTTCATAGGCACCGCATCTATCGACGTCTCTACATGAGCGGTCCAATGTCCGATGACGATTCGGTCGCCGACATCAATTTGCGATTCCTTGCGCAGCTCGCCGTTGACGAACATGCCGTTGCTGGAGAGGTCCACCGCGAAGAGGGCGCCGTCCCTCCATTCTATTCTGCAGTGATGCCGTGAGATTTCCGGATCGGTGAGGCGAAGCTCGTTGTCCACCGCGCGGCCGATCCTGAGTGGAGATTCGGTGATCGGTTGACGCATGAGTTTCTTGTTACCGCGCTGGAGAGCCAACTCCAACATGACTTTGTTCTAGCAACAGGGGTCGATCATAGTCAACGAACAAGATGGCTTGTGCCCGTTTTTTGTTGCAGGTGCAGCGATTCGCTGCAGCGCATCGCTGGAGGTCCCTTTTTAATGCGTTTTAAAGGGGCATACCTCGAACCGGAAAGTGGCATGATCCCTGCATTAGCTGTCTGACATGTGCACGGCTATGCTCGCAGCGCTGCTCGTTATATTGTGCAATCTGCCGTACACGGCGTGCGCAGATTTGCGGATTGACGAACATGCGGGGCGTGCGATCAGGTTGGAGAGAGAGTTTGACGCGATCGGCGATCCGCTCGGCGATGTTTTTGAGACGCGCATTCGTGCACCTGTCATGTTCGTGTTGCCTGCGAAGGGCGTGATCACGTCTTATTTCGGAAATCGGACTGACCCGCTGCACAAGGGCGCGGCGTATCACGAAGGCATAGATATCGCCGAGGCTGCAGGGTCGGCGGTGCGCGCGGCCGGCGCGGGCCTCGTGACGAGGGCGGGGCCGATGGGCGGCTGCGGCATTGGGCTCGTGATCGAGCACGGCGCGGGGCTCTCGACGCGATATTGTCACCTCGCTGCTGCGTTCGTACACCGGGGGAAGCGCGTGACCGGCGGCGAGCCCGTGGGCATCGTAGGTTCCAGCGGCCGCTCCACCGGACCGCACCTGCACTTTGAGGTCCGCGATCACGGAAGGCCCGTGGATCCCGTCGAGCGGCTGTATCTATGAAATGAAATTGCCATTCAGATCAATTCGATATACGCAGGCGAAACTTACGGGAAGAGGTGCGTATGACCAAGGTTCTCCATTCCGATCTCCGCGAAGAATCGCTGCGATATCACCGCGAGGGCAGGCCGGGCAAGATCGAGATCGGCATCACCAAGCCCTGCGCAACGCAGCGCGACCTCTCGCTCGCATACACGCCCGGCGTGGCCGAACCGTGCCGAGAGATCGTGCGCGATCCGGCGGCTGCGTTCGATTACACCGCGCGCGGGAACTTGGTTGGCGTGATCACCAATGGCACGGCCGTGCTGGGTTTGGGCGACATAGGCCCGCTCGCCGGCAAGCCGGTGATGGAGGGCAAGGCGCTGCTCTTCAAACGATTTGCGGACGTGGATGCGTTCGATCTGGAGATCGACGAAAAAAATCCTGCCAGCCTTATCGAGATCGTCAAGAAACTCGCGCCCACGTTCGGCGGCATCAACCTGGAAGATATCAAGGCGCCGGAGTGTTTTGAGATCGAAAAGGCGCTCATCGAGGCGCTCGACATCCCGGTATTTCACGACGATCAGCACGGCACTGCTATCATCACAGCAGCGGGTCTCATCAACGCGCTTGAGATTGCGCAGAAGCATGCCTCCGATGTGAAGGTCGTATTCTCCGGCGCTGGCGCAGCGGGGGTCGCGTGCGCGAGGATGATCGAATCCATCGGCGTGCCGCTTGCAAATATATGGATGTGCGACAAGGGAGGCGTGGTCACACAAGACCGCGCGGCGGCTGAGCCGTATCGCGGCAGATATGCAAAGGGCAATAAGCCTGCCACGCTCGCAGATGCGATGCGCGGCGCGGACGTCTTCGTTGGAGTCTCCGCCGCAGGCATTGTGTCGCAGGAGATGGTGAAGTCCATGGCAGCGCGGCCGATCATATTCGCGATGGCCAATCCCGATCCCGAAATCATGCCGGATCTCGCGCGGGCGGCAAACCTCGACGCCATCATCGCCACCGGCCGCTCGGACTTCCCGAATCAGGTCAATAACGTGCTGGGCTTCCCGTTCATCTTCCGCGGCGCGCTCGATTGTGCCGCCCGCAGGATCAACGAGGAAATGAAGCGCGCCGCCGCGGAGTCGCTGGCCCAGCTCGCTCGCCAGCCCGTGCCAGCGGACGTATGCAAGGCGTACGGCGTGAAGTCGCTGGAGTTCGGCGCCGACTACATCATCCCCAAGCCGCTCGACCCGCGCGTTCTATTGTGGGAAGCGCCCGCGGTCGCCGAGGCGGCGATGAAATCCGGCGTGGCAAGGAGGCAGATAAAGGATATGGATGAATATCGGACGGGCCTGCGACAGCGGATGAGACGGTAGCCCTCCCCCTGGAGGGGGGAGGGTAGGGTGGGGGTGGCATTTGCATCACTTGACCAGATTTGCCAAGTCATTGCGAAAGCAATCGACTGATGCAGAACGAAAGTTATGGTTTTTATTACGCGACAGACGTTTACTGGGACTAAAATTCAGAAGACAGCAACCCATAGGAAATTATATTGTCGATTTCATTTGTTTTGAGAAAAGCCTGATTATCGAATGCGATGGAGGTCAGCATTTGGAAATAGCAACAGACGATAAAGAGAGAGACGCATGGTTGATGGCACAGGGTTACAGGGTGCTGAGATTTTGGAACGATGAGATTTTCAAGAAGAGAGATGAGGTGCTCACGGTTATTTGCGAGGCGTGTCAGGGCCACCCTACCCCCCTCCCCTCAAGGGAGGGATTAGTTACCAAGTAAAATCAACATGTGAATGTCCGCCGCTGGCGCCGAATGGGTGATCGCGCCGACTGATATGAAATCGACTCCGGTTTCCGCGTAGGCGCGGATGTTTTCAAGATTGATGTTGCCGGAGACCTCCAGCAAAGCCTTTCCTTTCACGACTGCCACCTCATCTCTCACCTGATCAACGCTCATGTTGTCGAGCATGATGACGTCGGCGCCGCCCGCGAGCGCTTCCTTCACGTCGTCGATCGTGCGCGTCTCGATCTCGATCTTCTGCCCGGTTTTGCGCGCGGCCTTTGCGCGTTCGAGCGCCGTGGTTATGGAGCCTGCCGCCGTGATGTGATTGTTCTTGATGAGGAAGTGATCGTAGAGCCCCATGCGGTGGTTTTCGCATCCGCTGGATTTCACCGCCTGCTTCTCAAGGCTGCGGAAGCACGGGATCGTCTTGCGCGTGTCGAGCACCTTTGCGTTCGTGCCCTTCACTGCATCCGCGTAGAGCCTGGCCTGCGTGGCGATGCCCGAGAGATGCTGCAGGAAATTGAGAGAAGTGCGCTCGCCCTCGAGCAGCGAGCGCGCAGAACCTTCGAGCAGCGCGATCACGTCGCCTTTATTGCAGCGATCTCCCTCGCGCAGCACGGTCTTCCACGATACTGACCGATCGATTGCAGCAAATACGCGTCGCGCGGCTTCGAGCCCGGAGATGATAAGATCCTGCTTTGCGCGGATCTCGGCCTTTGCACGGAGGTTAGCGGGGATCGTGGCGAGAGAGGTGATGTCTCCCTCACCCACGTCTTCTTCAATCGCGAGTTTGATGAGTATATCGAGATGATCCATGTAATCCTCGCAGCTGGCTTTGCTGGCACTTCATCACCCCAGTGCAATCAGCGCGGCCTTGAGTTTGCTTATCTTCTCTTCAGACTCGCGCAGGCGCTGGCGCTCCTTTTCGACTATATCCGCAGGCGCCCTCGCTATGAAGGATTCGTTCCCGAGTTTTCGCGAGGTCGCCTCGATCTCGCCGGCCGCCCTCGTGATCTCCTTCTCAAGGCGCGCGCGCTCCGCATCCACGTCGATGAGTCCTGCGAGCGGAATGACCGTGATCTGGTTCGCGGTCACGTTGGTGGCGACTTCCTTCATCTCGCTGAGCTCTGACTTGAGCTTTGCTTCGAAAGAATCGACTCTCGCCAGATGCTCGACATAATTTCCGGACGCGATGGCGGCGAGGACGGTCTCGGAGTCGTTGAATCCGGAGATCGCATTCGGGATGCGCTTTCCCGGGGGCACGTTGCTCTCGCCGCGTATGTTGCGGATCGCTTCCACCGGTTCCTTGATCGTGATCTCAAAAATATTCGCATCTTCCGCGAATGGAATCGCCGCGGCTTCGGGATATTTCGAGGCGATGAGCATCCCCGCTTTCGGCATGAGGTGATTCCATATCTCCTCGGTGATGAACGGCAGGAACGGGTGCAAAAGCTTAAGGATCGAGGCGAGCACGTGCTTGAGCGTATGCTGTGTGGCGGCGCGTGATGTTTCGTTCTGTTTGTCGTTGAGGTGGAGTTTCGCCGCCTCCAGGTACCAGTCGCAGAATTCGTTCCACACGAACTGGTAGAGAGTCTGGGCTGCCACGCTGAACTTGAAATCTGAGAGCGCCGCGCGCACTTCGCTAGTTGTCTGCGCGAGGCGGTTTAATATCCATTTGTCCGCAGGATTCAGATCTTCCTGAGAAGGCGCTGCTAAGGATGCGTCTTCAAGATTCATCATCGCAAAGCGCGCCGCGTTCCAGAGTTTGTTGCAGAAATTGCGGCCCATCTCGAATTTGGATTCGCTGAGCTTGAGATCCTGTCCTTCGGTGGAGAGCACCACGAGCGAGAAGCGCATGGCGTCGGCGCCGTATTTGTCGATGATGTCGATCGGGTCTATTCCGTTGCCGAGCGACTTGCTCATCTTGCGGCCCTGCTCGTCGAGAATCGTGCCGTGGATATAGACGTCGGAGAACGGCGCCTTGCCCATCATCTTGAGCCCCATCATCACCATGCGCGCGACCCAGAAGTAGATGATGCCGCGGTCGGTGACGAGCGTGCTCGTAGGGTAGTAGTGCGCGAGCGTCTCGGTCTTCTCAGGCCAGCCGAGCGTGGAGAATGGCCAGAGCGCGGACGAGAACCACGTGTCGAGCACGTCCTCGTCCTGCGTAAGCTCAGTGCCTCCGCAGTGCGGACACTTGCTCGGGGATTCGCGGGCAACAATCGGCGGACAAGTAGTACGTTGGTACTTTGGTCCGTTAGTACTTTGGTCTGCGGTGTTTGAATCTGTACCATCGTACGAACGTACCAACGTACTAACGTACGACTGGCAATACCAAACTGGTATCCTGTGCCCCCACCATATCTGGCGCGAGATGCACCAGTCGCGCGCGTTCTCCAGCCACTGCATGTAGAACTGAGTCCAGCGTTCGGGGTGGAATTTTACCTTTCCCTCTTCAGTGGCGCGGATCGCCTTCTCTGCGAGTGGACGCATGCGCACGAACCACTGGTCCGATAGCCACGGCTCGATGGTGGTGTGGCAGCGGTAGCAGTGGCCCACGGCGTGCTGGTGTTCCTCCACCTTATCCAGCAGCCCGGCGGCAGTGAGCGCCTCCACGATCTTCTCGCGGCACGCCTCGCGCGTGAGGCCCGCATAAGTCGCTCCAGCTTCCTCGCTCATCGTGGCATCCTCGCTCATCACGTTGATGCGCGGGAGGTTGTGTCGCTCGCCGATCTGAAAATCGTTCGGGTCGTGGGCGGGCGTCACCTTCACGCAGCCGGTGCCGAATGTGGAGTCGACAAAATCATCCGCAACGATCGGGATCTGACGGCCTGTTTCCGGCAGCTGCACCATCTTGCCGATGAGATGCGAGTAGCGCTCGTCCTTCGGGTTCACAGCGACTGCGGTATCGCCGAGCAGCGTTTCCGGCCGGGTGGTGGCCACGGTGACGTGGCCCGAGCCGTCGGCAAAGGGATACCGGATGTGCCAGAGGTTTCCCTTTTCGTCCTTGTGATCCACCTCGTCGTCCGCGAGCGCGGTGCGGCAGCGCGGGCACCAGTTCACGATATACTTGCCGCGGTAGATGAGCCCCTCGTCGTAGAGACGTACGAAGCACTCGCGTACCGCGGCGGAGAGGCCTTCGTCGAGCGTGAAGCGCGATCGCTCCCAGTCGCAGGAGGCGCCGAGAGCGCGGAGCTGCAAGAGGATCCGGTCGCCGTATTCCTCGCGCCACTTCCAGATGCGCTGGATGAGCGCCTCGCGGCCGATCTCCTGGCGGCGCTTGCCTTCCTTCTTGAGCAGCTCGCGCTCGACCACGTTCTGGGTGGCAATGCCCGCGTGATCCGTGCCGGGCTGCCACAGCGCCGCAAGCCCCTCCATCCGCTTCCAGCGGATGAGAATGTCCTGCAGGGTGTTGTTGAGCGCGTGCCCCATGTGCAGGGCGCCGGTGACGTTCGGCGGAGGAATGACGATGCAATAAGTCGGGGCGCTGGGGGAGTCGGGGACATGGAAATGCCCGCCCTTTTCCCAGACGGAGTACCACTTCGATTCCACGGCCTTGCTGTCGTAAGTCTTGGCGAGTTCTTCCTGCATGAAAGTTTCCTCTCGGGTAGGTACAGGACTTCTAAGAAGGCAGAATATCTATGGAATCTGGGAGGCAGTGTCAATGAGGAAGGGCGTGTCTGCGATCAAGGGAACGTCTAGCCTCACCCCTTCGCCTTGCCCTGGCTGGCTACTGCTGCCTGGGCCTTTTTCACCTCGTCGGGGTCGCCCAGGTAATAGCTGCGGATCGGTTTGAGGGAGTCGTCGAGTTCATAGATGAGCGGGATGCCCGTGGGGATGTTGAGCTTGGGGATTTCCTCGTCGGAAATGTTGTCGAGGTGTTTTACGAGTGCGCGGAGGCTGTTGCCGTGCGCGGCGATGATGATCTTTTTGCCTGCGCGCAGTTCCGGTACGATCATGTCATGCCAGCAGGGGAGGAAGCGCGCGACCGTGTCTTTGAGGCATTCCGTGAGCGGCAGTTCGTCTGCGGTGAGGGTACGATATCGCGGGTCGCGTCCCGGGCAGCGCTCGTCGTCCTGCTTGAGCGCCGGCGGTGGTACGTCATAGCTGCGCCGCCAGATCTGCACCTGCTCCTCGCCGAACTTCTCCGCCATCTCGGATTTGTTGAGCCCCTGCAACGCGCCGTAGTGCCTCTCGTTGAGCCGCCACGAGATCTGCACCGGTATCCACATGAGGTCCATGTTATCCTGCACGATCCAGAGCGTGCGGATCGCGCGCTTGAGCACGGAGGTAAATGCGAGGTCATAGCTGAGCCCGGCCTCCATGAGCAGCATAGCCGCGCGCTTTGCCTCCTCCACGCCCTTGTCGGAGAGGTCCACGTCAGTCCAGCCAGTGAAGCGGTTCTCCTTGTTCCAGGTGCTCTCGCCGTGGCGGAGCAGGGTGAGTTTGATCATCTATACCCCCATGTATGCGCAGACAGCGCAGAAAAAAAGGGTGCCAGGCACCAAGACGTAGACAGTCGCGCACGGGCTGTCAACATCGGGATATCGCGAAAAAAAACGACCGCAATGGCCGCCACTCGATGATAAAAAAGTGCCAGGCAAGGTTACCCAGCCTGGCACTGATATCGCGGGATCCAGATTTATGGCAACTTCGGCAAGTTTGGTTTGATCTGAGTGCGGTAGAAATGAAAACCGACGCCAATAAGGGCGCCTGTGCCTAAAATAGCTGTTGATCCAACGTCAGAACATATCCGTTTGAACTTTTCAGAAGTATCTTCTGTCTTCAGTTCATCAATATTGACGCTATAGCTTTCCCGGTCGTTCGAGATCTGGGCCTTTGTCGTGACCTTGCCGTCCGCGGACTTCTCCTTCCAAATGGCGTCTACCGTGGAGAGGGTACTGTCATTACCAATGTGGACTTTGCTGCCGATGCCGAACTGTTCACCTCTTGCGTTTGTAACAGATGCGGGTTCCTCGACTATCAGCGTGCCGGCTGGCAAAGTGATGGGGACTCCGTTGACCTCCACGGCATTTGCCACGTGGATTGTCGGAGTGTCACATACCGGGCCATCAGCCGTGTCGTAGCAATCTTTTGGTTCCGTCGATTCCGTGAGATCCTGTATGTTTCGGGAATCCAACGATTTGAATTCCTGCTCGTTTCCCAGTCGTGGTATTTCTATAGGCATACTATCTCCTTCCCCCAAGGAGCCTGAGCTCATTCTGTCAGCTCGTCTCCCCCGTGTACTGACAGTATTATCGGCCGGCAGGGGGGGCGAAGTTGCGTGTGGTGGAAGATTTTTTTATGTTACGCTAACCAATTGATATTCAATGAGATGATTCCCCGCAGCTTGCTGCGGGGTTTCCGCCACCCTCTCCCTTGAGGGGAGAGGGAAGGGTGAGGGTGATCGTCGATGTTGCCGGTGATACCCCGCGGCTTGCCGCGGAAAGCATTCATTGTGATAATTCAAAAGAACGGCCTGGATGTCCTGTTCAGGCCAGGACAATCAGCTTTTCGTTCATTCGCGACATGAACCTGATTTTACATTGTGCGAATTTCATGCGCTGTGCTAAGAAAAAATAGCTATGACAAAAAAAGAAATTTTGAAGGAGATCGAATCCGTAAAAGATCAGCTCGTTCACAAGTACGGCGCTGAACGCGTGATCCTCATCGGTTCCGCGGCATGGGGCGAGGTCGGAAAGGACAGCGATCTGGATTTTGTCGTGATCAAGGGAGATACCCCGTTTACCGGCCGTGATCGCATGCGGGAAGTGCGACGTTTGGTCCATTCCGACATGCCGGTTGATATCCTTGTCTATCGCCCGAACGAGTTTGAGGAACGAGATCGGATGGGGGACCCTTTCATCCGACTTGTCCGCACGAGGGGAAAGGTCCTGCATGGCTGATCCGCGCATTGTTTCCTAGTGGTTGAGCAAAGCTGATGAGGATTTTCAGTTCGCCTGCACGGCGCTGGATGAAGGCAATACCTTCTTCGCCCAGATATGCTTTCATTTTCAACAGGCCGCTGAAAAATATCTCAAATCGTTCATCATTTCGCACGATCGTGAACTCCGCAAGGTCCATTCACTCATCCACTTGCTGAAATTATGCTGTCCCATTGACGGCAGACTCTCTGATCTGAGTTCGGCATGCGATCTTCTTGAAGACTATTACATTGAGACGCGATATCCAGTCCATTGGCCTTCTTCTTTCACAAAGGTGGATGCGGATGAAGCTCGCCGAGCTGCGGAGACCATAAGAGAACGCATTATGGCGTTGTTGCCTCTCAAACCCTGAAAAGAGATCGACTTGATCGATAAAAAAGGCGGCCGCGAGGGCCGCCTTTGATGAAATATCAGGCAATTGTGACCGGCATTGAAGGATGATTTTGTCAGACGATTAAATACTATGATCATCACATTCCGTTACAAAAAATTGCAAAAACCTGGTGGCAGGAGCCGAAGGTTCAGACATTATCGAATCGCACAGCTTTTGATCTTCATCTTTATTCCATCTGATCACTTTGTTCATATATTCATCTGCGATGCTGTGTTTGGTATCGCATTCCATATCGGTGGACGCAGAGGAACGCGAGGGGCGGCAGCTGACCTCAATATTTTCCGGTTCTTTGGATTCAGGCGCGCGGGCAGCTTCACCCGCTTTGAATATATTGCTTATAAATTCGCCGATATTGAATCCGCCGATCGTCATAACGACCTCCACTGATCGTATTGTTCCCCCGTTCTTTCTTATTATCGGCATGCAGGAGAGCCGAAGTTGCGTGGAATGGATTTTTTTCTAATTTTTGTTAACTTATTGATATTTAAAGCGATAAAAAAGGCGGCCGCGAGGGCCGCCTTTTTGATCTCGTAACTCTTCACGTGCCTTGCGTTGGAATTCATTTCAAAACCCTGCGAAGGGAGGATTGCCCTTCTGGACGCTGGGGAGGGCCTGCCTGTCGGCAGGCAGGGAACTGCGCCGCAGGCGCGGGCAGGGGGGCTCCCCCTCCGAAGTGTGCGTCCAGAAGGGCAATCCGTACTGAGCGATAGGGTTTTGAAATGAGTTCCAACGCACCTGAATAGTTACCCGACATCTATCGACGACTTCAGGTTACTTGCCAATCACCTCCGCGATCGTTTTGACCGCTCCCGCGAGCTCTTCCTTGGTGATCACCAGCGGCGGGGCGAAGCGGATCGTGGTGCCGTGCGTGTCCTTGGCGAGGATGCCGCGATTCATGAGTTCCAGCGAGAAGGGGCGCGCGGTCTCGTGGAGTTCCAGCCCCGTGAGCAGGCCCTTGCCGCGGATCTCCTTCACGCGCTTGTGTGCGATCTTCTTGAGTTCACCGCGGAAGAATTCGCCCAGCTCCGCCGCGCGTTCGGGCAGGTGCTCGTCCACGATCACGTCGAGCGCCGCAGATGCCACCGCGCATGCGAGCGGGTTGCCGCCGAACGTGGAGCCGTGGTTACCCGGCTCGAACGCGGCCATCATGATCTCGTTGTCCGCGACGATTCCGGATACCGGATACACGCCGCCGCCCAGCGCCTTGCCCATCGTGATGATGTCGGGCCGGACACCTTCCCAGTCGGAGCAGAACATGCGGCCCGTGCGGCCGAAGCCGGTCTGGATCTCGTCGCAGATGAGCAGCACGTTGTGTTTGCGGCAGATCTCCGCGCATTTCTTGAGATAGCCCTCGGACGGGACGAACACGCCCGCCTCGCCCTGTACCGGTTCCACGAGGAAGGCGACGGTGTTCGCGTCGATGGCGCCTTCGAGCGCATTGGCGTCGTTGTACGGAATGATCTCAAACCCGGGCGTGAACGGACCGAAGCCGGTGCGGCAATCCGGGTCTGTTGAAAAGCCGACGATCGTCGTCGTGCGGCCGTGAAAATTGCCGTCGCACACGATGATTTTGGCTTTATCGGCCGGCACATTTTTCTTGTTGTATCCCCAGCGGCGCGCGGCCTTGATAGCCGTCTCCACGGCCTCGGCGCCCGTGTTCATGAGCAGCGCCTTGTCGTAACGCGTGAGTTTGACGAGCTTGCGGATGAAGGGCCCCATCTGATCGTTGTGAAACGCGCGCGAGGTGAGTGTGAGTCTGTCGGCCTGATCCTTGAGCGCCCTGATGATCTTCGGGTGCCTGTGCCCCTGGTTGACCGCTGAATACGCGGAGAGCATGTCGATGTAGCGCCTGCCTTCCACGTCCGTCACCCAGATCCCTTCTGCCTTTGATATCACGACGGGCAGCGGGTGATAGTTATGCGCGGAAACCTCTTCGACTTCTGCGATGTACTGTTCTGTCTTCGTCATTGTTCCTCCGTTGGTACGTTGGTACGTTGGTACGTTGGTACGTTGGTACGTTGGTACGTTGGTACGTTGGTACGTTGGTACGTTGGTACGTTGGTACGTTGGTACGTTGGTACGTTTAATTGTGACCCCGGACTATACCAGTTTTTTACTAACGTACCAAAGTACTAACGCACCAACGTACCACTTGAATGTGCACAGATATCCTAACGTACGAACAAGTGTTTCACTACAAACCACGCATTCTCCTTACGCTCGCGAATTCGGCGCAGCATATACGGAAGCCACGCGCGGCCGAACGGTATGTAGATCCTCATCCTCCATCCGCTGGCGGCGATGCTGCTCGCCAGTTTACGCCTGATTCCGAGCAGCATCTGGAACTCGAAGCGATCGGGGTTGATTTTTTGCGCCTTCGCGAATGCTTCGAGCTCTTCGATGAGCGCTTTGTCGTGCGTTGCAATCCCGTGATAGACGCCGGATGTCAAGAGCCGCTTTGCGAGCGATGCGAATTCGCGTCTGACCTCGGTCATCTCACGATACGCGATATCGCGCGGCTCCTTGTATGCGCCCTTGCAGAGCCTGATGCCTGCGCCGTGCTCGATGAGCGTAAGCGCATCTTCGGGCGTTCGCTTGAGCATCGCCTGAAGAGCTACGCCCACGGGGGTGATGCGTGCCTTCTTCGCGCGGATGACCTGATCGACGATCGCCTGCGTGACGTTCGATCCTTCCATGTCGACCCGTACGAAGCCGTTCATCTCCGCAGCCGCTGATACGATGCGATCGAGATTTGCGGCGCACAGGTCCGGATCGATCATGAGGCCGATCTGGGAGAGCTTGACCGATACGTTGCGGTCGAGGTTCCGTTCCTTCAGCGCCTTTAATATAATGATATACTGATCGGTGGCGCGCTGCGCCTCCGACGCGCTCGTGACGTTCTCGCCCAGGTGATCTACGGTTGTTGCGAACCCCTGCGTCTTGAGTCTTGATGCTACCGCAAGCGCCTCTGCGAGCGTGGTGCCAGCGATGAAGCGGCGGGCAAATGGAGCGAGCAGGGAAGAGAGGAGGGTGCCCATTCCCCTCCTTTGTAAGGAGGGGCTGGGGGAGGTAGATCGTGGATGTAAGTCCTTCGTCATAGTAACGGGGGAAAAAAGCGGCGCCTGGATCTACCCTCCCTGACCCTCCCTTACAAAGGGAGGGAACGTTCTCGGAAACGCCCTTTGAAAGGGCGGATGCATCTCATTATTTCTGCAGTTTTTCACTTATGCACTTCGCCTGCATGAAGAGCAGCAGGTAGTCGCTGCCGCCGGCCTTGGAGCATGTGCCGGACATGTTGTATCCGCCGAAGGGCTGCACGCCCACGAGCGCGCCGGTGATCTTGCGGTTGACGTAAAAATTTCCGCAGAAACATTCACGCCTCGCACTCGCTATTTTGTCCGCATTTTTCGTGAAGACGCCACCGGTGAGGCCGTAGTCGGTGCCGTTGAAGATCGCTACGGCGTCGTCAAAATCTTTTGCCTTTATCACGGAGAGCACAGGCCCGAAGATCTCCTCCTGAGCGATTCGCGCGGAAGAAGAGACATCTGCGATCACCGTGGGAGAGACGAAGTATCCCTTTTCGTCGGAGCTCTCTCCGCCGCAGACGATCCTGCCTTCCTTGCCGCCGATCTTTATGTACTCGCGGTTCTTGTCGTAGGCGTTCTTGCTCGAGACAGGACCCATCCAGTTGGCAGGATCGGATGTCGGCCCCATGGTTATTTTCTTTACTCGCTCGCAGAGTTTGTCGAGGAACGCGTCGTAGATCTTCGCATCAACAATCACGCGCGAACACGCGGAGCACTTCTGTCCCTGGAATCCGAATGCTGAGCGGGCGGTAGCGTCCGCGGCCTCGTCGATGTCCGTATCGCTGTCCACGATTATCGCGTCTTTGCCGCCCATCTCAGCGATCACCCGCTTGATCCACTTCTGCCCGGGCCGCGTCTTGCCGGCTTCTTCATTTATATGCAGCCCCACCTCGCGAGAGCCGGTGAACGAGATGAAGCGGATGCGAGGATGGGTGATGAGCGTCTCGCCCACCTCGCCGCCTGGACCTGGGAGGAAGTTTATGACGCCCGCGGGCAGACCCACCGACTCCGCGATTTCCATGAATTTTGCGGCAATGATCGGTGTGTCGCTGGCTGGCTTGAGCACCACTGTGTTGCCCGAAACGACCGCGGCCGTTGTCATGCCGGTGAGTATGGCGAGTGGAAAGTTCCAGGGCGGGATCACTGCGCCCGCGCCGAGCGGTATATAATGAAGTTCGTTGGTCTCGCCCACCCAGGGCAGGCACGGATGCGCGCCGCCGAGACGGATCGCCTCGCGCGCGTAAAAGTCGCAGAAGTCGATCGCCTCCGCCACGTCCGCATCCGCCTCCACCCAGTTCTTGCCGATCTCATATACCATCCACGCCGAGAGTTCGAATTTGCGGCGGCGCATCTCGGCGGCTATCTTCACGAGATAATCAGCGCGCTTCTCGGCATCCACGTACTTCCACGTATCGAACGCCCTCCACGCAGCATCTATCGCCTTGAGCGCGTGCTCCTTTGTACCTTTCTGCACCGTGCCCACGACCTGATCCTTTTTTGCGGGATTGTACGAACGGATCTTTTCCTTCAGGGTGATCTTCTCGCCGGCTATGACTATGGGATATTCTCGGCTGAATTCTTTTTCCACGGCAGCGAGCGCCGCCTCCATCTTTTTTTTGTTTTCCGGATTCGAGAAATCGGTGAGCGCTTCGTTCGTAAACGGCGGAAGCATGCAGGACCTCCTTGATGGTCTCGTTGCGAAGAGTGGCGGGATATCTATGGGATAGGGCGTTTAAAGTCAATCTGATGATTCCCCGCAGCTTGCTGCGGGGTTTTTCGCTACTGGATGGCTCGATGATCAAAATTCTTCAGATTGAGGTATTGTGCGCGCCGGCGCCTTTGCAGCTGATTTTGAGGCCGGCCGTGCCGGAACTATGGCGCGTGCCTTTGTATCCGTCTTTGCAGTTGCTTTGGCGACGGCCTTGGCAGGCGCTTTAGTCGAGGCCTTTGAAGGAGAAGGTTTAGCGGCAGTTTTTGTCAGCGTTTTTCCAGGTGCGGATTTTGTGGCGGCCTTTGTCCCCGGTTTTGCAGCAGAGGACTTTGCCGCTGTCTTCGTGCTCTTCGCTGCTGCTGCTTTTGCGGGAGATATCTTGCCGGTCGAAACCGAGGCAGCGCGTTTTGTTGACGCAGATTTTGATTTTACCGGGATAACCTCTCCCTCAACTGATGCGGTCTTTGCTTCGCGCCTCTCGCCCAGTTTCTGCAGGGCCTTCTCTATCGCTTCATCGGCGTCAGTGATGCGCTTGCTTTCCACGACTTTTTCGTCCGTGACTTCGTCCTCCGGCACGGCGGTGCTTGTTTTCGTTATGGCTTTGACGTTTTCCGCTTCAGCGTCAGCTGCGTTATCGGAATCAACATCCTCAACCGAATCGGTCTCCGCTTCATCCGGCTGTGCATCCGTATCAGTGTCTATGCGCGCGAAGCTGCTTTTTCGGTTTGCCTGGGGCCTGGAGGCGGGGCGCGATTTCTTCTCGGCCTTTGCGATCTCATCATCAGCACTGGCGCCGCCGTTTGCGTCGTCCTGTTCGATGAGATATGCCACGCCGTTTCGCGTAACGGGCGCCTCGGCCTTCTTTGCCTTGTTCTTTCCCTTGAAGTGTTTGTTTGACGCGAGCAACACGCCCTTGTTTTGTCCGGGATTGGATTTTGCGATCACTTCGTCCATCGTCCCGGTCGAGGAGGCATCATCGGTCATCTCGGAGCGTTCTTCGACGTCACCACTGAGATCCTGCGCTTCTCCCTTGCCCTCGCGCGGTCCGAGTACCGCCACCTCAACCATGGCCGTGCCCATGCCGAAGAGATCGATTTTTTTTGCCGCACCCTTCGACAAGTCGATAATGCGGCCGCGGACAAAAGGACCTCGGTCGTTTATTTTCACGACCACCGATTTGTGATTTTCAAGATTGGTGACCTGGACTTCAGTGCCGAGCGGCAGAGTTTTATGCGCGGCGGTCATGGCGGAGGGGCTGAAGCGTTCTCCGCTTGCGGTCTTTTTGCCGGCAAATCCAGGGCCATACCACGATGCCTGGCCGCGCTCGCGCTGCCCCGTCGGAATCCTGCGCGCCTGATAGGGCGCACACGAGGAGAGCGTAAAGATCACCGCGACCGCCAGCACGAGCATGGCGGAATGGATGTTTTTGTTGGACAAAAATAGTCTCAGCATTTAACTTCCGTGAATCGTGATTCGTGGATCGTGACTCGTCAAGCACTGACGGTACGCGATGCGCGAAATGCGCGACAACGAAATCAATAAATAATTAATGATGCGATCTTAACAGACGGTGAACTTATCTTAGAGAATTTGCTGCGAGAGTGCTGCGCTGATTTTCAGAGAAACATTGAAAGCCTAGCCCAGGGCTTAAACATTGTAAAGGAGGTTTTTCGATGTCACAGGCGCGCTTCATCTATGACTCTACGGAAAAGAACTCAGATCTTTATTATGCAACGCAATTTCGCGCACCGGACGCGTTCATCTTCTTCGAGCATCGCGGAAAAAAATACATGGTGATGAACGATCTGGAGATAGATCGCGCGCGCAAGGAATCGTGCGCGCATCGCGTTCTCTCCATCAACGGCTATGTCAAGCGCGCGGAGGCAGCGAAAGAAAAACCCGGACAGGCGGACGTGATTCATGAGATCCTCTCCGAGAGGAAGATACGCAGCCTTGAGGTGCCGCTGAGTATGTCGTTTGCGCTGGTGGATGCGCTGCGCAAACGCGGTTACAAGATAGAGGCCGGCCCGTATCCTTTTTATCCGGAGCGGCTCGAGAAGGATAACGAAGAAAAGCGAAACATCCTCGTGACGCAGCTCACAGTCTTTGCGGCCATCGGAATGGCGCGAGACGCCATCGCCGATAGCAAAGTAAAGAACAGACAGTTAGTCCTTCGCGGAAGGCCGCTCACTTCCGACAGGCTGCGCACGATGATAAACGTCTTTCTGCTCGAGCGCGGCTACGTTGCTTCGGATACGATAGTCTCCTGCGGCGCACACTCCATAGATCCGCATGATATCGGCGCCGGTCCGCTCAGGCCTAATGAGCCGATCATCGTGGATGTGTTTCCGCGTTCTATCAAGACGCTCTTCTACGGAGATGCGACGCGCACGTTCTGCAAGGGGCGCGCGCCGGATGCTCTCAAAAAAATATATGCAACTGTGAAGGAGGGACAAAAGCTCGGGCTCTCGATGGTGCGCGAGGGTATCAACGGACGCAGGATCCATGAGGCGATACTGGCGCTCTTTGAGAAGCGTGGCTATTCGACCGGCGAGAAGGGCGGCAGGATGCAGGGTTTCTTCCATGGCACCGGTCACGGCCTTGGGCTTGATCTGCACGAGGAACCCGTACGCATCACTCATCGCGATTATGTGCTCAAGAAGGGCAATGTGATCAGCGTCGAACCCGGGCTCTATTACAAAGGGATAGGCGGCGTGCGCATTGAGGATATAGTGTTCGTCACAAAGACCGGCTGCGATGTGCTTGGGAGATTTCCAAAAGAGCTGGAGATATGACGGAACGGTTTTTCAGCGCCTGCCCCATACGCCGGTCCATCGGCTGTTTGGCGGGGAGTTCATGAGGCCGCGCGCCCGATAGAGAAAGAGCTGCGACGGACCGTCGTGCGGATGCGCCTCGAGCAGACGGCTCAGAATGTGAATTGCCTTTTCGAAGTCTCCGCAAAGATATGCATCGCGACCCGTCAGATATTCTTCGAGTTGCGGGAGGATAACGCCTGCAGGTCCCAGGAGTTCGTGGATCACGACGGATTTCTCCTCGCCGGGCAGCATCACCGGATCCAGCGGCCTGAATGCAAACGCGCCTTCCGAGGCGGCGCGAGTCATGTCGTCGACGAGTATTGCGGTGCGGTACGTTCGATTGAGCGAGCGAAGCATGACAGCGGCTTCGATCGTGCCGCCGATCATCCCGAAATTGTCGGCGCCGCGAGGGCCAAGTTCGCCCACGGAAGCCGTCCCGGATGCGATTCCTATTCCGAGCCTCACTTTCTTCAGTCCGTATCTCCGCTCTATCTCGGCTGCAGCTGACGTGATCGCCTTGATCGCTTCGAACGCGGCCTTGCATGCAATGAGGGCATGATCCTTTTGAGAAAGAGGTGCGCCGAATACCGCGCGGCACTCATCTCCTGCCCACGATTCGATAAACGCGCCGTGCTTTAGAAGTGCATTTGCCATGAGCGTTCGATAAGCCCGCATCATCGAGCAGAGTAGATCCGAAGAGAGCGGATGGGCGATCGAGGCAAACCCCCTGATATCTATCGCGCATGCGCTCAATTCGCATTCTCTTCCGAGCCGATCGAATGCGGCTGGGTCGGCGAACGCGCGGGCGAGCGATTCCTGAGACATGCGCATGCTGAATGCGCGACCATGCGTGCGCCTTGGTATTTCTACCATCGTTACGCGCCAGGCGAGCGTGACCGCGAGCAGGATCGCGATCGCCGCGGAGACGTGGACTGCGGGAATCAACGTTCCTGCGAATACGTAGACGGCAATCGCCGCCAGCCAGATCAGTACTATGACCGCAAGCGAGCAAACGACGCGCTTTATAACGGAGAGCCGCGCAAAAGCCGCCGCGAATGCGAGGCCGGCTGCTGCGACGAATGCAATGAGCCATGGCCGCCCCGTGAGCGGCATGATCGGTTCGTTGCGCAGTATCGTATCCAGCGCGTTTGCTGCGATTTCAATCGTGGGCATATCACCCAGCGGGGTCGCGAAGATCTGCGCTTGACTGGAATCCGTCGCTCCGATCAAAACGATTCGGCCCATCACGGTCTCGGGGGCAAGCTTGCCGGATATTACGTCTGAGATCGAAACCCTGGGGAATGTCCCGGCCTTTCCGCGAAAATTCAGAGCGATCTCGGTATCGGGGGCGGTATCTACCTTCACGTCTCCCAGCTTGACGCCGTCGGGCCTTCCGGCTGCATCCTCTGATATGAGAGGAGTGAAATTTTGCGCGGCTGCGGCTGCGGCCGCCGCGAAACAGGGATAGACGCGATGCTTCATGCGTACCGCGAGGGGCTGGTTGCGAACGACTCCGTCTGCATCGGGAAAGATGTTGGAGAAACCGTTGAGGGAAACGCGCATTCCCGAGGGCATGAGTGTATCGAAATCGATTCCGGCCATGGCCAGCATGGGCGAATCGTCGGCGGGTGACTGCGGAAGCGCAAGCTCCCCGGAGACTGGGATTGATTTTGCCTCACCCGCCATAAACTCGTAGCCGGAGGGCAGATCGGCGAGTGTAGCGTAGAATTTGTAACCAGCGACTATCGAGCCGTCCTCGTCACGGGCGCGTTGCCGCGATTCCGCGGCGGAAGCTGTGCGCACGAGTCCGGCGTCCACTGCGATTGCGCCGGCGTTCATGAGATACAGCTGATCTATCGCCCGAGCCATGGTCGCCCGCGGCCATGGAAGCGGGCCCATCTCATCCGTTGCGCGCTCGTTGACGGCAGCGATGATCACTTCCGGCGCATTGAGGAAACCTGTGGATAGCGAGACTCCCGCGGCGATCGAAAGGTCTTCAACGTGTGCCGTGCAGCCTGGGCGCAGTAGCGGCAGGAGCATGAACAGCGTGACGATGATCGCCAGCCGCCGTTCATTCATTTTAATGAGCCATGGTGGGAGTTCGCTCATGTTCATCTCTCCAGCATCTCCTTCATTCCGCGAACGGCCTGTTTGATGCGCTCCTCGTTTTCCACGAGCGCGAATCGCACGTATCCCTCTCCGTGTTCGCCGAAACCCGTACCGGGAGAGGCGGCAACTTCCGCCTCTTCGAGAAGCCTGCGGCAGAACGCCGCAGAGCCTTCGGATGCGTAGCGCTCCGGAATTTTCGCCCACACGAACATCGTGGCGAGGGGTTTGTCCACCTGCCAGCCTATGCGGGTGAGTCCGTCGCAGAGAACGTCCCTGCGCCGTCGATACGTCTCGCAAATCTCTGCAACGCAGTCGTCGGAACCCTGAAGCGCCACGGTCGCTGCAATCTGAATGGGCTGGAACATGCCGTAGTCGAGGTAGCTCTTTATGCGGCCGAGCGCCGCCACCATCTCCGCGTTCCCGAGACAGAACCCCACGCGCCAGCCCGGCATGGAGTAGCCCTTTGACATCGAGTAGAATTCTACGGCCAGCTCTTTTGCTCCGGGCACCTGCAGTATGGAAGGCGCCCGGTATCCGTCGAAACAGAGGTCTGCGTAGGCGAGATCGTGAATGATGCGTATTTCGTTTTCGCGCGCGAACGCGACGATCTTTTCAAAAAAATCGAGGTCGACCGTCTGAGCTGTGGGATTCGAGGGGAACGAGAGGATGAGCAGTTTCGCCCGCGGCCAGGTGCTCTTCACCGCGCGCGTGAGGTGATCGAAGAAATCGACGTCAGGACCAATTCGCACGCTGCGCACGTCAGCACCGGAGATCACAACGGAATAGGCGTGGATCGGATAAGACGGGTTGGGCGACAGCACGACATCTCCCGGCACCGTGGCCGCAAGCACCAGATGCGCAAGCCCTTCCTTTGAGCCGAGGGTAACTATGGCCTCAGACTCGGGGTCGAGCGATACGTCGTAATGACTGCGGTAGCGTTCGCAGATCGCCTGCCTGAGTCTCGGGATCCCGCGCGAGAGCGAGTAGCGATGGTTCACGGGTTTGGACGAAGCCTCGATAAGCTTTGCCACGATGTGCGGCGGGGTGGGCAGGTCCGGATTGCCCATGCCGAGGTTTATGATGTCGCGGCCTTTACGCCTCGCCTCGCGCATGAGGCCTGCTACCTCGGCAAGGATATAGGGTGGAAGTCGTTGGAGTCTTGGAAAATCCATGAGCACCTTCTTTCGATATGCGCGTGAATATACATTCAGCAATGCGGGAAACGCAAGCAACGCAGGCAACGGGACCGAAAGGAACGAAAGGGCGTTGATAAGTTGGCGCGGTAGGCTATATTCCCTTCAAGAGGGTCTTTGCATGTCAGATGTCCTCAAGCAGATTATCGAATCCCTGTCCGACGACACGCCTGTCAGCGAAGTCGCCGTCTATCTGAATGCGACTGCGGTGGTGAGTCGGCGCATGGGGCTTGCGTACACGTTTTCCAAACACTCACTGGAGGAACCACGCGGGCGTTACGATGTTGTTGCGAACCATGGGAGGCTTACGGAGTTTTCCGCAAAAGACCTGGCGCAATACTCGATGTCCAGCCACTTGATTGAGGCGTCGATAGGCGTCGCTGCAATCAACTCGTTGATTGAACCTGAGCCCGCGAAGCTCATCGACCGTAACGAGCTCGATCTTCTGATGGAGCGGGCCGCCGGACGAAGGTTGGCTGTGGTCGGTCACGTTCCATTCGTCGAGCGCATACGTGCCATCGTGAAAACTCTCTGGGTGCTGGAGCTCGATCCTGGCGAAGGGGAGCTGCCGGCGTCCGAGGCGCCTAACATAATACCTCATGCCGATGTGGTGGCCATTACGGGAACAACCTTGATAAATCACACGATCGACGGCCTGCTCGAGCTCGCAAAGGGAAAGCAGATCATATTGATGGGGCCCTCCACAATACTTTCGCCCGTTCTCCTCGAAGCAGGCATTTTCGCCCTCTGCGGGGCTCTGGTCACAGATCGCGACGCCGTAATGAGAGATCTGAAAGAAGGCGGCTGTTTCAGAAACCTCAAGGGTATTCGATATGTAGCAATGATGCGCTAGGCCATCCGGTCATTTCGCCTTCATCCATTCTGTGGAGAGTTCCCTATATAATGATATGGGCGATTCGATGTGTAACTATTTGATATAATTATCATTTATAGGTTTATTTGGATTGACAAACCTGCTACCCCCGGTCTAAGCACCGCCTCTCTCGAATAATTGACCTGTTTGATCCGTCACCTCGATACCTGAGAGTGGGGGGTTAAGCCCACGGAATATACATGTGGTGACGATACCCCCCCATTATTTATTAACGATATCAAGACGTTAGGATAGTCAATCTGGCACCGATCTTGCTTTATAAGCTAACATGAAAAAAATCTCATATACAAAAAAACTGAAGATCGTGGCGCTGAATCTGGTAGGTATTTCAATGATTTACGGCATCAGCTTTTGTTACGGCAAGCATATGGTGGCTGTAGCGGCTACGGAGCCGGCTGTCAGGTATTCCGATGTGATCGCCGAGGCTGCAAAGGCATCCGAAGTCAACCCGGCGCTGATCGCCGCGGTCATCCACGCAGAATCGAACTTTAAGGCAAAGGCACGTTCCCACGTAGGTGCACAGGGGCTCATGCAGATCATGCCCGCGACGCAGCGCCTTCTTGGTTGCCGCAACGGCTTTGACCCCAGGCAGAATATCATGGCCGGCAGCAAGTACTTGAGGGAGCTCCTCGATCGCTTTAACGGCAACATGGTAAACGCCATAGCAGCATACAACGCAGGTCCCGGCGCTGTGGAGAAGCATGACGGCGTGCCGCCCTACAAAGAGACCCGCGCGTACGTGAAGAAGGTTCTCGCCCACTACGACCGGTATCAGAGGGCCTTCGCTTCCGATCCGTTCGTGTCGTAAAGATTACGAGATAATATAGGCCCCGCTTTCCAGCGGGGCTTTTTTTTGCCTCTTACTTTCTTGCAACTGTCAACTTTGCCAATTGTTCGATGGTCGAAATGTGGTATACTTAACACAGATAGCACGGAGGGATTATGAAGCAACAGAGCCGTTTTGCGAGGGGGCAGAGAAACATAAAGCCCGCACGCGTGGCTTCCCGTACGGAGACGCATCCGATCGCGATGGAAAAGATGCCGTGGAAGAATCCTCTGAAGGGCGGCGAGAAGGACGTCGCAATGGCGGATGTGACCGTGAAGGGCGCAGGGCTCTTCGTGGGTTTCCATATGAGTTTCTGAATAAGTAGTTTGTGAGCAGCAGATGGATGGCCGATAAGTGGTGCTCGGCCATCCATTTTTTTATGGTCCTGCAAAGCTTTGCAGGACGTCAAAGGGATCTATCCGTGGGGAAAATAGAGGTGACTTTTGGCGGCGGTTTTGTAAGGGTCCCGCGCATGAAAAAATATTTACTGTTATTGCTGCTCCTCATATGGCTCGCGCCGTCCGCATCTCTGGCCGACGACGAAGAGGCGCCGCTGGCGCACGGCGCGTATGAAGGAGATGTCACAAAGATAGCCGATGGAAACAGCATCGATGTCGACGGCGAGCGGTTTCATCTCCTTGGCGTGGACGCGCCGAGATCCAGTAAATGCCCCAAGGTCATCAACTGCAGTAACGAGGAGGCGAAAAAATTTCTGGAAGATAATGTGATGGGGCGCACTATTACTTACGACTACGACCGGATGCTCGGTCGACGCGACAGGCACGGCGACCGTCGCATCTATCTCTACGTCGAAGGCGAGTTGATAAACGCGACATTGATCGAGAAGGGGCTCGGTTTTGCCGACAGGTCGAGAGACTTCTCCAAGAAAGATCTCTTTCTGGGCATGGAGGACCTGGCACGCCGACGGAGCATGGGGTTGTGGCATCTGTGCCCCGTGGAATGCACCGGCAACAGGGCCTGCAGGACAAAAAACTGGTAGAGGGGACCTCTAATAACCGCCCATCTGCGTTGTTGTCACTTCGTTCTGACGATAGCGGTTATTTGTTCCGAGCCTTCGGCTCGTCACGCATTATATTTTTGTACGTTGCCCGCAAACCCGCGACCTTCAACGGGTTGAGCCCTCCGAAGGAGGGCATATGATGACGAAGTGTCGATGCGTGGGTACCGCGCATCGACCGATGCTCACGTACTTCCTAGTACGCTCCGGTCGCGGGTTTGCGGGACGCCTAGCATCTGGGCGGTTCTTAGAGGTCCCCTAGGGGTGTTCTAAGCTTCTGGAGATTTTGGGAAGGATACTTCGACCTTGAGTCCCCCGCCGTCCGAGTTAGCGAAAATCAACTTGAGTCCGCATATCTCCGCAATTTTGAGGCAGAGGTTGAGCCCGATTCCCGCGGCCTCGGAGCTGCTGCCTTCTCTGTTGAGCGATTCGATGAGTGTGGAAGGGAGCCCTGGCCCGTCATCTGCGACGGTGAGGAGGACACTGTCCGTCCGTTGAGCGATGGAGATTCTGCATCCGACGCCGGCCGGGGCGTGATCTTTCGCGTTGCGGACGAGGTTGTCCACGAGCCGGAAGAGTAAGTCCGGATCCGCGTTGACCGTGACGCTTTCGAGTCCAGCGGAGTCAAATGCGATGGACTTCTTGAAAGTCCGCTCCCATCTCGCCTTGTTCTTGCCGCTCCATTTCACGAGGTCAAAAGGCCTCGGATGAAACAGCGCGATGGAACGCGCGCTCTCGCCCACCTTGAGCACAGTATTGACGATTTCAGACATGCGCCGGATCTCCTCGAGCGAACTCTCCAGCACTTTTCTATATTCGCGAGTTCCCGCCTTCTCGTTGAGAAGGACCATCTCGGCCTCGCCCTGCAGAATTGTCAGCGGCGTGCGGAGTTCGTGCGCCACATAGCGGCTCATCTTGCCTAGCTGGCCCAACGCTTCACGTGTGCGCGTGCCCAGCAGGTTGATGCCGTCCACTATCGCCTGCAGGTATTGTCCCTGAGCGCCGAGCTCGAGCGGCCTCAGTCTCTCGATCTTGCGAGGATCCATCCCCTTGAGGTATCCCGCCACCGCTTCGACAGGTCTCAGCAAACGCCTGGCGAGCACGCGGGAGGTCACTACCGATATGCCGATGAGCAATCCCAGCAGCAAAAGAACCTGCCACCAGAGATCTTCGAGGACTTCGGAATATTTCGGCAGCGGTATGGCTATCTGCAGATAAAAGTTCTTCTGTTTTCCGCGGCCCTTGTAAGGAATGATAACGCTTTCGTAGGTGCGCTGTTTTCCCGTGATAGTGATGAACACCGGTTTCTTTATCTCGCCGCCGAGCACGCTCGGTAAATCGTCGTAGGTCGAGCCCAGAGTGGTAAATATCAGTTTCTTCGACTGATCGAAGACTCGCACCGCCTTGTCCACCTTGTCCATCTGCAGTGCGTCCTCGATGAAGTTGTTGAGGTACTGGAAATCCTCCAGCGACGAATAGTCGGAGATGCCCAGGGACACCAGGCTGGCGCCGGTGGCCTGAAGCTGTTTGTGAATGGATTCGATGTGACTTCGCACCAGCAGGCTGCCGCTCAAGACGGCGGCGGTGAGCGTGCTCACTGCCGTCATAACCCACATGGCGACAGCCAGCCTTGACTGTAGAGACGCGCGTTGCACTTATGCCTCTCCGAGCCAGTAGCCGAGGCCCCTTCGGCTCTTGATGAGCGGCTTGTACCCCTTGTCTATCTTCGCGCGGAGGTTGGCGATGGTGACCTCGACGATGTTGCTCTCGGGATAGTGGTTGAGATCCCAGGCCTGGTCGAGGATAGCGGCCTTCGAAAAGATCTGCCCCGGATGGCGCGCGAGCAGGCAGAGAATCCGGAACTCCTTGCCCGTGAGGTCGATACGTTTTTCTCCTCTAAAGACCCTCTGTTTTTCGAGATCGATTTTCAAATCCTCGAAAGCGACCAGGTTATCCTTGACCGCGTGCTCGACCGCCGCCTCCCGTCTTGTAAGCGTCCTTATCCTGGCGACGAGTTCTGCAACGTGAAAAGGCTTGCCCATGTAGTCATCCGCTCCTTGGCTCAACCCCTTGACCTTATCTTCCACTTCAGCCAGCGCGCTGAGCACGATTACCTTTGAATGGGGCGATGACTTGCGTATTTCGTCCAGGGAATCGAGAGAATCAGCGCTACCCAGCAGCCGGTCGAGGACAATGGCATCGTAGGCGACGGATTGCAGGGCGGCCAGCATGTCGGTGACGGTTCCCACAGTGTCCACTACCATGCCGGCCTGCTCCAGGGCCTGTTTGATGAACCGCTGCACCTTCTTTTCGTCCTCCACCACAAGTATTCTCATATGGGCCGCACTCATATACCAGCTGGCCTTCCGAGCGCAATAGGCGTGTGATTGCAGTCTGCGGTCGATGTCCGACGGCCGCAGGTCCATTAATAAATTTTAATTTTCATTTCATCGACGGCTCATCTTGTGGGCCTAGAGATCGGCACAATTCAAAAACGGGAAGGAGGTGAAAAAACATGAAACGCATACTCTCAATCGCAATAGCAGTGGCATTCGCGCTCTGCTTGACCTCAGCGGCCAACGCTACCAGCAAGAAGGAAGATACTTCCAAGGTCAAGACCAACACGGACACCGAGTATAACGTGACGGCGAAGCCGGCGACGGATACCAACACGACGACTCTGGCTAAGAAATCCAAGAAGACAGAGGCAAAGGCGACGAAGGAAGAGTCCAAGGCCAACCTGGAAGAGCAGGCCAGTGACGTGACGAAAGAAAACGTCAAATCCAATTCCAAGGAAGCCGGCAAGACAACCTTGAAGAATGAGGAGCCGAAGGAGACCACGGTCGCCAAGAAGGTAAAGAAGACAAAGAAGACGACGGAAACGGAAACGAAGTAGTCCTGCACCGACTTTGCAAACCGAACGAAACTTCACATATGTGAAGAAAAATACAACGATCCCGTTACGGGAGGAAGGAAGTAAGCAATGAAGAAAACATTAGCAATCGCAGTTGCAGTCGCCCTCTGCGCAGTCGCCTACATCGCGAATGCCCAGACCACAGCTCCCGCCAAGGCGGAAGCGAAGTCCGCAGCGGCATCCACGACGGCGCCCGCAGTGAAGGCAACGGAAACAGCGAAGCCCGCAGTGAAGGCCACGGAAGCAACGAAGCCGGCAGTTGAAACGGCGAAGGCCGCTGAGGCCACGAAGTCGGCCAGCGACATGGCGAAGGAGAACTGCAAGAAGAAGAATCTCCTCGGCGCAGCTTTTGACGAGTGCGTGAAGAGCGAAGAAGCCAAGGCAAAGGCCGAGGCGATGAAGACCGCTCCGGCAGCCACGAAGACGGTAGCCCCGGCAGCGACGGCGACGAAGCCGGCAGCGAAGTAACTCATGAGGCAATCAGGCCGTTAAGGCCTTTGACCGAAGAGTCAAAAAAACCCGCGTCATTGACGCGGGTTTTTTTCTGCATGGACTTGAGGCGCGGGTATGGGGTATTAACGTCCACTCCAAGGAGGATGTCATGCCTGCCGCAATACCTCTGACTCAATCAATCACGTGGGTCGGCGCGAACGACCGTGAAACCGAGCTCTTCGAAGGGATCTGGCCGCTGCCCCGGGGCGTTTCCTATAATTCCTATCTGATCGCAGGCGAAAAGGTCGCACTCGTCGATACGGTCAAGCACACGAGCTTTGAGCGGCATCTCGAAAAAATACGCCAGACCATAGGCGATCGCACCGTCGATTATCTGATCATCAATCACATGGAACCGGATCATTCCGGGTCCGTGAACCTGCTGCTCAATGTCTTCCCGGAGCTCAAGATAGTCGGCAACAAGAAGACGGCGGATTTCCTCTCCAGATTCTACGGCGTGCGCTCGAACGTCGTCACAGTGGAAGACCGCGGAGAGCTCGATCTGGGCACGCACAAGCTCATATTCAATCTTACGCCCATGGTCCACTGGCCCGAAACCATGATGACCTACGATTCGACGGACAAGGTCCTGTTTTCCGGCGACGCGTTCGGCGGTTTCGGCGCGCTCGACGGCGGGATATTCGATGACGAAGTCGATCTCGGATATTTTGAAGACGAGATCCTCCGCTACTTCTCCAACATCGTGGCCAAGTATGCGGTAATGGTGGAAAAGGCGATAACCAAAATTTCAGATCTCGAAATCGGCATCGTAGCCTCCACCCACGGACCGGTCTGGCGCAAGGACCCCGGAGCCATTATCTCGCGCTATGCGCGCTGGAGCAGGCATGAGGCCGAAGAGGGCGTCACGATCGTCTACGGCTCGATGTACGGAAATACCGAGCGCATGATGGAGGCCGTTGCGCAGGGGCTCGCCGAAGAAGAGGTCTCGCGCATCCGAATACACAATGTGTCGAAGACTCACGTATCCTACCTGATACGCGACGCATGGCGTTTTCGCGCGCTGCTGCTGGGAAGCCCCACCTACGATACGAGGCTCTACCCGCCGATGGATTATTTCGTGAAGCTGATCGAACACAAGATGCTCAAGAACCGGATACTCGGACTCTTCGGCACATACGGCTGGAGCGGAGGGGGGGTGGGGACGCTCACCGAATTCGCCAAGAACAGCTCTTGCGAACTCGTGGAGCCGGTCGTCGAGGCCCAATGCGCGCCTACCGCGGAAGATCTTAAGGCATGCAGGCTTCTCGGGCAGAACATCGTCAAGCGCCTCAAGGCATCGCCAAAAACCGCTTGACTCAGGGCCATGAAAGCCATCATAAGCAAAATCCTTATCAACTCCCAAAGGGGACGGAAAGGAGAAAAAAATGGAATTCAAGGGCTCAAAGACGGAGGGTAACCTGCTCACGGCCTTTGCCGGCGAGTCTCAGGCGCGCAATCGCTACACTTATTTCGCCGGACAGGCGCGCAAGGAAGGCTACGTTCAGATAGCCGACATCTTTGATGAGACGGCGAACCAGGAGCGCGAGCACGCAAAGCGCTTCTTCAAATTTCTGCAGGGCGGCGATGTCGAGATCCACGGCTCTTTCCCGGCCGGCGTGATCGGCAAGACCTCGGAGAATCTCGCGGCGGCAGCGGTCGGCGAGAAGAACGAGTGGTCGGAGATGTATCCTGGCTTTGCGGCAATTGCGCGGAGCGAGGGCTTCGAAGAGATCGCAAAGGTATTTGACTCGATTTCCGTCGCAGAGAAGCAGCATATGAAGCGGTATCTCGATCTCAAGGCAAACATAGATGCCGGCAGGGTCTTCCACCGGGAAAAGCCGGTAGTCTGGCGCTGCAGGAACTGCGGTTTCCTTCATACCGGAACGGATGCACCCAAGGTCTGTGAGGCATGCGCTCATCCGCAGGCACACTATGAGATCCTTGGAGAAAACTGGTAATATCAAGGGGGGGCATATGAATGAGAGAAAGGGTGCGGCAACTTTTCAGGGAAATCCGCTCACTCTTGTGGGCGATGAGTTGAAGCAGGGGGATCGCGCGCCGGACGTGGAACTCATCGATAACGATCTCGCTCCGGTAAAGCTCTCTTCCTTTCGAGGCAAGATCGCAATCATCACGTCCGTGCCGTCGCTGGATACGCCCGTCTGCGATACGGAGACGCGCCGGTTCAATCAGGAAGCCGGCAAACTCGGGCCGGATGTGGCCGTGCTGGCGGTGAGCATGGACCTTCCCTTCGCGCAGAAGCGCTGGTGCGCTGCCGCGGGCATCGAATGGGTGCGCACGCTCTCCGATTACAGGGATGCGCGCTTCGGCACTACATTCGGCGTGCTCATCAAGGAGCTGAGGCTGCTGGCTCGCTCGATATTCGTACTGGATCGGGAAGGAACGGTCAGGTACGTGCAGCACGTCAAGGAGATCACAAAAGAGCCGGATTACGATGCGGTTCTGAAGGCGGCAAAGGCGCTCGTGTAGTCTTTTCATCAAGGCCGGGCGCGGCGAGATTGACAGGCTGCGGCGCATTGGCTATCGAATGCTGTCTTCATTTCCAAACTCTGGAGGATAACATGGCGGGGACAAACGAAAAGTCGCTGCACTGGCTTACGACTGCGCTGGAGATGGAGCGCAAGGGCAAGGCCTTTTATGACAAGGCGATTGCGGAATGCAAAAACCCTGTCGGCAAAGAGATATTCACTACGCTCGCGAAGGACGAGATCGTACATCAGGAGCGCATCAAGGCGATCTACTCGCATCTTGAGAGCGGCAAGCCCTGGAGTGAAGAGTGGGCCTCCATGAACGTCTCGCACGGAGAACTCGATCCGTTTTTCAAATCCCTTGCGGCCAGGCAGGGAGCCAACATCAAGGCGGAAACGAGCGATATCGAGGCGCTCGATGTGGGAATCGATCTTGAGCAAAGTTCGATCGAGTTTTATGAGAAGCACCTTGGTGCGGCCGTCGATGTCAAGGAACAGGCCTTTCTCAAGAGGATGGTCGCGGAAGAAAAAACGCATCACAAAGTGCTTACCGATCTTAAATTCTATCTGACCGATCCCTCATCGTGGTTCGCGGAGCACGAACGCTCGGCTTACGATGGCGCATAGGGAGGCGGGAAGGATCAAATGAGCATCAACGCCTGCAATATTCTCCTTGGCGGAGAGGCAGGGCAGGGCCTCGTTACGGTGGGCAACCTGCTGGCGAAGATACTCGTGCGCCACGGCTATTACATAGTCGTTACGGAAAGTTATCAGTCCCGCATTCGCGGGGGCCACAACACCTTCTCCATACGCGTGAGTGCCGATCCGATCACTGCGTCGCAGGACAAAGTCGACCTGCTCGTAGCGCTCAATGCACAGACCGTGACGATAGACGGTGGAACTCTTTCAGATACGGGAACGATAGTGACCGATGAGGCATTCGGCGTGACTTGCGATCGATGTCTCCAGGCGCCCTACAGGCAGCTCGCCTCGGCGCGCTACGCGAATACCGTTGCGCTGGGCCTTGCGGCATCGTTGCTCGGCCTATCTCAGGATATCTGTTCGGAAGCGGTGAGGGAGGCGTTCGGGAGAAAAGGTCCTGAAGTTATTGAGGAGAATCTGCAGGCTCTCGCAGGCGCGTACCAATGGAGCGCCGGCAAATCCACACCTTGTCCTGGGCTGCCAAAAATCTCAGCCCCAGAGAAGCGCCTGGTGATGAATGGCAACGACGCCATCGCCCTCGGCGCGCTCTCCGCCGGGATAAAATTTTATTCGTTCTATCCCATGACCCCGTCCACTTCGATCGGGCTCGTGCTCGCGGCAAATGCCGCGCGCATGGGGATGGTGGTTGAGCAGGCCGAAGACGAGATCGCCGCGATCAACATGGCCATCGGCGCGTCCTTCGCGGGCGCGCCCAGCATGGTATCGACCTCCGGGGGCGGATTTGCGCTCATGGTGGAGGGAGTGAGCCTCGCTGCGATGACGGAGACGCCGCTCGTTATCGCGGTCGGTCAAAGGCCTGCGCCGGCAACTGGATTGCCCACGCGCACGGAGCAGTCGGATCTCGAGTTCGTGCTTCACTCGGGCCACGGCGAATTTCCCAGGGCGATCTTCGCGCCTGGGAGCGTTGAGGACTGTTTCTTTCTCACGCGAAGGGCGTTTGAAATCGCAGAGCACTCGCAGAGTCCGGTTTTCATTCTCTTCGATCAGTTCCTTGCAGACTCGCAGCGCGCAGTGAAGCCGTTCGATCTGGCGGGTCTCCCGCCGATAGAGGTCGGCGCCCGGCCGGATGGCGTAAAGACTCCCTATCGACGCTTTGAGCTCACGGCGGACGGCGTATCTCCGCGGCTCTTTCCCGGCATGGGCGAACATCTGGTGATCGCGGACAGCGACGAGCACACGGAGGACGGTCACATCACTGAAGACCTCTCAATCCGAAAGGCGATGGTGGAAAAGAGACTTGCAAAGCTCGAATGGATCCGCAGCCAGGCGACTCCTCCGTCATTCGCCGGCGATGAATCGCCCGATATACTGCTCGTCACGTGGGGTTCTACATTCGGCGCTGCGCTGGAAGCCGTCGAGACGATGAGGTCGCGCGGCAGAAAGGCTGCGCTTCTCAATTTTTCGCAGGTCTGGCCGCTCGTTCCGCAGCAGTTCATGGATAAACTCAAGGGTGCAAAAGAGGTGGTGGGCGTGGAAGGGAATGCCACGGCCCAGTTCGCTCGGCTCATTCGGCGGGAAACGGGATTTGAAATAGCGCGCACGATTTTGCGCTACGACGGACTGCCGATCACGCCGGAGTGGATTTTAAGGGAGATAAAGTAAAACTGCGTCGTTCGTCGTTAGTCGTTCGTATTTCGCAACCCGTTAATCGTCAGTTTGCGAACGACTAACGGCGAAATACGAACGACGGATTTCGGAGTTCCCATGGTGAACTTGCAGGACAACGGCAAATACGAGACAGCATGGTGCCCGGGGTGCGGCAACTTTCCGATGCTGGACGCGATGAAGCGCGCGCTGGTGAAGCTCGATCTTGCGCCGCATCAGGTGCTCTTCGTCTCCGGCATCGGCCAGGCGGCAAAGGCGCCGCATTATCTGAACGCAAATTTGTTCAACGGGCTTCACGGGCGATCGCTGCCAGCGGCAACCGGCGCCAAGATAGCAAACAAGAATCTTGTCGTGATCGACGAGAGCGGCGACGGATGCATGTACGGCGAGGGAGGGAATCACTTTCTCGCGGCGATCAGGCGAAATATCGACATCACCGTAATCGTGCACAATAACCAGATCTACGGCCTCACAAAGGGCCAGGCGAGCCCGACGACAGACGAGGGCGTCGTCACAAAGGCCCAGCCGCAGGGGGTGATTGAAGAGCCTTTTCATCCGCTCGCGGTGGCTGTCGCCTTGCACGCTGGTTTTGTGGCCCGCAGCTTCTCCGGCCTGCAGGATCATCTGGTGGATATGATCGTCGCGGCGGTGCGGCACCGCGGATTTTCTCTCGTCGACGTGCTGCAGCCGTGCGTCTCGTTCAACAAGGTCAATACATTCGCATGGTATAAGAAACGCTGCTCGGAGCTGCCGAACGAATACGACCCCACGGACTGGAACCTCGCGCTTAGGACGGCGTCGGAGTGGGGCGACCGCATCCCTATCGGCGTCATCTACAAAAACGATCGCCCGGCGTTTGAAGATCGCATCGACGCGCTGAAGGGCGGGCCGCTTGTCGGGGCGCCCGTTCCTCAGGATGCGCTTGCGCAGGTGATGGCCGCGTATGCCTGAGTGAACGGAGGAAACATGGAAAAAGAACTCACAGTGGTGGAGATAATCGGCCTCGGAATCCGGAGCGAGGAGGACGCCGCGAGATTCTACGGAGCGCTCTCAAAAAAAATAAAAAACGAGCTCGTGCGCGCCAAATACGAGAGCCTCGCGAGGGAAGAAGAATCTCATCGCCACATGCTCCGCGTCATGTACGAGAAGATGACCGGCGAGAGGAATCCCCCGCGGATTCCAGGCGCCCCGGTGACGGCAGAGGGCGGCGGCATTCCTCTCATATCGGAATCGCTGGAAGAACTTTTGCAGTACGCAATGTCGCGCGAGCGCGAGTCCTGCGAGTTCTATCGCAAACTCGCTCCGAGGATGTCAGATGGTGCATCGCGCCGCACCATCGAGTATCTCGCGGATATTGAAAAAGGACACGAGTCGCTGCTCAGGTCCGAGCTCGAGGCGTATCGGCGTGACATAAACTGGTATGCGGAGAAGCCGGACATCCAGCTCGTGGGCCCGTGAGTTGTGAGCTGAAGCTATTTCATAGCCCCCTCCCCTTTGTAAGGGGAGGGTTGGGGTGGGGTAGATCGTGCAGTATCTACCTCCCCCTACCCCTCCTTACAAAGGAGGGGAATTATAATCATAAGTCATGACTTGTGTTATCAAGGAGTAATATGGATCATCAAATTTTCGCCGATACGCCAGGCCTCAATCAGGCGCTTTTTCAAGTGACGCACGGGTTGTATATCCTCACCTCGGTTGTCGGCGAGAAGATCAACGGCCAGTGCCTCGATTCGCTCATGCAGGTGACGAATATGCCTCCCCGCATCGCCATCGGCGTGGGCAAGCGTTCGCTCACGCATGAGATGATCGTGGAGTCGGGAATTTTCGCAGCCAATGCGATAGACCGTGAATGCATCGCATGCTACGACATGGTGAAGCACTTCGGTTTCCAGTCCGGCCGCAAGGTCGACAAGTTCGCGAACATTGCATACGTGAAAGGCGAACTCGGAGCTCCGATATTGCCGGACTCCAAGGCGTTCTTCGAGTGCCGAATTGTTCGCGAGCTTACACTCGATCTCGGCACCCATTCGCTTTTCGTGGCGCAGGTGGAGCGCGCCGGTACTCAGGCGCAGGGCGAACCTCTGACATATAACGAATATCGCAGGGTGATGAAACGTGGGATGAAGGAGGGGGGATGAAGGAAAAATGGTTATGTCAGGTGTGCGGTTACGTCTATGATCCGTCAGCCGGCGATCCCGCAAACGGTGTAGCGCCGGGCACTTCGTTCGAGGATCTTCCGGAAGACTGGGTCTGTCCGGAATGCGGCGTTGGCAAAGACCAGTTTGAAAAACTCGAATAACCAGTCCAGGGGCGGCGATGACAGGCATGCATACGGTCCGCTGCGGTAAAGCTGAATACGTTCCGACAAAGATCGTCTGCGTGGGCAGGAACTTTCCTAACCACGTGAAGGAAATGGGAGGTTCTGTTTTGCCCGCGGAGCCGGTCATCTTCATCAAACCGAATTCCTCGGTATCATTCGATCCTGCCGAAGTCATAATACCGTCGTCTCTTGGCCTTTTGCACCACGAGGTCGAGCTGTGCGCACTTATGCGGAAATGCGGCAGAGATATCTCTCAAAAGGAAGCGGAATCCTCCGTGTTCGGCTACGCCGTGGGCATAGATTTTACGCTGCGCGAGAGGCAGGCCGCGGCCAAGAAAGCCGGCGAGCCGTGGACGCTTGCAAAGGGTTTTGACGCGTCAGCTGTTTTCGGCAAATTCGTACCGAGCTGCGATTTAGCGGAACCGTTCACGCGCGATATAACGCTCTCGATAAATGGAGAACCGAAGCAGCGCGGCAACATGAAAGAGATGCTCTTTGCGCCGGCAGAGATAATATCCTTTGTCTCACGATTCATGACTATCGAGGAGGGAGACGTCCTCATGTGCGGAACTCCAGCGGGCGTGGGAGAGGTGAGGCATCACGATTTGATCGATGCTGATATCGACGGCCTGCCGCCAATTCATTTCAGGGTGATTCGCGATCTGCCCGAAACTCTGCCGTTCTCGGTCTGAGGTAATAATATGATATACGATGCCCTGCGTGGCGTGGGTCTTGAATCGCTGGATCTGCTTCTAAGGATGAGTCCGTACCTGCTCTTCGGATTCTTCGTCGCTGGCCTCATCCACGTCTTCATATCGCTCGATGCCGTCGCGCGCCATCTTGGAAAGAACAACGCCGCGTCCGTTATCAAAGCGGTGATCTTGGGCATCCCGCTTCCTCTCTGTTCGTGCGGCGTGATCCCGGCCGCCGTTCTGCTCAGGAAGAAGGGCGCCTCGCGCGGCGCGGTGACGAGTTTTTTGATAGCCACGCCGATCACCGGAGTGGATTCCATATTCGCAACCTACTCCCTAATGGGTCTCTTCTTCGCCGCGTACCGGGTCATCGCTTCGTCGGTAACAGCAATAGTCGCAGGGCTCCTGGCAAACGTGCTCATCAGAACGAAGGTTGCTTCGCCCTCAGAGCAACTGACGGAACCGGTAGCGGCGCCCGTGGAACATTGCCATCACTGTGAACCGAGTGCCGATGCCGCGTTCGGTGCAGACGCGGCTACGGTCCGCCCTAACAAATTCGTGGAGCTCTTTCGCTACGCGTTCGTGGAGCTCATGGGCGACGTATGGCGGTGGCTTGCGCTCGGCATCATCATCGGCGGCATCATCTCCTACGTAATCCCCGCGGAGATGATAGAGAGATATCTCGGCTCCGATCTCCTCTCAATGCTCGCGATGCTGGTCATCGGAATCCCCATGTACGTCTGCGCAACCGGTTCGCTGCCGATCGCCGCGGCGCTGCTCATGAAGGGGATGAGCCCTGGCGCCGCGCTCGTCTTTCTGCTCGCCGGGCCTGCGACAAACGCCGTAACCATCACCGTGGTCGCACGCGAACTCGGCAAGCGCGTGGTGGTAATCTATGTCGCTTCAATAGCGATCGTGAGCGTGCTTGCAGGAATGGTGCTCAACTACTTCTGGCGCGCGGGCGGCGGCACGGAGCATATGATGGAGCACGGCGCCGTCATGGTCCCGCTCTGGGTTGAGATCTCATCGGCCGTTGTGCTCGGACTCATCTGCGTGTATCACGCGACGCGGGAAATGTTCGAAAGCCGGAGGCATTCGTGAACAAGCTCAATGATTACGATATCGACGCGCTTTGCGTAAACTCCATCAGGATGCTGGCGGTGGATGAGGTGGAGCGTGCGAACTCCGGACATCCGGGTCTGCCCCTGGGTGCGGCGCCCATGGCCTATGTCCTCTGGACGCGATTTCTCAGGCACAACCCGCAAAATCCCTCGTGGCCCGATCGCGACCGGTTCATCCTCTCCGCGGGACATGGCTCTGCGCTCCTGTACGCGCTGCTTCACTTCACGGGCTACGACCTGCCGATGTCCGAGCTCATGCGTTTCAGGCAGTGGGAGAGCGCGACGCCGGGCCACCCTGAGCGCGGTTGCGCGCCGGGCGTGGAGGTAACGACCGGCCCCCTGGGCCAGGGCATCGGCATGGCCGTGGGTCACGCGATGGCCGAGCGCTTTCTTGCGGCGACGCACAACCGTCCCGGCGTGGATATCGTTGATCATCACACCTATGCCATCGTCTCGGACGGCGACCTTATGGAAGGGATTTCGTCCGAAGCCGCGTCGTTTGCAGGCCATCAGCAGCTGGGCAAGCTGATCTGTCTCTACGACGACAACCACATCTCGATCGACGGCAGCACGGAGATGGCCTTCACCGAGGACGTGCCGGCCCGGTTCGAGGCATACGGATGGCACGTGCAAACGGTTGCGGACGGCAACGATCTGCATGCGATCGAACGCGCGATAGAGCGGGCGCGGGATGATCTCAAGCGGCCATCTATCATAGCGGTGCGCACTCACATCGGCTTCGGCAGTCCGAAGCACGATACTGCAGCAGCCCACGGCGAGCCGCTGGGGGCTGAGGCTTTCAAGGCTACAAAGGCATTCTTCGGCTGGCCCGTCGACAAACCATTCTGGGTGCCCGATGACGCGGTTGCCCATATGCGCAGATGCGTGGAGCGCGGCCGCGAGCTTGAGAGCGCCTGGCTCGGAAGGCTCAAGGCGTACAGGGCGAATCATCCTGAAGAAGCGGAGCTGTTCGAGCGGGAGATCGGCGGGGAACTGCCCGATGGCTGGGAGCAATCCGTGCCGTCGTTCGAATCTGGCAAGTCGGTCGCCACGCGCGACGCCTCAGGCAAGGTCATCAACGCGCTCGCGCAAGTGCTGCCCAATCTCGTCGGCGGCTCGGCTGACCTGACACCGTCAGTAAAGACTTTCATAAACGACAGCAGCGAAGTTCAGCCGCTGCATCCCGCGGGACGCAACATCCACTTCGGCGTGCGCGAGCACGCGATGGGCGCCATCATCAACGGCATGGCGATACACGGCGGCGTGATTCCGTTCGGCGGCACGTTTCTCATCTTCTCCGATTACATGCGCCCGGCGATCAGGCTCGCGGCGCTTCAACATGCGCATTCGATCTTCGTCTTCACTCACGACTCCATCGGTCTCGGCGAGGATGGGCCCACTCATCAGCCGGTGGAGCATCTCATGTCTCTGCGCGCGATGCCCGTCCTCACGCTCATCCGCCCCGGCGACGCGAACGAGACGGCTGCCGCATGGAAGGTGGCGATCTCGCGCAAGGGCCCGGTGGCGTTTGCGCTCACGAGACAGAAGCTGCCGACGCTCGCGGAGACTGCGGATCGCGCGGGCGAGGGAGTAGCGCGCGGCGCCTACGTGCTCTCGGATTGTGAAGGAATCGCCGCGGCGATCCTGATCGCCACGGGCTCCGAGCTGCACCTTGCGATGGAGGCGCAGAGCGCGCTTGCTGCTGAGGGCATCAAGGCGCGCGTCGTATCGATGCCGTCGTGGGAGCTCTTCGAAGAGCAGCCGCGCGAATACCGCGACGCGGTGCTGCCGCCCACGATCAAAGCGCGCGTGGCCATCGAGGCGGGCGCCACATTCGGATGGAGCCGGTGGGTGGGCGATGGCGGCAAGGTCATAGGCCTCGACCGCTTCGGCGCCTCCGCGCCGGCGGAGGTCTTGATGAAGGAGTTGGGATTTACGGCGGAACACGTTGTTCAGGCAGCGAGGGAGCTCATCGGCAAAGCGCAGACGTAAGCTAACTGCGGTGCCAGATTGCTGGCTCCGTGCCGCAAAGTACGCGCGGCTCCCGCCCTCCCGGCGAATGAGTCGACAAGGAGTTAAGCTCAGCGCATCGAGCTAACGTTGGAGTAACTGCCATCGCGTTCCCGTTCATTCGGCGGGAGGGCGGAAGCCGCGCTTGCTATGTGCCACTTCGCTGAAAATATCGAGATATATGCAGGAGGTTCTTGTGGAAAAGGCTACGTTTGCAGCCGGGTGCTTCTGGGGGGTGGAGGAGACGTTCCGTGCGATCGACGGCGTCGTGAATACCGCCGTGGGGTACATGGGCGGAACGCTTGCCAATCCTTCCTACGAAGACGTGTGCACGGACGAGACCGGGCATGCGGAGGTAGTGCAGGTGGAGTTCGATCCCGCGCGCGTGAGCTTCGAGAAACTCCTGGATGTCTTCTGGCAGAATCACGATCCCACTACGCTCAACCGTCAGGGCCCGGACGAGGGGACGCAATATCGCTCCGCGATATTCTTTCACACGCCGGAGCAGGAGCGTGCCGCGCGCGCATCGATCGAAAGGCTCGCGGCGAGCGGACAATTCAAGCGTCCGATCGTAACTCAGGTAGTGCCGGCAGCGGAATTCTGGCGCGCTGAGGAATATCACCAGCGCTATCTGCAGAAGCAGGGGCTTTCGAAGTGTCATATCTGAAGTCAGGTCCTCAAGTGCACCAAGGCGCCGCGTACAGTTGGCTCCTAGTTCATCTCGTGAGCGTTTTGGTCAGGAGGTTTTTGTCGAGGCACGCTCTCGTCGCCTCAGACGCCGACTCAGTCGCGGCGTGGTACCCACGCCGCGACACTTCGGCATTGTATAAGAGGCCATGCTGAAGGTCGTCGGCTGCCCTCCGGGCGCCGCGTTATTACTGAAGAAATTTCGGGAAATAGAATCCGGCAGTTTGTCATAATGACCATTACAGTCATTATATGGGACCATAAAAACTTGCTGATAAATATGTTACAATAAATATGGGTCAATGATGGCCTCAACGAATAAAGGAGTTGATATGAAACTGAATGACTCGAGCTTAAGAAAACAAATCAATACCGTGCGCCAGCGGACGGCAGACGCACACACAGAAATCCGAAAGAACATCCGAACTCTTGAAAAGCATCATAGGCGGTTGTGTAAAAAAATGCGGGCCGAAGATCTAACCGATGCTGAAAAGAATCTACTACAGACCATCATTAGAAAGCGGAATGATCTTGTCTATTTGCTCCTACGATGGTGAATGCGTTATCGATCTCAAGGGGGCACTGCTAGGATTGGTACTCGAAAATTTGGATCAATCATCTGCAAAATTATCGAGAAACCTGTTCCGGTCGTGTTTAAAGATGGGAAGCAGATACCCGACTGTAAACACTTGGACAAGAATGACAGGTTTTGTAAGCTCACAAGAGAAAGATGCAATTTTGGATAGCCCAAGATATTCCCTCCGACAACGAACACCGCTTGATGTCGAGTCAGGAGGCTTGATCCCTTGGGGAACTTCGTGTATTGATGCCTCATAAAGGACGTTATGAGGCATCAATACCAGGCATTGAGGCTGATTGTTACCGCATAAAAGACCACTCTTGGTGGACCACTATTAGTGGCCCACTTTTGGTGGACAACTGCCGCCGGGCATGTTAAAAGTCTGCCATGCCCTCACCCAAAATATTCAAATACGACGTTCTCATTGATGCTGGAGACCTCTGCGACCGGAAATCGGAACTAGAAGAGCTTCTCAAACGAGCGAAAACGAAAAAACACACAATCCTCTTTGCCCCACGGCGGTACGGCAAGACGTCGCTCATCAAGAATGTTGTCGGGGAGACCTTCTCCCATCTGAGCAGACAGCATCTCGTGCTCTTTTTTGACCTGATGGATGTCCAAAGCCTTGAATCCATTGCCAAACGATTTCATCATGGAATTTCCTTGGCCCTCGCTCACCGATTTTCCGTCAAAAAGCTTCTGAGTGACGTGAGCGCTTATCTGAAAGGTTTTTCGCTCCAGGTCGATGTTGATCCGGCGACAAATCAACCATCGATTTCGCTGGCAGCAAAGGTGCGAGAGCCGAAGATCGAGATCTCAAACCTGATCGATGTTATAAAGAGGCTCGCTCATCAATACCCCACGATGCTTATTTTGGACGAATTTCACGACATTACTTTTGTCCCCGAAGCGGAGGCCCTCTTTCGCGGTCTGCTTCAAGAATTAGGAGAAACAGCGGTCTTCATCCTGGGATCAAAACGGCACCTGATGACGCTGATGTTCCAGGATGCTCATTCTCCTCTCTTTCACTACGGCGATGAAATGCACCTTGGCCGAATCCCCATCAAAGACTGGATGGCCTATTTTCAAGAACGACTGGCCCCTAGGAAGATCAAAATTGACGAAGGGGCTCTAAACTCGATTCTGACGACCCTTTGTGATGTCCCAAACGCCATCTGCGAGTTCGGCGCTTGGTTGGTCGACAATCTGGAATCTGAAACAACCTTGACGGTCGGTCTCCTTAGACTGCAAATGGACCGTTTAGTGGAGAACAAACAGAGTTATGCTTATTTACTTCAAGGATACACCGAAAAGGAATGTGGAGTAATGAGCGCCCTCGCAAAGCAGCAATTCATTCTTGAACCGCAATCCGAAGCCATCCTGAAAACCATCCACGCCTCAAAATCGAGTGTTGCCAAGATCATCAAAAAACTCATGAACCGTGGCCTTGTCGAGTATGAGACCGACAAAGGCTATCGCCTTTCAGATCCGCTTTTAGGACACTATCTGGCAACGCGGTGAGCAATAAAGGCAGGAAGAGGGCTCTGACGAGAACACAAATTTATTTGAATACTACGTCGGGGAATCGTATCCAACGCACAGCGTTCTTTGGAATAGATTCGCCATAAACAAAAAAACTGCTCGGGTCTTTGTTTTTGATCTTGAATCCAGCAACTATATCCCAATTGAGAAATGGAGAGAAAAACAGTACAAATAAATGAACATCTCTAGAACTCATTTTGGACAACAACAGCCTATGACCAAAACCATCTGCGTCTTCTGTCCTTCCAGCAGCAAGGTCTCGCCGGTTTTCTTCGAGGCGGCGAGGGAGCTCGGCAGTATCATCGCCTCAAAGGGATACTCGCTGATCTACGGGGGAACCAGGGTCGGGCTCATGGAGGCGCTGGCCGACGCGGCGCTCGCGCATGACGGACGGGTGATCGGTGTGATTCCGCAGGCGAAGTGGTTGTAATGGCCGCTCATCTTGATAAGAGAGGAAATCATGACTATCGATGAATTCAATAAGCGAAGGGGCGAATTGAATAATCTGATGTCCGAGCATGATGACTTCTTTCAACAGTTCGGCGCGCTCGACGATAAGGCGTATTCCGAAGGCGCGATTCCAAAGAAATACAAAGAACTTATGGGGCTGTCTATTTCAGTGATCGGCAGATGTGAAGAATGCATCCTCTATCATCTGCAGGGCTGCATGAAGGAGAAGACGAGCGCGCGGGAGATGATAGAGGCGATCAAGATTGCTGTAATTGGCGGAGGTTCGATCACTTATCCGTCGGCAAGATACGCCTTCAAGATAATGAAGGAATTGAAAGCTCTGGATTGATAAACGGCAGCCCGTAGCAAAAATGGCCGATTTCACTAGGAGAACGGCCGTTCTACACGCTCAATTGTTTTGCCAGACATTCGATATGTCTGTTATCTGTTCCGCAACAGCCACCAAGTATCTTGATTCCGAAGTCATCGTGCAATTTCTTCATTCCTTGTGCAAATATCTCAGGTTCTTCCGTAGCAAGTTCTGCCATATCGTCCAGCTCCTCAGGGCTCTTGGCCGAGGTGTTGGCCTGTATTCCCATCAACCTTTCGAGAGGTATATTTAAAGCACTGCGGAGAACCGAGTGATGGACGCAATTCGTCATGTAGCATAACGGCTTAATTGAAACCGCCGCATCTATAAATGAAATCGCGTCCGAGAGCGGTGTTCCGTCCAGCAAAGTGCCTGCAGGACGAATTACGAAGCTGATTATGTAGTCCAGGCCGGTATCTGCCATTGCCATAGCGATCCCGGTTGCTTCGGAGAGGGCGGGAAGAGTTGAGGCGAAGAGAAAATCAACGCCAGAGTCTGCCAGCGCAGTGAGCTGATACCTGTGAAAACGGTGCGCCTCCCCTTGACTTAATGCCTCCTGAGGCTTGTAGCAATCACCCTTGGAGCTGATCAGGCCGCCGATGAATATATTATTCATGTAGTCGGCATAGCCGCTGCGCAGTCCCGCCAGAAAAATAAAATTGTCACCGTTGACATTCTGCCCGATCAGGCCTGCTGATCTTACGCGTTCTTCGTTTGCCCGCCACGTCGGAGTGAAGATCATCATGGGAATATTATACGCGTTGCCGATATTAAGGTATTGGCGGTAGATGCCGCGTATAACGGATCTATATTTCGGATCGTAAATGAACCCAGCGTTACTGATGTGGGCATCCAGCGGAACGGAAAATTCTCTCCGAAGTCGTTCGACAACTGCGCCTTCTGTAAGGATAATTCGTTCTGTAGCGATCAATTCTTTGAGACTCATATGTGGACTCAATGGTACGATTCCACAGTGGCGATGCGGCCTTCGTGATCGTCTAGGCGTATTGCTATCCGGTCGATCCGGGCCGTGAGCCGTTCTTCCATTGCATCGAGTTTGGCGTCGAATTGTCGGGTCAGCCGCTCCTCAGAGGCCAGCAGCTTCTTGTCGAATTCAATGGCCATCATGTCGACTTTGTAATCGAGGGCATCGATCTTCCGGTTGAGTTGGCTTACAGATGCCGTCATGAATTCGATCACAAAGTCCATCTTGGATTTCAGCTCTTCTAAGAGCACTGCATTGTAATGCATGATCGTGTCCTTTTCGTCCAGCTCCTCTGTCGGCGTGTCGATACGGCCCTTGCCTTTTTCTCTGTCGCTTCCCGGTCGATTTTTCGATTTCATGAAGCCTCCTCCGTCTATGCGGGCTCACCTGCGCTGTCAACGCGAATGTCCCTGAATGTCCTTGAATTTATAAAGCAAGTTCCGTGCCGTAGGAGGCATGGGCGGTTGAGATGAAATTATTATGATAAATCGCAGCGTTGGAATTGTGTTCCGATGCGCGGACAGCTGCGCGCTGCTGCGTTTTCATGCAGCGCCGCCGAAATCAATGCGGCTGCATTCTTGGGTTCAGCAGTTCGCTGGAGTTGTTTAAGGGCAGTATTTTGCCGGGTAACTTTGTCTGCCCTGGATAACTGCGCTAAACCCCACGGCTTCACTTGAATGCCATTCAATTCGCCGCCAAGAATTCGCGCAACTTTCTTGGAAATGGACCGAAAATGATGCCGATTGCTATGAAGTATCCGAGATGTATCTGCGTGGAGGGATCATGAGTTGGCTTTCTGATGCCTGGAGTGGGGTTTCCACCTGGAAAGGATGGGATTATCTTCAACACGTGCTTCCCGAAGAACAGAAGGCGCCCTCCGTTCTCGTTATTTGGAATGCAGGTTGCAACTCCGGGGTGATCGGCGCACCGGCATCGTTTGGTTCGGCCGATATTCTGCAAGAGGTGGTGGAGGAAAATCAGGAAATGTTGGAGGCAGAGCGCGCTTGCGCCAATCTTGATTCCTATGGATCATCCTATACCAGAACCTGTCAGTATCTTGCCTCGCAGTGCACGGAGGCGCGCGACAGAGGAGTGCCGCTAGAGATAGATCTGCCAGGCGGCACGAAATTCTCTGCGAGTTCGTATGAAAACTGTCTGGAGGAGAGCCGGAAGAGCCCTGTTGAAGATGGCCCCTTGCGCGCGATGAGTATCCCGAAGAGATATCGGCCATGGTCTCACGCATTATATCGAGAGCGATGTCTCGAAGAACGCGATTTTTTGAAGCCTGCCGACGGTTATGAAGAGACGGCAAAGAAATTGCTAGCGGCGCGAGGTCTGTTGAAGGGTGAAGAGACCGCTTCCGATGCAGTCTCCGGCCGAGTGCTGGATGCATTTGCATCGGCAGATGGTGACGATGAGCTCCTGATAATATATGGAGATGTCCATTTGGGTGGAGAGATATTGAGGCAGAACACTGCAGCGGTGATGAAATTGCAGGAACGAGGTCTGAGAATCATGGGTACAGAAGGCGCATCTCCCCTTGATACAGTCAGCGTCGTCATGGATGATTTGCCGAGAGAAACGTGTGATATTTTGGCGCAAACTTCTCTTACTCACTACCTGATTTCTCTTTCATGCTGGATGAGCGGCAGGGAGGGGAGGGTTCTGGGCACGGAAGATATGAGTCTTCACGGCGAGCAGGTGAGATTGCTCAATCTGGTTGAGGATAAATCCAATAAGGATGGATGTGAAAAAGTAAGAGCTATCGTTGATACTCAAGATTTGTCTATCCAGCGTTCCATCGCGATGATCCGGAATCTGAGGTCTTCCATGAAGGAGCAGAAAGTTGCCACTGGGGTGCAGATAGTCGGTTATGCTCATTTGCGCGATATGCAGATTTATCTGCGGCAGCAGAGGGTGAGCTATGTGATGGTTGGAGTCCCCGCGGTTGAAAACGCAAACAACGTGGTCGTGGAGGCGGAGAAACGGAATAATCGTAAAATCTGCCGCGACAATATAGATATGATCAGCCGAAATTGTTTTGACTGAGAATACCCCTCAATATCGATTTATCACGGTCTATCCCTATACAGCTTCTGATACGTAGGGCTCTTCGCGGCTGCAATGGATTCGTGTGTGTCGTCAACGCTCGGCGGCTGCGGGGCCTTTGGCGCCTTGGCTATGTCGCTCGTTCGCGGCCCTCTCTTCAGCGCGTGGCGCGCGAGTCTCAGGAAATACGGCAGCAGCTTGTACGTGAAGAACGTGCCGATGGCGGCGACGAGAGCCGTCTGCGGGTCGCCCTCTATGCTCTTCACGATCCCGTCGATCGCATTGTCGATCCCCGTGCGCATGTTCGCCATCACCTGGCTGAACGGAGTGTTGTGATAGACCGCGAGTCCGAAGTCGCGCAGCACGAACGCGATTGTGCGGGAGCCGCCGATGAGCCGCTCGTGCGCAGAGCCCTGCTGACCGAGTGTCAAGAGTGTGGCGATGAGCGCCAGTTCGTTCACGAGTTTCTCGACTACAAAAATCAGCATGCGGATGATGAAGCGGATCATATTAGCCTCCCTCAAAACCCTCCCCCTTTGTAAGGGGGAGTTGGAGGGGTAGATCAAGGATCTACCTCCCCCGCCCCTCCTTACAAAGGAGGGGGGTTATTTTTGATGTCTCAATCGCTTGATCAAAGTTGTCGCCAAAATCTTTGCCTTCACGAAGTCTTCCCGATGCAGCCCCCGCTCGCGCAAGGTTTCGATCAGCACGTAGAGCACGGGCACGAGCACGAGGCTTAAGAACGTGGACGCGATCATGCCTCCGAAGACCGCGGTGCCAAGCGAGTGGCGGCTGGCCGAGCCCGCGCCCGTCGCGATCACCAGCGGCACGACGCCCAGGATAAATGCCAGCGCGGTCATGAGGATCGGCCTGAGTCGGATGTGCACCGCTTTGAGGGCCGCGTCCACGATGCCCATGCCCTGTTCATGTTTTTCCTTTGCGAACTCCACGATCAGGATCGCGTTCTTGCTCGCGAGGCCGATGAGCATCACGAGCCCGATCTGGCAATAGACGTCATTGACCAGACCGCGGGACCACTGTGCGACCAGTGCCCCAAGTATCGCGAGCGGCACGGCCAGCATGATCATGAGCGGCATGCTGTAGCTCTCGTACTGCGCGGCGAGGAAGAGGAAGACGAAGATTATTGCAAGCGCGAAGATGTAAGGCGCAAGCCCTCCGGACACTATCTCCTGCAACGCAGTTCCGGTCCATTCAAAGCCGTAGCCCTCCGGCAGGATCTTCGCTGCAATCTTCTCCATCGTATTGATCGCCTGTCCGGAACTGTAGCCGGGCGCGTTGTTGCCGTCGATCTCGACTGAGCGGTAGACGTTATAGTGCGTGATCGTCTGCGGCCCGCGGATCGTGTCGATGGTGATGAGTGCAGACAGCGGCACCAGATCACCCTCGGAGCTGCGCACGTACAGCCGCGAAATATCGGTGCGATCGGAGCGGAACTGATCCTGCGCCTGCACGAATACGCGGTAGACGCGGCCGAATTTGTTGAAGTCGTTGACGTAGAACGAGCCGAGGTATGCCTGCAGCACGTTGAATATCTGCGATACCGGGATGCCCAGTTGTTTTGCCTTGTCGCGATCCAGGTTCACGTAGAGCTGCGGGTAATTCGTCTTGAACTGCGTGGACATGCCCGCCAGCGATGGGTCCTGCATCGCCTGCTGCATGATGCTGCGGGTCACTGCCGCTAGCGGGTCTATGCCTTTGTCCTGCTGATCCTGCAGCATGAACTGGAACCCGCCGGTCGTGGATAGACCGCGTATGGGCGGCGGATTGAACGCGAAGATGAGGGCGTCGCTTATGTGACGCACCTGCGCCTGGATGCTGCCCATGATCGCCTTGATGTCGGTCTCGGGCGTCTCTCGTTCGCGCCATGGCTTGAGTATGATGATGAGCGTGGCGGCGCTGGAATCCACGTTCGCCGTTATCAGGTTGAACGCGCCGATGGTGATGATGTCCTGAACTCCCGGCGTTGCTGCCGCGATCTCCTCAATCTCCTGCGTGACCTGCATGGTCCGGTCGACGGCCGTGCCTTCTGGGCCCTGCATGATCATGAAGAAATAGCCCTGGTCCTCGTCCGGCAAGAAGCCCGTGGGCAGCATGCGGAAGAACAGGAGTGTGACGACGAGCAACGCCGCAAATCCGCCGATGATGATCTTCCAGCGCCGGATGAAGACGCCCACGCCGCGCACGTAGCTCTCGGTGGCCCAGGCAAAGAAGCGGTTGAAGAGCCTGAAGAACGCAGGCTCGCGCCCTTCCTGTCTGCGTTTTAGTATTACGGCGCACATGGCCGGCGAGAGGGTGAGCGCGTTGATCGCGGAGATGCCGACGGAAAAGGCGATGGTGAGCGCGAACTGCTTGTAGAGCTGGCCCGAGATGCCGGGCATGAAGGCCACGGGCACAAACACCGCAAAGAGCACGAGCGTGGTTGCGATGATCGGGCCCACCACCTCGCCCATGGCCTTTTCAGTCGCCTCACGCGCGGAGAGGTTTTCCTCCTCCATGATGCGCGAGGCGTTCTCCACGACCACGATCGCGTCGTCCACCACGAGACCTATGGCGAGCACCAGTCCGAAGAGGGTGAGCGTGTTGATCGAGAAGCCGAGCGCCATCATGAGCCCGAACGTGCCGATGAGCGAGACCGGGATCGTGATGGCCGGGATGATGGTCGTGCGCGCGCTCTGCAGGAAGAGGAAGATCACCAGGAACACGAGGATGATCGCCTCTCCCAGCGTTACGAGCACTTCCTTGATGGATTCGGTCACGAAGATCGTGGTGTCGTAGGGTATCTTATACTCCAGCCCCTTTGGAAAGCGCTTGGAGAGCCTCTCCATAGTGGCGCGCACTTCTTTCGCCAGCTGCACGGAATTGGCGCCGGGCAATTGGTAGATGCCGATGGTGATGGCGTTTTTCCCGTTGAGCGTCGTAAACCAGCCGTAATTCTCAGCGCCGAGCTCGACGCGCGCCACGTCACGGATCCGCACGACCGAGCTGTCCGACCCGGTGCGCACGATGATGTTCTCGAACTCCTCGACGCTCTGCAGCCTTCCTTTGGTCGATATGGTGTATTGAAACGCCTGTCCCGGTCCCATCGGCGGCTGACCGATCGCCCCGGCCGCAACCTGGATGTTCTGGTCCTGTATGGCGTTGATGACGTCCGCGGCGGTGAGATTCATGCCCGTGAGTTTGTCCGGGTCGAGCCAGAAGCGCATGGAATACTTGCGTTCGCCGAAGATCGTGACGTTGCCCATGCCCGGCAGGCGCTTGAGCACGTCCACCAGGTTGATAGCGGCGTAGTTGGAGAGGAAGAGGTCGTCGTAGGTCTCATCAGGCGAGAAGAGGTTGATCGCCTGGATGAAGTCGGTCGACTGCTTCTGCGTTGTGACGCCGATGCGCTTGACGTCGTCGGGCAGCTGCGGGAGCGCGATGGCCACGCGGTTCTGCACGTCCACCGCGGCGATGTTGAGGTCGTAGCCTATATTGAAGGTGACGTTGATCGTGCAGGTGCCGTCGTTGTTGCTCGTGGAGGACATGTACATACCGCCCTCCACGCCGTTTATCTGCTCTTCCAGCGGGCGGGTGACCGTATCCTCAACCACTGCGGCGCTTGCGCCGGTGTAGGTGGCCGAGACCTGCACGACCGGCGGCGCGATCTCGGGGAACTGCGCCACGGGCAAAAGCCCTATACACACGCCGCCCGCGAGCACGATCACGAGCGCGATTACGGTCGAGAAGACCGGCCGTCGTATGAAGAAGTTTACGAACATGACGTCCTTACTTTTTTGGCGGCATGAGCACAGCCTTCAGCATTAGATCCCTCATACCAGGTTCCCGCGTGGAGAGCCTCGGCGTCACCTGCGAGCCGGGGCGCACGAGCTGGAGTCCGGAGACGATGACGAGCTCACCGCCGTCGATCCCCTTGTCCACGATGCGCGCGCCTTCGATGCGATCCCCTGCGGTGACGTGCCGCTGCTCCACCGTATTGTCGCTCTTTACGATCATCACGTAGCTGCCCTGTTGATCCTCGGCGATCGCCTGCTCCGGGACGAGCACCGCATCCGGGTGCTCGCCCAGATCCACGCGCGCCTGGAGGTACAGGCCGGGCAGCAGCGTCTTCTCGGGATTGGGTATGACCGCGCGCATGGAGACCGTGCTCGTCTTCTGATCGACCGTGTTGTTGACGAAGTCGATCGGGCCTTTGTGCGCGAATGGCTTGCCGTCCGGCATGATCACTTCGACCTCAATCTTTCCCTGAGCGAGTCTTTCTATGATAGCCGCAGCGTCGCGCGAACTCGGCGCAAAATAGAGGTACATCGGGTCGAGCTGCACGATGGTCGCGAGCTGCGTGTCCTGGCCGGCGCCCACGAGGTTGCCCACGTTCACGAGCATGCGGCCGATTCTCCCCGAGATCGGCGAGTACATCTTGCAGTAGCCGAGGTTGAGGCTGGCCTGCTCAACCGCTGCGCGATCCGCCTCCACCGCAGCCCTGGCTTCATCCGCCTTGGTGCGATAGTTGTCGTAATCTTCGCGCGACACGTAGTCCTTGCTGGCAAGCGGGGCGTAGCGCTTTACCTGTTCATTGGCAAATGCCAGTGCTGCCTCGTCCTGCGCGAGCTGCGCCTGCGCTTGGTCGAGCTTTGCCTTAAACGGCGCCTCGTCGATCTCGAAAATCAGAGCGCCCTCATCGACGTCGGCGCCTTCCTCAAAGGCCTTCTGCGTGAGAAACCCTTCCACGCGCGCTCGGATGTCTACGAGGCTCACGGCCACGGTGTTTGCGACAAAGTCCTGCGTGTACGGAACCGATTTGCGCTCGGCGAGTTCCACGATGACCGTGGGACCGTGAGGCACGAAGAGCCTGTGCACGCGGTGCAGCCCCCAGCTCACGAGCACGAGCACGAGCGCGAGCGCGGCAAGGTAGCGCCACGTGAGGAGGTGGCGCTTGCTCTTGACGTGCACCCAGAAACGGCGCAGCCATTCCGTCATCGAACACCAGAGTTCGTCATTGAGCTGCATCGGTTTCCCCCTTGATTCTGTCATCAGCAGCGGGCAATTCAGCTCCCACCGCATGCAGGAGTTCGGCATAGGACGTGGAGATATTCATCCGCGCGCCTATGAGCTGAGCCCTGGCCGACGCGAGCACGCTCTGCGCATTCAGAAGCTCCACGATGTCTGCGGCGCCTTCTTTGTAGCGGGCTGAAGATGCGTCGAACGATTCGGAGGCGCTCGTGAGAAGGCTCTTGCTCGCCGTGAACTGCTCCAGGGCAGTGCGATAGTTAGAATAAGCGTCCCAGACGTCCGTGACCACACTCTCTTCCTGAGTCTTGAGAGACGCGCGTGCGGCGTCGAGCTGGGCGCGCGCAGCCCTGACCGAATTCTTCATATTGAATCCGTCGAAGATGGGGACTGAGAGCGTGACGCCGCCGTAATTGAACGTTCCGTTCTGGTCCTTCGTGGTCAGGATCTGCGAGGAGGCGGTGCCGTTCAACTGTGGAAACGGCAGCGCCCTGGCGGCCTTGAGCTGGGCAGCGGCCTGGTCCACTGCATGGACAGCTGCGCCGAGCGCCGGCCTGTTCTCTCTCGCCAGATCCACGAGCCCATCCACGCTGCGGCTGAATTCCTTCACCGGCAGGCGATCCGGTTCCCGTGCGATCTCGAAGCGCCTGTTCGCGGGCCAACCTATTGCAGTTGCGAGATTGCCCTTGGTGATCGCGACCTGGCCTCTGTCTGAGGCCAGCCTGAGCCTCACCTGATCCGCGTTCGATCGCGCCTGCAGGACGTCGGAGAGCGTGCTCACGCCGGATTTCAGCCTCTCCTCCGTAGAACGCACGGTCGTTTCCGCCTCGATAAGACTCTTTTCATCCGCGGCCACGAGGGCCTTTGCCGCGAGGTGCGTATAATAAGCCTGCGGGACGTTTCGCAGCACGTCCTGAATCGCCTGATTATGATTCCAGTTTGCCGCCATGAGCGCCTGCTTTGCGGCCTCGGCCTTTGCGCCCCGGCCGCCGAAATCGAGCAGCAGATAATTGAGGGTGGCGTTGGCGCTCACGAAGGATTCGCCCCCCTGCAGCTGCGGAATATCTCCGCCGTTCGCAACAACCGCCGCTGAGACCGAGGGATAATAAGGTGCGTGCGAGATTCCCCAGTTTGCGGCCGAGGCCTGGGCCTGCGCCCAGGCATAGCGCGTGACCGGATTGATCTGCAGGGCAATATCCACAAGCTCCGCGAGCGTGTAGATATTGCCGTCCGTCTGCTCCGCAGGGCTGGGCTCCGCGAGATTACCCTCCGCCGCCGGCAGGGAGATCGGGCCTCCCTTGTAATCGGGCACTTGCGAAGGCGAGGGCGCAACGTATCTGGATGGATTTATTTCAGGCAGAGAATGAGCTGCACTGGAAAAGAGGATGACGAATCCGATGGACAACAGAACTACCCGCGAAATGCGGGAGAGGATACTTCTTATGATATTCATTCGGATGGACGCGGTGCGCACTGAACGATCCCGTTTATTGAGTGTTCTTCAATAGTTGGATCATGTGGACATGTCAAATATGATAGGGGGACAGGCTCTGGAGCTTGTCATTTCAAGAGCTGCAGGGGATCACTCGGGGCAGCGCACGTCGTGGTGGTCGGCCGCCTTGCGGCCGAGTTCCATGCCGCGGGGCCACGCGATGAACTTCTTGACGAAGTGGTGCGGGAGGTAACTCTGCTTTGCCTTGCGCAGGCCCGGGATTCCCAGGTCCTGCTCGCGGTTGACGAACTCGAAATCCTGGAGAGCTTCCCTGCAGAACCACTGGTTGATGAGCTGGTAGATGCCCTTCACATCGGAATTGCCCTTCTCGAAATGGATCACTGCGGTATTCGCGTTCAGTCGTTCGCCGATCGTGAACGCCTCAATGACGCCGTCGGCTCGGATGGCTCCTCCGATCAGGCCGAGCGCCTCGTAATTATCGAAGAGCTCCTGCAGGGCCTGATATTCATGACACAGGCCGGGTTCTTGTCCGCACCCGCGCGCCTCACACCAGCGCCTGGCCATGTCGCGGACCTCGGAGAGGTTTTCCATAGAGATCTTTTCGTAGCGGCATTCGTGCTCCGAGAGGCACTGGGCGATGAGGTTGCGTTTTGCGTGATAATTGCGACCGGCCAGCTCGGCGAGATCTACGCGGCGATAGACGTAGTCGAAGTTGTCGCGGTCTTCGGTCACCTCCCAGCCGTTTTTGAGCGCGGACGATGCGGCGTGCTCGGTCAGACGCAGGATCGCCACGACCTGCCGGCCGCTTTCCCGTTCAACGGCCTGCATTGCATTCGCAATAGAGATGTCGCCGATGGGCGGCCCTGCGATCAGGGCGGAATCGTCTATGTCTTCGTAGACTATGATCGCGCCGTTGTGCTCCGCTATGCGTACCCGGTGAAAGAGTCTCCAGACGAAAAAATTGGTAAAAGTATGTTCAGAGATGTCAGGCGGATACGACGCCAGCATCCGGTCTACGGCCGCTTTATGGGCGAGCGAGACCGGGCCCTGAAGCGGCGCCTCGATTCGCGAGAATGCCTTGCGCATCCTGCGATGAACGATGCCGACCTCCTCGAACGGTTCGCCGTCGATTGCATAGCCGAGTTTTTCGTAGAACGGAACGATAGGTTCCCGTGCGTGGATGTACGCATCGGAAAAGCCCGCGGCGAGGAGCCTTGCCTCCATCTCGCGCAGGAGCGAGCTGCCCACTCCATGCCGCTGGAACTGCGGCTCCACGGCCATCTGAAAGATCCTCCCAGATTTGCCCTCGGGCCTGAAGAGCACGCAGCCTATGACGCGGCCGCACTCGATCGCCACCAGGTGCATGCTTTCGCGCTCGAACGAAAAGAGCTCCGAGCCGGGCGGCATGCGCAGCGGTTTGCGCAGCAGTTCAAAGCGGAGGTCCTGCTCCTGCGCATAAAAGGGGTCGTCGACAGAGATGAGTTTGAATTCCATGATTACACGAAGCTCCTGAGAAATGCCGCAGCGCCGGTCACCCAGACGCGCAAGTCGCCTGCAACGCGATAGCGTCCCTCCTGTTCTTCTTGGGTCACAAGAACTGTGTGCCGGGGCGTGAGCGCGCTGGCCATGTGGAGGAGCGATCGGGGCAACTCATCACCCTTGAGTTTGCATTCAATGAGCATCCACGGTTTTTTCTCCCTGAGAATTAAAAAGTCTACTTCACGTTTTTCAAGATCGCGAACATAATAGAGATCAAACTCGCCGGCTCCTGTGTCGTTCCAGAAGTCGATTGATTTTTTGAGGTGCACGGCCACCATATTTTCGAACCGCGCGCCCGGATCCACGATCTCCGACCAGTCAAAGAGAAAAAACTTGGCTTCTTTTTTGAGCCCCCGCGCTATCTGTTTTGAATACGGAGCGATACGAAAGCAGTAGTAGATTGCCTCAAGCCATTTGAGCCACGTGCGCACGGCATTATAGCTGACATCAAGCGATTCGCGCAGTGAATTGATCGAGAGGGTGGAGCCGACCGTTGCGATGACAAGGTCCATGAGATTTTCGATGTGGCTCAGGTCGTGAATTTTGGAGAGGTCTCGGAGATCCTCCTTGATCAGACGCTCCCTTCGCATCCTCTTCCAGCGTCGATGGAACGCATCCTTCCCTTCAAGCAGCGGTTCTGGAAAACCTCCGAACTTGAGGAGTGATTCCAACGCAGCTTTTGTCTCAGCGTCCGTCCCGGACGAGAGTTCAGCGGGCGGTGAAGGATTCATGCGGCCCAACAACTCATTCACGGAAAACGGGTGGAGGTGCAGGAGCCAATAGCGGCCGAGGAGGCTGTCTCCGCCGCGGCGATAGACATCGAGCCGGGCACTCCCTGTGACGAATGTCGCGAGATCGTCCCGGAAACTGTCGAAGTATCCTTTGAGAAAGGCCTTCCACTTGGGATATTTGTGCAGTTCATCAAAGATGATGAGAGGTTTCGTCTTTGCATTGGCAATCTCTTCCTTGAAGAACGTGTAATGGATGTCGCGCACCGGTTTCCTGTCCACAGGCCTGTCCCAGTTCAGATATGCGATGTTTTTGTATCCGAGCTGCGGGCCGATGTCCTGCAGGAGGGTTGTCTTGCCCACCTGCCTTGGCCCTGCGACAAAGACCATCTTTTTCAAATCTTCGGGGTGGGCAAGAAGATGGGTGCCGAGATAGCGACGCTTGGGTTGCATGTGATAAGTTTACCTGTATAGGTAAACTTATCAAGATAAATTGATCTGTATAGGTAAAAAAGCTGCTGATTCTGAGGGACATTGCGTGGTCTTTCAGCGCATCGGTGTCAGGCGATTTTGGGAAGCGGATAACTCGCCGACATTGCAGACGAATTCAAATTATCGGGCATTTAACCCTAATCCGGCATAACTTGCTATCAACACCCCCTCTCCCTCAATGGGAGAGGGTTGGGGAGAGGGTGAACAATTGGAACCAAGTCTACCGCAAGTGAATTTCCCCTCTCCCTGTCCCTCTCCCACAAGGGGAGAGGGGACGCTACTTTGCAGGTCAGGCATATGAGTTTTATTACCGGATTAAGGTTAACAATGATGAACTCAAAGTCGCCTGGCACCGGAATCATGTCCATCATAGTCCCATAGCTGAATGATCTAGTTCAGGAATTTGAAGGCGCTGCGATGCAGGAAACTTTGTACACCCTATAGGGCGGAGCACCATCACCATTCGAAAAAAAGAGATTTCCATCCTTATCAATCGCAACTCCCGACGGATGAAATAAAGCTGCGTCCTTGGCCAAAATATTTTGCCCTGACGAAGGGTCTTGTGTCCCGCCTCCCGCAACTGTTTGAATGATTCCTTGCGTATCGATCTTCCTGATTCGATTGTTTCCGAAATCAGCAAAATAGAGATTGCCCGCAGAATCAACTGTAATATCCCAAGGCCACCAGACACTCGCTAACTTCGCCTCGCCGCCATCTTCCGAAAAAGCCCATTGGCCATTTCCGGCAATTTTAGTCACATTTCCAAGCGGATCAATCTTTCGGATATAGTATTGATCAGTGACGTAAAGATTTCCCTGCCCATCGAAAACCATGCTGCCCATCCTACTGGCATCTGGAATGTCAACGAATATTGAAGGAGGACTTACCAAGGACATCTTGTAAATTGAATTTCCAGATGCAACATAAATTATCTCTGAGGGCATTGCGGTCTTGACAGCAATCGCTCCTCCACCGATTGAATTGGGCACCGTCGTCATCACCCCTTGCGGCGAAAGCATACTAACTTGCGGACCACCTGCAATGAAGATGTTCCCTTGCAGGTCTATGGCAAAGTCTGCCACAGCCTCCTTGTCGAGGAGTTTCGTTACAGTGCCGTTCATGTCGATTTTATCAAGCTTATCATCATACGAATCCGGGGCTACAAAAAGGTTCCCTTCATTGTCGAAAGCTAATTTGCCCCTCGTAGGGGCGAATTTGCTCATCGTACCGCATATTATTGTTAAAGGAAGGGGAGTTTTCTGCACAGGTCCGATGGTAACAGATCGCGAAGCAGGTTTCGTAATGGCCTGTTGACTGGGTTGTGTGGGACTGCTGACCGCTGGTTTTGTTGCGGTTATCTCCGCGCCATATAAGATGGTTGGAGCAAAAAAGAACAGCAGACACAGAGCAAATGATCCACTCTTGATGATCGACATAACGCCTCCCATTTTTGATATCATTGTTTTTTTCACATGTTCCCCCGATCGTTATTCGGTCTTGACTGGTAACAAGCCACCAGAGAGATTATGAGTAATTCCTGTGCCAGATCTGGAACGGTGTAATATGTTGAAATTGTTATGTTCATTTTTTTCTGGGTGCTGATCATTTTGAGAAAATCCCGGATGAATGTCAAAAAATGGACGCTAGATCTCAACGATTGCTGGCCCGCTTTGTACGTTTTGGCGTCCTCCACCGGGAGGACGTGAAGAACGACCTCGTTGTGCTCAATAAACTCCTTCGCGCAGGTTTCGTTCAAAAGACTTATCGGCAGGGGCGTGTTTTTATGAATTGACTCAGAAGGCCCTTCCTATCATCGAACAATATCGGCATGTCCTCCTTGAGAAACTCCGTTTGCAGGCGCTTCTCGATCCACGATTTGTGCTTCCCGCAGAGGATATCCGTTTTCTTGATGCGCGTGCGCCTTACGCAGCTCCATCCGTATGAGAACTTCAAACGCATTGTTCATGAGATGCTCGTGTACTATATCGGAAACCCACGTGAAGTCCTCTTGAGTGCATTGATAGTAACTCAGCGCGTGTATGCTGAGCATGTTGACGAATTCAAGGCATTGCTTTCGTAAGAGAGAGTCGAAATTATTGCGTGACACTGCAAAAGGATGTTACGGTGCGGCAAATCTTATGGCTGATACAAAACGACATGGCTGTTCCTGCGAAAAGTGCCGGGAGTGCTGCAGGCGCGAGTCCGGGTGGTTTGTGCCCGGGGAGATCGCCCCTGCTGCGCGTTTTCTGGGGCTCGACGAGAAGGAATTCGTCTCCCGCTTCTGCGAGGAGCACCATGAGGACGGCGTCCTGGCGCTCTCGCCCGTGCGCAAACCCGGAAAGGGCGAGTGCGTCTTTCTTTCCCGCGAGGGCGATTGCACCATACACGCGGTAAAGCCGTACGAATGCAGGAAGGTATACGGCTGCGAAGGCGAATCCCGCCACCGCAGGATCAGGGAGATCATCAAAAGAATGTGGCGATGAAGGAGGCCGAGATGAACCAGGAAGTCTACAGATTCAATAAGCAGGAACAGTGCATAGCGGCTCTCGCGGACCTGATATGCTCGAAGGCGAGCGAGAGCTATCAGGCGAGGGGGATATTTACGCTCGTGCTCTCCGGAGGGCTCACGCCGATAGAGTTGTACGAGTCCCTCGCCACTGAAAAATTCATGGACAAACTCAAGTGGGATCGCACCCACCTCTTCTGGGGCGACGAGAGATTCGTTCACGTCGACGATCCTGAGAACAATTACACGATGGTGCAGCTCGCGATGATATCGCAGGTGCCGATTCCGCTTCAAAACGTGCATCGCATACGCACTGAGACGGTCGACGCGGAGGAAGCCGCGCGCGATTACGAATCCCATCTGCGAGAGTTCGCCGCAAGAGAGCCGCGCTCCATGGGGAGCGGAAAATTCCCGAAGTTCGATCTGGTGCTGCTGGGCCTTGGAGTGGGAGGCCACACCGCCTCTCTCTTTGCGGGGAGATCTGAGCTCGCGGAGAGCAGCAGATGGGTCGTTGCCTCGGAAGCGCCTCCTGAACAATCACCCAAGGACAGGATCACCATGACCTTTCCCGTGTTCAACAATGCGCGCTGCGTTGCGTTCCTCTTCTATGGCAAAGAAAAAAACGCGATGCTCGATCAGATAATAAGGACGCCCGATGAGGCCGCAAAGATATATCCTGCGGCCAGGGTGCGCCCTGCGGGCGATCTGCTCTGGTTCGTGGCGTGACGAGGGCTTGAGATGATTCGAGAGATATTGAAGAACAGTCCGCTCTTTGCCGGCTTGAGCGCCGCGGCGCTCGGCGATCTCACGAAGGCCTCGAGGAAATGCGCATTCGCATCCGGCGAGATGATCTTTTCGGAAGGCGATGAAGCAGAGGCCCTCTTCATTCTGGCTGGCGGCACAGTCGATCTCATCAAGAGCTCATCCGCCGGCAAAGAGCAGCTGGTGCGCTCGGTCAAGAGGGGCGAGATATTCGCTGAAGCTGCGATGTTCTCCGGCGACACCTATCCCGTCACGGCGATTGCGCGCGCGCCTTCCGAGCTCGTCTCGATCACCAAGGCCGCGTTCGTACGTTTTCTGAAGACGCACCCGGATGCGTCGATGGCTATCATAGGAACAATGGCGAAGCTGCTCAGGCATCTCAATAATCTCCTCTCCGAGCTTTCCCTCTCCTCGGTTGAATCGCGCCTGGCCGCCTGGCTCTTGCGGCGCATGCGTGAGAAAGGCTCGCGCAGTTTTCTCATCGGCATCGCGAAGAGGGATCTGGCATTCAGGCTCGGCACGGTGCCCGAAACACTCTCCAGAAATTTGCGCAAGCTCGCGCAGAGCGGCGCGATCAGAGTGGCGGGCGAGAAGGTCACGATTGTTGACGCCGATCTGCTCGAAGAGTCCGCAGGTTTATAGTCCTTTGTAATTAAACGTAAATCAGACTTGACCTGAGTCAATGCCCCGGCGGGCGTCATCCGCTACTATGGTTGCATGAAAGCGGAGGACACTATTATGAAGGTCAAAAGAAATATCGTGCGGATCGACGAGTCGCTCTGCGACGGCTGCGGCGCGTGCATTCCTTCATGCCATGAAGGCGCGCTGCGGATCGTGGACGGCAAGGCGCGGCTCGTGGGCGACGTTTACTGCGACGGCCTGGGCGCGTGTCTCGGTCATTGCCCGCGCGGTGCGATCACGATCGAAGAGCGTGAGGCGGAGGAGTTCGATGAAAATGCGGTGAACGAACACATGGAAAAAAACAATGACGTCGAAATACGAACGACGAACGACCAACAACGTGGAACGCTCGCATGCGGTTGCCCTGGAACCATGGCCAGATCGCTGGCGCCGAGACGGCCCGCGCTGGAAGAGAATCCAGCCGCGCAATCACAGCTCGCAAACTGGCCGGTTCAGCTCACGCTCATCCCGCCCACGGCGCCCTGGCTTCGCGATGCCGATCTACTATTGCTAGCGGATTGCGCGGCTGTCGCATCACCCTCTCTGCACTCGAAGCTTTTGCGCGGCAGGGGAGTGGCCATCGCGTGTCCCAAGCTCGATGATGCGGACGCGCATGCCGCAAAGCTCGCCGCGATAATACGCGACGGCAGGCCCCGCTCCATCGAAGTCGTGATCATGGACGTGCCGTGCTGTCGCGGGCTGTACGAGATCGCTCGTAGGGCAAGAGATATGGCGGACGTCGAGATCGCTCTCTCGGTATCTATAATGAAGATCGAGGAAGGGGAGGCGGTCGCCGTAAATTTATGATGGGCAAGAGGACTGAAAAATAATACAACGCGCGCGCAATCGATTGCGCAAAAAAAGGGAGGAAGCATGAACATGTTCTGCTATCAGTGTGAACAGACGGCAAAGGGGACGGGATGTACCGTGCAGGGCGTATGCGGCAAGTCGCCCGATGTGTCGTCGCTCATCGACCTTACCATGCACGCGGTCAAGGGGGTTTCGATGTACGCGCACCGCGCGCGCACGCTAGGTGTGGCGGATCGCGAGATAGACGTCGCAGTCGTTGAAGCCCTCTTCTCCACTGTCACTAACGTGAATTTCGATCCTGAGAGATATCAGCCGATACTTTTCAATCTTGCGAAGCTGCGCGACCGCGCAAAGGAGATGTACGAAGATGCCGGCAGGAAGAAGGGCCTGACGCCGGAACAGCTAACAGGCCCTGCTGCATGGAGGCCGGCTAAAGATCTGGCGGGTCTCATCGAGCAGGGCAAGGGGGTGCCGATTCCCGCGCGCATCGAGAAATACGGCGCCGATGTGACGGGCCTCATGGAACTCGTGGCCTACGGACTCAAGGGAATGGCTGCATATGCGGATCACGCGCACGTACTGCACAAAGAGGACGACGGCGTATACGCGTTCTTCCATGAGGCGCTCGATGCGCTGACAAAGGAAAAACAGGATGCGAACGAACTCACGGCGCTGGCGCTCCGCTGCGGCGAGGTGAATATCAGGATTCTGGAGCTCCTTGATGCGGCGAACAACACGTACGGTCATCCGGAGCCCACGAAGGTGCGCATCGAACCGGTAAAGGGCAAGGCGATACTCGTATCAGGACACGATCTCAAAGATCTGGAAGAGTTGCTCAAGCAGACCCAGGGCAAGGGGATCAACGTGTACACGCACGGCGAGATGCTGCCGTGCCACGCGTATCCGGGGCTCAAGAAGTACAAACATCTCGTCGGCAACTACGGCGGGGCGTGGCAGGATCAGCAGAAGGAGTTTGCCGCGTTTCCCGGCGCCGTGCTCATGACCACGAACTGCATCCAGCGTCCGCAGGAAGTTTACAAAGGCCGTATATTCACGTCGGGGCTGGTGGCGTGGCCGGGTGTGAAGCACATCGCGGACAGAAACTTCGCTCCCGTGATCGAGTCCGCGCTTGCGGCGCCCGGCTTTGACAAGGACGGTTCGGACCGGACGATCCTGGTCGGCTTCGGTCACGATGCGGTGATGGGCGTGGCGGACAAGGTGATCGACGCGGTGAAGACGGGAAAGATCAAACACTTCTTCCTCATCGGAGGTTGCGACGGCGCAAAGCCGGGGCGCAACTACTACACGGAATTTGCCGAGAAGGTTCCGAAGGACTGCGTGATACTCACGCTCGCGTGCGGTAAGTATCGCTTCAACAAGCTGGAGTTCGGCGATATCGGAGGCATCCCGCGGTTGCTCGACTGCGGCCAGTGCAACGACGCCTACTCGGCGATCAAGATCGCAACTGCGCTAGCCCAAGCATTCAACTGCGGCGTGAACGACCTGCCGCTTTCGATGATACTCTCGTGGTACGAGCAGAAGGCGGTCTGCATCCTGCTTTCGCTTCTGCACCTGGGCATCAAGAACATTCGCCTGGGGCCGACCCTTCCGGCATTCGTGACGCCGCCGGTGCTGCGCGTGCTGGTGGAGAAATTCAACATAATGCCTATCTCCACGCCTGATGAGGATTTGAGGGCGATCCTTGGCTGATTGAAAGAGAAAACCGATCGAGACAGAAAGGGCCTTGCCATGGCAAGGCCCTTATCTATTGATGCGATCGACAGTCAGGTTGCAAAAAGAACTATCGCGGCGTGTAACGTGGCGAAGCCCAATGCCAGCGAACCCAATATGAAATGATAGATGGGTTTGGCCCACCGCCAGTGGAGTTTCCATCTTGCAATGCCAGTGAATATCGTCAGCACGATGAATGAATAGGTGACAACGCCAAGAGGTACTATCAGTTCAGCGAGAGCGCCTTCTTCTACCATAGCTCCTCCTCAATTTTTCATATGCGATCAGTTTTCCTGAAACAACGGCGTGCTGAGGTAGCGCTCGCCGGTGTCGCAGATGATTGTCACGATGGTCTTGCCCTTGTTCTCCGGGCGTGAAGCAACGATCAGCGCCGCGTGGACGTTGGCGCCGGAGGAGATGCCCGCGATGATTCCCTCCTCGCGAGCGAGCCGGCGCGCCATACTGAAGGCCTCGTCGTTGGTGACCTGCAGGATCTCGTCGATGATTTCGCGGTTGAGGATTTTTGGCACGAACCCGGCGCCGATACCCTGGATTTTGTGCGGGCCTGGAGCGCCGCCGGAGAGCACTGGCGAATCCGTCGGTTCGACGGCAATCGCGCGGAAACCAGGGCGACGCTGCTTGAACACCTCGCCTACACCGGTGAGCGTGCCGCCAGTCCCGACGCCCGCCACGAAGATGTCGACGTTGCCGTCTGTGTCGCGCCAGATCTCTTCCGCCGTTGTGCGACGATGCACATCCGGATTCGCCGGGTTATCGAACTGCATCGGAACAAAGGCTTTGCGTTCGGTTGCGGCGAGCTCCCGCGCCTTGTTGATCGCGCCTTTCATACCTTCCGCTCCGGGTGTCAGCACGAGCGTTGCGCCCAGGGCCTTGAGCATGCTGCGTCGCTCAACACTCATAGTCTCGGGCATTGTGAGCACGAGCTTGTAGCCGCGCGCCGCGGCGACCATGGCGAGCGCGATGCCGGTGTTGCCGCTGGTCGGTTCAACGATAGTTGTGGTGGCGTCGATGCGGCCGTCCCGTTCCGCAGCTTCTATCATGCTGAGCCCTATGCGATCCTTCACAGAACTCGATGGATTGAACGATTCGAGCTTTCCCAGGACCGTTGCTTCGCAGCGCGACGCAACGCGGTTGAGTCGCACAAGCGGCGTTTGACCGATCAACTCCGTAATGTCGTTTGCAATGCGAGCCATTGATACCCCCTGTTCAGTAACGAATGGATACGAAAATAACGTGATATGTCTCGTTCAGATCTGTTCATGCATTGTAGGCATCCGTCAGGATAATACAATGCAATAAATGCCGCCTTGTCACGCCTGCTACGGCCTGATAGAGCCAGCCTCAGCTGGAGAGATGGGAGGAATCATGCTCAAAATTCGTATGGCTCGGGCTTCGGACGAAGAAGCGATCAGCCGGCTTTTGGAAGAGCTTGAACTCATGCGTCAGTCGTTGTCAATGAGCGGTTTCTGGGTGGCGGAAGAGGAGGGAGAAATCGCTGGCATCGCTCACGTTGAAGAGGCTGGCGATGCCGTTTTCTTAAGCTCCGTGGGCGTGAAGAAGGATAGACAAAGGCATGGAATTGCGTCCCTGCTTCTCAAGGAGATCTTTGCGGCGTCGGGCAGGGACGTATATCTCTATACGGTGATACCTGACTTTTTCCGCAGGCTCGGGTTCAGTGAAGTTTCGGAGCCGCAGGGACTTCCTGACCGCGGGCTCTTCGGCTGCGATGCGTGCGAACCAGGCAGGTGCGTGTGCATGATGCGGCCCGCCGGCGTTTACGGTGCTTAGCACTCACAGGCTGTTTAATGGAGAAGAAGAATGAGCAGCTCGCTGGTCGAAGAAGTTCGAAATGCGGTGTCATCCGGCAGGACTCGCGACGAGATATTGCAGCGCGTATGCAGGTTGATCTACGAGCGCGTTCCACGTTGCGACTGGGTCGGTTTTTATCTCGTGAATCCGTCAAAAAAGGACGAACTGGTCCTCGGGCCGTTTGTGGGCGAGCCGACCGAGCACGTGCGCATCCCGTTCGGCCTTGGCGTATGCGGCTCCGCCGCCGCAGCGAAGAAGACGGTCGTCGTGGACGACGTGAGCGTTGAGTCCAACTATCTCTCCTGCAGCCCCAACGTCAAATCGGAGATCGTGGTCCCGGTGATGAAAGATGGTGAGGTCGTGGGCGAGCTGGATATAGATTCGCATACGCCGGCTGTCTTTGGCGAGCAGGAACGCAGGCTCTTTGAGGATATTTGCGAACTTGTTGCTTCGCTGTTTTAGATCGAGATCACGTCGTGGTCTATCGGCTTGCGCACTGCTTTGACGTGGCGCCAGACCCACCACACGATGCCGGCCAGAATAACAATACCTATCGCGGTGTCGAATCGGTGGAAGTAGACGCCCAGCGTCTCCCACCTGTCGCCAAGGGACATGCCCGCCCATGCAAGGGCATAGCACCACGGAAAGGATCCAGCAAAGGTGAGCACTACGAACGGAACGAACTTCATGCGCGAGATGCCCGCAGGAAGCGATATGAAGGTGCGCACGACTGGCATGAGCCTCGAGAAAAACACGACCCACGAACCGTAGCGGTTGAACCAGCGGTCCGCCAGCGCCACGTCATGGTGCGAGATGAGGATATACTTGCCGTACTTCCAGATGAAAGCGCGGCCGCCGTATCGTCCCACGGCATAGGCAGCCACCGAACCTATTACGCACCCCAATGCCCCGGCCAGTGCCGTACCAAAGAGCGTGAATTGACCCTGCGAGACGAGGTACCCGGAGAAGGGCATGATGATTTCGCTGGGCAGCGGAATGCAGGCTGATTCAATGGCCATCATGGCTGCGATGCCTACATATCCGAGCGATGAGATGCCTGCTATTATGAACCCCGCGAAAACCGAGATGATTTTTCCGATCATTGGTCGACCTCAGTAAGGTTGAGGCGCGGACCCTAATTGAAAAGGCCGTGCAGGGCAAGCACGGCCTCTGGGCTCAACAAAATTCTTGCCATATTCCAGCGAATTGGCTAGGTACGCCGCCTCGGCCGCCGGTAACCGTGCCGCAGCCTGTGGGTCATTAGCTCAGTTGGTAGAGCAGCTGACTCTTAATCAGCGGGTCGCAGGTTCGAATCCTGCATGACCCACTGGCTGCGGCAGGGAGCTAGCGGTCTTTTTATTCGGCAACCAGATAGACTTTATCGTGATCGCGGCACTTTCCCACCATCTTCACGCCGATGTCGTCGCCGCTGTTTGCCTCATGGACGTCCGCATTTTTTATCTGCATTGTGAGGATCTTTTCCGTGAAATCCGTCGTATGTCCCTTAACGTGGATCGTGTCGCCGACCTTGAGCGGCCCGTTGGTAATCTTGATGGCTGCAACGCTCAGGTGATTGAAGTAATGCTCAACAAAGCCGATTTCCTTTTCCATACCCTCCCCCTTGATTGAGATTTAATTGATTTTCTTTATATTAAAATATCATACGGTATGGGTTTGTAAATATCTGAAATGCTGGTGCATTTGCAGACGCCGCGAAGACATGGGAATGCTTTCTCGCGCGATGCGGCCGCCTGCAATCTGTTATTCTGATTGATATTGCGGCGATCTTTCGTTAACAGTCGCTGCCCGCTGAAGGCCGATGCGTGCGGGCAAGGGGGTTTTGATGAGACTGTGCGTGATAGGGTCGGGTTACGTGGGGCTGGTGAGCGGCGCGTGCCTGGCGGACGTGGGCAATACAGTCGTCTGCGTGGATAAGGACCCGGCCAAGGTCGCATCTCTGAAGAAGCATCGCATTCCCATCTATGAGCCAGGCCTTGAAGAGATAGTGCGCCGCAACGTCGAGGAAGGCCGCATATTCTTCACTACAGATCTTGCCGAGGGGCTGCGCAGCGCGGAGATATGCCTCATCACGGTAGATACGCCCCCTGGCGGCGACGGCAGAGCGGACCTGAGCAGCGTGCTCGGCGCGGCCGGGCAGATCGGCGAGCTGTTGGACCACCCGGCCGTCGTCGTCACAAAGAGCACCGTGCCTGTCGGCACGACGATGCGCGTGAAGGAGAAAATCGCCGAGGGTCTGCGCCGCCGCGGCCTCGATCCCGAGAAGCTGCTATCGGTCGCCTCGAATCCCGAGTTTTTGAAAGAGGGCGACGCGGTTGCCGATTTTATGAAGCCGGATCGCGTGATCGTGGGCGTTGAGAATGACGACGTCGCTGAGAAGATGCACCTGCTCTATTCTCCACTCATGCGGCGCAGCGACCGCTTCATTAGAATGAGCATTCCGTCAGCAGAGCTCTCCAAGTACGCGGCGAACGCTATGCTCGCTACGCGCATATCTTTCATGAACGAGATGGCGCGCCTCTGCGAGAAGGTCGACGCCGATATCAATGAAGTAAGGCGCGGACTCGGCGCTGATCCGCGAATCGGCCCGGATTTCCTCTACGCGGGGCTCGGTTACGGCGGCTCGTGTTTTCCCAAGGACACCAGGGCGATCATAGGCCTTGGTCGCGAGCGCGGCGCGGAGACAACGATCGTGGAAGCGGTGAATCGCGCAAACGAGATGCAGCGAGCGTGGTTCTGGAACAAGATCGTGGACCACTTCGGCGGGCTCGGGGCGCTCAAGGGAAAGAACGTCGCCGTCTGGGGCGTCGCCTTCAAGGCGAACACCGACGACGTGCGCTTCTCTCCGGCGCTCTATCTCATCGAGCAGCTTCAGGACGCGGGCGCTTCCGTTGCGGCATTCGACCCGGTGGCGGCGGAAGGCGCAAAAACCGCCCTCGGCAAGCGCGCGAACGAACTGCGCTGGACGCGCGGCGCGTACGACGCGGTGGAGGGCGCGCACGCGCTCGTCGTCTGCACCGAGTGGCGCGAGTTTCGGAGCCCGGATTTCGCGCGCATGAAGTCGATGATGAGCGCGCCCGTAGTCTTCGACGGACGCAATCTCTACGACCCAAAGGCCATGGCCGAATACGGATTCAAATACGTCAGCGTTGGGCGGAAGGCGTGAGCGAGGCATGAAACATGAAACAGGAAGCAAGAAATAATCTGCAATTATCAGTCGACGAACGACGAACGACGAACGACGATTCACGTTTGTCCTGGTACGTCATCCAGACAAAGCCGCTGGCCGAGGAGTCGGTGCGCAAACACCTGCAGAACGCGGAGTTCGAGACCTTCCTTCCGAAGATCCGCACGATGGTGCGCGGGAGAAAGACATCGCGCATCAAGCCGCTCTTTCCCTCTTATCTCTTCGCGCATCTGGATCTCTCGGACGCAAATCTGTATCGCATGATCAAATACACTCGCGGGGTTAGAAAAATTCTCGGCGACGGTTCTCTGCCCGTTGCACTGCCGAACGAGATGATCGAACTCATCAGGAGCCGCATGGATGGGGATGGGATAATCGAGCAGCGGCTCACGATGCAGAAGGGCGACGAGGTGCGCATCCGCATCGGTCCGTTCCGCGACCTCGTCGGCATCCTCGAAAAGCCAGTCTCCGCCGCCGGACGCGTGCGCGTGCTCCTGCAGATCATGAAGCAGCAGATCCGCTGCGAATTATCGGCGGGGGATATTGAGAGGGTGTAGATTTAAAAATATAAATATCAATAAGTTAGGCCGAATATTTAACGTGCCTTTTTCCCTGCGATTCCAAAAATTGCTTGTCTCAAATATAAAATTTATACTATGAACCGCTCATGCATGCCTTCCGGAGTTCCGCGACAGGGGGAGGGCGGGAAAATTGTCCGGTATTCGGTACGCTGTTCAGTAAAATGAACAGAGAGTCGTTCTGTTTTCGGCACGCTGATCAATCCTCGATTTTCATTCCACTGAAATCATTCACAATTTTGATCACTCCGTTTTGGCACGCTTGTTGCTATCTATACAGCCAAAATCAACAGAGCTGTAATTGCACGCAGCTTAATCGGGAGTGTGATCCCATAACAATTTCGAGCGGAGGTTAGAGATGAACTCACTGCGACGAATCCTCATTATCGACGACGACGCGGATTTTCTCGTGGGCATGCGCATGCAGCTGCGCGGGCTTTATGGCGTGCTCACGGCGACGTCGGTTGCCGAGGGCATGAAGCTCATCCAGGAGCAGGACGTGGACCTTGTGCTGCTCGACGTAGGCCTTGAAGGCGAGGACGGGCTCGAAGGGATCGGCAGGATTCATGACGTGCATCCGTCAGTGGGCGTTGCGATGCTTTCAGGTCGGCGCGACGTGAAGACGGTGGTGGAGGCGATCCGCGTGGGTGCGGTCGATTACCTCACCAAGCCAGTCTCCAACGACGAACTCGCGGAGGTGGTAGAGAAGGCCGTTGCCGCGCGTACGATCCAGGAGAAATGCGAGGCGCTCCTGCGCACGCAGACGAACGGAAACGGAAGCACGACCAACATCGTGCAGAACAGCCTCAAGATGCGCCAGCTCATGGCCGAGGCAGAGCACATCAAGGGGCATCGCGCGAACGTGCTCATCATCGGCGAGACCGGAGTGGGCAAGGAGCTCATGGCGCGGCACGTAAACGAAAACAGCGAGGACGGAAAGAAACGTCCGTTCATCGCGGTAAACTGCGCGGCGATTCCGGATCACCTGCTAGAGTCGGAGCTCTTCGGACACGAGGCGGGTGCATACACGGGCGCGAATCGCAGGCGCATAGGCAAGTTCGAGCTGGCCGACGGCGGAGATATATTTCTGGACGAGATCAGCACGATGAAGCTGGACCTGCAGGTAAAGCTTTTGCGCGTATTGCAGGAGCGTGAGTTCTGCAGGCTCGGCAGCAACACGCCGATCAAGGGCGACTTCCGCGTCATCTCCGCCTCCAACCAGCCGCTCGATGCTCTCGTGGAGAGTGGGGCGTTCCGCGCTGATCTCTACCACCGCCTGCGCGTGATCCAGCTCTTCGTCCCGCCGCTGCGCGAGCGGCTGGAGGACATCCCTCTGCTCGTGGATCATTTTCTCGAAAAATTTTCGCATGGCGTGACGACGAAGCGCATGACCGATCAGGCGATGGCGCGGCTCATGGAATACACCTGGCCCGGCAACGTGCGCGAGCTCGCGAACGTGGTGCAGAGCTTGGTCATCATGTCGCAGGGAGATATCATCGATACGACCGCGTTCCCGCCGTGGGTGCTCAATGGTTGCAAACAGGCGCCTGACATGCGCGCGCTGAATCTCGATCATCCACCAGTGCCGCAAGCCAGGGACGACGTGACCACGCTGCGCGACTACGTAGCCCAGGCCGAGCGCCGCTACATCGAGCGGGTGCTGACGATTCACGACGGCGACAAATCCAAGACGGCGCGAGCGCTAGACATGGGCCGCACCACCCTCTACATGAAGCTCAAGGAACTGGGGCTGATGAGGTGATGGGAACTCAAAGATAAAACGCAAGGGAGATATGAGATGATAACCACTGGTTGCTATTTGACGCCATTATTTACCGATGCGCATATTTTGGATTTACCTATGGAAGACACTCTTTCGGATTGTAATGATGGTCATTTTCAAGATGACAGATCTCTATGGAAGGCACCATTTATCCAATGTTCAATATTAAGCAGGCGTGGGATATCAGTTGATGACTCAAGCAATACTAGTGGGATAGAAAATGGAGGAGATAACGGGGACGGTTCCTCAGTTGATGCACAAAAAGTTTTCGAAAATTTTTTGGAGCGACACAAGTGTGAGATAATGAGCATAAGCCAGGAGGAAGTGACGCCCGAAGTGCTCCTGGAGGGTTTAGGATGCTCTCTTGAGTTTACAAAATTTGTAGCGATGCACGATACCCTCATGTATTCACAGATGATAGAAGTAATTTTGACATGCAATTTGCCTTCATCGAGCGCCAGATTTATCGATTTATGTGCGGGGAGCAGTGTGCCCACAATCCGAGCGCTGCTGAGAAATCCTGCGTATAAAGATCTCACCGTCGTATCGGTAGATGTCGATGCTGACGCGATAACCATCAGTCGGAGGAATGTAGCGCTCGCCGGTCTGCAGAGCAGATTCATAATTATGCAGTCAGATATGCTTGCCTATCTCGACAATGTGTCTATAGGCGAAAATGAAATTCTAGTATCGAACCCTCCATACATGCCAATTCCCGCTACTGCGAAGAGCGACTTTTTCTTGCCGGTTGATGGGGGTGCGGATGGAACGAAATACCTGGAACAAATTCTCACGAAAGATATGCCTGCTGGTTCAATAGTCGGAATTAGATGGTGTTCGCTTACAAATCCAGTGAGATTAGTCAAACTCATCGAAGATCGGTTCGATGTTGTGGACGTCAGAGCGCATAGAGCTCCATTTGGAACATATGCGAAGATGACTCAGGAATACCTGCAGAAACAACGAGAGGCCGGTAAGTCGGTATTTTATCAAGATGCCGCTGGTAATAAAAATTTTGTTTTTATGAGTACGGTGTTACGCCGAAAAGAGGGTTAATAATGCGTCATGTCGGATATATAAGAATAATATTGGCGCTGGTTACCTTGATGGCAATGTTTGTGAACATTGCTGACGCAATTTCATCAGAATCCAAGTCAATCGTCAAAATAGGGGCCCTTCTTCCTTTATCAGGGCCTCTCGCCAGGATTGGAAAGACGCACATGCGAGGGCACGAATTTGCCGTGTCTGAAATTAATGCCCTTGGGGGTATCCATTCACTGGGAGGGGCAAAAATTAAGATGATATATGCCGATACTATGGGGGATCCAGTACGTGGAATGGAAGAAACCAAACATCTTATAGAGACAGGTGTTATCAGTATCATGGGTGCATATCAATCTGCCGTTGTGATTCCATCGTCTGAAATAGCTGAAAAGGAGCGTGTTCCCTATATAGTGACAACGGCGCTTTCAGACAAAATCACTCAGCGGAAAATGCACTATCTCTTCAGACCCGAAGCTAATATTTCAGACTTTGTCAGGGATGAAATTCGGTTTATTGAATATCTGTTCAACAGGAAGTTGGCCGGTAATAGGCTCACTTTATTATACGAGGATTCACTGTTTGGTCAATTTACAGCGATGCTACAACGACGATTAGCAAGAGAGAATAATTTAGCAATTGTAGCGGATATTTCATATTCAAGTAACTCGCATGATTTGACCGAGGTCTGTCATGCTCTGCAAGCAGCCAGGCCGGATGTCGTGTTGCAGACTTCATATTTGCTTGATTCGATCCAAATCGCGCGCCTTATGGACCAACAGAAGATACATCCTTCGGTTATTATTGCGACTGGAGCGGGTCCAAAGGATCCGGAATTTATCAGATCTCTCGGATCTGCATCTGATTATTGGTTCGTAGTAAATGAATGGAACTATGACATGATGAGACCTGGGGCAAAGGAATTAAATGAAAGATATAGAGCGAGGTATGGTGTTGATATGGACGGCATAGCTGCCATGTCATACATGTCAACTTGGCTTGTAAAAGAAGCGCTTGAGAATGCGGGCACAACTCAAAGGGAGGATCTTGCTAGAGTGTTGCGGGATATCGATCTTGATTATGGACCAGGTGCGATTTTGCCTTTGGGTGGCGTGGCGTTCGATGAGAACGGACAAAATCGATTTCAAACAATTATGACACAGATCATTGATGGAAAACATCGTACGGTCTGGCCTCCTGAATTGGCTTCCTCCGAGCCAATACCCAGGAAGGCTTCGTGGTGAGGTGATAGATTGAAGAGAGAATTTCAAAAAACTTTCAGGCACTATTTTTCGATATTGTTTTGCATGCTTGCCGTACCTTTGATGCTTATTGTTTCTTTGCTGATGTGGTATCAGGCAAAAGAATATCGCACCAACCATGATCGGCTCATGATGTCGAGATTGCAAATCATTTTGAATGAAGAAATATCTCGAATTGAAGATGCTCTCACCTCGTTTCAGATCTTTGCCAAGTCCAGTTATCCTATGGCGATACTGTCTGGTGGTGATGGCAGTGAACTGAACAAGATCACAAGCGATCTTGAATTGATCAAGAGAGGAATGGACGGGATATATTTGTTTGGTTCCTCTGGAGAACTGATCACGCAGGAGGGAAATGCGCTGACACGCTCTGAACGAGAGCGCGTTTTCGATTCTTTAGAACCTGTAAACATCATTGATGGTCGCCGTATGATGGTAAGCGAGGCGATTAAGGACAGTTTTGGAAATGTTCGAGGCTATCTAGCAGCGGTAATTGTTCCATCGATCGAACAAGGGACTGATGATATCAATGCATTCAAATTATCCGGTACAAACCATGCACGTTCTCATCGGCCTGAATGTGTCGTTTCCGATATTGCATATAGGCGTCAAACGTTAAGTTTGGAAATCTGCGCTAAACCTGCGGGTGCTTTCATTGCCAGCTATGATATTCTCTATATCGCAGCTGCGATGCTGTTAGCCGGGTTTGTCATTTCGGCCTTGATCGCGCGATTCATCGCAATCAGTTTGCAGAAACCTATAATGCAGTTGGTCTGGCTTTCTCAGATCCTTTATCTTCCGCAGAATATTGATGAGAGAGATGTTATTGCGCTTAAACTCGCTAAGCGCACCGATGAATTCGGTGCTCTGACAAGAGCTCTGTTAAGATCGCATGAATCGGCTAAAATTCTTCAAGATGAAAAGCAAAAAACGGTTACCATGGTTGCTATGGGTGAAATCGCTTCTCATATCGCCCATGATATGCGTTCTCCGCTTTCGGTTCTGCGCGCATACGTGCATATGGAGGAGGGTGACTCCACGCTGACCAAGTCTGAGTTTGACGAAACCAAGGCTGCGTCAAAGCGCAGCATTGATAAGCTCTTGCGTATGGCGAATGACCTTGTGGATTATTCCAAGGCCTCCCACCTCAATAAAAAAGTCGCAATAATAAATGACATCGTTAATGAAGAAGTCATGGCCGAAGTGCAATGCGACGGACGCGAGCATAATGTCATTCTGTGTCCTACTGTCGATAAGAAGATATCTGCCTGTGTCGATTCGGATAAGATCGCTCGTGCCATAGTGAATCTGACAAACAATGCAATTCATGCTGTCGGTGGCGGTGGAATAATACAGATCGGTGCGGATATTTCAGGTAGCAATGATCTGATCATTTGGGTAGCAGATAATGGTAAAGGCATTGAGCCAGAGTATCTTCCAAAGATATTCGATAGCTTCTTCACCAAAGGGAAAAAAGGCGGCACCGGCCTCGGGCTTGCCTATTGCAAACAGGTCGTGGAAGCGCATGGGGGCACGATCGGGGTCGAGAGCGAAGTGGGTAAGGGAACCACGTTCACGATCAGGATACCGGATTGTGTAGTGAACGAAAATACGGAACCTGGGACCAGGAACCTGGAACCCGGAAAAGCCTTTCCCGGTGCCCTGTCCCCGGTTCCCGGTCCGGTTTCAGCCACTCGTTTTCTCATCGTCGAAGACGATCCAGATATCAGGGCTCAATGGCAGCGGATCGTCTGTGAGAGCGGCGGACGCGTCGTATACTCCGCTGCGTCCGCTGACGAGATGATCCTGAAGAAGGGATTCAATTACAAAGAGGTGGACACTGCTATAGTCGACTACCACTACGAGGGGTTTGAGACAAACGGCGTGGATCTTATTCTGTATCTCAAGTCCAAGGGCGTTCCACGGGTGCACCTCTGCACGGGCTTTCACGACGACCCGGAGATCCAACGCCGCGCGCATGATGCGGGCGCGGATTCCGTGATCGGGAAGCCGGTTGATCTCGCCTCAGCTGCGGGCCTCTTTGATCGTCCGCCTGATATCAGTCCTTCTACAAAAGGCGGTGCATGATGAAGATGTCGCGCGTGAAATACGCAGCAGTCCTTTTGCTAGGAGCCGCACTCGGCGTGCTCGCTGTGCAGGGGATGCACTCTTCGAATCGCTCCACATTTACGACCTCGGATCTTTAATGAATGAACCCTCAAACAAGGCGTGCGAGGACATTACTGAAAACCTCGCAGAGATCGAACGCCTGCTCGCGCTTCCGGAAAACTGCCGCGACCGCTCGCTCATTTTCTCGCGCGTCAAACTCCTGGAAAAAACCGGCAGGATGCAGGAGGCCGTGGAGGCGGGCAGAAAGGCCGCGGAACTATTTCCCGACGACGCGCGCGTGCAGGCCGCACTCGCAAATCTCGTAGAGCGTGCAAGGCTTCACCATCTGAGAGAAATGTACTGTGGAGCCCGTTGCGCAGATCAAATTGAGTGTCATTGCGAGGAGCGCAGCGACGAAGCAATCCCCTGTGGCCCGCCGATTTCAGGGGATCGCCACGTCGGCCTGCGGCCTCCTCGCGATGACACGCATTGCAATGCAGATTTTTCATCTTCACTCGCGCCCCGAAACGGGAATCTCACCGCGGAACTAGAGCGCCACTTTGGATTCACGGAGTTTCGTCCCGGGCAGGAAGAGGTGGTGCGCTCCATCGTCGAGGGCCGCAACACGCTCGCCGTGATGCCCACGGGCCGCGGCAAGTCGCTCTGCTTTCAGCTCCCCGCACTCATGCACGGCGGGCTCTCCATCGTCGTGAGCCCTCTCATCGCTCTCATGAAGGATCAGGTGGACGAGCTCTCCCGCCGCGGCTACCCGGCCGCTGCTATAAATAGTTCCATGCTGCCTCGCGAGCAGGCAGAGGCGATGCGCGCCGCCGAGAATGGCGCACTTCGATTTCTCTACGTAGCGCCCGAACGCTTCAAGGTAGCATCATTTATGGAGTCCCTGCCGAGGCTGAACCCCAGCCACTTTGTCGTGGACGAGGCGCACTGCATATCCCAGTGGGGCCACGACTTCAGGCCGGATTATCTGCGGCTCGGCAGCGCCATCCACGCGAGCGGCGCGCGGCAGGTCGTGGCCATGACCGCCACTGCAACTCCGGACGTGCAGCGCGACATAGTGAAACAACTCGCAGTTCCAGGCATGGCGACGTTCGTCGCAGGTTTCGAGCGGCCGAATCTCTACTTCGGTGTCACGCGCGTATCAGGCGACACCGAGCGCGAGAGGCGGCTTTTAGAACTCATGCGCGCCGCCCGCGGACCTGCCATCATCTATACTGCGTCGCGCAAGGCAGCGGCCGAGGTCGGCAGGATTCTCGCGAGCGAGGGCGTGGCCGCGGGCGTGTATCACGCGGGGCTCGAGCACGACCAGCGCATCGATGTGCAGGAGGCCTTCATGCAGGGGAGGCTATCCGCCATCGCGGCGACCAACGCGTTTGGCATGGGGATCGACAAGGCCGACATCCGGCTCGTCGTGCACTATCAGATGCCGGGCTCGATAGAGGCGTACTATCAGGAGGCGGGCCGCGCGGGCCGAGACGGCAAACCCTCGCGCTGCGAGCTTCTATTTTCGTTTGCTGACATGCACATCCAGCAGTTCTTCATCGACGGCTCGAACCCCACGCCTTCGGAGGTGCGCGAGGTGTATCAGGTGCTCCTCGATGAGGAGACGAATGCGGTCGAGCTCTCCGCGCGCGCGATAGCGGCCCGCGTGCACGGCGCAACGGACATGTCGGTGGGGAGCGCACTGAGCCTGCTCGAACGGCTCGACGTGCTGGAGCGACGATCCGCGGGAGACTCGCTCGGCCGCATCGAACTCACCAGCGCGTTCCTGACGAAGCCACCGCCCGCGCGCGCGGCGATACGTCACCGTCTCTGGCAGTGGATAAAGGAATCGACGGAAAAAGCGGGAGGCGATGCCATCTCCGTCTCCCCGGCGAGTGCGGCCGATGAACTCGCGCTGGATTTGGAGCAGGTCCAGCGGGGCTTAAGGGCGCTCGTCGAGGACGGGCTGATCTCGTATCGCGCGCCGTTTTCCGGCCGCGCCGTGGTCGTGCGTCGCCGCATCAAGCCGCGAGAACTCCCTATAGATGAAGCAGCGCTCGCGGAGAAGAGGCGGCGCGATGAGCTCAAGCTCTCCGCCATCCTCGACTACGGCAGCTCGCGCTGCTGCCGCCAGCTCCACCTGATCCGCTACTTCGGAGGGCGTGCGGAACCGTGCGGGCACTGCGACCTCTGTACGGGCGAGACAAGGGCAGAGGAGGGTCGGCCGGCGCGGGGCGTCGCAAAGGACGGGCGCAAGCGCCGTAAAAAAGCACCCGCGTACGACACCACGCCCGACGGCACTCTGTTCGAGAAGCTGCGCGCATGGCGACTGGAGCGCGCGTTGAAGGACGGCGTTCCTGCATTTGTAGTCGCCAGCGACCGCGCGCTCCGTGCGCTCGTGGCGCAGCGCCCCCGTTCATTAGATGCGCTCGAGGACTGCTTCGGCTTCGGCGAGGTAAAGGTGGCTCGCTACGGGCAGGAGATAGTCGCCCTGGTCAATGAGAGAGAAGATACGAATGAGTCTAAAAAAACCATATAAAATGCTTAGTTAAACCATTACAACCCAGCCAAATATTCACTTGACCTTTCATCATCCAGCACGTAAAAGCGCTCAATCACTGAACGTTCAAACCCTGAGCGTTCATCTTCTGAGCAGCAGCTTTCAAGTTTTGCCGTTTGTTCCATGTATATCCAAACGGCGGGGATCAAGACGTCAGAACTCTCTTCCATGGTGCCGCCAATTGCAGCGCCCCGGCGGTAGCCTGTAAAAAAACCGAAAATCGTGCGTTGGTGCGATCGTACTCTAGTGCGATCGTAAAATCTTGGACGGTGTAACGAGCGCACGAACGTACAACATGTCATCTCCCGCGAAAACAAAATGGCAGCAGGCTGCAGATTACGGCATCGATATGACCATAATCGCAGCCAATCTCCGCAGGACGCCTACGGAACGAGCAATCAACCTCCAGAGAGCGGTTGAAACAGTTCAGGCTTTGCGTGCCGCCGGACGAGCATATTATGCAGGACTTTCAAAGACTCATAGGACTGCTGGCAGAAAATGAAGTCCGCTTCGTGATCATCGGTGGATTTGCAGCGTCGCTGTATGGCTCATCCTGTGTCACCGAAGATATCGATCTTTGCATTCCATTTGATGCAGAGAACATGCAATCGCTCCTCAATGCCTTTAGAGATATCCATCCCGCACATCGACTTATCGGGAAGAGCCGTCCCCTCGATGAAGGCGCCGACCAACTCTCGCGATTCAAGAATCTCTATCTGCAGACCGACCTCGGCTCTATTGATCTTCTCTCGGAAGTGGCAGGCGTTGGGCGCTTCAACGACGTCATGGAACATTCCGTGGAGATCGAATTGTACGGTATGCCCTGCTGCGTACTCGATATCGAATCGCTGATCAGGACAAAAAGAGAGATGGCGCGCCCCAAGGATCAAGAGGCGATCCGTCAGCTCGAGGCGATAAAAGAGATATCCAACCGTACCGAGCATTAGGGTTTTGAAATGAGTTCAATACACCAAGATGCCCTCCTCACCTGAACTTACATCCAGCGAACTCGCCGTCCTCGAATCGCTCCACGATGCCACGGAGTCTGTTTCGCAGCGCGAGCTCGCGCGCAGAGCGGGGATCTCGGTGGGGCTCGTGAACGCGGTGCTCAAGAGGCTCGTGCACACGGGCTACGTGAAGACGAGCCGCCTAAACCGGCGCTCGCTCGAATATCTCCTGACCCCCGAGGGATTTGCCCAGACAGCGCTCCGCTCTTATCGTTATATTGTCAACACCGTGCGCGGGTTCCGCGATATCCAGGAGCGGCTCGTTGCGCTCGTGGCAAAGCTTAATTCAGAGGGCGTTGCCGAGCTGTGGCTGCACGGCGACGGCGAGCTGGCCGATCTCGTGGCGCTGTTTCTGGACGAGGAGGGTCTGGGGCCGATCAGCCGCGGCATTCCAACTCCAGACGCGCGCAAGCGCGGAGTTGTTGCCGTGCTCAACGCGGAGCCGAAACCGCTCCGAGCCAAAGGGATGCGCGTTGTAGATCTCCTTCACGAGTTCAGCCGCGCACAGCCCAAAACAGTTCAGAAGAACGGACGCAGCGCAAAATCTCCCGGCGCAGATGGCGGGAGCGGAAAATCCGCTTGCCGCGAGACTGCAACCCGCGGCATCGAGCGGATCGAAGAGTTCTACGGTCAATCGCGTAAAGAAGATGCCGATTGAATAATTCCAGGGGACGAAGAGTGAATATACTTATTACAGGATGTGCAGGTTTTATCGGTTTCCATCTCGCCAAGCGATTCGTAGAGCGCGGCGATGAGGTCGTTGGTATCGACAACCTCAACGACTACTACGACGTCTCCCTGAAGGAAGCGCGCCTTGCACAACTGCGTGCCTTTTCCGGTGATTCGCCGGTCACGGGTCACGGTTGTTTTCGTTTCATCCGCATGGATATCTCGGATCGCTCGGCAATGGAGGGCCTCTTCTCCGAGAACCGCTTCGATAGAGTAGTCCACATGGCGGCGCAAGCCGGCGTGCGCTACAGTCTCACAAATCCGCACGCATACGTGCAGTCGAACGTCGTAGGTTTTCTCAACGTGCTCGAATGCTGCCGGCATCAGTGGAGCACTTCTCCCCTCCTTTGTAAGGAGGGGAAAAGGGAGGTAGATCCGTCCACGCACGCCGGTCACGGGTCACGGGTCACGGGTCACGATTCACGACATCTCGTCTACGCTAGCTCCTCGTCGGTTTACGGCATCAACACCAAGATGCCTTTCTCGGTCCACGACAACGTCGACCATCCGATTTCGCTCTACGCCGCTACGAAGAAGGCAAACGAGCTGATGGCGCATACGTACAGCCACCTCTACGGTATTCCGACGACTGGTCTGCGGTTTTTCACGGTCTACGGACCGTGGGGCCGGCCCGACATGGCGCTCTTCAAGTTCACGCGCTCGATCCTGAAGGGTGAGCCTATCGACGTATATAATGAAGGAAAGATGCGCCGCGACTTCACATATATAGATGATATCGCGGAGGGAGTCGTGCGCGTCACTGATAAGATTCCCTCTCCCCTTGCGGGAGAGGGTCAGGGTGAGGGGGGGGCGGGGGAGGCAGACCCTGCTGGCAACCGCGGGTCACGGGTCACGGGTCACGGGTCACGAAACCCCTATCCAGGCTCCAGCCCCACCGCTCCTTACAAGATCTACAACATCGGCAACCACAGCCCAGTGGAGCTCATGGATTTCATCAAGGCGCTTGAAGAGGCACTCGGAAAAAAAGCGAAACTCAATCTCCTGCCCATGCAGCCCGGCGACGTGCCCGCCACATACGCCGACGTGGACGACCTGATGCGAGACGTAGGATTTGCACCGAAGACTTCGATCAATGACGGGATTCGTAATTTTGTCGACTGGTATCAATCATTTTACAAAGAATAGGGGCATGCCATTATTATGATGAAGCGAAAAATTGCAGTGGTCGGCCTCGGCTATGTCGGTCTCCCTGTCGCAGTCGCATTTGGCAAACGCGATGAAGTTATCGGATTCGATATCAGCCAGCGACGCATCGAGGATCTGAAGAACGGACATGACTCAACCGGCGAAGTGCTTGACGAGGATCTTCGCTCTTCCAGAATATTTTACACTGCCGATCCGACACATTTGAAAAAATGCGACTTCATCATCGTAGCCGTGCCCACGCCTATCGACGATGCCAAGCGCCCCGACCTCACACCTGTAATCAAGGCGAGTGAGACCGTCGGCAAAAATCTTAAAAAAGGAGCTATCGTAGTCTACGAATCCACGGTCTACCCCGGCGTCACGGAGGACATCTGCGTTCCGATCCTGGAGAAGGAATCGAGATTGAAGGGCGGTGTTGATTTCAAGGTAGGGTATTCGCCGGAGCGCATAAATCCGGGCGATCGCGAGCATACGTTCACAAAAATAAAAAAGGTCGTTTCAGGGCAGGACGCGGAATCGCTGGAGATAATCGCCCAGATCTATGCGAGCGTCGTTACAGCTGGCGTTCATCGCGCGAGCTCCATTAAGGTGGCCGAAGCCGCTAAGGTCATCGAGAACACGCAGCGCGATCTCAATCTGGCGCTGATGAACGAGCTCTCGGTGCTCTTCAACAAGATGGATATCGACACGCGTGAGGTGCTCGAAGCCGCAGGAACCAAGTGGAACTTCCTGCCGTTTGAGCCCGGCCTCGTCGGTGGCCACTGTATCGGAGTGGATCCTTATTACCTCACGTTTCGCGCTGAACAGATCGGCTATCACCCGCAGGTGATCCTCGCGGGCCGCCGCATAAACGACTCGATGGGCAAACATGTCGCGGAACAGACGGTGAAGCACTTGATCCACGCCGGCAAATCAGTGAAGGGCAGCAAGGTACTGGTGCTGGGGCTCACGTTCAAAGAGGACATCCCCGACATCCGCAATACTCGGGTAGTGGACATCATCAGTGAGCTCACCGACTATGGTTGCGAAGTTCACGTCTACGACCCGCATGCGGATCACGAGGAGGTTCATCAGGAATATGGGCTACAGCTTCTGACCAACCCTTCGGCCAGCGCTCCTTACGATGGCGTAGTAGTAGCGGTAAAACACCGGCAGTTCAAGGAGCTTGGGATTGAGGGACTGCGGCGCCTCACAGGAAATCCCGCTGTGATCGCGGATGTCAAGGGGCTTTACGATCCTGAGCAGGCTCGGAAAGCCGGATTCTCTTATTGGAGGTTGTGATTTCTGTGCGAACAGGAGTGAACATGAGTCTTGGTAATAATGCGGACAGGCTGTGGCTGGTCACGGGCGGATGCGGATTCATAGGTTCCAATTTCATCAGGATTGCTCTGCAGAACAAATGGGCTCGGATTGTGAATTTGGATAAACTTACTTATGCCGGCAATCCGCAGAATTTGGCAGATCTTCAGGACAACGCGAGGTATCGTTTTGCCAAGGGTTGTATCGGAGATGGAGGATTCGTCCGGGACGTGTTGCGCGAATACAGCCCAGATGCAATCATTAACTTCGCCGCGGAAAGTCACGTGGACCGCTCCATTCATGGTCCCGAAGATTTTGTGAAGACGAATGTATTCGGGACGTTCAGATTGTTGGATGAGGTGAGGGGATATTGGAGCGAATTGTCAGTGAATCGACGCGAGGGTTTTAGATTTCTGCATGTCTCCACGGATGAGGTCTACGGCTCGTTGACCTCTGACGCGCCACCGTTCTCCGAGCTGACACCCTATGCTCCGAACAGTCCCTATTCCGCTTCAAAGGCTTCCAGCGATCATTTCGTACGCGCCTATCATCATACGTACGGGTTGCCGGTGCTCACCACGAACTGTTCCAACAATTATGGGCCGTATCAATTTCCGGAAAAACTGATACCGCTGATGATCCAGAACGCGCTGGAGGGAAAGTCGCTTCCGATCTATGGTGACGGGCAGAATATTCGGGATTGGCTCTATGTGGAAGATCACTGCCGGGCGATCCAGACTGTCATGGATAGCGGCCGCGTGGGCGAGACCTACAACATCGGCGGTCGATGCGAGCGGACGAATCTTGAACTCGTGAAGAGACTCTGCGCGATCCTGGATCAACTACATCCAGCTTCCGATGGGAAGCCCTACGAACGCCTCATCACCTATGTGAAGGATCGACCGGGCCACGATCGCCGTTACGCGATCGACGATACCAAGATTTCTCACGAATTGGGCTGGAAGCCGGTGGAGACCTTTGAAAGCGGTCTGCACAAGACCATTCAATGGTATCTGGAAAATCGTCGCTGGTCCGAAGCTGTGCGCGATGGGAGTTATCGCGCTTGGCTAGCCAAAAATTATGAAGGTCGCTGAGGAAAGGGAGGCCCCGTGAGAAAAGGCATCATTTTGGCTGGCGGCTCAGGAACTCGTCTCTTTCCGCTGACGCGGGTCATCAGCAAGCAGCTGCTTCCGATCTACGATAAGCCGATGATCTATTATCCGCTTTCGACGCTGATGCTTGCAGATATCAGGGAGGTTCTCATTATTTCCACGCCTACCGACCTTCCGCTCTACCGCGAACTTTTGGGCGATGGCAGCAAGTTTGGCATTTCATTGGAATATCGCGAACAGCCTCGTCCAGAGGGGTTGGCACAGGCCTTCATCATCGGGCGACAATTCATCGGAAAATCTCCATCCTGTCTTATTCTTGGTGACAATATTCTTTATGGCCATGGTCTGAAGCAGGTATTGAAAGAGGCTGGGGCGAACGAGGTGGGAGCTACAATCTTTGGATATCCGGTGCGGGATCCTGAGCGATATGGGGTTGTGGAATTCGACGATCAGGGCCGTGCTGTGGGTCTTGAAGAGAAGCCGCTACAGCCAAAATCCAATTATGCAGTTCCCGGTATCTATTATTATGATGCCCAGGTCACGGAGATAGCCTCTTCTCTTGAGCCTTCTCCAAGAGGAGAACTTGAGATCACGGATCTTAATAAAGTTTATCTGCGTCGGGGACAGCTCCATGTCCAAAAACTCGGGCGCGGCTTCGCTTGGCTCGATACGGGAACACATGAGGCAATGATGCAGGCATCCAGCTTTATCGAGGCTGTTGAAAAGCGCCAGGGGCTTAAGATTGCCTGCCCCGAGGAGATCGCCTATCGTATGGGTTTCATCAATGAGGCGGGGGTCTTAAAGGCTGCGGAGGAAATGAAGAATAACGGTTATGGTGAATATTTGAAAAATATTGTGACAGGTATCTGAACTCATTCTAGTATCCGGACGGTAACCGTGGCTGAAAAGAGCCTATTACAGAAAATCAAGGAGGCAGGTAGTCACACCTTAATATATGGCGTTGGCTCCGTTCTGCAGACTTTACTGAGCTTCGTTTTGCTTCCTGTCTATACACGCTATTATACAACTGAGGTGTACGGAATACTTACTCTGCTGACGCTCTGTTCTACTCTGACCGGATCCGTATTCTATCTTGGAGCGTCATCTGCTCTTTCCAGATCGTATTTCGATTACGCAGACGAAAATGATCGAAAAAAAGTAATCAGCACATCCCTCTATATAACGCTCGCTGGCGCAGTGATGCAGATTGCATTCGGTGTGCTTTCTGGAGGCCTGCTCTCGCGATATTTATTTGGTACTGATAAATATGCAGTTGCCGTGATGATAATCCTGATTTCGTCCGCTGTAGCGTTTGTAAACACGCTTTTATATCTAATCCTGCGTTTTCAAAGGCATTCGTTGCGGGTAATATTTGTAAACCTGATTTCACTGCTGGTAAATGCATCGCTCATTCTTTATTTTCTGCTCATTCTCAAGATTGGCGTTATGGCTCCAGTTCTCGGCACGTGCATCTCACAGGTGCTCGTGCTTTTCATTCTCTTCTGGAGCGTCAGGAAGTGTATAGTTAAGGATTATTCAAGAAAAGAAATCAGTATACAGCTTCGTTTCGGTATTCCTCAAATCATCATTGGCTTAGCCACATATGTGCTCGTCTGGACAGATAGCTTCTTCATCAATAAATATCTTGGTTTGAATGACGTGGGAGTCTACGGTGCGGCATATAAGCTAGGAATGATGATACAAGCTTTGTTTGTAGTTCCATTCTCACAGATCTGGGCGCCCATGCGCATGGAATACCGGCATGACAACAATGCGACAGAATTCACGCGATTGATCATAACCTATTATTTTTTCATAGGGATGGCCATAACTACCGTCGTTTCGATATTTTCTCGAGAACTCATAATGCTCGTAACAGGCAAGGCGGCATATTTTGCTGCGTTCCCGGTGATATCAATCGTAATGTTTGCGTATCTTTTGTACGGCGTAGTTAACATTATCGACAATGGCATTCTCTTTTCACGTAAGGTTATATATCACGTCTATATTTTCTGGTCGGTCATAGCGATAAAAGTCGTTCTCTGTATGTTGTTTATTCCCAGATATGGTTATATGGCCGCGGCGTATATCACCTTGATTACATACGGCTTAATGGTTACTCTCGTCTATGTCGTTTCGAATCACCTTCATAAAATCGAGTTCGAAAATTTCAGATTGTTCAAGATAATGGTTTGTGGCCTCGTCGCTTACGCTATCGCCTTGTTGCTGCCTTCTGAAATTAATCTATTCTCCTGTCTAGGAAAAATCAGCATTCTAAGTGCGTCATTTGTTTTCATGTATCTATTTGTCTTGAATCATAGGGAAAAGGGGAAAATTTCAGCGATATTGAGAGCAACAAGAATGGAGGACAATTGACGGTCTCATCAGCGCTTCGTAACAAAATTCGTTCACGGATTCTAACCCTCGGTTCATGGATCACGTTGGGCCACGCGGGGATCGCCGAAATCATGGCCAATGCTGGATTTGACTGGTTGGTAGTCGATCTTGAACACAGCGTTGTAAGCATCGAGGTTGCAGGCGATCTAATACGCACCATCGATCTTTGCGGCGTTGCACCCCTGGTCAGGCTCACTTCCAATGATCCTGATCAGATCAAGCGCGTTATGGATGCAGGTGCTCACGGTATCGTTGTGCCGATGGTCAATTGCCCAACCGATGCCGAAAGAGCGGTTGCAGCCACTCGATATGCCCCACGCGGATCCCGAGGTGTCGGTTTGGCAAGGGCGCAGGGGTATGGCGCCGCATTCAAGGAGTATTTGCAATGGCAGGGCGATGGCCCGATTGTGATCGTGCAGATCGAGCATAAGGACGCAATTGATCAATTGGAAAAAATACTGAAAGTTCCGGGGGTCGATGGATTCATTATCGGTCCCTACGATCTCTCCTGTTCCATGGGTATTCCCGGTCAATTTGAGAATCAAGATTTCATCAATGCGATGAATTGTATTCGCGAGACAGGGAGACGACTCGGTTGTTCGGCGGGAATTCATATCGTCGAACCGGATCCGCAACAGCTTGAACAATCGATTCGCGATGGATACACATTCATCGCATACAGCGTCGATATCAGGATGCTTGATGTCAGCGTGCGGCAGGGGATTGAAAAAATGAGGGGGATCAAATTATGAACGCGATCGGCATTATTCCTGCACGAATGGGTTCCAGCAGGTTTCCGAACAAGCCCATGGCTAAGATTCTTGGCATGCCGATGATCGGACATGTGTATCAGAGGAGCCTTCTGGCGAAACATCTTGATGAGGTATGGGTTGCCACCTGCGATCGGGAGATTTATGACTACATTAAGTCATCAGGCGGAAACGCCGTGATGACTGCCGACTCGCACGAACGCGCGTCCGAGCGTGTTGCCGAGGCGGTTGTTAAGATCGAAAAGGAAAATAATGAAACGATTGAGTATGCGCTCATGATCCAGGGAGATGAACCAATGCTGGATCCGTCGATGCTGGATCAATTGTCTGTTGAGGCCGTCAATACGCCGGAAGTCGGCGTAATCAACTTGATGGCGCGCATCGGCAGTGCTGAGGAATTCGCAAGTCCGAACGTCGTCAAAGTCGTGGTAGATCGAAATGGTTTTGCCCTGTACTATTCCCGCGAACCCATACCTTCGAAAAAGAAGTATCGTGCGGACGACTTACCCATGTGGAAGCAGCTGGGCCTCATCATGTTCCGACGAGATGCCCTTCTTGGCTATGTCCGCATGGAACCGACGCGGCTCGAGATCATTGAGTCGGTTGACATGAATCGATATCTTGAAAATAACGTCAGGATCAAAATGGCTGTTGCCGATTTTGAATCTCAGGCGGTCGATACCGAAGAAGATCTTCGTAAAGTTGACGCGTTGATGAAGGCGGATAAGTACGTCCGCCTGTACATGAGGTGAATGGGATCATGAAAGAATCCGATATTCGAAAACGCGATGTGCTTAACAGGTATCTGGAGCTGGTCGAGGCGGATGCACGTGAGATATTTCGAGATCGATCCGGTTTTCAGCAGATCGCATGCCCCGCCTGCCTCGCAAACAATGCCGAACCCCAATTCGAAAAATCAGGTTTTCAGTATGTCCAGTGCCGTCAGTGTAATACGCTCTATCTCAGCCCTCGACCGACCTACGAACATCTGATGCAGATCTATACGGATTCGCCGTCAACGCGATACTGGGTTGAGGAATTTTTCATGCCCATGGTCGAGGCTCGGAGGGAGAAAATCTTTCGCCCGCGTGCGGAGTTTATCACGTTGCAATTTCCGCAAGTGCGAACGGGCGCAATAGCCGATATCGGCGCGGGCTTCGGCCTTTTTCTGGAGGAGGTCCGTAAGTTGTGGCCTGAGGCGAACCTTACGGCAATCGAGCCCTCTCAGGATATGGCGGGCATTTGCAGAAAAGGTGGTTTCCGCGTCATAGAGGAAATGCTGGAGGACGTGGATGAAGCGACGGGGAAATACGAGCTCCTTACCGCCTTCGAATTGTTCGAACATCTCCATGATCCGGAGCGTTTCCTGAATAACGTAGGCCGACTGCTGGTCAAGGGAGGTTATGTCTACTTGACTACGCTCAATGGGCTGGGGTTTGATATTCAACTGCTATGGGATCGATCCAAGAGCGTTTCGCCCCCTCACCATATCAATTTTTTCAATCCATCATCGATGCAGAAGCTTCTCGAAAGAACAGGTTATCAGGTGATCGGCATTTCGACGCCTGGCGAACTTGATTGGGATATTGTCGAAGGCGCATGGCGTCATGAAGGAAAGAATCCTGGAAGGTTCTTCTGCACATTTTCAGAAAATGGGTCGGCTGAATCAAAAAAAGAATTACAGGCATGGATAAGGAAATATAACTTCAGTTCTCACATGCGAGTCGTAGCGAGGAAGCTCTGACATGACTGGAAAAAAACAACTTAGAGTTGGGATCGCAGGATACGGTGTGGTTGGCAAGCGTCGCCACCATTACATAGATCAGAATCCGGCATTTCGCACCATCGCTGTGAGCGATGTGACTACGGAGAGGGAGGGTGAAGGTCCCGATGGAGTCGTCTATTTCAAGGATTTCGAAAAATTGTATGATTGCGGCTTGGATGTTCTGTTTGTGAGCCTGCCAAATTACCTGGCGGCGGATGCGACGATCAGGGCCCTTGAGCGCGACATCCACGTGTTCTGCGAAAAACCGCCTGCGTGTAACGTCAGCGATGTACGGCGCGTAATCGAGGTGGAAAAGAATCATCCGAGGATCAGGTTGAAATATGGATTCAATCACCGCTATCATTACTCCGTCATTGAAGCGAAGCGTGTCATTGATTCGGGCGCCTTCGGAAAGGTCACCAATATCCGCGGCGTCTATGGAAAGAGCAGCATCATTCCGTTTTCAGGCGGATGGCGCTCCGAGCGAAAATTGGCGGGCGGAGGCATCCTGCTGGATCAGGGAATTCATATGCTCGACATGATTCGCTATTTCACGGGCGACTATGACGAAATCAAGAGTTTTGTCTCGAACGACTATTGGTGCCACGACGTCGAGGATAATGCCTACGCGATCATGAGAAACAAAGAAGGATGCGTGGCCATGATCCACTCAACGGCTACGCAGTGGCAGCATAAGTTCAGGCTTGAAATTACCCTGAACGAGGCGCTCATGGAGTTGACCGGTATCCTCTCCGGGTCGAAGAGTTATGGAGAGGAGAAGCTCCGGTTGATTCCGCGCAAGGAAGGGTGCGTGGTGGGATCCTTCGAGGAACAGACGACGTCATATCTTGACGATCATTCTTGGCGCGATGAGGTGAATGAGTTCGCCGATATCGTGGTGCAGGGAAAACCGGTTGAAAACGGCAACAGCACCGATGCGCTCAAGGTAATGGAGATGGTCTTTAAGATCTACAATGCGGACAACAGGTGGAGAGAGACCTATAACATTGAGAAAGCCTAAGAGAGGAGTGTACCATGAACAACATCGATACGCTGTTTACGAAAACGGAAAACCTGGGTGATTTTGCTCAAGGGTATTTTACCTACCTTAAGAAGGTGCTCGACGGCATCGAAACTGCTTCGATCAATGCCCTCGAATCTGAACTTGAAGCAGCCAGGGCGGACGGGCAGACGATTTTTGTCGTCGGCAATGGGGGTTCTGCTGCGACCGCCACGACAATGGCCAACGATATCGGCTTTGACATCATCAAGAAGACCGGTGTGAAGAAGCCGTTCAAGGTCTTCTCGCTGACAGATAACAGCTCTGTGATGACCGCGATCGCTAATGACGTAGGCTACGAAAATTTGTTTATCAATCAGCTCAGGATACACTACCAACCCGGTGACAGGCTGCTCGTGATCTCTGCAGGCGGCAATTCACCGAACGTGGTGAATGCTGCGGAGTGGGTCAGATCGCGGGGCGGGCGAGTCATTGGATTCCTGGGATTCGACGGCGGCAAACTCCGGAATATGTGCGATGTCGTCATCCACGTGCCGACGGTCAAGGGCGAGTACGGCCCCGTCGAAGACGCACACCTTATCATGAACCACATCCTTGCACACTGGTTCCAGTGCAAGTTGAAATAGGATCAGCGAAAAGTTTCAAACTACATCGGAGAGTGAAAGATATGGTCGCGCAAAGAATATTGATCGGCCCATCGTCGTTCGCGGAAATCGATAAGGGACCGCTGAAGAAACTTACCGGGGCTGGATTTCAGGTTATCGATAACCCGTACAAGAGGAAGTTGACGCGCGAGGAGTTGAAGGAACTTCTGCGCGATGACGTCTGCGGGATCGTCGCGGGCCTTGAGCCGCTGGATCGCGACGTGCTTCAGGGCAGGAAGCTAAAGGTGATTTCGCGTGTCGGCTCCGGCCTCTCCAACGTCGATCTCGATGCGTGCCGTGAACTCGGCATCAAGGTATGTTCGACTCCGAATGGTCCTACTGAAGCAGTTGCTGAATTGACGATGGGCTCTTTGCTCGCCATGCTCCGCATGATACCGCAGATGAGCGAAGCCCTTCATGGGGGAAGGTGGGAGAAACGCATCGGAACGCAGTTGCAGGGCAAGACAGTTGTTATCGTTGGGTATGGGCGGATTGGTCGGCGGGTCGGCGAGCTCTTGCGTCCATTTGGAGTGCAGCTTGTGGTCGTGGACCCGAAAATCGATGCCTCATCTCTCGCGGATGAGCAGCTGATGACGCTTCAGGGCGCGCTGCCGATAGCCGATATAGTCACGCTGCACAATAGCGGTGAAGCATGCCTTATCGGTGAAGAAGAGATATCGCGCATGAAAACGGGTGTTTTTCTGCTGAACGTAGCCAGGGGCGGGGTCATTTCGGAAGCGGCATTGGCCGATGGGATAAAGAAGGGAAGCGTTGCCGGCGCTTGGCTGGATACCTTCGCCAAGGAACCATATCGTGGAGTTCTTGAAGGACTTCCGCAGGTGATCCTCACACCTCATGTCGGTTCATACACGACTGAATGCCGGATCGGCATGGAGAATGAGGCCGTTTCCAATCTGCTCAGCGCGTTGAACATTAACGGATAGGATTATGAAGATCGATTTTTCAGACAAGGTTGTGCTGATAACCGGCGCTACTCGCGGCATCGGACGGCAGATTGCCGATGACATGGAGGAATGCGGCGCCAGTTTGTTGTTGGTGGGTTCTGATCAGAAACGCGCGGATGAGCTCAATGTCGACGCGGAGAAAAGAAAATTGAGGCGCCGGTATTATGCCGCGAATTTTACCAACGGGACGGCGGTCGAGGAACTGATAGATGAGATCTGCAGCAGTAACCGCGTTGACGCGTGCATCAACAATGCGGGGATCAACAAGCTCAACTCGATTGATGAAATCAAGAATGAAAATTGGGACGATATCATTTCCGTGAATCTCCAGGCGCCCATGATCATCACCCGGCGCGTCAGCCAGGGAATGAAGGAACGTCGGTACGGGCGGATTGTCAATATTTCGTCCATCTTCGGCACGATCAGCAAGGCGAAGCGATCTCTCTACAGTGTCTCTAAATTTGGCCTTCGCGGTTTGACAGTCGCGAGTGCCCTGGATCTGGCACCCTATAATGTACTGGTTAATACGGTGTCTCCCGGGTTCGTGCAGACGGAGCTCACCGAGCGCATCCTTAAGAAAGATGAGATGGAGCAGCTGGCCTTGCAGGTTCCGCTCGGCCGTTTTTCAAGACCGGAGGAGATTTCGAAGGCGGTTTTATTTCTTGCGAGCGACTTGAACACGTATATTACGGCACACAATCTTGTTGTTGACGGAGGCTATGTCAATGTCTGACACGATTTCGATTCAATCAAGGATGCGAGACTATGCCGTATACTTCCGTGATAATGTTGCGGCTGATATCGAGAGCGCCTGCGGGGAGCGAGCCTTCTTCGTTATCGATTCCCATGTCTGGAAATTATATGGGAATCTCTTTTCGGGGATGCCGGAAGAGAGAGTCGTCGTCATGGAGCCGACGGAGGAGAATAAGTCACTCGATAAATCCAAAGAGCTGATCGAATGTCTGGTCGAAAAGCGGATCAGGAAGAACAACGCTCTTGTTGCAGTCGGCGGCGGAATTACGCAGGATGTCACCGCGTTCACCGCATCTGTCCTTTACAGGGGCATCGAGTGGAAATTCGTTCCCACGACGTTGCTGGCGCAGGGCGACAGCTGTATAGGGAGCAAGACCTCGATCAATCTTGGCATGAACAAAAATCTCGTTGGAAATTTCTATCCTCCATCCGCGGTCTTCATCGACCTGAACTTCCTGAGTTCCCTGGAATTAAGGGACATTCAGTCAGGTATGGGAGAGATGATGCATTTCTTTGTTTATGCCGGAAGCCCTTATCTCGAAAAGATGGTCGGGCACTACAAGGAGCTGATCGCCGACAGATCTAAGCTGCGCGAGTATATCAGGGAAAGCTTGCTGATTAAGAAAAGCGTCGCTGAAGTCGATGAATACGATAAAGGCGAACGAAATAAATTCAATTACGGACATACCTTCGGGCACGCCCTGGAGGCGATCTCGAATTACGAGTTGCGGCACGGCCAAGCCGTTACCGTCGGAATGGATCTTGCGAACTATATAGCGACCAATTACGGCATGATGGATCGCGATACGTTCGGAACATTGCATAACCTCTTGAAGGTCAATATTCCTCAATATGATTACCGCGGAATCAATATGGATGCCTATCTAAAGGCACTGTCAAAGGATAAGAAGAATCTTGGCAATGACCTTGTTTGCATTTTGGCGGAGAGGCCTGGAAGGTTGGTCAAACATCGCATGGCGATGGACGATCGGTTCCAGGCGCTCGTTCGCGAATATTTTCAAGGCGTGATGAACTAAGTACCATTATTCGAGGGAGGATCAAGATGAGTGCGCGGTTTGATCATATAGAAGTGCATGTCGATGACATCAACCGGTATTGCAGCTTTCTGAGCCGGCTTTTCGAAGGCGGAAATTATGAGGTGATCTCCACGACCGGCACGTCGATGTATACCTCCCCGGATGGAATTCGCTTTGAGGTCAAGAAAAAGAAAGTTAGCGACGCGTCGATTGCGAGCGGTTTCTGCAACCCGTGCCTGAGGCGCCCGCATGCCAAGGCATTTATTGAAATGCTGGAGTTGGAAATAGACAGCGTCCGCGAAACGCCTTCCGGTCCCGTGTTTTTCTTCAAGGATCATGAAAATATCCTCTGGCACATGAAGGATCTCCCGCTGTAAAAATCGTATGAACTATTTCGTACACGAAAAAGCGATTGTGGAATCGAACCAGATTGGAAAGGGCACGCGCATTTGGGCGTTCGCTCATATCCTTCCGAAGGCCAAAATCGGCGCTGACTGCAACATTTGTGACCATGTTTTTATCGAGAATGATGTGAGTGTTGGTGATCGCGTTACGATAAAATGTGGCGTGCAGCTCTGGGACGGTATCGATATTCATGACGACGTCTTCATAGGTCCGAACGTTACGTTTACCAATGATCGTTTTCCTCGAAGCAAGCGGCATCTATCTAAGTATCCCATAATTACGGTTCGGCGAGGGGCTTCAATTGGTGCAAATGCCACGATTCTGCCTGGAATTAGTGTAGGGGAGAGGGCGATGGTTGGGGCTGGGAGTGTTGTGACCAGGGACGTTCCCTCGAACGCGGTTGTCCTTGGCAACCCCGCCAGGATATACGGCCATGTCGATAAGGACGATAATATCGTTACCATGCAGAAGGAGAGCGGGATGCTTTCAGCCGATCGCGTTCAAAGCTGTTCCGTTGGAGGTTGTCGCCTTGTCAACATGCCGGTAGTGGATGAATCTCGGGGCACACTCAGCTTTGCTGAATACGGTGAGCATTTTTTCTTTGTTCCGAAAAGATATTTTCTGGTTTATAACGTTCCACACGGAGTATCCCGCGGAAACCATGCACATTATTCCCTCGAAGAGTTGTTGGTCTGCGTGAAGGGGAGTTGTACCGTACTGCTCGATGACGGGAAGAACCGGGAAGAAGTCGAGCTCAGCAATCCCTATACTGGCCTGTACATTCCGCCACTTGTTTGGCGCATACAGTTCGGGCATACTCCCGATGCCGTGCTGCTCGTGTTGGCATCCGATTCGTATGATCCAGACGACTATATCAATGATTATGAAGCTTTTCAGAAAAGAGTCTCGAAGTGATTCCATTCCTCGATCTAAAATCGATTAATAACCGTTATCGCTCGCAGTTGCTTGAGGCGGTTGCCAAAGTGATTGACTCAGGATCGTATATCAAGGGCAGAGAGGTTGAGGAATTCGAACGTGAATTTGCCGCATATTGTGGAACGAAACGCGCCGTCGGAGTTGCCAATGGCCTGGATGCCCTTCGTCTGATACTCCGGGCTTATATCGAACAGGGAGTGATGAACGAGGGTGACGAGATTATCGTTCCGGCAAATACTTATATTGCGACTATTTTGGCTGTGACAGAAAATAGGCTTGTGCCGGTTTTGGTGGAACCTGCACTCGGCACTTTCAACATCGATATTGACCGCATTGAAGAAAAGCTGACAAACCGGACGAAGGCGATTTTGATCGTTCATCTGTATGGACGGATTGCGTATGCGCCTCGCCTAAAGAACCTTGCGCAGAAGCATGGATTGAAGATTATCGAGGATGCCGCACAATCTCATGGAGCCGCATTTGAAGGAAAACGATCTGGATCGCTTGGCGATGCCGCTGGATTCAGTTTTTATCCCGGTAAGAATTTGGGAGCGCTTGGGGATGCCGGTGCAGTGACAACAAATGACGCTCAGCTTGCTGAATTGGTGAGTGCGCTTGGCAACTACGGCTCTCGCGAAAAGTACTGCAATCTCTACAAGGGTCTGAACAGCCGTCTCGATGAATTGCAGGCGGCAGTTCTCAGGGTCAAGCTCCCTTATCTCGATGAGGAAAATGAGCGCCGCAGAGAAATCGCTAGAGTGTATCTCGACGGTATCCGGAATCCCCTCATTTATCTTCCGCAGTGGAATCGAGGCACGTCGCATGTCTGGCATCTCTTCATAGTTCGGTGCGCGAAGAGGGATCGATTGGCCGCGCATCTCAAGGAAGAGGGGATCGGGACGCTGATTCACTATCCTATCCCGCCGCATCAGCAGAAGGCCTACGCAGAATGGAATGCAAATTCCTATCCAGTGACCGAAGAAATCCATCAGACTGTCCTGAGCCTTCCCCTGGATATTTCCATGGACGATGAAGATGTTGCCCGAATCGTAGAAGCATGCAATCGTTTTCAATTCTGACGATGTCAGCCGCTATGGAAAAAATTAAATCGTACAAATATCTGGATCTTTCCGGCTACGCTTTCACCGGCAAGCATGCGGTAATCGATCTGATACGGGAATTTAGAGGCTATCACGTCCCTCACTTTGAGTGTGAATTCAACTTGCTGCGCGTTCAAGGCGGTATTCGCGATCTCGAGACGGCATTGGTGGATGACTGGTCACCGGTTCGAGCCGATGCTGCAATTCGTAGATTCAAGAAGCTCGTTCGCCGTATTGGAGGCAGGAACAGCATTTCGGATGTGCGGAGCTGGTTTCGGGCCGTAGGATGGAATTACGATGCCATCTATGGCGGGAAATTTATCGCATTGTCCGAAGAATACATCAATCGCCTGGTGGAGGCGCAGTGGAAGACGGATTGGCCCTATCCGATGACCGATCTGAGCGACGTGGAACTCTTTCTAAGGAAAATACTCCGCAAACTAGTACGGATAAAGACCGCATATGATTTCACGGTCTATCTGCCGCGCGGAGAAAATTTTTATGAGCACACGAAAAGGTATCTGAACGCCTTGTTATCCGCGAATGTTTCGGACGACACGACGACTATAGTGATGCATAATGCGTTCGAACCCTTCAATCCTTCGAGGGCTCTGAGGTACTTTGATTCGGCAAAATCGATTATCGTCGACCGCGATCCGAGGGATAATTACGTTGCAGGATTGTGGTACAAGCCGACCGCCCTTCCTCCGGCGGAGTTCGTAAAGCGCTACCGACTGTATCGGGATGTCGCGAAGAGGAACATAGACAGCTCTGGAAAAATTCTCAGGATTCAATACGAGGAACTGGTGTTGGATTATGAGAATACGCTGTCGCGCATTCTTGCGTTCCTAGGTGAGGATGCGTCGGTCCACGTGGACAAGCGCAGGTACTTCGATCCTGCAATATCGATAAAAAACGTCGGCATATGGCGAAATCATCCGAAGCAGGATGAAATTGCGTATATACGTGAGGCCCTTCCGGAATACTGTCGGATATCATGAACCTTACGTTCTTTTTTCCCTACAAAGAAGTGAGCGGCGTTCCGGTGCTGTTCCGTCGCATGGCGGAGACGCTCTCCGCGCGCCATGGCTTACGGACGACGGTGGTGGATTACGCTGACGGTTATATGGCTAAATCGGTCCGACCGGAGTTTGGAGTGCGAGTCCGTGTCTTCGAAAAAGGCGTCTCGTTTCCAGTAGATGATGATACTATCTTGGTGATGCAGTCGCTTCTGCCTTCGACGATACGCCCCGAACTGCGCATTGCTCCGTCGACGAGGATCCTGTTCTGGACGCTGCATCCCCAGAATCTTATCCAGAACGTTATACCACTGAGACGGATTCGAGACTATCAGGCTCGTTCTGCTGCTTTTCACCATGCTGCCATGAATACCGTGTTGTTCGGTGTTCGAAACCGTCTGCGCCGCATGGTGAGCTTGATGGCTGATAAGAAATCAATCTTCTTCATGGATGGTTCGACGCTGCGTTTTACGGAAGAACGTCTAGGGGCATGCATTGAGGATCCGATTTTTATGCCGGTTCCCGCGAACGACGCTTTGGTGGATGGGAGACAACGCGGCCAAAAGAGCCTGCTCGATAAAACTCTGTCAGTCGCCTGGGTGGGAAGGCTTTGTGATTTTAAGATATGGATTCTTATGCATACCATCCAACGGATCGCGGACTATGCACGGCAAAAAAATATCCGTGTGATATTTCATATCATAGGTGATGGACCTGAGGCTCGGCGGCTTGACCGCCTTCATCTTTCGGGCCACTCAGTTACGCTGGTTCGCCCCGGAGTTATAGCGGGCGAGGATCTGAATGACTATCTGCTTAAGCACGTGGACATACTATTCGCGATGGGCGCTTCGGCTTTGGAGGGCGCCAGGCTTGGAATACCGACCGTTCTTCTCGATGCATCATATGGACCTCTTTCGAAGCCTTATAGATTCAAGTGGCTTACTGAGAGCGATAAATATTCGCTCGGGGAGATGATTTCCGACAGCCATTTTGAAGCAGGATGCGATTCGATGGCGGCGATTATCGAGGATGCGGAGCGGCGCTATGATGAGATTTCGCAGGCGACGCAGGCGTATTATGCCAAACATCATTCAATCGATTCGGTATGCCATAAATTCAATGATCGGATTGAACAGGTTGAGTTCCGGTATCGTGATTTCGAACCCGACATTCTGAAAAGAGGCGTTGTGCGGAAATCATACGAATTTGTTCGAGACCGGCTTGCTGGCAACGGCGCCCATTAGCAGGCGAGGAGGGGTGATGCGAAAAACGATGATCCGGTTATCAAAATCGGTTGTCGGAGAGCTTGAAGCCGAGGCTGTCAAAAGCGTAATCATGGATGACGGGTATCTCGGTATGGGAAAAGAAGTGCAGAGATTTGAAGCGGATGTGGCGGCTTTCCTCGGAGTTCCGCCGAGAAACGTCGTGTGCGTGAGCACCGGAACAGCCGCCCTGCATCTTGCTACGGAAGCACTTCTATCGTCTGAAGATGAAGTGCTCGTTCAATCGCTTACTTATGTGGCCAGTTTTCAGGCGATATCAGCTGCCGGAGCGATTCCCGTTCCATGTGAAGTGAAGCCGGAGACTCTTACGATAGATCTCGATGATGCTGAACGGCGTCTTACCGAAAGAACCCGTGCGATCATGCCGGTGCATTACGCGAGCAACCCGGGGAATTTGGATGCAGTCTACGCATTTGCGCGACGCCATGACCTGCGGGTGATCGAGGACGCGGCCCACGCTTTCGGATGCACTTATCAAGGAAAGCGCGTGGGGAGCGCTGGAGACGTGTGTTGCTTCAGTTTTGACGGGATTAAGAATATTACATCCGGTGAAGGGGGCGCAATCGTAACTCAGGATGAAACCGTCCTTGGCCGTGTCAAGGATGCGCGTCTGCTGGGCGTTGAGAAGGATACGGACAAACGTTTTGCTGGCGAACGAAGCTGGGATTTCGATGCAAGCCGTCGAGGATATCGCTATCACATGAGCAACATCATGGCGGCCATCGGTCGCGTGCAGCTACGGAGATTTGCGGATGAATTCGCGCCCAAACGAGTTGCGCTTGCAAGACGTTACCGTGAGCGACTCCAGTGTGAGAGAGGAATTCGGCTTCTGGACACGGAACTGGGAGCTGTAGTTCCGCATATACAGCCCGTCTGCATTTTGGATGGAAAGCGGGATGCAGTCAGAGAGGCGCTTGCGGAGCAAGATGTCCAGACGGGAGTCCATTTCAAGCCAAATCATATGTTGACTCTCTACGGAGGCGGCAAACCGACGCTGCCTCGTACTGAGGCAATCTATCGAGAGTTGCTTTCGCTTCCGCTGCATCCGGAACTGGAAATGGCAGACGTCGATCGCGTCTGTGATGTTGTCATTGCGGCGCTTCATGGAGGTCACTCATGAAAACGGTCATTCTTGCCGGCGGTCTAGGATCGCGGCTCAGCGAAGAGACGCAGATAAAACCGAAGCCGATGGTGGAAATCGGGGGCGTTCCGATACTGCTTCATATAATGAAGATCTATCATCACTATCGATTCAACGATTTCGTCGTGGCCCTGGGCTACAAGGGCGAGATCATCAAGGACTTCTTCATCAACTATCATCCGTTCAACAGCGACGTCACCGTGCATCTGAAGAGCGGACAGGTGAAGTACGAAAATACGGATGTGGATGACTGGACCGTGCGCATGGTGGATACGGGAAAGGACAGCATGACAGGTGGACGCCTGCATCGCCTGGAATCTATCTTGCGTCCGCACGGGACCTTCCTGTTGACCTATGGCGACGGAGTCGCGAACGTCGACGTAGACGCACTGGTCAAATTTCACAAACGTCATGGGAAGCTCGCGACGGTGACAGCCGTTCGCCCGCCGGCGCGTTTCGGTACAATGGCGTTCGATGGAGATATGGTGCTCAACTTCAAAGAGAAACCCCAGATGGGCGAGGGGTGGATCAACGGAGGTTTTTTTGTCTTCGAGCCCGGTATTTTCGATTACCTCCACGGCGACGACACGATCCTTGAGAGAGAACCTCTTGAAAACATGGCTCGCGACGGACAGCTGATGTCATTTAGACACGATGGATTCTGGCATCCGATGGATACGATCCGAGATCGGGACTATCTGGACGAACAGTGGAAGTCAGGAAAGGCTCCATGGAAAGTTTGGGGAGGTGAATGATGTTTTTGAAAGCGTATGCAGGCAAGAAAGTCATGGTTACCGGCAATACCGGATTCAAGGGCTCCTGGCTTACTGCCTGGTTGCTGGAACTCGGTGCACAGGTCGCCGGCTATTCCGTGGATGTTCCCAGCGCCCCTTCAAATTTCGAAGTGTTGGGTCTTGAAAAAAGGATCAAACAATACTGGGCGGATGTCCGCGATCGCAATGCGCTTGAAAAGGCGATGGATGATTTCAGGCCGGATATCGTCTTTCATCTTGCAGCGCAGGCTCTCGTGCGGCGTTCCTATGCGGACCCGACGCGCACATTCGAAGTCAACGCCATGGGCACGATGAATGTGCTCGAATGCGTTAGGAATCGTCCGTGGGTCCAGGCTTGTGTGATGATCACGAGCGATAAGTGTTATCGAAACGTGGAGTGGCACTGGGGTTATCGTGAAAATGATGCTTTGGGAGGAGAAGATCCCTACAGCGGGTCGAAGGGTTGCGCTGAGTTGATCTCCTATTCCTATATTCATTCGTATTTCAAAAAAAACGGCGAGGGACCGAAGGTAGCGACGGCGCGCGCGGGTAATGTGATCGGCGGCGGTGACTGGGCGGAAGATCGCATTGTTCCAGACTGCGTGCGCAGCTGGTCCAGGGGCGAAACGGTCGTCATCCGCAGTCCATATGCCACGCGTCCCTGGCAGCACGTGCTTGAGCCCCTCAGCGGATATCTGTGGCTCGGGGCCCAGCTGCTTAAGGGAAATAGCAGGGCATCGGGATCGTCCTATAATTTCGGGCCGGATGCGACGGTCAACCAGCCCGTGGAGACGCTGATTTCGCATATCGGCAAGTACTGGTCTGATGCCCGGTGGGCAGTGGACGCTGATGCATCGAAGCATCGGCCTGAGGCCACGTTGTTGAAGCTGTCCTGCGACAAGGCGCTGGCGGAACTGAGCTGGCGTGCGGTCCTGAAATTCGATGAGACGGTTCGGTTTACGAGCGAATGGTATAAGGCGTACTACGCTTCAACAAAAAAAGACATGGGTGCAATAACGTGCCAGCAGATTAGAGAATATTGTGGCCTTGCGGTGGAACGGGGATTGCCATGGTGCAGCTGAACGATCGGGTGATCGAAGGTGTGATCTCAGTGCCGCTGAAAGTGATCGAAGACGATCGAGGCGCGGTGCTGCACATGCTGCGCGCGGATTCGCAGCATTTCAATGGATTCGGGGAGGTCTACTTTTCCCAGGTGAATCCGGGGGCCGTTAAGGGATGGAAGCGCCATCGGCTGATGACCCAGCGTTTTGCGGTTCCCATGGGACGGATCAAGATAGTGATCCATGACGATCGAGAGGGATCTCCGACGCGCGGCCGGACGGAAGAGCACATCCTCGGCCGCCCGGATGCGTATCGGCTCCTCATCATTCCGCCGATGCTGTGGTACGGTTTTCAAGGTCTTGGGAAGGCCCCATCTGTCATGACCAATTGTTCCGATATTCCGCATGACCCGGGTGAATCAGACCAGATGAGCCTTGAAACGGAGACGATTCCCTATGCATGGTGAAGGGACAATGGCGTTGCCGCGGAAAAACGCTGAAAGCAAGCCGCTCGTGAGCGTCATCATGAACTGCTTTAACGGCGACCGCTACCTGCGGGAGGCGATTGACTCGGTAATGGCGCAGTCGTACGGCAATTGGGAAATCGTCTTCTGGGATAATCGATCGACGGATAAAAGCGTCTCGATCGTTCGTGGTTACGAAGACCCTCGCCTGAACTATTGCCTGGCGCCCGAACATACCACATTGGGCCAGGCGCGGAACCTGGCGCTCGAGCATGCAAGGGGAGAGCTGATTGCATTCCTCGACTGCGACGATCGATGGCTCGAAGCAAAGCTGGAACAGCAGGTGAGGCTTTTTGCCGCGGACCCGAAACTCGATTTTGTCTATGGGAATTGTTTTTTCATTAATGAGGAAGGCAAAAGGCGGGAATTGGCTTATAGAAAGCCGCAACCGCGAGGAGATGTCTTTAGAAGCTTCCTGAGATACTATCCCGTCAATTTGCAGACTGTAATGCTGCGTAAGAGTTCTCTCGCTAGATTAAGTCACGTGTTCGATCCTGAGCTGGAGATGTCGGAAGAATACGATCTCTTCATGCGGTTTCTCTTCGATGGGAAGGCTGATTATCTCGATACCCCGATAGCGGAATACCGAATCCATAATGCCATGAGCAGCATTCAAAAGATCGAACGTTATCCGCTGGAAAATAAATATATATTAAACAAGCTCGGTAAGACCATACAGCATTTCGAAGATGAATACTCCGATGAGCTGAAAGACCTCCGAGCGAAAATCGCCTATTGGCATGCGACCGCCGAAATGCGCAAGGGATCTCGACAGAGGGCAAGGAATTATCTCGCGCCGTATAAATGGCACAGCTCCGTTTTCTTCGCTCTTCATTTTCTAACTTTCTGTCCGCGCAGTCTTTGGGTATTCCTGCAGGAAAATCGCAGAAAATTCCAATCATACTGAATGGACTGCAATAATCGTGGCCGCTATGAACGCGACTAGCACCGATATTCAATCAACCGTGCAGGGAACCGATAGCCCAGGGCATCATCGCCGCGTATGTATCGTTGCGACCGTTCCAATTGTCCTCCACTGGTTTATGGCGCCCCATATTAGAGAACTTGGGAAGCTCTATGATGTGACGATCGTATCGAATGGAACCGTATCGGAAGTGGATGCGCTGATGGGCGAGCATGTCCGTTTCATTCCGATCGGGATTGAACGTAAGATTTCCCTTATGAAGGATCTTCGCACGCTGTTGGATCTGTGGAAAATCTTTCGGCGCGAGCGATTCGATTGCGTTCATTCTCTGATGCCGAAGGCCGGTTTACTGGGAATGCTTGCGGCGAAGTTCGCAGGAGTTCCAATTCGGATCCATTGGTTTATGGGGCAGGTATGGGCCACTCGTAGTGGTAGCGCACGGCTGCTTCTGAAATCATTGGATAAACTCTTGGCTGCATGTGCGACTCATCTTCTTGCCGTGAGTTTTTCGGAGCGGGATCATCTCCTGGCACACCAAATTACACGTCCGAATAAACTTCAAGTACTCGCTCAAGGATCTGTCTGCGGCGTGGATACGACGCGATTTATGCCCGATCCGGCCCGGCGGAAAGCGACGCGGCTCGAGTGCTCTATCCCCGAAGGCGCAACAGTCGCTCTGTATCTTGGACGACTCAACCGTGACAAGGGGATGCACGAGCTGGCCGCTGCTTATTCTTTAGCCTCGAGCCGATGCAAAGATTTGCATTTGCTGGTAGTCGGCCCGGATGAGGCCGATATGACCGGGTCGATGATTCGTGCCGTCGGTGATGCAGCGGATCGTCTTCGTTTTGTGGGTTTTGCCAGCAATCCAGAGGCATATATGGCTGCCGCCGATTATTTTGTACTGCCGAGCCATCGAGAAGGATTTGGACTGACTGTCATAGAAGCGGCCGCTTGCGGTATTCCGAGCATAGGAAGCCGCATATATGGTCTGACGGACGCAATTGTTGACGGTCAGACGGGGCTCCTCGTGCCGGCCGGGGATGTGAATGCCTTGGCAGATGCGATGACGTGCCTTGCAACCGACGCCGATGTACGTCGTAAGCTTGGTGCGCAGGCATTGGACCGGGTCACGAGGGACTTTCAATCAAAACATCTGACGGATCAACTCAGCAGGTATTACGATAATTTGTTGAATACTCAGTGCCGCTCGCCGAACTCCTGCGGCATTCATCGTAACGAAATATGTGCAGACAGCGAGGCGCCCTAAAAGGCGGAAGGAGATATGCCTATGCAGTGGAATCAGATGTCGGTACTGGTGACGGGTGGCACGGGTTCTTTCGGGAGAAAGTTCACGGAGATCATGCTGAAGAAGCATCATCCGAAGCGTCTCGTGATCTTCAGCCGCGACGAACTCAAGCAGCACGAGATGCGGCAGATATTTGCAGATGACCCTAATTCTCCGATTCGATATTTTATCGGCGACGTCCGCGACCGCGAGAGACTCTCCCGCGCTTTTCAGGGCATCGATATCGTCGTCCATGCCGCGGCCCTCAAACAAGTTCCCGCATGCGAATATAACCCCTTTGAAGCGGTTCAGACCAATATCGTCGGCGCGAAGAATGTGATCGACGCGGCGATCGATTGCGGCGTCAAGCGAGTGCTGGCCATCAGCACGGACAAGGCTGTAAATCCAGTCAACCTTTACGGCGCGACGAAGCTCTGTGCGGAAAAATTATTTGTTCAGGGGAATGCCTATGCCGGATCAAGGGAAACGCGCCTGAGCTGCACTCGCTATGGCAACGTGGTGGGGAGCAGGGGCAGCGTCGTTCCTCTCTTTCTCACCCAGAAAAATCAGGGAAGCGTCACGGTGACAGACCCCCGGATGACGCGTTTCTGGCTTACGGTCGATCAGGGAGCCGAATTCGTCGTGAGGTGCATCGAAAGAATGCACGGCGGCGAGGTCTTTGTTCCAAAGATACCTACGATGAATATCATGGATCTGGTGAAGGTGCTGGCTCCGGAATGCCAGGTGGAACATATCGGGATCAGGCCGGGAGAGAAGCTGCATGAGGTCATGGTCTCCGAAGACGAGGCGAGACATACGGTGGAAATGGAGGATATGTATATCATTAAACCCGTGCATCCATGGTGGGGCAATAGCCAATGGCAGGGTGCCACACCTGTTCGCGAAGGGTTTACTTATGCAAGTAATCTGAACCCGCAATCTTTGACGATGGTTGAACTCAAACGCATGGTCGAAACGCTTGATCTCCCATGATCCCTTACGGCCGGCAGACAATTGACGATGATGATGTGCAGGCGGTAGTCGCGGCGCTTAGGTCCGATTGGCTGACGACCGGGCCTGCGGTCGATGAATTCGAACGTGCATTCGCGGCGTCTGTCGGCGCGAAGCATGCCGTCGCGGTTTCTAACGGTACGGCGGCTCTGCATACGGCTATGCACGCCATCGGCATAGGGCCTGGAGACGAAGTCATCGTCCCTTCGATGACATTTGCGGCTACGGCGAACTGCGTCGTATTCTGCGGTGGAACGCCCGTGTTTGCGGACGTAAATTCCGACACTCTTCTGCTCGATCCTGGCGCGGCCGAGGCAAAAATTACGCCCCGCACCAAAGCGATCATCGCTGTCGATTATGCGGGGCAACCGTGTGATTATGGTGCCTTGCGGTTGATTGCCGAGAGGCATCATTTGGCGCTCGTCGATGATGCCTGCCATGCCCTCGGTGGCGCGTTGGGTGATAAGAAGGTCGGGACGCTCGCGGATCTGAATACCTTCAGCCTGCATCCGGTGAAAAACATGACGACAGGCGAGGGCGGCGTCATCACGACGGACCATCCCGAGTTGGCGGGTAGTATGCGTCTGTTTCGTAACCACGGCATCACAAGCGATCACCGGCAGCGCAATGCTCAGGGGTCGTGGTTCTATGAGATGGTCGATCTTGGTTTTAATTATAGGGTGACGGATTTTCAGTGCGCCCTCGGCATTTCGCAGCTCAAGAAGCTGGATGGTTGGATTGCCAGACGGCGACAGATCGCCGCGCGCTATGAAGAGGCTTTTCACGGGCAATCGACAGTCTGTCCGTTGGGCGTGCGACCCGGCGTCCTCCATGCATATCATCTCTTCGTCGTTCAACTGCAGGGTGAAAACGCCAGCGAGATGCGAGCCCGGATGTTTGCAGAGCTTCGCGAGAGGGGCGTCGGGGCCAATGTTCACTACATCCCCGTGCATCTGCATCCTTTCTATCTCAAGAGATTCTCAACGCGGGTCGGACAGTGCCCCATCGCTGAACGAGCCTACGAGAGAATTTTATCTTTGCCGATGTTTCCGACCATGCGTGACTGCGACGTGGATAAAGTTGTTACGGCGGTACGCGAAGTCGAGGGTATATGAAATTGTGGCGTGAAGGTGCCTCGTATAGATCATAATGACAGCGGCCTCTCTTAAATGTCGTGAACCAGTTCCGGACGCGTGTCGCTTCTTGGTTCTTGGGACCGCGCAGCTCGGTATGGTCTATGGTGTTGCCAATAGGATGGGCCGACCGGACGCTGTGCTTTCTTCAGAAATAGTCCAGGCTGCTTGGGAAGGCGGGATTCGGGAATTCGATACTGCGCAGGCGTATGGCGATAGTGAGGCAGTCCTGGGAAAATCGCTTCGAAAGTTCGGTATTGAACATGAGGCGAAAATCATCAGTAAACTCCATCCGGAGATCGATCACACGAATCAAATGGCGGTTGTTGCGGCAGTACAAAATAGTCTTGAACGTCTCGGTATTCCGCAACTTTCATGTCTTATGATACACCGGGAGGAACATCTTCGGTGCCTCGACCAGGGCCTTCAGGAAATTCTCCTAAATCTGGTCCAGGAGAGTATGACGGGATGCGTCGGCGCTTCGGTATATGCGCCTCATCGCGCCTTGGAAGTGATCAAGTCTTCTGCCTTTCAGGCGGTCCAGGTGCCTGCGAACGTCATGGATCGCGGTATGGAGAGAGCTGGGGTTTTTGAAGAGGCAAAAAAATTTGGGAAGAAGATCTACATTCGGAGCGTTTTTCTTCAGGGACTTCTGCTTATGCCTCTGGAGGAACTCTCCGAAGTTATGGCCTTTGCGCGGCCAGCCCTTGAATTGTTTGTGGAACTTGCGCGAGAGTGTGGCTTGACGACGCAACAGGCGGCTATCGGATACGTCCGCAGTAGGCACGATGGCGCCCGCGCAGTTATAGGAGCGGAGTCGCCCGAACAGGTACGTGCAAATTGCGAAACATGGGCGGCTGACGTTCCGGAGGCATTGTTGATAAAAGCGGATGAGTTGTTCGGCGAAGTTGAGGAGCGTGTGATCAATCCGCGTCTTTGGCCGTCATAAACGATAAATGGAGTTCGCGATCGATGATGGAAAGGAAACCATGAAGATTATCGGGATACTGCAGGCTCGAATTTCGTCAAGCCGTCTCCCAGGCAAGGTTCTGAAGCCGATTCTCGGGCGCCCGATGCTCGAACGCCAACTTGAGCGCCTTGCGAGGGTCACACGCATCGACAAACTCATCGTTGCGACTAGCGATGACAAAAGCGATGATGCTTTGGCGGCGCTCTGTCAGTCCCTCGGCATAACTGCGTTTCGGGGAAGCCTCGACGATGTGTTGGACCGATTTTACCGCGCTGCCCTCATGCACGATCCCGTGCACGTGGTCCGATTGACCGGCGACTGTCCGCTCTGCGATCCGAAGCTCATAGATGAGATGATCCAGTTCTACCTCGAAGGCAACTTTGATTACCTGAGCAACGCCTTGGAGCCCACTTATCCGGATGGACTCGATGTCGAGATCTTTCGATTTTCGGCGCTGAAGACGGCATGGAAAGAGGCTGGTCTCGTGTCGGAGCGCGAACACGTGACGCCTTTCCTCTACAAACACCGCGAAAAGTTCAATGTGGGTTCGTACAAAGGGAAGATCGATCTTTCGCGGTTTCGCTGGACGGTCGATGAAGCCGAGGATCTTGAGCTCGTTCAAAAAATCTATGAGACGCTTTATCCGAGAAATCCAGCCTTCACGACCGCGGACATATTGTCCCTTTTGGAGGAAAAATCGGAATGGAACACCTTCAATATGAAGTTCGAACGCAATGAAGGTTATAAAAAATCAGTTAGGGAAGATAGTATGACAGCTTGTACGACAATGGAGCGGTCTATGTCCGTACAGGCACGAGCGAGGAGTCGCATTCCCGGAATGACGCAGCTCCTTTCGAAGAGGCCGGACCAGTTCTCGCTCGGCGTGTGGCCGGGTTATTTCAGCAGGGCAAAGGGAGCTGAAGTGTGGGATCTGGACGACAACCGGTATTTGGATATGAGCATCGGAGGGATTGGTGCGAACGTGCTTGGTTATGCGGATCCCGATGTCGATGCAGCCGTGATGAGTGCTGTTCGCTCTGGCAATAGCTCGTCTCTTAACTGTCCCGAAGATGTCGAGCTGGCCGAATTGCTCTGCGAAATCCATCCTTGGGCCGACAAGGTGCGCTATGCGAGGACGGGCGGCGAATCGATGACGGTTGCCGTGCGGATCGCAAGGGCGCATACTGGGCGTGATAAGGTGGCTTTTTGCGGATATCATGGTTGGCATGACTGGTATCTTGCAGCGAACGTCGGTTCGGAGAACGCGCTGGGAGAACATTTGCTCGCAGGGCTTGACCCCGCCGGTGTTCCGAAATGCCTTGCCGGGACTTCGCTGCCATTTAGGTACAACAGAATCGACGAACTAGAAAAAATCGTTTCGGCGCACGGCCTGGAACTCGCTGCGATAGTTATGGAGCCGATACGCAACGATCCGCCATTGCCCGGTTTTCTGGAGTCTGTCAGGGCGATCGCGTCAGAGATTGGTGCTGTCTTCATCATTGATGAAATTTCCGCGGGCTTCCGCATGAATACGGGCGGTGCGCATCTGATGCTCGGAGTGAGTCCGGACATTGCGGTGTTTTCGAAGGCGCTGGGAAACGGTTATCCGATAGGCGCCATCATCGGCCGTGCCGCCGTCATGGATTCGGCGCAAAGCACCTTTATCAGCAGCACATACTGGACGGAGCGTATTGGGCCTGCAGCGGCGATTGCGACGATTCGGAAACACATGGCAGTCGATGCCGGGAAACATCTCATGAAAGTAGGCAGCTCGATTCAGGAAGGGTGGAAACGCCTTGCGGCAAAACAGGGATTACCTATACACGTCGGAGGCATTCCGCCGCTGAGCCATTATTCATTCGATGGAACGGATGGAACTGTTTTTAAAGCCCTCTTTGTACAGATGATGCTTGAACGCGGATTTCTTGCTTCGACGAGCTTTTATTCAATGTATACGCATACAGAAGACCATGTACAGCGATACCTTCAGGCGGTTGATGAGGTGTTTGGCGAGATTGTTAAGGCGAAAGAGACCAAGTCCGTGGGCCGTCTCCTCAGAGGGCAACCCGCATCGTCGGGATTCAAAAGGCTCATATAGTGAATCTTCTTGTCAGGGCTGATTCGAACTCTGAAATTGGAACGGGACATGTAATGCGGTGCCTCGCCATTGCCCAGCGATGGGTTGGCGTTGGGGGAAGAGCATTCCTTTTTACTGCGGCGGTGTCGGAGGACCTGCGGAGGAGATATGTAGCGGAGGGGGTCGATGTCCTGATCATGCCGGCGCTGAACGCCGATCATGACGATGCGGCAAGAACTGCCGAGATGGCCTCCCTAGTGAATGCGAGCTGGGTTGTCGTCGATGGGTACCAGTTTGGTTCGGAATATCAGGAGAGGATGCGGGCGCATGGATGCAGTCTTCTGTTTATTGATGATTATGGACACGCACGACAGTATTTTGCGGACATAGTTGTAAATCAAAATATATCGGCTAATGAACTGATTTATGAGAGACGGTCCGCCGAAACTCGTCTGCTCATCGGTTCGAAATACGTTCTCCTGCGAAAGGAGTTTAGACGTTGGGACTCGTGGAAAAGAGCGTTTCCGGAGATTGCCCGTAAAATCCTCATCACGATGGGCGGAGGCGATCCGTTAAATGTGACCGAAAAGGTCGTTAGTGCTCTGAAACAACTTCGGGTATCCCTCGTAGAAGTGAGAGTGATAGTAGGGCACTGCAACCAGCATCGCTCCACGATCGAACGATCGCTGGCGTCTTCGCAGTTTGCAGGCGAATTGTGCTCCGACGTCGCCGCTATGCCGGAGCTGATGGCATGGGCCGATCTGGCAATGACCGCCGGTGGCAGCACTACTTTGGAAACCGCCTTCATGGGGCTTCCAACTATTGCTATAGTTACGGCAGAGAATCAGAGACAGGTTGCCGACTGTATGCATGCAAAAGGGACGTTGGTGAATCTAGGTTGGCATGAAACGGTATCAATGCAGGATATTGCCTCGGCTCTCTCCTCGGTCATCGATAACCGAAAACTTCGCGCCGATATGTCAGCAAAAGGCAGGGCCCTTGTGGATGGTTTGGGAACGCATCGCGTTGTGTCGGAGATGATGGGGTCGGCGTTGACTCTCCGGAATATTGAGGCGACAGACGCGGATTTCCTGTTCCTCTGGGCCAACGATTCCGATGTTCGCAAGGCATCGTTCAACTCAAATCCGATAAATCCGGAGGAACATCGAAAATGGTTTTGTTCGAAGCTGCGTGATTCGGAGTGTCTTTTCTTTATAGCGCACGAACCCGCGGGAAAGCCCGTAGGACAGGTACGATTTGATTGCAGCGACGGCGTTGCGGAGGTCGACGTTAGCGTTGCACGTGAGTATAGAAGAAAAGGATTCGGATGTGCGATAGTCAGCAACGGAATTAAACGTCTCCAGAAATTTCGAAAAATCGGGTGTGTGCGTGCATATGTGAAGATAGACAACGAAAGATCTATAAAGACATTTTTGCAAGCCGGATTCGTCAACAAGGGAACGGCTCGGATGTATGGTTGCGAAGCGGTACGGATGGAATGGAGAGCGGATGACCGATAGCAAACCTGGACGAAGATATATTGTCGCCGGGTGCAGGCCATGGAATCGTGCCGTGTTTGAGTCCGCGATAGCCCATTATCCCGGTGAGTGGAGTTTCGTCAGCGAGAAGGAGGAGTTGAGCGCGTCGAACGTAAGACGGGTCGACCCTCGCTATATATTTTTTCTGCACTGGTCGTGGTTGGTGCCCGACGAAGTTGTGAATAATTATGAATGTGTTTGCTTTCATATGACTGATCTTCCGTATGGGAGGGGCGGCAGCCCTCTGCAGAATTTAATAATCAGGGGACACGCGGAAACGAAATTGACGGCCTTTCGGATGGTTCCCGAACTTGATGCGGGTCCCATCTATTGTAAGGAATCAATGTCGCTCAAGGGGTCGGCGGGCGAAATCTATCGACGTGCTTCTGAGCTTTCTGCCGGGATGATCAAAAAAATCCTTCAGGAGGAGCCGGTGCCCATCCCGCAACAGGGAGAAATAGTGGAATTCAAGCGGCGCCGACCGGACGAAAGTCGCATTGAACGTCCGGAATCGACTATGGCGCTCCACGATTTTATACGGATGCTGGACGCGGAAGGATATCCAAGGGCGTATCTGGTGCACGCGGGATTGCGGTTCGAATTTTCGAATTCCAGGCTTGTGAATGGCAAGGTCGAAGCTGATGTGACGATTCAAACTTCAGATGAGGACACTTTATGACGACGCTTGTTATTGCGGCTCATCCAGACGACGAGGTTCTCGGCTGCGCTGGCACAATCGCGAAACTGACTGGCGAAGGCGAGGCCGTGCACGTTGCAATTCTCGGGGAAGGCCTCACGGCGCGTTATGGCAACCGATCCGACGCTGACAAGACGGCGCTCGGCTTTCTTGCTGAGACGAGCAAGAGAGTGGCAGGTCGTCTGGGCGTGAAAGAAGTTGTGCATTATTCGCTTCCTGATAATCGATTTGATTCGGTGCCTTTGCTCGATGTGATCAAGATAGTAGAGGAACTTGTGGATAGATTGAAACCTTGCCGCGTATTTACCCACCATGGCGGCGATTTGAATATCGATCACTCGATCACCTTCCGCGCCACTGTTACAGCGCTGCGTCCGTTCAATGGATCCCCCGTGAAATCGATTTACATGTATGAGGTCCCATCGTCCACGGATTGGGCATTTGGCAAGGTAGCGCGCGGTTTCTCACCGAACGCCTTCGTCGATGTGAGCGGAACCCTCGAAGCTAAGCTGGAGGCCATGCGAATGTATGAGACGGAAATGAGGGTTTTTCCACATCCCAGATCCGAAGAAGCCCTGCGTGCAACGGCGATCCGGTGGGGAAGCGTGGCTGGACTTAACGCCGCCGAGGCCTTTGAGATCTTTCGGGAGATTCTGTGAAGATGATAATGCCAGAGCATGGATGCGTCAGGATAAATGACAGGTGCATCGGCGCAGGCTGTCCCGTCTATATTATCGCGGAGCTTTCGGCAAATCATAATAATGATTTCGATCGAGCCGTAAGAATCATTCATGCCGCAAAAACTGCGGGGGCTGATGCTGTTAAACTTCAAACCTATACCGCGGATACGATGACGATCGATTGCGATAAAGAATATTTTCGAATCGGAAAAGGAACCGTTTGGGAAGGGAGAGATCTCTACGAGCTCTATGCCGAGGCCTGTATGCCCTGGGAATGGCAGCCCAAACTCAAGGCTGTCGCGAACGCGCTTGGCATGGATTGTTTTTCTACGCCCTTCGATGAGTCTTCAGTTGACTATCTTGAGAGTATGGATGTCCCTGCGTATAAGATCGCATCGTTTGAACTCGTTGATATTCCACTCATACGCAGAGTTGCTGAGACTGGAAGACCGATGATTATGTCGACCGGTATGGCGAGCCGGCAAGAAATCGAGGAGGCGGTAAGCACTGCCAGGATGTGCTCATGTAATCAGATCGCCCTGCTGAAATGCACAAGCGGTTATCCGGCCCTTCCCGAGGAGATGAATCTTCGAACGATCCAGTATATGGCGGAGACATATTGTGCTCCCGTTGGATTATCGGATCACAGTATGACGACGGCGATTTCCGTGGCGGCGGTGGCACTCGGGGCATGCATTATTGAGAAACATCTGACGTTGTCCAGATCGGACAAGGGACCAGACTCCCACTTTTCGCTCGAACCCGACGAATTTAAAGCCATGGTTGATGCGGTGCGAACCGCTGAGAAGGCATTGGGAATTATCAGCTATGCGGCGGGCGAGAAGGAATCGGAAAGCAGGGTATTCCGGCGTTCTCTCTTTGTCGTAAAAGACATCAAGGCCGGGGAGGTGTTCACTCGCGATAATATACGCGCGATTCGGCCGGGGTATGGTCTACATACACGGCATTTGGGCGCCGTTCTCGGGCAAAAAGCGAGCCGTGATATAGAACGTGGCACGCCGTTTTCTTTGGACCTTGTCCGGATGCCATAATAGGGAGGCGCATGAAGCAAAATATGAAGCAACTCGTTGTCAATGATCCCTATCAGTTGAATTTCGCAAGGGCCGGGAAGGAATATGCCCGTTATCGAGAGTTGTGGGCATTGGCCGGACAAAAAAAATACAGTGGAAGAGTCCCCCTGCATTTGGATTTCGATACCGTGGACGCATGTAACCTTCGCTGTTCTATCTGTCATGAACGTGGTCGGGTTCGCACCGGTACGAAGATGCCGCTTCAAATGGCTATGGAGGCGATCAGCCAGGGGGCGGGACGGGGACTTTATTCAGTCAATATCGGCGGCGTAGGCGAACCGTATCTCCAGAAGCAAGCTCTTTATGAACTTGCTTCTTTTTCGGTAAAAAAGGGAATGTTGGATATCTTTGTGCACACAAATTTTCTTTTGCTCAAAGATGATGATATCCATGCGACCATGGAATGCGGAATTACTTGCCTTTGTATTTCCGTAGATGCGATTACGCCTGAGACATACAAGAAGATCCGGGGTGGTGATTTTGAAGCCGTGATGGAAAACGTCAGGAGGTTGAATGAGTACAAGAAACGGCGCTCGTTGCATTTTCCACTTGTGAGAGTCTCTGCCGTTCCCTGTGACGAAAACAACTATGAGCTCCCGCGTTTCTTTGATTATTGGGCTCCATATGCGGACGTGGTCGAGATACAGAGCTACAGATATGACAAGTCGCATGAAAACAAGCGGATGGTCGCTACTCATCCGGTTACAACATGTTCGTCGCCTTGGATGCGGCTGATGTATTGGCCTAACGGGGATGTCACTGCCTGTTGTTGCAAGGATGGGCTCGGCAGGGATATTATTCTGGGCAACGTTTTGACGGAGAAAAAAGCGCTGGATGACTACTGGAACGGCCCCACCCTCAGCGGGATTCGTGAAGCCATTTCGGACAACAATTGGGATGCTATTCCGTCGTGCAAGTCGTGTCTTTCCCGGACATTCAGCTATTAAGAGGGTAGCGGGCGTGCGTGACGTATCTCTCGTGACAACTGCGTTGGAAGAGTTCTGGGACACTTCTAAGCCGGTGGTTTTCCTGGGGGAGTGGTGCAGGCGTTACAGCCGCCGCGTTGCCTGGGGCTCTCTTGGCGATGAGGTGCTCCCGGCCCTGTGGAATGACAGGGCGGCTTTTCTCAAGGCATATGCATACGTCAACGATGTCTATGAAAATTATTTGCGTCTTCTGTCTGATACATTGAATGCCATCCATGGAAGGCGCTGCAGCGACCGATATTGGAGAATAGTGGCTGGCCCCTGGCTCTTTCATTATATACATATCCTCTACGATCGATACTGTTCCATAGTGCAGGCGGAGAAACTCTATCCAGCTTTTACTTCAGTAGGACTGTCCACGGAGAACCACGTCACTCCAGAAAGTACACTTAATTTTATCGAACTTGTCGGAGACGATCTTTATAACCTTCAATTATATACGAATATTCTGAAGTTTCAAGGGAACGACATTGCATGTATGAAGTATGATTTTAAGAAATGCCCGCTCCCTCGAACGAAGGCCGGTAGATCAATATGCTCTGCGCTCAAAAATGGCACGAGTATCCTCGCCTGCAACGTTATCTCCTCTTTGCGAAAAAAACGACCGATAGTGCTCCGCGAAGTGTATTTGCCAAGGCGGGAGCAGATGAAACTGTTCCTGAAAACGGGATTTAGGATGTGGCCGCATCATGGCCGAACGGATGAATATTCGAGTCGGCCTACGGATCATGCCGTCAGGGATTCGATTGTATTGAATGCAGGTTCGGAAGATCGGTTTGCGCGGTTGCTGTCTCGCATGCTTCCAGGCGACATTCCGAAGAGCCTTGTCGAAGATTATATCGCCATCGAAGACGGCGTCGGCAAAGCATATCCGCGAGACGTGTCGGCTATCGTAAGTGCCGTGTCTTGGTACTTTGATGAAAGTTTCAAATGCTGGGCCGCCGGCGAGTCTGAGAGGGGTGCGAAGCTGATCGGAATTCAGCATGGTGGCAACTATGGAATCGATGAGCCATTTCAGTGCGAGGAGCATGAGCTTAAAATATCGGATTATTACAGTACATGGGGGTGGAAAAAATCAGCGGGCGGTGCGACAACGATTTCCAGTGTGGCGACGAAGTTGGCTGGAAGAAAAAAAATACATGCGAGCAATGCCGAGGAGGGCCTACTCTATGTGGGGACGAGCTCTTTGCGCTACCTCATCAGATTTCAAAATATGACCAGCTGTAAATATTCGGCATATATTGAATGGCAGCTGCGCTTCCTGGCTACCCTGACAGGCGATCTCCGTTCGAAACTTCGAGTTCGTCTGCATCACAACGATTACGGTTGGGACATGAGGGAGCGTTTGTTATCTCAGTACCCTGATTTAAATATAGAGTCGTGGTCTCAATCCTATGAAGGAAGCCTCAGAAAATCTCGCATATGTATTATTAATAATTTGTCGACGACGTATACCGAGGCGTTGTCGGTGAACAAGCCGACGATTCTGTTCTGGGACCCCGAGACGTATCGACTGCGGGACGAAGCGAAACCATACTTCAAAGAGCTGTATGATAATGGACTATTGTATGAGAGTCCGGAGTCAGCTGCTTATGCGCTCAAATCAGTCTACGACGATGTGGAGGGTTGGTGGAATGAAAATGCGCGTCAGGCGGCGGTGAAACGGTTTTGCGGCATATTTGCCAGGACTTCGCCTGATGCCGTCGATTTGTGGGCAAAGGAAATAATCCGATGCGTTCAGTGATTGATGTGACAGCGTGGTATCTCGATTGAAAACCGAAGACTCCCTCAACAAGCGATATACTTATAAGCTCGGTACGAACCTTATCGGCCTTGCGATCGGGGCCGTTACCTTGGGTATCGTGCCCAGGGGCCTTGGTCCGGTTGCATACGGAAACTTCAATTTTCTTTCGAATTTCTTCACGCAAACCGTAGGATTCCTCGAAATGGGTACGTCTCTCTGTTTCTTTACGAAACTTTCGCAGCGGCAGGGAGATCACGGGATCGTGTCCTTTTATTTCCGGTTTTCGCTGCTGATCATGATGGTCGTGACGATTTTTCTGCTTTTGGCCAGGGTGTTGGGGGTCTCCGGCAGAATCTGGCCGGATCAGCAAGTCAGCTTCGTTTTCGTTGCGGCATTGCTGGCCTTCCTCATGTGGTTTTCTCAGGTGCTGGGGAACATGAGCGACGCCTATGGTATTACGACGTCGGCCGAAAAGATGAAGGTGCTGCAGAAAGCGCTAGGTGCCGTGGCGGTAGCGGCACTTTTTCTCTCTGGAACGCTGAATCTGGCCACGTATTTCTCGTGTCAGCTCGCCATCGTGGCGCTCCTGATAGGTGCGTTCTTTGCGGTGCTGCGGAAGTCCTCGCCTTTTAGGGGGATGAGCTGGCGTCTCGATTCCGCGGCGACGAAGTCCTACGTCAGGGAATTTTCGAAATACAGCCACCCGCTCATCGTCTACGCCTTCTTCAGCTCTTTTTTGCCGGGCATTGCCGATAGATGGCTCCTGCAGGTTTTTGGAGGCAGTATCCAACAGGGATTCTTCGGCCTCTCATATCAGATTTGCGGAGTGTGCCTCATCTTCACGACCGCTATGACTCCGTTACTGATGAGGGAGTTCTCCATCGCGCACGGCAGAAATGATCTGAATCATATGGCGGTCCTATTCCGCCGCTATATCCCCATGCTCTTCGCTGTCGCAGCCTTCTTTTCCTGCTTCATCGCGGTTCAGGCGGACAAGGTCGTAGCCCTCTTCGGAGGCGCGAAGTATGCGGGTGCGGGGATGGCGGTTGCGATCATGGCTTTTTATCCGATGTGCCAGACATACGGACAGTTGAGCGGTTCCGTATTTTTCGCGACCGGCCAGACGGGCCTCTATCGCAATATCGGTGTATTATTCAACCTGATCGGTCTTCCTGTTACGTATTTTTTGATTGCACCAGCCGGAAAGTTTGGACTGGACGCTGGAGCTATGGGGCTCGCGGTAAAGACGGTCGGACTCTCATTTGTGGTCGTGAACGTCCAGCTGTGGTTCAATGCCCGCCTGCTGAGTCTGCCATTCAGGAAATTCGTCGCACATCAACTGGGTACGATACTGATACTGGTTTTGACCGCCGCCGCCGTAGCCAAGTGTGCAGATCTGCTCACAAGTTCGCTGCTTGTCTCGTTTGTAGTGAGCGGCATATTCTATCTGCTGGGGAGCGCCGGCATATTATTCCTGCTGCCGTCTATGTTCTCAATGACACGGCGGGAGTTGCTGTCCAATGTTGGCCGGTGCGGACTCTATGTGAAGCAGTGCTTTGCATAAGAAACATCGATGATTGCGACTATAAAAAAAACGCTATCCATCTATTACCAGCGGCTGCTGACTCATTCACTCCGCTGTGCAATGAATGAACAAGGCTTGTCCGATCTTGTGCGAAGACTCGAAGAACTTGTACCTGATATTACCGATCAATATTCTTCGTTCAAGATCGACACGCCCTATTTGAATGCAAATGTTCGAAATATTCATGCATTTCAAATAGCGCTGGTAAATGAGGTGATCGACGAATTCAATCAGCCGACGATTGTTGATATAGGCGATTCGTCGGGAACTCATCTTGAGTATATCCTGAAACTTCATCAGGATATGAAAAAGATCAGGTGTCTCAGCGTTAATCTGGACTCCAACGCAGTTGAAAAAATACGAAAAAAGGGGATGGAAGCCGTTCACGCTAGAGCTGAAGAATTACAGAATTACAATATCAACGCCGACATCTTTCTCTGTTTTGCAACTCTCGAACATTTGTCGGACCCTTGCAGGTTTCTCCACGAGCTTTCTTCAAAGACCAATGCCAAATATCTCATTGTCACGATTCCGTATCAACGCCACACGAGGGTGGGTATGTATCATATCCGCAATGATCGAGCAGGTGACGTCTCTGCGGAAAATACGCATATCGTTGAGTTCTGCCCTGAGGATTTCAGGCTGATTGCGCAACATTCCGGATGGAAGATACAAAAAGAACGAATTTATTATCAGTATCCGAGAAGGCATTTCCTGCGCTTGACTCGGAGTATCTGGAAGAGAAGCGATTTTGAAGGTTTTTATGGCGTCATATTGGCGAAGGATTCCAGGTGGTCATCACGGTACACGGATTGGTGAGAAGCGAAAAGACATGAATGACGTTCTGATTACATTTCCCGGTAGAAGCGTCGCAAAAGCCAGAAGGCATCTGGCGAATGAGGGTGCTGTCCGGTGGCTCTATCTGGGGACGAGCTATGTAAGGCTTCGCGTTCTTGAGGAGATGCTGGGAAATGGATTCACGCGCATCGACATTGCAAGGCTTCACGAGGACGTCGCGCATGATCTGAAAACGGACTATGTGCGCTGGATCGACGCCTTGAACAGGAAATACGGCGGCGACCCGGACTGGTGGTACGGCCCTGTGTCGTCGAGAAACGTCTATTACACCAAGCTCTTTCAGTGTCTCTGTTACCTGGAAGTGCTCGATAGGTTGGCCGATGGCAACGGCGGGGCGCCGCAACTGATCGTGGTGGAGTCGTTGGGGCTGGCACGTGCCGTTCAGAGATGGGCGCGGGCAAAACACGTTGCTGCGAAGATCGTCAGCCCGGCAACAGGTCAATGGCTGTTTATGAAGAACGTGGCAATAAGTTTTCTGCAGTGGTTCCAGTCGTGTTGCGTGATGGCACTACGGTGGATATCGGCGCGCGGATCGATGCTTCTCTTTGGCAAGGGCATGTCGACGAGGCCGCTCGACGTCATCGTCGATATGTACGCGCACAGGGATAGCTTTGTCGACGACGGGTCTTTCAAAGATCGATATTTTCCAGGGCTGCTTGCGTATTTGGATCGACAGGGCGCTGAAATATGCGTCCATCCCAATATCTGCAAAGTTGGATATTCTTATTGGAACATTTACAAGAAAATTCGCAGGAGCAGCACGCCGTTCATAGTGATGGACGATTATCTTCGTCCGACTGACTATCTGAAGGCGATGCTGTATCCGTTGAGGGCTGTTTTTAAGAAGTGGACTGTGCCGCCCCTGCGAGGGCACGATCTTCAGGAGTTGGCCAGAGAGGAAACGTGGGAAACGCTCTCCAGTAGTGGACCTGACGCTGTCCTGATGAATCGATTCTATGCGCGCCTGGGAAAAAAGGGAATGTTACCGAAGACCATCATAAGGTGGTATGAGAATCAGACCTTGGACAAGGCGATGATCGCCGGAGTGCGTTCCGCTCCCGAGGCGTCGAAGATCGTCGGGGTGCAGATGTTCGTGCATTCGGCCAATTATCTGAGTCTTTACCCGATATCGTCAGAAGTCGAAGCGAGGTTGGCCCCAGACGTCCTCCTGGAGACCAGCGAATATCAGTGTCAGAGAGCGGCCTCTTATACGCATACGATCGTGTGTAAGCCCGCCGCGGCCTTGAGATATGCGTATCTGTTTGAGAAGGGCGAAGCGGCTCGTGATCTTGTGAAAAGGGGAATGACTATACTTGTCGTTCCGCCATACGGCATCGATGAGGGGATCGAGATGCTGGACATGGTCCGTGCCTGGTTGAGGCAATCACCGGAGAATGTCAGCGTGAAAATCAAAGTACATCCCGATCATGTTGTGGAAGACTATGCGCGAAGATGCGGGGTAGGTGTCAAGGATGATGCTGTCAGTATTACGCACATGAATATGAGGGATGCTCTGGACTCAGCTTCGATCGTGATCTCTTCCAATTCCAGCGCTATGGTCGAAGCTGCAGCGCGCGGTGTGCCTTTGATCATTATGGGAAGGCAGACCACGCTCAATATGAACCCTCTTGAGGATGCGGAATCTCCGACGATCACGCAGTGTTATTCAGCGGACGAGTTGTCGAAGGCTATCGAAACGTACAGGGTGATGCTGGAACGCACATCGAATGAGGACCTTCAAAAGATCGGAGCATCTCTTCGAAATAGATATTTCACCGAAACCAACGAGCTGACGTTGCGTCCTTTTTTGGACTCCGCACATGCAATCATCCATTAGGCCGACTATGAAGCAGATACGCCGAGTGTTGCTCATCGCGCCGCCAGTGATGACATTCAGGCAGAACAGAGACATCAACCCGATGCCACCGATGGGACTGGGATATTTGGCCTCGTCCATAGAAGGGATGGGCATTGAGGTCGAGATCCTCGATTGCCTGATGGAAGGGTGGACATGCGAAGAGCGCATCGGCGAGCATCTCATTCGTGTTGGGCTTTGCGACGACGATATTGCGTCCCGTGTGGCGAAGTATAATGCGGATGTTATTGGAATCGCCTGTCAGTTCAGTCGCCAGAACCAGATTTATCATGATCTGTTGCGCCTTGTTAAGGCGGTGAAACCGGAGACGATTACGATTGCTGGCGGCGCGCACGCGACGGTGTGTCCGGAAGAGATGCTGAAAAACGAGGCGTGTGATTATGTGCTTTGCGGGGAGGCTGAACAATCGTTACGGGACCTGCTTGAACGGCTGACGCGAGAGGAGGGTCTGTCGGAGGTCGACGGGCTCGGCTGGAAATCAGGAGGCGAGCTGCACCTGAATCCGAAGACAGGGTGGGTGGAACAATTGGATGATATTGCGTTTCCTGCCTATCATATAATGAAGCTCGAGCGCTATTATGGTCTCCCCGCGTCACATGGAATGCGGCACCGTGAGCGTTTCAGCCCCGTAGTTACCTCGCGCGGCTGCCCCGCGCGTTGCACCTTCTGTAGCGCTCACCGTGTTTGGGGTAGAAAGTATCGGGTGAGATCCGTCGGAAACGTTATCGAGGAAATGCGCTTGTTGCGCGATAGGTACGGCGTCCAGGAGATCATGTTCGAGGACGACAATGTGACGGCGAACCGGAAACGGGCGATGGAGTTATTCTCGCGTATTAAGGAGGAACGTCTCGGATTTGTGTGGGATACGCCGAACGGCGTGGGCGCGTGGTCGATCGACGAGGGGATGCTGGAGGCGATGAAGGCATCGGGGTGTCTCAGGGTGAATTTTCCGGTCGAGAGCGGCTCGCAGCGGGTGCTTGATACCATCATAAAGAAACCCCTCAAGCTCGATCATGTTCGGCGTCTGATCGTGTATTGTCAAAAGATTGGACTTGATTGCGGTATGTTTCTCGTCGTCGGCATGCCCGGAGAAACGATCCCGGACATCTGGGCATCATTCAGATTTGCCGCCTCATGCCGATGCTTCGAACCTCATATTTCCGTGGCGACTCCTTATCCTGGAACCGATCTCTATGATACATGCAGGGAGAACGGCTACCTTTCACGCGAAGTTCGGATGGAGGATTACTACACCAGGAGTTTTCTCATTCGAACTCCGCATTGGTCGGTGCGGAAGCTGGCGAGGACGCTTTTTTGGGGGAGGGTCTATCTGGCGATCCGGGCCGCGTTTGCGGAGCCGGCTTCTATGATGACTACCGTTAAAAAAATGTTTGCCGGGGGATTTCGACGAGCCAAATTCTTGTCTCAGCGTCTTACAAACTAATTATGAGCACTATTACGGACTGTATCTGCAGATATCTTAACTGGTTTCAGGGGAAGAGTGCTTCCGTGACCGGCACGGCGCTGCTGCGTCTCAAGGCGCGATGCCTGGGTATCGAATTGGGCGAAGGCGTCCGGTGCTGGGGGAAGGTTCATCTCTCCCGACATTCCGGCAGCAGGATCGAAATTGGAAATAATGTCTCAGTCGTCTCTTCGTCGCAACGATGCACGTCTTCTTCCATCTACGCACCTACGAAGTTCAAGACTCTGTCGCGCCAAGCCTCCATTGTCGTAGACGATGGCGTTGGTCTGAATGGCACCTCCATTACAGCGCGAACGAAGAGCATCAAGATCGGCGCCGAGACGATGGTCGCGCCGAACGTCGTTATCATGGATTCGGATTTTCACGTCCTGTGGCCGCCGGAGGGGAGGGTGCTGCATCCGGCGTTTGAAACTGATGCGGACGTCCTGATCGGCAAAAACGTCTGGATCGGCAGCGGCTCGATGATCCTCAAGGGCTCTCGAGTCGGCGATAATTCTGTGATTGCAGCGGGCAGTGTGGTGACAGGCGACATCCCTGCCAATGTGCTTGCGGGCGGCGTCCCCGCCCGGGTGATTCGATCCCTTCCATGATATATCGATGAATCCTTCGAAACCGACCGTCAGCGTGATCATGAATTGCTTCAACGGCCAGCGCTATCTCCGCGAGGCCATCGACAGCGTCTATGCGCAGTCGTACCCTGATTGGGAAATCGTCTTCTTTGACAATGCCTCGACCGACGACTCGGCCGTCATCGCCCGGAGTTATGATGACAGGCTGCGCTATTTCAAAGGGGATCGGACAGTGCCTCTCGGCGCGGCTCGAAACTGCGCGATCGAACAGGCTCGCGGCGAATTCATCGCGTTTCTCGACTGCGACGATCGATGGTCGGCAAAGAAACTGGAGCGACAGATACCGCTGTTCCGGGATTCTCAGATCGGCATCGTTTATTCCGACGCTGTCGTTTTCAACCAGGATGGCGATCGATCACGATTTTACGATCGCATGCCGTCCTCAACAGGGGAGTGCTTCAGGCAGCTGTTGAAGGAGTACTTCCTCTGTATGCCGACGGTGATGATCAGGCGAACGGCGCTCGATGAGGTGGGCGAGTGGTTTGATCCGCGATTCGAAATCAGCGAAGAGGCCGACCTTTTCATACGTCTTGCGCGGCGCTGGAGCCTGGCGATGGTGAAAGAGCCTTTGGCGGAGTACCGGGTTCACGCCCAGAGCTCCACATGGTCCAGGGGACACCTGGTTGCCGAGGAGGCCGAGTTGCTGCTTTCGAAGCTCAAGAGCGCGACGCCTGATTTCTGGGAACGCTTTGGAGACGAAGCGGAATATTTCAGGATGACCTCGCGCCTCAGGAAGGCGAGTTATTGTTTCAGGACCGGTGACTCCAGGGGAGCTCGGAACTGTGCCTTTCCATACGCGTTGAAGTCGCGGTACGCCTTGATGCTGCTGGTGGCGTCTTTTTTGCCGGAAGCGGTGATCCATCCCCTGCAGAAGTGGTATCTGCGGAAACGGGTAACGGCCAGTTGAAGATCCTTTTTTCTCCGTACTTTCTCTGTCTGGCGCTTCTCTGGGCGCTCTGCCTTGTGCAGGCGATAGGTGCGTGGCGCATAGGGAGGGGCTTGAGAGCGTTGTCTGTTGCTTGTTTTCTGATAGTCATCGTGTTGACGCTGCTGAGTCTACCTCTGGTGGATGCGTATCTCAGCACTCGTTTGGAAATGAAGGACGCTTACGAAAATATTTGCCCGGTCGATGCGGTCGTTGTCCTGGCAGGCGGCTATTATGGAAGCAGGAATCCGGAAGATAGAATGCTGGCCGGCGAATCCGCCGGTCGCGTGCTAAAGGGCGTCGAGATCTACAAAAGGTGCGACTCCAGGATTCTGATCATGAGCGGCGGGACGGATGGGGACGAAGGGCATGAGGAAAGCTTTCTCATGAGGGATCTCGCGACCAGGCTGGGGGTCCCTTCGGAGCGGATCGTCACGGAGTCGGCATCCAGAAACACTCGAGAGCACGCCATCAACCTCTGCAGGGGCGATGCGGTCGGGCTGGACGATGTCATCGCGGTGGTGACCTCGCCATGGCACCTGAAGCGCGCGATGGTCGAGTTCAGGCGCTATTTCCGAAATGCCCGTCCGGTGGCTTCGTATGACAGAAGGACAGGCGTTATTTTTAGCGTCCAATCGTTAATTCCTCAGGCTTCCGTCCTGAGCGAGACACTGCTCATGATACATGAGTACATGGGTTCACTTTGGTACTGGTTGTTAAACCGATACCCAGGCATTGTGAATGAATCAGGTTGTCAGCGAACGTAGCGCGGTCGCGATAGCGACCGCGTGAAGAGATTTAAGGAAGCGCAGCGTGGATCGAAGCCATCAAAAAACAGCTCTTGTTATCGGACCGCTGCCTCCGGCGATCGGAGGTATCGCAACGATCGTGGGAAGTATCCGGGACCATGCAGGAGGCGCCGAAGGTCTGGCGGTCATCGATTCGTCGAAACCTTCTACATTCATTGCGGCAGCGGCACATCCAGTGATGTTGGCGTGGAAATTGCTGATGGGTTCTCTTTCCCTGAACAGGGGAAAAGTCCTCATGTTCTCCGGAGCCTACCGTTCCTTCTGGGAGAAATGCATGTGGAGCACGATTGTCCGCCTTTCGGGCTCGAAGCCCATCGTCGTCATGGTGGATGGTCATTTTCCCACGTTTTACAATCGATTGCCATCAGTGCTCAAAAAGGTGGCTGCGTATTTCATGTCGCATCTGGATATCCTGGGAGTCCAATCGGAGAGCTGGAAGGAATATTTCAGCGGTATATTCCCTCGCGCGAACATACGGATTGTAGCGGGGGGTGTAGATACAGAGTATTTCTCGCCAGCACCCGCGGCCCGCGAAAGTGGGGCGATCAGGATCTTGTATGTGGGCTGGATGATCGAACAGAAGGGGATTGATGATCTTCTGAAGGCTGCTCAGATTCTCCATCAGGAGGAGAGGGATTTCGCGATGCGTCTCGTGGGTCCGACGTTCGGTCGCGATGAGGCCATGAGGTCGATGATAAGGGAGCTGGGCCTGGCTACAAAGGTGAAGCTGATCGGTGCGATAGCGTGTAGGGCGAAACTCCGGGAAGAATATCGTGCAGCCGACATGTTTGCATTCCCTTCGCATTATGAGGGGTTCCCGGTGGCGTTGCTGGAGGCGATCTCCTCCGGACTCCCGTGTCTCGGAACGACAGTTGGAGGAATCCCTGATATACTCGATCAGGGACGTTGCGGCATCCTGGTGCAGCCGCGGTCTCCGAAAGAGCTTGCAGGGGCTATGCGCACGCTCTTGGAGAATCCGGAACTCCGGAAGGAGTATGGACAGAGAGCTCGTCTCCGCGCTGTCGAAAACCATTCGCTTCACGAGAGTCTGCAGAGTTATTGCCGGCTCCTCTCCATCGGAAACCCATGACGATGACTCCGGCGATATTGGGAGCTGGATTTATCGGGCGGCATCTTCTGCGATCTTTGTTGTCGCAGGGCTGCGTAGTCAGCGTGCTCGATGAGGCGCTGTGCTCGGCTGAGTTTTCTTCCCGGACACGGTGGGTCCAAGGCTCGTTCATGAATCGCAAAGATGTTGCCCGCGCGATCGAGGGTGCTTCGGTGGTGTATCATCTGATATCCAGTACCGTTCCCGGCGATGCCGTGGACGAAAACGAAGAATTATTCAGCAATGTCGTTCAGACAATCAATCTGCTGAGGGAGTGCGTTCACCAGGGGGTCAGGAGAGTAGTTTTTATATCGTCGGCGTCCGTTTACGGACGTCGAAGGACGCTGCCCATACCAGAGGCAGCGGAAACCGATCCGATAAGCTCTCACGGCATTCATAAATTGACGATCGAAAAATATCTTCAGCTCTACAAATATGAATTCGGCATCGACTGCAAAATCATGAGATTGAGCAATCCCTACGGCAGCGGGCAAAACCTCTACGGACGCCAGGGATTCATTTCCATTGTGATCGGGAAGCTGCTCTCGGGCGGGGACATCGAGATAAGGGGCGAAGGCACTGCAATACGGGACTTCGTTCACATCGACGACGTCGTGTGGGCCCTTCGGCGGCTTGCAGTGATCGAGTCCGACGAGTCCGTATTCAATATCGGCAGCGGCCAAGGTGTTTGTCTCAACGACGTCGTCGGCCTTGTGCAGGATATCCTTGGAAAAACCGTTCCCGTGAGGCGTACGGACGAACGGATGGCCGATATTCCCGCGAGCATATTGGATATTTCGAAGGCGCGCAGGATCATGGGTTTCGAGCCCAGGATATCATTGCGCGACGGATTGCAGGAACTTCTTGTGCATCATGGGCTTCTCGACGCGTCACATCCGAAGGGGAAGGACTGAATCATGTGCGGTATTTCGGGATGCTTCGGCAAGTTTGAACCCGGCCTTGTGGACGCGATGAATGCGGCTCAGGTGTACAGGGGGCCGGACGGGAAAGGCTCGTTCGTTGGGCCGGGGATTGCGCTCGGTCATGTGCGCCTGGCGATCCTCGATCTCTCGGAAGCCGCGGCGCAGCCCATGCGCTCGTCCGACGGGCGCTATGTGCTCACCTTCAATGGTGAAATCTACAACTTCAAGGAGCTGCGCGAAGATCTTGAGGCGCGCGGTCATCGCTTCGTTTCAACCGGCGACACCGAAGTCTTGCTGCGCGGGCTGATGGAATTCGGCTATCGGTTTGTCGAAAAACTGAACGGCATCTTTGCCTTCGCGCTGTGGGACGGCCTTGAGCGGGAGCTTTTCCTGGCGCGCGACGGCCTCGGGGTCAAGCCGCTGTATTACAGCACGGTTCCTTCGGGATTTTTGTTCGCTTCAGAGCTGAAGGCGCTGCTCGCCTGCCGGGAAGTTCGACGCGATCTCGACAAGCGAGCCCTTCATTATCATCTCGCGTACCTCTGGTGCCCGGCACCGGATACAGTGCTCGAGGCCGTCAAGAAGGTGGAGCCAGGGGAGGCGATCATCGTTCGTGGTGGCCGCATTGCACGGCGCTGGTACTTTTATGATCTCCCCTATGGAAAGCCTCCTTTGGAGGGGACGGAACGAAGCCTGTCCTCGGAGCTTTCCGTGAAGGTCGAGTCCGCCGTACGGCGTCAATTGGTTGCGGATGTGCGCGTCGGCGCGTTCCTTTCGGGCGGACTTGATTCGAGCTCGATCGCGGCGATGATGCACAAGATCAATCCTGATGAAGCTGCCCGCTGCTACAGCATTGGCTTTGGAGATGAGCGTGATGTCGAAGGGAATCCCGCGGACCTCCCTTACGCGCGAAAAGTTGCTTTGCATCTCGGCGCCGACCTGCAGGTCCTTGAGGTGCGGCCCGACATGATACGACACCTGGGGCGCATGCTATTTCATCTCGATGAGCCTCAGGCGGACCCTGCGCCGATCAATGCGCTGTTGATTGCCGAGAGGGCCAGGGCCGATGGAGTGAAGGTGCTGATGTCGGGAGCTGGAGGCGACGACGTCTTTTCGGGATATCGCAGACACTGGGCTTTGCAGCGCGAACGCCTCTGGTCGTGGCTGCCCCGTTCATGCAAAAGAAAACTGGCGACATTCGCGGGCCGTGCGATGGATGGCGACGTGCACGGGGCTTGGGCGACGCGAACGCTCGCGCGGCGCGCGGCGAAACTTTTTGCCTATGCCGACCTTCCCGACGATGAGCGTCTCATCAGCTACTTTTACTGGAGCACGGACGGTCTCCGCCGCTCCTTATACGCTCCGGCCCTGGCTGCAGAACTCGAAAACGTTGAGACCGCGGAGCCTCTCCTTCGGAGTTTGAGCCGAATCCCAGGGGAGCCTGGGCGCTTGAACAGGATGCTATACCTGGAGGGAAAACATTTTCTGGCGGACCACAATTTGAATTACACGGACAAGGTCTCCATGGCCGCAGGTGTCGAAGTGAGGGTGCCGCTCGTGGATGTGGATTTGGTCGAGTACGCCGCCCGCATACCGATGAACCTCAAGCAAAAGGGCGGCATCGGCAAATCGATCTTCAAGAAGGCCATGGAAGCATATCTGCCGCGCGAGGTCATCTATCGGAAAAAATCCGGTTTTGGTGCGCCGCTTCGTCGCTGGTTGAGGCATGAATTGCGACCGATAGTGGATGACGTGTTGTCGCAGCCTTCCCTTCGCAAACGCGGTTTATTTGATCCGGCTGCGGTTTCCCGGCTGATTGAGCTCGATCGCTGCGGACGAGTGGACGGCGCGTATACTATTTTTTCCCTGCTCTGCACGGAGATGTGGTGTCGCATGTTCGTCGATGTGCCTGTACCTCAGTTGCGATCGTAAGGATCAATGGATATTTCGAGGAAGAACAATTTCGATCTCATCAGGTTGATGGCGGCGCTGCAGGTTTTTTATGGGCATGCGCTGAAGCATCTCGATGTGCCGGTGCAGTCCTGGGCCTGGGCAAAGGTAAACTGGCTCATCGGTTGTTTTCACGGCGTTCCGATATTCTTTGTCATCAGCGGATTTCTCATCGCGAAATCCTGGGAGTCGAACAGAGACGACGGCCGTCAGTATTTCGTCAATCGCTTTCTGAGGATTTATCCTGCGTTATGGTTGGGGCTCGGTCTGACGCTGACGTGCATGATCGTGAGCGGTTCCATCGATGGAACCGTATTGAGCAGCAATGGATTCTGGACCTGGCTTGTGGGTCAGGTGACGTTCTTCCAGTTCTTTACACCCGATTGCCTGCGAAGCTACGGTGTCGGGACCCCAAACGGGAGCCTGTGGACCATTCCCGTCGAGCTCCAGTTTTATCTCCTAGTCCCTCTAATCGCCTGGGCTGCAGGCCGATTCCGAGGCCGATTGGGCGGCAACGTGTTCATCGGCGCCTGCGCCGTGTTCTCCTTCGTACTTTATGCCTTGTTTATCGATCAGAAGGAGACAGCGTCGGAGATGAAGCTCTTTTTCATGACGTTCGTGCCGCAGATCTGGATGTTCCTTTTTGGAATGCTGCTGTATCGGAACTATGACGTCCTTCAAAGGATGGTGAACGGAAAGGCGCTGTTCTGGTTTGGACTCTATTTAATAATGGCGATTGTTGAGAGCTCCGTCGGAAAGTGGGCGCCGTTGGAGTTTGTCTCAGGGGCTGTCATGGCCTTTTTTGTCGTGTCGGCAGCATTTACATGTAGCGGTGTAACATCGCTGCTGCTCAGGGGACAGGACCTTTCCTATGGCATGTACGTGTATCATATGATTATCATCAACCTCTTCGTCCATATCGGGTTTGGCGGCACCGTGGTTTCCATGGCGGCCGCATTTGCCTGTGTCCTTGCAGCATCGGCAGTGTCGTGGAACATGCTCGAGAAGAAGGTCCTGGCGTACAAGGAGATGCTGAGCAGTCGGCATGAACCTCGACGTTCGATGATTTGTGATATGGCAGCTGCGGATGTCGATGCGCCGCGTGCTACGGGAGATGGAGGAATTCGAGATGAAACAAGTGTTGCAATCGCTTAAATCAGGAATGGTGGAGGTGGCGGAAATTCCTGTCCCGCGAGTTCGCCCGGGACATCTGCTTGTCCGCACAAAGGCAAGCGTCATTTCTCCTGGCACCGAGCGCATGCTCATCGAGTTCGGCAGGGCCGGTCTCGTGGCGAAGGCCCGCCAGCAACCGGAAAAGATGCGCCAGCTGTTCGACAAGGTCAGAGCGGATGGGCTGGGACTGGCGCTGGACGCTGTCCGAGACAAAATGGAACGTCCTCTTCCGCTCGGCTACTGCAATGCCGGTGAGGTTGTGGAAGTAGGCGCCGGCGTGGACGGGTTCCGTCCCGGAGACAGGGTGGCCTCGAACGGTAATCACGCGGAATATGTTTGCGTCCCCCGTAATCTCTGTGCGTGCATCCCGGATGATGTTCCAGATGAGGAAGCTGCATTTACCGTCATGGGAGCCATTGCTCTGCAGGGAGTCCGTCTTGCGGAACCGACCCTGGGCGAATCTTTTGCCGTGGTGGGCCTCGGCCTGCTGGGACTACTCACGGTTCAGATCCTGCGGTCGAACGGTTGCCGCGTCCTCGGGGTCGACCTGGATCCCGCTCGGCTGGCGCTTGCGCGCGAGTGCGGTGCCGAGACGGTGGACCTCTCGTGCGGCGCAGACCCGGTCGGAGCAGCCGAGGTTTTTTCAAATCGTCAAGGCATCGATGGCGTCATCGTTACGGCTGCCACGGATGACAGCGAGCCGCTTCGGCAGGCAGCGCAGATGTGTCGGAAGAGAGGGCGCGTTATCCTTATCGGCGTGACGGGTATGGAACTGGACCGCAATCTTTTCTTCAAGAAAGAACTCACATTCAGGGTCTCCTGTTCCTATGGCCCGGGGAGATACGATCCCCTGTACGAAGAAAAGGGGCAGGACTATCCTCTTGGATATGTTCGCTGGACCGAGCAGCGCAATTTCGAGGCGATCCTGCAATTGCTTGCCTCCGGAATGCTGAACGTGCGGCAGCTTATGAGCCATCGGTTTCCGGTCAATGAGGCCGTCAAGGCCTATGACGTCATCGTCGGCAAGGGTGAGCCATGCCTGGGAGTCGTGTTGAAATACGGTCCTGAGACGGCCGAGACAACGGTGACGCTCCCTCGGGCTGCGACGCACAACAAGGCTGCCACTACCGTCGGCCGTGCGAAGAAGACGACGGTGAGTTTCATCGGCGCTGGAAACTATGCGGGGAGGATACTGATCCCGGCATTCCAGAAGGCCGGCGCGGAGCTCAAATCCCTGGCGACCTTCGGGGGAGTCAATGGCATCCATTTTGGAAAAAAATTCGGTTTTGACGAGACGACCACTGACGTCGAGCGACTCATGGCCGATGCGGGCACAAATGCAGTTGTCATCGCCACCCGCCATGATTCTCATGCCTCGCTCGTGCGGCAGGCGCTTGCGGCCGGAAAACATGTCTTTGTGGAGAAACCGCTCTGCCTGACGCATGAAGAGTTGAAAGATATATCGGAAGGGTATCGGGAGATAAACGATGCCGGAAGCAAATATATCCTGATGGTCGGTTTCAACCGCCGATTCGCGCCGCAGGTTCTCAAACTCAAGTCCCTGATCGATGGCGTGGCCGAACCGAAATCGTTCATCATGACGGTCAACGCAGGGGCCATTCCGGCGGAGCATTGGACGCAGGATGACGCTGCCGGAGGCGGGAGGATCATCGGCGAGGCATGCCATTTCATCGATCTCCTGCGTCACCTCGCCGGGGCGGGGATTGAAGATGCGCAATCGATATATCTGGGCGGGGATTCGCTGGGCGACAAGGCGACCATCACGCTCCGTTTTGAAGATGGTTCGGTGGGGACGATTCACTATCTTGCAAACGGACATCGATCTTTTCCGAAGGAACGGCTTGAGGTCTTTTGCGCAGGCAGGGTCTTGCAGCTGGATAATTATCGCCGGATGCAGGGATACGGATGGCCGCGTTTCAAGAAGATGAACCTCTGGCGACAGGATAAGGGGCAGGAGGCATGTGCCGCAGCCTTCGTCCGTGCGGTCCGAGCCGGCTCACCGAGCCCGATTCCGTTCGAAGAACTCGAAGAAGTCGCCCGCGTCACTATTGAACTGGGTAATAAGAAATGATCAGACAACGATTGATAGCACATGTCGTCGGCGCACGCCCGAACTTCATGAAAGCCGCTCCGACCCATCGGGCATTGAAGCTTGCCGGCCTGCATCAGATGGTCGTGCATACGGGGCAGCATTACGATCATCTGATGTCCGAAATATTCTTCAATCAACTGGAGATGCCGGCGCCGGAAGTGAACCTCGACGTGGGGTCGGGAAGCCATTCAGTCCAGACGGCGTTGATCATGATGCGTCTCGAGGAGGCGTTTGCGGCGCGCCGTCCCGACGTCGTCATGGCCTACGGCGATGTCAATTCAACTCTGGCTGCGGCGCTCGTGTGCGCGAAACTTTCTATTCCGGTTGCGCACGTCGAGGCCGGGTTGCGTTCCTTCGACCGGACCATGCCGGAAGAAATCAACCGGGTTGTAACAGATCAGCTTGCCGAATTATTGTTCACGCCGTCGGCGGACGGGGACGAAAACCTGCTTCGCGAAGGTGTGGCCGCCGCGCGCATACATCGCGTCGGAAATGTCATGATCGACACTTTGGTGCGTTTGCGTCCTTTGGCAGAGCGTGATGGATGTGTCGAGAACCTTGGTTTGCGCAAGGGCGGCTATGTCCTGGTGACGCTCCACCGTCCGTCGAACGTAGATGATCCCGTTATCTTCGAGAGTCTCCTGCGCTCGTTGTCGGAAATTGCGCGTGAGGTCCCGATCGTGTTTCCGATCCATCCGAGGTCGCGTTCGCGCATGGAGCGGCTGGACATCGATAAGGCGGGGCTGTCGCGCATTCGTTTTATCGATCCAGTCGGATATCTCGCGTTCTTAAATTTGCAGATCAATGCCGCGGCACTGGTCACGGATTCGGGCGGCATCCAGGAGGAGACGACGTATCTCGGAATTCCGTGCCTCACTGTCAGAGAGAATACGGAACGCCCTGTGACTGTGTCCGCGGGTACGAATATATTGGTGGGCTCCGACGGTGATCAGCTTCGCTACGAACTCGAACGCGTGCTGGGCGGCCAGCGGAAACAAGGTACAATACCTCCGCTGTGGGATGGCCGTGCAGCGGAGAGAATTGCGGATATGCTCTCCCAATGGTTTGCCGCAGAAATGTGAAGAAGGTGGGGCGATGAAACGACTACAGTACTATCGAAGAATCATGTCATCGTATCTGTTGAGAAAAAACAGTCAGCTGACGTTTTGGCATGAGGAGCCCGAAATCAATCCGGATGCCTTTTCCGGAGAATTGGGACCATATTACATGACTTTTCGGGGAAAGGCTTCCTATGAGGGGCCGTTCGATGACGCCGGCGTTCCACTCCTGGACTATCACGGTACCGTCGGACGGCAGTACAATCCGATCGCGATCGCGCAGTATGCCCTTGCCAATTACAATCTGGCAGTGAAGGGCGATGATGCGCGATGGGATGCTTTTTTGCGGAATGCTCGTTGGCTCTTGAACAGTCGTATGAGCAATGAGAGAGGGCTTAAGCTATGGCCGCATCATTTTGATTTTGAGTATTACCGGCCGTTAAAAGCCCCATGGTTTTCAGGTCTCGCTCAGGGACAGGGACTTTCAGTGCTTACGCGAGCCAGCGCGATTACCGGGGATGAAGCGTATCGGGTTGCTGCAGATGAAACATTTCATTCGATAACGGCATCGATCGGGGACGGAGGCGTTCTATTTCACGATGCCCTTGGGCGTCCATGGATCGAGGAATACCTCGTCGAGCCGCCGACGCATATCCTCAATGGATGTATGTGGGCGTTGTGGGGCGTATATGATTACGCGCTTTTGACCGGTCAGGATCGCGCTAAGGCATTGTTCACATCATGTTCAAAGGCGATAACGGCTCAACTGAACGAATATGACAATGGCTTCTGGTCGCTCTACGAACAGACGCCGCAGCGTTTCAAGTCGGTTGCGAGCGGGTATTATCATCAATTACACATCGTTCAGCTGCGGATCATGCACAGATTGACGGGGGAGGATGTTTTCGCCGACGTCGCCGACCGTTGGGCTGGGTACGCGGAGAGGCCGTTGTACCGCGGGCTGGCGCTGGCCTCGAAAATTGCCTTCAAGCTCGCTTACTATTGAGAACGATGCCATGAAAATATTGCTGATCGATCCGCCGACAAACTGCTTCACTGGACTCATCAAGAGAGGCTACCCTGTCGGGCTCTGCATGCTGGCAGCCGTTGTAAAGCGCGAAGGCCTTGCGGATATCGCGGTTTACGATGCCGATAAGGCCTTCCTTCATACAGTCGGATTGTCATTCACAAAACAGCGAATGCACATGGATCGTTTTTTAGCGGGAGTCAATGACGGCGATCATCCTGTCTGGGCTACGATTACACGTGTCCTTCAGGAATTTCAGCCGGACATCGTGGGCATTACTACGATGACAATTCAATATGCCTCGGCGCTTCGTGTGGCGAAGCTGGTAAAGGCATGGCGATCCAACTGTCTTGTCGTGATGGGCGGCGCTCACGCAAATGTCATGCCCAGGGGGATGATCGACTGGCCATCGACTGACATTGTTGTGAAAGGGGAGGCGGAGGAGGCATTCGTCGAGCTTGTGCGTCGCTATAGCTCCGGATCGAGGGAGTTTGCGGATATCGATGGTGTAATCACGAAGGATCATAGGTCGCATCTTGATACGGCGCCGCTGGAAGTAAGGGATCTTGATCAGCTGCCGATGCCGGCAAGGGAAGCGCTATTGCACCCAGAGTCATTTTCAGCCGAGGATATGGGGTTAATGATTACGTCTCGAGGGTGCCCGTATCGTTGCAGCTACTGCAGCAATTTTTCCAGGAAGACCCGTTTTCGCTCCGTAGAAAATATTTTTCGCGAGATATCAGAAGTCCGTTCCAAGTATGGAACAATTCAGTACATGTTCAAGGATGACACGTTTACGCTGAACCGGCGCAGGGTTGATACGTTCTGCAGCCGCCTTCCGAGCGAATGCGGCGGCGTTTTGTGGGAATGCGCCACACGCCTGGATCTTATCGACGATCCGTTGATACAAATGATGAAAAAAGCGGGCTGCAATCGAATCGGAGCCGGTGTGGAATCTGGCGACGAGGAGATCCTGAAGATCTTCGACAAACAACTTACGCTCGAACAGATCAGGACGGGAGCTTCGGTACTCAATCGAAACAACATGTTCTGGACGGCATATTTCATGGTCGGGTTGCCCATGGAACGCGAAGAGCAAATACAGAAGACTGTCTCGCTGATGCGGGATATAGGTCCGAGCTATGCGGCGGTGGGAGTTTATAAGCCCTATCCAGGAACGCGTCTCTTCGAATACGCCAGGGTTCGGGGACTTGTTGATGAGCAGGTCACGAACGAGCATTTTTTCAAGACGAATCCCGTCGACTATTTCTTTGTAGATCCTCGTAAGCGCAGCTTGTTCCTCAAGCAGGAGCGCATGGACGACATCATGCAATCCGCTACAGCGGCTTTTGAAAAGTACAACCGCGGTTGGCGGCGCATTTTCAAAAGGGCAGTATCGCGCCGGTCCCTGTATGTCCGTCAGCCGAAAAGCTTTGTGACGGACGTCGTCCGTGCCGGCCGCTGGCTTATCGCATGAAGATTCTTTTTTTTTCCGATCATTTCAAGCCGGAGCCGAGCGCTCCTGCGGCTCACGTCTACGAGCGAGCTCAAATGTGGTGTGAGTCAGGCCACGATGTTACGGTCATCTGCGCCGCGCCCAATTTCCCAGAGGGGAAGGTTTATGAGGGCTATAAGAACCGCTGGCGTTTTATCGAGAAACTTGATGGAATACGCGTCGTACGTGTCAAGACGTTGATCGTTCCCAATTCGGGATTCGCGCTGCGCATTCTCGACTATCTGTCCTACGCAGTCTCTGCATTTGTGATAGCGCTATTTGAACCAAAGCCGGATGTAGTTGTCTCAACATCGCCTCACCTCTTTGTTCCCGTCGCGGCCGCGGCCTTTGCTGGAGTGAAGGGGTGTCCTCATGTCATGGAAGTACGCGATCTCTGGCCGGCATCAATTGTCGCCGTCGAGGCATTGAAGAAGGGGCTCGGTTATCGTCTGCTCGAACGGTTGGAATTGCACCTTTACAGAGTTGCCAAGAGGATCTTGGTCCTTACGGGTTCATTTAAAAAAGATCTTGAGCAAAGGGGCGTCGATCCGGCAAAAATTCATGTAGTTCTCGGCGGCGCGAATCTCGAGCTTTTCTCGCCGCGCTCCAAAGATCCCGGCATCGTGCACGCTCTGCAGATAGGAGATAGCTTTGTAGTCGGATATCTGGGAACTCTTGGCTTGGCGCATGGCCTGGAGAATGTACTCGCGGCTGCTGAACTTCTCCGGCAGGAGAAGGTTGTCTTCCTTATTGTTGGAGACGGGGCTGCGAGAGGCTATCTGGATGAAATCATCCGCCGGCGGCGTATTGATAACGTCTTGCTGCTGCCGCGGAAATTGCGAGAGGAGATGCCCGCGTATCTGAGCGTTTGCGATGTTTCTCTTATACATCTGAAGGATCGCAAGGTTTTTTCCAAAGTGATTCCATCGAAGATATTCGAATCTATGGCGATGGGAATCCCGATCCTCTATGTGGGCCCCAGGGGAGAGGGCGTTGATATCGTTGAGGCGCATGGTGCCGGAGAGTGGGTGAGGCCGGAGGACCCCGCAGCCCTCGCCTCCGCTGTAGTGAAATTGCGAAACGATGGCACGCGTCGCAATTTGCTTGCGTGTAATGCGGAGAAAGCTGCGCCGCTTTATTCCAGACGATTACAAGCTGAAGGCACGTTGTCTGTATTGAGTAAGGCGATTGGCTGAACGGGAAATTACGAACTGTATATGATACTGAAATCAAATACCATTTACGTAGGCCTCCTTTATGCGGTCTCACTTCTCGACCTGGCCGTGCTATATTTCACACAGGGCTCCTGCGCCGATATCGCATTTTTCGTCGTTCTCACTGTAATAATCCTAGCTCTGCTCATTCGCGTTTCATTCATTAAACCTCAATTACTTTATTCCATACTCATCTTTTTTATTTTCTTCTTCCCTAAGATATATATGCAGAATTCCTGGGGGGATACGCTGATTAATAATCTTTTTGGCAATGCGCAAGAGTGGCCATATTCTTTTTTTGATAATTATTTCATTCCGTTATTTTCAGTCGTTTTTTTCTTTGCGGCGCTGTTGTACAGGATGAGAGGTACGAAACAATCTGGCATGGAAGGCCTCTGGGCCGTCAGGTTCAGGTGGTTCATGATGATCCTGGCATTTATCTCCATTCTTTCGTGTGGGTCATATTTTGTCCATGAGGAATTTTTCCCTTCGTCTTATTTTCCGCTCGCGGTGGGGGGCTTGTTTATCATGCTTGGCGGGTATGGCGTGACAGTGATTCCATTCGATCCCGACGAGTTGATCAAAAAAATAACAATCTATTCAAAGATCCTGACCCTAGTGCTGGCGTTGGAATTGATCCTTGTAAGTATAGGCGCGATGCCATCCGCCATCACGCATTATTCGGTGGATGTAAAAGGCGGTTTCGGCAGCATGATGTTTGGAGCATCAGTTTACGTCGGATTTTTTGCTCTACTCATGTTTGTATTCATTTTTAGGGATGTGATCATTAATAAGAAGCGCTCCGGTATCGTCTTGCTTGTGATGGATGTACTGTTAATTCTGAGCACGTTTGATAGGAATCCTTTTTTCGCTTTGATTCTTTTTTTATGCATCTATCTTTTATTTTTTGGAAAACGAAAAATAAAAATGCTTTTCATGGTTTGCGCCGTTGGTTTACTTGTAAATATTGGTGCTCTGACAAGCGTGCTGGATCCCATGAACGCAAAGGGCGGCGATGTTCTCAACGCCTCGAGTACTGTGGACCGACTTGCTCTACAACTCAGAGGCATTGATGTCTTTGCCTCCAATCCCGTCCTTGGGTATGGATCGGGATCATTTATCTGGCTATCGGTTTCGCCGTATATTCCTAATTCAGTTGCTAACTATATTCCTGATCCGATTCTGTTTGAGTATTACGATAAAGTGGTTACAGGAGAACATAAATCCAATACGCATAATATGTTCATCCTCCGTTTTCCGGAGTTGGGTATGATCGCTTTTGCGTATTTGTTTTTCTTGTTCGTTTTGCCGGTCATCTTTCTCGCTAGATTCAAGGAAGTAAGGGAAAATCCCGAATACAGCATGTGGTTGTTCGCCATCCTCGCCATTAATTTCTTTTATTGTTTTCAGGCATTGCCGGATTATTTTGTCTTTTACGCTTTGTTGTTCAGGATTCTCATCCTCAAAAAAGATCAGATCATTTCAGTGACTGCTATGCAAAAAAATGAAGCGATTGAGCATCCAGTATGCTCGCCTGTCGGAAGAGCGTTCTTGAAAGTTTGAACTGGAATCATTGCGAGGGAACATCATGGGAATGATATTTGTAACAGGTGCGAACGGATTTGTGGGGCAGCGCGTCTGCCGGTCTTTGCAGGCGGCTGGGTGCGGGGTGAGGGGCGCTGTCCGACACATTTCCGGATTAAATGAGGTTCATGCCGCTGAGGCTTTGGATGCAAAAGATGTCGTTCAAGTGGGTAATATAGATGGTGCGACTGATTGGTCGCTGGCTCTTGATGGCATCGATACGGTGGTTCATCTCGCTGCGCGCGTACATGTCATCCAGGAGGTGTCAAAAAACCCTCTTGAATCGTTTCGTTCCGTCAATGTCAATGGAACGGAGCGCTTGGCGCGTATGGCCATCAAAAATGGAGTTAAGCGTTTTGTTTATATCAGCTCCATCAGCATACACGGAAATTCTACTGAGGAGCGGGCATATGTGGAAGATGATCAGGCGCATCCGCACAGTCCCTATGCGGTTTCAAAATGGGAAGGCGAATTGATCTTGAAAAAAATTGCTGCGGAAAGCCGATTGGAATTAGTAATCGTGAGACCGCCGCTTGTATACGGCGCTGGCGTAGGCGGGAATTTCCTTAGGCTGATGCAATTAGCGCACAAGGGGTTACCTTTGCCCTTGAAGAGTATTAAAAATAGGCGGAGCTTCATAGGTATCGAAAATCTTGCGGACCTGATCGTGCATTGCGTTGTCAATTCGAGTGCGGCCGGCGAGACGTTCGTCGCATCTGATGGCGAAGATCTCTCCACGCCCGATCTGATAAGCCGGGTCGCCAAGCTTATGGGACGTCGGGCCAGATTATTTCCTGTTCCTGTGAGCATATTGCGTGCGCTGGGCCGTGTGTCGGGGAAGGAAGACGTCCTCGATCGGCTCTGCAATAGCCTCTGCGTGGACGCCTCAAAGGCACGCAGCGTACTAAACTGGAAGCCGCGTATTCCGCTTGATATGGGACTCGAGCGCACTGTGCGATGGTATATGGATCGCTATCAAGGAGGGCGTATAAGTGTTCTTTGATTTGCTAATTCTATTAGGAACCTTCATCGGCTCGCTGTTGTTGACGCCGCTGATCAGGCGCTTTGCGTTGAAGAGTCGCCTCGTCGATGTTCCTAATATTCGGAGTTCCCATGAGAGACCGACGGCGCGGGGCGGTGGGCTAGCCATTGTCGTGACTTATTTTGCTGCCTTGATCGGTTTGTTTCTTATAGACTATGTGCCGCTTTACCTGGTTGTGGCATTTGCGGTAGCCGGCCTTCCAGTCGCTGCCGTTGGTTTTTGGGACGATCATGGTCATGTGCCCCCTCGATGGCGGATCGTCGTGCACTTCGTTGCCGCTATCTCTGCATGGGTCCTTATAAGCGATGTGACAATGCATTCGCGTCTGCCTCTCCTCTGGTGGTTCTTCAATGTTTTTTTGATCGTAAGCGTTGTTTGGATGCTCAATCTCTATAACTTCATGGATGGCATCGATGCCATCGCAGGGGCTGAGACGATATTTGTGACTGCGGGCGCTGCTCTACTCTTCTCACTGAGCGGTTCACGCGATCTGGCGATGCTGGCCGCGCTCCTTGCTGTTTCGACTACGGGGTTCCTCGTCTGGAATCTTCCTCCGGCCCGTATCTTCCTGGGCGATGTTGGGAGCGGTTTTCTTGGAATAGCAATTGGGATGCTCGCATTGGCAGGTATCAAGAGCGGCACCGTGAATATCTGGGGATGGCTGATTTTGCTAGGTGTCTTCTTGGTTGATGCGACGCTGACGGTCGCCAGGCGCATGATGCGCGGAGCAAAATGGTACGAGGCGCATCGCAGCCACGCTTATCAGCACCTTGCCATAAGATGGAAGAGTCATGGAAAAGTCACTTTAGCTGTGACAGCGATCAATATTTTCTGGCTTTTCCCTTGGGCCTTTGCAGCATGGCGAAGGCCTCAATGGGGAGCGCTCTACACCGCGCTTGCCCTCGCGCCGCTCGTTTGTGCTGCCCTTAAATTGGGTGCCGGGAAAGATCTGGCTGGAACGACGCCGCAGCCCGATGCGTCCAGGAGTTTGGTCTATGAGCAGGCTGATCTATAAACACGGCTTGTTCCCAGATATCCTGGACGGCAAAATGCCTGGCGAAGATGGTTGACAGACCTGCCTTCGACTTGCTTTACTCCGCTGGTCACGGTTACCGAGTCCCGAGTCCCGACTTCCGGGTCCCAGGTCCCGGGCTCCCGGTTCCGAGTCCCAAGAATGACCATTAACCGCGCACATCTCAGACAGGGTGTATTGATGCTGACGGATTCCGTCATCATCATGCTCTCTTTTTATCTGGCCCTGCAGGTGGCGAGCCGCGACATCGCGGACATCCATTACAGGTGGTATGAATATGCGTGGATGTTCGGCGTGCTGCTTGCAGTAAAGCTGTTCATCTTCATTCGTGCGGGTTTTTACAGGGAGATCATCCGGTATGTCAGCATGGATTTTGCGCTGAGGATCGTCAAATACACGGTCTTCGGTTCCTTAATCTCCATAACACTCATTCACGTTGTGAGGCACGAGATCGAGCTGCCGGTGCTGGTGGTGGACTGGATGGCCTGTTGCATACTCATAGGCCTCACGCGTTACGGCTGGCGGTATGTAAAAGAGGGCAGGTTCTCGCGCGCGGTCGGTAAGAACACTCTGCTCTATGGAGCAGGGGAGCATGGCGCTGCGGTCGCGAGGCACCTCACGGTCAACGACGAGCTCGGATATAAGGTCGTCGGTTTCATAGACGACAGTTCGGAAAAGAATGGGAAAAAAATGCATGGCATTCCCATCGTCGGCAATCTGGATGACTTGCCTGAGGCGATCAGGAATCTAGACGTGGAGGAATTGGTCATTTCATTCGCAAATCCCGATGGCGATCTGACCAAGCGCATCTTCAGAGTCTGCAGGGATCATGGGGTTCGCTGCAGGATAGTTCCTGGTATGACAGATGTGATCTCAGGCAACGAAGTCGTGCGCAGCATTGATATCGCTGACCTCATGCGCAGGCCCAAGAGAAACCTTGATAAGGAGCTGGTCGCGCATTTCCTCAAGGGACGCCGCGTGATGATTACCGGTGCAGCGGGTTCCATCGGATCGGAAATCTTCCGCCAGGTGATTTCGTTTGAGCCCGAGGCGCTGGCGGCGATCGACCACTCCGAATTCGGGCTCTACCAGCTGGATGAAGAATTCTCGAAGCATCCGCTGAAGCAGCGGTGCTTCTTCTCGCTGGTCGATATCAAATCCAAGGCACTTGTCGAACATGCAATAGCCGGCTTCAAGCCCGACGTCGTATTCCATGCTGCTGCATATAAACACGTGCCCATACTCGAGCAGGATGTCAGGCAGGCAATTCTCAACAACGTGCAAGGTGTGATGAACGTGGTGAATTCTGCCGAACGGCATGGCGTATCCAGATTTGTCTTTATATCCACGGATAAGGCAGTGCGTCCCACAAATGTAATGGGAGCCACAAAGCGGATGGGAGAGCTTGTGATTCAGGCTGCCAACGGTCGTGGCAAGCTCAGATGCATGAGCGTGCGTTTCGGGAACGTGCTCGCCAGTTCAGGGAGCGTGGTGCCGAAGTTCATGTCTCAGATCAAGGCCGGCGGCCCTGTTACTGTCACGCATCCTGAAGTGACTCGCTATTTCATGTTGATACCCGAAGCGGTTGAACTTGTGCTGCAGGCCGCAAGCATCGGCAATGGCGGAGAGATATTCGTGCTCGATATGGGAAAACCTGTGAGAATAGCGGAGATGGCCGAGGATCTTGTTTCATTGATGGGGCATGTCCCTCATACGGGAATACCGATCGTATATACGGGGCTCAGGCCAGGCGAAAAACTCCATGAGGAACTCTTCCTGGGCGATATAGAACGCGCCACACGCTTCAAGGATATCAGTATCGGCAAGGTACAGCGGGTGGACGATGATGCCCTGCGCAAGGAACTCACGGCACTTATCGAGTTCGCAACCGTAGACGGATCTCCGGATAAGCTCCGTGCTGGAATTAAGCGCCTGGTGCCGGAGTATAACGGACCCGTGACCCGTGACCCGTGACCCGTGACCCGTGACCCGTGACCCGTGACCCGTTAACTACCTATCCGAGATGTTGTCGTTACGGTTCACGGTTTACGAATTTATCGCTTGATTTTAACTCTGGACTCAGGTTTTTATCCCCGCTCGCCTGCGAATATACAATCATTCCCGGTTTACGGTTCACGAAAAACAGGAGTTTCAAACATGTATCGAATCATCGCAGCTCTCCTTTCTTTCATCTTAATTACAGCGCCTGTATTGACGGCCGGTGCCCAGTCTACGCGCTATCGCATTCCGACCGGCGCTGAAGATCAAGATCTGGGTCCGGCGCCGAGCTTCAAGGGTGGCGAGCGCCAGCCTGGACAGCAATATCCGGTTCCAGGTCAGGCTGGTGGCGGTATACAGATACCTGCCGGAGCCGGTGGTATGGTTGGTGGCGGTGCTGGAACAACGATGGGTGAGGCAGCGATGATGTCCATGGGATATCAGGTCCATGTGCTTGGCGAAGTCATGAAACCAGGCACATATAAAGTCGCTGCATCGGATCGCGTTTCAGAGGTTATTCAGCGCGCGGGCGGGCTTGCCCAGAACGGATCAGAGCGCAACATCGAGATCAGGCGAAAGGGCGGCGGTACGACACACGTAGACCTGCTTGCATTCAAACTCTTTGGCAAGCTCGATCAGAATCCATATGTCACTGACAATGACGTGATCTTCGTGCCGTTGCGTAAGAACGTAATACAGGTAGTCGGCGCGGTTAAGCGTCCGGACTATTATGAGTTGAAGAGTGAGAAGACGTTGGATGATGTGGTTGAGCTTGCCGGAGGCTTTAATGCAGCGACCGCGATGAAGGAGCCTGTAAGGGTCATTCGTTTTGAAAACGGAGAAAAGAAAGTCGACGAGATCCCTATCGAAAAGGAAGCAATGAAGGAATTCCCGATTTTGAACGGTGACGTTGTGGTCATTCCAAATATAGTCACAAAAGGTACGAAATTTGACTACAATGTGGCTTCCATTCCTGGAGATCAGGTCTTTTATCCCTCGTATGAAGACCGAGTCTTCGTGCTGGGCGGAGTTGCCTTTCCCGGCGCCTATCCATTCAGCCCGTATTACACTCTTAATCAGTATATTACTCTGGCAGGCGGTTTAACCGAACGCGGAAAACCTAAATATAGAGTAACCGCAATCGACGGCAAGTCGCATGGCGCAAAACCCGATGCTCGCGTCAACCCGGGCGATACCATAGTCGTCAAGGAGAGCTGGATGAGCCCTGCATCATGGATGAGTTTTGCACTGGGCGTGGCTTCGTTCGGATTGTCGGCAAGCGCGACCATCATAGCGATACGCAAGTGATCGTGACACGGCGAAAATGTCGCGAAGATGTTGTATGATCTCAGCATGAGCTTGAAGGCGTAACTGTGAGGTGTCATCATGATGAACGAAAATTATAACGCGGATCACGGGTTACGGGTCACGGGTCACGGAGACGAGATCAACCTCTTGGACTATTGGCACGTGATCTTGCGGCACAAGAAGATGATTGTGGCGATTGTCATTGCCGCATCGATCGCGGCTGTGATCGTCAGTTTCGTTCTCCCCAAAAAGTATAAGGCTGAAGCCGTCCTTATCCCGATCACCTCTAAAGGCAGTGGAGGGCTATCAAACATTGCTTCACAGTTCGGCGGTTTGGCCTCATTAGCAGGTATGAGTCTGCCTGGTGGATCTCCCGAATCCGACAAATTTATGGCGATCCTCACCAGCCGCACTTTGGCTGAAAATGTAATAAATCGAGAGAATCTCATGCCTATTCTTTTTGAGAAAAAATGGGATAAAAAAAACGAAAAGTGGAAATCAAACAGTGTTGACAAAAAACCGACGATGGAAGCTGCCGTAATTAGGATGAAGGGTATGATCGTCATTCTTGATGACAAGAAAGCAAAAACGATCAAAATTTCGGGGAAATTCGAAACGCCGGAGCTTGCGGCGCGCGTGGTCAATGCATACGTGGATGAGCTTCAACAGTTTATCAATAAGAATTCATTCACGATGGCCAAGCGCAATCGCATCTTCATAGAGGGGCAGCTTGCGCAGAACAAAGAAGAACTGTTGGAGGCAGGCAAGGAGATCAATGAGTTCTATCGTGGCAACCGCGTTTCGAGTTCAGAGAGCAAGATGGATGTGCCGATAGAAGTCGGACAGGGAACCGGGAACCAGGAACTGGTGGTGGGACCAGGGACCGGGAATCTGGAACCGGGGAAAACTATTGCTATGCTCGATGTTCCAGGTTCCGGGTCCCAGGTACCAGGTCCGGATCAAGCAGACGCTTCCACGGTCATTCAGTCGCTCATTGCCCAGAAGTCCGATGTCGATAAGAAAATCGCCGATGCGCGCACGGTCAAGAACGTCCCCCAGCAGGTCTATCTCACATATCTCATGCTTCGGAGGGAACTGCTCGTGAAGATGAATGCGCTGCTGACCTCGCAATACGAGATGGCTAAGATCGACGAATCAAAGGAAGATCTCGCATTTCAGGTGATCGATAAAGCTGTTCCTCCAGTGCTCCGGGCATCCCCCAAACGCGGCCAAATCTGCATCATGTCCTTCATGGCGGCGCTCTTCGGCGCCATCTTCCTTGCTTTTTTCAGGGAGTATCTGAAGAGGATGAAGACTTTGCATCAAGCTCAAAGCATGCCCTGAGCCAAGTCGAAGGGCTGAAAGCCAGCCCCTGGTGTCTATCAGCAGTGGGCCCGGTCGTTTATGCGATCGGGCCTATTTATGTCTGAAACTGTCATATTATGACAGTTTTATGCAAATAAGCTTGATAAACCCAATCCTATCACGTAGTATATGCATATAACTGTCATAAAATGACAGTATCGAGCAAAACATGGGTAAATCATTGGAAGAATTGCATTATTTTGATCTGCCACCGTTTTTTTCTGATACGGAGGTCGCCAATATTGTGCCTGGCACCGAGGACAGGCGTTATGCCTTGCTCAAGCGAGCCATGGCGCGGGGCGATCTCCTTCACATGCGAAAAGGGGTGTATTGTGTTGCAAAGCGCTATCAGCGGAAGGCGTTGAATCTCTATTCGATCGCTCAGAGAATGTATGGCCCTTCGTATGTCAGTTTTGAATCCGCGCTTTCATATCGTAGCTGGATTCCCGAGGCTGTCCCCTGGGTCACGTCTGCCTGCGTCAGGCGCTCACGCGAATTTCAGACGCCGCTGGGGGCGTTCACCTTTACGCGCGTTCCGGCAAAGGTCTTTCTGGCACACGTTGAGCGCCTCGTCTCCGACGCGGATTCTTTTTTTATGGCTACGCCGTGGAGGGCGATTGCAGATTATATCTACGCACATGGAAAAGAGTGGAAGGGCATCCACCCGCTCATCCATAGCCTGCGCATCGACGAAGAATATCTGCAGGCGGCAACGCGTGATGAGCTTGAAGATCTTGACCGCTCTTTTGGAAAGGCCCGCGTCTCAGCTTTTCTTAACGGAGTCATCCGGGAGCTGAATTTATGAATACGAGAATCATCCAGGATAGATTTGAAACGTATGAGGCGAAGACAAGGCAGGACGCAGAGAATGCGATGGCGGAGATCGCACAGGAAATTGCACTGGCAGGCCTTTCGCGTTCGGATTTTTTCAAACGTGCTGTTTTTCAAGGAGGAACGAGCCTGAGGATTCTCTATGGCATGCAGCGTTTTTCCGAAGATCTTGATTTCATCTTAAAACAACCTGATTCCGATTTTCGACTCGATCCATATCTCAAAGGTCTCACTATCGAATTCGGATCCTACGGTATCGAACTGGAGATACGGGACAGATCAGTGGCCGACGAATCCGTCAGAAAGGCCTTTATCAAGAGCGACTCCATGGGCAAACTCTTATCGCTCAAGCACCTGGAGCTGGAAGGGAGGATGAAGACGCTCAAGATCAAATTTGAAGTGGATACGAATCCGCCGACGGGAAACGTTGTTGAAACAAAATACCTCGACTTTCCGTTTCCCTTTCCCATTACCATGCAGGACCCCCCGAGCCTCTTCGCGGGGAAAAGCCATGCGTTGCTCTGTCGCGGATACACGAAAGGCCGCGACTGGTTTGATTTTACCTGGTATGTAGGGCGCAAGACACCGTTGAATTACGAGTTTCTTTCGAGCGCCATGGATCAAACGGGGCCATGGCAGGGCCGGGGAATTACCGTTACAAAGGATTGGTATCTGAAGGAAATGGAAAAAAAGATCAGGTCCATCGATTGGGAGGACGCCAGACAGGATGTCATCAGATTCCTCAGGCAGTCGGACGGCGCGATCCTTCAGTTATGGAGCTGTGAATTCTTCCTCGACAGATTGGACAAATTACGCGGATACTTATAAAGGAACGCGAAAAGGAAACGCCATGCGCAAACGACTGTTTCTCTTCATCGCCCACCTAGTCACTCGGCATCCGCGCAAGATCGTCGCCGCGGCCGTGGGGCTCACCATTGCGTGCGGGATTTTCGCGGCGCTCACGATCAAGCTCAACGCCAACCTCGACGAAATGGTCTCGATGAAACTCGATTACCATCGCCGCTACATCGAGTTCCTCAAGGAGTTCGGCGACGAGGAATACCTCTACGTCGCGGTCGACTCCAAGGGGGATATGCCCCAGGCAAAGCGGTTCGTGACTAAACTTTCACAGCGTCTCATGGACATACCCGGCCTTAAGGAGGTCATCTGGAAGATAGATAACCCGGCGCTTGAAAAGAACTTCCTGCTCTACATGACTCCCGGGCAGCTCAAGGGCCTCAAGGCGATGGTCACGCAGGGACCGTTCGCCGCAAAAAATATCGCTTCATGGGACGGTTTTGCGCCGCTCTTCGGTGCTCTGGCTACTCGCATAGGCGGCCCCGTCTCCACCGATGACGAAGCGGAGCTCGCGCAGGGTTTCACCTTTCTTGATGGGCTCATTACCGACATGTCGGATGCAGTCAGCAAGGGCGCGCCATACCGTTCGCGGCTTCAGGAGCTCTTTTTCGGCGACGGCGAGACCTTTGATACCGACGGCTTCTACCGCAACGGGGATCTGCTCTTCGTGCTCATCATGCCGGCTAAGGACTACGGCACGATGGACGTGATAGGAAAACCCCTTGCCGATATCCGCAAGGCCATAAAGGAGACGAGTGCCGAATTCCCCGGAATAGACGCGGGACTCACCGGAAGGCCTGTCCTGTCCGCCGATGAGATGGCGACGTCCAACAAGGATATGAACGTGGCCACAATCATGGCCATCGTTCTCCTTGGCGCCATATTCGTCATCTTCTTCAGGGGCGTCGGGAGGCCGATGCTTGCGATGTCTACGCTCGTTATCGGAATAACGTGGACCTTTGGATTCGTGGCCGTGGCGATAGGAACGCTCAACCTGCTGTCGAGCGTGTTTGCGCTCCTGCTCATCGGCGCGTCCATCGAATATTCCATCTACATCGTGGCGCGTTATGAAGAGGAACTTTCGAAGACGGGCGACGTCAACGCCGCTATCGAGCGAATGCTCACTACTACCGGCTTGGCCAATGTGACGAGCGCGCTTACGACGGCCGCTGCTTTCTGCACTCTCTTGTGGACCGATTTCCTGGCCATTGCGCAGCTGGGCATCATATCCGCCGCCGGCATCGTTTTGTGTCTCATCGCCATGCTCGTCGTGCTGCCCGCGATGCTCGTGCTTCGCGATCGCAGGCGCGCTGCCGAATCTCTCAAAACCGTGAAGGCATTTTCCTTTCCAGGGATGGAGCGACTCTATCGCAGGCCGGCGGCGCTGATGATCGTCTCTGTTCTGATCTCGCTGGCGATCGCACCTTTTCTCGGCCGCGTTACGTTCGATAATAACTTGCTCAACCTTCAGGCGCGCGGCCTTGAGTCCGTGAGGTTTGAGCACCTGATAATGGACAAATCAAAGGAGACGACGTGGTTTGCGCGGGATGTTGCGGACACCATCGAAGAATCGCATAAAAAGGCGCAGGCATTTTCATCGCTGGGCACGGTTCGAAAAGTCGACGACGTCGAACGCATACTCCCGGAGAACCAGAAGCAGAAGATCGAGGCAGTGCGCGAGATGGCCCCGGCGTTCGCGAATCTTTCATTCACCGACGTCGGTACGGCTGTCGATGTGCCGAGGCTCATGTTCGAGCTGGGCAGGCTCGCTTCGAATCTCGACCGGCTGCAGGAACAGGCATTCAGGAGCGGAAGGACGGACGCGGTGGAAGAGTTGGACAAATTTGCGGCAAAGGTTCGAGCGCTCGTGGATACCATAGGCAAGGCGAAACCGGTGCAGCTCACAAACCTTGGCGCGCTGCAGCAGGACTTCTTCGCGGACATGCACAAAAATTTCACCATTCTTGCCAGCGGCATGAATCCTACGATTATCTCCCTTACGGACCTGCCTCCGGATGTGGTCGGAAGGTTCGTCAGCCCCACGGGACGCTATTCGCTCTATATCTATCCGCGGGAAAATATATGGGATCCTGCGGCGCTGGCAAAATTCGTGGCGGATATTCGAAAGGTGGACCCGAAGGTCGTGGGCACGCCCATCGAGGTGCACGAATCAGGGCAGCTCATGCGCAAGACCTTTGCGCGATCCGCGGCTCTTGCCTTTGTCGTGATCTGCGTGCTCGTATGGCTCGATTTTCGTACGCTGCGCGCCTCTGCGCTGGCGATCACTCCGCTTCTGTTCGGCATGCTCTGGCTGGTGGGCGGAATGGGGCTGTTTGGGATCCAGTTCAACATGGCGAATTTTTTCGCCATACCGATCCTCATAGGAACGGGAGTGGATTTCGGCGTGCAGGTCGTTCACAGATTGAGGCAGGAGAGGTCGTTTGCCGCTCTGGGTTCGTCAACCGGCAAGGCGCTCCTCATGACGGCGATGGCAAACGGAGTGGGATTCGGGTCGATGATGATAGCTCATCATCGCGGCGTGGCGAGTCTCGGCAAGATACTTGCGCTCGGCTGCATCTGCTGCCTGTTTGCGGCGCTCCTGCCCACGCCGCCATTGGCAAAGTGGTTGAACTGGGGACATAAAAGCAGTGACAAGTGACCAGCGTGAAGGACTCGGATAAATCTGTTTCTTACACGAGCCGTTACCGCAGGTCACTGGTCACTTGTCACCGGTCACTGATCACCGGTCACAGGTTTCATATGCGTAAATTTTTCGGCATTGAAAAACTTACAGCTGGCATGTTCTGGCGCAATCTCGCATTGATCGTGCTCGGTTCGTTAATCAGTTCAATCGGCATCAACGCGTTTCTGGTCCCGCACAAGTTCCTCTCCAGCGGTGTGTCCGGGCTCTCTCAGCTCTTTTCATATCTCACGCCGCTTTCTGTCGGCACGTACGTGCTTCTGCTCAATATCCCGCTATTCATCATGGGCTGGTTCTACGTTGGACGCACGTTCGTGATAGGAAGCGCCGTTGGTCTGATTGCTTTTACCGGCTGTCTGTACGCCACGGAGTGGATGTCGCACGCTGGCTGGGCGCCGGAGGCGATGCTCTCCGCACTTATAGGAGGCGTACTCTCTGGTGGAGGCACCGGACTTGTCTTTCGGGCAAACAGTTCTCATGGCGGCATCGACATCGTCGCTGCGGCGATAAAAAAGCGCTGGTCCTACAGCATCGGAACTGTTGCATTTGTCTTCAACGTTTTCATCGTCACGTTGCTGGGGCTGATTTTCGGACTGCACGCCGCGCTCTACACGATCGTAGCGCATTTCTGTTCGGCAATGGCGCTCGACAGGGTGATGACCGGCATCGACACGAGCCGCGCCGTATTCATAATAAGCTCCGAGCCGCAGAAGATTGCGGACATGATCACCAAGAAACTGAATCGTGGAGTGACGTTCCTGGAGGGCGAGGGTGCCTATCTCGGCAGGCGGCAGAAGGTGATCTATTGCGTTGTCTCGCTCTCTCAGCTCGCTCGCGTGAAGTTCTACGTAAAGAGCCTCGATCCCAACGCGTTCCTCACGGTGGCGGAGGTGAGCGAAGTCTCGGGCGAGGGATTCAGGGCGGTGCCGATATGAAATCGTAAGTCGTGAATCGTAAGTCGTGAGTGAGATATAAGGGTGTTACGATTCACGATTTACGATTTACGAGGTTTTTCAGTTGGAGCGCATTCTTCACCGCCCACCCTTCGGCGTCATTGTTGAAATAGACAAAGACGTCCTTTCCCGATCTTGCCCATTTTTTTATTTTCGAGGCGTCTGACGCCAGCTCTTCCTCTGAATAAGTGCCAGAGTAAGGCGCCTCCGTGTGCGGGCCGTGGCGGCGCACGTATTCGAACGGCATGTCATCAGGGATATCGGCATCCATTAAAGGCCAGTCGGCCCTGCAGACGGTCATCCCTGCTTCGCGCAGCAGGTCAAACACATCCGGCGTCAACCAGCTTTCATTGCGGAATTCAAACGCATGGCGTACGCGTCTGCGTCGCTTGAGCAGCTTCACGAAATTTCTCAGCCGTTTCATGTCGCAACGGAAGCGAGGCGGAAGCTGCCAGAGCACGACGGCAATCTTGGGCAAAAGGGGACGGGCGTTTTCAAAGAGTATTCTCAACGAATCAGCCGGCTCCTTGAGCCTCTTCACGTGCGTGATGTAGCGGCTTCCTTTTATCGCGAAAGAAAAGTTCGGAGGCGTGCGTTTTTTCCAGCTCTCAAACGCTTCCTTCCGAGGGAGGCGGTAGAATGTGACGTTGAGCTCAACGGTATTGAAGTGTTCGCAGTAGAACTCGAGCTGCCTGCGTTTGGAAAACCCTGGCGGATAAAACACGCCGTCCTCCCAGTGCTCATAACGAAAACCGCTGGTGCCGATGAAGATGGTCATAGAGGCAACGTAAACAACGCAAGCAAGGCCAGCAAGGCGTGCATTTACAGGTAAAAAACCATGCAGCTCCAGCGTTGCTTGCTTTGCTGGCGATTTTTATTCTATTCTCCATTCTGTTCCTTTTTCTTCTTTGCCTCGCGCCTGTGGCGTACCCAGATCCTCAGCAGCTTGAGTCCGCCCCATGAGGCGAAGAAGAAGAGCACGAGCCAGGGGAGTGCAGCGGAGACGATCACGATGAGCCATGCCACTGAGGCGGTGAAGGCTGAGAGCGCGCGCTGGATCGAGCCGGAGAGCGGTGCGAATATGCCTCGCCCGAATCCGCGCGGTTGCACGAAGGTGACCTGCAGTGTGGAGAGCGCCACGCGATTGTCCCAGAAGCGCTTGCGACCTTCCATTGATTCTATGGATTCGCGAACGCGGGCAAGCTCGCGCTCCGTATCGAGCAGGTCCTTGAGCTTGTTCGTCTTTGTCTCGAGCAGCGCGAGCAGGCGGGTTTCGAGCTTGCGTGCATTAGCGAGACGAATCTCCAGATCGAAGTATTGTTCTGTTATATCCTCGCCCTTCAGCGCGTCCTCGCGTACGCGCCCCAGCGACTTCATGGCGTCTATGGATGCATCCAGGCGGTCGGACGGCACCCTGAGCGTGAGCTGCATGGCCTTCTGGCCAGCATCGTCCTCGTAGGAGTCAGTGCTTGCGACGAAGCCGCCTATCTTTACTGTGATCGATTTAGCCCGTTCGGCCGCGTCATCCACGTTGCGCACCTCGATGGTGAGGTTGGCCGAGCGCATGATCTTGCGTGAGGAAATATCAGGCGATTGTGCAGGAGCTTCAGGCGGCGGGGGCGCTGCCTCCATCTCCGCACCTGCAGGTGCAGGGGCCATGGCCGGCATAGCCCTGGCGAACATCGCCTCGCCGCTGCGACCCTTGCCTGCGGCTACACCTTCATCCAGCTGCCTGGGCGCATTGCATGCGGTTAACAGGAGCACGGATATGCTCAAGGCGATAAGGCGAAGTTTCATGGATCCCCCCATTTTGATTATGGCAAGAGTAACAAACTCTTTCATGAGCGCAAAGCCTAATGTTTTGATTGCTGATGATTTGATTACGCGTTGCACATGGAGGGGCGATCTGTTATTTTCTATTCATGCCAACGCATTCACCTCAAAAAACTCAATACGGCCAGGCTGGTTATCCGGCCATAGAGAAACTCATAGACACCGAAGATTTTGACGAACTGAACGCTGCATTTGAAGCTGCTTATGCGCAATTGATGGAGATCACGAACTCCAAAAAAGGGCTCAAGACCCAGCGCGAGGCAAAAAAAATAATGAAATCCCTGGAGCTTACCCTCGATCTCCTGCGCGAACTACTATCCATTAAATATCGTCTGCAGGAACAGGCGCAGAAGAACGCTAAATCCTGAATTCGCACAGCAAAAGATACGAAAGTTCCAAACTCGCAAGCAAGGCCAGCAAAGCGCAGCAGCGCGTGCATCAACTTGTGAAAATACGCGTTTCTCGCTTTGCTGGCCTTGCTTGCTTTTCTTGCGAGTATTCCAAAAAGTGCCAGGCACGGAAATGTGCTAGCCAACCTGTTGTAATTAAAAGTTAATAAAATATTTTACATTGACGCAACTTTCGCCCCCTCCTGTACCGATAATAAGTGTGGAGGTAGAACCCGGAGGTGGTGCAATGAGCGTAAACAGGCTTGAAGAAATGTTCAGAGGCAAGGGCGTAAAGGCCCAGGGCGTTGGCCGCGCCAAGGCGATGAGTACGGATTTTGCTCCGATGCTCGATGCCGCGAGCGCCGCGGGCACAACGGCCTCTACAGCGAGCCAGATGTACGGCAGTTCGACTTCAACGGCCGTGCTCGCAGCTGCCTTCTCCGGGATGGGAGCAATCAACTCGCTCAGCTCGAACTCGGGTGCGAGCTACGGTGCAGGAATGGGCGGCACTCCCTACCTTACCGCTGGCATGGGCGGTATGTACGGCGGCAGTGGCGCGAGCGCACAGACCCTTGGCTCGGGTAACCTTGGCGGCGTAGACCCCAACGCACCGGTTGTGGCTGGTACCGAGGGCTTCAGTCAGATGGACATGATCAATACCATGAACCAGAACAACCTCCAGCTCCTTCAGCTGCAGGCTGTTATGCAGAGCAACATGCAGGGTTGGAACACCAAGTCGAACATTCTCTCTGCAGACCATCGCGCCCGCATGGCGATGATCGAAAAGTTCACGGCCAGATAATAGCCGGCTTAAATAAAGGATTGGAATATAGCCGCGGATTGCATAAAATGCAGTCCGCGGTTTTTTTCGGGACCCGTGCGATGGTGCGATCGTACTCTCGTGCGATCGTAAAACCTGGATAGGTGTTGCGAACGCACGAACGCACTATCGCACGAGCGCACGAACGGAGGTTCCATGATCCAACTCGATCGCAACCATCTCCAGGTCATGATGGAGGCCGGATATGTCTATATCGGCATGCGCAGGTTCAAGGAGGCGCGCGCCATGTTCGAGGGGATTGCGTGCCTGGCACCTGACAGCGAGGTCCCGCTCGTGGCGCTGGGTAACGTAGAATTCTGCGAAGACAGGCTCCAGAAGGCCATGAAGCATTACCGCGATGCCCTTGAAATCGATCGCAAGAGCGTATTTGCCAAGGTATATCTGGGCGAAGCGCTCATATTTGCCGGCGAAAAGGCAGAGGGCCTCAAGCTCTTGAACGAGGTTGCCAAGGCAGATAGGGGGGGAGGCGCCGGCGACTTTGCCAGGGCCCTTTTGGACGCCATCAAGGGCGGTTTTGATCCTGCTGCAGCGCGCAATATGGAAAATAAAAAGGGAGGCGCGGCGTGACCAAACGATCGATAGTCTACCGGATTATTGTGCTCTGTCTCGCTGCCTCGATATTCCTGTCAGCCTGCGGTAATATTGAGCTTTACCAGAATCTCTCCGAAGAAGATGCCAACGAGATACTGGTCCTTCTCTCTGAAAACAACATCAAGGCGACCAAAAAGAAAGACATCGTTCAGAATGAAGTGAGTTACTCAATATTGGTCAAAGAGGCGGACATGGTGAGGGCTCGGTCGCTCCTGCTATCACACAACCTGCCGCGTCGAAAAGAACTCGGATTGACAGGTGTGTATAAAGAAAAAGGCCTGATCCCGACTCCGGACGAACAAAAGGCTCGGTATCTACTTGCACTTAAAGGAGAGATCATAAATTCCTTGAGAAGAATACCGCAAGTCATTGATGCGGATGTGGTTTTGAATGTTCCTTCAAAGGATGAATTTGCCGGCGCCGAGCAACAGCATGAGCAGAGGCCGACTGCCTCCGTAGTAGTGCGCGTAAAGCCCGATGCCGTGACTGCCGGTGCAATTTCCGAGTCAAAGATCCAGCAGTTCGTTTCAAATGCCGTGGAAGGTATGAACCCACGCGACGTCACGGTTGTGATCAGCTACCTGCCGGTCGAACAAAAATCATTGCGGCCCGGAGATGTCCAGACCCTGCCTTCCCAGATGGAACAGCCCGGGCAAATGCCTTCAGTCGGGGTGCAGCCGGCGGTTCAATACCAGCTCATAGGCCTTAAACTCGATGCGGAGTCCAAGGATCGGCTCAAGATCTACATGCTGGTCTTCTTTTTATTGCTGATGGTGCTCTCATCAGCCCTTATCATTGTAATAGTCCAGGGCAGCCGCATGCGCCGGACGCTCGAAGCCTTGAAGGGGACGGCAGGCCATCACCAGGCAATAGAGGGGCATGTGATGGATGAAGGTCCTCCGCAGTTGGGCCAGGGGCCGCCAACCGACGAATTTTGAAAAAGGGCTCAAAGGTCGAAATCCAAATGGCTAAATAAATTCAAATACTTAACGAGTAATGTTCAACGAGTTCCTCTTTTAGATATTAGTCATTTGAACCTGGCCATTGTTTTGTCATTTGGATTTTGGATTTAGTTATTTTCTTTCCAGACGCAACTTCAGGGTCATCGCCATCCGATAATATCTACGAGAAACGCTTTGTCTGGAGGCGAATAATGTCAATCAATACGATACAGCCCGATATGGTCAGATACGAGATGCGCATGGTTCAGGGGCAGGACCCCAAGGTGCGCGAGCAGAAGAGGCCTGGTTTTTTCGGTCGACTGCTCTCCGGAGTCGGAAAAGTGCTCGGTGCGATTGCCGCGCCGCTCTCTTTTATATTCCCGCCGGCTGCGCTGGGCGCTGCGGGTATGTACGGCATAAGCGCAATTGGCGACCAGATGCAGGCCAGGTCAAATGCCCGTGCGGCAGAGAAGATGCAGCGGGATCAACCTCAGCAGGCTTCCTACCCGGGTATCGAGATCGATGGCATGGCCATGCAGCCTGCCTCATTTGACCTCTCTGCCAGGGATCAGCAGGTCATGCAGGTGCTGGACGCACGCGGCGGCTCCATGAGCGCCATGTCGCAGCGGATTTAACGGAGGAGGGTTATATGCTCGCAGCGGGAAACGGTGTGAAGGTTGGATTGCGGTTGGTTGTGCCGGCGGATTGCAGGGCTGAGGCTCGCGCCGAAGCGGCTGCAAGTTCAGCTACCAGATCAGACACGAGATTTGAACTCTCTTCTACGAACTCGGGCAAATCAGCAGATATTTCCTGGCGTGGCACGTCGATTACAGCGCGTAGGCCCTACAATAGCGGCGATGTCAGCCCTGAAGTGCGTGAAAAGATAGACGCGGCCCTTGCAAAGTGCGGCAACGAACTCAAAGAAGAACTCGGCCCAGTGGGCGAACGCGCAACCGAGGCCATAGCGGGTATCTTCAATGAGATGATGGAACTGGGAGTCAGCCCGCCGGTCTGAGTTATCAATACAGGAGATAATGGGCGCCCTCGATGGCGCCCTTTCTTTTCGGGGTCTTAACTCCCCGGAATTCCAGCAATAGAGGCCTTTTTACCGCAGTCGCTTCAACGCGTTGCGAAAATAAATGTTTGTTATCAATATGTTATATAGCGCACCGCGTCTTTACGCCCTGGCATGTTTTCTGCATTGATATTGGGCGAGATGGTTCTGTATGAAGGGGGGAGTATGGCGAAGACAGCGATAAAGGATGCAAAAAAACCCGCACGAAAAGAGCTCGAATCCGTTGCCCGAGAGAAGGCGAGGGATGAGGCCAAACGCGCTGCGGAGAACGCCAGAAAGAGGTCTTTCGATGGCAGCCAGCTCTCCAAAAAGGAAGTCGAGGAGCTCAAATCGCGCGACGACCTCATCAGCCAGTACATGCCCTATGCCGCGTCCATCGCAAGCCGTGTCTGCCAGAGCCTCTCTTCCGCAGTCGATTATGAAGAGGTCCTCTGCAACGCGCGCCTGGGCCTGCTTGAAGCTGCTAAGCGCTACGACGGCGAACAGGAAGTCGACTTCCGTACCTTCGCATATTATCGAATCAAGGGCGCCATCTACGACGGCCTGCGCCGCAGCGGATGGCTGCCGCGTACCCTCTACGCCAAGATCAAGTTCGAGGAAGCTGCCAACGAATACCTGCAGAACCGCTCCCTCAACTCCGCACAGGCCCCTGTGCCACGCTCATCCGTCGACATCGAAGAGAATTCCGTCACTGAAACGGTCAACAGCCTTGCGTCCATCTACATCATCTCGCTCGATGCGAACGAGGACCTGGACGTCGAAGATACGAATACCGGCAGCATCGAGCAGCGCACGGAGTTCCTGCAGGTGCGGCGCCACATGCGCGACGCAATAGGAACGCTGCCCGACAAGGAGAAACAGCTGATAATGATGTATTACTTCCAAAATAGAACTCTCGAAGAGGTTGGAGAAAAACTGGGGCTCTCGAAGTCCTGGACGTCGAGACTGCACGCTCGCGCGCTTTCGCTCCTCTTCAAACGCATACGCAACCGCGCAACGAATAAGCCGGACAATGAGGGGGGCGAAGAGGAATAATATGGCTATAGAAGCGATAGTCAGCCAGCTCAATTCCAGCGCCCTCGGCAAGGCAGTGGGTAATTCCGAGGGAATCGCCAAGACCGCCCAGCAGCAGGAGGGCAGCGGCAGTTTCAGGGAGATCCTTGGCCAGATGGACAGCGGCGCGGATTTTGCGTCCGATATGGGACTCGCGGGCAATCAGGATATAGCGCCTACGTCGCAGATGATGAGTATGGGCGGCGAAGGCATTTCTTTCACGCCGACGGAGCAGGTCACTCAGATAGGCAGACCCGAGGCCGGCGAGAAGGTCCTGGACATGCTGGGCGAGGTCAACAAGGGCCAGATGCAGATGGATTCGCTGGTCAACCACATCCTCTACAGTGGCAAGAAGTTTTCAAACCAGGAACTGCTGGTCATCCAGGCCCACGTATTTCATTTTGCCCAAATGACCGAACTCACGGTCAAGGTTGCAGAACAGGGCGTGTCATCCGCGAAGGCAGTGCTGAATACGCAGGTGCAGTAAAACCGTGAATCGTAAATCGTAAGTCGTGAATCGTGGGTTGTATAAAAGAGCAGGCGCGCTATAATCGGGGGGATGCAATGCATCCCCCTTTTTGTGACCATTGAGCAATGCAGCCGTTCTCTGAACCTTTCTCGGTGCTCGGAGGGCGTTGCTTTCTAAGCCTCTAATAACGCGACGCCCGGAGGGCAGCCGAGGAGCCGGCGTTTGAGGCGACGAGAGCGTGCCGAGAAAGGTACAGAGAACGGTTACTTTGCCTTGCGACACGGGGATACGCTAAAGGATCACTCATATATGGACTCCGCATCAAACATCCGCCAGAAGGTCGTTGCTGCTCTTGCCGTGCGCAAGAGCGGGGATGCGGCAGCCGATATCCTCGATTACATGTCAGATGCGGATCAAGAGGCGTGCGCGCCGCTCATCAATACCTTTGTGGCGGAGCCAGGGCGCGAACTTGCAATGGAGCAGCTGATACGCCAGATGGTGGCGTCCGAGAGGTTCAGCTCAATAGCCGAGGTGCATCCGGCGTGGATACTGGAATATCTTAGAAACGAACCGCCCCGTGTCGTTGGGCTCATCCTGAGATCGCTTCCCTCCAGGCACGTGCGATATTTGCTCGAACACTTGCCGCCCATGCTTCGCGAACGCATTCCCAACATGGTGGAGTCCTTTGCAGTGGCAAAGCCCGTCCTTGACCTGATACGCAGGCGCTTCGAAGGTCATTTTCTGCCCATGCGCATATCGCGCAACGTGGCCCACCCGGGGTTCGAACATCTCTATTTTCTCAAGAGCGACGATCTCTCCGAGGTTATTCGTGAGGCCGGGCTCATGGAGCTGGCAATTGCGTTATCCGGGATGTCGGCCAAGACACTTCACATGATCTACAATCGGCTAGATCTCAAGGATGCAAAACGCCTGCAGCGCCGCATCAGGGATCTGCACGGGATTTCCACTGAACTCTATCGCCAGGCGAGGATGAATCTCCTGGAGATAGAGGGGCGGCACGAGGGTTCGGAGCGCATGCTCGCGTCCGTAGGCCTTGCTGCTCTGGCGTGCGCTGCCGGCGCAGGCGACGAAAGGCTTTTGAGGCTCGTGCAACAGAAGCTTCCGCCCCTCGACGGTTATCTGTTGAAGCGCTTTGTAGACGAGCGCAGGGCCCGCGCTAACGAACAGATAGCCGTTGAGCGAAGAAAGATTATCGAAGATATCGTGGGGCTGCTCGCCGTGGAGGGAAAGATAAGTCCGGAGTGGCGGAGTTTTTCAGAAGCGGCGGATGTGCCTCTAGAGGAAGCCAGCCCCGCAACGATGTTGGAGCAGGATATCAACGAGGAAACAGCGTCGATACGGAAGTTGGAATGACTGGATGCGTGTGGTACAAAGAAAGTGACCAGTGACCGGTGACCAGCTGTAAATGGCAAGTGTCAGAAACATCTGTTCCCGAGCATTCACTCTGGTCACAGGTCACTGATCACCAATCACGGAGTTTCAATGACAGGCAAGATTCTCAAGGGTGGCGTGATCAAAAAACGCGAGGGCGAGGCGGCCCCGGAGGCAGCGGCGCCGCATCGCGCCGTGGATATCCTTCCTGATTCTGGAGGGATCGTGCATCGCCGCGTTACGGACGCCAGCCAGGAGGCGCGGCGCATTCTCGATCAGGCCGATGCAGAGGCGAAAAGGATCAGCGAAGAGGCGAAGCGGGTACTCGCAGATGCCGAGGTGAAGAGGCAGGAGGCGATAAAGCAGGGATACGCCTCCGGAGAATCAAAGGGGCTTGCGCAGGTGACCGAAAAGCTCATGCATCTGGAGAAACTCCGTGAAGAATTCTACAGGAACGCGGAGAGCGATATCGTGGAACTCACTCTCTCGATAGCGGAGAAGGTCATCGGCCGTGCGATCCAGGAGAAGCCTGACATGATCCGCAGTGTAGTTCATCAGGCGCTGGAGAGCGCGCTTGGCGACAGGATAGTCGTGCGCCTCAACCCGGAGGATTTCCGTCTGATCATGGACGGGGATCACGAATTCCGCGACATTATCGACCGGACCAGAAGGCTCACGTTCCGCGAAGACGAATCCATCAGCAAGGGCGGCTGCGTCGTGGAGACGGAGGTAGGCACGATCGACGCGCAATTGGAGACACAACTTGGCGCCATTCGCAAAGCGTTAACGGCGTGAAGCGTGGTTCGTGGTTCGTAAAATCGCTCAAGTACTTGAGGTCTTTACGATCCACGAACCACGAACCACGAATTCTGAATATCGCTATGGCAGAAATAAATAAATCTCACGATGTGGAAGACAAGGGCGACGAATTGCCCACGGTCGACTTCCGCAAATACCACCACCTCCTCTCCACCGTATCCACGTACAGCATCAAAGGCAAAGTCACCGAACTTACTGGTATCGTCGTGCGCGCCGTTGTTCCGGGCGTGCGCATGGGCGAACTCTGTTTCATCGTGCCCTATCACAGCCGCACGCCGATAAAGGCCGAGGTAGTGGGATTCAAGGATCAGGAAGTGCTGCTCATGCCGCTTGGCGATCTGGAGGGCATAGGTCTCGGCAACGACGTGATACCTACGGGCCATACCCTCACGGTGCGCGTGGGTGAGGGTCTACTGGGACGGGTGCTCGACGGGCTCGGCGACCCGCTCGACGCTGAAACCAAAGGACCTCTTCAATTCGAAACAGAGTATCCGGTTACCGCAAATCCACCTGAGGCTATGAGGAGGGAGCGCGTGGTCAGGCCGATATCTGTGGGCATCAAGTCCATCGATGCGATGCTGACCGTCGGTGAAGGCCAGCGCGTTGGCATATTCGCCGCTGCAGGCGTGGGCAAATCGACGCTGATAGGAATGATCGCGCGAAACACTGAAGCGGAGATAAACGTCATCTGTCTGGTCGGAGAGCGCGGCCGAGAGGTGCGCGACTTTCTCGAAAAGGATCTCGGCGAGGAGGGGCTTGCGCGTTCGGTGGTCGTCGTCTCCACCTCCGATCAACCGTCTCTCGTGCGGCTCAAGGCTGCGTACGTTGCCACCGCCATTGCGGAATATTTCCGGGATCACGGCAAAAAAGTCATCCTGATGATGGATTCAATAACGCGCTTCGCCCGTGCCCTGCGCGAGGTGGGGCTTGCGGTCGGCGAGCCGCCCGCGAGGCAGGGTTACACGCCCTCGGTCTTCTCCACGCTCCCGCGGCTGCTCGAACGCTCGGGCAACTCGGACAAGGGCTCGATCACGGCGTTCTATACGATTCTCGTGGCAGGCGATGACATGAACGAACCGGTGGCGGACGAGACCCGTTCGATTCTGGACGGACACATTATCCTCTCCCGCGCGATGGCGGCGCGCAATCATTACCCGGCTATCGACGTGTCGGAGAGCATCAGCCGTGTCATGGATTCGATAATCGACGAAGATCACAAGGACGCTTCACGCAAGCTGCGCGAGGTCGTGGCCAATTACGAAAAGGAACGCGACCTGATCCTCATCGGCGCATATGAGGAAGGCTCTGATCCCAAGGTCGACTATGCGATCGAGAAGATCGAAGAGGTGAACAACTTCCTCCGGCAGAAGGTGGACGACAAGATCAACTTCGAAGAAGCGGTGGAGATGTTAAAGGAGATCTTTGCATAGGATTCAAGTGCCAAGGAGACGACAATGAATATGATGAAAAGATGCACCTGTCTTTTAGTGGTATGCTTTGTCACCATCTGTTGTTCATGCAATAAATCACAATCGGTTTCACCCGAACCTGTATCTTCAAAGGACATCACGGACGAAGCGACGTGTCTTTCATCCAACGGCATCCCGGCGACTTCTGGCAATAGCAATCTCAACTACTGTGTGTACCTGGGAAAAAATGGGGTGATCGATCTGGCAGATCCCGCGTTGACAGATCTTTCGATCACAGTGCGCAGGGGGAATATCAAGCGCCATGAGTGCGCTCTCTATTTCTCGGTCAAGGCGAAGTCTGGTCTCATGCCAACGCCTGTTGTCGATTTTTCGATCTATAATGATACGAATGCGGATGGGATTCCAGAACTCCAGAATGTGACGATCGATCTCAAACAGGATGACTTGGACTTGGGCGACCCGGCTTATAATAAGATTGTCTATCAGATTCTCGATGGATCAGGTGTTCTGACCCTTGAAGATTCAAGCTTTGAAGGAGTTTCCTGTATTGACCCGCAGGCGACTTGTGCGTCAAATGGCCATACCGTGATCGGGCATATCAAGGGCCACCTGCAGTTTGACATCAAGTATACCTACGATAACAGCGGGGGTACGTACGGTATCATTGCAAATAAAACCGGACAGGGTGAGATCACCTACGACAAGCCTGTCGATGTGGATATCATCGAATGTTATGATCCACCGGCATGCGGACAGAACTGCTGAAGGAGGTTGTTCCGATGGCACAGAAAATGAGCTGGGAGGAGATGAAGAGGGTGTACCCGGATGAATGGCTCATGATTGTCGATTATGAAACTGATAAATCAGGCCATCTGCTTTCGGGGGTCGTCGAGAGACATTCAAGGGATAAGGGCGATGTTTATCGTTTGCCGGCCGTCGATAAGGATTGCGCTTTCAGATATACGGGAGAGTGTCAATTTCCAGGGGGATGGAGAGCCCATGCCGAATGTCACCACGTTTGATTCTCAACAGAGATACATCCTTCTTCAAATCTCCGTCGCCGATAAGAACGAAAAATTGCGCGATTGCATCGCCCTCCTTGATACGGGAGCACCTGCTTCAGAATTTTCTGACGAAGTGCTCCAGTACCTTGGTTTTCTTGAAAGGACAAAGCAGGATGTCTCGCTGAAGCCGGGGTTGCAGACTCAGAAGTACGGGAAGATTGTTCTTCCCTCGCTGAACGTATGCGCTCAGGCCATAAAGAATCTTGAGGTTTACGTCTCTCACTTCGATAAATCCTGGGGCATTGACGCGCTCATAGGTCTTGATTTCTTCAAAAGATTTCGTGTGACCATTGATTACATAAAGGGGCATGTCATCACGGAGCCGTTTGCTGAGTAAGATCATTGAATTGTTGCAGGGAATTGTTGCAGGAGATATTTTCGTAGCGCCAGCGACGCTGTGAATAACAAGTTGGCTGAACAGTTGCCAGCAACGTAAACAACGCCAGCAAGGCCAGCAACGCGTGATATGACAAACGGATTTTAACAGAGTATTCACAACGTTGCTTGCCTTGCTTGCGTTTCTCGCGTTGCTTGCAGGTAGTCACTATGCCAAAGCCCAGATATAGACTCCAGGCCCTTTTGATCATCAAGACCCGCGCGAAGAAGCGCGCCGAGGAGGCGCTGGCGCGCGCGCTGATCGCGCTGAAACGCGCGAAGGATCGGTTGGAGGCGCTCAAGAAGGAGAAGGAAGAGATCCAGGAAAAGTGGAAAAAAGCGCGCGCCGAGATGAAGGGCAAGATGCAGGGCGGAGCGCTGGTGAAGGAGGGAAACGTCCACGTCAATTTTCTCCGGAAGCTCAAGGAAGACGAGGAAGCGAAACAGGTGGAGATCGAGGAACAGGAACAAGTGGTTGAGGAATGCGTGGAAAACGTGGCGCGCACCCGCAGGGCTTACATAGACGCCGCGCGGGAGCTTCAGGTCATGGAAAAACACAAGGAACTCTGGGAGAAGAAGATAAGAGACGAACTGACGCGCAAGGAAGAACACGAGATGGACGAACTGGGAAGCACGATCCATCAGCTGCGCCGCTGGCGCGGAGAGAAATCGGTGTTTGAAACGTGAGGCGTGATCAGTGATCACTGATCGGTGACCAGCGTGAAGTTCAGGATCTACCCCACCCTGACCCTCCCCTTGCAAAGGGGAGGGAACATTCCCTTCCTTTGTAAGGAGGGGATAGGGGAGGTAGATCTTGAGTGCAACCGCTAGTCACGAGTCACGAGTCACAAGTCACGGATTTTATGGTCGACGAAATTACCAAGGTTGATATCGCTCGACAGGATCGCATCCGTCAGGAGCAGGCCGAAAAGCCGAAGGCAAAGCCAAAGGAGGACTTCGGCGATGTGCTGAAGAAGAGCCAGATAGCTGGGCCTCTCTCAACTCAGCCTCAAGCCAAGACCATCACCGAGCAGGCAATTCACGAAGCTGCGAAGCACGAAGAGCGCGAATCCCATGAGCGCAAGAAGGACGAGGGAGAGCAGGAGAAGAAGGGAGATACAAGGCAGCGCGGCGAAGAGGGCAGCTCAAAGATTGCCGATCATAAAGTCGTGGGCAAGGCGGCTCTCGGACAAGGCGACAAGGGCGGCGGCGGTGGCGACAAGGGCGGCGGTTTTGAGAGCGCACTCGGCAGGCGTTCGCTCTCGAAACAACTCACAAAGGCAGGCGCTCGATCGATCCCGGTGGATCTTCAGAGCAAATTCGCAGCGCGCCTGGCCCAGGCGGCCAGGGGCACAGATGCGTCCCGGCAGGCGGCGCTCACGCAACAGGTGCTCAATAAACTCGTTCAGTACGTGCGCATGGGTATCAACCGCGCCGGAGAGAAGGAGATACAGGTCGATCTGCATGAGAAGATCTTTCGCGGACTGAAGCTGCGCGTGACCACGAAGGGTGGAAAGGTGGGCGTGCACTTCAGGACAGCCGACGCCAGGGGGCGCGAGGTCTTCGAGCAGCAGAGCGACGCAATCAAGAGCGCGCTTGCCGCAAAGGGCATTGAGGTTGCCGAACTCACCGTTAGTTGATATAACTGACGTGGTTCGTGGATCGTGATTCGTGTATCGTAAAAGCCTGACGGGGTTACGATTCACGATTCACGATTCACGATTCACGATTCACGATAACCATGCCGATCACGCCCTATAAATTGAAGCTCAAGAAAGCGTCCAGGGCCGAGCAACAGCTGCTGGATGCGCTCTTTGCCTATCTGCCGAACACGGACTTGCGCGATAGCTTTGCGGCCGGCCTGCGCGACGCCATAGCGCGCCACGTGGGCGACGGGTTTTCGTTCAGGCTTGAGGCGGTAGAACAGAGGGCCTATTCCTCTTTCCTGGAGAGGATGCCAGCTCACCCGATCATCGCATTGATCGGTCTGATGCCCTACGAATCCAAGATAATCTGCGAGATCGATTCCACCCTGGCGATGATGGCCGTAGAGCGCATGCTTGGCGGCTATGTCGAATCGGTTCCGGAGCCCAGGACGCTTTCGGAGACCGAAGAGGGCGTGCTCGAATACCTCATCCTTCAAGCGCTCGCGCATGTTCACGCGGAGTCCGGCAAGGATGAACGGGTCCACTTCCGTCTGGATCGTTTGAGCGCGGAAGCAGAAGACGTGCGTGCCCTTGCAGATCCATATTCCAGCGCTGCGTCGCTCGCCTTCCGCGTCATACTGGGCAGGCACGCAGGCTTCGTGCGGCTTATCTTCCCCGAACCTTTCGTCAATGAAGCTCTGCTAAATACGGAGCAGCCGGAGACACAAAGGCCCGCGGAGAGGGAGCGCATGATCCGCGAGCTTTCGAGGTTCGGCTACATACGCGTGCCGATATGGGCGGAGGCCGGCCGAACCACACTCGCGCCCGCTGACCTCAAGCAGATAGAAGAGGGCGACATCATACTCTTCGAGCAGGGCGATATGGCGCTCGCAGGAGATTCGGGAGGCGGAAAGGTCATACTGCGACTGGGCGACGGCTCTCATGGCGGCTTTGACGGAACTCTTTCGCTCGATGCAAAGCGGGCGCGCGTGACGGTTGAAGGAATCAACAAGGGAGCTTGATATGGAAAAAAAAGAGGGAGAGATGCACGAGGATACGCAGATCGACGACCTCGAGGCTTTCGAAGAGTGGGGAGAGAGCGAAAAAGAGGCAACGGGTGCTGCTCCATCCGGCGAAATGAGTTTTTCTCCCTATGAAGAACGCCTGCCCGAAGAGCGGCCTGTATCGGAAGAGGGCAAGGGTGCTGGAGCGGAGAGTACGCCAGCTTCTCCGGCAGCGCCGGTAGCATATGAGATGGCGGATTCGCTCATCAATCTCGCGCCGGATGTCCCGGTGAACCTGGTTGCCGTGATAGGGAAGACGACTACAACGGTCGGCGAGCTCATGAAGTTCAGGATGGGACACGTCGTGGAGCTGGGCAGGCCGCCGGGGGAGAGCGTGGACGTTGTTGCGAACGGCAGGCTCATCGCGCGCGGAGAACTGGTGGACATCGACGGACAACTGGGAGTGAGAATTTTGAAGATGGTAAAATGAACTCGGAACCGGAAACCAGGGATCAGGAACCGGGAAAAACTTTCGCAATGCTTGATACCCCAGGTCCCTGGTTCCTGGTCCCAGGTCCGGATTCTGGTCCCGATTATATATGATTGCTCTCATCTCATTACTTGCTCAAGTACCGACAGTGCCGGCCACTCCGTCGAGCGCCGTTGATTTTACCTGGCTCTTTTTGAAGATGCTCCTGATACTCGGGATCGTATGTATATTTGCGGTCCTGCTCCTGAAGTATGCGGTGCCTCGCGTTTCTTTTCTTCAGCGTCTCAATCAGGGGAAGTTTTTTACCGTGCGCGCCAGGCAGGCAATAGAGCCGCGCAAGATGCTCTATGTCATCGAGCTCGGCAAAAGATATCTCGTGCTCGGGGTGTCGGATCATGCTATAAATCTGATCGCAGAACTCGGCAGAGATGAGTTTGAAGAGATGAATAAACCAGTGATCAGTGACCGGTGATCAGCGTGAATGACTTGGGTACATCTTTTTTATGACACTTGCCATTTACCGCTGGTCACTGATCACCGGTTACTGGTCACCGGTCACAGCTCTTATGCGAAAACATTTCCGCAAAATCACTTTGATCGGCCTCTCGGTTACGGCTGGCCTTTTGTTTTCAAGCCCGGCCTGGGCGCAGGCAGGGGCTGTGGGCGTTTCGAAGCCGCTGGTGCTTTTGGCTATCCTCGCGGTGTTGGCCATGGTGCCGTTCATCGTGATGATGGTCACGTCGTTTGTGAAGATAGCGGTAGTCCTGGCGCTGATAAGAAACGCACTCGGCACGCAGCAGGTTCCGCCCAACATCATAATCACCGGGCTTGCTCTCATCCTAACGATCTACATCATGGTGCCCGTGGGCTATGACGTCTACCGCGCTGCCGGTCAGACCATAAATCAGGGCACGAACCAGCCGCTGCTCTCGCAGGCCTCTATACAGCTTTTGGCCAAGGCCGTGGACGAAGGCAAAGAGCCGGTTCGCGGCTTTTTGCTCAAGAACGTGCATGCGCAGGAGAGGTCCCTCTTCTATAATCTGGCGCTCAAGCTCAGGGTCAATGAACAGGATCGCGCCGAGATCACGGATCAGGATTTCATCAATATCATACCGGCATTTGTGGTGAGCGAGCTTACCGAGGCGTTCCAGATCGGCTTTATAATTTTTCTTCCGTTCCTCGTCATAGATCTTGTGATCGCCAACGTGCTCCTGGCGCTTGGTATGTTCCAGATATCGCCGGTCACCATCTCTCTGCCGTTCAAGCTGCTGCTCTTCGTGCTCGTCGATGGGTGGCATATCATAGCGAAGGGATTGATACTGGGGTATGTGTAGAACTCATTTCAAAACCCTATCGCTCGGTACGGATGGCCCTTCTGGACGCAACTTCGGAGGGGGAAACCCCCTCCCCGTGGCCGCTGGCCACGGTTCCCCTCCCCAGCGTCCAGAAAGACCATCCTCCCCTCGCCGGGTTTTGAAATGAGTTCTACACATTACGATCTCGAGTTAGGGGTTTAATATGCCAGAATACTTTGTTGCGCTTGCAAAGCAGACTCTGTTCCTCTCGCTTATCCTCACGGGGCCGCCGGTGCTTACAGCCATGCTCGTGGGTCTTACCATCAGCGTGCTGCTGGCCACCACGCAGATCAGCGAACAGACCCTTACCTTCGTGCCAAAACTCGTAGGCGTCGTGGCGACGCTTGCGGTGGCTGGGCCGTGGATGCTCGCGCAGCTCATCGCTTTCACCGTATCTATCTATGATACGTTTCCCACGTATGTGCATTGAATACCGTGATCAGTGACCGGTGATCAGTGACCAGCGGTAAATGGCAAGTGTCATAAAAAAGATGTACCCAAGTCATTCACGCTGGTCACTGGTCACTGGTTACAGGTCACCGATCACGGCCTTTATGGATGAAATCTTCAAAAAACTCGGCGTCAACGTAAACGTCTCGTTTTATCTCATATTCCTTTCTCTGGTCTGGGTGCGCGTGCTCGGCATGACGATGATCGTCCCGTTCCTCTTCGGCAAGCCGGTGCCGCGATACGTCGTGACCGGCGCGTCGATAGTGCTGGCTCTCTTCGTATATCCGCACATCGTGCCGGCGCAGCCGCCGCCGCTTAGTGAAGACTATATTGTGCTCGCCGTCCTCTACCTCAAGGAGGCCTTCTACGGCCTCACGATGGGAATGACAGCTGCTATACTCTTTCACGCCCTGTCGTCGGTCGGCCAGATGATCGACAACCAGCGCGGCGTATCAATCGCCCGCGCCCTGATACCTCAGCTCGGGGAACAGGTTTCGATCTCAGGCGTATTCTTATTCCAGCTTGGAGTCGTGATCTACTTGAGCATAGGCGGACACGATGCGTTTCTTTCATCTTTCTACCAGAGCTTTGTGACGCTTCCGGTGCTTGAGTTTCCCACCGTTGGGCCCGGCCTTTTTCCCATGTGCGACCTCTTCATGAAGCTTACCGGCGAGGTGCTCTATATCTCCATGCAGATGGCTATGCCGGTGATAATCGCGATATTCATATCCGACATAATTCTGGGCATCGCGAACCGCGTCTCGCCGCAGATCAACGTGTGGGAGTTGGGCTTCAACGTGAAGGGGTATCTCGGAGTGCTCATGCTCTTCATGTCAATCACCGTAGTCGTGGATCAGATAGAGGCATACACCCTGAAGTCGAACAGGAACGTGGACCAGATGGTTGGATTCATGCAGGGCAAGGTGCCCCAGGGGGTTCCTACATCGCCAGAGGCGCCTGAGGAAGGCTTGCCCAAGCCGGAAGAGGTGCCGCAGGTAAAGACAATGTCCAATGACCAAATTCCAATGACGAATGAATGACCGATTCAGGTGCCAGGCATGTTTTGCGGTGTCTTAAGTCTCCGATTTTTAAGCGACTTGTCCGGTTGTCTCCAGGAGTTTATCCCCCTCAATAGATAACCATCAGTAATTCAACAGAAAAAGTTTGCCTGAATCTGGCTCGAATATTGCTTATACATACCTGGGGGATTGTCAGGAGGCGTGCATGAGCAACTCGTTATTTTCGCTCGGGTCCATGTCAGCCGATATCATTGGCTACGTCCTCATCGTTCTTGGCTTTCTTCCGCTGATTCGGAAAAAGGCCGAATGACCCCCAGATGGGGTGAGGTAGCCCCGGTTCCAACGAGAGGGCGAGAGACAATAAAGAGAGCAGCGTGCCTGGCACCTTAGAAGTATTTGATTTATAATATGAATTCAAACTACAGAAACAAGACGGAGCAAATGGGATCACAAATGGGCTTGGCATCGCGATTGCATATTAGAGGGACGACGGCGGCTGTTTCAGCTGCCGGCTAACGAGAGACGAAGAAGGGACGGGAGGAGAATATGGTAGAGTCGATCAAAATTAATAAAGGCGATATCCCGGATTACGATCAGGATAACCGCATCGATAAAGAGGAGTGGGACGCTTATCTTGCTACTCACAATCTGGACCCAACCAAGGAATATGAAATTGAAGGCGTCGGCAAGGGGCCACTTAAGGAACTTATCGCCCTGCTGGAAAAGAATGAATTCAACGCTGCGGCCCAGTCGGGTGATGCAAAGGTCCCCGACACTCCGGATGCAAAGGCCGCATCTGCCGAATTGAATAAACTCCTGCCGCAGATGGAGGCATTGAAAAAGCAGATCGAGGAGGCGAAGAAGAATCAGAGCATGAAGGCGGAGGATCTGGCCGCCAAGCAGCAGCAGCTCCAGCAGATGATCACCCAGGCGCAGACCGCCATGCAGAAATCAAACAGGACGAACATCAACCTCAGCCCCTTTGTCGATGCCGCGGGCGGCGAGCAGCAGGTCATGTCCGGCAAGGCGCAGGTAGCGATCAACCAGCCCGGCGCGCAGACACCCGGCGGCCCGGCGGCGCAGACCGTTGGGGGCGGCCAGCAGCCTAAGTCGTTCTATCCGCCCGCAGGCTGGGGCGCGCAGACGCTCGGCGGCGGATCCGGATTCACTACCGACACTTACATGAAGTCTATGGCCATGGGGGACAACATGATGTCCTCGTGGGATTCGATCAACAAGAACACGAACCGCGGCAAGCAGCTCATGATGCTCTTCTTCTACTTCGCCAGGATGGCGGAGTCGGGAGACATGTCGGCAATGTACCAGTTCATGAAGTTCATCACCTACATCGTGTCCAAGGACAAGGCCAAGCAGCAGATCGAGATGGGCAAAAAACTCATAGCGCTTCAGGAACTATCGAGGCAGTGGACAAACAAGCTCCTGAACGTGAGCACAAACTCGACCGACCCGAACGCGTCCAACGAGCTCATGAAGACGATGACGATCGTGAAGAGCGAGACCGACGCAATTGCGACCTCGCAGAAGCTCATCAGCCAGATGATGGAAGAGTTCGCGCAGGTCGTGGAGACGCTCACGAACACCACGAAGTCGGCGCTCGAGACCGCGGGCAGGATAATGAGGACGGTATCGACGATGAGGTAACGCAACAAGACGGAAGAAATCAGGGGGGCACGCCGCAAAGGATGCCCCCCCTTTACTTGCCCGTCGCCTTCCGGGAAAACCCTTGCCCGGCACATGGCGCAATGATAAATTTGCATTATGGCTGAGGAAAAAGACAAAAAAGCGACAGAGGAAGCCCCACCCATGACAAGGGAGGAGGCTGAAGCTGAAATGAATCACTTCTTCGAGGCCCTGGAGGAGAAGATCAAGGACATACCCCAGGAGGAGATCGACCGGGGCGTAAAGAAGATTCAGGACTTTATCGACGGCAAGATCGGCTGGGCCGAGCTCTTCAACTTCACGCCGGAGATGCTCTTTCAGATGGCTGAATACGGATTCATGCAGTTCAAGCAGGGCCGCTATCAGGACGCGGAGCGCATTTTCAAGGTGCTCACGGTGCTGGACTGGAACAATTCATACTATCACTCGGTGATGGGCTCGATATTGCAGAGGCAGAAGCGCTACGGCGAAGCGATCGCCGAATACACGCAGGCTCTCGAGCTCGACCCGAAGGACGTCGTGAGCCACACCAACCGCGGCGAGATCTTCATGCTCCACGGTCTGACCGGAGAGGCGGAGGATGATTTTGCGCGTGCGATCTCGCTTGACCCCGCGGGCCTCGATAAATTCTCAAACCGCGCGCGCATGCTTATGAAACAGCTGTTGCTGCGCAAGCAGAAGAACAAAGGGGGAAGCGAACCCGCAAAGGGTTCCTGAGGTGATGAATGGTTGAAATCCAGAAAACTCCGCGAGTCCAGGAAGGCAATATCCATCTTCCAGGCGGCGATGCAGGCGTTGCCGCGGAGCGAGCGCGGCTCATCGAGGAGCTTCGCCACGGCAATATCCACGAGGTCCTCGCAAAATCTTCTCCCATCGTCAGAGCTGATATCGAACGTTTCTTTTCCGACCAGTGGAGGGACTTCAAGGGGCAGGTCGTCCAGGATACAGAGATCAAGGCAGCGGAAGGCAGCTATTATGAGCCCAATATCAACAATTTCATGGTGCATCACAAAGGCGCTGCCTTAAGCTCTGAAGAACGCCATCTCTACGCGCAGGAGATGGCTGTGTTCATGGGCAAGGCCCAGCAGCCTGCGCCCGTCGGAGAGGGCGGAGAAGGTCCCGGTTCAGGCGGTGCGGGCGGCGGCGGAGCCACGCCGTTCAGCGGCAAATTCAAGGCGCAGGGAGTCGGCAAGGCGGAAGAAGCCGGCACTGATCTGACTGCGGATGAGACTGAAGCCGCGGGTTCCACCGGCGACGAGGCGGTGGGCCCCATGACTGCCGAGGAAATGCAGCAGACTGCACAGGGAACGGTGGACGAGTGGACGCAGATGAAGGAAGGCAGTTTTAATATGATACTCAACGCCCAGTTCATGCACGACTATCAGGCGCGCATGGGCGAGATCAAGGCCGAGGTGCAGAAGATCCTGGCGATGGTCAAGTCCGGGCAGATAGAGCCTGAATTCGCGCTGATCGCGCTCGCGAAGGTGAATTCTACGAAAAACGGATGCCTCATGACGTGGCTGGGCAAAGAGGCATACCACGTCAACGATTCGATGAACAAAGTCTACGAAGAGCTCAAGACTATGGGCTCGACCGATCCGCGCTATTTCGGCTCCCTTCAGGATGCGCAGGCAAAGACGCGCGACGGTTCGTTCCAGCTGCAGCTGTTGCAGACCGACATGCAGAAGGTCATGCAGGACGTGGCGAGCGTCATGGAATTTGCACACAGTTCCATCAGCGAAATAGCCAGGAACCGCCGCGAGATAAGTCAGAACGTCGGAGTGAAGGGCTGAAGACAGATACCGGGGGGTAGATGGCGGAAGAGCAGAAAACAGAACATCAGAAGGGTTCGCAGATCATCGATCCCACGCCTCTGCGCCGCAAGCACCTCACGGAGGTGCTCTACGCGTTCTTCAACGACAAGATTTCAATGGCCGAGCTGAAGGGCATCTCCCGCGAGCAGCTGTTCCAGCTCTCCGAGGCGGGCTACGTAAAATTCAAGCATGGCAGGCTCGATGAGGCCGAGAAGATTTTTCAGGCGCTCATACTTCTGGATCATCGCAACGCGTACTTTCACGGGATGATGGGCGCTGTGCATCAGAAGCTGGGGCGGCCGATCGAGTCGATCATGGAGTACACGCAGGCGATAAAGATCAACGCAAAGGATATCTCGGCACTCGTCAACCGAGGCGAGCTTTACCTGCGGCACAAGAACTACCGCAAGGCTGCCGAGGATTTCCGGTCCGCAATCCTCCTCGACATGTCGGGCGCCAACATCTGGGCCAACCGCGCGCGGTCGCTCGTGATCGCCATCAAGCGCTCGATGGAGGCCGACGCCGCAAGAAAGTCCATCCGCGGCCGGTAGAACCTCTGAAAAAAACGCCAGCAAAGCAAGCAATGCGAGAAACGCAAGCAACGAAAGTCAATTTCTCGAGTTGCCTGCGAAGCTGTGCCTGCTACCAAAACAAAGCCCCGCTGCCATCACGGGGCTTTGTTGAGCTATGGGTACAATGTCTATTTTCTTCGTTTTAGCGCCAGAGGGGCAAGGGCGAGCGCGAGCATCAGTATCCACGAGGAGCCTGCCTGAGAAGCTGCTACAAGCGAGCAGCCAGCGGTTTTGGTTTCCGTGACCGGAGTTGCCCCCTGCTCCTGCGCGGCTGCGAGTTCCGCCTGGACCTTCGCGAGCTGATCCTGCAACGCGGCGACATCTTCATTTTTACTCTGTGCGTCAGCGAGCTCCTGCTTGAGCTGATCTATCTGAGCCTGCAGTGCAGCCGTGTCATCGGTGGTCGGAGCCGGCGTTGCAGTCGCAGGCTGCTTGATAACGCTGGCATGTAGCAAGTCATCATTTATCGCTGATGCCTGAAGATTGCTATGAGAGACGAATCCCTCACATGCATCTCCAACGCCGTCCTTGTCCGTATCCTTCTGATCCTCATTTGATTTGTCGATACAGTTATCAACGGCATCGGGGATGGTATCCGCGTCTGTATCAGGACGTTGATAGAGCAGATCGTCCAAGTTAAAATTACTATAGTTCGACTGACCATTAATCACATTCATGAAGACAATATGTGCATTCACGTTTTTGTCGACCAGCCATGCTTCCATTGGGACCTTTGTGTCATTATTTTCCTTTGCGTACTCGTCGAGGTCTACATATTGATCCCAAGGGATCATTGTTGGAATTCGGATCAAACATTTGAATGCGTGTGACTCATCGGATTGCGGTAACGCAGTACAAATCGGAGCAAAAATCGAGACCCTCATCGCATCATTGATTCTGTGTCCATTGTTTACGCATGGCTCTGAATATTTTTGTTGTGGACAGACAAACTGCAAGGAAAGTTTGATGCCTTCCTGCGGAAGATCTTTCCAAGTGACGCCTTCAGCAAATTTTCCGTACAGAAATAGATTGCCCGTATATGTTCCATCCGAAAGCTGCTGAAAGCGCGCGGCGTAGTCCGCCTTATTCTGCGAAAAGGTCGCGGAATCCGCTCGTGACACCTGTGCCGATATCAACACCATACATGCCGTCGCCAATACAACGCATATCACCTTCTTCATAGCTGCCTCCTCTGGGCTCTACCCCCGTCGAAGATTTATATATGCAATTTCCGTGCAAGATTTGATGTGAAAATATATATTATATATCAATAAGTTAGGTTTTGGTTTCCACTATCGCTTTGATAAAACGTCAATGCCCTGACGGTGCGACGGAATTTTCCGGAGATTGCTTCGTCGCCCCGTGATCGGTCCACGGCTCCTCGCAATGACACGCGAGTGGCAATGGTGCCTGGCACCGTGAATTGAAAAAGCCGGATCGGGGACCCGGGACCAGGAACCGGGAAAGGCTTTCCCAGGTTCCCGGTCTCCGGTCCGGATCTTCAATCCTCTTTCGATGGAATCCCGTACTTCTTGAGCAGGTTGCGCAGGTGTTTGCGGTCGATCCTGGCCTCGCGCGCGGCCTTGGAGAGATTGTGATTGAACCGCTTGAGCAGTTCCATGAGATATTCCTTTTCAAAGCCCTCGACGATGCGCTGCTTTGCGTCTTTGAACGGCAGCTCCGTGTCAATCGACATGCGCTCCGTGCCTTCTTCGCCGCCGTGGGACATCTCCGCAAAGATGAATTCGAGATGCGATTTCGTGATCGTGTCTCCCTCCACGAACGAGACCGCACGCTCGATGACGTTTGAGAGCTCGCGCACGTTGCCCGGCCACTGGTACCGGGCCAGCAACTTGAGCGCGTCGTCATCCACGCGCCGCACCTTGAGCGTTCCGTCGGGCAGCTGGTTGAACTTGCCCACGGTGAGGAAGCGCTCGATCATGAGCGGTATGTCCTCCGGGCGATCGCGCAGCGGCGGAAGCAGGACCTTCACGACCGAGAGGCGGTAGTAGAGATCCTCGCGGAACTGCCCTTCGTCCACTTCACGACGCAGGTTTTTGTTTGTAGCGCAGATCACGCGCGCATCTATCTTCACGGGCGTGTTGGAGCCAACGCGCTTTACCTCACGCTGTTCTAGCGCGCGCAGCAGTTTCGGCTGAAGGTCAGAGGTGAGTTCTCCTATCTCGTCGAGGAAGACCGTTCCGCCCATGGCGGCTTCGAAGGCGCCCGCGCGCGCCTTCACGGCGCCCGTGAACGATCCCTTTTCGTGGCCGAAGAGTTCCGATTCTATGAGGTTAGGCGCAACGGCGGAGCAATCGAACACGATGAACGGCCTTCCCTTTCTCTGGCTGTTCTCGTGGATCGCGCGCGCCACCAGGTCCTTGCCAGTGCCCGTCTCGCCCTCGATGATGACCGTGGCGTGAGTGGGCGAGATCTTCTCAAGGATGGAGAAAATCTGTCGCATCTTGCGGCTCTTGCCCACCATCATTCCGTATTCAGTGCGCGCGGATGGCTCGATCTGGACTTTCTGATCGAAGGCCATGAACTCCATCGTCGTGTTGCCGGCCTTGATGAGATCGCCCGGCGAGAGGTAGGCCTCCTTCACGCGGGAGCCGTTGAGGAACGTGCCGTTGGTGGAGCCGAGATCGCGAAGCAGGAAGCTGTCGGAGGTGTATTCGATCTCAAAATGATTTCGCGATACGGTGTTGTCGGTCAGGATCATATCGTTGGTCTCGCGCTTGCCAACCTTGATGAGATTTTTGTCGAGCGTGAGTTTCTTGCCCCGGCCCGGGCCGTCGTTGACGACGAGCTGGCACTTGCGCAAGGATACGACGTCAGCGGTTTCGTCGGTCGGGAGCTTGAGCAGCTCGGTTTTGAATTCGATATCTTTTTCGGACATGTGAAACTCCTTTCACGGCCTTCACTGCGGCTGCAACGTCGCATGGAACGATTTGCTTCCCTCATCGAGCGTGAACGACGTGCTCCACGGCTTATAGCCCGGCATCTGTATGGTGACCGTATGCGGGCGATCGCGTCTGACCTTGCGCACGGTGACCGGCGTCCGCGCCGGTATCGTCTGTCCGTCAAAGATGACCTGCGCCGCTGGCGGGTCACTCGAGAGGGACACTTCCGCGTACACGTCGCCGAGCTCGATATTTGTAAGATTGACCGTCTGGCCGGGTTTCACGGTGACTGTTTTGCTCACCCTCGCGCGGCCCTCAAGATTCACCACGACCTGTGCGGTGCCGGGCGGGACACTCGCCGAGAGCGGAGTCTTTCCCTTGAATTCGGAATTGATGAATACGTCGGCGCCGGACGGATTTGACGCCACCTTGATCGTGCCTGCTTTGCCGGATTCGACCTTGGTAGGCGTGACCTCGGCAGGAGGTTGTTCAGTCGGACCTGCAGGCGGTTGCACGGGCGTAACGGCCGGTTGCTCGCTGGTAAGCGCCATGGCCAGTGTGTTTGCCGGCTTGGTGAGCTTTGCGGTGCGCGTGACGCTCTTGTAGCCGTCCAGATCGAGTTTGACCCTGTAGCTCTTGCCCGCGTTTAGTCTATCCAGCGTAGCCGGCGTCTTCATGCCCGTAGGCGCGCCGTCGAGCGTGATCGAAGCACCAGGAGGGGTGGATGTCACTTTGAGCGATGCGATAGTTATTTCAGCGGGTTTTTCTTCAGCCGGTGGTTTCTGCGCCTCAACAGGAGGCGCTTCGCCGGGGACGGCCGGTATTCCCGTGGTTGGCGGCGTCTCTGGCGCCTTTGGAAGCCCTGCCTCTGTCGGCGGGACCTGAGGCGTGACTGCCGCTTCACCGCTGCGCAGGAGCTGTGCCTCTACAGGCACGGACTTATTCTCAGCCACTTCAAAACTGCCGCTCCACTCATCATAGCCGTCCATCCTGAGTGCAACTGAATATTTTTTCGGCCCAAGATTCGCTATCATGGCAGGAGTGGTCCTGCCCGTGTCTTTGCCGTCGAGCAGCACCTTGGCTCCGGCGGGAGTGGAGTTGATCACGAGCTTACCCATCTGGGGCAGCACAGGCGTGAGTTTGGTGGAGATCTTCTGCGGCCGTGAGGAAGTGAGATTTACGACCTGTTCGAAATCTTCGTACTCGGGTTTTGAGAGCGTGATGCGCAGGTCCGTCCCCAACGTTAATTTTTCAAGTGTGGCAGGTGTGTTGAGCCCCGTGAGCCTGCCGTCGAGCATGATGGCGGCGCCGGGCGGATCGGTGATGATGTTGAGCATTCCAGTCGGCGGAGAGAGTGCGAGCGCCACATCTATTCGTTCCGGACCTGATATCTGGACGGACCTTTCGGCAGGCCCGTAGTCATCTTTTTCCGCCCTTACGATATAGATCCTTCCTGCCTGCAGCTTGTCTATGACCGTCGGCGTGACCGTGCCCGTATCTTTGCCATCCAGGAATATTTCTGCGCCCGCAGGTTCGGAGGTTACGTTCATGCTGCCGTAGATCTCTTCGGCAGGTGAGACCGGCGCCTTCTCTTCCCAGAAGCGGGCCGAGGGCACAAAACGGAACGTGAGATAAGCGCCTGCCGCGATGACAGCGAGTGCGGCAGCGATGCGAAGCATGGTATGCCGCTTCTTCTTGATGACTGCCTTGCCCTCCTCCTTCGGCGCCTCGCGCGGTGGCGGAGGTGCAGCGGGAGGCCGGGTTGCCGGGGTGACCATCGTCTCCAGCAGGCCTTCCCTGGCTCCTCCGGTTCGCGCGGTCTCCTCGCTTATGGATTCGCCTTCACCCTCGCGGTGCACGATGTAGTACTGCTTCATGCCCTCGCGCACGTCCATGGAAGCGGTCATGCCTTCCGCTACTTCCTCGCGCACGCGCTCCACTTGATCGCCGCGGATTTCGTTGATGAAGACATCCTTGATGAACGCCGCGAGTTTGCGAGGCGAGAAATCCACGTGCTTGGAATAGAGGTATTTCGTCAGTTCGATCTGCAGGTCTCCCGCGTGCTGAAAGCGTTCGTCGATGTTGTAAGCGAGCGCCTTCACGACTATCGGCTTGAGTTGTTCGGGAATGGAATTGGGGAGTTGTTCGGCAGTGATCCTCGTCGTGCGGATCTTTTTGAGGACCTCGAACTGCGATTCACCCGTGAAGAGCTTCTGACCGGTGAGCGTCTCGTAGAGCAGTATGCCGGTGGAGAAGATATCGGTGCGGCGGTCTATGGCCTTGCCCATCGCCTGCTCGGGCGACATGTAGGCGATCTTGCCCTTGAGGATGCCAGCCATCGTGTGCGAGATGTTCATCGCGGCCTTGGCGATGCCGAAGTCCACGATCTTCACCTCGCCCTCGTACGAGAGGAGGATGTTCTGCGGGCTGATGTCGCGATGCACTATATTGAGAGGTTGATTGTTATGATCGGTCTTGCGATGGGCGTAATCGAGGCCCTTGCATATCTCGGATATGATATAGACCGCGATGTCGGTCGGTATGGTTACTCCGCTTTCGCGGCAGCGATACATCACGTCGCGCAGATTCACGCCGTGGATGAACTCCATCGAGATGTAGTAGTCGTCGCCGACCTTGCCCAGATCGTAGACCTGCACGATGTTCGCGTGCGAGAGCATGACCGAGAGCTTCGCCTCGTCGATGAGCATCGTGATGAAATCTTTGTCCGCCGAGCAGTGGGGGAGGATGCGCTTGATCGCCAGCTCTTTTTCAAAGCCGTCAACGCCGTAGGTCTTGGCCTTGTAGATTTCGGCCATGCCTCCCACGGCCAGTTTTTCCAGAAGGAGATATTTACCAAACTGCTTTGGCTCAAACTCGCTCATGAAATCTCCAATCCGTGTTTCGTCGATCGTGTATCGTGGATCGTAAGTGCCTCAAGTACTTGGGCGGTTTTACGATCAACGAATCACGATTCACGATTCACGAATCACCGTATCAAAACCACCGCCGCAAAAATCAACAGCGCGGCTATGAACGCGTACATCAGCGCCAGGCCCCAGTTGGTTCTGCGCGGCTCGCCATATGTTATGCCGATGAGCGAGAGCAGTGACTGCCGCGGTTTTATTGGAGTTGCGGCGTCGCCTCGGAACTCCTGCGCGCGAAAAGAACCGGATTCCGAAATAGTCTGCACGATGCCCATCTCGACGACAGGCCCTCTGGCCCACAGCTCTTCCGGGACCTTGTCTCCCTGGCGGAGCTTCTTCAGTTTTATGAAATCTTCGAGCCTCGTTATCAGCATGAGCGCGTTTGCCGTGACGCGGCCATCTTTCCAATGCACGTCCACCTGCAGGATGCCGATGCCGCTGTGGAGATTGGCGGCCTTGAAGAGGCAATGCGAGATGCGCTCCCTCGCGACGCGTACCGGTTTGATGGTACGCGCCCTCTGGCCGAACTTGCTCCACTGCTTGCCTTCAAGACGCCTCTGGTACTCGCGCTCCATTTCTTCGCGAGGGTTCTGCTGTTGATGTTGATCTTCCTTCGTCTCCTTCGGTTGATTTATCCGATAAGGAGGGGGCGCTTCGGACCTGTCGATCTTGTCGATCATCTGAAATCCGTAAAACCCGTACGTTCGTGCGATTGTGCGTTCGTAAAACCTGTCCAGTTTTTCGATCGCACGAGAGTACGATCGCACCAACGCACGAGTTTACGATCGCACGAGCCACAAGTCAGCTTGACTCTTTCTTCGTATCCGATGCCGTTTTTGTGGAGCTTTCCTTTTTTCTGCCACCCCTGCTTGAGCTTGAAGAACCGGAGGATGCATACCCATCCTTGTACCATCCGCCACCTTTGAGGGCGAAGTGCGTCCTTGAGATCATTCGATCGGCGGTGCTTCCGCATTTTGGACACGGCGCCACGGGGGGCTCGGTAATCTTCTGCATGCATTCGAACTGCTTTCCGCATGATTTACATCTGTACTCGTAGATCGGCATATCGCTTCCTTTTCAACGTCTGAACTGAGGTTTCAGCCCCCCGGAAAACAGTGGTGACTAGAGACTCCATTTTAGTCTATCTGGCTATAATGTAAAGATATTTTGCAGCAAAAAGAGGGTTCATCCGGGAAGTTTGTGTCTGAAACGCGATGAAAAAAACTGAACGAATCAAGCGATCAAAAGCGATCAACTGCGATTGAGTCGATGATATTGCGAGAAAAACGAGAGACGGCGATCAGGGCGA
>JAJZQH010000005.1 GCA_021810905.1 bacterium
TTGAACTGCTTCGTATGATTTCGTCGTGGTCTTCTCATCCCTTGCTCCTTTCGGTCCGTGCCTTACACGAACGTGAAAAGCAAGGCTATCACTTAACTACTTGTCCAATCTTCCGGCTCCGGCTCTCCCGGCCATGTTTTGAGTTTTCGGGACGAGCGGGATGGGTGGAGATTTTATTTCCCTCCTTGATTTTCCTCGGGCACCTCAATAATAGTCCCATCTACCGCCTGGCAAGGTATTGGGATTCGATAAAATTGAAGAAAATAAAAAATAGTTTCGTGAAAGTCGCTTCGGCAAATAACCTCTTTGACCGTGTGGTTTCTATTCTGGAACGGGCCAGGGAAAACGTTGTTCGTTTCGTGAATAGCGAAATGATCGTGGCCTACTGGCTGGTTGGCCGTGAAATCGTTGAAGAAGAGCAAAAGGGTTCAAGTCGTGCGGAGTATGGCAAACAGATCATCGACGATCTTTCCGAAAGATTAAAGAAGGATTACGGGAGGGGGTTCTCCACAACGAACCTCCGATATTTCCGGACCTTTTACCTCGCTTATAGAAGCCGGACCCCCGAGATTCGCCACATCGGATATGGCGAATCGGATGCTTCTGAAATTCGCCACATGTCATGTGGCGAATTGCCGGAAACGGCTCCATTCCACTCAAGCCTTGGCTGGTCCCATTATCGCACGCTGATGAGGGTGGAAAATAAGCAGGCACGTGCCTTTTACGAAATCGAAGCGGCGAAAAATTCTTGGAGCCTCCCTCATCTCCAAAAGCAGATTTATTCCTTTTTGTTCGAGCGTCTCCTCAAAAGCCGTGACAAGGAAGGTATGCTTCAACTGGCAAGTGAAGGCCATGTTCTCAGAAAGCCCGTGGATGCTTTGAAAGATCCGTACGTATTAGATTTTTTGAATCTGCCCGATTCCAATAGACTTCGCGAGTCGGATCTCGAGTCGGCGATAATCGGCAATCTGCAAAACTTTCTCCTTGTACATGCTTTACCTGCCAACGGAAGAGGAATTGCAGAGGGAAATAGAGCGTGAACGACGTTTGATCGAAAGTTCAAGCGCATCTGCTCCTGAAAAAAAATCGGAACCGGGGACCGGGAATCGGGGACCCGGAAAGGCGAATACGAAGGTGAAGGTCAGTTTGACCCGGTTCCTGGTTCCAGGTCCCGGGTCCCGGAGGAATATATGGCACAATGTGGTATTCGCGAATACGACGCAAAGCGCATGCTCGCGGCCGAGCTGCCGAAGTATCTTGGCAGCGGGTTCGGATACGAGGGCAAGGTGGCGCTGGTGGGGCCGGATGCGGATTACGGGGCGCTCGCGAAAGAGCACCAGTGGCTCGCTAAAGAGCGGCTCGTGGTCAAGCCGGATCAGCTCTTCGGCAAGCGCGGCAAGCACGGGCTCCTGCTCATCGACGCGGACTGGAACGCGGCAAAGAAATGGATCGGCGAGCGGATGAATAAGCAGACCACCGTCGGCAAGGTCTCCGGAAAACTCACCCATTTCCTCGTCGAGCCGTTCACAAAGCACGACGAGGATGAGGAACTCTACGTTGCAATCCGCGACGAACGCGAAAACGATGTCATCTATTTTTCGCTCAAGGGCGGGATCTTCGTGGAGGAGAACTGGGACAAGGTGATCCAGATCCCTGTACCGATCCTGGGCGATATCGATAAAATAGACATCGCGTCAAAGCTCTCAGACGCGGGCAAACATCGCGATCAGGTGGCAAGCTTCATCAAGGCTCTCTATCGCTTCTACGCCAACAACGGCTTCGCTTATCTGGAGATCAATCCCTTCACCTTCGACAAGGAAGGCAATATCGTGCCGCTGGACCTCGTGGCCAAGGTCGACGACACCGCCATGTTCGACTGCCGCAAGGTCTGGGGCGATCTGGAATTCCCCAAGGCGTTCGGCACGACCTCTTCAAAGGAAGAGGAGTACGTGAAATACCTGGACGAGCAGAGCGGCGCGTCGCTCAAGCTCACGATCTTAAATCCCAAGGGCCGCGTCTGGACGATGGTGGCAGGCGGCGGCGCATCCGTGATCTACGCGGACACGGTCTGCGATCTCGGTTTTGCGAACGAGCTCGCCAATTATGGAGAGTACTCGGGAGATCCTTCGACTGAACTCACGTACCAGTACGCGAAGACAGTGCTCGATCTCATGACGCGGGAAAAAAATCCAAAGGGAAAATTCCTGCTCATCGGCGGAGGCATCGCCAATTTTACCGACGTCGCAAAGACCTTCACCGGCATCATCACCGCACTCACCGAATTCAAGCAGAAGCTCGTCGACAACAAGGTGAAGATCTACGTACGCCGCGGAGGCCCCAATTACAAGGAAGGCCTCGCGAAGATGCGCAAGCTCGGCGAGACGCTGGGAGTGCCGATCGAGGTGTATGGACCAGAAACTCACATGACCAAAATCGTGTCGCTGGCTTTGAAAGCGTGAGAAACGTGTGTGTCATCGCGAGCCCCGAAGGGGCGTGGCGATCCCATGAAAGCAGGGGGATTGCCACGCTTCGCTCGCAATGACACTTTGAAGGGATCAACGATGAACGCGAAAAAAGGTGCGATAAAGGCAATCGGAGGAACCATGAATTCCGCGGAGCTCTTTACTAAAGATACCCAGGCCATCGTGGTAGGCTTCCAGCAGAACGCGATCCAGCGCATGCTGGATTTTGATTACGCGTGCGGGCGTACGAAGCCATCGGTTGCGGCGATAGTGAACCCTTCGCGCGCCGGGTGGCACAAGGCCTTCTTCGGCGCAAAGGAGACGCTGCTGCCGATGTATCGCACCCTCAAGGATGCTACCGCAAAGCATCCGAAGGCGGACGTGGTTGTGAACTTCTCCTCCCAGCGTTCGGCATTCCCCACGACGATGGAGGCGCTCGACGATCCGAATATCCGCACCGTCGCCGTGATCGCTGAAGGAGTGCCGGAGCGCAAGGCGCGCATCATGGCCGCGGCTGCCAGGGAGAAAGACAAGTGGATCATCGGCCCCGCCACCGTGGGCGGCGTGAAGGCGGGCTGCTTCAAGATCGGCAATACCGCGGGTACCATCGACAACATCGTCGAGAGCAAACTCCACCGTCCCGGCAGCGTTGGATTCGTCTCCAAGTCGGGCGGTCTCTCCAATGAATGCTACAACATCATCGCGCGCAACTCTGACGGGCTCTACGAGGGCATCGCCATCGGCGGCGACGCGTATCCGGGCTCCACTCTGCTCGATCACATCATGCGCTACGAGCAGATACCAGAAGTGAAGATGATCGCGGCGCTGGGCGAGATAGGCGGCACCGAGGAGCTCAAGATCGTGGACGCGCTCAAGGCCGGAAAGATCAAGAAGCCGCTGGTGATCTGGGTCACGGGCACGTGCTCGAAGATGTTCCCGGCCGGCGTGCAGTTCGGGCACGCGGGCGCAAAGGCGGATTCCGCGCTCGAGACGGCGGACGCCAAGAACTCGGCGCTCAGGGAGGCCGGCGCCATCGTCCCGAATTCTTTCGACGATTATGGCGACGCGATCCGCACCACTTACGAAACGCTTGTGCAGGCGGGCACGATCAAACCGGCTGCGGACGTGCCTGCGCCGAAGTTCCCCCAGGACTACGCGCAGGCGCTTAAAGAGGGCGCGATCAGAAAACCCGCATCATTTATATGCACCGTTTCTAACGACAAGGGCGAGGAACTCTTCTACAGCGATATGCCGATATCAAAGGTGATCGGCGAAGACATAGGCATAGGAGGCGTGATCGGCCTTCTGTGGTTCAAGCGTCATCTTCCAAAGTTTGCCACGAAATATCTCGAGACCGTGCTCATGCTCACGGCCGATCACGGCCCGGCGGTTTCAGGCGCTCATAACGCGATAGTTACAGCGCGCGCGGGCAAGGATATCATCTCGTCGCTCGTTTCAGGGCTGCTCACCATCGGCCCCCGCTTCGGAGGCGCCATCGACGGCGCGGCGCAGAACTTCAAGCGCGCGTACACATCGAAACTCACGCCGGAAGAATTTATCAACGATATGAAGAAGAGGGGCGAGAATATCCCCGGCATCGGACACCTCGTGAAGAGCGTGACGAACCCGGATATGCGCGTGACGCAGCTCAAGGAATACGTGTTCAAGAATTTCCCGAAGACCGATCTTTTGAGATACGCATTGGAGGTGGAGGCACTCACTACTCAGAAGAAGGGCACTCTCATCCTCAACGTGGACGGCTGCATCGGCATCACTTTCGTGGATCTGCTCTGGTCGCTGCCGGATCTGTTCACGAAAGAGCAGGCCGATGAGATCATCGACCTCGGCTGCCTCAACGCCCTCTTCGTGGTCGGCCGTTCCATCGGAATCTTCGGTCACATCTTCGACCAGAAGCGCCTCGCCCAGCCGCTCTGGCGCGTGCCCTACGACGACATCGCGTATATGACCGAGGTGAAGTGAGCCAGCCGGCGTCGATCTGGAAAATAGGCTGCTGCTTTCATTCCACCCAGTTCGCGGCAACCGTGCGTCGGATGCCGCGCGAGTAGCGTAACGTGGGATATCCGACTATGAGCGATATGAGCACGTTATTCCCGGCTGGAATGCCCAGCTCTTTTTTTACGCACGGATTCTTGTTGATGAACGGCGGCGCCATGCCGATCATCGTGGTGCCGAGCCCCTGGGCGTGGGCCGCGATCATGGCATATGTGCAACATATGACCGGGTCGAACGTGGCGCCCACCGAACCTGGAGGCGTATGGAAGAGCAGCAGCGACGGCGCCCCCCACGTCATGCAGTCGTTTCCGGTTGCGTCGTAGTATTCGACCATCCGCGTCACCATGGGCATGAACTCCGACATGGCTTTGAACATATGCTTTCCCATCATGAGCCTGAAGAGCGGCCTGAACAGGGGACTTGTCATCCCCTTGCTGAATTTTCTGTAGAATTCCATCATGGGTGGGATGAGCTTTGCTACGCGCTCGCGTCCGTTGATTACCGTGACCGGCGGCGGATTGCCTCCGCATGCCACCGGCGTGGTGGCGACTGCCGTGAGTATACGCTCGATCTTCTCGCGTTCGACCGGACGCTCTTCGAATTCCCGTATCGAGCGCCGCCCGTCGAAGAGCTCCTGCAATTGTCCGATGTTTGCCGCTGCCCCGTGAAGCGTGGGGAACATCTCAGCGGGAAGCTCGGCGATGCAGACTGCATCCTCCGGACAGGCTGCAATACAATGTCCGCAATAAATGCACAGATCCTCTGCATCGGAAGTGAACGCCGCAGGGCCTTCCTTGCATTTGAGAATTCCCATCGGACAACTAGTTACGCACCTGCCGCATCGGACGCATCGCTTTACGTCTACGGAACGTGTCATGTCTCCTCCTTATGTTCTATCGCCAAAGATCGCCGTGCCCACGCGCAGGATAGTGGCGCCTTCCTCAACGGCGACTTCCAGGTCGTGGCTCATGCCCATGGAAAGATCCGCGAGCGGGCGGATGGAAGATAACGCCTTGTTCAGTTCTTCCAGCGTATGACGCAGCTTGCGAAAGTACGGCCGGCTCTTCTCAGGGTCCGGATCAAAGGGCGGGATGACCATGAGCCCTCTCAGATCTAGGCGTGAGAGTGCGGCGATGCGAATTGCAAGTTCGGAAACCTCCTCAGGCCGTACGCCGGACTTGGAGGTTTCGTCTCCGATATTCACTTCCATGAGGCAAGGGAGGGGGATATCCGAGCCCACTGCCCGCCTTTTGAGTTGCCTCACGAGCTCTTCCGCGAGTTCGATTGAGTCGAGCGTTTCGATGACCGCATTCGGCTGCACTGCGTATTTTGCCTTGTTGCGCTGGAGGTGGCCTATGAAATGCCATTCGATATCGAGGTCCGCCAGTTCGCGTGCCTTGTCGCGCAGCTCCTGGGCGTAATTCTCGCCAAATATCCTTTGGCCAGCCTCGTAAGCCTCGCGAATCAGGGGTGCAGGCACGGTCTTGGATACCGCCAGTAATTTGATCCCGGCAGGATCGCGATTCGCTCGCGCAGCTGCTGCCGCAATCCGATCGCGCACCGCCGCAATATTTTCGGCAATGGAACTCATACTCCTGACATAAGTCAGCAACGCAAGCAAAGCAAGCAACGCAAGCAACGTTGTGAATACCTTGTCAAAATCAACCTTTCATATCACGCGTTGCTGGCGTTTCTCGCCTTGCTAGCTTTGCTGGCGTTTTTTGCGTTCGTGTAACTCCTTGTCAACAGTACGGATTGCCGTTATATTCCCTTTGATGCGGGGGACTCGATTAATCATAATAATAGCGATTTTGCTAGTTTTTGCGGCCTTAGCCGGCTGTCTGTTCAAGCGGCAGCCGTTTAAGGGCGTGATGTACTATGGCCACGGCAAGGTCTACATCTTCCACGACAAATATTACGAGGTGGGTCAGTTGCCGGCGGGATGGGAGCGCATGAAGACCGGCGCCCGCACCATCAGCTTCTACAATGAGGAGCACAAGGCATCTATTTCAACCGATGCATATTGCGGCTTGTCCGTGAGCGACCGCACGCTCGATTCCTTCTCCGGCGATATGACGGTGGCGCTGGAGGACAAAAAGGTCACTGATGAGAAGGAATTCACGCTGGACGGCAGGGGCGCCTTGCGCATGCGCGTGAACGGCAAGGTGGACGGCGTGCCTACAGTCGTCGACCTCGTCATTGTGAGGAAGAACTACTGCGTATTTGATTTCTATTCCGTGGCTCCGGCCGGAGGGGACCCTGATGTGAATTCTGCATTTGAGGCCTTCTTCAACGGATTCCATTACGAGTAAAATGGCCTCCTACACGTTCAACATCCCCGGCAGCGATGCCGCGCAGGGTTTATCGGCTACCTTCTTTGGCGGAATCGGCCGCAGGATGCTCTCCACCATAAAGCAGGTGGGAGGGATCACAGAACTGGGCATCAGTGCGATAAAGGTAATATTTACTAAGCGCCTGGCCTTCGACGAGTTCTCCAGACAACTCTACGTCATCGGCAACCGCTCTTTTTCGATCGTCGCCCTGATAGCGCTCTTCACGGGACTTGTGATGGCCCTGCAGCTGACCGTGGGCCTCGGACGGTTCGGGCTCAAGCTCTATGTGGGGCAGGTCGTGGCGCTCGCGGTCTTCCGCGAGCTTGCGCCGGTGCTCTCGTCGCTCATGATAGCCGCCCGAGTGGGCAGCGGAATCGCCGCCGAACTCGGTTCCATGGTCGTCACCGAGCAGGTGCTTGCGATTGAGGCCATGGGCGCCAATCCCGTCCAGAAGCTCGTTGTGCCTAGGCTTCTCGCCACGACAATCGCGGCGCCGATACTTACCATCATGGCCGATATAATAGGGATTATGGGAGGCATGGTCATAGCGGTTCGCGAGGCAGGCGTGACGCCGCAGTTTTACATGGATCAGGTGCGCACGACCCTGACGCAGGACGATTTCACGAGCGGTGTCACGAAGGCGTTCTTCTTCGGCTTCCTGGTGGCCATCATATCCTGCTTCGAGGGACTTCAGACGCAGGGTGGAACAGAGGGAGTGGGGCGTGCGACAACGCGGGCCGTTGTTCTATCGTCGATAGCAATCTTTGTGTCGGATTTCTTTCTCACGAAGTTGATACTGTATTTTTAGCGGACAGAAAAATGGTCTCGATTATCGAATTCAAAAAAGTGAGCAAGGCGTTCGGCGATAACAAGGTGCTGGAAGCCGCCGACGTCTCAATCTTCAAAGGCGAGACGATCACCATCATCGGCGGCTCGGGCAAGGGAAAGACCGTGCTGCTCAAGCTTTTGCTCGGCGTGCTCCACCCTGATTCGGGGCACGTATATTTCAAGGGGCAGGCCCTGGATTCCATGAGCGAGCGCGAACTCTCGAAGATGCGGAGCCAGATAGGCATGCTCTTTCAGGGCGCCGCGCTCTTTGATTCGCTGACGGTGCGCGAAAACGTCGCATACCCTCTGAGGGAGCATTTCCGGGATTATTCAGAGGAAAAGATTTCGCAGATAGTGGCGGAGAAACTGAAACTGGTGGGTCTACCGGGAGTGGAGTCCATGATGCCGGCGGATCTCTCGGGCGGTATGAAGAAGAGGGTGGGGCTGGCGCGGGCTATCGCTACGAACCCCGACGTAATCTTGTACGACGAGCCGACGACGGGGCTGGACCCTGCCAACACCAAAAGGATCTGCATGCTGATAAAGTCGCTTCAGGAAAAGCTCGGAGTCACCTCTATTGTGGTGACGCACGACATGCAGGCGGCGTTTGACGTTACCGACCGGCTGGCGATGATCCACGACAGGCATTTCGGTTTTGTGGGAACGAAAGATGAAGCTCGCTCGTCGCAGGATCCATTGGTCAAGAATTTTATCAGAGGCGAGATGGAGACGGGCGACGGATAATCTGGCAAGTGATGCGCACGTGGTACGTTAGTACGTTGGTACGTTCGTTAATCGTGTGAACTGACACGAAAATATATCACAACGATTTTAACAATCGTACCAACGTACCAACGTACGACGTGAAGATACACGGGGAGGAAAGATGCCGCGTAGTGTTATTACGGAATTTCGCGTGGGCGTATTCATGGCGATCGGGCTCTTGCTCGCGATGGCCACTATTTTCATGATCGGTGGCGAGCATCGGCTCTTCACCAGGCATTATACGCTCTACACGAACTTCCAGAGTATTTCAGGCCTGAGGGTAGGCGCGCCGGTTCAACTCGCCGGATTCAGGGTCGGTTTTGTCGACGGCATACGCTTCAACCCGACTCTTGAGAAGCGTGAGATCACTATCAAGCTGCGAGTGCAGAAGCAGTACCAGGATCGAATCAGGGCAGACAGCATAGCTACGGTGGAGACCCAGGGTCTTCTGGGCGACAAATACATATATGTCACGCTCGGCAGCGAGGCGCAGGCCGTGATACCCGACAAAGGGATAGTGCCGTCCAAGGAGACTACGTCTATCTTTGCGCTTGCCGACAAAGCCGGTGCAATCATGGACAATATCAAAGAGGCCAGCGATGCGATCAACGATCTGCTGTCGGGATTTAAAGGCAAAAAAGGCGAATCAGACCTGAAGGCCATAGTCTCGTCTCTTAGGGCGACCATGGAGCAGATAGAGAAAGGCAAGGGGCTCGTCCACGCGTTAATCTACGATCCAAAAGGGGAGCAGGTTGTCTCCGATCTCTCTCGCACGATAAAGTCCGTGGGCGACATCGCGACGAAGGCCGATGAAGGCAACGGCAAGGCGGCGGGCCTTTTTGTCAACCTGCGCCACGCCTCCGCTGACCTTCGTGCCATCCTGGAATCCGTGCGCAGGGGCGAGGGAACATTAGGAAAACTAGTCTCGGATCCCGCGCTTTATAATGATCTTCGGGCTCTCGTCGGCCGCGTCAACCGCAATACCCTGCTCAAGGCCGTCATACGTTCCACCATCAAGGAGAACGAGAGCCAGGTCGTGAACGAGAGCGAGATGTTGAAATAGAGTCGGGCGTTTGATATCATTGACGTGATTATAGCGCTGTCGGCTGATATTGATAGCACCGCAATTTGAAGATGACCAACCCTGGAGGGGATATGTCAACGGAAAGCCAGGCAAACCACGATTTGATGCAGATGATCGCCAGCCTTCACGACGTGAAGGGCTATCAGGAACTCAACTGGGAGGGCAGCTTTTCCGACTACCTGCATATAGTCGAGAGAAACCCCAGGGCCGCGCACACCGCATTCCAGCGGCTTTACGATATGATCCTCTCCTATGGCTTTGAGGAATACACCGAGCACAAGAAGAAGATAACCCACTTCCGCTTCTTCGAGGACCCGATCGACGAGGGAAAGGACGCGCTCTTCGGACTCGATCTTCCGCTCATGAAACTCGTCAACGTGTTCCAGTCCGCGGCCCGTCGCTACGGTACGGAGAAGCGCATACTACTCCTGCACGGCCCGGTAGGCGGCGCCAAGTCCACGATAGTCCGGCTGCTGAAGAAGGGCATTGAGGATTACTCGGCCACACCAGAGGGCGCGCTCTTCACGTACAGGTGGGTCAAGAAGGGAATCGACGACCGAGGCCTCGTCTTCGGTACTGCCGAGGAAATACCCTGTCCCATGCACGAAGAGCCGCTGCACCTCATTCCGCCCGAGCTGCGCGACAAGATCCTGGGCGAGCTCAACACAAAGCTCAGCGAGGATCAGCGCGTGATCATAGAAGGCGACCTCTGTCCGAACTGCCGTTACATCTACCGCGAGCTCTCCCGTTTCTACAACGGCGACTGGTCCAAGGTGATCGACCACATCAAGGTGCGGCGCATGATCCTGTCTGAAAAAGACCGCGTGGGCATAGGCACGTTCCAGCCCAAGGACGAGAAGAACCAGGATTCCACCGAGCTTACCGGTGACATCAACTATCGAAAGATCGCGGAGTACGGTTCCGACTCCGATCCGCGTGCATTTAACTTCGACGGCGAGTTCAATATCGCCAACCGCGGCATCATCGAATTCATCGAAGTGCTGAAGTTGGACGTAGCGTTTCTCTACGATCTGCTCGGCGCGTCGCAGGAGCACAAGGTGAAGCCGAAGAAGTTCGCGCAGACGGACATCGACGAGGTGATCATCGGTCACACCAACGAGGCCGAGTACAAGAAGCTGCTGAACAACGAATACATGGAAGCGCTTCGCGACCGCACGGTCAAGATAGACATCCCCTACATCACGAAGCTCCACGAGGAGATCAAGGTCTACGAGAAGGACTACGGCGCTGATAAAGTGCGCGGAAAACACATAGCGCCTCATACGCTGGAGATGGCTTCGATGTGGGCGATCCTCACGCGCCTCGAGGAGCCAAAGAAGGCCAACCTCACGCTCATGCAGAAGCTGAAGCTCTACGACGGAAAGTCGCTGCCCGGGTTCACCGAGGATAACGTGAAGGAGCTGCGCAAGGAGGCGATGCGCGAGGGAATGGACGGGATATCGCCGCGCTACATCCAGGACAAGATATCCAACGCGCTGGTCTCGGATGTTGGCGGCCGCTGCGTAAATCCTTTTATGGTGCTCAACGAACTGGAGTCGGGACTGCGGCACCACTCGCTCATCAAGAATGAGGAACAGAAGAAGCGCTACCGCGAGCTGCTCTCCCTCGTGAAGGAGGAGTACGAAGACATCGTGAAGAACGAGGTGCAGCGCGCCATCTCCGCCGACGAGGATGCGGTTTCGCGCCTCTGCTCCAACTACATCGACAACGTCAAGGCCTACACCCAGAAGGAGAAGGTGAAGAACCCCTACACGGGCCAGGACGAGGAGCCGGACGAGAGGCTCATGCGCTCCATCGAAGAGAAGATCGACATCCCGGAGAGCCGCAAGGACGACTTCCGCCGCGAGATCATGAACTACATCGGCGCGCTGGCGCTCGAGGGAAAGAAGTTCGACTACAAGACCAACGAGCGGCTGCACAAGGCGCTCGAACTCAAGCTCTTCGAAGACCAGAAAGATTCGATCAAGCTCACGAGCCTGGTTTCCAGCGTGGTCGACAAGGACACGCAGGAGAAGATCGACATCGTCAAGAGCAGGCTGATCAAGAACTACGGCTATTGCGAGACGTGCGCGACAGACGTGCTCAACTTCGTGGCGTCGATATTCGCGCGCGGAGATATAAGGGAGAGAAGGGGACAGAGCTGACTGAAAACCGTGGATCGTGAATCGTGGTTCGTGGATCGTAAACATCTTGATTGAACACATGATGCCTTTACGATTCACGATCAACGAACTACGAACCACGATCGACCATGGCGCAAAAAATTGACCAGGACGTCGGCCGCTTCAAGCAGATCGTGCGCGGCTCCATAAAAAAGGAGCTGCGCAAGTTTATTTCTACGGGCGAGCTGATAGGACGCAAGGGCAAGGATCTGGTCAGCATCCCGATTCCGCGCATCGATATCCCGCACTTCGTCTACGGCGACAAGCAGAAGGGCGGCATCGGCCAGGGCGACGGCGACGAGGGTTCCGCCGTGCAGCCAGGCGATCAGGACGGAGCCTCAAAAGCCGGTAATCTACCGGGCGAGCATCTGCTCGAGGTCGAGGTGTCGTTCGAGGAGCTGGCGCAGATACTCGGCGAAGAACTGGAACTCCCGCGCATCCGCCCCAAAGGGGCCGAAGATCTGGAGAGCAAGACCTACAAGTACACCGGCATGGCGCCTACCGGCCCCGAGAGTCTGCGCCACTTCAAACGCACCTACCGCAAGGCGCTGCGCCGGCAGATCATGAGCGGCACCTACGACCCGCGGCGGCCGCTGATCATCCCCGTGCGCGAGGACCGCGTCTACCGCACGTGGAAGGAAGTGGTGAAACCGCGCAGCCGCGCGCTCATCGTCTACATGCTGGACGTCTCCGGCTCCATGGGCAACGAGCAGAAGGAGATCGTGCGGCTCGAGTCGTTCTGGCTCGACGCGTGGATACGCTCTCAATACCAGGGAGTGGACGTGCGCTACATAATCCACGATGCGGTGGCTCGCGAGGTGGACCGCGAGACGTTCTTCCACACTCGCGAGAGCGGCGGCACGATTATATCCTCGGCTTACAAGCTCTTCCTCAAAATTCTGGAGGAGAGCTACAACCCCGAAGAGTGGAATATTTACCCGTTCCAGTTCTCCGATGGAGACAACTGGTCCGGCAACGACACTGAAGAGTGCATGAACATTCTGCAGAAGGAGATACTACCGGTCTGCAACCTCTTCTGCTACGGGCAGGTGGAGAGCGAGTACGGCAGCGGCCAGTATCTTCGCGACATTGAGGCGAAGTTTCCGAACCATGAGACGCTTATCACCTCGCGCATTCCCGACAGAAACGCGATCGTGGACTCGATCAAGACATTCTTGGGCAAGGGAAAATGAAACAGAATCCGAAAAGTTCATCCAAGTACATGACCTCGCTTCCGCCCGATCTTGCGGCGCTCAAACGTGAGATCGAAGGCTATGCGCGGGACTACGGACTGGATTTCTACGACGTGATCTTCGAGGTCCTCGACTGGAATCAACTCAACGAGGTTGCTGCCTATGGCGGTTTTCCGAATCGCTATCCGCACTGGCGCTTCGGCATGGAGTACGAGGAGCTCTCAAAGAGCTATGCCTACGGGCTCTCCAAGATCTACGAGATGGTGGTCAACACGGATCCCTGCTACGCCTATCTGCTCTTTTCCAACGGCACCGTGGACCAGAAACTCGTGATGGCGCACGTCTACGCGCACTGCGACTTCTTCAAGAACAACGTCTATTTCGCGCATACCAATCGCAAGATGATGGACGAGATGGCCAATCACAAGACGCGCGTCATGAGGTATATAGACGCGTACGGCCATGACGCCGTAGAAGGCTTCATCGACGCGTGCCTCTCGCTCGACACGCTCATCGATTATCACGCTCCGGCGATCAAGCGCCGCAGCCCGCCGTCGCTGGTCGATGCGGGTGGACGCAGGGCCATACACACGCTCCGCTCCGACAAGCCGTACATGGACAAATTCGTCAATCCCAAGGAGTTCCTGGAGGAGCAGCGCCGTGCGCTGGAGGAACAGGCGAAGGAAGAAAAGAATTTTCCGGAGAGACCCGAGAAGGACGTGCTCCTCTTCCTGCTGGATAACGCGCCGCTGGAGAAGTGGGAGCGCGACGTTCTATCCATCATCAGGGAAGAGGCATACTACTTTGCGCCGCAGGGGCAGACGAAGATAGCCAATGAGGGCTGGGCCAGCTACTGGCACTCGACGATCATGACGCAGAAGGCGCTTAAGGACTCGGAGCTGATCGACTACGCGGATCATCACTCGGGCACGGTCGCCATGGGGCCCACGCGCGTGAACCCGTACAAGATAGGGCTCGAGCTCTATCGCGACATCGAGGATCGCTGGAACAAGGGAAAGTTCGGCAAGGAATACGACGAGTGCACCGACATGGTGGCCAAGAAGAACTGGGATCGCAAGCTCGGCCTCGGCCGCCAGAAGATATTCGAGGTGAGAAGGCTTTATTCAGACGTAACCTTCATCGATGAGTTCCTCACTCCCGAGTTCTGCCAGGAGCACAGACTCTTTGTCTATGCGTACGATCTCTCGCACGAGGAGATGCGCATCGCTTCTCGCGAGTTCGACAAGATCAAGAAACAGTTTCTCTTCCAGCTCACCAACTTCGGCCATCCGATCATCGACGTGATCGACGGCAATTTCCGCAACCGCGGCGAGCTCTTGCTCAAGCACACCCACGAGGGAGTGGACTTGAAGGACGATTACGCCGCGGCCACGCTCCAGAATCTCTACAAGCTGTGGCGCCGGCCGGTGGGCATAGAGACGGTCTCCGAAGGCGTGCCCACGCGCATCATATTTGACGGCACTGAGGTGAAGGAAGAACGGATCTGAAAACCAGCCGGACCTCATGCTCACATCACTGGCAATTCACTGCCTCGCGCGCGCAGAAGTCGGCGGTGGCGGGGTGCAGAGGGGCGGACGGAAAGATCTCGCGGTACTTTTCATCGGTGATGAAGCCGTAGTCGCGCAGGAGTTTGAGTTTCTCGCGATAGACTTGGGTATACCGGATTTGTTCGGGATGGGTCTTGTAGAATTCCGAATCCGAAGTGATGAGCTGACGAAAGAGGGCTGGATTGTCCCAGATCATCTCCACATGCGTGGCGACGTCTTCGTAAAAATTCTTCGACCCGTAGGGTCTCACGAAACCGTAGCGAGGGCCGTCGTTATTACCTTTCTCGTCTAGTGATATCCATTCGAGGTTGAGCGTATCCGATCCTTTTTTTCTACCGACCTTTCCGTAAGGATTTCCGTTCGTTTCGACAATTTTCAACCATCGCTCCTCAAAACTGCGGCTCATCTCCTGCATGATGATGGCATTTTCTTCTGCCACCTGAGAAGGGATCAAATAGTCACTTTCGCTCTGCGCGGGATTGTATCGCGAGAAGTCGATATGAGCCGTCCGACGCTGGATGACGCGTGAAACCACGCTTCGCTGATGGAACGTGAAAATATGCGCTGCTTCGTGCTGAATCGTAGAAAGATCCAGATAGCTATCAGAGTCTTTCCAGAGGTAGATCGTCATGTTCATAGGGTCCGCATGGCCGGCTTCATCGAGGAGGAAATTGGCATTGCTCTCTCTTTTGTAAGAAAGGTTGATGGCCTTTAAGCTTTCCCTGACAGCGGGCGGAAGTCTATCAAGATTCATGATGAGCGTTTCGATCTCGTGTCGATTATATTTTCCCGAGAGCGTTATGGCGGGATAGAGATGTCTGAAGGCTTCGATGGATCCCTCAACGAGGGAACCGTCTCTTAAGAGAGCGACAGATTCGCCGGCACGATGGACGATTCCGCTCCCATACGGGCTTTGCAGGTCCTGTGCGAGTTCGACGCCCGAGACGCTCCCGTCCGGACGACAGAGCATCGCGCTGACCTTCATGCGGATACCATGAAGCGATATCTCTTCCGTGCTCGCGAAGGTGAGCTCCATGATTTTGGGGCGGCCAGTTATCGTCGCGCTCTGAAGTCGTCTGCCGCGAAATTGGAGGTGTTCGTCTTTTGGAGGATGCAGTTCAGCGATGGGCATCCCATCGCGGACCTTTGTGTCGAAGTGCGACCCCGCGGGACAAAAGATGCCGTTCACCCACAGGGGACCATCGAGAGCTCTTTGAATCGACATCTCTGCGGTCAGCATGACCAGCGCCCCGGCGTGCATGATCGCATCAAGAGTTATCATCGTTCCCAGCGGGGCGATCGTCTTCCGCGCGAGCGTGCCGACGGCACTGTCGCTCGTAATCAGTGCGAGTTCTTGATACGGAATGCCGTTCGCCACAAGATGATCGCGTTCAGCAGAAAAGATCAAACAGTCGGCGTCTCTTCGGACGGTCGTGCCTGCAGGCACGGCGATGTGATTGATCACTGCGGCCTTATCGATCCGCGCCTCCTTAAAGAATCCCCATTGATCGAGAAGGATCGTCGTGCCGGCAGGAAGCGTGCATCCATGGCCGCAATTCCACGGCTCCTCAAGGACTGCCTGGGCCACCCTGCCGTTCGGATGAAATGCAAGGCGCGTTCCGATCTTGCAGATGATGCTTACGCTTCGCGTGACAGGGACCCCGTAACTTCTTTTCATCTGTTCGATATCCTCGAACGTCCGCCCGAAGATCTGATTCGCGATCCGAAGCGGTTGAACATCCTCCGGCTTGAAGCCGCGCATCTGCGCCACTTCCCAGGGAGAGAGAAAACCGTCTTTTCTGTTTTGCTTCGCAAAACCGACGCCGCCCCGGTCGCCTTTTGCGATTTCCACGATCGACACTTCGTGTGGTCCGAGCAGTCCATCTCCATCGATATCGAGATTCTGATACAGGTCGATCAGGTCGTAGAGGCCTCGGATCTTAGATATGGACTTGGTGCCAGGCACCGTTAACCCCTTGGTATTAAACGCAATTTGGCATGACGGAGCAGTTTTTCACGCCCCGGCCGATCCCTTCATCATTGTTATCGGCAGGTCGGGGAAGAAGTTGTGGGGTTTATTGTCTGCCGTCCGTCGCGTGAGATAGCGGATAGACGATCCGCGGACGCGATGGACTCTCAGAAATTTCAGACTGTCTGATGGCCTACCGCTTGAGCGCGCGAGGCTGCATAATCGGCAAGCTGCATCAGGGATTCCTTTGCAGCCGAGCTGTCGAGCGGGGCAAGGCGGGACTTTGCGGCCCGGGCGTATTCGTGCGCGAGTGCGAGCGCGGCTGCCGTGCCGCCCGTTGCATCCACTCCGGATCGAGCGAAGCTTTTCGCGGCCTCATGGGGATAGTCGGCCACGTCGTCGGCGAGCTGGAACGCGATTCCCAGGGATCTTCCGTAGGAGGCGAGCGCTTCCTCGACCGGCTCATCCGATGCGGCAAGTATAGCCGCGGCGCGACCAGATGCTGCAAAGAGCGAGGCGGTCTTGCCATCAATGATCTTGATGTAGGAGTCGCGGTCGATATCCAGGGAATCCTCCATCATCTCGCCGATGGTGGTCTCCCTCGCGGCCTCAACGAGAGCCTCGATCAGCCTGCAGTTCTTTGTGCCGACAATGATTGCAGAGGCGATGCACCAGAGCAGATCGCCCGCCAGTACGCTCGTGCGGATACCGAAAGAGGCGTTGGCAGAGGGCAGGCCGCGACGCTCCGCGGATTCGTCCACAACGTCGTCGTGCAAAAGACTCGCGGTATGGACGAGTTCGATGGCCGCGGCGATTGAGGCCATCTCCTCGCTGCTCTTAGGAGGGCCGCCGTTCTGAATCGCCCGCGCGGCGAGGAGGAAGAGCGCCGGCCGCATCCGCTTGCCGCCGCCCGCGGATATGTGTCGCATGACGCCGTCTATCGCGCTCAGGCCGCACGCGGATTTGCTGGCCATGATTTTCTCCATCATGGCGAGCTGTGCGGCGACAGGACTGATTATGTCTTCCAGCATGGGGCGCACTCTATGCGGCGCGGATGAGGCTTGTCAATGCGGCAGAGAACGGCGCGGGATCAAAAGAAGCTTCGATGGGCGTGGAGAAAAAAGGCCCTGCGTTTGCAGGGCCTCGGGGATTGCTCGATGCGGGGGTCAGTTCACCTTATTCCGTTTCCAGATGGTGAGCCTGGGATTGGGTGCACCCGGATCATAGCCATTGAGATACTGGGTGGCATCATCGTAATATTGGAGATATTGAGAATTCCCGAAGGCCGGACAATCTCTTGCGTTGCAGGCGAGGGCGTGGGGAAGAGATGCCGTCCAGTACTTGGAACTAATGGAGACATAGTCGATGCCTTGGAGGGGCACGATGCCGATGTAGATTCCTTTGATGTCCTTGAGAGTCACATCGAGTGTATCCGTATCAGTCGAGTCGCCGAACCGATGGCCGTTGCAGGAATTCTCATCGCATGTCTCACCACTGAGAATCACAGTAATGGATCCTTGGGCCGATCCCTTACAGGCGCCGCTGCAAGGCGCGCTGGTGGTAAAATCGGTGATGTATTCATCAGGGTACTTTGCGACGAACTTGATGACCTGTTTCACAACGTTGGATCCGTTGGCATCGTCGATAACAAGTTGCAACTCCGCATGGGGGTCAGTGTTTTCATCGATAAATTTTGCCATGAATTTATTGACCGTAAGGATCAATTTCTGACCTATGGCCTGCACCTTCATATACACACCATCTATGGTGCAGTCGTCATTCTCATTGCCACTGGAGACCGTGCAGGTTTCGGATCCCGATGAAGATGAAAGAGTAAACGTGTATTTGGCCCCTGTGTTGTCTGACGAGGATGTTTGCAACGCAAGGGTAATGGCACTGTTTTCTGGAGTCTTCCATTTCGGGCTGCTCTCTATCAGGTCCTTGAACTTATATGATACGGTGAAATCCGATCCAGACTGCTTCAGCGTACTCTTGAGGGTCAGGCTGTAACCCGGGGCTGTGTAACCAGTGTCTGAATGTGGAGCAAGAACATCTGTACGTGCGGATTTATTCCCGCCGTTGAGCTTGTCGATCAATTTGGAGAACTTACCAGTGTCATTGCCATTGTTCACGACGGGCTGGGTTTTGCCCTTGACCTTCATCGCGAGCGTCTTCGTCGCGGAGTTAGTGGAATCGCTCGCGTCCGTGGCCGTGATGGTGACATCCGAATCAGTTGCTTTATCAGAGGGAGTGCCCTCTATGCATGCCTTGCTGCCGGTGAAGGTAGTCTGATTGTTCTGGTCGCAGTCGGTAAGGTGCAGTCCATCGGGCAGCCCGGTTATTTCCCAAACATAGCTGCCGCTCCCACCGGTCGCTTGAAGGGGCTTTTTGTATACCGTGCCCTCGGTCGCATCATTCAGCTTTGCAGTATATATCTTCACATTTGATACACTATTATCAACGGCACTGCCCTGCGAATCAGAGCTGGAATTATCTGTCTCCGTTGTATCCGTGTCATCACTCTCCGTGAGGTCGGCCGAGCTCTCCTCGTCTCCTCCGGGCACATTGGCAACTTCACTGTCATCCTGCGAGGGCAATGCGACCTGGCCTTCGTCTGTTGAGAACGAGCAGCCCGAGAGGGCGAGCAACGCAAATGATAAAACGATGGCCGTGAATGCGAAGTTTCGAACGAGTGTCTTCATTGGTTCTCCTATATCGGTTTGACTTGAATATATGCAATGTTTATGCCGGTTTTTGCTCCTATAAACTTGTTTTATTTTAATGGGTTAAGCGATGAGGTCTCTGAGAAATGGGGGAGGTTAGCGGGCCAAACGGTGATCGGAGTCACCAGGGTTAAGGATCGTCATGGTCGGCTCGGATCGCAATTCGAACAAGCCATTCTCGCATCACATCGCGATTACCGGACATAATGATCGTTGAAATATCGTGCGCGGCGTCATATGAGGCCTGTTTCAACCCTTATTCAAAATGGAGGTCCTTGTGACCGTGAAGATATCAAAGCGGTTGTCTGAACTCACCGGCTACCCGTTCGCAGAGATAGATAAAAAAGTTGCACGGCTGCGGAGCGCGGGCACGCACGTCATAGACTTCGGCGTAGGCGACCCCACCGAACCCACGCCGGAAATAGTGCGCGCGGCGATCAAGGAGTACGTGGACGTGCGCGCGACGAGCGGTTATCCCTCGTACATCGGCTCGCATGAGTACCGCACCGCGATCGCGGCGTGGACCATGCGGCGCTTCGGCGTGGCGCTCGATCCTGAGAAGGAGATTTCCGCGTCGGTCGGCTCCAAGGAAGCGGTCTTCAATTTTCCCGAGGCGATCATCGACCCGGGCGACGTGGTCATCGTCCCAAATCCCGGCTATCCGCCGTATGCGCGCGGGACTCGCTTTGCGGAGGGGCAGGTGCATTTCGTAAACCTCCGCGCGGATCGCGGCTTTCTGCCCGATCTCGATTCGATTCCCGCAGACGTGCTGCGCCGCGCGAAGCTCATGTGGGTGAATTACCCCAACAACCCAACGGGCGCTGTCTGCGACCTCTCGTTCTACAAAAAAGTCGCGGAGTTCGGCCGCAAGCATGACATCATCATAGCCTCCGACGAGGCGTACACGGAGAACTACTATGGAGATGCGCCGCACTCCATGCTCGAGGTTGCAAAGGAAGGAGTGATCGCATTCCAGTCGCTCAGCAAGCGCAGCTGCATGACCTGCTACCGCGTGGGCTGGGTGGCGGGCGACGCGGAGATCGTCTCCGCGTTCAAGAAGCTAAAGACCAACATCGATTCCGGCACGGCGACCTTTATCCAGGACGGCGCGATCGCCGCGCTCTCCGACGAGACGCACGTGGCCTCGCTGCGCGAGCTGTATAAGAAGAAGCGCGACATCATCGTGGACGCGTTCGTGGCGGCAGGGCTCCCGGAGTGCCGCTCGGCCGCCACGCTCTACATCTGGCAGCGCGTGCCAACGGGCATGAGTTCGCTTGAATTCGCCGAGAAGCTGCTCGATCCATCCATCGCCGTTGTGGCAACGCCCGGCAATTGGATCAGCGAATCCACACCTGAAGGCAACCCGGGCGAAGGCTTCGTGCGCCTGGCGCTCGTGCCGACGATAGAGGAGTGCGAGCAGGCAGGGGAGAGGATTCGGAAGAAGCTGAAGACGATTTAATTTCTTGATAACGATAAGTATTTACGGCTAGACATATTTTTTTTCACAACTTTTTTCTATGGCTGCCGATAATGAAATATGACAAGGGCATGAGTACGAAATTATACGCTGGAGGAAGATATGATTATGAATCGAGATTCGATGTTACGTGAACTGCAAAAGACGATCGACGAGCTCTACAAATGTTGCGGGTGTACTTCCGATGTTGGCAGTGCCGACGAGCTGCCAAAGGTCAATGATGGCAGCGACCTCATGTGCGTGGATCCTTCCTCCCTCCCGCCCGAAGACCCGAACGATCTGGTGTGCATGGAGTTCATGAAATCGCTCATGAATTCTTCTGAAATAATGTCGGAGTGGCGTTTGAAGTTACTGTCGAGAACGTAAAGTCGAAGCTGTTCCACGGATGAATTAACGCAATAAAAAGCCGCCCTCGTCGGGCGGCTTTTTTGTGACTTTCTTGAGATGCGTTTCTTACGCCGTTGCCGCTGCCTTCGGTTTCTCGAACACGAGTATCAGGAAGAGCACGATGTTGACGATTGGCACGAGCGCGATGACAACTCCCCACCACGCCGGCTTGCCGAGTCTTTCCACGAGCGACATCCACATGAGGATCATGATCACGAAGTTTACGATCGGGATCAGCAACAGGATGAACCACCACATGGGACGCGCTGCGAGCTTCAGGAGCAGGAAGATGTTCGCGATTGGAATCAATGCCCAGATAAACGACTTGCCGAACTCCATGCCGAGCTTTTGGGCCAGCCTTGCCAGGCACCACGCCCAGAAGACGTAGAACGCCAGGCCTACGATCAGCGACCCGATGCCCATGCCCGCGAACATGGCGGGCATTTGCTGCTCTACCTGCTGCATCTGCACCACAGCCTCTTCATTCATATCCATCCCCCTTTCAGTTGATGATTCGATTATTCCCCTGAAACAGGGCGATAAAATAGCAGCAAAGCTGCCACAAGTCATCAGCTATTGATGGGGAGTTTAATCTTCCGGAACGATCGCCTTTGGCCTCTTGCCGGGCCTGATTTTCGCGACTCCAAGGGCTATGACGGTGGCGAGATAGGCGGCGCCGGCGAGTATCACGATGGTCGAGCCCGCGGGCAGGTCGGGCCCGTAGGAGAGCCCGAGGCCCAGAGCCGTGAAGACCATGCTGATTGCTATCGCGAGCATCATCATCTGCCAGAGCCGCCTCGCAAAGAAGCCGGCGATCGCCACGGGCAGCGTGAGCAGCGCAATCACCATGATGATGCCCACTACGGTTATGAGCAGCACGACCGTCGCCGCCGTGAGACAGAGCAGCAGCAGGTAATAGAACTCCACGTTCAGGCCGCGCAGCCGCGCGAACTCCTCGTCAAAGCATACCGCCTGAAGCTGCTTGAAGAAGAGCAGCCCCGCCGCCACGACGGCCGCGTCCAGGCCGATGAGTAGCTTTATGTCGTGCGACGAGACCATGAGGATGTTGCCGAAGAGATACCCCATCAAATCTTCGCCGTAGCCGGGCGTCTTCGAGATAAAGAGCACGCCGGCCGCCATACCCACGGCCCAGAGCGCGCCGATCACCGTGTCCTCGCGCTCCTTCGCGCGCAGGCTTACGAGCCCGATGATGATTGCGGCCGCAAGCGCCGCTACGAGGGCTCCGTACATCGGGTGCGCCCACGCGAAGCCGTGCACGACCTGCAGGTAGCGCGCGGCGCCCATGCCTCCGAGCACGCAGTGCGATATGCCGCCCGCGATATATGTGATGCGCCGCACCACAACGTAGGTGCCCACGATTCCGCATGCCACCGAGGCGAGCAGTCCCGTGATGAGGGCCAGCTGCAGAAAGTTGTACTGCATGAGTGCGCCAAAAAATTCACTCATGGTGCACCCCCAGCTTGTGAACGCCATGCTTCACCGCCAGCACGTCATCGCCGTACAGATGGCTCATGATATCGCCGCTAAGATCGTGCACCGAGTGTTCGAGCACCCCGCGGTTTACGCAGAGCACGCGATCTACGTATCGGGTGACGAAGCCGACGTCGTGCGACACGAGAAGGATCGTGAGCCGCTCGTTGAGACGTTTGAGCAGATCGAAGAGCCGCGTGCCCACGGCCTGATCGAGGTTTGCGGTCGGCTCGTCCAGCATGAGGATTCGCGGCTCGCACGCCAGCGCCCGCGCGAGGAGCACGCGCTGCCGCTGCCCGCCCGAGAGCGAGGAAAAGGATCGCCCGGCCAGCGGCAGGAGTTCCACTTCCCCGAGGACGCGCCGGGCTATCGTGCGATCTTCGGCGCAGTAACGCCCACCATGGCAGGTCTTGCTGCCGAGCCTGCCCATGAGCACCACGTCCATCACGGAGATGGGAAAATGCGGGTCGAACTGCGCGTTCTGCGGCATGTAGCCGATGAGCTTGCGCGCCTCGCGCGGAGTGCGGCCGAAGATCCGGACGCTGCCCGAGGTCGGCTTGAGTATCCCCAGCATGAGCTTGAGAAGCGTGGTCTTGCCGCCGCCGTTGGGGCCGATGATGCTGACGAAGCTTTGTTCCTTTAAGCAGAGGTCCACGCGATCGAGCACAGGATCGACGTCGTACGAAAATGATACGTCGTGCATGCAGACTGGCGGCTCTTGTTTCATAGTAGAATTCATTTTTTGCCGAGACCTTCATTGATACGCGATGCAATCGTTTCCAGATTATTGAGATAGTCGCGCGAGAGATCGTCTATCTTCACGACGCTGCCGTCTATCGCGGCGGCAACCGCCTCCGCGCTCTTTGCCGGAAACTGCGGCTGCACGAAGATGACGTGCACGTCCGCCGCCTTTGCTCGGGCGATAAGCGCCGCCAGCTCTTTTGCGGACGGCTCCTTGCCGAGCTGCTCGACCGGCACCTGCTTGAGCCCGTAGGCATCGCCAAAATACCAGAACGCGGGGTGATAGACAAAGAACTGTTTGCCGCGCAGCGGGGCGAGCGCTAGAGCGATCGATGCGTCCACGCGGTCGAGATCCGCCGTGAGCGCGTCGAGATTTTTTCGGAACTCGGCCGCGTGCGCTGGATCCATGCTGCTGAGCGCGTCGCAGGTATTTTTCGCAAGTATCTTTGCGAGCCTGGGAGAGAGCCAGACGTGCGGGTCCGGAATGCCCGCCGCGCCCGCGTGTTCATCAGCCTCTTCCATCTGGTGAAGCGCGATGCCCGCTCGGGTGTCAAATAACTTCAGTCCGGGGTTGATCTCGCGCGCCTTAGCCACAATCCGCTGCTCGAACGGCAGGCCGATCTCGAAATATGCATCCGCCTGTGAGAGTATGGCCACCTGCTTGGGCGTAGGTTCGAATGAGTGGGGCGATTGGCCGGGCGACACCATCACGTCTACAGCAACGTAAGGCCCGCCTATGCGCTCCACAAAATATGCCTGCGGCGGGATGCTGACAAAAACGTGCAGCGCCTTCTGGGCTTGATCCTGGGGCTTTGGCTGGCAGGCGGCGATAAACAGCAGAATCGCCGTCATCATGAAAAGATGCTGGATGCGCATAGTGGCCTCGACCGGGGCTTTATTGCCTTGCGCATGACAAGTGTCAACATCAGGATTGCAGAATTGACAATGCTTGATTCAGAGCCGTTCTTCTGTTACACGCATGATACACAATCACCAGGAGGCGATATGAAGAAATTTGCGGCGATCGTTTTCTGCGGGCTCTTTTTCATCGCGCTCGCGGGATGTGAGAAGAGCGGTACCGGCACGAGCGAAGAAACGAACGTAGGCGCCAACGAAGAGACCGACGCTCAGCAGGCAGGTACAGCAGCAGCCAAGAACTACGATCCGTGCGTTCTGGTCACGCAGGCTGAGGCAGAGACAGTGCTCGGCGGCCCGGTGACGATAAAGACGCACCAGACTGTGCCGCCTTCCAACAATCCCCTCGGTCAGAAGATATGTTTCTATGACGGCGATACAAAGGGATACGTTCAACTCTCCATCAACGAGCAGGCGCTCTTTGCCACTCAGAATGGAGAGACGGTGGAGCAGCTCTATAACGATTCAAAAGCCGGACTCGGCGATGCGGTTGTGGTTACCGGCGTAGGCGACGAATCCTTCTACAGCCCCACAGCCACCGGCGCCGGGCTGTATACTCTCGTGAAGGACAAGGGCGTGATGTTCATGACGAGCGTCTTTATCCCGGGTGCAGCGCTGAGCACTCGCATCGATAACGACAAGCAGCTCGTGACCACGGCGATCTCAAGGCTGTAATATCCAGCGGGGCTACAGCCTCTATAACGGCGTGACTCGTGAATCGTGAATCGTGATTCGTGATTCGTAAAACCGGCAACTTCACTCATCGGAATAACAAAGGCCCTCGGAATCCCGAGGGCCTTTGTTTTCGGTGCGTCATCTACCTTGCCGCCCTTTCCGTGCGCCACTGCCTGATCCTCTCCTGCTTGAGTTGGCGGATGTGATCGATGTTCAACTTGCGGATGAGATCCTTTAGGTCGTCGGTGGTGCGGCGCGCCCTGAAGTGTATGCCATGCCGCGCGGAGTTGATGTTGCTTCCCGCGTGCTGGTAGATTTCCTTCAGATGCGCCACAAAATCGCTGAGGTTGCTGCGCGACTTGCGGGTGAGTCTCCAGCCGTACGCGCGGATCATCATGGTCCAGATGCTGAAGCGGTTGAGGCGTGCGAGTATCCGGTGCAGCGAATAAAATTTTAGCATCGCTTTGATCGTAAGCGTCTGCAGCTGCAGCGGGCTCATACCCTTGGGTTCGAAGACCACGTGGTGCGCGTCGTAATAGCCCCAGTCGCGCGACAAGAGCCTTCCTTCTTCAGCCATTTTTTCAAAGACGTGCGTGCCGGGAAGCGGCGTGAGTATCATGAACTGCACCGAGAGGAGCTTGTTCTTCTTAGCGAATTTTACGGTGGATCGAATCGTGGCCGGGTCGTCGTGATCGGCGCCGAAGATGAACATCCCATGGATGCCGATGTCGTAGGAGTTGATGATCCGGATGGCCTCCTCGATCTGTTCCGGCGTCTGTCCCTTGTTGAGCGCCTCGAGGGTTTTTGGATTGATCGATTCGAGCCCGATGTAGACGATGGTGCAGCCGGCTTTCTTCATGAGTTCGAGCAGCTCCGGGTCGCGCGCGACGTCGATGCGCACCTGAGCGCTCCACTTCGGAGTGATCTTTTCGTCGATCATCCTGCGCAGGAGTTCCTTTGTGTGCGCCGGCCGCGCGGCGAAGTTGTCGTCATAGAAGAAGACCCAGCCGGGCTTGCGGAACCTGAGTTCCTCCATCACGTTGTCCACCGAGCGGAAGCGATAGCGCCTGCCGAACATGGCCGTGACGGAGCAGAAGTTGCAGCCGAATGGACAGCCGCGCGAGGTCATGATCGGCGTGATCGAGAGGTCGCCCTTGAACTTCTTCTTGCCGGCAACGAGCGAGAAGTCGGGGAAGGGCAGTTCGTCCAGGTCCATCACGTGGCCGGCGAGTTCGTTCTTTTTTACTGAATGACCGTAGCGCCAGGCGAGGCCCGGTATCGCTTCAAGCCCCTGGCCGCAGAGCAGCGCCTCGACAAACGGTACGATCGCCTGCTCCGCCTCACCGCAGAGCACATAGTCGCAATGCGAGAGCGCTTCCTCAACCAGGAACGACACATGCGGGCCGCCCATGAAGACCGGGATGCCGGCCTTGCGCACGATGGAGGCCATCTCGTATGCGCGCGGCGCAGTGGACGTGATTGTCGATATTCCCACGAGGTCCGCGTCCAATACGTAATCCCAGTCGACGCCCTTGATCTCTTCGATGAAGACCTTAACTTCATAGCCCGCGTTCTTGAGGATCGCGCCGAGCGTGAGCGTGCCGAGCCGAGGCAGGCCCCACTTCGAGTAGACGTGATTACCCGGCGCCTTTGGTTCGATGAAGACGATCTTGCGGATTGGAAGAGAAGTCATGCGTGGCTTAGACCCTATTTACGCCTGAAAGGCAAGAATATCGGCTGATGCAGCGCGTCAGAGAGCGTGAGATCGGGAAGGCGATGGCAGGTAATTCCAGTGTCGCTAAACGTTAAACCTGAAATGCACGATGTCGCCGTCCTTTATTACGTACTCGTGTCCCTCTACTCGCATGTGCCCCAGTTCCTTCAACTTTTGCTCGGAGCCTGCCTTCATGAGTTCTTCGTACGCGTAGACCTCGGCGCGCACGAAGCCCTTTTCGAAATCAGTGTGGATCTTTCCCGCTGCCTGCGGCGCCCTGGTACCGCGCTTTATTGTCCACGCGCGCACTTCAGGTCCGTCTTTGGTGAAGAACGTGATGAGATCCAGCAACCGGTACGCGGCGTGGATCAGCCGCGGCAGTCCCGGTTCTTCGAGGCCGAGATCGTCGAGGAACGCGCGTTTCTCTTCGTCTGACAGATCCGCGAGTTCGTCCTCGATGGAGCCGCAGATCTCGACCGCCGCGGCTCCGTCTTTTTGCGCGAAATCGAGCGCCTGCTTCACGCGCGCGGACGGCGCCTTCACGTCGCTCTCGTTCACGTTGAGCACGTAGAGCACCGGCTTATCGGTAACGAGCCCGAGTTTTGGAATGGATTCCCACTCTGCGGCGGTGAGCCCCGCCTTGCGAGCGGGCAGGCCTGCCTCGATCGCGGCCTTCAGTTTCTCGAGCGCCGGCAGCTCCTTCCTTGCCTCAGCGCTGCCGGTTTTTGCCGCGTGTGCGGTCTTCTCGCAAGCCTTCTGCACGAGCTCCAGATCCGCCAGCGCCAGTTCCGTATTCACGACCTCGATGTCGTGCACGGGATTGAGCTCCGGATATGAGTGCGCCACGTCCGGCGCGTCAAAGCAGCGCACGACGTGCGCGATCGCATCCACCTCGCGGATGTGGCCCAGGAAGCGGTTGCCCAGTCCCTCGCCCTTGTGCGCGCCCTCCACGAGCCCAGCTATGTCCACGAACTCGACCTGCGTGGGTATGACGCGTTCCGGCTTGAACATGGCGGCTATGTCGGTGAGCCTCTTGTCCGGTACCGCCACCATGCCCGTATTCTGGTCCTTGGTGCAAAAAGGGTATTTTTCCGCCGGGACATGCGCCGCGGTCATTGCATTGAAGAGCGTGGATTTGCCTACGTTGGGGAGTCCTACGATTCCGCAATTTATCGCCATACGCACATGGTGCCAAAATCGGGCAAGCAACGCAAGCAACGCGAGAAACGCCAGCAACGAAAAGCAAGGCGCACAGGGTAAACAACGCGATAAATGCTACATGATCTGATGAAAAAAAAGTACGAGGTACGCAACTTTGACTACCCAGGCAACCGATAAGCTTATTGCAGGAATTAATTAAAAGGGAGACATCCATGAAAAAGGCAATCTTGGCGGTTATATTGACAGTGGCGGTTGCGGGCTTCTGCCGGACGGCGACGGCGGCGTTCAACGGCGGCGTGTCGGCGGACAAAGCGATGGATAACGACATCGAAAAATTCTCCGTCGAGAGCAACGTCGATCTCCAGATACAGGATTGTTCCTGGGTCGATCTGAGCGGCTATTATTCGCTCAACTATATCTATGAAGACGACGTGATTGAGGATGCGCAAGTGGCCCTTGACGGACCTGCGAAGCCGTTTCCGGGTTCGACCTGCGCACGGGTGGATGACCAATGCCGCGTTCGCTGCACTGGCGCGGTGAATGACTGGGAAGATATCAAGAGCGCATCCACCGATCATGTCATCCTTTTCATTCGTGATACAGGCGACGGCGATGCGACCATAGATCTGAGCGCCATAGTGGATGGCGTGCCGAGCGCGTACGTTGAACCCGTGGAGGAGGTCGATCAGTCGGGAGACGAATCGGACGAGTCGAGCGATGAGTCGCTTGCCGATACCGACGGCGACGGCGTTTCTGATATCGACGACCAGTGTGCCGCAACTCCCGCGGGCGTGACGACTGGTTCGGATGGCTGCCCCGTGGATACGTCGAAGTCCGACAATTCATCCCTGCAGGGTTTTGATGATGGGGCAAGCTGCACGCTGCTGCCGTCCGCAGGCGCCAATTCTTCCCTCTACTTCCTGCTTTTCGGAGCCTTCCTGCCGTTCGTCCGCAGCAAAAAGGATTGAGCGCAACGGTTGATCTTTCAGGATATCTCTCAAGCCCTGCCTCTGGCAGGGCTTTTTTTTGGCCGGAAAATCAATGAAATCAATATTAAGCCGTTGCCTTCGTCGTATAACCGCAGTATATGGGCTGCTTACGGCTATCTCTGATAAGGAGGCATCTATGAGGTTAATGGACTTAGCAGCTCTTTCTCCGTTTGTGCTGGCGTCTTGCGGAGGCGATGCGTTTATGGAGGCGTCCTCTATTAACGATTCAGGAGCCGACGTTGCTTCTGACGCAGGCATGGATGCGGAGGCGGCAACATCGGACGGATGGCCGACTTTGGATTCCAATGCGGATCATGACGCGGTCATCGACGGGGACGCCAATCCCTTCGCTGATGCTGGAGATGCTTCCGAATCCGGGCCCGTAACGCCTCCCGCGCCGGTGGCGCAGTTCTATTCCGATGCAGCCTGTCCGTTCCCAGCGAGCATTTCTTATGATGCGCCCACCAACACTCTGCTCATGGCGTGCGGCGCAAACGGCTCGCAGCCGAACGGACTCTTCAGGTCGCAGCCGCTGGGACAAGGTAATACATGGACTCTCGTGGGACAGGCAAAGGGTTATCCATCCTATCACATCGCGCTCAATGATTCATATTACCTCATCACCCATTCAGCCCCACACGGATTCAGCATCATCGACGGCAAGACGGGGATAACGACCGGCAGTGTTGACTTCTCTGCAATTTCACCGCTCGATCCGCTCTATGCGCAGATCAAATCCAACATCAATAGTCCAGCCGGGGCAGTGCTTGTCGGCGGTCAGATCTGTGTTGCGACGTCCAACCTGGATCAGATAGACCCGAACGATCCTTCCAGCACCACGTTCCATCAGGGCAGCGTCATCTGCATGCCATACAATTATGACGGAACGGTCAGCGTGGCGTATGCCACGGCGCTTCTCACCTCCGGACTCAACCCTACGGCTATGGCGCTTATCGACAGCGATCCCGTGTCCGTTGAAGGCGGCTCGATTCAGCGATTCGCCGTGCTCTCCTCGAACTCTTACGCGAACGATCCTGCCGACGATGCGAAGCTCGACGTGATCGATATCAACTCCGGCAGCATGAACTCGATCACGCTCGGCAAGGTGACTGCGCAGACGACGCCCGCGCTCGCGATGACTGAAGACGGGGCGTCGTTTATCGTGGGCGTGCAGAAACCGTCATCGCAATTCCTCGGAGTCAACTGGTCGGACGGCAACATTTCTTATCCGCCCGTGCAGCTCGTGACCAACGGCTATGTCTATGGAGCGAGCGTATTCGGCAAACTCGCGCTCGTCACGGATAGTGGCGTGTTCGGCGATCCTTCCAGGAACGGCGCGCTGTTTATCAGCAATGTCGATCCAGCCGGGTGGCAGGGCACGCTGGTGACGAAGATGCCCGGACTGGTAGGCGCGGGCGTTGCCGTAAACGGAAAATACTACGCGACCGTGACGGTTCCTGAAAATTCGGATGCAGGCAACGATAAGAAGGGCGAGATTTACGTTACAGACCTCGGCGGGCTTCAGTAAAAAAACGAGCAACATTGTTCGATGCAAGGAATCGGGGAGCGGGAGAAAGCCATGACGAACTGGATGATAGCAGGCGGCGTTGCATTTGGACTCGGTGTCTCCGGCTGTACGCTCGATACTATGGGCGAGGGCGCGTACGCGAGCGCTCCTGACGGAGGATATTTTACGGAAGGCGGTTCTGGTTCCGGCGGCATTGAGGACGATGTATCTCTTCCTGATCAGAGCGCAGGCGGTTTTGCAGGCGAGGCTGATACTGGCGGCGTAGGCGGGGCAGGGGGGAGCGGAGGTCTGGCTGGGACAGGCGGAACCGGTGGTTACGCGGGGACTGCGGGAAACGGTGGAGCAGGCGGTACTGCGGGTACAGGTGGAGATGGTGGAGCCGGAGGAATTGCAGGCACAGGCGGCGCCGGTGGTACGGGTGGCGCTGCTGGGACAGGCGGTGCGGCAGGCGCAGGCGGCACTTGTCCCACGGCTCCGATCGCCGATTTTTTTATGGATGCGCCGTGTCCCTGGGCAGCGAGCCTTGGCTACGAGCCGGCGATAAATGCATTCATTATGGCGTGCGGCGCAAACGGCGGCCAGCCTAACGCACTCTTCCGGTCGCCTGCGCTCGGACAGGCTGGTGCGTGGGCCAAACTCGGCAACGTCAACGGATATCCCTCTCATCACAGCGCTCTCAATGAACAATACTATGCGGTCATGCACTCGGCGGTCGAGGGCTTCACCATCATCGACGGCAAGACCAGCAAGGTAACGACCACCATAAACTTCACGACGATCAACCCGCTCGATCCTCTCTATGCGCAGATCAAAGCGACGATCAACAATCCTTCGGGTGCGGTGCTCGCGGGCGGCAAATTCTGTATTGCTACGTCAAATCTCAATCACGCGGATGCGGACCCCGCCAAGACGTCGTTCTATCCCGGCAGCGTGATCTGCGTGCCATACAACTACGATGGAACCGTGAGTTCGGCGTACATGACGGCCATGCTCACCTCTGGAATGAATCCAACCGGCATGGGGCTCATCGACAAAGACCCCGTGCCGGTGGACGGCGGTTACATGCAGCGCTTCGCGGTATTGTCGTCGAACAGCTACGGATGGAACCCGAGCGACGCGGGGACGCCAAGCGCCATGCTGGACGTGTGCGACGCGATGAGCGAATCCGCGTGCGAGCACATAGACCTGGGAGAGATAACCGCGCAGACTTCTCCTGTGCTTTCCCTTACAGAAGATGGCGCGTCATTCCTTATCGGCGTGCAAAAGCCTTCCAACGGGTTCTTCGCCGTAAACTGGGACAATGGATCCGTCACGTATCCTTCAACAACACTGACTCAGGTGAACAACTACGTAGCGGGGAGCAGTGCGCTGGGGAGCATTGCGCTGATAGTCGATGCTGGCAAGTATGGCGATGCGTCGAAGAAGGGCGGAATACTCTTTCATAGTATGGATACGATATCGCCTTGGTTCGGGACGACTCTTACAAGCGAGCTGCCAGGTGCTGCAGGCCCGTCGGTCGTTGCTGGTGGCAAGATATATGTGGTGGTAACCGAAAGCGGTGGCGGCGATGCCGGTACTGAACCTGTTGGCAAGATTTATGCGATCGACCCGAGCGGTTTACAGTAACAAAAAATAGTGACTGAAGACGCGAAAGAAAAAATCGCCGAGGCCTGTTGGCACCGGCGATTTTTTTTGCATGTCTCTTAATATGTCTACATGTCAGTAGAAGTACACCGCTCCTGCGTCTGCAGCACCCACGAGATCTGCCAGGTTCGCGCCGATGGCAATAAGATCGCCGTCGATTCCAACTGAAAAGCCAAACTGATCGCTGCCTGCACCGTCTGAAGCGAGGAGCTTTGCCTCCTCAGTCCAGTCCGTTCCATTGAAGTTGTAGACGAATGCTGCGCCCGCGTCGGCGGCCTTGTCGTCGTTGAGATATGCACCCACCAAGGCGTAGTTGCCGCTGATGGAGACGGATGCGCCGAACTGGTCGTTCACGGATGTGGATGAGGGGGTTAGAACCTTTTCCTCATTCCACGTCGCGCCGTCGTATCTGAGGATGATGGCGGACCCAGCCTTACTGCCGTCGCTCGGCGCTCCTACGATGGCCACGTTGCCGTCGACGGAGACGCTCGAGCCGTACCAATCGTTTGCGGCGAAGTTGGTGGCATTGATCGTTGCGACCGGCGCGAGGGGATTCAGAGTGTAGAGATAAACGGCGCCGGCATCTGCAGCCTTGCTATCGTTATAAGGAGCGCCTACGAGGACCGTCACCCCGTTGAGAGCGACGGAATAACCGAGCTGATCGCCGGCTAAAGCCCCGACGGCGAATTTTGTTTCCGGAACGACTAGGTTCGTTGTAGACCAGTAGTAAAACGTTCCGCGATCATTTGTGCCTTGATCGTATCCCGGCGTTCCAACCACCACATAGTCGGCGCCGATCGCTACTGATTGACCAAATTTATTGCCTGCGACTCTAACAGGCTCAACCAGGAGCGTACCCGTATCCCATGTCGTCCCTGTTCTCTTGAAAACAACAGCAGCCCCGAAGACATTTGCAGGATTCGCGTCCGCAGCGGTTGGATCGCCGACTATTGCGAAATCGCCGCTTATAGCTACTGCCTTACCAAAAGTTCCTTTTGTATCCGTGAGCGCTGCAGGCGGTAGAAGTACGGCCTCCTGTGTCCAAATACCACTTGCGTACCTAAATACGAAGGCGGCGCCTCTCTTTTTGAGATCAGCATTAAAATATGAGGGCACTCCCACTATTGCCGTATCGCTGCTTACAGCGACTGCCCAGCCTGCGTTCTCGCCGCCCTTTGCAGCTGAATCGGCAATGCTCTGGAGCTCGTTTCCTGCAAATATGGGCTTTGCCGATTTCTCATCCGAGAGCGGTCCCTCGCACACGGAGTTCACTGCTGCTACTCTGTAATAGTACGTGTTGAGATTGCTGAGATTCGCGTGCGCAAAATCATTTGTGGAAGACGTCTGTGTGTTCGGCGTGTTTGTGTCGATGCCCGCGGCGGTGTTCCAGTAGATCTTGTACGATGTCGCGCCGCTCACCGCATCCCATGCGAGCGTGAGACTTCTGTTGCCGACCGTTACCGCAAGACCCGTGGGTGTGCCAGGGAGACCGAGCTGCGGTGTGGCCGTCACTTCATCCGAGAGCGCTCCTTCGCCAGCGGCGTTCACCGCAGCGACCGCGAAATAGTAGGGGATTCCGTTGGTGAGCCCGGCGCACGTGTATGGGGCAGTGGCGCTGTCAGCTTTTGCAGGCGTCGCAGCCGCCTTTGATATCGCGGCCGAGATGCCGGCGGCATCCCAGTAATAGACGACATACGAATCCGCGCCATCTACGGCTGTCCAGTTGATGACCGCCTGTGTGTCGCCAGCGGTCGCAGAGACGCCGGTGGGCGCCGCAGGCACCGCTACTACAGCGTCATCGCTACCCCCGCACGCGGCAAGTAACACCGCAAATGAGAGTGCCGCGATCGCGGCTATATAGCTCATTTTCCTGTTTATCGACATGATACCTCCCTGGGACTTAGGCGATTTAACGATTTGAGAGTTGTCTTACTATGAGAGGGGCACGATTCTCAAGGTAAAAAAGCTTTTGCGGGAGGGGCTGTCGATCGATACGGCATCTTTCTACGAGCTTGGAATCCGTACGCCAAGATGCTATTAGATATCGCTCTGACCGGAGGATCTGAATGCGCAATATCTGGCTCACCCTCGCCGTCTTCATGGCGGCCCTCGTCTGCAGTTGCGGTATCGTCAATACGGCCATCAGCATCAGCTCCATCTCGCCGTCGGGAGGCACCACCCTCGGTGGGACTGAAGTGACGATAACCGGGCAGAATTTCGGCAGCGCCGCCACCGTTGAGTTCGGCAGCGTCCCTGCAGTCGTCACCTCTTCCGAATCCACAAAGATAGTCGTAATATCCCCGCCTTCCGCTGACGCGACAGGAGCCGTAGATGTCACCGTCACGAACGCCAAGGCGGATACGGTGACGAGGAAGGGCGGCTTCACGTACGTGAGCATGCTGGCCTGCGTGGACAGGGATTCGGGTGACGTGGCGCTGTTCGATGTCGACAGCGCGAATAATACGTTCGCGGCCTTTTCCAAATCGCCGTTCGCGGCCGGGGGAAACGCGCCGCGCGGAATCGCCGCGGACAGGTCGAACCAGTTCCTCTTCGTCACAAACGGCAACAGCTCCACGGTATCTGTTTTTGAATATTCCGCAGAGGAAGGTCTCTTGACCGCAGTCAGCGGTTCGCCGTTCGCCGCAAACGCGGTGGGTCCGGTCGCAGTAGCCCTTGATGTGATGGCGCAGCTGGCCTTTGTGGCAAATTTCACTTCCAACAGCGTGTCGGTTTTTTCGTATGACGCGGCCACTGGTGCAATGACCCTTGATGGTACTACTCCGACAGGGGCAAGCGGAATTCAGCCCGTGGACGTTGAAGTGGACAGCGGCGCGAGGCTTCTGTTCGTGGCGAATTCAGGCAGTAACACCGTTTCGGTCTTCGACTATGCGACAGATGGCGTATTGACCGAGGTCGTGGGTTCGCCCTTTGCTGCGGGAGGTTTCGCCCCCAACGCGCTCGCGGTCGATACCGCATTGAGGGTTCTGTTCATCGCCAACTCCACTTCCAATACGATTTCGGTAATGCAGTACGACGCAAACGGAAAACTCACCGCGACAGCGGGCTCGCCGTTTGCCGCCGGAGGCGCCCAGCCTTTCGACGTGGCGCTGGACCGCACCAGGGCTTTTCTGTTTGCTGCCAATGCAGCGAGCAGCACTGTGACGTCGTTTTCCTACGACACCGCGGGATTTCTCACGCCATCGCCCGGCCTGGCGCCTAGCTCGGGCGGGTTGTCCCCGACTGCGCTCGCCGTGGATGAGACGAACAGCGCCCTGTACGTGTCGAACTCGGGCTCCAATGACGTGCAGGCAATGACTTACGACCTTGCAGGCACCTTGACGACTGTCGGAAACACCGTGGCCAGCGGCGGACGCGCTCCGTATGGACTTGTATTTATTCCGTGACTCGTAAGTCGTAAATCGTAAGTCGTAAGTCGTAAGTCGTAAGTCGTAAGTGGAAGACCGACCCCTTAGGTTGTTTCGATTCACGATTCACGATTCACGTGACCTTGCATGAAGACCTTGCACTTGATTTCCCTTGGCTGTCCCAAGAACCTCGTGGATTCAGAGGTTATGCTGGGCGCGCTCGTACGCGAAGGCTATTCGCTCACCGAGAAGGCGGACGAGGCGGATATCATCATCGTGAACACGTGCGCCTTTATCGAGGATGCGAAAAAAGAAGCGATCGACACCGTGCTTGAGATGGCGCGCCACAAAAAGGATGGGCGATGCAACATGCTCGTCGTGGCGGGTTGCCTGCCTCAGCGCTATAGCGCAGAAGTCGAAGGTCTCTTTCCCGAGGTCGATCTGTTTGTCGGCGCGGGCGAATTCCCGCGGATCGCGGAGCTGATTGCGAAGTGGCAGGGAGGGCAGAAGACAGAAGTCGATCGCCCTTCATATATATACGATCACGAATCGCCGCGCATGCTTTCGACTCCATCGCATATGTCCTATATAAAGATCGCCGAAGGCTGCTTCCATCCGTGCTCCTTCTGCATCATCCCGAAGATCCGCGGCGGATACCGCTCCCGTTCGATGGATTCCATCTTAAAGGAGGCGGGGGTGATGCTCTTGAGCGGCGTGCGTGAATTGAATCTTATTGCCCAGGATTCGACCGCCTACGGGCGGGACGCCGGAGCCACACTCGCCCAGCTGCTCATCGAATTGAGTGAACTCCCGGGCGAGAAATGGATACGCATGATGTACGCGTATCCGCACGATTTTCCCGATGCGGTCATCGAGGCGATGAAAGAGCATCGGGATATCTGCCGGTATCTCGACATACCGATACAGCACATAAGCGAGAAGGTGCTAGCGGCCATGCGGCGCAAGGGAGAAGGCCGCGAGATCCGCGCACTCATCGAAAAGCTGAGAAGAGAGATCGAAGGCGTCTCGCTCAGGACGAGCCTGATCGTAGGATTCCCGGGCGAGACGGACAAGGACTTCGAAGAGCTCAAGTCGTTTGTGAGAGAGGCCGAGTTCGAGCACCTGGGCGTGTTCGTATTCTCGCCCGAAGAAGGCACGCCCGCTGCAAAGCTCAAAAAACGCGTCCCACGGCGCGTGGCGCAGGAGCGGCAGCAGGAGATCATGGAGCTGCAGCGAGGGATCTCGCTGAAGAAAAACACCGCCCTGGTCGGAAAAAAGATGCGCGCGCTGGTGGAAGGACCTTCAGCAGAAACCGAGCTGCTTATTCAAGCGCGCCACGAAGGTCAGGCGCCCGACATCGACGGCGTCATCTACATCAACGAAGGCGAACCGCGCACAGGCGAATTCGCCACAGTAGAAATCACGGAAGCGCACGAGTACGACCTGGTGGCAAGCGCGGTCAAACCGTGAAAAGAGCTACGTGCCACGGAGTACGCGAACTCCCCGCCGCTCCCGGCGATGTTCCGAAACAGACGCCCCCGGAACGCCTTCGATGAGACCGCGTCGATGGCGCACTCTCATTTATCTGGAGTTTTTTTTACGTAAATCAATTTGCGGAGTGGTACGCAGCAAGCACGGATTCCGCCCTCCCGCCGAATGAACGGGAACGCGGTGGCGCGTGTTCGATCGTTAGCCGTAGAAGTTAGAATTATTCGGTGTCGACTCATTCGCCGGGAGGGCGGGAGCCGTGCGTCCTTCGTGGTACGGAGCCGGCGCGCTGGCGTGGAGCGAGGTTCGCTCCGTGCACCCGGAGCATTATACCGCTGCCTCTCTGTTCGCTAATGTGCTATAGATGAGCGCATGGTTTCCTTCCTCAGAATTATTGTCTGGATTTTTGCCGCGGTGATCGGCCGGCGGCGGCGCGCCTGGCAACCCGGCTCGCCGATAGAGTGCCTCGTCGTGGGCTTTGGAGGGATCAGCAATGCGGGCGCTGAAGCGCGCACAGCCGGCGCCGTGCGGCAGATGCTGGACGCTGACCCGCGGGTTCGCGTGACGCTCACCTCAATGGATCGTCTACGTTCGCTGCGTTATCTCGAAGAGAACGAGCGGCTCCATGTAGCTCAACTTCATCATGTCTTCGTGTGGAGCGTGGCCAGGCTCGCGGCGCGTGCGGATATCGTAGTGCTCGTGGAGGGCAGTTGTTTCAAGGAGATATTTTCTCCGGCGCTCCTGTGGTTCTTTCTCTTCGTCGCGGAACTCGCGCAGCGCGCGGGCGTGCCTACCGTCGCGTACGCGGTCGATGCAGGGATGCTGACGCCGCGCAATGCCCGGTGGGCGCGCGACGTTGCGCAGAGAATGGATCTGCTCACAGTGCGCACGGAATCAGCGGCGCAGATCCTGCGCACCATGGGCGTGACGCGCGAGATCGTTGTGACGACCGACACGGCCTTCTCTCTCGTTTCCGAAGCCAGGGTATGGGCCAAAACCGTACTCGCCGGCAGTGGCATAGATTTCAAGAAACCGATCATGGGAATCGTGTTTGAGGAGTTTTTCTGGTGGCCGGTCGTGCCGCGCATCTGGCGAGCTCTCCTGGGGATCAAGAAGGATCGCTACAGGTCCATCTATTATCATTCATGGCCGGGAAACGCGCGCGAGCAGAGCAGCGCTATGAAGGACGCTCTCGCCTCTTACGCTGACTGGGCGGCCACGGAGCTCGGCGCGCAGGTTGTCTTCTTTGCGATGCAGGGCATCGACGTTGCGCCGTGCCGCGAAGTCGTGGAACGCATGGCGGCGCCGTCCGTGCTTTTCGATGCCGAACATGCAAGCGCCGCGCAATTGGAGACCTTGCTGAGAGAGCTCGACTGGCTGGTGACATGCCGGTATGACGCGCTGGTGTTTTCAATGGGAGGCGCCGTTCCGCCAATCGGACTGGCGCATGACGAGCGCATAGCGTCGATCATGGACGAGCTGGGGATGCTGAATGATTACCTGATCTCGCACGAGGAAGAACGATTGCTTATTCATCTGAAGGAGAAGACCAGTCTGCTGCGTTCTTCGTCCGATCGCATCCGACGCCGCATCGAGTCCGCAATGCCTCGTTATCTTGCGCGGATGGACGAGAACAAGGTCCGCTTCGCGCAGCTCATCGCAACTCAGTTCATCGAAGAAAAACCGCAGGACAGAAATCAACCGTCATCATAGGACGGGCAGGGCGGCAGGCATCCCGGCAGCGAAGGGCGACGTCATCAATTCCGCGCTCGATTCCATCGCTTCCACGGCTGAGGCCTCGTCATCATCAACCGGGGTTTCTTCGCCAGCGGCTGATAAGCCGGAGATCACCGCGGTATCGCCCGCATCGATATTCAACTGTAAGGCTCCCATCGGCATCGCCGCGACGGGGGAGGCGCCTCCTGCCGCTGGAGTCGGCGGCATCGGCGGCGCAGACGGCGGCGGGGGAACGGAGCTGCCGCCTCCACCGCTGGATCCGCCGCCTGCCTGCGATCCCTTCGCGGCCGAAATGATCTCCGCGCGGCGTTCGACCATGAATCCATAGGCCAGGCGGAGCAGGTCCGATGCATCGACAACCCCGCTCGCGAGGGCCCTCTGCTTGAATATATTCACGAGTCCCTTATCGACGTGTTCGAGCACGAGTATCATCTTTGCGAACGCCGTGCTGGAGGCTTCGTTCCCGGAGAGCACGAGCGTGTTGTTTTCGCACCTCCCTATCAGTTTGCGGAGATGGGGATCCTTGCACTGGCGATCGACGATGAGTACGGCGCCGCGCCCCTCTCTCGCGTTTTCCTCATGGAGCGCCTGCCACATCCCGATCATGTGTTGCAGCGGATCGCCTCTCTGAAGTCTCTTCGCTTTCGAGGAACTCCGCCGCCTGGCCGCCTGCTGCAGCACGCCGAGTTCTCCTGCGCGCGCATCTATGCGGGCCGCGAGCTGGCCTTCTTCCATGGAATATATATCCGCCAGATCCGACGGCGGGAGCAGCGCTGATTCTGCGTGCTGATAGAGCCAGGGTTTGCTGCCGCCGAGAAAAATCTCCGCGGTCGTGGGCGAGCTCATTCCGGGCAGCGGCTGCTGCATGGCGTCTCTCAATACTTTGAGTATCAAAGGATTCGTGACGATGTCGACGAAAGCTTCGGCCGGATCAAGGCGCGGTGCATCGGACTCAATCATTGCGGCCGCGAGCGCCGAATTATTCCACGGCCCGTTTTCGCCAGTAAAGAAGTTGTATATTACGCCGTAGCGAATCCCCGTCGGGAGGTTTTCCAGAACGAGCGCCAGGAGCGCTATGGTCTTTGCGAATTCAGGGCGCGCCTTTGCAAATTCCAGCATCCATCTCACGTGATGTCTTTCAGGCCCCAATTCGCTCTTCATGCCGTCAGCCGCTTCGGAGAATTTTGCGAGGGTGGCTTCAGCGTTCCTGTCGCTCATGGCTGCGAATTCAGGCGCGATCGTCACGAGGCGTGTATGAGGCGGATAGCTCTTCCAGTCGTTCTGCCCGTCGCTGAAATCCTCGGTGCCCGTCATCCATTGAGCGAGGCTCATTCCGTCCGCGCCTCTTTTGACGAGCGCGTCCCTGATCGCCTGCGCGTGTCTGCCGTAGATTTCGATGAATTTTTCGCGATGCGATTCAATGAGATGATTCCCCGCAGCTTGCTGCGGGGTTTCCGCCACCCTCTCCCTTGAGGGGAGAGGGAAGGGTGAGGGTGATCGGAGATGTTGCCGGTGATACCCCGCGGCTTGCCGCGGGGAGCATTCATTATCAGTCTTCGACCCGGTCCCTGCACGCGCGTCGCATTCCTGTACGAGGCGGCCGAGCTCATCCATCAGCTGCGGCCCAAGCCGTTCGTGCACGACGGCCATCAGGGCGATCGCGCCGGAGAACGTCGGAAATATCTCCATCAAGCGCACGAGCACGCGGGACGACGCGATTGTTCCATCCTCCAGATGCCGCATTACCGACCAGAGCTGGCTGCCTCCGGCCATCCCGGTTTCCCGGAATTTCATTGCGAGCTCTACATCGGCTGGTGCAAACGGTGCTGCATATTCTGATTCTCCCGGACCCTGCATCGTGCGTCGCATGAACTCATGGAAGGCGGCCCTTGTTTCGTCCTGCAGCAATGCGAGGTCCGGCTGCCGCATCAGCGGGTTCATCGCCGAGCGCACTGCGGTCATGACGCTGCTGCGGAGAAAATTATGGAAAGGCGAATCCGCGTGCGTATGTGAAATCGCATACCCCAGGTCCATCAGCGCCTCGTCGCTGCAAATGCGGTGCATGAGACGCATGAAATTGATGATGTCCGGAGTCGCTCCCCGATTGGGACGTTCGAGCGATTCAGCGTATCCGCCGGCCTTCTCCGTGTGCTCGCGCAGCGTGTATTCAGGGGAGCGGATCGGCTTATTTGCTTCCGCGATCCCGCGGCCTTTCACGAAGAATCTCTCGCTTGCGCCCCCTGTCTCCCTTGCAAGCTCCGCGCGATGTTCCATCGCCCACCGGCGTACGAGCGCCCGTGCATCTGCGCTGCCGCCGGCAATATCGGCGCGCGCCATCGTGGCATAGAGGTCCTGGAGCAGAAGTTTCTGCGGCGAGCCTGGATACCTCGCCTGTCGTGACATTCCGATCGCAGAAAGAAGCGCCGCTTCGTTGCCGGGCTCGCTCACCGCATCGCGGAGCGTGCGGATCAATTTTGCGAACGGATGTGTTTCCGGTAATTCGGCATCGGTCGCGGCGAGTCTTATTCCTATTGTATCCTGTGTGAGTTTTATCTGGTTGTCGAATACGTCCGTGAGGATGATCGGTTGAGTACGTCCGGCCTTGAACCACGTCTCGAGGCCCTTCGCCTCTATGCCGGGGAGCAGCAAGCTCTTGCCCTGGATCGTAACTGCTCTCGCGGTTAGCACACTGTCGAGCGCCTTCTGCGCCTCGACGTGAGACTTCCTTTCGGCAGCAGAATTCACGAATGCATATCGGAAGTCGTCGACGCCTTTCGGTCTGGCCTCCGATGCAGCGGGCATTCCGGTCGCGGGGCCGAACTGTATTGAACGCTCCGCAGCGGCGAGAGATACGGCGGTATTTTTCTCGATTTCCTGCATTCTCCTTATGATGTTATCGATCTTTTCGCGAGCAACAGCCCCTGCATGCTTCGCTTCGGACAGGCGCGCCATGACGTCGTCGCACTGTTTTCGCTGTTCTTCGTCGACCGAAGCAGCGGCCTTTTCAAGCTGCGATGCAATCGCTGCCAACGCACTCTCTTTTGCATCGGCGGAAGGCCTGTCGATCGACGCCGCGATGTTTTTGCGGATTTCTGCCGCCTTTTCGGAAATGGATTGCGCGGACGCAATTACTTCTTCCACGGCGTGGGCGCGCGTGAGGAAGGCCGCGTAATCCAGGTTTCCCCCCCTCAGCGCAGCCGAGACCTGGTTGAATTCGGACTCGATCGTGGCCGAGTCTTTAGCGCCGATATCTTCCGCCGCCGCAGCATTCTTTTCCAGCGCGCTCGAGACGTTGTTTGCGGCGGCCATCGCGTCGCGGGCGCGTGCCGCGTTCCGTTCCTGCACGCGCGCTCGTTCGAGCTCCGCATGACGCGCCACGCCCGCGTCGTGCGCCGCGAAGAGTCTTTCCGTGGCATTATCGATATTCGTCCTCGCCGCGTCGATATTGCTCTGGATGCTATCGAGCGATTCATGATTCTGCGGCGCCTTTTCGTCCGCCCTCGTCGCCTCGGCATGGAGCCCCACGACGGCGCCCAGTTCCGTATCTAATCCGGTCAGGATATTGAGGCCCGCAGTCGCCCTGGAGATGAAATCAGCGGTCGCTCTCTCGTCCATCCCGGAGATATCGGTGACTGCGCTCCACTCGTGCAGCAGGGCGGAAGACTGCTCTGCGACTGTGGCTGCGCGGTTGGCTATATATTTGATCGCCTCTTTCAGGCGCGCGGCCGATTCCGCATCCGATGCCCTGCGCTGTTCGATGAGTGGAGCGATTTTTTCATCGAATGCCTTTGCAGCTGCGTCGGCAAGGGGTTCTCCCTGCGGCGCCAAGTTGGGAACGAACTCGCGAAGGAGGGCGAGGTCAGTCTGCGAGCTCTCAAGCTCGGCAAATTTCTCGGCACCCATGATGTCCGCCGCAAACGCCTTGAGCTCTTCTGCTGTTTGAGGAAGACGATCCGTCTGAGCGGCGGCGATATCTATGGCTGTTCTCGCATTCTGCACGTCGACCGAAAGGGTCGTTCCGAGGTGCTGGAGCCAGCGAGAGAAGAGGGCGCGGTAGTTACCCGCCATCATATCGGCGATCTCGGGGTAGGGGGCAAACGTATCGCCGACGGCCTGCGCTGCTATGGCGTCCGTATCGACGTCCCTTGCGGAAGTGAGGCGGTGCGCCGCGTATCCGATCGCAAACGCTTCAATGCCTTGCTGCGTGACGTAGGGGGCATTGAATCCATCTCTCACAAATCTCCAGGCGCCCAGCTTAGTATCGGAGACGATTTCGCGCCATCTTGCAATGTCCGCCTGCTGCCGCCTGACGAGACGCGCGAGAAGTTTCGTCTCGACTCCGTTTGTGCGGGAGCCGGCGCCGTTCGCGCGGGCATTTTCCGATGCAGTCTTTATCGCGGAAGAAATATCATCGTCGTTTATCGCATCTCCCGCCGCTATGCGCTCGCGCAGGACAAACCAGCCGTTTCTGACCGCGGCCTCGTTGAATGCGATCCTCTCATTGCCGTTTGCGCGCCGCCATTCGTGGAGAGCCACGATGAAGCGCGGTTCAAACAGCCCGCTCACCGGCAGGATCGGGTCGTTCGGAGCGAGTGCGGCAATGGCGGGAGCCCGGCGATCGCTGTTGTAGCGCGCGAGGAGGTCCGCTGCCGCTGCCAGCGCGAGGCGGCGGTTCGCCTTTGGATATGCTTCAGATTCTATCTCCACGAAGAGTTTGAGCAGTCGATCGTCCGCAGGGATGCGGGATTTCGAATCGCGCGCTTCCGGAAAGAGCGCTGCGTAGGACATGAGCGCACGTTCCGCGATCCGCGGTTCGAGCTGCGCGTTTTCGGCCGACCCGCGCGAGGCGTCGGAGCTCCCTGATGAGGCGCGCATTTCTTCAAGCGCGCGCGCAGTACTTCCGTCGTGTTTCTTCCTCACCTCTCCGACAGGATCGCGCAGGGGGATATGAAGGCCCTCTGACTCCAGCCTGACAAAGTCGCGCGCGGCCTGATCCCATCCCGCTGTCTCGTCCGTGAGAAATTCGCGCGTGACCCTCTCGACGGCGATCGGGTCGCCGGCGTCCTGCGCGCCGAGAAGCCCGCGTTCCATCGCGTGCCATGCATAGACGCGCATGTGGATGAGATTCTGGACGCGGCCCTCGTCCCATCCAGGTTCTTCATTCGCGATTTTTGCTATGTCATTGAGAAAGAGAATCGCGGCTCCGTCGGAGCTGGGTCTTCTGCCCTCTATCCGCGCCGTAGCTATAAACGGCAACGCCCCTGCGGCTGAGGCGATGCTGCCCGTGGCGCGCGTGAAGAAGAAGACGCGATCCGCCATCTCGCGCACGTCTGAATAGAAGCGTTCGACCTCGGTCCTGTCTTTGCTCCCCTCGGGAATTTCATCTCCAGCGAGTCTGGCGTCCACGCCGTCGATGCGCGATGCGAGGTCACGGGTATGCCCGATTTGCGACTCAAGGCCCTGCCCCGGCGGAGTGAGGGTGATGCCCGCCCCCATCGAGGAGTCGACGAATTCGACGAGCCTCAGGAATCCCCGCGTGAGCTCGAGCCTCGAGCGGTACATGCCGCGCCGCACGTCCACGCGGAGCGCCAGCCACCTGTTGCTTGAAGGGGCGCGAAAATCTGTGGGATATTGCACGCCGTCGTCCGCAAGTTTTACTTTCGGTGCATCATCTGCGGGCGTAGTTGCGCCGTTGATCCGGCTCGAGTTCGGCGCGAAGAGGTTCGTGATTTCGGCGAGCGCGCCGATGACGCGAGGAAGAGATGCGATGAAGAGGTAGGTGCCGCGCTCTTCATCCGGAGAGGCATGCACGCTTGCGGCCAACGCCTCGGCGTGGCGCGCCACGCTCTCGTACGTGGCGATGCGCTCGCGGCGCCTCGCCTGATCGCCTAGGGTGTCGGTGAGCACGAGGGTGGGGAAGCCCCTGTCGCCGATCCGCTGCGCGAGGCGTTGATACGAGAAATCGTCGAGCGAGAGGTCGCCGAACAGGTCGTCGAAGAGCACCGAGAGCGGCCCTGGTATCGGTATCGAGCCGTCGTCGTTGTCCGCGCGCCGAGCATTCGCCAGTTCTCCGAAGAGGGGATAGATCGCGGAGAGATATTCCACGGGATCGAGCTCCACGCCTTCGGAGCGCAAGAACCGATATGCAGGAACTATCGCTTCGCGCTGCTGCTTTGTTATCGGCTCGGCCACGACGTTCTCGGGATGATGCGCGCCGAGGTTGATTCGGACGTATTTTTCCCAATCCGCGTTTGTGATATTTGCGGGGGTATACGTCGACGCGAGCGTGCGGAGTTTGTGATTTGCCGCTGCGCGTTCGACCTCGTCCTCCCACTGTTCTGAGGAGCCCGCTTCTTTCTTGCGAGGATGTTCGCGCAGCAGTGCGGCGAGTTCTGATTCCGATTCAGCAGTGTCTGTAAGCGTCAGCCAGATGTGTTCGCCCATCTTCGGCGGTCTTTCCCTCACCTCGCCCAGGCGCATGAAGCGATCGAGGCCATAGTTGACGGCGGCCTGGAATCGTTCCGCAAAATCCGTGCTGGAGGGGATCCTGCCCGCAAGAAGGCCGCGAATGCCTTCGGGCAGACTTGCAACCTCTCCACCAGCCGGCGCGGTCGCGGCAGAGCCCCGTGAAAATATGCTCATCCGGGTCGCAGTGGTGCGTGCAGTTTGTGCCGTTGCGTTCGGCCGGGAACTTTCGTCTGGTACGTAGACGGATCGGCCGGATGTATCGGATGCAGTGGCGTCCTGCGGTTCGTCGCTGCGCTCAGCGGGGAGGTCTGAACCGTTGGATCTGCTGATACCTTTTGCTCCGCCGCCTGACGGAGGATTGAGTGGCGCCATCGTCTTCGCCTCAGAATATGGGTGTGCGTAGGCTTATCGGTCGGCTGCTAAAATGGTTGCTATCTTTTTTTGACGGGCAGGGGCAAGGGAAATGCGCATCAAACTAAGGTCGGGGAGACGAAGAGGGGCGCAAGTCCAGTAGTGGCAATAGTGTCAGCCGACAGCCCTTCTGCATCAACGCTCTCTTCGGCATCAGCGGCCTCATCCGCAGGCACGAACGTCGATTCGCCGCCTTCAATGATCACGTCTCCGCCACGAGATGGCGAGGAGAACTCCATCAAACCGCCCGTGATAACCGGGTGCCCGCCAATCGCGTGGCTCAGGTGACGGCCTGTGGCCGGGAAGGGTGAGGCAGATGGCGTGGCGGGTGCAGCGGACGGCGGCGCGCCCGCGGGGCTAGCGGGCGCGGGCGCTGCCGGGACGCCGGGGATTCCGCCTTGTCCTTCATTGCCGCCGTTGCCTTTCTTCTCCGAACCTATCTGCTGCATTGTTTCATACAGCGTTTTGAGCGCTGATAATGTTTTCGAAGTATCCACTGATGGCAGGGCGCCGCTCGCGGGCAGCCACGGCGGCGTGGAGTCGCCGGTGAGCCATTGTAATCTCGTGATGCTGGTGTCACCCGCGAATGGCTGCAGAAGGGCGGTGTGGATGCGTCGCAACATCGCGGGTTCGGTGAAGAGATCCACAAAACGTTCGCACAAGGCCTCTTCCCCTGACGATTCTATTTGATTCAGGAGATCCCCGAATCGTTGGGCCTCCGCGTCCGTGAGATCGGGTGCGATGAGGCCGAGCGTGACGTAAGCCTCCTTCAACTGAGGTATGAAATGTTGGAAGCCGAGGAGACACGCTGTCCACGTCCACCGGGTTTGATCCCTGGGGGTCTCCTTGCCGCTTGCCCAGCGCATGATTTTGAGGGCGCGCGCCTCGATGATCCTGGAGAGAAACGGCGCCTTGATGCGCAGCCGCGCGGTCGGCGTCAGCCGATCCCAGGTGAGTCCGCCGTTCCATGGTTCATCGAGCCCGGTGACGCGGCGCGCGAGCGTCATGCCCGGCTCGACCTCCTCCATGAGCGCCTCCCTGATCGGGCCCTCGGCGTACCGGTCATAGAGAGCCCTGAAGCGATCGAGGATCTCTTCCCTTTTTTCCATCGGATCGGATGCAATCATCGGCGTCTTTCTAGCTCCGACGATCGATTCAAGCTCCTGCCAGAACGATTCCGGAAGACGGCTCGATGCCATGCTGATGATGCAGATCGCATTGAAAAAACGCGGGAAGACATTCATCGCCCAGTTGACGATGCTCGACGCGCCCTTGCGCCGTGCATCATCGTAGATCGCAAGTTTCACATCCGCTCCCAGCACGTGCGGCCCCGTCTCGGGGTGCGCAAGCGGCAGAAAAGGATCCTGACGTGAAAAGGTGATTTTTCGGAATACCGGACCGATCTGGTAAATATCGATTGCCGTCTCCTGCACCTCTTCAAGCGAGAGCGGAGGCTTCTGCCCTTCCGGCGTTCGCGCGATCGGGAGGAGGAGTTCAAAGAGCGCATTCTCCATGCAGGGATCGTGTTCTTTCATGGACTGATCGATGATCCACGCGAGGTCCGGATACTTCTGAGAGCTGAAGATTTCGTAAAGGAGACGGTTGAATGAGGCAGTCTCCGGATCATCGACGCCCACATCATGCGATCGAATGTCGTTTGAAGTATCGACCGCGGTCGCGCGCATCGCCCATTGCCCGGGAAAGAGATCAAACATGTTGCGCCCGGAAGATCTCTTCCATTTTCCGTTACCACGCGTGGCATCCTGCGTTGATTGCCCTGTGCAATAGTGAAAAATTTGACTCCAGTTGCTGTCCGTGCGGCCGATATCCACCATGGCGATTTCCGGGTGGCTCAGCAGTTCCGCATATTCGCGCGCCCGTTCGGCTTGATCTTTGGGCCCATAGGATGAGGGCGCGACCCGGGGGACGTAGGACGCTTGCGTCGCCGGGGTCTCTTCAGCGCGCGATGTCCGAGATATCGTCAGCCACGGCGGCGTCGGATCGCCGGTGATCTTTTCCGTCCGCGTCACAAGGCGCGTGCCGTCATCGGACGGTTCTTTCTTTTCCAGCTCCTCGTAGATGATGCGGAGGTTGACGGGATCGGTCACCAGCTCCACGAGTTCGTTTTCAATCGTGGCATTATCGGAATTTGCACAGATGTCATTGAGTCTTGTGATCGCCGCGCGTTTCTCCGGCGTTGATCCGCCTTCGAAACAGGCCGTTGCGATGAACATGACACTTCTGAGTTCCGGGAAACTCCGAGCCACCGTTTGGAAATTTTCAAAGTGTTGGAGCTGAATCGAGTTGGCGCCGCTCGAGGCGATTTTGTCGTTGATCGCTGCGAGCGTCTCCTCGACCCACGATGACGTCACGCGCCCGAACACCGGCGCCTTCATTACGAGCCGCTGCATGGGCGTGAGGCGATCCCAGGTGAGCTCGCCCTTCCACGGTTCGTCGAGGCCGGTGAGGAGGCGCGCCCTGGTCAGGCCGGGTGCCAATTCCTCCCGGAGCATCTCCTGAATCCTCACGGCATACTTGTCATAGAGCTTACGGAAGAGCTGCCGGAACTCCTCCCGGTCGTACGACGCGCTCCGGGCGCTTTCTTCATGAAGCATACAGATGCCCGCGAACTCCTCCATGTAATCCTCGCCGATTGAGCTGCCAAGCAGGTCCAGTATGGCATAGACGCCTTCGAATTCAGGAAAGGTCCCTCTGAAGCTTGCGAGCATGCTCGCCGTGGGCAGCGCTGTGATGCGGGCCGCAGATTCCAGCAGCGCGATGGAATTCACAAGCGCCGTCTCAGGATGCCGCCCCGCGAGTTCAGGGTCAGGGTCGCAGAAGATGCGTTCGAACTGTTTCACGAACTCAGGGTATTTTTTTGAGTGGAGAAAGACCTCGCGCGCGGTCTCCTGCGCCTCTTTGAGCGAATAGGACGGCGCTATGCCCGGGAGGGTGCGAGCGATCGGATCCAGGAGGCCTTGAAAGAATTTGTCAATTGCCGGAGTCCGATGAGCGAACATCTGTTTGCTCGCATATCCAAGGTCCCTGAGATTCGGATTCGCGGCGATCTCCCGTACGAGTCGTCGTCCGGCCATTTCTTTGTAGCTGGACGAGAGAGTCGGAGGGCGTTCGAAATCCACAGTTGAGGGATCAGCGTCGTCGGGAAGAGATGTCGTCTTCCATTGCCCAGTGAGTGGATTGAATTCCCTGAATTCTGGCAATTCACGGAAACCGCACTGTCTGGCCTGATTGATGCTCTCCCGCGCCTGGAAGTAATCGACAGCCATTCTTACCGTGCGTCCGTTGCGAAGAGTAAAGACGACAACTCCGACTTCGGGATGTGACAGGAGTTGATCGCGGTAAGCCACCGACTTCGCATGCTCCTTCGGCGTATACGACGGCGGATAGATGTGTTCGATCTTCTTCCTTCCCTCCGCGGGCGCGCGATCGCTCGCTGCTGGTTTCTCGGCGGGGAAGAACTTCTCCGCGTCGGCTTCGCCTATGGCCGCGCAGAACGCCTGGCGATGCGCGAGGATCCAGCACCTGACCGCGGCGCGTGCGGAGGCGGAGTCACGGACCTCCGTGCGTGCGAGGGTTGCTGCGAGGTCCTGGAGAAGCGCCTCCGCTGCCGGCCTCCTGGCGAGCATCGAGATCGCGCGCGCCTCAGTGCACGAGCCGCCGAGCGCGAGGGAGAGATTCCGGACGAGCGCGAAGAGCGCGCTGGATTCCGGGAGCTCTCCTCGTGATACGAGCCGCGATCCGCGCTCTCCCTCCGCGAGCGTGAACGCGCGGCCGAAGAGGTCGAAGAGCACGATCGAGTTCACGCGGCCGGATTCGACCCACGCGTTGTAGCGCGCAGATTCGCTGCTGGAGATGAACCGCGATTGACCTCTGAGCGGCATCGAGATGAGGCTGGCGGCGAGGACCGGCGCGAGCGCTCGCTGCGCCTCGGCGTGATATTTTCCAGATGAGCTCGCCTTGAGCGCCGCGTCGGCAGCTTCGTCGAGCTCTTCCTCCGGAATCGGATCCGGCATGGGTGCGTCGGGTGCGATCGTGAGCGCGGCCTCGGCGGCGGCGATCGCGGGCGCGATGCCGGCGGAGGCGGCGTTTATTCGTCCGATGAGCGCGTCGATTTCTTCGATGGTCGCCACCGCGTCCGTGATCGCCTTGTCAAGGGCTTGCCATGCTTCCGACAGTTCCTCTTTCCCTTCTTCCGAAAGCCCTTTGCCTGCTCCGCTGAGATCCGCGAGCGCCGTTCGAGCTGGAGACATGGTGAGGTTTATTCCTGATTCGATCTTCTCATCTGATTTACCCAGGAGACGGTGAACTCTCTCGGCGAGAAAATCGGCGTGCCTCGTGAGCGTTTGGCTTTCTTCCTTCTGTTCCGCCACCTCATGCATCGCGGTGCGGAAGGCATCCGGAGTGATGTCGTTCTTACGCAGCTGATCGGAGACGGTCTTCGACCTGGTTTCGTGTACCTCCACCGCGGGGGCCAGAGACCTGGATTCGATGATCGCCGCGTCGATCTCCGTGGCCACGTCTTTCGCATTCTCGATGGCGGCGCGTGCCCGCTCAAGGGCTATGCGCTCTCGCTCTTCCGCGCGCAGCTTGTTGAGGCGGGTGGAAGCCGCGTCCTGCGTCTTGGTGATCGCTTCTTCCAGCGTCGTAAGATGTGCCCGCGCTCCTCCGAGTAATGTCTCTACGGCTTCGGCGGTCGTCTCGCCGGAACTCAAAACGCCCAACGATGTGATGAGTTGCCTTGCGCGCGCGGGCAGTGCCTCGGCTTCGCCCAGCTCCGTCTCGATATCCGCCATCGAGGCGTATCGGGCGTCGCATTCGCTGACGAACGTGGCGAGATCGATGATATTCATCGCCTGAATCGATGCGAGCATGGAGTCGATCGCGCCGTCCATGAGCCTCGTGCCGGTGCGCGTCACACGATCCCATCCCAGGAGGAGCTCCGCGGAGCGGCGTTCGATATCAGCGGCACGCGCGGCGATTTTGTCGAGTTCGTCCCTGCGCTCGCGCACGAGTTTCAGAAACTCCTCCCGCGCCTGCGCTGCGTCGGCGGAATGGAAGAGTCGCGTTGCATGCCCCTCCACATTCTCGTACGCAGGCGAGCGCGGATAGAGGCCGCGCAGCAAACCGAGTTCCTCTTCCCGTGCGTGGAGCGCATCGAGCGACGGAGCGCCTTCCACGGACTGAATCGCACTGCCCATCAGCTCTTCCACGCTCATCGGTGGCGGAATTCCATCGATCGCCTCTTCGATCGCCGCGTGGATCGGCGCGAGTTCGCGCGCGATACGTACATCCTCCGCGCTCAACCATCGGTGCAATAAGGTGCGGTAATATGCAGCGAAGCGCTCGCGCACCTCAACTGAGGGAACGAATCCTGCGGGCTGCCCGATGATGGATGCCGCGATGGAATTGATGTCCGCGGGCGAGCTCGACGCGAGACGCGCCGCGAGATATTGAAGCGCGAATTCGCGAAGCTGCGAATCGCTCATGGCAGTCGCCTCGTAACCCTCGCGCACAAAGGCTGTGAAGCCGTGCTGCTGGTCGTCCACCATGCGTTCGAAGATCTCTCTTGCCCTCTCGGGCCGCATGAATCCTGAGAGGCCGGAAGAGGGGAGCAGTTTTCCATCCTCAGTCGATATCCCGGAGGCCGTGCGCTGAGAGTTGAACGCCTGCAGCCGAGCATACGCGAGAGCCAGCACTGTGAGCGGCCGCGCGTTCGCATCTGACTCGCATGCCGCGGCCACGCAGGACTTGAGCAGGTCCATGTCGATCTCAACCCGCGCGTCGACGCCCCTTTCACGAGGCATGCCGTCGATGTAGCGGTTGAAGGCCTTGTCGGCGAGCTCGGTCTGGAGCGCGGCCGCCGCGTCCAGCGCGTTCGCCCGGCTCGCCATGCCGACGGCCGCGAAGAAGGATTGGATCGCCCGCTTGATCGGCTCAGGTGGCAAGCCGCCGCACCTCTGGCCGATCGCGCGGCCGAGCGCCTGGCCGTTGTAGTCCACGAGATAGGAGCGTGCGTTCTCGAAGTAGTCCATCATCGCGTCGACGGCCCTCTCCCGGGCGAGCATGGGCAGCCCTGCGCGCCCTGCGTGCGCCATCCACTGTTCGCGCCACGGGGGCGAGAGCCTGCGCAGCGGCAGCATCGGGCCTTTTTCGATGATCTCGCGAGCCGTGGAAGTATCGATGCCGTTGCGGGATACGGAGGGTGTCGCCGCGCCGACGTCCGCGGGAAGCGCCTCCGCCTCCATGCGGGCCAGGTCGCCTGCAGCCTGATCGAGCGCGGAGGCATCGCCTTGCCAGTACGGGCGCGCGGCTGCCGCGATGGCACCGGCGTTCGTGACGTCGCCCGGATTCAAGAGCCCGCTTCGAAACACCTGGCCGACGATGATGCGCAACCTGATCGCGTCGCCGGCTCGCGCTCCTTGCCAGCCTTCGGCCTGTGCCCTGTCGAGGACGTCGTCGAGATAGATCACCGTGGCGCTCTGCGTATCGAAATTCTGCCGCGCCCTTCTGAGCGCCGTGACAAAGGGGATGGCCCCGAGCGGTGTGGCGAGCTCAGCGTTTGCCTGAGACCAGAATATCACCTCTTCCGCGGCCTCGTGCAGCCGCGAGTAGAAACCGCGGATCGCTTCCTGGGGATGTGATGCGCCGCCGGGAATCCTGCGCACCGCGTCGTCATACTCCTGTTTTTTCTCCGCCGCGGATTCGAGCCGTGCGCCCATCTCTGCAGGCGAGAGCGACGATCCATTCGCGAGCGAAACGCGCACGCCGGAGATGCCGTCCACGCCTTCCAGATACGAATAGTGGTCGATCTGTCCGCGGGCGAGGGCCAGGCGCGCGTCATAGTATCCCCTGCGCACCTTCGGCTCGATCTCGTCGCGCTTTTGATGCTCCGCCGTTGCGTATTTACGGGCGTCGCTTGCGGGCATGAGCGTCATGCGCGTGTCCGCCCGCTGTGCGGTCGGAACGGTCTTGTCGATCTCCCTGCCGGGCAAGGGATCCAATCTGTCCAGGACGGGAAAGACGCGGAAGAGGCCGGCTATCAGCAGGTAGAGATTGCGTTCAATCGTGGCCCTCTGCTCGGGTTTCTCTTCGCTCGCCATGGCCAGCGGTCCGACATATTGCCGGATCGTCGAATGCTCCGGATGTTCGACCCGTTTTTTAGCGTGTCCATCCACGGTGGATGGGTGCACGCCCGAGACAAAGGAGCCGTCCCACACCCTCTGCGCGAACGTGCTGAGCCCGAGGTTGGTCTCCGCATCGAGGCCGCCCAGGATCCTTTCCGGGAGATGAAATTGAACCGTCATGAAGTCAGCTGCGCCGAGCTTCTTTATCTCCTCATCCGTCAGCTCTTCCCGCACGAGCATCCTGCGCACCACCGGATAGATCGCGGCGAGGTAGTCCCAGAGATCCAGGGCCCTGCCCGGACTCTGCGAGCGGAGAAAGCTGTTGAGAAAGGTGTAGGCGTTGACCACCGCGTTGACAGATGCTTCGCCACGCGCGGGCTCGATGCTCACGTCTTCCAGCTGATGATGACGCGCATGATAGTCGACGAGGAGATTCCAATCGGCACTGGAAATTTCATCGGGAAGGGCCTCGGCCGCAAGCTCCCGGAACATGCCGCGTTCGCGCGCGATGGCGATGCGCCCTTCCCAGACGTCGGCAGGGACTGAGTGAGGGCGATGCGAGCGCAGCAGCGGCTCGATGCGCGATTCCTCGATCGCCTGATCCGCGAGCGCATTCCAGGTGCGCCTGATGCCGTCGGAGTCGGTGCGGGAGGGGGGCCTGCGTATCGAGCCCCATCTTGAAAACGCGTCGAAGGTGATGCCCGTGGTTTCGTAAAACTTGAGCTTGAACTGCTCGAAGGCCCTCGCGCCGCGCGGGATATCCATATCGCCGAGGAACGTGGAGAGGTCCGTTCCGCCGTAGGGCACGTAGCTACGGCCGTCGCGCGTCTGTTTCGGGAGTGCGTCGTAGCGCGCCCGCCATGCGGGATCGCTCTGCGCGGACGGCGACTTCTTTCGCGTGGTCGTCCTGCGCACAGCTTCCCTGGTGCCCACAAGTCCGAGCGTCTCCGCATGGTGTTCGATCAGCACGGTGAACGGCTTGATGAAGATGAATATCTCATTATCCCATTTGTCCACGCTCGAGTGCATGACGGCGGTATAGGCCTTGCGCAGGGCTTTTTTGATCTGAAGTTCGGTCGGCTTCACTCCGGGATCGGTCTTCGCGGGTTTGAAATCCGCTTGCAGGTTTTCAACGGCTTGCTCCAGGATCCTCAAGATCGTATTGCCGCCGATAGTCTTTGCTGTTTCCGATTTATTGAGGAGTTGAGCGACTATGCCCTGCCGCTCTTCGAGAAATGATTGGCGTGCGGGATCTATTGCAGGCAACGGCGGCGAGGTCCTCGCGGCGATGCTTTGCGGCGCTGCACCCGACCGAAGAGTCGAAGGCGGGGCTTCTTCGGCATACGAGTCCTCGTGCGCATCCGCGCCTGTTCCCTGAGGCGCGGCCGCAGGGCCTCGCTCGGGTGCATGTACAGGCGCATTGCCGCCCGCAGGCAGGCCTTCTCCTGGTGGTCTTATGCTTCCCATTCGTTTTCTTGTCGGCTCAAGTCATGGAAAGTTGCTAGGAAATTTTACGGTATTTCACTCGAAATTTGCTGCCTTCATCTCGCCGGTATGGTGCTGGACAAGGCGACGCTTGCGCCGCGGAGTTGCACATCGTCTTCGTCTTGTGACGTGCCCTCATCCGCTGCGGGATCGACGATCGCATCAGGTGGGTCGGCCGGCCTCTGCGGCACGAGCATGTCCTCACTCGCAACATCAGTGGCCCCGATCTCCTCAAACAACGGCCTTGCATCCGCAGCTGGGAAATGCTGCCGCATCGCATTCGAGTCGCTCGTTGCCGGAGCCGCCGGGACCGTGAGATTCTCGCCGCTTTTGCCTCCGCTTTGGCCTGTTTTTGCAGGCGCTTTCGTCCGCTCGATGTAGTGCTTCGCTGCTTCCCCATCGCCCGCCATCAGGATGGCCTGGCGATGGGTTACGGCCCAGCGCCGCACGATGAGCCGCGAATGGTCGGCGTCAAGGGGCGATGGAGAGCGAGCCATCCACGCAAAGAGAGTGCGCAACAGCGCGCCGGGGGAGTTGGGATTGCGCTGCTCGATCGCCGCGCGCGACAGTTCTTTAGAGGAACCCGCCTTCATCATGAAGATGAGGAGGTCGGTCTCCTCGGAAAGATGTGAGATAGCGTTGGCAAGATGGACGAGCAGCGTTCTTAAGGGGTGCGCCTCCGGCAGCTCGTCGTGTTGCGCCAGCCTGACGCCGTATTCCCATTTTGGAAGAGGGATGAGGTTGCCGAAGATATCCATAGCGATCAGATCTTTGCTTCTGTCCTTCATCCACCTTTGTACATTGTCGATCTGCGATCGTGAGAGCAGATAGCTCTCTTTTCGAAGAGTCAGCGACAGGATGCGGCCATGCATGACCTGATCGAAGATCCTTCTTTGCGCATCCGTCAGCTCGCTCCCGGGAATCGACGGCTTGAACTCATAGGTCTCGCCGCTAGCTGGCTTGAGGCGAAGTTTCACGCGGGGGATTCTCGCCGCGTCGGCAATGGGCAGGCCCGATTCCGCCGCCATCAACGCGTTCTCGATCGCATTTAATGAGAGGCCCAGGCCGTCGATAAGATCGTCGATCTCGGTGCGGGCGCGGCGCGTCCTCCTGGACGCGCTTTCCAGACGGTCGATCGCCTGGAGGATCGGCGCTGCGAGCTCCGTCGAGAGACCTTGCATGGTTTCACAGAGTGCATCGTGTTGCACCCAGATCGGCGCCGGTATCGTGGAATCGCCGGATGCGTCGAGGACGGCGCCAGACGTTTTGTCGAATTCCCGGAGCCCGTTGCCCGTCTCCTCCGCGGATTTGAATTGAGTGTGCGCATCCAGCACCGCTCGTTCAAATGCGGCGACATCCGCGCCGATCAGCAGGATGGATGCCGCCATCAGGCGTCCGTTATCGGCCAGCATCACGGTCATCGCCTTGAGGGATTCGAATTCGGCGAGCTGGCTTGCCAGCTGCCCGCTGAGCTTTCCCGCCTCCTCGATCTCGATGCGAGCGCTGACCGGAAGCTCGGACGCGAAAGCCGCCTTCGACAAACTTTGAAGCCTCTCTTCGGAGATCGCGAGCGCGCTTTTCATGACGTGCTCCGCTTTGGTAAGCTTTTGATCGATGGCGGACAGGCGAGCCTTCGCCCTTTTGTTGAGCAGCCAGACGCGAGCGCTGGCATCGGAGAAGATGAACGCGCTCTGGTTGGGAACGATCTGCGATCTCGCCAGTTCCAGTTCATCCGCGCTCTCTCGCAATTTTGCGATATCGGCGAGGCCATAATACAATCCATCGATAAATGACGTGAGCTTTTCTCTGGTCATTGATGAGACCGCGGCTGTGATGCGGCTCAAGATATCATCGAGTCCCATCGCGTCAAAACTGGTGGAATCCCGAACGTCGCCGAGATCGACGTAGAGCGCGACGAGCTGGTCCGAGAGATCTTGGATGCGCTTTGAAACAACCAGGATGTCCCCACGTTCACGCGACATTCGCATTCCAAAGGCAGCGCGCGCCTTCCGTGCCTCCCTTGAATCAAAGGCGCGCTGCGCCTCTGCATGCAGGTCGAGTTCCTCCACATCGAGCCCAAGCATGCGCCTCGCGAGCGAGAGCCTCTCCGTGGCGACGAAGACGGCATGATCCGCAGCCAGGTTCGCCCTCCTGATAATTTCGTCCGCGGAATGAGCGGGGCTGGCATCGCTCGTCGCTATCCGATGCAGTTTAAGCCTCGAGGTCTCTGCCTGCCCGGGGAGGGAGCCTATCAGCTCAATGAGCCAGTCAAGGAGGATGTTCAGGTGAAAGGCGACCATCTGATCCGCGAGTTCGGGGAAGTCGGCAACCGCCTCTTCCACGACGGCCCGCGCGAGCCAATCCACCGATAGCGGCGCATCATTGATGATGCGCTGGACGCCGTATTCAAGGGCCAGCGCGCTCAGGGCGGCGCGCGTTCTTGGCGAGAGCTCGAAGATTTTCTCGGCGTACGTTCCGATGCCGAGTTCGTGATCCATGACCATGGCACGCCACAGGAGCGCATCACGGGTTGCTTGTCCGCTATCAGCTGCAGTGGGGAAGAGAGGGTCGCCGGGAAGAGCGCTTGCTGCGAGCGAGGCGGCGGACGCTCCGCGAGGGAATCCTCGATCCGTCATCTTTTCGTTGAATTGGAGAACGATTCCTTTGCTCGAGTCGAACAGCTGCTCCCTGGTATGCGTATCAGCCAACGCACTTGCGAATTCCGCGCATTCGCTGCAATGAAGCCTCACCAGCCGCTGGATCAATTCATCTACCACAGGTACTGCGGAGCCATCGGATTTTCGTTGCGGAAAGAGGCGCAGATAATCCTCGGCTACCCTGGCGGACAACAGCGCGATGAGCTCTGGGTTGCTGATCGGCCGTGAAGGATACTCCATCCGCTCGTTCTCTGCGCCGATCTGCGGCAGGAAAGCGATGATCGCCTTCAAGACCTGCGCCTCGGAAATTTCCTCGCGAAGAGCCGGCTCCAACGCCTTCATCCCTTTTTCGATGACGCTGGATAGCAGCCTGCTCCAGAGACGGTATGTGAATCCTCGGGCAATCACCAGATAATCCGCGAGCGCGCCTTCCACGAAATCAATATGACGTTCCTCGATATGATTTCTCCTGAGGTAGCTTCTCAACGGAGTTTTCCACCACCCCGATGCCAGCGAGGTCGGGGAGTGCGACTTTTGAAATCCGTGCCTCTCGCCGGCTGTGGCTGCGCCTTCGTCGCTCGGCGCGGGAGGAATATAACAGTCCTGCTGAGGAGGACTTTGAAAAGGGCATCGCGGCTGCGCTCGATCGGTCGCCGGCAATTCGGCATTGCCACGCAGGCGCACGCTGCTTATCGGTCCTTGTATAGAAGACATGGAGGTTTCCGCCGCCCTTCTGCGCGTTGTCGATGATCGTAAATAACGTTTGCTATCGCTATTTTATCCGACGTGGCAAGCAAAAGTTGCGCATGCCAAGGCTAATGCTGCATCAGCTGAGCGCCCAGCGCGATGTTCGCGGCTGTAAAATCGGCGCTTGCAGCGAATGGACCCGGCATGTCAGGCGTCTCGTCCATCGTAGCTTCCACGGCGTAATCGACCCCATCGTCAAAATAAACCGCGCGCGCAACCCTGGCGCGATCGAACTCATATGCGAGGATGTTGGTCGGCAGCGTGGGGGCCAGCACGCGGCATTGCAGAAAGATGTTCGCGAGCGAGTTCGCGACGTTGAGTATGGCGCTGCGGCCGCCGCCGGCTCCGCAACCGCGCACAGATAACACGGAGAGCAGCGCAAGGAAATTGCGCATCCTGAAGAGCTCGGCTGCAATTCCCCTGGTGGTATCGGTGGAGTCAAAGCTCCTGTCGGGATCGACCTGTGCAACGAGCGTCGGATCGGCTCCGCCGAACGAACTGCTCAGTATGCTTGAGTGCGCCGCCATCTCAAAAAACGGTATGCTCCCCTCGATGCCGGGGATCGTGCCGAGCTCGCGCCGCATGCTGCTAAAATCCAGGGCGCTCGCGGATTCGTAGTACAGGGCAAGATACCCCATCTCAATGAAATCGGCGATGTTGTGATGAGTGAATGCCCTGTTCCAATCGTAGGTCGGAAAGGCGAAGAGTGCGATCCGGGTCGGGTCGATTCCATGCAGGTTCTCGCGGTTTCGGATGATCTCAGACGCTGTGCGCGTGTTGAGCCTCTCGGGAAATTCTATTCCCAGTTCGCGAAGGCGCATCACCATACGCGAATATTCCGTGCGCATATTTTCCGTTGGATTTTTTATGAGCGGAAGGACGTTGAAATTGAGTGCGAACGCCTCTTCGGCAAAGCCGCGATCCAGAGAGAGCGAATCGTGAGCATAATAATACGCGCCGTGCCATCTTCCGATTGCGGCGAGTGTGATTTTCCGATCCTCCTTGAACTGGGGATCGACGTATCGATAGACGCGGCCGCAGCGCGCGACGGTCCTCTGCACGTAATCTCTGTTGAATCTCCTCTCGTCTCCCAGGAAGAGGCCCTCGAGATCCATATCCCCTGATATCGCGTAGTAGTCCTTCCACGCGGCTTGTGCGATACAAAGCTCTTCGGGCGTGCTGCAGAATTTCGCCGAAACGGCGACGCTCTGTCGCAGCCGATCCATGACGGAAATCCCTTCAGACCGTAGTTCAGGACGAGTAGATGTAGTTGCGATTGGCGGCATTCACACCCTTATCGTCAGGATGCGCCGCGGGTTGCTAAGAAAAAGAAATATTTCAAAAATGACGTCAGATACAGGTGCCAGGCAGCGATTGCCAGGCGCTCTTAAAACAAATCCCACGCGGAGATCAGTGCGGTATCATTCGCCAGCGGCGTATTCCTTTCGGTCGTACAGATGATCCTCTTGAAACCGACGTTCAAACCTTTGAGCTTTTTGACCGCGGAGATGACATCGATGGACGGCGAACGCGCGAGCTTGATCTCAGCCGGCAGAAGCTTCGCCCCTTCATGGAGCAGATCGATTTCATCGCCGTCTTTCGTTCTCACGAAAAAGAGATTGGCATCGAGCCCGCGATGCCAAAAACTCTTGATCGTTTCGGAAATCACCCATGTCTCGAAGAGCTTCCCGTTGAAGTGATGCTCCAACGCAGCTTCCCCATCGTGGATATTGAGCAGATACGAGAGAAGTCCGGTATCCAGAAAATATGCCTTCGGCGTCTTCACATACCTCTTCGTATGACCGCGGTAGTAGGGTCGCAACAGAAAGACCTGGTAGCTCCTCTCCATGACGGTCAGCCATTGGGCGATGGTCGGTTGTGTCACGCCAACCTCGCTGGCGAGGGCGTTGAGATTGAGGAGGTCGGCGCTGCGCACGGCCAGAAGCCTCATGAATTTTTCAAACAAGCCCAAGTCTCTCACGCCGAGCTGACTTCGGACATCCCTCTCCAAATACGTCTGAATATAAGAGGAGTAAAAGGTTCTCCTGTCGAGATCGGGATTCGTCCATATCTCCGGGCGATCGCCATTGACGATGAACCGAAAAATCTCGCTTAAAGTTCTCTTTGTCTCGAATGGCTCATCGACTGGAGCGAGGAGATACGGCGGGCGCTTGAACTCCTCATGAGCATCGTCGACCTCGGGCCTACTGAAGCCGAGCAGTTGAAGGATGGCCACACGGCCTGCGAGCGATTCGGAAACGTGCTCCATCATCGTGAAATTCTGCGAACCCGAGAGCCAATAATCACCGTTTGCGCTCCGCGCGCGCGTTCTCTTCTCATCGACGGCCATCTTGATGTACGGCAGGATATTGGGCGCATATTGAAATTCGTCGATAAAGACCGGCGGCTGGAATTGATGAATAAATCCTTTCGGGTCCTCATTCGCAAATCGCCTCAATTGAAGATCATCGAGGGTGACAAAGGGGCGGTCTGGATCAAGCATTCTGAGGGTCGTCGTCTTTCCGGTCTGCCGGCTTCCCGTCAACATGACGACCGGAAAGGTGTGTGTAGAATTGAGAATTATTTGTTCTATAAGCCTTTTCTTATACATATGGCTATTTTAAAGTAACAACTTGTTATTGTCAAAGTTATATTTTGGAAAAAAAGGACGTCAATTCGCCATATGTATCGTTCTCTCTTTCGCTCAAACAGGGCAACTTCGTGTCGTTTCTGCCGATAATGAATACATGAGGCCTGTTGAGGCGTCTCGGCAGGGGGAGCGCGGCGGGGCTCGGGTCTCAACTGGGGAGGCGGAGAACGAGATGGGCGACGGAAGGGTCCAGCGATTTGCAGTCGTCATAGCAGGTACGGGACACGTCAACGATCTCGATCGCCTTGCGAGGGAAGGCTACGTCGTCTACGACGCTTCCGAAGGGGATTCGCGTGTCGCCCATGCAAAACTCCACACTTCTTTTGATTCTGCCGGGGTCAACAAAATCGCGGATGCCCTTCTGGAGGCCAGGATCGATGATGATGACGAGCTGCTCATCTTCACCTTTACGCACGGATCGAAAGAAACTATCTGTCTCAATGATGGATGCGTTCGATTCGATAACGACGCCTTCAAGAAACTCCTCTCCCTTCCGCATGGAAAGCGCACATTTGTCTTGAACCAATGCTTCAGTGGAAGCTGGATAAGGACGGCATCGGGGCCTCGCACTCTCTTCATGAGTTCCGGAACAGAGGACGAAGTGACCTCCACTCGAGACCTCATCCATACCATTGTCAAACCGGACGAGGAGATAACGGACGCTGACCACAATGGCAGCGTCACGTGGCAGGAGCGATTCGGACAATCGCTCATCAATGACTGGGGAGCGACGTCCACCTTTCTTGCTGGCGACGAATATGCCGACACGGGCATTGATGGAACGAGAGCGGAGCCTCCTCACTTTTCCACCTCCCTTCGTCGCGTGAGCACGGCGGATGATTACGAGAAAGAAATGGAAAACCTCCGGCCAGGAGACTTTGCCGTGGTCGCGGTGGATCCGTCCGCGGACTACGCGCAGAAGCTCGAGAGCCTCGCGAAAAAAACAGGCGGAAGAGCTCTCTTCATAGCCGTCTCCGGCATGAGCGCCGAAGACTCTCAGAAGGTGGATCTTCCTCCCGGCCAGGCGGTCTACGTCGTCGATTTTCGCGGGCTGAAGGCCGCCGTGGAGAACACGGCTGATCCGCTCAGCGAGCGTCCGAAGATCTACGACGACATCGTCTCGCAGCGCGCTTACTGGGCCGACGGGATGTCCGTGCACCCGGATCTGACCAAAGGCCGCTTGCCAGAAAAATATGCTCAGGATCCTTATTTTCGTCTCGACGTCGAACGCAGGGTGAGGCGATATTGGGCGAGGAAGATCGAAAAGGATCCGCAATTGAAATGGGATGCGATGCCGTTATGGCTTCTTGAGGATCAGACGTTCATTGCAAGGTACCGAGATGCGATAAAACGCTACTGGCTTCGTCTGAATCAGGACGAACCGCGATGGGCCTGGGAGAACATGCCGACCTGGCTCCAAGGAGATCAGGAGATTGAGGCGACGTATCGAGACGCGATGAGACAGCGTTGGGAAAAGGCAGTCCCACCGTTTCGGGTGCATCTCCTGGATCTCTCGCTCGTTCGTTTCTGGAACATCGGCGCGCCCGATCATTCCATCAGCAGCACGGGCGTTGGAGGATCACTCGGTTTTTCGTTGTCACCTTTGCGCACTGGAACAGAGAGTTTGTCCACGCTGGGCATCTACGTCGGGGGCGTGGCAGCGATCAGTGGCGATGGGTCTGAAAGTTCTTCGGGCAGAGAGGAAATTTCGTTCCAGTACGCGGCGGCAAAATTAGGAATCCCTGGCGAGACCACGATCTCCGACCACCTGCTTTTCGGCGCGATGCCGTACGTGAGCGGAACGCACGTGAGCATGGAGAGGAACGATTTTACAGCAGGGAATGAAAAAATAAACTCCGAACGGATCTATTCCGGCAGCGCAGTAGCATGGGGCATCGACCTCTCGCTCAGATACTTTCTGCCACGGGAGGTCAGCAGCTACAACCTGGCCATCGGCTACGAGAGGATTGGCTCCCTGCGCGACGGGGGAAACATGCTGCGCGTGAGCATCGGGCCGCATCTGTCGTTCTAGTTTTGAGCTCGTTATTTGGAATTTGGAGCTTGCTGGATCGGATAGCTCGCGTAAAACGTCGTTCCTGATTCCTCCGTGGATTCGAACCATACTCGCCCGTGCAGGTATCGCTCGCTGATCAGCCTTATGCTGTAGGTGCCAAGGCCGCGCTCCTTTGCCTTTGTGGAGAAGCCGCGCATGAATATGTGATGCCGCACGTCCTCGGTGATGGAGCCACTGTTGTGCACGCGGAATTCTACGGAACCGTCATTCCTTCTGCATCCCAGCGTTATCACGTCCTGTTTCCCGCTTGCCTCCAGCGCGTTCTTCAGCATGTTTTCAATGACCCTTCGCAGCAGTTTCAGGTCGCTCTTGAACGCGATGTTCTCCGAGGCGGGATCGATTTCTATCGTCTTGTTCGCCCGCGCGCCATAGTCCTCATAGAGCGAGACGCATTCGCGCATGATAGATAACGATTCGACGGGCTCCATCCTCGCGACGAGCTGGTTGTTTTCCGCCCATATGAGGTTTCGCTGCGCCTCTATGTCGCTTATCAGTTTGCGCGTTGCACCGAAGATCCTGGCGCCTATACGATCCTGCCCCTCTTTTTTTCCCTCCGCGAGCAGAGACGCCAGATTCCATATCACGCTGGAGGTGTTGAGCACGTCGTGAAAAAAGACCTGTTCCAGCGATTGCATGCGCTTTCGGTCGCTTATATCCTTGATTATGAAGAGGACGAAATGTTCGTTTCCGATCAGAAGCGGCGCAGATGAAATACCCAGTTCCACGCTGCTTCCGTCTTTTTTCGTGATATGGCACTCCCTGACATCGACGTTGCCGTGGAGCCCTGCCTGTATCGCCCTCTGTGCTTCGCACACGGTGCAGGCGCGCGTTGTACCGCAGCCCGTGTCCGTCTCCCACGCGTGAACGCAGTCAAATATTTCGCCCGGACGGCGGCCGAGCACGGATTCCGGTTTTTTAAGTTCGAAATATTTGAGAAGCGCTTTGTTCACGAATACGGCCTGCCGATTTACGTCCAGGATCATCACTATGTCGAAGAGCGAATCGAGTATCTCTTTCGTGGGGTGATTATAGAATACGTTGTCGTAGAGGAGCTGGCTTCGGCCGCTTATCTCGTCGGCGTTGCTCCTGTCCAATGACGGTTCGTCGCCGTAATAAGATTCGAATTCCGGTGGGAGTTTATTGTTCATTATCCAAGCGCCTCCACGAGCCGCTTGATGCCCGACGTCAGATCGGTCGCGGGCTCCTCGCCCAGGATATTGCGGGCGAGTTCCACGTCGGCCACGGATCTTCTGATATCGCCTTCGCGCCAGGGCCTGAACTCAGGCCTCACGTCGCGGCGATACGCCTCTCTCAGGGCATCGATCAGATTGAGAATGCTCGTCTCCCGGCCCGTGCCGACGTTGATCGCGAGGCCTTTTCCGCAGGCGTCGGAGAGCGCCGCGCGCACGTTCGCGCGCGCGACGTCGCCCACGAAGATAAAATCGCGGGTCTGATTGCCGTCGCCGTAGATCACGGGATTTTTCCCCGCGCAGATCGCCTCCGCAAACCTCGAGACGACCCCCGAGTATTCGGACGACGGGTCCTGTCTCGGACCGAAGACGTTGAAGTAGCGCAGACACACGGTCTCAAGGCCCCAGTACTTCGAGAACATCCTCGCGTGATATTCGTTGCATACTTTGGAGACCGCATAGGGGCTCTCTGGCCTGGGCAGCATATCCTCCCTGTTGGGCAGGCGGGATTCAGTGCCGTAGACCGCGGCCGAAGAGGCGAGCACGACGCGCTTTGCGCCGGCCTTCCTGGCCGCCGCGAGCACGTTGTAGGCGCCTCCGATGTTCGCCTCATTCGTCAGGAGCGGCTTGTTGTACGAATCGAACGCGGATACGAAAGCCGCCTCGTGAAAGACATAATCCACGCCGTCCATCGCGGCCTCGATTTCGGCTGTTTGTCTTATATCGCCCTTTATGAATCTGATTTTTTCCCTCAGATGGAGGATGTTCTTTTCGCTGCCGGACGAGAGGTTGTCGAAGATAATGACCTCGCCTAGTCCGGAACGCACAAGCTCTTCCGCGATATGCGAGCCGATAAAACCGGCGCCTCCGGTGACAAGGAATTTCAACATTGGTGCTCCCCCAAAATAGTCTGCAATATCCTTGAACAGCTCTTTGCATTGTAATATCAATATTAAAGCCGCAAGGAGGGGGAAATGGCAAATAAAAAGATCCTCGTCGTGGAAGACGAGGTCATGCTCGCCCAGCTGATGAAGGATCGGCTGGAGTTTGAGTCGTACGAGATAATCACTGCGCAGGACGGCAAGGACGGTCTTCTCAAGGCGATGTCCGAGAAGCCGGCTCTCATCCTCACAGACCTCATCATGCCGGAGATGGATGGCAATCAGATGATAAAGATCATCCGTGCGAGCCGCGATCTGGGGGATATCCCGATAATCGCGATCTCCGCGCGCGGCACGAACAAGGACATAGAGCAGGCAAAAAAAGACGGCGTGAACGATTATCTGGTCAAGCCGTTCTCCTACACAGAGCTCCTCAGGATCATCAAAACCTATATCAAATGAAGAGAGCTCTCGGGTTTTTGGCGATACTTATGGCTTTGACCCTGGTCGGTCGCGAATGCAGCGCGGAGGGGAAACTGTCTGGAGTGCGATCATGGCTCTGTTTCTATGGCGCTGCGTTTCCTGCAGGGAATCTTTCGACTTACGATCTGTACGTGTTCCAGTCTACCGCACATCCGGACCTCGGGCCTCTTCACGAGAAGGGCGCCAAGGCCGTGGGTTACATAAGCGCTGGTGAGCTCAACAAAAACGATCCCAACTTTCAGAAGATCTCCGGCGAGGGCATACTGCTGGAGGAGAACAAGGACTGGCCGGGTTCCTTTCGCGCCGATATCTTCAGCGACAAATGGCGCGATTTTGTCATCGGCGAACTTATACCCGCGGTTCTGTCGCAGGGCTTTGACGGGATATTCATAGACACGATAGACGTGGCGCAATATCTCGAGGAAACAAAGAAGAGTGTGGGCGCGATTCAAAAGGCCGCCCGGCTCATCAGGGAGATACGCAATAAATATCCCGCCATTCTCATCGTCCTCAACAACGGGCTCTTTCTCCTGGACGATGTCGGAAGCGTTGTCGATGCACTCGTGGTCGAGGACGTCTTTACATTATACGACTTCAGGAATAAGCGATACCAGCTTGCAACACCTCAGTGGACGAGGGAGAGGGTTGCCGCGCTCAAAAAGTTTCAGGACAAATTCCATAAACCCGTCCTCTCGCTGGATTACCTGAAGCCCTCTGACAGAAAGAACATCGAGGCGGTCGCCGCGGCCGCAAAGGCCCAGAATTTCATCCCATACATATCAGACATAGGACTCCAAAAGATCTTCTTCCATCCATAGGCCCTGGCGCATCTAGATAAATTGCCACTCTTTCTAAATGATGGTAAATTGCAGTGTGATGAAATCTATAAACTTTCTCCTTACGGCGCTCTTTTTCTCGCTTATATGTTGCGCCGCCTCTGCTGAGCCGGTGCACCGCCATATCCTGGCTGTTATCGACGGCAGCGAGGAGAGGGTCGGCGCCGTAATTCAGGGCGACGCTATTCCAGGGACAGAGGCCTATGTCGCCGGCGCTGGCGGCGCCTCAGCGCAGGGCGTCAACATCATCGAGCAGTATGCAGAGACCCCTCTCAATCATCTGGGTTATATCGTCGATTATGTCGACGTGACCAAACGCCTGCCTGATGACGCGGAGATGCAGAAGTATGACGCGATATTCAGCTGGTTTCAGGACAACAAGCTCAAGGGAGCTGCTGATTACGGGCGATGGATTACGAAGCAGCTGGAAAAGGGAAAGAAGCTCATAGTCTTCGACGAGTTCGGCTTCGATCTGGATGATAAGGAAAATCCGACGCCCGAAAAAGAGATGGGCGATTTTTATAAGGCGTTTTCAGTCTCGTATAATCCCGGAGACACGACCGACAGCCCGCTGCTCATAGAGGTGGCGCAGAACGATCCGCAGATGACGGAATTCGAGCGGAACCTCAAGGGAGGGCTCATAAATTTTATAGGCGTCGCAGTCCAGGACAAGGGCGCCAGAGTTTTTCTGAAGCTCAGGCGCAAGGACACCGGCGCTACGAGCGACGCGGTATTCATCCATTCGAAGGGGGCATACGTGCTTCCCGGGTATGTTATTTACGTCAATCCCGGCGATCAGCAGACGCGCTGGCGGATCAATCCCTTCAAGTTCTTCGCCGAGGCTCTCAAATCAGATTTTCCAAAACCCGACATAACGACTCTGAACGGCATGCGCATCTTCTTCAGTCATATAGACGGCGACGGCGTGGAGAGCCGAAGCCTGCTTGAGACGGGAAAAATATGCGGAGAAGTCGCGTACGAGAGGATTCTCAAGAAATACAAATTACCCGTCTCAGCGTCGCTGATCGTCGGCTCCATCATCGGCAGCAGAGGCGACGAGAGAGAGCGGCTCGTCGAGACGATCAAGCGGATATTTGCCCTTCCGAACGTCGAACCCGCGAGCCACGGCTGGGCACATCCGCTCGTATGGTCCGGCAAGAAACGCAAGATGGCGTTCAGGCTCCCGGGTTATACCTATTCGCCCGAGAACGAGATCGGCAACTCGATAAAATACATAAATGACAATCTCACGCCCGCCGGCAAGAAGACGAATCTCTTTTTCTGGACCGGCGACTGCATGCCGGATTACGAGGCGCTCAAGTACGTGTACGACTATAACATCATGGCCATCAACGGCGGAGATGCGCGCTTCGACAACGGCTATCCCAGCTATGCCTACGTCTCGTCCCTCTTCCGCCACGTGGGCGAACTTCTGCAGGATCATTCCTCCAACGCGAACGAGATCATATACACCAATATCTGGACCGGCCCGTTTTACGGCTATCGCTACGTCACCGAGACCTTCGAACGCACCGAATCGCCCATGCGGGTCAGGGCGATCGGCGTGTACTACCATTATTTCAGCCTGGAGCGCGAGTCGTCGGCCCAGGCGCTGGAGCAGGTGTACGATTGGGCGCTCGCCCATGAGATCGCGCCCGTATTCGCCTCCGAATATCTGAAGAATTTGAACGGATTCCTCTCCGCAAAGATCGAACGCCTCTCCGACGGAAAGTGGATCGTGAGCGACACCGGCAGTTTGAGGACCGTCCGCTTCGATAATTACAAGGGTTTCGTGGATATCGAGAGGTCAAAGGGAGTGCTGGGATTCCTGCCATACCAGGGATCTCTCTACGTGCATCTCGACAACGGCGAGAGGTCCGAGATCGTGCTGACAGGCGCGCGGCCTTCGCTGGCGTATCTGGCGAAGGCCGACGGGATGGTGAAAAACTGGAAGGCAGGCGCCGGCGCCGTGGATTTTGAACTCCATGCAATAGGGAGAGTTCAGTTCGTGATCGGCGGTCTTGCGGCCTCCCGCAATTACACGGTGACTGTGCAGGGCACAAGCGCTGAGATCAAATCGGACGCGGCCGGCAACCTGAACTTTTCGCGGGAGCTGGACGATAATCGTTTCGAGTGGATCGCAATCGCGATCAAAGAGGGCTGATGGGCACCAGGTTGTGGCACATAGCCGTCTTCGTCGCGATCCTGCTCGCCGTGGCGGCGATCGTGCATCCCACGAATTTTCGTCAGGCATGGATGTACCTGAGCAGCGGAAAGTTGCACGACGCCGTTGTCAAGCTGAACAAGATTTATAAGAAAAACCCCGACGATTACCGAACGATAAAGATGCTGGCCACGGCGCTTGAAGAAGAGGGCAATGTCGATCAGGCCGAGCGCTTGTACGCGGAGCTCATCAAGATCAAACCCCGCGACGATAATTTCAAGGAAGTCGTCCGCTTCTATATCTGGACCCTGCAGCCCGGAAAAGCGCAACAGGCCTGTCGCGAGTGGCTGGATTTCAGGCTCAAGAACGGGATTTCGCTCGACGATGAGGACGGAAAACAGATGCTCTCGGATCTCTATGCCTACGACCTGCTCTATGAGGATTATAAGGAAGGCATCAAGGTGTTGTATCTGCTGAGGGACGTCGAACCGAAAGAGGCGGGTTGGATCAACGACGATCTGATTTCGCTCTATGAGATGAGCGGAGATTTTGACTCGACGGTCTCATTCCTGGAAAACATTCTAAAGCAGGACCCGAAGAACATCTACGCGCTTGAAAAATTCCTGCAGCTCGCGAAGACGAGTGGAAAGATCGATATTGCAAAGGGCTATCTTGAGAAAGATATCCGGGAGAATCCTTCGGACGCAAAGGTATGGAATCGTCTTATAGATTTTGATGCGCGCACGGGGGATCTCAATGCGGCGAATGGCTGGTACGTGAAATGGCTCGATCTGGCGCCGAACGATTGGGCCAGGAAGAAGCGCTATATAAACTGGCTGATGGCCACCGATCAGCAGAAGACCGCCATTGCATATCTCGAAGGGCTTGATGCATCGCGCCTTTCGGATCCGTGGTTCATGAAGACGCTTATCGATCTCTACGAGTGGAACAACGACAAGAAAAAACTCGCGCCCATCTACGAGGCGCGCTTCGAACGAAATCCCGGCGATCGCGCCAACGCGGAAAAGCTCATATGGCTGCTGAACGATCTCAAAGAGTACGCCCGGGAAGAGAGGGTGCTCAAGAGGCTCGTCGAGTTCTCGCCCGGGAACAGGGAATATGAGACGATGCTCATGAATTTTTATGAGGGAAGAAACGATTCCGCTGCGGCGCTTCCGCTGCTCAAGAAACTCGCGACCTCGACGAATGACCCCGCGCTACTCAAGCGCCTGGGTGAATATTATATGTGGAACGCGGGAAAGAAGCCTGCCCAATGAGACTTATAGCGTCACTTGCGATCGTCGTGCTCATCATCCTGTCGGCCTGCACCGCGCGGGCCGCGCAGACGAACGACTATATCGACAAGGCCAGGCAGATCTTCGAGGAGCTGCTGGAGCGCACGCCGGACGATCCCGACGTCTATAAATACCTGGGCGACATCTACGCCGCTGAAGGCGATTCAAAAAAATCCGCGGAATTTTTTGAGAAATATTCGCAGATGAGGCCTCAGGATTATTACGGCTGGTACAAGCAGGGCGAAATTGCATGGGCACGCGGCGACAGGAAAAAGGCGAAACGTTTTTTTGAAAAAGCGCTTGATTTGCAGGGAGAGCAAAAAGGCGATCTGCAGGTCCAGATCGCCAGGGCCCGCATGATGGCGCTCATTGGCGACAGGTCCGGATCAGATGAGCTCTTCGAGCAGCTGCTCAAGCAGAACGCTGCGAGCCCTGACGTCGCAGGCACCTGGGTCGATACGCTCATCGATACCGACCGCATGAAAGAGGCGCGTCTGGAGGCGGATCGTTACGCGAAGGAGTTTCCCGACGACTATTCGCTGCAGCGGAGCAGGGTGAGGACCTTCATCCTCTCGCGGGAATACGGGGAGGCCTCGTCAGCTCTCGAACCGCTCATGGAAAAATATCCGGACGACGCGGGCCTTGCGGCCGATCGCGCCGAACTCCTCTACGGTCAGGGCGACTGGTACGAAGCGAGACCGCTATATGAAAAACTGGCGGAGGGCAGCCCTGAAAACCTGGATTTCAAAAGTACCCTCGACGACATATTCATGGAGCACAACCCGCGCCTCATGGGCGGTATGGATTTTCTGCTCAACGGTGAAGACAGGAGGTACGGGCCGTTTTTTACCTATGTCCACCCGATCGATTCGCAGTGGGCCTTTGAACTCGGCTATAAGCTGGACTACAACTCGTCAAACGTGGTCGGTTATAACCCCGACTATTGGACCGTGACAAACACGGCGCCGTTGCTAGCATACTACAAACCCTACAGGACCGTGGAGCTCTCCGTCGGCTGCGTCAACAACATGAACGGCACGACTTATCAGCCGGCGCCCGTCTTCTCTACCGACTGGAACGATCCGATCGTCGGACACATGAGGCTCGATTTCATCTACAACGATCTCTTCGACGATCCGGTTGCAGGCCTCTACTTCGACGGCAAGCAGGATACGGTGGGGTTCACCTATGACAAGACCTTTATCGACAGGATCATATTTTCCACGGGATATTCGAGCGTGTGGTATCGCGTGAACGGCGCCAAGGCCGGTCTGGGGCTTGGTGACGAATTCGGAAGAAACGATATAACGGATACGACGCTGCAGTTCATTATTCTACGCCGCCCTCAGATCACGCTCGGATATGAGTTCTACTACTCGAAGCTGCACGTGGTGAACGACTATCTGAATATTATACCCTTGATACCCGAGTCCGAACAAAATAATATCCTCTACGGCTTTTCGTACGAATGGAATAAGTGGCTCAAGACGGATTTCGGGGGCTTCGTAGGAAACGATTCAAAGAGAGATCTGAGCATTTCCGATCTTGCGCTCTACGGCTTTCACATCTCGAACCGGGTCAAGGTTTCAAAACGGCTGGAGCTGATAGGACACTACGAGTATTCCAGTGAGAACGTAGCCAATACGCTCGGCAGGTATCAGTTCTTCGGCGTGGATTTTCTCTACCGTTTTTGACGTAAGGAGGCGTGTGTGAAGGAAGTGACGAAGAAGGTGCTGCTGGTTGAGGACGAACCGGATATCACTTACGTTGTCGAGTTCATACTGTCGACGGCCGGTTTCGAAATCCGCAAGGTGAATGATTCGACCATGGCGATTTCGGAGATGCTGGCGGACGGCTACGGCCTCGTCGTGCTCGATCTCATGATGCCCGGCATGAGCGGCTTTGAGGTCCTGACCGCGCTCCGGCAGGAGGAGAAGCTCAAGGAACTTCCCGTATTGATACTCAGCAGCCGTCAGCTGAATCACGAAGAGACCGCGTTTCTCGCGTCGAAGAAGGCGGACGTGATGGCCAAACCCTTCGAACCTCACCGGCTTATCGAAAAGGTGAGAGAGATGGTGGCGGACTGAATATGTACGAACGAATCGTCAGAATAGGGCGCACCAATTATTTCATATACGAGACGCTCGTAGGGCTGGTGCTGCTTCTGACTATTAACCTCGTTCTCCTGCCCGGGAAGCCCGCTTTCGAGGGCGTCAATCCGAACCCTCTGTGGATCATAGTGCTGGCGATTCCGATCCGCTACGGAAGAAGGGGCGCCATATTCGCGGGAATCGCTTCGGCCGCGGTCTTTCTCAGCCAGTATATCTGGATGCGCGGGCTCGACGCCATCTACGACGACCTCTGGATACTTCGCTTTCCGATCATGTTCGTGCTGATCGGTTTCATTCTCGGTGAAGTGAAGACGGTCTTCATGCTGAGGGAGGACTATCTCACCTCCCGCGTGGAGGAGCTTCAGAACGAAAATGAAAGGCTCTCCAAGGAGAACGAAATCGTCAAGGAGGCGCACAGCATACTCACCGCCAACGTTGCGACCAAACAGGATACGATCACGATCCTCAACGAGATAACGGCGAGGCTCAAGTCCTATGATGCCGATGTGATCTATAAGGGCATACTCGAGGGCTTTCGCGACGATCTCGGGGCCGAGGAATGCTCATTTTACGTCGCCGAGGGCGATGACTTGCGGCTGCACTGTTCGATAGGATGGAAGGATTACCAGCGCCGTCCGGATCAATATAAAATCGGCCAGGGGCTCATTGGCGCGTCGGCAAAGGCGCTCCAGGTGATGAGCATCAAGGATTTCATCTTCAGGAAGCGTTTGCGGGAGCATGAAGAGACAGACATAATGGGCGATACCATTCTGGCGATTCCCGTCGTCGGCATCGACGACAGGCTCTACGGAGTTGCGAGCATCGAGAGCATGCCGCTCATGAAACTGACGGACACGACGGTTCAGACTGCCAGAGTCGTATGCGAGCTCGCCGCGAGTTCGCTCAACAACGCCTATGCGTTCAAGGCGATGGAAGAAATACAGATCCGCGATCGAAGATTCAACGTCTACAGGTATCACTATTTTCTGGCCAGGGCCAACGAGGAGTTCCTGCGTTCGACCAACTATATGCTCCCGCTCTCAGCGATGGCCTTCAAATGGCCAAGGCTGAAGGGACTCTCCGATGCATCCCAGGCGCCTCTCATCGAATCCATAATAACGGTTCTCAAGGCGAGGCTGCGCGCGTTTGACGTGCTGGCCGTCGGTCCTGACGAGAAGACCCCGCTGGTTTTGCTGCTGGCCACCACATCCGGGCCGCAAGCCGAAGACATCAAACAGAAGATGATCGCCCACATCAAGGAGTACGAGCTTTCGGGCGTGCTCGCCGAAGGGCCGATAGAAGAGACGATCGTCACAGCGGCATATAATCCTCACACGATGTCCGGCGCGGACGATCTTCTCAAGGCGCTGGAATTATAATCCGCGCTCCGGGTGCGAAAATATGGCTCACTTGATTGCATATGGGGCGATACTCGCGGCGCTGTTGTGCGAGATTCCCATGGCCGCAAAGATTTTCGGCGCGGCGGCTTCGTCATTTTACGCGGTATTCGCCTTCCACGCGGCGAGTTCCGTGCTGTGCGCGTCCGGTTTTTATTTCCTCTCCGACGAATCCGGCCGCGATTCCCGCAGGGGGAACGTCTGGTGGATCTACGCGCTCGTTGCGTGCGCGGTGATGCCGCTGTACGGAATATCTTCGACGATCCTCATCTACGCAATCCAGCGCCGGGTAAAGAGGCTGCCGCCTCCGGTGGTGAGCGATGAGATAACGGTTCCCGCCTCGGAGCTCTTTGCAAAATCGGTCTCCCGGAACAGGCAGCTGGAAGTCCTCGAGAGGCTGGACATCGCGCCCTTCGTGGACATATTCCGCAGCGGCCAGTCAGATCTCAAGAAGAGCGCGGTGAAATTTTTGAGTTCGATCAAATCGCACTCCGCAATGAATACCCTCAATCGCGCGCTCATGGACGAGGACATAGAGGTGCGCCTCTACGCCGCGGGCGTGATAGGTCTCATCGACGATAACTACACGAGGGAGATCGATATATTGAGCAAGCGTTTTTCGGAGAGTCCGAACGACAGTGTGCTCGGAATTCAGCTGGCGGATCTCTACATTGCCTATGCCGAGAGCGGCCTGCTCGATCAGATAGCGAGCACATATTATTACAACGAAACGGTGAAAGTCCTGTCGAGTATCCCCGAAAGCGTCGCGACCAACTATCGACTCGCGCATTGCTGGTTCATCCTCAACAACCTGGATGAGAGCAAAAAAAGGATTGAACGATGCCTTGAAGCTGACGCAAGGAATCCCGATTACAACCGGCTGCTCTGCGAGGTGCTCTTTGCCCGCCGTGAGTACGATGCGACCGCGCGCGTTGTGGAGAAGATGAGAGCGGAGGAATTGCTCCCTGCAGATGACGAACTGTTGAAATTCTGGGCCCGAATATGAACCATTCTTCGCACATGATTATTTCAGATGACGTCGCGCCGTTTGATGTCATGGCGTACGAAACTGCCCTGGGCGGTCTTTCCTTCAGCGAGAAGATTTCCGACTGCCGGCGTTTCAGCGAATTGTCCGACGTGGCCTCCATATCCAAGCTGCTGATCCTGTATGTTCACGGCGACAGCGAAATTACCCACGAGGTGAAAAGGAATTTTGCGTGGAAGCACAAGAGGGAGAAAGCGGACTTCCTGACAGCTCAGCTGCGCTCGAGCGACAAAGTCATCACGGCGGGAGCAATCGAATTGCTGGGCGTCTTGAGGGAACCGAGCGCCGTTCCGAGCCTCGACGCCATCTTCGACGTCAGGGACACGGCTCAGGCCGCGCGCATCATCGACGCGCTGTGCGAGATCAGCGAGCAGTTGAGCGCGGGTATCATCATGAAGGCGCTCGCTTCGCGCGACGACGAACTTCTGTTTCTCGCTGTCAGCAGGCTGTCCGGGATGGTCGACTACGTTTCGTGGAAGGTCTTCCGTCCTCTGCTCACGCATGCAAACGTCAAAATACGCGGCGAGGCGTTCTTTGCAGTCTGCATCAGAAAATCGCCGGATAGCGCAGGCGTTCTTCTGAAGGCGATAGCGCGCGAGTCCGACCGGTCGGCGAAGCTGCTCATGATCAAATATGTCAGCATGCTGCCGTCACGAAGGCTCGTGCGGCCGCTGCTCTCAATGGTCGTTCACGACAGCGACCAGAAAGCGAGGCTCGTCGCATCCAGAACCCTCGATCGATTGCAGGGATTGCTGCGGCCCTCCGCCATCTATAGCCTGCGACGTGCTTCCGACCGGGCGCTGCGCGCGGAAGTTCTCTTCAGGCTGGGAAAGTTCGGCTCGGAAATCGAGGCTCACAAAAAATATCTGCGCACGACGCTGGCGAAGAGCGGAGATCCTCTGATAGCGCAGGCGTGCATCCAGGCACTCGGCAATATAGCCGAACGAAGCGATATCGATCTGCTGATGGAGTATCTCACCAGAGATCCGTTCACCTCATACAACGCCGCTATAGCCCTCACGAAGATTTTCCGTCTGGGGGACAAGGACCGCGTGCTCTCGATTGCGAAACACACAAAATCTCACATAACCAAACAGATTTTTCTCAAGTATCTCATTCGCAGGAGGGGGCTCGGAGCCTCTGCCTCGGAGCTGCTTGACGCCGTCCGATCCTGCCTGATGGGCGAGAATAACATCAACGCGAGATATCTTGCGTTCTGCCTGCTTGAATTCGGTCCCTCTGCGGAGGTCCTTGAGTTTCTTCTCGTGTCTCATGTGCGCGCGGAGAGCGAATTCGAGAGGGAGGCGATAGACATTGCCCTCAGGGGGCTGGCGCTGAACCACGGAAGGGAATTTCTGCTGCTTGTCCATTCCTGCGACGACGACGTCTGCGCCTCCGTTATCAGGTATCTTCCGCAGAACATGGACGAGCATTTCTACAGAGCGCTGGCCGAGACGTTCTACGGCAGATACAGCGGTCCTCTCAAGAGCGGGCTGGAGGATATCTTCCGCGAGATCTTCGAACGCCTCATGCTCGTGCCGGCGGCCATCAGGGAATTCGTGAAACCTCTTCCGGATGCTTCCTGGAGGATTTTCTTCATGCACATCCTGACCGAACGGGCCGATCTTGAAGCGATACGAAACGTCGAATCCGAACTCGTGGAGATGCTGTCCGATGACGACCACGAGGTTCGCGCCATGGCGATGATGCTGATACTCTCGCTCAAGGACCCCTCGATCGTCCCCAGGCTTATCGCAATCGCGGAGCGCGATCCCAGGAGCAAATTGAGAAGTGCCGCGCGTTACGTCGCCAGCACGTTGGTCAAAGAAGGTATTATATGAGCGACGTCTGCCTCGTTCTCGAAGGAACTTATCCGTATGTCCGGGGAGGAGTCTCCGGCTGGGTGCACGAGATCATCACAAAGATGCCCGACATAAAGTTCTCCATCCTTTCCATCATGCCGAGGCCCGCCGATACAAGGGATGAGCGTTACGAACTTCCGGGCAACGTGCAGAGCCTTATCAACATATATATACACGACCACCATTTCAGGCCCCACCTCTACAAGAGGGCGACGCCGAGGATATTCGAATACTTCGAGCTGTTCTACAGAGGGATCGAAGAGGTCTCCAGGGAGAAGATGGAGCTCTTCCTTCTGGAGCTTCTGAAGGAGCGCGGCAGGCTCGATCTGGTCCACGCCTTCAGCTCGAGGGAATTCTGGAATGCAGTGCTGGCATTGTACGAGAAGGGCGATGCTACCGTGAGTTTTCTGGATTATTTCTGGAACTACAGATTCACCTTTCTGCCGCTCATGCAGATACTCAAGGCGACGCTTCCGCCGGCGCCTCTGTACCACACGATCTCCACGGGATACGCCGGCGTCGCGTGCGCGCTCGCAAAGATCAAATTCAACAGCAATATGCTGGTAACCGAGCACGGCATCTACACCAAGGAGCGCAGGATAGAGATCGCACAGGCCGGCTGGCTCTATGAGCGGAAGAGCGAGTACATCAAGGCCACCGAGGAACTCGGTTTTTTCAGGGACTGGTGGATGCGCTATTTCGAAGTGATGAGCAAGCTCGCGTACGCCTATGCCGACAACATAACCACGCTCTATGAGGGCAACAGGCGGTCACAGATCAACGACGGAGCAGATCCGCAGAAGATATCGATCATTCCAAACGGTGTAGACGTGGATGCGTTCAGGGAAATCTCGGACAAGAGGCAGAAGAAGGAGAAGAGAAGGCAGATAGCGTTCGTGGGCAGGATCGTTCCGATCAAGGACGTGAAGACGCTTATCAAGGCCTGTAAGATCATCGTCCAGCGGCTTTCGGACGTTGAAATACTCTTCGTGGGGCCGCAGGAAGAGGAGAGCCAGTATTATCACGAATGCACGGCCCTCATAAGGATGATGGGCCTGGAAAAAAACGTCGTCTTCACCGGATACGTGAACACGAAGGAATATTATCCAACCATAGACGTCATAATGCTGACCAGCATCAGCGAGGCGCAGCCTCTCGTGATCCTCGAGGCCGCCGCGTGCGGAATACCTGCCGTTTCATCCGACGTCGGTTCCTGCAGGGAACTCATAGAGGGAAAGACGCCGGAAGACCGTGCCCTCGGCCCCGGCGGAATCGTCTGTCCTTTCCATTCTCCGGAAAAGACCGCGGAGGCGGTGATAAGGCTGCTCACCGACGACAGGCTTTACGAGGACGCGTCGGCCGCCGCGCGCGTCCGCGTGGAGAAGTACTATCAGCAGCGCGACATGATAAATGCATACAGGAATCTGTATGAACTTTACATATAGGACGGGGACATGGCGGGCATAGGATTCAGGCTGGAAAAAATTCTCTCCAGGAATTCCTACAGCAACCTGCTGGAGGGTTATGCGTACTCGGCGATCATATCGGCCGGCCCGCTTTTGAGCACGATCTTCGCGATCGCAGTGCTCATGGTCATAATGCCGGGCAACCTGATCGCAGGCGACATCGTGATATTCCGCACGCTCGTCGTTTATATCTACGGTTTTTCGCTCATCTCGACCTCGTTCGCGCAGATGATCATAACCAGGTTCATCTCCGACAGGATCTTCATGAACGATTACAAGGCGATAGTGCCTGCGTTCATGGGCATCGTCGTGCTCTCGCTCGTTTTTCACGCCATCATCGGCTCTATCGCCGCCTGGTATCTGGAGCTCGATTTCGGGGTGTGCGTTACTGCGGTGGTTCTCTTCCTCTGCATCGGCGTCATCTGGATCGCGATGATAGTGCTCTCCGCGGCGAAGGAATTCGCCTGGATCGCAAAGTCGTTTGCAGCGGGGTCGATCCTCTCCATAGCTGCGGGCTACGTGCTGGGCAAAAAGATGGGCCTCCTGGGGCTCATCTCCGGTTTCACGATCGGCCAGGTCGTTCTGGTTTCCCTGCTGATCGTGCAGATCTTCGCCGAGTTTGAATACAGAAACAGGATCACTTTCGCCTTCCTCCCTTATTTCAAGAGATTCACCTCATTGGCGTTCATCGCCACGTTCTACAATTTCGGGATCTGGGCAGACAAGTTCGTTTTCTGGTTTTCGCCCGTTACCGGAGAGAGGATACATTCGTATCTGCACGCGTCGACGGTCTACGACGTACCCGTTTTTATAGCGTATCTGCTGGTAGTGCCGTCGCTCGCCATGTTCACGATACGGGTTGAGACGGATTTTTATATTCACTACAAAAAATTCTTCCTCTCGATCCTCAACAAGCATCCGCTTTCTTCCCTCGAAGAGAGGCGCGGCAATATAGTCAAGTCGCTCAAGCTGGGGATGGGTAGGATGATAGTCCTGCAGGGGACGATCACGATGTTCGCGCTCTTTCTCGCTCCAAAGGTTTTTTCATATCTGGGCATGGCGTCGATAAACCTGGGGGTCTTTCAGATCGCGATCATGGCCGCCTTCCTCCAGGTGCTCCTGCTCACGCTGCTCATCGTAATGCTCTATTTCGATTTCCGCATCGACGCGCTGATCATGTCGGCGGCGTTTGCGATCTGCAATCTGCTGTTTTCCATGTTGTCCATACGAGCCGGTTTCAGCTGGTACGGGTACGGCTACTTTTTCGGCTGTCTCGTCTCTCTCATCGGAGGATACCTGCTCTTCGACTACAGGATGAAACACCTTATCTATTATACCTTCGTGAGCCAGAGGATCATAGTTCACAGCGACGCCGTCGGGACGGCTTGATCCCTAATCGCCATTGGATGCGCCTGAATGTTCTGCAAACTGTGTTGCCTTTCCATGTTCCTTTCTGCTACAAGCGCCGGCCATGCGACAGGAAATCCGCGAAATTATTGCATCCGTAAGCAAGCCGTTTCGCTATGCCGGCGGCGAGGTCGGTTCCGTCTCCAAGGACTGGGATTCCTGCGACGTGCGCATGTGCCTTGCGTTCCCCGAGGTGTACGAGCTCGGGATGAGTCACGTCGGTCTCTCTATCCTCTATCACGTCGTCAATTCGCAGCAGGGGATGCTGGCCGAACGCGCCTTTGCACCCTGGTCCGACATGGAGGCCGAACTCCGTTCGCGCGGCATGCCGCTGTTTTCGCTCGAATCCCAGAGGGCGCTTTCCGATTTCGATATCATAGGTATCAGCCTCGCCTCCGAGTTCACGCATACGAATGCGCTCAATATCATCGACCTCGCTGGCGTTCCCGTACGCGCATCGGAGCGCGGCGAGGGGCATCCGCTGGTCATCGCAGGAGGGCCCTGCGCGTTCAACCCGATGCCGATGGCGGCATTCTTCGACGCGATAGTCATCGGCGACGGAGAGGAAGTTATTCTTGAGATCGCGAAGGCAGTGAGAGAATCCGGGCCGGAGACCGAAAACCGGGGACCAGGGACCGGGGACCGGGAACCGGGAAGGCTGAATCGCAAAGCGATCCTTCAGCGATTACAAACGATCCAAGGAGTTTTTGTCCCAGTTCTTTTTCCCGGTTCCCGGCTCCTGGTTCCCGGTCCCGCTTCCGGTTCCCGGTTCCAGATCCCAGGTCCCGGTGTCGGCATGGCGCGCGTTGCAGATCTTGATGCAGCCGCGTTTCCAAAGGCGCCTATCGCCGCATATGCAGCCACGCAGGAGCGCGCCGCGGTTGAGGCGGCGCGGGGTTGCACGCGCGGTTGCCGCTTTTGTCAGGCGGGTTATACCTATCGGCCGCTGAGGCAGCGTTCGCAAAACAAAGCCGCCTCGCTCGCGTGCGATGCCTTGCTCTCGACCGGCAGGGAGGAGTTCTCCTTCCTCTCGCTCTCCATCGGAGACTGGCGTCCGCTCGCAGGCGCGCTCGCGTCAGTTCACGCGGGAGCGGCTGGAATGCCGGTGAATGCTACTCTTCCAAGCCTTCGCGTGGAGTCGCTCACGCAGCCTGTCATCGACATGCTGGGCGGCGCGCGCGCAGGTTCGTTCACGCTCGCGCCGGAGGCCGCCACGGAGCGCATGAGGCACGCAATTAACAAGGGCAATACCGACGCGGATCTCTACGCATCTGTGGAAAAGGTTTTCTCCAGCGGCTGGCGTGCGATCAAACTCTACTTCATGCTGGGCCTGCCGGGCGAGACCGCGGCGGAAATAGACGGGATCGTGGAGATCGCGAACCGCTGCCTCGATATTGGACGGCGCTATCACAAGAGGCCGGACCTCACGGTCTCCACTTCAACGTTCGTGCCCAAGCCGCACACGCCCCTGCAGTGGGAACGCCAGATCGGCATCGACGAGACGCATCTGCTCCAGCGCGAGCTCAAGCGCAGGCTGCGCAGGCCTGGGCTCGCGTACCGCTGGCACGGCGCGGAGATGAGTTTCCTCGAAGGCGTCATATCCCGCGGCGGCGATGAACTCGCACCAGCTATCGAGCTGGCGTGGCGCAAGGGCGCTCGCTTTGACGGCTGGGATGAATGCTTCAACCTCCCGCTATGGCGTGAGGCATTTGCGGAGAGCGGCATCGAGCCCGAATCGTATCTCGCGGAGCGCGACAGCGACGATGTTTTCCCGTGGGACCGTCTGGGAGTGGGCCCCACGCGGGCCTTTCTGCTTCGCGAGCGGGAGAGGGGCCGCGAACTTCTGGCCACGTCGGACTGCGCCACTGGCCCCTGCAGCGGTTGCGGGATCTGCGATACGAAGGCCGGGCTGGTGAACCGGGTTGCTGAAGGCCGTAGTTCGTCGTCCGTCGTTAGTCGTTCGCAATCTGAAGATGACAGTTTGCGAAATACGAACGACGAACGACGAACGACGGTTTTTCGCTATCGCGTCCGCTGCTCAAAGTTAGATCGCGCTGCCTTTCTCGGCCACCTCGAATCGCTCGATTCCCTTCGCCGTGGTTTTCGAGCGGCCGGGCTCCCGCTTCTCTATTCCGAGGGCTATCACCCGCGCGCGCGTATTGCAGCAGGTCCGGCGCTGCCGGTGGGCGTGGAGAGCGCCGCCGAATTTGCGGATATCGAGCTCTCGCGTGAGCTCGCGCCGGAGATGATCGTGGAGGCGATGCGCGGCAGGCTCCCGCAGGGGATGGATATCCTGTCAGTGGAGGTGATTGCCCCAGATGCGCCGTCGATAGAGGAGTCGAGCGGCTCCGTGTCATATGAAATCGACTCTACAGGCCTTTCGGAGGAGATAATCCGTGCAGCCCGCGTTTTGAAAAGCCCTGAGCCGATGCTCATCTCAAGGGAACGCAAGGGAAAGACCGCCGAAGTCGATTTGAGGGATTACGTATCCGGGCTTGCCGAAGGTCGCGATGGTGTGTTAGTCGTCTGCGTCCGCGCGATACAGCCAGCCCTGAAGATCGCGGAGGTCATGCAGGGGCTACTGGGAATTTCAGAGCAACGCGCGAGATCCGTTCGAGTAAAAAAGATCTCGGTAGAGTGGGTGAAACATAATTAGCTTCAATTAATTGATGATTCTCGTCGGAGGCGCTTTGTCGAGCGGGCGAACTTTCATCGCAATAGGGTCGGCCGGGAGATGTCTGTTGAGCGCGCCTAGAGGAGGCCGGGTTCAGCAGCCGTAGAATCATACCGGCCGACGTAAGGCAGGCGGCGAGCCGGCGTTTGAGGCGAGCCGCCGGCGATCAACAGATATCTTCCGGTCGATATTTTGCGATGCGATATGCGCCCTCTCGACAAAGTGCTTCCGACGAGAATCAACGAGAATACCTATGCCCAATGAGTTGATCATCAACGTGACCCTCGGCGAGACCCGCGTGGCGCGCCTTGAAAACGGCGTGGTCACCGAGCTCACCATCGAGCGCAAGCGCGAAGAGGGTATCGTCGGCAATATCTACAAGGGCCGCGTCGTGCGCGTGATGCCTGGCATGCAGGCCGCGTTCGTGGATATCGGCCTCGAGCGCACTTCATTCCTCCACGCCTCCGACGTGGTGAAGGACCTCGCGAAGTTTGAGGACGAGGGCGCGAAGAGAAATTCCGACGAGGACGAGGAGGCGCCGCCCGCGAAACCGCGCCGCGGCAGGTCGGAACGCTATATCGAAAACGTGCTCAAGGACGGCAAGGAGATCCTCGTGCAGGTGGAGAAGGAGCCGCTCGGCACCAAGGGCGCGCGCGTTACCTCGCATATCTCGCTGCCCGGACGCTATCTCGTATATATGCCGACCGTGGATCACGTGGGCGTCTCGCGCCGCATCGGCGACCCGGTGGAGCGCCAGCGCCTCAAGGAGATGATGCACAGGCTGCGCAAGGGGAGCGGCGGATTCATCGTGCGCACGGTCTCGTCCGGCGTCACCGAGCGCGAGTTCGCCGACGACGTCGACTACCTCACGCGCACGTGGGCCGAGGTGGAGAAGAGGGCCGCGCCAGCGAAGACGCCGTCGCTCGTGCATGCGGAACTGGACGTGATCTCGCGCGTGGTGCGCGACCTCTTCACGCCCGACATCGACCGCGTGGTCGTGGATTCGCCGGAGTCGTACGAGCGCATCTGCGACTTCATTTCAGAGTTCATGCCTCAGGGCCGCAAGGCGGTGGAGCTGTACGAGGGGCACGAGCCTATCTTCGACGCCTTCGGCATTGAAATCGAAATCACGCGCGCGCTCGGCCACAAGGTCTGGCTCAAGAGCGGCGGTTACATCATCATAGAACAGACCGAGGCCCTCACCGCCATCGACGTCAACACCGGCCGCTTCGTGGGACGGCGCAACGTGGACGACACGATCCTCAAGACCAACCTCGAAGCAGTGCGCGAGATCGTCTATCAGCTGAGGCTGCGCGGCATCGGCGGCATCATCATCATCGACTTCATCGACATGGAACGCATGGCCGATCGCTCCAAGGTGTACAACGCGCTGAAGGAGGCGCTCAAGGGCGACCGCGCGCGCACCACCATCAGCAAGATCTCCGACCTGGGGCTGGTGGAGATGACGCGCAAGCGCACGCGCGAGGACCTGCGGCGCCAGCTCACCAACACCTGCCCTTACTGCGAGGGCAAGGGACACCTCAAGAGCCCCAACACGATCTGCTACGAGATCTTCCGCGAGATCTGCCGCGAGGCGCCGTCCATCAAAGGAAGGCAGATCATGGTCTGCTGCAATCCCGCCGTTGCAGGCATGCTCTACGACGAGGAGCGAGCGTACCTGGAGCAGCTCGAGGAGCGCTTCGGCAAACGAATAGAGATCAAGAGCATCTCCGACTACCACGCCGAGCAGTTCGATGTGATGGAGAAGGAGAAGTAGGGCGGGGATTATATTCGCGTCTCACAGTTTGAGCGCGCCCACTCGCTGGTCCAGGAGTTTTCGGTTTTACACGTATTCGAGCCTTCAAACGTGCGGCGCCTGTAGGGCGCTGGATGCGGAGGTCGACAAGCTCCTCGCGCGCCGCACGGACGTAAGTTACACGATGTTTGATGTTATGGGTTTCACCCGCACCGCGCTTCCGCCCTCAATTCCTTTCTCGATATTACAGTACAGCGATTGCAAACTCAAAACGACGCTTCGCGGCATAATGCTTGATGATGAATTCGATGCCATGTTCGCCTCCCCTCTGTATCAGGATTGCCAGTAATAATGCCGACATAGCAATTCAAGACGCGGCTTCCTCGGGTGCCAGGCAAAAAAAACGCCAGACGAAGTGAACTCGTCTGGCGTTTTTGTATATTTCCGGCTTACCTCAAACGCGTGCCGTCATGACGAACGACATCCTGGCGTCAAACACCGGCGGCTTTTCTGGCGCCCGGTGACAACACAACGCGGAAACCTATTTCGTCGTTAAAGTCTTCCGGAAATGTGGCAGCACGAATGCCTGCTCGCAGCCCGAAAATCTTGTTGAAGCCAGCGCCACGTAGGATTCGAGATGCATTTTCCACGACAAATTGACGTCCCGGAGTCGGGATGTACGGATCAAGGACCCACTCCCACGTATTGCCGTTCAAGTTGTATGTTCCGAAGGGGCCTTTCGGACCCCAACCCACTGACGTGGTTGTGCCCTGACCATACCACACATCGTCGTGAGTCAGGAGACCGGAAATTGTGCTGCGCACGCGCCATCCATAAAATGGCTGCTCTCTGGTTCTCTGCCGAAACGATCTATCCGTCGGATCAGTGTAAATCCGTTCACTGAGATTACGACCGAATACAAAATTTTCGAATCGATCCCGTGCAAAGTCCACGAAATCCGCAGCTGAAAATCGCCCCGACTCTTCCTCCATCACCCTCCGCATGTCGAGTGCGGGGCCGCGCATCGCTGTCTCGATCTGATCCTCGGTCGGCAAGTTGAATCTATCTCCGACCCTATCCAAATACTTCTGGACGCAAGGCCACGATATCCGCGTCATGGGATGGTTTCCGGGCGACCTCCCGTTGTCTGGATAACCCATGACCATTAAATACAGGGACCTGTCCACTGCCTTCGTGGCTATCGCAAATGGCTCAAGATTATGCCACTCCGGGGTTCTGTCGCCCGGACCAACGTCCGGATCAACCGAGTCGTCAGGCCTAACCGAGCCTGTGACCGTGAGCCCGCCGGGGATCTCTACAAACTCCTGGCCATCGACCACTGTCGTCTGGAATTCTTCCGGCGCAGGGTCTGTGAGACCGACGCCAAAAGGCAATACAGAGGGAGTCATCGTTGCTGCTGTCATAAGAATACCTCCTCAAGAGTTGTGGTGTGGACTGCCAAAGGCCCTGTAGCGCATCTCTGCGGGAAATTGTAGTTTTTTTTTATGCAACGCATCCGGACTTGCGGCTTTTCATCAACAACAGTCCGTAAGTGCCCGCTGCATCAGGGTTTACGGCCATATCGCAAATGTGAAAATCGTCAGACGCAGCAACGCCTTGGCTTGGCCGACATGGCGTTGTCCGTGGGAACATTCGTTACATCGTTGCTCCGTCTTCTGGTCTACAGGGCTTGCAGGACATTCTTTCATCCGGACATCAAGACGAGTTACGGACCGGACGAATTCAATGAGATGATTCCCCGCAGCTTGCTGCGGGGTTTCCGCCACCCTCTCCCTTGAGGGGAGAGGGAAGGGTGAGGGTGATCGGAGATGTTGCCGGTGATACCCCGCGGCTTGCCGCGGGGAACATTCATATTTTCCTGTTATATCCTTGTGTAAGGGCTTTCACACCTGATATGACTTGCGTTAGAAGTTTTTGTGCACGGAAAAGGCTTAAGAAGGAACGCCGCTTCTTCGCACGCTCGCTTCATTTCCCTCCATTCAGGAGCAAGGAGAATAAGATGGCAACTGATAATGAATTCGCTTTGGGCAAGGAAATCGTTTCTTATTGCGGCAAATGCAAGATGGCAATGGGGCATGTCATTGTCTCATTGGGCAAGAATGGCTCAGTGGGTCGATGCGAATGCCTTACTTGTAAGGCCGTCCACGCATATCGCGATCCGGACAAGCCGGTAAAAGCCTCCAGCGCCGGCAAGCGAGCGGACGCGAAGGCGGGGGTTTCCGCAGAGGCCGCCTGGGCGAATGCCGTGTCAAAAGCAAAGGGATCGGCAAAGTCCTACGCTATGAGTTCGGAGTTTTCTCAGGGCGACCTCATCGAACATCCCCTGTTCGGGAAGGGCGTTGTGGAAGAGATAGTGGATCAGCACAAGATAAAGGCCATATTCAATACGTCGTCGAAGCTGCTTGTGCAGAATCGTTAACTTCGGACGTAACAACGGAGGCGAGGATTGGATTAACGCCTTCACTCGAATATATTCCGCAAGCCCCGCCGAAAGATTTGAGGATTTTTACGCGCGCCTCTGCAAGAAGGACCCGTGAATCACATTGTCCTGCGAAGCGCAACCGTCCCTTAACAAAGCGGGGCGGATATAAATCCTATCATATAAAAAGGACGTTACAGGTGCGGTTCATGATGATGAGGATAAACAAAGAGACAGATAAAACAATTGGAGGTGCGACTATGAAGAAGAAACGCAGCGGATTGGTGAGGCAAATGAAGATGCTGGCATCTTCCATAGCCGTAATCTTCACAATTGCAGGCTGTGGCGGCGGTGGTAGCGGCAGTGGAGAGACATGCAGCGTCGCACAACAGACAGGCTGCGACGCGGGGCTCGTCTGTGCCGTCATCAGTACAGGGGGCACGGGATGTTTCGAATCGATGGTCGTGAAGGGCAAGGTCATCAGGCTCGCGGATCAGGCTCCGATCGCGAACGCGCGCGTCGTGGCGCTTGATGTAAACGGCTCGCCCGTGAGCACGGTAGCGACCACCGACGCCGCCGGGGCTTATGAGATGACGGTATATCTCACGCGCCTAGATAGCGGGGCTCCTGCAGGCGATGACTTCACGCTGCGAGCCGATGCGGCCGGTTTCGAGACCTTCCCCGCGGGGCTCAGGCAGCCGCTCCCGATCGATTCCGGGGCAGCGGTCGACGATGGAACTCGCTTTGTTGTCGAATCGCAGCTCACTACTATAGGGCTCCTCGACCTGCCTGCCGGCAGCGGCACGGGCGTGATCAAAGGCAAGGCGACGCTCCCGGATGGCGTGTCCGGCGTGCTGGTCGTCGCGGAATCCTCGCCGACTGAAGGCTTCAGCGCGATGACTGACCGAACGGGCGATTACAAGATCTTCAACGTCCCTGACGGATCGTATACGGTCAAAGGTTATGCGAAGGGCGCGAACTTTACGCCTGCCTCTGCGGCCGTGACCGCGGGCACTGAAGTCACGGCGGATCTGGCTGCGAGCAGTGATGCCACGGCCACGTTCAACGGAAGCGTCCAGATCGTGAACCCCGGCAGCGGCAGCGCTACTTCGGTGATTCTGGTCGTAGAGTCAACATTCGATCCGGTCCTCATCCGCGGCGAGCAGCCTCCGGGACTGCGCGTACCCGATGGCGGCATAGCGCCGAACGTTACCGGTGCTTTTACGTTGAGCGGGATTCCGACCGGAACCTACGTCGTGCTGGCTGCATTCGAAAACGATTTTCTTGTGCGCGATCCGGATACTTGCATTGCGGGCACGGACATCCTTCATCAGGCGTTTACCAGTGGCCAGACCGTCGACCTCGCTAGCGGATTCAAGATCACAGGTTCGCTCGATGTGATCTCGCCGGGAGCTGACGGTCCTGAGACCGTTACCACGACGACGCCAACCTTCACCTGGAAGGATGATTCGTCCGAGGAGAACTACAGGCTCTCGGTGTTCGACACCTTCGGCAATAAGGTGTGGGAGACCACGATTCCAGGGACTAGCGGCACCAATCCCTCCGTGGTTTACAACGCCGATGGCACGGGCGCGGGCACCGCTACGGCTCTCCAGTCCGGCATGTACTATCAGTTCCGTGCCGTCTCGACGAAGACTCCCGGCGGAAGCCCCACACCGTGCGAGATCTCGCAGACCGAGGACCTCAAGGGTGTATTTGTCGTGCAGTAACCCTTGGGAGACATGACCGCGATGGGTTGCAGTAAATTTTACACAACAAAGGCGCGCTCGTGAGAGCGCGCCTTCTTTTTTTCACATTTATTTTTGTGGCGCCGGAGCTCTTCTGACCGAATTTACCGAGGCTACGATCAGCACAAGGGAGAGAAGGAACAGCGCCGCGGCGATCGCGGCCATTGGAAAGTTCGCCCGCTCGATATTTTCGTAGATGATGACGCTGAACGCGCTGACCGTAATAAGGAACATTGCGATCATCGGCAGCACGAGAAATAAATATTTCCTGCCGAGATGACGCAGCCACAATGATACGGCCAGCAGCGCCAGCGCCGCCAGAAGCTGATTTGCCGAACCGAAGATCGGCCATATCTGTTTCCATTCGCCGGAGAAGGCAAGCGCCGAAGCCGCGCCGACAGTCACCGCTGTGGCGACGTAGCGGTTTTTCGATAGCAGAGTTGGAGTGCCGCCCTTTGCGGGGGCGAAGAATTCCTGGAACGCAAATCTGCAGAGCCGCGTAGCCGTGTCCAGAGTCGTGAGCACGAACGCGGAGATGACCAGCGCGGCAAAAGTCGTTCCGTGAAACGGATCGATATGAAACGACGAGAGCAGCGTGCCCACTCCTCTGGAAAAGAGCGTCACCGGCCCTCCCTGCGAGAGCGCCGCGCCGAACTCCGATTTCGAGAGCATCATGACGACGATAATGACGAGCACCGAGACGAGCGACTCGACCAGCATGCCGCCGTATCCTATCGGCCGCGCGTGCGACTCGCGGTCCAGCTGCTTTGCGGTCGTGCCGGACGCGACCACCGAGTGGTAGCCGGAGATCGCCCCGCACGCGACGGTCACGAAGAGGATCGGGAAGATGAATCCCAGCTGAGGATCGGTCCACGTGATGAACGCGGGGAATTGAACTCCAGGATGAGCCGCGAAGATTCCGATGATCGTGATGACGAGCAGCGCGTAGAGGAGGAACGAGTTCAGATAGTCGCGGGGTTGCAACAGCAGCCACACGGGCGCCACGGTGGCCACGCTTATGTAGACGATGAGCATGATCATCCAGGTTCGAGTAGAGAGCTCCAGCGGCCAGCGCCATCCGGCAGCGATGCAGATCGCAAGGATCAGTATGCTCACGAGCGTGACCCATCCGAGCGGGAGTTTGAAACGGTAGATGGCGAGGCCGAAGAGCACTGCGAGCGCCACGAACAGCGACGACGCGCTTCCGGCGGAAGGCACCGACGCGAAGGTCTTTGCAACCACGTCCATGTAGACCGCGATGAGCAGCACGAGCGCGGACCAGAGGAAGAAGAGGAAGAGGAGTTTGCCTGTGCGTCCGACCTGCTTGTCGATCACCTCGCCGATCGAGCGGCCGCCGTGGCGGATAGAAGCGATGAGCGCCGACATGTCGTGAACGGCGCCCACGAATATCCCTCCGAGCATGACCCACAGGAGCACCGGCAGCCAGCCGTAGACAGCGGCGATGATCGGTCCGACGATAGGGGCCGCGCCGGCGATCGAGGCGAAGTGATGGCCGAAGAGCACGGGCGCCTTTGCAGGGCAGTAATCCACGCCGTCGGCCATCGTGTGCGAGGGAGTCGGCCGGTCGGGTTCTACGCCGAGCCATCGCGCGACGAGCGGGCTGTAATAGCGATATGCCAGCATCAAGAGCGCGAGGCACGCAACAAGTACGATGATGCTTTCCATCTTTCCTCCTTTATGGATTCAGATGAAACAAAACTCTATTTGATAAATTTATCATATCGAGATATTTCTCGCACACACAAAGGGGGGGATATGAAAAAAATTCGCGGGATAGAAAGGATATGGTCGTGCTCGCCCACGCTCGAAGGGGCGGGCGTGAGGCTTTGCCGCGCGTTCGGATATAACGAGGCGCGAACCCTGGATCCATTTCTGCTGCTCGATGATTTTCATTCCGAAAATCCTCGCGACTACGTAAATGGTTTTCCCTGGCACCCGCATCGGGGCATCGAGACGGTCACGTATATGATCTCAGGAAGCGTGGAACACGGCGACAGCCTGGGTAACTCTGGGCGCATCAACTCCGGCGACGTCCAATGGATGACCGCAGGCTCCGGCATCATCCATCAGGAGATGCCCCAGCCGTATGATGGGATGTTTCAGGGATTCCAGCTCTGGGTGAATCTGCCGCGGGCGCACAAGATGATGGCGCCGCGCTACAGGGAGGTGAAGGCGGGCGAACTCGCGGTCGTCGATGCCGGCGGCGGCGTCACTGTCAGAATAATCGCCGGCGAGATGGGCGGAAAGATGGGGCCGGTGCGCGACCTGGTTGTGGAATGCGAATACTTCGACGTGGAGATGAGAGCTGGCGCTGCGTTCGAACTTCCGGTGCGGGACGGCAACAACGCCATCGCATATATATACGCAGGCGAAGCGCGAGTGGGCGCTGGAGAGGATGTCGCAGGCGCGAGGAGTCTCGTGCATTTCAAGGATATGGGCGACATGCGGATCGTAGCGTCCGGCAAAGGGGCGAGGGCTCTCGTTGCAGCCGGCCGGCCGCTGCGCGAGCCGATTGCATGGCGCGGTCCGATCGTGATGAACACGGAAGAGGAACTTGCGACCGCATTCGAGGAGTACATGAACGGCACCTTCATCAGGCAGGAGGGCCGCTGCACCGAGATCGGGAGCAAAGAGGGGTGCAGATATTACAAAAAATAAGGCGCGCTCCTAGGAGCGCGCCTCGTCGATCGCAGTCTTGAACAGATGGATTAGACCATATCCTTGAGATTGCGGAGCGGGCGGATGCGCACGACGTTGCGCGCCGGCTTTGCCTTGAAGGTCATCGGCTCGCCCGTGAACGGGTTCGTGCCTTTGCGCGCCTTGGTGGCGGGCTTGTTGATCACGCGGATCTTCATGAGGCCGGGGAGCATGAAGACGCCCGGGCCCTTCTTGCCGAGGTCGTACTTGATGACATCGGAGAGCGCCTCGAACACCGCGCTCACCTGCTTGCGCGAGAGGTCGGTCGCGTCGGCGATCGTGCTGACAAGTGCGGACTTCGTGCGTGCCTTTGCGGACTTTGCAGCTTTTTTCGCAGCCATGGTGTTTCCTCCAGGAGTTAGAAAAAAAGTGAACCGAATTGGAGCGGCAGAATAGAGATCGCGCGATTTGTTGTCAATGGTCAGCAGCGCAATTCTCACGGCGAATAAATTGGAAGGTCAGAACGAAATCGTGAAGAAAGCGCGCATGGGCGAGAGGGTGAACGTGACGTTGCGCACGTCGCTGGAATGCATGGTCGTGCCCTTGGAGATCTTTTCGATCGAAACCAGCAGCTCGGGTTTCCGGGGCGGGGGTTCAGGCTTTTTCTTGCCGGCATGACAGAACGGACAATAGAGGGTCAAGGCTATGGCGGCCGATATACCCAATATAATGAAGAGCGCCCTCATTTTGCCTCCTCTTCTATTTTCGGCTGAGGGGCGCCTGTTGTTGCTTTATTTCTTCAAGATTGTGAAAAACCTTGACTTGCTGGCGCTGGATGGGCTAGGAAAGCACGCTCTTTACATAAACTTGATTGATTAATAAGGGAGTTTGCCGTGTACGCCGTCATAAAAACAGGTGGAAAACAGTACAAGGTGGCCGAGGGCGATTCGCTCAAGGTCGAAAAACTCGCGGGCGATGCAGGCACTGAGGTGGTTCTGGAAAACGTCCTGTTCGTCGGCGGCAACAGCTCGCCAAAGATCGGCGCTCCGCTGGTTGACGGCGCAACAGTCGCCGCGGAGATCGTGCGCCAGGCCAAGGCCCGCAAGGTTCTCGTCTACAAGAAAAAGCGGCGCAAGGGCTATGAAAAGAAGGTCGGCCACAGGCAGCAGTACACGGAACTGAAGATTACAAAGATCAACGCATGATACACCCCCTCCTTTGTAAGGAGGGGATGGAGAGGTAGATCTTGATCTACCCCTCCCAACCTCCCCTTACAAAGGGGAGGGGTTGGAGGAAAAGATGGCACACAAAAAATCAGGCGGTTCAGCCAAGAACGGTCGCGACAGTCACGGACAGCGCAGAGGGGTCAAGCGCTTCGGCGGGCAGTTCGTAAAGTCCGGCAATATCCTCGTGAAGCAATGCGGCACAAAAGTACACGCGGGTAAGAACGTCGGCATCGGCAAAGACTATACACTCTATGCGATGATCGACGGCGTTGTCTCCTACAAAAACGGCCGCGCGGATCGCAAATACGTGAGCGTGCTTCCAGCAGCGGCGCAATAATGTTGATACTCGCAGCCGAATTCTAACCCTCTGCCTGGCAGGGGGTTTTTTGTTACGTGACTCGTGGTATGAAAACCGTGCGTTGGTGCGATCGTACTCTCGTGCGATCGAAAATCTGGACAGGTGTTACGAACGCACGAGCGCACCATCGCACGAACGTACAGATTTTAACGAACGCACGATTCACGGAATTTATGAAATTCATCGATGAAGCCATCATTGAAGTGACCGCCGGCAACGGCGGCAACGGTTGCGTCAGCTTCCGGAGGGAGAAGTACGTCCCGCGCGGCGGTCCTGACGGCGGCGACGGAGGAAACGGCGGCAGCGTGATCTTCCGCACGGAGGGCGGGCTCACAACTCTCATGGACGTGCGCTATCGCCGCCACTTCAAGGCCGGGCACGGCGGCCACGGAATGGGCAAGCAGATGAGCGGCAGGGCGGGCGAGGATAAGATCGTACGCGTGCCCGCCGGAACCGTGGTTTACGATGCGGACGCGAACGAGGTGATCGCGGATCTTGACGGCGTGGGCGCAGAATGGATCGCCGCAAAGGGCGGACGCGGTGGACGCGGCAATCAGCACTTCGCTACATCCACGCACCAGGCGCCGCGCAAGTGCGAGCCGGGCCGCAAGGGCGAGGCGAAAAGGCTCAGGCTCGAACTGAAACTCCTGGCCGACGTGGGACTCGTCGGCCTTCCAAACGCGGGCAAGTCGACCCTCATATCCGCTGTGTCGAATGCGAGGCCCAAAATTGCGGCATATCCTTTCACGACTAAGGTCCCGAGCCTCGGGCTCGCGCGCCTGCCCGACGGCCGGGGATTTGTGATTGCGGACATCCCGGGCCTCATCGAGGGCGCGCACGAGGGCGCTGGAATGGGAATTCAATTTCTCAAGCACATCGAGCGCACAAAGCTCCTGCTGCACCTGATCGATCCGCTCGATCACGCGCATGAAGATGCGGCCGCGAGCTACAAGGCGATCCGCAACGAACTCGGTTCTTTCGACAAGGCCCTGCTCAAGAGGCCTGAGATCGTGGTGCTCACGAAGATGGATATCCCGGAGGCGCAGGACCGGTATGCCGATGCGCAGAAGAAGATCAAAAAACTGGGGGCAAAGAGCGTCATCGCGATTTCCGCGGCCGCGCACGATGGGCTCGATCAACTGCTGATCGAGATCGGGAAGGCGCTCGGCGCGTCCTGAGCGAGCCTGCGAGCAGGCTGTGCGCGAGTCGAAGGATTGACATCCGATCCCGCTCTATTCATAGTTTGTCCATGACCGAAAAAGGAAAGAAAGGCAGGAAGCCCATGACGACCCGTATGCTTGCGAAGGAGATCGCAAAGATCGCTTCAGATCACAAGGCGCTCGACATCAAAGTGCTGGACCTGCGCAAACTCACGAGTTTCACGGAGTTCTTCGTGATCTGCAGCGGCGCCTCCGACAGACAAGTCAGCGCCATCGCGGACGCGATCCACTGCGAGCTCAAGAAGAAGGGGAAGCTCCCGCTCGGCGATGAGGGCATGAAATCGGGCCTCTGGGCCCTGCTCGATTACGGCGACGTGGTCACGCACGTCTTCTATCAGACCGAACGCGAGCACTATCAGCTGGAGAAACTCTGGTTCGACGCCCCCCGAGTTGCGTTCAAGGGAATCAACGCGTAGGAATTTTTATGCATCCAAAACCATTGTTACTGATGATCCTCGACGGGTGGGGTTGGCGCGATTCGCGCGAATCCAATGCCGTGGAGATGGGGCGTACGCCGAACTGGCACAGGCTCTGGAACGAATATCCGCACACGCTTATAGACGCGGCCGGTGAGTCGGTGGGGTTGCCCGCGGGAACCATGGGCAACTCGGAGGTAGGGCACCTCAACATAGGCGCGGGCCGCGTGGTGTATCAGGACTTCACGCGCATCAACAAGGCGATCCGCGACGGTTCTTTTTTCGAGAACGAGGTGATCGGGGCCGCGCTCGCGAAGCTCGCCGCGAGCGGCAAAGCGCTGCATCTCATGGGGCTCTGCTCGGATATCGGAGTGCACGCGCACATAGATCACCTCGCGGCGCTCATCGACTACGCCAAAAAGGCGGGCGTTGAGCGCGCCTTCATCCACGCCTTTACCGACGGCCGCGATTCGCCGCCCGACTCAGGCAAGGGATATCTTGAACTTGTGCAGCGCAAGTCGGACGAATCAGGCATAGCCCGCATCGCTACGGTCATGGGCCGCTACTATGCGATGGATCGCGACAAGCGCTGGGACAGAATTCAGAAGGCGTACGACGCGCTCGTGCACGGCGAGGGCGTTGCAGTATCGAGTGCCGCTGATGCCATCGCGCGTTCTTATGCTGCGGACGTGACCGACGAATTCGTAGTTCCCTCAGTGATCACCGAGGCCGGCGAGGCAGTGGGCAGGATCGAAGACGGCGACGCGGTGATCTTCTTCAACTTCCGCGCCGACCGCGCGCGGGAGATTACGCGCGCGCTCGCGCTTCCCGACTTCAATGAATTCGAACGCCGCGGCGCGCCCCGGCTCGCGAGCTTCATCTGCATGACCGAATACGACGAAAACTTCGGCCTGCCGGTAGCGTTTCCTTCTGAGTCCCTCGTGAATCTTTTGGGAGACGTGATATCGCGCGCCGGACTTAAACAGCTGCGCATCGCGGAGACGGAGAAATACGCGCACGTCACGTTCTTCTTCAACGGCGGAGAGGAGAATACTTTTCCCGGCGAGGAACGCTGCCTCATCCCCAGCCCGCGCGACGTCGCGACCTACGACCTGAAACCGGAGATGAGCGCGTTTGGGGTGACCGATGAGCTCCTGAAGCGGATCGCGTCCGATGCGTATGACGTGATCGTGCTCAACTTCGCCAACGGCGACATGGTGGGACATACCGGTTCTCTCGCCGCCGCGATCAAGGCGGTGGAGGCCGTGGACGAATGCATCGGCCGCATCGTGCCCGCCGTGCTCGCAAAGGGCGGATGCGCGCTCATCACGGCAGACCACGGCAACTGTGAACAGATGAGCGAACCGGATGGAAAGCCGATGACCGCGCACACGGTCCTGCCCGTGCCCTTTATCTACGTGGCGAATGACGCACGCGGCCGCAAACTCCGCAAAAGCGGCGGTCTTTCCGATATAGCGCCCACGATGCTCGAGTTGCTGGGAATCAAACAACCCCCTGAGATGACTGGTGAATCGCTGATGGTATCCCGCTCATAGTCCCGCGAGACAGACGCCTCATCTTTAAATTTAGCAACTTTTTCGTGTCCTTGCCGATATAGAGGGCGCGAGGCTTCTTCCCGATCGCGGTGCGTCTGAACCCAGGCGGCAAAGCGGTTGAAGTGCGGCGTATAGAGAGGACGTGCATTATGGCAGAGATACCAAGGGTAAGCGAGTTGCTGAGAACCCTGATTCAGGATCCCCATGCGGATGGGGAGCTTGGCGATGAGTTCGTGACGCCGATGATCCGGGCGCTCGAATCTTCTCCACCGGATGAAATCAAAAAACGGGCGATGTTGGCGCGTGGATTGATGGATACGTCGAGCAGGAAGTTTCAGCCCCAAGCGTACCAGAGATTTCAAGACTACTGTAAACTGGTGCTGACGCAGGATTCATCCAATCCGCCTCCTCCCTCGCGGCTCGGTCAGCGAACGCTCGCCGACGTGCTGGAGGGCCGTGTCGGACTCGGTGAGTTCGCAGCGGTTTTCTATTCGCACCTTTCAATTATTTCGACGCAGAACGGATTTCTGGATCTCCTCAGAAGTATCATGGCCGACTACCAACCGTTCCTCATGCTTGCATCCGGCGAGTCCATACCCGAGCTCTTTCCCCAGGTCTCTTCGCTTGGGGCGCTGCTCGCTGCGGGTTATCAATTGAGAGGCGAGGGCGACGAAGAGATGATGCGTCGGATGGAGATCCATATCAAATCCCAGCTTGCGCTTGCATGGGTCGCGCACGAGCTTCCGAAATTCGGTCATCCGATATTCGCGGATGAAAACGGCGGCCGCATTACGGCGCCGGAGGTGCAGCGTCTCGAGAGATTGATAAACGCCGCGTCTCTGGTCAGTGGCGACGGAAGGATACCGAGGTCGATAAACTACAACGAGGACTATAAGTGGGCCGTCGATCTCATCGCATTGGTGCGGGAGGCCGTACTCGCAACGCAGATGAAACAGGATGAAGATACGGGCCGATCATATATCGTCAGATTCGACGACGCTACGGTACAACAGACTTTTGAGGACGCGATACCTTATCTTCCTGCGGGATTCGAATTCGCTGCCGCCGTGGTGGATTCCTTTATCGGCGACATTGAACGCGGAAGCGCTTTTGCAGAGCGATTGCTTTCCAGGGTTCCTACGGCTCTCTGGAGCGTAGTGCCTGAAACTGATCGGGGCGTCTCCCGGGCCGACCTGCTCGAACGGCCGGCATACGACTGGCTCAAGCGCGCGATCCGTCTCGAATTTCAGGCTCGTTATTATTACGCCACGGGAAATTTACCGCTCGCGTCGCTTCGATTTCATCGCGCGTCACACGAACTCCGGCGCGGGATGATGGGACCGCAGGGGGAAGTGGCGGCGGAACTCAGCGGGACGCTTTTTTCCATGGCAAATAGGCTTTATCACCAGCTGTCTGAAGAGGAACGCAGAAGTTCAAACGTATCTCAACTCCTGTTCGCGCCGTTTGCCTGGGGTCATCCCGTGCGTTCTGTAAAATCGGATCCGCCCCTTGCGCCGGCACCGCTTAGCTCCAGCACCTCGTCAGGAGAGACAACGGAAGAATCTCCGCTCTATGCCGCAGTCATTGACGTTGCGGAAGGTACATCCGATGAGACAGCGGTCGCAGCAGAGGGATCGGCGCAGTCCGATCCGAATGAAGAAGACGCTTTTCCCGGGGGTGAGGAAGGAGCTAGAACGACCCTGACTTCCTTCAAGATTCCGGTGGCGTGAGGTTTGTATGTCGTCCGTATCAGGTAAACAATCTGCATCATTTTCCGAGTGGATTCTCTCGGCGCCGCCGTGGCACACTGGCGGACTGCACTGGTCCGAGCGCCCGCCGTTGAGCGAGGTCTTTTACTCGAAGAAAAACGCCCGGTTCGGAGTGGATGTCTCCAAAGCCCTGACCCTGGCGGTAGAGAAAAACGGATATCGCCTGGAAGAGGTGCGGCTCCTAAAGGAGCTCGCAGAAGGCAGTAGGAGAAGTCGGTTCAGTTGCGGAGCCATTGATGAATTGAACGCCTTTGCGCTCGCCGCCGTACTGGCGCATGATTTTTCGGACGAAGAGATCGACCGCAGGTCTTTTGCCGTCCTCCTGGGAGGCAAGTCGCAGGCAAAATCTATTGCGCCGTACTCGCTGCGCGTGGCGGATGCCGAGGAAATCATCGGCGCGCTCTCAACGCGCGGCTGGAAGCTCTGCGACGTAAACTTCGTATCGCAATTCCTGCGCAACGATCATGTGTCGTACGATGAAGCATCGCGCGACAGACTCGGCGATTTCTTTGCGGTGATGAGGTGCATGTGGAGCATAGGCGTGTGGCTCGGCGAGACCGCGCGGACTAGTCGTTCGGAAGCTGTTCCAAAGCCCAATGATATGAGCAATTTCGGCGTGATAGATCTGCCCGGAGTTGACGATGACGCTGCGCCTGCGGAGTCGGATGTGGAGCCGCTTGATACCGGCTCGCTGGAAGACGTCTTTCAACGCTCTGCCGACGACAATGCTGTCGCTGCTATGGAATCTGCTATCGCCGCGGCAGGGATAGAAACTATCATGCAGCCGGACGTGGCAATTAAGTTTAAATAACAGGAATGAGTGTGATGGTTATGACGTCAAAAGTGGATCTCATGCAATATGCCTCAGTTTTTTTCCTGTAGCAAAATTCCGAAAAAATGTGCCATGCTCCCTGCGTGCAGCGTAGCCTCATTCAGCTCTCGTTAAGATTTCTCGGCGATCTCGCCTATCCGCCAAAATGTCCACTCTGCGATTCGTTCGTGCAGTCGCGAGATTCCGCCTGCCCTCAATGCGAGCCTTATATCCAGCGCTTCCGTTCGGATGCGCACATCGAACTACCCGGCCGCATATGGATCTCATACGCCAGGTCGTGCTTTGCCTACGACGGCCGCGTGCGCGATGCGCTCCAGGCGATGAAATACTCGAAGCGTCTCGATCTCGCGAGATTCTTCGGAAGGGAGATGGCGAGCGAGGCGCGCGAAATGGGCCCCTTCGACCTGCTCGCCTGCGTGCCGATGGCCTGTGCGCGCATACGCGGCCGCGGCTACAACCCCGCGGCGCTGCTCTCCCGCGCGGTTGCGAAATCCTGCGGTGTTCCTTTTGCGCCGGGAGTGCTGCGGCGGTCGAGGGACGCGGCCCCTCAGGTGGGGCTCCCGCGCGAGGAGAGGGTGCGAAACGTTGTTGGCGCCTTCGAGGTCTCGCGCGCTGCAGACGCACGAATCGACGGCGCAAGGGTGCTCTTGATCGACGACGTGCTCACCACCGGCGCCACTGCCAACGACTGCGCGAGGGCGCTCTCAAAGGCAGGTGCGGATGAGATTTGTGTATTGACCGCAGCAAGGGCACTCTAGCGGCACATATTATTTGACGTTCAGGGGTGCTGCTGCTATCCTATTGTAAATTCAAGGGAATCTCATGAGCGACACCATTGCTGTCATCAGCGATATCGCCAGAAAAGCGGGCAGGATCCAGATGGAATGCCTGGGCCGTGCCCTGCGCATCGAATACAAGGGCGTCATCGACATCGTCACCGACGTGGATCGCCGCTGCGAGGAGATGATCCTCTCCGAACTCGGGCGCCACTTTCCCGGCGATGAAATACTGGCTGAAGAGGGCGGCGTGCGCAGCGGCAATGCGGCGCGGCGCTGGATAGTCGACCCGCTGGACGGTACCGTGAACTTCGCTCACGGGTTTCCGTTTTTCTGCGTCTCCATTGCACTCGAAGAAGATGGAGAATTGGCGGCCGGCGCGATCTTCGACCCGAATCGCGACGAGCTCTTCACCGCGGAGAAGGGGAAGGGCGCGCAGCTAAACGGAAAGCGGATGCAGGTGTCGACTATTCCCGAGCTCAACAAGGCCATGCTCGCTACGGGCTTTGCATACAACGTACGCGAAGTGGAGAGGCTGGACAATCTGGACAACTTCGGAAATTTTGTGAAGCGCGCTTGCGCGGTGCGCAGGCCCGGCTCCGCTGCGATCGATCTCGCGTGGCTCGCGTGCGGTCGGATAGACGGTTTCTGGGAGCTCTTTCTCAAACCGTGGGACATCGCCGCGGGCGTGCTGATCATCCGCGAGGCGGGTGGCAGGGTCACTTCTTTCAACGGCGGCCCGCTCGACATCTTCGGCACCGAAATCCTGGCCTCAAACGGATTGATCCACGAGGAGATGCAGGAGGTGTTGAAAATTCGTGAATCGTGCATCGTGGATCGTGGGTCGTCATAACCCGGCGGTCTTACGATTCACGAATCACGAATCACGAATCACGAGGTTTTTATGATCGATCCCAATAAAAAAGAGCCGCTGCCGGTGAACGCCTCCGACGTCTGCTACCGCGCGTTCGAACTCATCGCCACAAAGCAGTACGCCGACGCGGAAAAACTGCTCGCGCTCAACATGTCGCGCACTGACGACGACGCTTCCATTGCGCTCTATCATTCGGTGATGGGCGTGCTCTTTAAAGTGCAGGGCGAATACAAATCGGCGTGGAAGCATTACCAGCGCGCCGAGAAACTCCTGCCCGAAGACCCGGCGCTCAAGATCATCTCCGCGCGCCTGCTCATCGAGCAGTTTGCCGAGTACGATCAGGCGATAAAAAAGGCGAAGAAGGTCCTCGAGCTGATACCGGGCAACCCGGTTTTTGCGCATCAGGCCTGCACGACCATGGGGCTCGCGTATTTCAAGAAGAGCGATCGCCGCAAGGCCGTCGAGATGCTCAAGGCATCGTGTGGAGAAGACTTCAGGGGCTTCGTCTCCGCAAAGAACATCGACTTCGCGCTCGTGGAGGTCCTGCTCAGGCGCGAGATCGGGCTCGCCGAGTGCCGCGAGTTTCTTTCAAAGGCGCTGGCGTTTGCGCAGGGCACGGCCGAGGACGCTTACGTGAAGTTGATAGCAAAGATGCTCGCCGCGTTCGACGAGGAAAATCCTGCGGTGGCCGAAGCCGCGCCGGACGAGCCGACCGAATCGAGGGATATTACCGAAGGGATATGAAACAGTGTCTACCAAACCCGCACTGATCGATACGCACGCCCACCTCACCCAAAAAGATTTCGACGCCGACCGCGCGGACGTCCTCGCACGCGCGTGGGACGCGGGCCTCGAGGCGATAATCACGGTGGGCGCCGGCGACAAGTTCGAAGGCAACGAGGCTGCGGTTCGGCTCGCGGAGACGGACGAGCGCATCTTCGCCACGGTGGGCGTGCATCCGCACGATGCCGACGCCATGGACGAAAGCTGGATCGCGCGGCTGGAGGAGTTGTCCTCGCATCCTCGCGTGGTCGCGATAGGCGAGATCGGGCTAGATTATCATTATAATTTTTCGAATCCCGAGCGGCAGCGCGAGGTCTTCCGCAAGATGATCGAGCTGGCCTGCCGCGTGAACAAGCCCATAGTCATACACGACCGGGATGCGCATGACGACGTGATGAAGATCGTCGCTGAGGTCGGCATGCCGGAGCGCGGGGGAATCTTCCACTGCTTTTCCGGAGATCTCGAGTTGGCCGAGCGCGTCGTTGAGAAGGGCTTCTATATCTCAGTGCCAGGCGTTGTGACATTCAAGAAGGCGGTGAAGCTGCATGAGGTGGTGACTCAGATTTCGCTGGAATCCCTTGTTCTGGAGACGGATTGCCCGTTCCTGGCGCCCGAGCCGCACAGGGGCAGGCGCAACGAACCCGCGTTCGTCGCTCTCGTCGCTTCGATGCTCGCGAAGATCAAGGACCTCGCACTGGAAGACGTTGCGCGCGTGACCACGCTGGCCGCGCGCCGCGCGTTCATGCTGCCCGGCGGGGAGCTCGTGCCGAGCATCGCGTACCGCATACGCAATTCGCTGTATCTCAACATCACCAATCACTGCAACATGGCCTGCGGCTTCTGTCCCAAGTTCACGGACTTTGAGGTGAAGGGATATTATCTCAAGCTCCCTCACGAACCGTCGGTCGAGCAGATCTTTCAGGCGATGGGGCAGCCCGAGCAGTTCGATGAAGTGGTCTTCTGCGGATACGGCGAACCCACGCTCAGGCTCGAGGTGCTCAAGATCATCGCGGCGCGGATGAAGGAGCGTGGGGTGGAGCGCGTGCGCCTCAACACGGACGGACTTGCAAACTTGGTCTACGGACGCAACGTGCTCCCGGAACTCAAGGGTATCATCGATGCGGTATCAATATCGCTCAATGCGCCGGATGCTGAGTTCCATGAAAAGGTTTGCCCATCAAGATTCGGAGTGGCGGCGTACGATGCGGTTTGCGCATTTATCCGCGAGGCAAAAGAATATATTCCCGACGTCGTGGCGACGGTAGTCGCAGTGCCGGGCCTTGATATCGATGCCTGCCGCCGAAGGGCGAAAGAACTCGGAGTCCCGCTGAGGATAAGGGAATACATGAACGTGGGGTGAGTTGTTCTTTCGTGAAATCGTTGACGGTAAAAGCGAAACAGAGTGGTATTTCCCATTGCACTGGACGGTTAAAGCTTATAAAGACCAAACATGGGGATAGGTCTCGAAAGGGGCCTAGTCCCTTTTTTTGTTTGGAACATAAAAACTCTGATCAGGAGGCGCTATGGGTATCTTCACAGCTGATCTCAATGTTTTGGCCATGCCGGGCCCTTCGCAATGGAGCACTGAACAAGCCTTTGCAGCTGACTCAGATGAGCAAACGATCGTGGAGCTCAACACGGAGACTCTCCTGGATGGTTTCCAGCCGAGTCCTGAGGCTGGCGTGCCATTGGTGCCTGTCGTGGAAAACACGGGAAATTTTTTACGACCGAAATATGGTTTGAGGCGGGCGCCACTCGCTGACGGAGATGTGTGGAAGGGTTTTCAAAAAACAAAGAAAATGCTCCGATCAGGGATCGAACGGTCTTATCCTGATGAAGCGGATGCAAATCTCTTGTGGCGGGATGATACGAAAACGGGCGACTTCTTGGGACAGATCACGCCTGATCGTACGCCGTCAGGGTGGGGCTTCTTATTGAACAGGCGCGCAATCGGTCAGAAAGGATTTCCATGGTTGGCTTTAAAAGACCAGAATTCCGGCAGGACTCATGAGATCATTTTTGATCCATACAGGTGTAGTGTACGTACCGGCTGGGATACCAGCCGCGCGTTGGTTATACAGTCCGCTGAATCTGTCGAGCGTCTGGGAATCGTGGGAGCCGCATATATGTTTCTCATCCGTGACTCGGCAGTGATTCAGCATCTCCTGGGTGTGAAGCATTTTGATGTGGCTGCGATGGTTCGCGCCGCAATCGATCTCGTGCATAAAAGCGGTCAGTTTACCGGTAGTGGTGTTATGGAAGGGCTCTGCATCGCATTGAATGGAAGGGAATATCGTATCGATCGGAATGGTTCGGAGATATTTATACCGGACGAATTCGTAATCGACGATCAGTCCACGGTCAGGGTGTTTTCAGATACAATGGCTGCTTCTGACTACGAGTATAAGCCCGCGTATAGTCTCGAATTCGGAAAAGATTGTAGCTTCAAGATGGAAATTGCATCTCCAGATGGAGGCCCATTTCCGCTCGCGGGTCTTCTCCGCAAAGCCTTGTGGGAACCATTGTCTCGGAACGGGGCCTTGTTCAACGCCCTGGATCATCTTCGACCGCTCGTAGTCGATAGATCAACATTCGAAGGCATCCGGAAATTTTCTACACTCGATGAACTCCTCGCGTACTTGAGCATGCCTGAACAAGAGCTTACTCGGAAGGAAAACTCATTTGTCGACCAGAATGGAAAACGCGTTGCTAATATCAGAGAAGTGGTCGACGCTGAAGGTACGAAATACACAGTGATCGCCGTCTCCTCCTGGAAGGATATCAGGCCGGGAGGTCGTGCCGATTTTTATCGCAACGACTTTTCTGCAATATACACTTTTGGCAAGGATGGTGCTCTGATCGAGACAAAGGTGGAGCAGGATCTCTCCCACATGACGCCGTTACACATCGGGTTTGGTTCGTATGCGATCTTTGGAGGTCCTGCGTACAATTCTGAGACTGTGAAAAACGCTACGATTGATGTCTCAAACGAGTCGGGTGCGGTTCCGATCACAATTATTTCTCCTGAAGTTTTGGAACTGACATTTGATAGCATTACAGCTGAAGGAAAATATCCTGACCTTCCAGATGCGCTTCTGAGGAAAATGATTTTCAACGCCTTGATTTCATGGCGAGGCATGACAGAGGCTGAGAGGAAGAGGGAATTCGAATTAGATGGAGTGAGAGGCGCCGCGAAATCGCTCTTGTCTGAAGGCTGTATTTATTATCCCTATATATATAGGGATATCCAGCGGCAGATGAGCGAGAATAACTCGTGATCGTGTTGGTCATTCCCGGGCCGCAGGAATGGCGGATGACGAAAAAATGAAGCCCCGGCCTTTCGACCGGGGCTTCTTACAACTCCCCCATCCGCCTTCAGAATTTAGAAGTGCCAGCCTACGAGGCCCAGCAGCACGGCCTGCAGATTCGTTCCTCCATCTATGATCTTCGTGTTCGGCGTGCCGCGAACCGTCTTGTAGACCGCCTTCTGGAAGATCACGTTTTCGGTAAAGTCGATCGCGAAGAACAAACCCTTCCATACATAGAATTCGGTGCCAGCGCCAAAGCCTATGCCGCCGCCGACCGAGCCGGTCTTGTTGCCATCGCCGTTTGCGTTGACGTAGAGGCCATGCGCAGTGCCGCCGAGTTTGAGGTACGGGATGATCTTGACGCCGGATGGCTGCCAGCTCGCGCGGGTGAAATAGGGAAGCGTGGCGCGCGCGAAGAGCGAGATGTCGAGCGCATGCTCGCGGCCGTCCTCAACCGGTGTGTCCACGCCTCCGTCGCCGACGGTGTCGGTCGCAAAGCCGTAGGTCATCTGCAGCATCGGGCCGATCCAGTCGGCGATATCCCAGCCGAACGTGATACCGACCGCCGGATCGAGCTTGCCGTCGAATTTTCTGTTGGTGAGCAGGTTCGTGTCGTTGGTGGCCTGCATGAACCCGCCGTGCGCCGCGAGGTAGGGGCCTTTGTGCCAGCCCTTATCCGGGAATTCCGGCTTTGGATCTTTTTCCTTTTTCTCAGGCTTTGCCGATTCCGTCGTGTCGCGCTGCGCGGGTTCTTCGTATTTGGCGCCTGACGATTTTTCGGCCTTGTACTTGTTGGCCGCGGCCAGCGCGGGGCTGGACGCGAACATCACTGCCACTGCCGCTGCAAACGCACCTATCACGATTTTTTTCATTCGCTCGCCCCTCGTGAGATCCGTGCCTTCATTGATTATTCTCTCTAACAATTCTGAAAGCGTGTCAAGTAAGCGATTTAAATATCTTTTTAAGGCCAAGAAATCGTGGACAAAGCCGCCGTGATCCGTTATGAAACACCGCTTTCCGGCCTGCCCGCTCCCGGTTTTTTAGGATTTGCAGTCATTCAGATTTCGAATTTGTTTCGGATTTCGTGCTTTGGATTTAGGATTTGTTTCGACATTGGGATTTCGAGATTCGGATTTGCAGTTCGATGGTGGCTATGGTGCAGCGGCAGCACATCTGACTGTGGCTCAGAGGGTCGTGGGTTCGAATCCCACTAGCCACCCCACTCAAAGCCTCCGAGAAATCGGGGGCTTTTGTTTTGGACTGATGGTAGGTTTCGAACAACAGTTGGTCCCTCCATCGGAGAGGTGTTGTCCACTTCATTTCCCGGCCACATCGGCCATCGCGCACTCGCGACGAATGCCATCTTCTGAGCGTCTCTTCCTCCCATCACAGAAGGCGGTAAAAGTTACCGATCGGCCAAATTAACCCTGCCTACACGAGTCAAAGTATGACGCAGATATTTATATTCATGCCAGACAAGAATAATGACCACGACGTCCACTATGGTTATAACCAGCATCCCGAAAGAATATGTGAGGCTGTAGAGATAAAGTTGATAGGTAATGAAAAATCCAAAAACAGCTATGGCAACTGGATAGTACCAAAGTTTCTTTCGTAGAAGTCCTACTATAAGCCATATCTTTATTACCCCATGGCTTACCAGATACATTACAACGAAATGCTGGGAGCTTACGGAAAAGTGTTGTGCCCAGTGAAGAAGATAATTCGCAATGAAATCCCTTGGATCCTCGGCAAGTTCTTCCTGTGTGATGAAATTGACAAAGCCGATGATAGATTTTTGATTGCTAAAATTTACTAGAATACCGGCGATGGCCTCGAACACGGCAAAAAGACCTTTGAATAAGAGACTCACCTCAAACATGAGGTGAATATTCTTTTCCTTAAACAATTTCTTCATGGTGAACATATTCTGAAATATGTGTTTACGGTAGTAACTGAAACACAGTCAATCGAAAAGAGTTAACAGCCAGAGAAGTCGGCACTGAACAACATGTTATCAGCGTTCCGACCACTCCCTTCATGACTACGCCATATATAACATGATTAAAAAAACCTATGCTGCATATTTCATACACGCAGTTCTAAACTCTTCTAAATGGCCACCCCAAAAGAAAACCCCCGTGAAGGGGGTTTTCTTTTTGAGGTGACTCGTACGTGCATAAAACACGGTGGATTACTAGCCTCTCGGCTCGTGATACGAAACATCGTTAGACGGAGCAAACGGGCACTGCAACGTAACTCGCTGAAATGTTCAACCCAAACGATTCGGCTTGCCGCGGGGAGAATCCTTTGGACTATTCCTAATACGCTGTCTTCCCCTTGCGTGTTGCACTGCCTTTTTTAAGCGCCTTCATTTCAGAAGGGGCGACGGCACTGGCTATGCTGTTCATGATGGAGGGGAGTTGTTGTTCAAGGCCTTTTGCCACATCGTTCATGATACCGTTGTACTTCGTCATTGTATAGAATGATGGCTTCATCTCTGAAATGAGCTCCATTTTCTGGATGGGCAGTTCCATGGTCCAGATGAGATCCTTGCTCTTCATCTCCCTGATCTCCAGAATAACCGTGCCATTAACCTCCACCTTCTCTGTCAGTGTTCCAGGCTTGTCAACATGGCTCACGCTGAAGGCCAGCTTGATCTTTGGCGTGAGATAGAAGTCGATCATCTTTCTGTACGCAGGCGGAATGACATCATACGATTCGTATGGGCCCTTGATATCGAAGCCATTGGCATAGAGGACCTCTGCGATTGCTCTTCGAAACTTGACAGGAAAGTTTGCGACCTGAGGAAAGGCGAACCATGCCATCTTATCATCCTGCACATCGAGCTTTCCAATGGCCTTCAACTGATCGCTCCACGATCCCTTAGGAGTAACATCAGCAGAAAAGAAGTCCACCTTTGCGACGGCGAATGTCACTACCGCTGAGCCTGGAGGATTATTTGCAACCGGCGTGTAATTGAATTCAGCGATGTACGGTTCGATGACTTCCATCTGATCCTCTTTTGCAGACGCAACACCCTTGCCTGCTATCAGGATAGTCATGATCAAGGCGATCATAAGTCGGTTTCGCATAGTAAGTTCCTCTTGCAGTTTACATTGTGCATCGTGTCAGACAGAGCATAATGATGCCACGAGCCACCCAAAAGGACAACGGGTAAAGCCCTCAAACCTCGCGAAATACTTGCGCAGAGGTTCCTCCGTCTGAGATATTCCTGCGTCTGAGATATTCTTGCATTTTGAACGCCTGAGGATCATAGGCAGCTTCTTCCTCGGGACAACGCCGCACATCATCATGCAGGGACGGAAAGAGGCCAGCCAACATGAAAATTGCCATCATCGAACCGATAGGGATCGCGAGTGAGGAGATTCGTGCCGCATTATCCGGCCATACCATTACGGAATGCGACAGCCGTCAATGGAGCGATGAGCAGCTGATCCGTTTTGTGAAGGAGGTCGATATCATCACCCTCACCAACCGGCGTTTGTCCAGAGCCGTGATCGATGCGGCGACGCAGTTGAAGTTGATCGCGGTCGCATTTTCCGGAATCGATCATGTCGATCTGGATGCTGCAAAGAAAAGAGATATCCCCGTAAAGAATGCCGCAGGTTATGCCAGCACTGCCGTGTCCGAACTGGTCGTCGGACTCATGATCTCACTCGCACGCAATATTCCGGAGAATGACCGGAAAATAAGACAAGGAGCCGCGACCAATACGGGCACGGAACTGAAGGGCAAAGTCCTCGGAATCGTAGGCTTCGGCGCGATCGGTTCGGAAGTGGCAAGGCTCGCACAGGCGTTTCGGATGACAACGCTGGTGTACGATAGAAAAAACTCTCTCACATTAGAGGATCTCTTTTCCCGATCTGATTTCGTTACGCTCCATGTGCCTCTCAGCGATGTCACGCGAGGCATGGTCGATTTGCGGCTTTTGTCCAAGATGAAGCGGACTGCCTATCTGATCAATTGCGCCAGAGGGCCCATCGTGAAGAGCTATGATCTCCGGCAGGCGTTGGAGCAAGGCTTGATTGCGGGTGCAGCGCTGGATGTCTTCGACGTCGAGCCGCCGTTGCCGGCTGATGATCCCCTTTTTGAAGTGCCTCATCTGATCGCGACGCCGCATATCGGATTCAATACGCGCGAGGCGCTCAGGGCGAAAGGGGAATTGACCCTCAAGAACATCAAAGAGTTTCTCCAGACTTCGCATTGAACGTCGTCGCGCGGTGAGGTTTGATCGCGCACCGGAGCCGAAGATCTGCTTGAGCTCTGCTCGGTCCGCCGGTTTTTCAACATGGTTCGCGGGAATATTCGAGGGAAGGGAGGATGAGGGTTGCCATCAAGTGTCTCGTGACCGTGATCGGAGTGATTCTTTTAGTAACGATGGGAGGGGCGCTCCAGGCGAAACCGGAAACCGCGCCGGTCGCCGAAAAGTTCGTCGCGATCACCGTGGACGACCTTCCGGTCATCGCTCAATCGAATCACTCTCCCGCAGAACAGGCGGATATCGAGCGGGGCCAGAGGGCCATTCAAGCCTGGGCCGGGAAGATCAAGGGCCTCTGTTGCCGAGCTGGCCAGGTTTCATCCCGGGATCTCGTTTGTCGGGGTCGATCATCCGCAGCAGATGGTCGACAGGGCTTCCAGGAGGGCCTCGAAGGAAAATACTGTTAGACGGAGCAAAACGCTGCTGCAACGTAACGCGCTTAAATGTTTTCGCGCTCCGTATTGACCAGTGCGACGTTCTGGACCGGCATAGGCTTCGGCTCTTCATGGATGCAGTTCACTTACGAGTATCAACAAATTCGAATGCGGGGAGAGCTGAGAGATCATAAGCCTGTAATGCCAGTTCATCGATCCCGCTAAAATCCCTCATTCTGAAGGCTTGCCGTAAAGCATTCTTTAACTTTCCAGAAAGTTGTTTTGCATCGGGGACCCGTATTCTTCGCAGATATTGAGCTTGGAACCGTAAGTATCCGCCTCTCATCTTAACGGCATACGACCAGACAAAGAAGAGGGCGACACGAGAGCTGAGAAGGGCGCCCAATACCTCAAGGTCCCAGGCATCTGACGTGATGAAGTAGAGATTGTGATGTGGGTAATAGCGACCGGGATCAAAAGTGACTTCGTTCGCACCGGCTATGTCCGGAATGAGCAGCTTCGGTGCCTTTACAAGCTCAGGATAAACGCGGTCGATGGTGCGATACCAGCCCGTCGCGTTTTTCTTTGCCACATGCCTTCGTCGAATGTCTTCGGCATTAGCATCCAGATATTTTCTCAGCTTGGGATAGTGCGACAGTTCGACGATCTGGCCATTGTCTTCAAACGTATTAATAACGAATCGTCCCGCATCGTTAATGCAGCCCTTATCCAGGTCTTCTCTCATGACCAGAGGCAGGAGGCGGGTCTTCTCAATTTGTGCAGGATCGCTGACAAGATACAGCTTGTCACAGCCAGTGGCTACGCCGATACGGATCTTGGTGTTGCCGTGGGCTTCAATCAAGTCGTACTGCTTCTCAAGTCGGCGCAACATTTTCATTTGCTCTGGCGAGGCCATGGTCCATGGATCGTCACCTTCAAACCATTCTTTGAAATGCGTGTGCGAAACGGATGTTGTGGTGCTGCTCCTGCCATGGAGAGAATCGTAAACAGAACGGCATTCATCTGGGGTTCCGTTCGCCATCTTGAAAACGCTTACTCCGTCTGTCTTTCCTGGAGCTAGGACAAAGATTGATGGGTAGGCAACGACGTCGGATTCAAACGGGGACGACGTGTGCAAGTCGACATAAACACGAACCTGGTATTTTTCGGACACGATTCTTCGAAGGGGAGCTCCATATTTGTTGAGTATCCACCGATCTGCACAGATGAAGGAGAGTACTCCGTCTGGGCGCAGAAGCGAAAGACATTTCTCTATAAAGGCGACATATAGATCGGCGCGGTCGTAGATGGATTTAAACCGTTTCCGATATTCGGCTTGGAGCACGGGGGCGATTTGTTCAATCCTCACGTAGGGCGGGTTCCCAACAACGAAGTCGAAACCAGACTCAATGTCTGCGAGAAGGGTATCGCCTTGATGAACCCAAGCATCAACAAGGAGTTCCGATTCCTTGCTGCTAAAGTCATGATCCTTCAGCAACAAAAGAAGACGCTGTTTGGTTGTGGAAACATGCTGAGGATCAATGTCAAAAGCTGTTATGGCATTCTTCAGAGAGTCACGTGGGTTATCCGAATGTCGATAGGTTTGCAGCAAACGCTCAACAGCAGGCAGCAGGAACGCCCCGTGTCCACAGGATGGTTCAAGGAGGCGCAGAGAAACAAGGTTCTTGTTGGTCGTGTACCCGGCCAGATTAAGAATGAGATCGACTATATGTGTTTTGGTGAGAACGACGCCGTGTGTTCCGCCGTCAGAACGCTCACCGTATGAATATGCCTCGGGTGGAATGACCACCGGGAACATGTCGGTCTGTCTGTTTATGCATTTATTCGTTTGCAACGAACACCCCCACGTGACCCGCAAGACCAGCCAGGAATACACGCATCGTTAAATCTGCGGATGGTTCAGAGTATTGCCCCTTTGGACCGCCTGATGCTGTTGATGTAAGAAATGCGCCACCATCAAACAGTTTTTCTCTTATAAGTTTCTGGATCAGAAGTTCATACCTTTTTGCGTAGGATGCATTTTTGAACTCTGGAAAGACTTGGAAATGGGGCTCTTCAACGGCGACGGGGGCGGTGGATTCCGTGCAATCCTCAAGGAGCATTACCCAGCCAAGCCAAGGTCGTCTACAATCCCCTCCGAACGCACATTCTCGGTATGCAGTCCAAAGATCCTGAGAAGTTCCTATCGCTTCTTCGGTTCGATTGTTGAAATTATTCCCAAAGGATGGACCACGCTGAGATTTGAATTCCATTGCTGCGATGAGTTGCCCTTTGGAGATGACGAGCATGTCCCAGCGTTTTGTTGGGCGAAAGTAGCCTGGGAGCTCTAGCTTGGTATTCAGGAATACATCAGCATCCGGCATGCCTGAATCCTGCAGCAACTGACGAACGACAGTGCAAAAGCCATCCATCTGCTTGCCACACGTAACTGCTGCCCGCCTACCACGATCAGCATCGCCCTTTGCCTGTCTATTGGATTGCGATTTAAGGGTTTTCCAATAATGAGCCACCGTTTTTTTGATCAGTGGATCATACTTGTTATAATCAAGTCTCATGTCTACCACCATAATCAGTAGAAGCATCGGAGTCAAATGGGGGATTATAAAAAAATCAACTCGTTGGCCCAAGAATTCCTGCTGTTAATCTATGATCGGGGTTCCTTCGACGACGTGGACGGCGGGAGGCGCATGCCGAGCGCCGTCATGGACTAGAATTGCGGACACTTTTCGGGAAGCGCCGCGGAGTTGATGCCTTCGCATTTGGTGTTGTCCACCGTCAGGTTGCCCGCGGGGTCGAGCGTCACCGTCCAGATAGTATCGAAATCATCGGTGGGCCAGTTCGGCGCAGTCGGTCCGCCGCCATTCGGGAAATAACTCGCTATCAGCGCATTCACGGTTATCGGTATGTGTTCATGTTCCCAGCCTACGAGCACGGTCCGATTCGAGAACCCGCCGTCGCTGAAGAAGAATGCGCTGGCTTGCGTCGCGAGCTCGGGCGGATTCTGGGCGAAGATCTCGAGGCCCGCGACGAGATTGAAGGGCAGGCCATTGGCGATCGCATACGGCAGCACGGTGAGCGAAGGTCTGACATATGACCAGTTGGAATTTCCCGCGGCATCTGCCGTGCCAGCGATGATCTGAGCCGGATCAATGGAATAAACCTCGTCGGGGCTGATCTTCCCGCGCAGCGCGTTCGGGAGATCGAGCGCGCGCCATTGTCCTGCACACACGTAGTTGCCATCATCGAAGACTCCCGGATGCGCCTCTGCGTGCCTCACAAAGTAGATCGTTTCGTTTGTATTGATCCCGCCAGGTATTATGGCGCCGCCACTTCCGCCTGTGACTGTAATGCTGAAAGGTGTCTGCTCCTTGCACTCGGTGCTGATCGGGATCGGCGAGGGCAACTCGGGATAGGTTGAAGGCGGATCCAGATGGGCGTCGAAAGTAACCAGGCTCGCCGATCCCGAAGGCAGGATCGAAATCGCATACACGAAGTTGGGACCCGGATAATTTTTCGGAACGATCAGATTATAATTTTTGAGTTTCGTGATATTCGTGAGCAGACTGTGGATGGTCTCCCAGGGCGCCGAGAAGACATAATAGCCTGGAACCCCCGCGCCGATGATGCTGCTTGCCAAAGTTTCGTTGTCACCATTCGCGTCGCTAAAATCGATGCCCTGACAAGCGATGCAGGAAACGAGCTGGGGTGCGACTCCGCTGGGGACGGCGTTCGCCGCGTACGAGGTATTGACTGGATAGCTGTTGGCCTGGACCGGGACGCTATCGAAGTACAAGGTGACTTGATTGAGCAGTGCGAACTGCTGAATGCCCTCCAGCGCCGCCATGTCCGGATAATTGTTTGCTGTCTGCAGATGAGTCATCGGTTCGAGCGCGTAGATCGAGGTCGCATTATTGTTGCCGAGCACCTGCTGTTTCAGCGCCGTGGCCATGAGGAGGGATCGCTGCAGACCTTGATTCGTGAGGTTTGCGGTATCGGGATCCACGTCTCCGGGGGCGTTGAAAGTCAGATCTTCGCTCGCCACGAAGATGAGATTGATGTTGGCTGCACTCAACGGGACATTGCTGGAACTTCCTCCGCATCCCGCGAACAGGGCCATGGCGAGGATGAGCAACAGCGCCAGCATATCGTTTCTTTTTTTCATAGCGAGGAGTTCACGCAATCGATGAGCCCCTGTTCCGTCATCTCAACGATGCCGCAGTAAAAGACCTTCCAGTTTGCGTCTGTGATCTGATTCAGAGAGTCATTGCCGGAATAATAATGCGTTCTGAAGCGCGCCTGTTTGGTCTTGTCGGAAGCGAGCTCTGGATACAACTTCACCAGGGCCTCGTCCAGAAGCTCCTGCATGAAGCCGCCAAAATACGCAGTGGTGAAGGTATAATAAGGAGTGAACTGCCCGGGTTGCGTCGTGAGATCGTAGTTCAGCGACTTGTAGCCGACGGGAGCAAAGCTGCCCGTCGGGAACGTGTAGATTTTGAAGGCAGGGTTGTTGTCAAAGTACGGCGTGATGCCGGGAGTTATTTCCAAAAAGCCGGAGGATGTAAGCGGCGCATCTCCGAAAATATTTCGGAACTCGTCCATGTGCGTATGCCCGCCGAGCATCATCGCGATGACATCGGGATACTTTGAAAGGATCTGCAGGAGACTCTCTTGATAATCGGGCTTGAGCTGCATCGTCGCGGCTGAGAGATGACCGCTCGGATCGAGCTGAGTCGCTGTCTGGCCTATGTATGCGCCGGGAGGCACGTGCATAAGGAGCCACACTTGTTGCCCAGCGGCCCGTGCGGCGGCAAGGGTTGAATCGAGCCATGCGAGCTCGGCCTGTACCTGTGCATCGTTATTCTCGAGCACGAGCGTGGAAAGCGCCACGGTGTTGAGCGCGATCACCATCAAATTTGGTCCGAGCGGCTCTGCCGAATAATATCCGCCTGCCTCATAGGTAGAGAGGAACGTCTGATGATCGGCAGTAGCGCCGATCCAATTTGAATAATAAATTTCAGCCGTGTTTGAAAGATATGCGCTGTCAGGTGCCAGGCCGGTGTAAGAGTCGGCATTTCCGAGGACGAACATGACGGAGATATTTCCAACGTACGATTTGACCAGTTGAGTGAAGAAGGTGAGCGTCTTGCTCGCAAAAGCCTCCATGGCGGGGATGTCCTGACTCCCGTTAAGAGTGAAGAACGTTTGAGCAAAGTTATGCCCCAGGACGTCTCCGGTAAATATGATCACAGGGCTCGTTCCGAGATTCTGCTTGATGCTGGACAGCGCAAGGATGAGCAGCGGAAAATTCGTATCCTGACCGTATGCCGAAGGTTCTGATGTGCTCGATGTTGCAAAGATATTTGCCCATTCGCTCGCGTCAGCGGAATTGAGCGACTGAAAAAGCGTGGGATCATAGAATGGATTGAAATGGACGTCCGTGAAAACCACGACGGGATAAGAATTGTTGCTGCCCCCTCCGCCGCATCCGCAGGTCAAACAGGCGCACGCCAACGCCAGAAAAATAATGCATCGGAAGATCTTCGACACGCTTCCCCCCTTCCGGAGAATACTAATGCACGTTAGAGAAGCAATGTTATCATATGATAGCATATGGCTGACGCAACGTTTTTTTGTTTCTTTTGACAGGAGCGGTTCCAACGCGATATTTTCAAAAAAAACAAAGGGGGAGATATGGCGACCAGTGCGCGATGGGGAATACGAAAGGTCCTGACAATCTGTTTTGCCTTTTCGTCACTGCTGTTGTTCGCGTCTGGCTGCGGTTCAGGGGGCGGCACTTCACCAAAGGCATGGACCATTTTTGTCTACGGGCATGGCGATCACAACCTGACCGGTTCTCTTGTCGAGGATATCTCAAAGATGGCAAGCGCCACGCTGACCAGCGACGTGCAGATCATTGTCGCCGCCGATTACGATGCCGGCGCCAAGGACGCGACTGGAGCGAACTATCCCACCGGCACGAAGTGGTATTCCATAGCTGGCGGAGGCGCGAAGACGCTGATCAGGGAGGTCGACGAACAGAATCTCGACGAACCGAGCAATTTGACTGAAGCAGTCAGCTATGCGTTTACGCAGAACGAACTGGCTGCGATCACGGCGAGCGCCACCAATCTGCTTGCCGCATCGTGCGTAATCACAGATAACGACGGCGACCAGTACAACTGCGCCTTGATCTTCAGAGCAGGCGAAGCCACGGCCCAATCCATCGCCTATCAGTCTGAGGAGGGCGAGTGGGACGTCGCTGGCGTCAATGGCTTTGCAACTGAGCATCCAGGCGCAACGTTTCAACCTGCCCGCATGCGCGTGAGCGATGGAACGCTTGTCGTCGGGTCGAGCACGCCGGAAGCAATTCCCGCCACGGGAGGAGTGGCTGTCACAATGGCTGAAGCCGCCAGTGGAACATACTATCTGAGGGCGACGTCGGAAAACGCGTGGAGCAACTCCACGTCTGGCACGGACGACGATACGCAGATCATCATCCCGTGAACCTCCGCGGCTTTGTAATCTGTGCTTAACTTGAGCTCTTCATTTTAACCAGGAAGACTGTCGCCATGACGACGTCGCTGTACTCCATGCCCGCCGCGCTCTTCTTGAGCGCCTTCATCTCCTGCGAATCGATAAGAGGGCGGGATTTACCGAAATCGTGTTTTCTACCCCTTTTAGGGTCCTTTCACACTGCTCGATAATTGGGATTGCAGCGTTGGGGGTATCAAAGGTATAATTGTGTCGTATAATGGAAGGGGGCCTATGAAGATCACGAAAATAGCGGGATTTTTTGCCTTTATGATCATTGCGGCGGTGTGCGCGGGCTGCGGTTCCAGCGGGTCTTCGTCGTCTTCCGACAACACCAGTAACGATACGACAATGACGAGCGCCGATGTGCACAACATAGGCGCAGGGCTTTACAACTCTCAAAGTGCGGCATTCACGGCGATCATGAATCAATTCGCAACGGATTCGACGAAGTCAGCCGAATCGATGGCCGTTGATCTCGCCAAGGGGAGCAAGAGCGGGACGATTCCCATCAACGAGGTCTTCAACTGCCAGACGTCGGGCCACATCACTTCCACCGGAAACTTCAACTGGACGTACACCTATCCGGATCCGCCAGACTATGTTGCCCCCGAGTCGAGCGTTACTATCAGAGGCCAGCTCATGCAGCAGGTCAGCGACCCGACCAACAACCTCAACGATTGCGAGCAGGCAGGCGGCGTCATCATGGATGGAACGATATATTCCCAGCTCACGTACGACTGGACGCAGTCCGCGGGTGGCAGGGCCGTATGGTCGACCGATGGAACGCTCGGTTTCAACCGGAGAGGGCCGACGGGCGGCCTCGTGATGATCGCGAGCGACTGCTCTATTTTCTTCTCGATCACCATCAACGTGTCTGCTTCGGGTGCGAGTTCCGGTTCTGCTTCCGGCACGATCTGCGGTCAGAGTTATTCCTTCACGTTCTGATGGACGGACGCGCTGATCCGTGAAAGCCCAGACTTCAAGAGCCCCTGCGGAAACAGGGGCTCTTATTCTCTGTCAGTTATTTGACAACACCTCAGACGAGCGAAATTTGCTCCACCTCTGGAAATAACCCTCCTTTTCTTTGAAATGAATTTCACTATAGTGGTGTCCATGGAAAGATCCTTGCGGCAGAAGCTGTTGGGCATCGTTGCCCTTGCCATATCGTTCGTTGCAGCTTGTTCCTCTTCCTCCACCGACGATGTCCAGTCGCGTATCGACGCCGTAGAGAATAACCTCATCGCTGCGGTCATCAATGCCGGAAGCGTACCTGCGGGCATGTCGCTCACAGACCGCATGCAGCACTACCTGGCGCCTGGTGTCAGCATTGCGGTCATCAACAACGGTGCGATCGAGTGGGCAAAAGGATATGGCGTTATCGAAGCGGGCGTAACCCAGCCTGTAACGCCTGACACCGTATTCCAGGCATGCTCCGTCAGCAAGCCGGTCTCGGTGACTGGCATCATGTTGCTTGCGCAATCGGGCACGATCGATATCTCAAGAAACGTTAATGACTATCTCAAGTCGTGGCGCCTTGCGGACAACACCTTTACGACGACGGAAAAAGCAACGATACAGCGGCTCATGTCTCACACCGGCGGAACTAATGTATCCGGCTTTTTCGGGTACCCCGCGGGCAGCGCCGTACCTACGCTGTTCGAGGTTCTCAATGGTACGCCGCCGGCGACTACGGATCCGATTCAAGTCGTTTACGTCCCCGGCTCTCGATCCAGCTACTCGGGCGGCGGTATGGAGGTGCTGCAGCAGATGGCCGAAGACGTGACCGGGATTTCTTTTCGAACCTATATGAATGACAACCTTCTGAGCAAGCTGGAGATGAATTCCAGCGACTTCGTTCAGCCCATGGAGGGCCCGCTGTCAGCGAGAGCTGCGAAGGGTCACGATGTGGATGGAGCCGTGATGCCGGGCGGCTGGAACACCTATCCCGAGCTCATCGCAGCGGGGCTCTGGACTACGCCATCGGACCTTGCCCGCCTGCTCATCGAAGTTCAAGAGGCGGCCACCCGCAACCAGGGAGCTGCGCTCTCGCAGCAGACGGCCTTGCAAATACTCACGATGCAGCCGAACTCGAATTTCGGGCTGGGCTTCGGGCTGATAAATGGCAATGGAGGACTCATCTTCCAGCATTCAGGCTCAAACGTCGGATACAAGTCGTTCATCGGAGCCTATAAAGACCGGGGCCAGGGCGTAGCCGTCATGATCAATGGCGACAACGGCTACACGCTTTCCATGGAGATAGTACGCAGCGTTGCAAAGGTCTATGGATGGCCGGACTTTAAACCGGAGGAAGCGAAGCTTATCGATGTGACTCCTTTCGTGCTTCAGTCCTACGCAGGCGATTACAAACAAACAGACGGGGCTACGACATTCCAGGTATATGTGTCCGACAACGGTTTGATGATGAAGTTCGTGGGAGTCATCTCGGAGCGCCTCGATATGTATCCAACCGATACGGATACGTTTCTCCTGAGAAGCCAGCTTCCGGGAACACTCACGTTTTCAAGGGACGGCTCGGGAAACGTGACGGGCTTTACGATCGCCTTGCAGGAAGGCGGAACGATCGTGGCAACGAGAAAATGATCGCCGCACTGATCGACAGCGCAAAACTGATCTGGGGGATTCCTTCCCTGGTTTCTCTTTCTTTTCCTACCGGCCAATAGCTGGAATCAGCTGCGAATCGCAGTCGTGATCTGCCTTGCCGCATTGGAGAAGTTGCCGATCGCTCCATGACCGGCGATGGGCAGGCGACCTTCCCCTTCAAAAGAGGCCTAACAAGGCTGAAAATTTGTTCTCCGAATGGTCAATAAATCGGCTGCGGCTTTACGCGCCCAGTCGCGAGATCTTTTGCAATAATTCTTGTGCATAGACGAGATGATAGAAGTGCCCCTCATTTTGAACGGAGTGCAGAGTCGCACATGGAGCTTTTTTTGCGAGATACTCGCTAAATATTATCGGCACCCACTTATCTTCGGTCCCGTGAAATATCTCAATTCTGGTCTTTATATCAGCGAGATCAAATCCCCAGTCTTTATACACAAGTTGTGCATCATATGCGGGACCTTTAGAGCCGCGTCTGAAGAGTTCTTGAAAATCGCGCATGAAAAGATATTGCAGATTCGGATCGGAAAACAATCGAGCGTCAGATGCGCACATGCTGGAAGACATCATCTTTGCGAATGAATTCGGGCTTTTCATCACAGTCTGCATTAATCCGAGCAAAGAAAACGGGATTCTAAATAATACGAGAGGTAATTTGCCGCCAACCCTTGCATAGAATCTGTCCATCGTCCCCAACGTTTTGAGAGATGACTTATCGCGATAAAGGGGCATCGCACACGCCAGGCCGATGACCATCTCAATTCTCTCAGGAATCGTATGTGCGCACGCCATGAGCGAAGGGCCGCCGCCTGAAATGCCCATTGCTATGCATTTATCCACCTTCAGAATGTCGAGAAGTTCTACGTAGTTGCCGACGCTTTTCAAAAGCGTCCATCCCTTCTTAAAATCGGACAACCCCACGCCCGGCCGGTCGGGGACGATGACCCTGTATCCCATTTCAAGCGCCGCCTCGTGGAGGAGCATAACGTGGATGTGTGAACCTGTTCCGTGAAAAAACAGTATCGGTTTTCCTCGCACATCTCCATACTCGTAGTATGCAAGATTTCCTCCCTCTTTTAGCTCCAGGATATTTACACGGCGATTAAGATCTTCGATCTGTTCTTTAGAGATGATAGGCGTATTCAAGGTCATAGTAGTCTCCATTCCCTTCTCCTGCCTTTGCGCGGCGCCTTGACGCAGCCTGCGATGCCGGTAAATGTGAACGATATTGATAATACGTCACAGCATTTCATAGTTCATCAATTTTATCTTCCAAGCCGTCATTACCGCACAAGCGTCTGCCGAGACGGCAATCTCCGTAAGGCGCCGTTGTTCATTCATCACGCGTTCAAGCCGACGCCAATAGTCGATACGGCCTAATATACCGGATTTGTTGAATGGAAAAGTACGCCATGATACGATAGCATCATAATAAATTTGTGCGGGGGTGCTATGAAGCCAATCTGTCGTTTATTTATCGCGGCGTTGTTGTTTGTTGCAGGTTGCAGCAGCGATAGCAGCACAGTTGCGCAGTATTCAAATGACAGTCTGCTTAAATCTATAGGCCAAAGAGAAAAGGCTCCGTTCTTTGTCAATCCGGAAAATCCCGAGGCAGGCGACGAAGTCACTATCGAGGTCAATATCGAAGGTGCAAGCACAATCACATTCACCGTGGTGGGTGGAGTGGGAATCGGATGCGGGACAATTGCCAGCGCAACAGGGGCAAACCCTCTGACCGTCACGGGCATAGTTGGAGACAGGGGATACTGCGATATGATGGCGCAGTCCGACAACGGTCTGGTCTACGAAGGGCGCTTGGAGATCGAAGCTGAAAACCCGGATATCCCGGCAATAGGACTTGATAGCGATATTTGGGAACAGGATGACATGCCAACGGCAGACGCGGACGGGCCGGTCATCGGTTCTGTGACAGGGCCGGATTCCATAGAGGCCGGCAGCACCAACACTTTCACTATGAACTATACCGGCGGTGAGAATGTAGCGGGTGTTTTTATGCAGATCGTCGACCATCCGCACGGATATTTCTTCGCTCCGGTCAGCGGAAGCAGCGGTGCTGCTGAGTTCTCTATAGTCGTTGACTCCGACTATTTCGCCGATGTCGGAGCGAGCGGCACAGCGACCGTGGATGTCACGTTCGTTGCAGTCGACGAACTGAACCGATTCAGCGAATCTTATGGGAAAACGCTGACAATTACAGCGGCTGTTGCCGACGAATCGGTCAAGGCCGATGTCTTGCAGAGTTACACGGCTTCCGGAAAGGTAACGTATATTAAGCGCATCGCAACGAGGAACGGGCTCGAGGCGAATGGCAAATACGTTCCTGTCCGGTATGCGACGGTCAAGGCCATCAGCAAGGAGGACGGCACAACGGTTCTCAAAGAAAGCGCAACAGCCGAAGATGGAACCTACAACCTTTCCTTTACCAACAGCTACGAAGACAAGACCTATTTTGTCCGTGTTTATACGACTTCGAACGCTTTAAAACAAAGCGTCGTCAATTTGAGCGACGAGGTCTTTGCCGTGAACAGCGAGGACGTCGACGGCGCGGAGACGCCAAACAAGACCGCCCTTAACATCGCCATCACTGAAGCGAATAATGCCGGCGCTTTTAACATCTGGGATGTCGGGACAACGGCGAATCTCTATGCCAAGACGTCCACTGGCACTGCTCCTCCGGCAATAAAGTTCTATTGGGAGAAGGGGAAGAACAAATCAACCGATGCCTCATCATACTACGAATCTGACGCGGGGCTCATTGCGCTGGCGGGCGCGACAAGCGATCCCGACGAATATGATGATATTGTGATTGGCCACGAGTATGGTCATTTCACGATGGATAAATACAGTACCGACGATTCGCAGGGCGGAGACCACACTCCTTCAAGGCCGGCGGACCCAAGGCTTGCTCTTTCTGAAGGTTGGGCGACATTCTTTGCCGGAGCCGCGCTGGGCCGTTCGGAATATATAGACACCAACGCCGATCCGGATAACACGACATACTACAGCTTTGAAACCCCTCCGCCCGAGTTTCCAAAGGGGAGCGTGGGTTCGGCAGTGACCGGCAATCTCAGTGAAGTCATCCCGAACGCGGTCCTCTGGGACCTCTATGACGAGAACAACGAAACAAAGGATACTCTTAAGAACAACGGGCCTGCTATATGGAAGGTGATGACGACATATCTTAAACGAGGGTACGCCAAGTTCGCTGACAGAGGGGTGAAGGGGCGCGATCTTGTCGATGTCCTCGATGGGTGGATATGTCTGGGCTTTGGCAATACAGGCCCTACCGATTCGGAAGGGCTGAGAGGTGCTTCTGTAGGGCTCATGCGATTGACGTCCGGATATGTGAAGGCCGACCTTGCTTCTTGCAAATGATGCGAGCCGTATGAGAAGGACAGAATATGATATGCTGAAAAAATCGCTGATCGTATTATTTCTGATCTTCATATCCTTGCAGGCTGAGGCCAAGTTCACCAGCCCGTTCAAGGCTACGCTTCTGCCGGAGAAAGCCAATGTGGATGTAGGCAAGGCCGTCACGTTTACTCTTACGCTGCGGACAACGGAAAAATTCGACGCGGTCGAGGTTGCTATCAAACTTCCGAAAGGGCTGGAACTGATAAAAGGGGAAAAAATCTGGCGTCTTGTAAATTTCGCTCCGGGCGAGAAGAAAAAATTTTCTTACAGGGTTCGAGTTAAAGAAAAAGGGGAACAACAGGTAATCATCGGGGTCAAGGCCAAGGACCTGAGCGAGGGACTTGGCATGGGAACGACGTTCGTTTCGTTCATCAATCCCGAACCGGTCAAAACTGACGGAACTCATACCGTGGATTCTGACGGGACAAGGGTCTTTGTCAAATAAGAGGCTGAAAATCAAGAGACGATATTTAGGTTTGATACATGTTTGTATGATATCGCTTCTGCTTATGGTTACATTGCTACAGCCAATGGCATCACTTCACACGTCACCACCGATGCCATCGGCGTTGCCTAAAATAGTAGTTACAAAAAATATCGCGCGGAGCGAGTTTTGGGGGGCCGTATCGACGCCGGCGCCTCCCTCGGGGGTGGGAGCGATAGAAATTGAACAGACCCATTGAGGCTTTTTGGAGTATCTCCGCGTCTGAGATGCTCCAGGAACTTCAGACTACAAAGGCGGGATTGACGGGCGATGAAGCCGGACGGCGGCTCGCGCGCTTCGGCGCCAATCTCCTCAAACCCCAAAAGCGGTCGGATGCGCTGACGCTCCTTCTTGCCCAATTCAAAAGTCCGCTCATCCTCATCCTTTTATTCGCAACGGGGTTGTCCTTTTTTCTACGCGATCCGGTCGACGCCTTCATCATTCTTTCCATAGTACTGGTCAGCGGCCTGCTTGGATTCTGGCAGGAGCGCGGCGCTGCGAATGCCGTGGAGAAGCTGCTTTCAATCGTGAAGATCAAAGCCGCGGTGCTGCGCGACGGAAACACCACGGAAATTCCCGTCGAGGAGATTGTGCCGGGCGATATCGTTATTCTGAAGGCCGGCGATATCGTTCCCGGCGACGGTCTGATTCTGGAATCCAAAGATCTCTTTGTCGATGAAGCCATGCTTACGGGCGAAACTTTCCCGGTGGAAAAAACGGCGGCGCTGTTGCCAGCCCAGACCCCGCTGGGTCAGCGGACGAGCGCGCTTTGGATGGGAACCCATGTGGTGAGCGGTAACGCCACTGCACTTGTGGTGCGCACCGGCAAGGAGACCGAGTTCGGCAAGGTTTCCGAGCGGCTGAAACTCAGACCAGCGGAAACGGAATTTGAGCACGGCATCCGACGGTTCGGCTATTTCCTCATGGAAGTCACGCTTGTGCTGGTGGTAGCTATCTTCGCCGTCAACGTCTATTTGGCTCGTCCGGTCCTGGACTCATTTCTCTTTTCGTTGGCGCTCGCCGTGGGACTGACGCCGCAATTGTTGCCGGCGATTATCAGCATCAACCTTTCACATGGCGCCAAACGGATGGCTCAAGAGAGGGTCATCGTCAAACGGCTCGCTTCGATCGAAAACTTCGGCAGCATGAACGTGATCTGCGCCGACAAAACGGGAACCCTGACTGAAGGCATCGTACACGTACAGTCCGCACTCGATGTGGATGGGGCTCCGAGCGATAACGTTCTTCTTCACGCGTATCTGAACGCTTTTTACGAAACAGGCTTTACGAACCCGATCGATGAGGCCATCCGCACCCATCGCCCGTTTGATCTGTCCGGCTACCGGAAGCAGGACGAAATTCCGTATGATTTTCTCCGGAAGCGATTGAGCATCCTTGTTGAGCATGAGGATGCGCATCTGTTGGTGACCAAGGGCGCGATGCTCAATGTGCTCGCCGTGTGCTCGTCGGTGGAAACCAAAGAGGGAACCGTCGTCGATATTGCGGGGATGCGGGATCGGATCCAGCGGCACTTTGAGGAATACAGCGGCAAGGGTTTTCGGACTCTCGGCGTTGCGTACAAAAAAATGGGATCGACGTCGCGCATCAGCAACGACGACGAAGGCGGCATGACGTTTCTGGGGTTCCTCGTTCTCTTCGATCCGCCAAAGCCTGGTATCATAGAGACGATTGCCCGTCTGAAAAAACTCGGCGTTGCGCTTAAGATCATCACGGGCGACAATCACCTGGTCGCCGCCAACTTGAGCCAGCAGCTGGGACTGCCGGATACCAGAATCCTCACGGGTCCGGACCTCGCTCAGTTGAGCGATAGCGCGCTGCTCCAGCGGGTTGTGGACGTGGATATCTTCGCCGAAATCGAACCTAATCAAAAAGAGCGCATTACTCTGGCCCTCCGAAAGGCCGGAAGCGTCGTCGGGTACATGGGCGACGGCATCAATGATATCTCGGCTCTTCATGCCGCGGATGTCGGCATTTCAGTGGATAGCGCGGTTGATATCGCCAAGGACGCAGCGGATATCGTCCTGCTCGAAAAGGACCTGAGCGTTTTGGTGCAGGGCGTGCGCGAAGGGAGGAGAACCTTTGCCAATACGCTCAAGTATGTATTCATGGCGACCAGCGCCAATTTCGGAAACATGTTCAGCATGGCCGGTCTGTCCCTCGTCCTGCCCTTTCTCCCGTTGCTGCCCAAACAGGTATTGCTTACTAATCTCATGACCGATTGCCCGGAGATGACGATCGCCACCGATAACGTGGATAACGAAATGGTTGACTCTCCGCGGCGTTGGAACATCAAAGCGATTCGCAGGTTTATGATCACGTTCGGTATTTTGAGTTCGGTGTTCGACTATCTCACCTTCGGTCTGCTGCTGCTGGTACTTCATGCGACAGAGGTTCAATTCAGGACAGGCTGGTTTCTGGAATCCGTCGTCTCAGCGGCGCTCATCGTGCTTGTCATTCGCAGTAGGAAACCTTTCTTCATGAGCCGACCAGGGAAATATTTGTTGACGGCTACCCTTTCAGTCGTTGCCGCGACATTGCTGTTGCCGTTCACTCCGCTTGCCGCGCTTTTTGGGTTCGGAACATTGCCGATCTCGTATCTTCTACTCATCGGGGTAATTGTGGCATGCTATATTATCTCCGCGGAGATGGCGAAGAAGGTCTTTTACAAGAGGGTGAAGATTTAGGATTTCCGGAACTCCGGTGACACGGCATTATTGAGAATTGAAGTTATAGTTCATTCGTGCAATAATACAAATTATGCCATTTATTATTCGCTCTATCATTATATTACTTACTGCGGCGGTTATCTGCCTGTCCGTGCCAGCAGGCGCACAGCTGCCACCCTCATCTTTGAGCGAGATTCCTCTCAGCGATTCTGAATTCGCGGCGCGTCTCGATGAGCTGGCTTCACACTCAGGGGATGCGGCGGATTATTTTCGTCTCAAGCTTGCCGAGGCCAGACTCAGGGAGGGTGATGAAAAGTCCGCGATGAAGTTTGCCGAAAGGGCAAACAGCAAGGCCTTGAGATTTTGGAAGAACGTGGTGACGGCGGAAGCATATCTTGCTGATGGACAACCGCGGAAAGTACTTTCGCTGCTGGCCACGTTGCCGCCACGCCCGCGCCCTGAACTTTCATTTGGAGAAACGTTTTACGCCAATCTATATAAACGGGCTCTTCTGACCTTGAGAGAAGCGAAGCGATCGCTTGGTGAAAGCGCAGACTTTGAGTCGGCCGAACTCGCGGCCAATTTCCCGATGGATGCTTGCGCCGTCGGATACTCGCAGGATTTCTCCACAGAACAAAAAATAGTCAAATTGCATGCACTGGCCTTCGCGCGCCAATACGCGCTTATTCCTTCCGTCGTCACGCCGGATGAAATAATCTCAAGCAGCGTGTCGCACGAGCAGAAGTGCAAGGCGTTGTATGATCTCGGCTATGGCATGCGCCAGAGCGAAGGCATGGCGGCCGCTGCGGTAGCTGCCTTCGAAGGTCTGCTCAGTGAGAAGTGCGATCGCAACCTTGAGGCGCGTGCGTTATATTGGATCGGCTCGTTGGGACCTGCCGCGCAAAAGGATGAAGAGGCGGATGGCGCCCTGGCACAGCTCGCCCATGAATTCAAAGGTCATCGGTTTCAGGACGACGGTTACTATCTCCTTTATAAGCGCGCCGAAAGGCGCGGCGATGCCGCGCTCGCTCAGAAGTATTTCAGCGAACTCATGAAGCTGCCCAAGGGCGACATGCGGGACAAACTCGCTTTTGAAATGGCCTTTCCCCATTACATGAGGAGGGATTTTGGAGGCGCGGCGGCTATCCTCGAACCACTCGTCGAGAGCGAGGCCGCCGATGAGACCTTTACGCAGGTGCTTTACTGGTATGCGCGTTCATTGGAACGAATGGGCGGCGGCAACAACAGTGAAAGGGCGAGGAAGGTGTATGAACGAATCGCAACCGATTATCCATACTCATTCTATGCGGCAATGGCCGCGGAGCGCGCGGGCATGCCGTTAAAGATTCCCGCACTGCCCGAGCTCAAGGGCAAAGCGCCTCCTCGCGACAACGGCTTGTTTGCGCTCGTCGACGGACTCAATCGCGGCGGTTTTCGCAATGCTGCGAAGCATATGATGGATCTGGCTATGAACCTGAATCCCGAATGGGAGACGTCGCACAAGGAGTTCATCACGCGCAAATACATCGAAACACAAAATTATCGCAAGGCGCTAGATATGGCCGCGCAGCATTTTGATTCGGGAGTCTATGGCCCTGTTGAGGCATTGTCCGATCCGATGTTTGCGGCATTTTTTCCGCTCGCATTTTCCGAGGCGGTGACCGCCGGATATAGCCTCACCGGTTTGCCGCGCGGTGCGATCGAAGGCGTCATGCGCGAGGAATCGCTCTTTCAGTGCAACGTGCGCTCGCATGCCGGCGCCACGGGGCTTATGCAGCTAATGCCGGCAACCGCGGCGATGATGGCGTGCGGAAACGCCGGTGGAGCGAGCGCCGCAGATCTCACCAGCCCGGTCGACAACGTGCTTCTCGGCTCCGCGTATCTGGCGAGCATGCGAAGACAGTACAACGATCGAATGCCGCTGGCCATCATGGCCTACAACGCAGGCCCGGGCAACGTGAACAAATTTCTGCGAACCCTGGGCAATCTCGACCTCGACGAATTCATCGAAAATATTCCGATCAGCGAGACTCGCGGTTATGTGAAGCGCGTCATGCGCAGCATGCAGGTGTACGCTTCTATCTACGACGAGATGGAGCCCAGAAACGGCCAGCGCACGAAAGTGAGCAAAAGGCCTTAAGAAAGCCGTGGGCGTTTCTACGCATGAGCCGCCCTGTGAAAGAAAACCTGCCTGCGTGTAGATGCAGACAGGTTTCTTATTGGTCAGCACTTACGGAACTCGAACACTCTGCTATCAGAATGCAATATTCAACGTCGTATCCGCACTCGCCACAACCGTCACGTCAGCCTGTTGCGTCGAAAGATTGAATGTCGAACTCACCGCAGTATATGTACCGGCAGGGAGGGCCACAGAATAGCTGCCTCCGTTTACGACGTTGATCGAAGCGACTTCGATCATTTCGTTTGTGCCATTGATAGTGACGGCCTGCCTGAAGCTTATCGTGACGTACGTTTCGGCGTTACCGCCCGCTATCGTTACGCTCCCGACCACATTGCCATCGCTGGCGCTTTCCAGGGCAAAATCCTGGGTCGTTATGCCGCCGGCTGTCGTGGTGAGATTTACGACGAGCGGCGCAAACCCATCTTTTACGGCCACGACGTTATAATTGCCCACTGCTATGAATATGCTGTAGGCCCCGACATCCGAAGTGAGCGTCGAAGCCTCGACCACAACCTGATCTTTCGCGTCCGCGGCAGATGGATTGAATGTCTGCGCGCTGACCATGGCGCCGCCTATCGCACTTGCATCGGCGGCCTTTGTGACAGATCCCTTGATGATTGATGCCTCTACAGTATTGAGCACCTTGATCGTCGGCTTCAGGAGGTATTGCCCACTAGCTCCTGCCACGACTACGGATGCCGAAGCGTCGAAATCGAGTATGAGTTCGGTCGTGCCGTTTGCGCTGATGTCAAACCCATTGACTATCTTGACGCCGGTCTGCACTCCGCTCGGAATCTTGAGCTCATGGTACTGGTTGGAGCTGTCGATCACGTAATTCGCAAATGGATGGCTCTGGCTCAGGATGTTGATTCCGCTGTCGGGCGTGTCGCCGATCATCAGCCTCAACTGCGTGTAGTGACCTGCTGTGAGGCTAACGAGTCCCAGTTCCTGCCTGACTCCATTGACCAGCTCCAAGAGGTTCACAGTCTTGCCTGGCGTTGAAACGACCGTCCAGCTATCCTGCGCAGCTGACTCGAGATGCACAGCCACTTCTTTTACGGTGACATAAACAGCCTCGTACTGATCCGTCGATGCATCGGTAAGGCTCACTGAAAGCTCTCCAGTGTCGCCGCCGCCTCCTCCTCCGCAACCGGCCACGCTCAGGAGGGAAAGGAAGACGCTGAAGAAAAGCACTTGTATCGCGGATATAAATTTCTTCATAGTCCACCCCCTTTCTTTAAACGGATTATAACTCTTTGGTAGTCTGTTTCTATGCATGCTAATTATACTACTGATATATAAGAGCCTGAAGCCAAAATTTATTACTGCCATATATCTCGAGGGAACCGGCAGACGGAGCAAAACGGCGCTTCAGCGTAACACTTTGAAATAATTGCGCAAAGTCCCTCTGCACCTCAAAAAAAAACGGCCCCCTAACGGGAGCCGTTTTGATACGCGTGGATTAGACCTCTATCTCACGCCAACTCCGTAGTTATAGTTCCATTCGCCTTGTTTTCCCGCAAAGACGAAGGCGCCTCCACCGATCGGCTGGACCACTGCATTAGCCCCTTCGATCATGAAGAATCCGATCCACGGCTCGCCAGCGGCGACCGCCCTTATTGTTTGGGCAGCTCCACCCCTGCCATCATCGACTGTGGCCTCGAAGGCATTAGCCTCGACCTTCGTGATGGTGACCGTGCCCACAGATGTCCCATGATCCGTTTCCGAATGGCTCCCGTAGAATACCGTGTTGTACACGTCGTTCAGAACGATCCCGTAGTCTGCCGGATTCGTCGACGTCCCTTTGAGGGTGTTGAAGCGGAGTCCCCTCTGCGGGCCCTTATCGATGACGCCCACGCCGCCTGGCGTATAATATAATGTCCACATTTCAGAAGTCCCGTCGTCATCCAGGACCGTGAGATTGAAGCCGGACGTTGCCGAATTATAGATGAAGTTGTCTACATCCATGCCCGCCGGGAAGTCATTCGCTGTGCCCACGTCATCGAGGTCGACAGGCAGGGCGTTGTCGGCGTTGGCGTGGTGACCGGTGATTGCGCCGTCTGCATCGACGTTGGACCAGACCCATTTCACTCCCTTTTTGTCATGACGGAACTGAGTGAGAATATAGTTGTGACCCTTCAAGAAGGCGAGCTGCTGCGCAGTCGTGATGGTAGTGTCCACCTTTACTGCGATGAGGATATCGCTCTTGTCTGGGACTTGCATGACAAACATCGTGTCCGGAACCATGAAACCCGTGAACTGGTTGGATGCGCTATCCGTGAAGGTGTAGGTGTGACCGCTGGCCGAATACGTCAGCTCCTTTGTCTCGATGAGGGTCCCATCGGTGGCAGAGTGGATGACGGTCGCCTTGCCCGTGGCCGGATAGTCAATCTTGAGGACGAAGATATCCCCTGCAGTCGCGGCCCCACCGAAGATCGCCGTGGGAGTCGAAGGCGTGCTGCCGCCCCCGCCACCCCCGCATCCTGGCAAAAGCGAGAGACTCGCCCCGAGAAACAATGCAAGCGCTACTACTGAAATCTTCGACCATTTCTTCATCTCGTGCCCCCTTTTTTTGATTTTACGAAATTGTACCTGATTTTTTAAAAAAACCATAAGTGACTTTATGGACATAATGTCAACAAAAATATAGGGAATTCCCGAACCTGGCTCCGGTAATTCTAAGGATATGGAAGTAATAAGGCGCAAGGCAAAGTGAAGGCAAATCGTCAAATAGTTTGCTTATTGGCCGCAAATCGCGTAGTCATCACACGATACATGATCGGTTGCTTCGGTAGTGACGCACGTAATGTTACGGCGAACCGCGGGTCATGAAAAACGACTCGCGGTTTTTTGCGTTTTTGCCGGGCGTGGCGATCCTCAAGAAAGGAAGGAACAGTATGGCGAAGGGAACAGTGAAGTGGTTTAACGATGCGAAGGGTTTCGGCTTTGTGACGCCGGACGAGGGCGGCGAGGATCTCTTCGCGCACTTCTCGGCGATTCAGGGCGACGGCTTCAAGACGCTCAAGGAAGGCCAGACGGTGGAGTTCGACGTAGTCAAAGGCCCCAAGGGTCTGCAGGCAGCCAATATCCGCTGCGCATAATGCGGGTTGAAACCGCTGAAAAGAAGATCCCCGGTCCGCTTTGGATCGGGGATCTTTTTTGCTCGAACGTTCTTGATGCAATTTTATTTTCGCTGATTGGCCGGGAGCACGTTCTTGCGCAGGCGGATGTTTGTGGGCGTAACCTCCACCTGCTCGTCGTCGCGGATGAACTCAATGGCTCGCTCCAGCGTCATCGGCAGGATCGGCGAGAGGATGATGTTCTCGTCGTGTCCGGACGATCGCAGGTTGGTGAGCTTCTTCTCCTTGCACGGGTTCACGTTCAAATCGTTTGAGCGGTTGTGCTCGCCAACTATCATGCCCTCGTAGACTTCTACGCCGGGTTCCACGAAGAGCGCGCCGCGCGGCTCCAGATGAAAGAGCGCGTATGGCACTGTCCTGCCCGTTCGATCCGACACCAATGTCCCCGCAACCCTGCCCGTGAGGTCGCCGCGATACGGCTCGTAGCCCTGCACGTAAGAATTCATGAGGCCCGTGCCCTTTGTGTCCGTCAGAAACTCGTTGCGGTAGCCGATGAGGCCGCGCGACGGTATGGAGAACTCGAGGCGCACGCGGCCGGTACCGTGGTTCACCATGTTGATCATGCGGCCGAGCCGCCGCGAGAGCTTCTCGGTTACGGTCCCCGTGAACTCTTCCTGGATGTCTATATAGAGGTGCTCGATAGGCTCGCAGCGCACGCCGTTCACTTCCTTCATGAGCACTTGGGGGCGGCCGACGGAGAGCTCGAATCCCTCGCGCCGCATCGTCTCCACGAGGATCGCCATCTGGAATTCGCCGCGCCCCTTGACGATAAAGGTCTGGGCGTTTTCGCCCGGCTCCACGCGAAGGGCCACGTTGAGGCGGCATTCTTTTTCCAGGCGCTCCAGGATCATGCGCGACTGCACGTACTGGCCCTCTCGGCCGGAGAAGGGCGAGGTGTTGCACATGAACCTCATCGCGACCGTGGGCTCGTCGACCGTGATGCGCGGCAGGGGTTTTGGGGAATCAGCGGTGCAGATCGTGTCGCCGATGTCCACGTGATCGATGCCCGAGAGGATGACGATGTCGCCCGGCGCAACCGATTCTACCTCTCTCACCTGAATTCCCGAGAATCCCTGCACGCTCGTCACCTTGAGCGGCCTTGGCTCCCCGTCCTCCCCGATGCAGACCAGCGCGTCGTTCTTCAAGGCAACACCGTTGAAGATGCGGCCGATCGCGAGCCTGCCCAGATAATCCGAATAGGAGAGGTTCGTAACGAGCATCTGGAACGGCTCTTTGGGATCGTAGCGCGGGGGCGGCACCTCTGAGAGGATGGCGTCGAAGAGCAGCGACAAGTCCGTGCCTTCATCCGTGAGCTTTTCCTTCACGATGCCGTCGCGTCCGATTGCATAGAGCACCGGGAAGTCGATCTGGTCGTCGTTCGCGTCGAGGTCGATGAAGAGGCTGTAGACCTCGTTCAAGACTTCCTGCGGCCGTGCGTCCTTGCGGTCGATCTTGTTGATGACGACTATGATCTTGAGGTTCGATTCGAGCGCTTTCTTGAGCACGAAGCGCGTCTGCGGCAGCGGGCCCTCGGATGCGTCCACGAGCAGGATGGCGCCGTCCACCATCTTGAGGCCGCGCTCCACCTCGCCGCCGAAGTCCGCGTGCCCCGGGGTATCGATGATGTTGATCTTGATCCCCTTCCACGAGACGGAGCAGTTCTTCGAGGCGATCGTGATCCCGCGCTCGCGTTCCAGGTCCATGCTGTCCATGACGCGCTCGTCCACGTCCTGGTTCTCGCGGAAGGTGCCGCTCTGCCTCAGCATGAAATCCACGAGCGTAGTCTTGCCGTGATCCACGTGGGCGATTATGGCGATATTCCGGAGTTTTTCCGTTCTGGCAGTCTTGTGCATGATAATTCCTCTGATAATAAAAATTCGCCCTGCTCATCCCGGGCAGGGCGTTCGCGTTAGCAACCCGATACGATCTGCTGCGAAACGGCGCGCACCCTATACCAAGGCGGGGCGGAAAGCTATGTAATAATGGGTTCCGCGCCGATTTATCCCTGTGAAAATGGGCTGGGGAATGTGATGAAAATGTGATAGGGGGCTCCCCATGGAAAAAATCGATTCAGCTGCGCTCGGAGAGATCCGCCGCCGCAAGACCTTTGCGATCATCTCGCATCCCGATGCGGGCAAGACGACCGTCACCGAGAAACTCCTGCTCTTCGGCAACGCCATTCAGATGGCAGGCACCGTCAAGGCCAAGCGTTCGGAGCAGTTCGCCACCTCCGACTGGATGGAGATCGAAAAGCAGCGCGGCATATCTGTGACCTCGTCCGTCATGCAGTTCTCGTATGCGGACTATGAGATCAACCTCCTCGACACGCCGGGACACGCGGACTTCAGCGAGGACACCTACCGGGTGCTCACCGCGGTGGACAGCGCGCTCATGGTGATCGATTCCGCCAAGGGTATCGAGGCGCAGACGAAGAAACTCTTTCAGGTCTGCCGCGACCGCCACATGCCGATCATGACGCTCATGAACAAGATGGATCGGGAGGGGCGCGATCCGTTCGAGCTGCTGGACGAGCTGGAGAACCTCCTTCATCTCTCCTGCGCCGTGATGACCTGGCCCATCGGGCAGGGGAGCGACTTCAAGGGCGTCTACGATTTGACGAATCGCTGCATCCGATTGTTTGAGCCGAGCAAAAAGGTGCGAGTCGAGGACGAGGAAGCGGTGCGCATTCAGGACCTGGACGACCCCAAGCTCAACGACGTGATCGGCGAGAGGGCGGTGGCAAAGCTCAAGGAAGATCTGGAGTTGATTCAGGGCGCGGGTCAGGGATTCAACAGAGACGATTATATCGCCGGCAAACTGACGCCCGTATTCTTCGGTTCCGCGGTCAACAACTTCGGCATCAGGGAGCTGCTCGACGCCTTCATCAGCTACGCGCCTTCGCCGCTCCCTCGCCCTGCGGAGACGCGGCTCGTGGACGCGGACGAGGCGGCATTTACCGGGCTCGTCTTCAAGATCCAGGCGAACATGGATCCGAAGCACCGCGATCGAGTCGCGTTTATGAGGATCTGTTCCGGCGAATTCATCCAGGGGATGAGCGTGTACCACGTGCGATCGCAGCGCGAATTTAAAATCAAGAACGCGCTTCAATTCATGTCGCAGAAGCGCACGAACGTGGACCGCGCCTATGCCGGCGACATCATCGGCATTCACGATCGCGGAAATCTGATGATCGGCGACGCCATCACGATGGGCGAGGCGCTCAAGTTCACCGGCGTGCCGCAGTTTTCGCCGGACCACTTCAGCCTCGTGACGCTCAAGAATCCGATCAAGATAAAGCAACTTCAGAAGGGTCTGGAGCAGCTCGCTGAGGAGGGGAGTTCGCAGATCTTTCGCCGCAAGCACAATTCCGACACCATCATCGGAGTGGTGGGACAGCTTCAGCTCGAGGTGGTGAAGTTCAGGCTGCTCAACGAATACATGGCCGACGCGAGTTTCTATCCGATGAACTACACGTATTCACGCTGGTATCGCGCTGCGGAACGGAAGAAACAAAACGAGTTCGAAAACTATTACCACGATCACATCGTCTACGACGTGCGCGGATATCCCATGATGCTCTTCAAGAGCGAGTGGGAGTTGAACTACATCCTGGGAAAACATCCGGACGTGAGTTTCTATTCGAGCCTCATCAACTATGAGCAGGATGTGTAGGGTGTAGCTCAATGACGTGCGCGCAATCCTCTTCAGGTGCCAGGATGGGCTTCCTCATCCGCGCGCACCGCTCTCCCCATCCGCACCAGTACCCGGTGTTTGATGAGCTCCCTGCATAGCGGGATCACGCCGTCTTTCATGCGTTGGCCGTCGAGCTCCACGAGGGCGACGCCCCGCTCGCAGTGCTCAGGGTTCTCGACCTGAATGTCGTAGATCGCCTCGCCGTGGCGGTATTTCATCCCAAAACCATCCCACCAGCCGGGTATGGTCGGATCGAGCCGCATCACATCTCCGCGCACTTCGAGTCCCAGAATCTCTTCCACCCAGGCGCGGTACATCCATGCCGCCGAACCCGTGTACCAGCTCCAACCGCCATGGCCGACCCATCCAGGCGAGGCGTACACGTCGGCCGCTACCACGTACGGTTCCACGCCGTAACGCCAGACGGTTTCCGGATCTCGCGCGCGCTCCACAGGGCTGAGCCAGCGCAGCATTTTCGCCGCGCGGGTGCCGTCTCCCATGCGCGCCATAGCCATGGCGAGCCAGAGGGCGGCGTGCGTGTACTGGGCGCCGTTTTCCCGCACGCCCGGCGGGTATCCCTTGATGTATCCCGGCGATGGCTCGGCATGATCGAACGGAGGTTCAAAGAGCAGCACCAGCCCTTCATCCTCGCGAACGAGATGCTTCCACGCCGATTCCAATGCCAGCGTCGCCCTGGCCTTGTCGGCGGCGCCGCTTAAGACAGCCCAGGATTGAGGCAGGGAGTCGATCCGCGCCTCAGCATTCGCCGACGAGCCCAGAAGCGAACCGTCGTCAAACGTCGCTCTGAGATACCAATCCCCATCCCATGCAAATTCTTCCACGCGCCGTACGAGCGCCTTCCGGTCGCGTTCATATGTCTGACTCATATCCGGACGGCCGAGCAATCGCGACATCTCCGCCATGCCTTCCAGCACATCAGCCAGGAACCACGCGAGCCAGACGCTCTCGCCTTTGCCGCCGGCGCCCACCAGGTTCATCCCGTCGTTCCAGTCTCCAGTCCCCATCAGGGGCAATCCATGGATACCAAAGGCCTGGCTGCGTGCGACCGCGCGCTCACAGTGCTCAAATAGCGTGCTTTTCTCCGACGATATCGCCGGTATCTGGAGGCTCTCGTGCTGATCGTCTTTGAGCAGTGGCGCGTCGAGCCAGGAAACCGTCTCGCCCAGGATATTCACGTCGCCGGTGATCTTTACGTAGTGAGCGACTGCGAAGGGAAGCCACAACAGATCGTCGGAGATCCGCGTGCGCACGCCCTCGCCGCGCGGCGGGTGCCACCAGTGCTGGACGTCGCCCTCCTTGAACTGGCGGCCGGCCGCGGAGAGGATGTGATCGCGCGCGAGTTGGGGATGCGCGTACACGAGCGCCATCACGTCCTGCAATTGATCGCGGAAGCCGAATGCGCCGCCGGACTGATAAAAAGCGGAACGCCCCCAGATCCTGCAGGAGAGACTCTGATAGAGCAGCCAGCGGTTGATCAGGAGATTCACGGCGAGTTCCGGGGTCTGCACTTCAATCGCGCCGAGGCGATCGTCCCACCACGCCTTCGTCTGCTCGAGCGCGCTGGAAAGCTGCAGATCGTCGCGAAACGCAAGCACCATAGAATGGACCTCGCCCGCCGATCGCGCTTCGCCGAGCATGCAGGTGATTTGTGCGCTTTCGCCCGGTGCGAGTTTCAACTTTGCCTGCAGCGCGGCGCAAGGATCAAGGCCCGCTCCAGTCCTTCGTGCAAGCCTCGTCCGCTTCATCGCCGCCGGGTTTTCCATCGAGCGGTTGCGTCCGATGAAGGCGGTGCGATCGCCGGTGTACGACGCCGCGGGCAAGCTGAGAGCAGCGAAGGCCACCCGATCCGCATAATCGGGATTGTAGAAATTGCGGGCGATCAACACCTCTGCCTCGTCATCCCACTCGGTCACGACGTGCGCCTGGGACGATTCGCGGGTCTCGCCCAGCGTTAACGAAGCATAATACGTCACCGACAGCCTGCGAGTCCTGGCGGTATCGTTTCTGAGTGAGAGCCTTTGCAGCTTGATCGGCTGCCCGCCATCGTCATCCATGGGAACGAAGAGAGTCAATTCCTGCTCGATGCCATTGCTGTTGTGCTCGAATACAGTGTAACCCGCCCCGTGCCTGGCCCGGTACGCGGTCTGCTCGCGGATGGGCGCCGCAGTGGGCGTCCAGAAGACGCCGGTTTCCTCATCACGGATGTAGAGCGCTTCGGAAGGCGGATCCATCACTGGATCATTCGACCATTGCGTCAGACGATTGCGCTGGCTGTTGCCGGCCCAGGTGAATCCAGCGCCCGTTTCGCTGACGAGCGTGCCGAAGGCGCGGTTCGCGATGACGTTCACCCAGGGCGCCGGCGTGCTCATGCCCGGGCCGAGATAGATAGCGTATTCGCGGCCATCCGGCGTGAAGCCGCCGAGGCTGTTGAAGAAGGAAAGTTCCATGAAGGGGAGCGCGGCGGAAGGATCCCGCGGGGCGCGTTTCGAAACGATCGGCGCCGGCACTTCGGGAGCCTTGTGCGGAGCGCTCAATTGCTGGGGGAGCGTGCCGCGGGCCGCCACCACTACCGCGCTCGCCGCCGCCCGCAAAAGCGTCAGGTCTTCGGCCGGGATCAGATCCGCACTTCGCAGATATACCCCGCCGGGCCGATCGACTCCCGTCGCAGCGGAATGCGCCTGGATCAGGTAGTCGAGCTGTTCGCGCAGCGGCTGCATGTAGCCGCCGGTCTCCTCGTTGAGGATCACGAGGTCGACCATCAGCCCATGCATGCGCCAATAATTGTGCGCGTTCAGCATTTGACGGACGAGGCCGAGATCCCTTGATTCGCCCACGGCCAGCAGCACGATGGGCAGATCGCCCGAGATGGCGTACGCCCACAAACCGGCCTGACCCTTGCGGTTGCGGGCAATGCGTTCCGCGGACGAACGCAGGAGCGGATTGGGATAGAGCAGATGGCTTGCCAGTTGCTGGAAGCACCGCGCGTCATCCGGCTGGATGTGCAGCAGGCGCAGCTCGAGTTGAGCCGACCCCCAGGCGAGGTCCATCGCCCGCTCGATCGCATGGGGATCGCCGTACTTGGAGATCAAGCCGAGGACCTGTTCTCGCGACTCGCCTGCGGCAAGGATCATGGAAACCTGGATGTGCTGCCCCGGGGCGAGTTCCAATCTCTGGCGCAGGCTTAAGATAGGATCCAGTACAAAACCCTGGCTGTTGCCGGGTTCCTGCGAGGCGCCCATGGGGCTGGCGAGCGTTCGTCCGCGGCCGACGAAGCGCCTGCGGTCGGTCTCGAAGCGCAGCTCCTCGCCCGTGGTTTCATCCAGCGTCAAACGGTGCGCGACGAAGACGGACGGGTCGCTGCTGCCGCGAGGCCGGCGGTATGCCAGAAGCGCTCGCTCCTGAATCAACGCCTCGGTCTGGACGAAGAGTTTGTTGAAAGCGGGATGCTTCAGGTCGGCATCGTGCTTTGCCAGCGAAAGTTCGACGTAGCTCGTCAGATCGAGCCGGCGGGTGTGCGAGGAACGATTGGCGAGCGTCATCCTCCGGATCTCGACGTCGTCTTCCGGCGCGACGACGACCTCGGTTTCACACTCGATGTCATGATCGACGCGGCGGAACATCGCGCGGTCGAGCGTGAAGTTGGCGCAGTAATCTTGAACCTTTCCGCCGGTCGGCTGATAGGTATTGCACCACAGCCGGTCTGCATCGGCATCTCGGATATAACAGAAGTTCCCCCACGGATCCCGGGTGCGGTCCGATCGCCAGCGCGTAATCTCGATGTCGTTCCAGCGGCTGTAGCCGCCGCCGGCGTTCGTCACCATGACGCCATAGCGCCCGTTGCACAACAGCTGGGTCTTGGGGTTTGCGGTATGCGGCGTTTCGAACTGGCTGACCGCCGGCGTGACGTCGCCGACGCTCGCCACCGACGTCACTCGTTCGCGTGTGGCGCTGTGATGCAGCGGCGGAACGTCCGGGATGCGCTCGTGCAAGAGGGCTTCCGCGGCGCGCACGCGCGGGTCGGCGTGAAAATGGCGTTTCAGAGAATGATCCTGCAGAAAATTGACGAGCGCCATAAAACTCATTCCCTGGTGATGCGCCATGTAGGCTCGCACGATCACCCCGCGCTCACCCTCGCGGCTCGTCTGTCCGCTAAAGTCCAGCGCCTCGTAATATCCGTAATCGGTGAGCAGTCCCAGCGCGGCCAGCCGTTTCAGGTTCCGCACCGATGCCAGAGGCGCCAGTCCGATCGACAGCATGGTGGCATAGGGCGCGACGACGATTTTTGAAGCGATGTCGCGCTTGAGTGCGAGTTCCGGCACGCCAAAGGCTGCGTATTGATGGGTTTTGTGAATATCCAGATCGCCGAAGGCGCACTCCGATATCCCCCACGGCACGTGATGCTTGAGTCCATACGCGATCTGGATCTCCACGGCTTCACGCGCGGCTTTTTCCAGGAGCGAATTCGCATCGGCGTGCTGGAACAGAAGCGGCATGAGGTATTCGAACATCGTCCCGGTCCAGCTCAGCAGCGCGCGCCTCCGGCCGATGGCGCCGTAGGGACGGCTCATGGCAAACCAGTGTTCAACCGGAACGTCTCCCCGCGCGATGGCGACGAAACTTCCCAGGCGCGCTTCGCTCGCCAGAAGATCGTAAAAGGCGCGGTCCAGTCGCCCTTCGGAGACGTTGTACCCGATCGAAAAGAGCCGCCGATCCTCGTTGTAGAGGAAGCGCATGTTGATCGATGCTTCGAACGTGCGCGCCGACTCCTGCAGCCGTTCGATGAGCGCGAGAGTCTCGCCTGCCAGCCATTTTGATTTTTCGAAGGCATCCAGGGCGCGCTCGATCCAGCCCCTCAGGGCGGAAGCATCCGGCGGCGCGTTTTCACGAATACGCATCAGGGATGCGATGCATGGGATATTTCCACGGGCGAGGTCCTGGAGCGACGGTGCGCGATGAAGGGCCTCACGGAAAGACGGCACGGCATCCGGATCCGCTTCGGCGATTTCCTCAACCGTCTTCTCGTTTAAGATTTCGATCCATGCGAGATAACGATCCGCGATGTTCTTCCACTCTGCGAGCTGGCACCGTATCTGCCGCATCCAATACGCGGCGCTTTCTTCGGCGGCAGCTGAACCGGACGATCTTGCGGAAAGATCGCCGGCGCCGGCTTCCGTGCGCCGCAAGAGGCCGAGGATGGCGGCGACTGTGCCGGGCCGGGATTCCCAACCGCGCAGCAGAGCACGCAGGGCATGCATATCGAAGTCCCTGCGTTTTCCATCCGCGATTACCTTTTGCAACACGCTCTCCGTATCCAGCAGGCCCTCGAAGATTTTGCCGTCGAGGAGCGGCGCCCGCAGGAGAGCACGAAGCCCCTGATCCAGGGTCCACAATGCCCCGAGCAGATTCCCGCTGTCCACTGTGGAAACGTAGCGCGGCTTCAACGGCTCCAGGGTCCGGATGTCGTACCAGTTGAGCAGATGCCCCTCATGCCGCTCCAGCTTCTCGATCGTCTCCATCGTCCGCGTGAGCTTGTGTGCGACCTGATCCACGGTGACATATCCGAAATCGTGGGCGCCCAGCACGCTGACCAGATAGAGGCCGATATTGGTGGGGCTCGTCCGCAGGGCCAGCCGATTGTGATAGGCGACCTGGTAATTGTCGGGCGGCAACCATGAGGTATCCTCATCCACAAAATCCGAGAAATAGCGCCAGGTCCGCCTCGCGGCATTCCTCATGAATTGCCTGTCCACTGCCGGCAGCAGGAATTGCGGTTGCATGATCCGCGGTCTTCTGTTGAGGAGCCAGCCGATCAACGGGGAGAAAAACCAGAGCACCAGCCACGGGCATGCCATCCAGAAATTTTCCGGTCGAAAATTATGCACTGCCCATCCTGCGGCCACGCTGAGCGAACTCACCAACCCCATGGAAAGCAGAAACAGCGGCGACCTGGTCTGCACGCTGCTATTGGTTTCCTGTGCCGAAGTCCACTCCAGGAGCCTCCTATGGGAGATGAGCCTTCGATAGAATACCCGTGTTACGGCGTCCAGCACCAGCCAGGCCTGGTACGGAAGCAGCGCCGCTTCCGCCAGCACGCGGATCAGATCATAAGTTTTTCTCGTAAGGGAGACACCCCTCCAGCCCCTGCCCGTTGTCACCCAGGTGACCGGCTGTGCGAGGGAGCGAAAGAGCAATTGAGCAGCGACCGCCGCGGTGGCGATCAACCCGGCTTGTGAGGAGACGAACCACGAGACCACGAGGAAACCGAGGCTGGCTGCGGGCAACCAGCTACGCCGCAGGTTATCGAATATCTTCCAGCGATTGAACCAGGAGAGCGGGTTGGCCCCCCGCCCGCCGCTGCCCAGCGGAACGCACGGCGTGGACCAGTCCGCGATCTGCCAGTCTCCGCGTATCCAGCGGTGCTGCCGCTTGACGTAACTCACGTAATCCTGCGGAAATTCGTCGTACAGCTCTATGTCGCTGGCGAGCGCCACCCTGACGTGTGCGCCTTCGATCAGATCATGGCTGAGGAGCAATCCTTGAGGAAACCTGCCGGACAGGATTTTGCTGAAGGTGCGAACGTCATAGATGCCTTTGCCGTGATAGGAACCTTCGCCGGCCAGATCCTGGTAGACGTCGGAAACCGCGCTGGTGTAGGGATCGATTCCGACCGGGTCCGAGAAGAGCCGGCTGAAAGGAGAACCGTTCGCGCTCGGCAGCGAGGCGCTGACGCGCGGCTGGATGATGGTGTAGCCGGATCGGACGATGCCCGCGTCGTCCAGGCGAGCCTGGTTCAGCGGATGCGCCAGGGTCTCTATCATCCTGCGGGCGGTGTCGTGCGGCAGCTGCGTGTCGCTGTCCAGGGTGATGACGAACCTGACGTTCCTCAGGTGATCGGGATTGCCGACGTAGACGAGGCGCTGTGCCTCTTGAGACCGCGTGCCGTCTATCAGGCCGTTCAATTCCTCCAGCTTCCCGCGCTTGCGCTCCCAGCCGATGAATCTCTGCTCGGAGTCGCACCATATCCGCTCACGGTGAAACAGGAAAAAACGCTCGCCCCCATGTCGCCGATTGAGTTCTTCGATGCCCCGCGTGGCGGCTTGAAGCAGGGATTCGTCCGCCTCTACGCGGGCCTCGTCCGCATCCGCGTAATCCGAAAAAAGGCCAAAGAGCAGGTTGGACTCCGCATTGGCGAGATAACGGATCTCAAGTTTTTCCGCTTCGGCTGCAACCGTCTCAGGATCCGTGAGCATCATCGGCACGACAACCAAGGTTCGGCAGGAATCGGGAATTCCGGAAATCTTGAAATCCATCTTCGGCAGGGTGCGCGGCGGGAAGATACGTGTGACGAGGTAATTCACCACATCGAGCGACAGCTGGCTCGCGGGGATGATGAGGAGCATGACGATGATAGTCTGCAGCCAAAGGGCATCAGTGCGCAGGCCGAACCAGAGGGCCAGGAAAATAAATGCCGCAGAGAAAAAGGTGAGCCCGGAGAAATAGACCGCCGTGTGACGACGGCTCGCCCATCGCAGGGCGCGAAAACCAAACGTCTCATGGCATCCGATGCGCTTTGCCAGAGCGCTTCTTTTTTCGCCGATGAGATACGTTCCGACGTGCGCCGAAAGTTCATCGTGGGCGTCGACGCTGCCGGCCTCGTTCGCCATTTCGATCGCGCGCGCCGCAACTTCATCCTCCGTGAGGCCGGACCCGCGGTGGAGATCCTCAATCGCCCTGCGATAGCTGTCGCGCGTGGCGAAATCCATCTGGGGATAGATGCCGGCGGGATCCTGCCGCAACGTCTGCTCCACCTGGCTCACGCGTTCAAAGCACTTCTTCCAGTCGAGCAAGGAGAGCTGGCGCAGGCTTATAAAGGCATTCCCGATGGAGAGCTGATCCCTCGTCTGACGGTTTGTCACACGCAGGCTGAGTTCATTTAAGGTTTCGTGGAACGTATGTTCGAGCCAGCCCCGCACCGATGAGAGCACAGCCCCTTCATCATATAAGTAATCCATCAGCTGAACGGCGAAATAGGGGCTTGGGTTATGATGTGCTTCGGCCAGTTCGGCCAGGATCGAGAATATCTGGCCTGGATCTTGCCGGTTGGCAGTGATGAGCCGGTTAGCCCAGAAATCGGCAATCTCCCGCTCGCGCAGCTCGGCCAATGCCCGGCCGGCTATCTGCCCGATACCCTCGAGAAGCACTATGCGCAGCATCTGAGGAACGACCCAGAGTTCGCCGATGGAGAGCGGCTTTCTGGTTTGATAGGCATCGATAAAGGCCAGGACGTTCTCATCGTCCAGGCGCAGATCGGTGTGAGAGGCGAGTTCCGCGGCCAGGCTGTAGATTCGCGGCAGTCCCCGGTCGGGCTCGCTCGCAAGCGATGGGAGCTGACGGTAAAAATGACGCGGCAGGTTCAGCTGAACGTCGCGGGCTGAGCTCTCGAGGATATATTCATTATCAAGGAGCCACTCGGCAGCGGGCGGCACGCTTTGCTCCAGGTGGCCCGCCTCGGAGAGGGATAAGCATATCTGTTGAACCCATCTGCGGCCCTGTTCAACGCGCTGGAGGAGCCGTGTGTCCCGGAGAGGTTCCTCGTCTATCCGGTGCTCCATGGCCAGCCGCTCGGCATGTTCCTGCAATTGCGCCGGACCAAACGGCGTCCCTGCGTGGCTCGCGAGATCGTAGGCAGGGCCCTCGCGGCGGGGATGCAGGACGAAGATCGCGGGAGGGATCTCGCCGCTTTCCATCAGGAGATCGAAGGGGACGCGCATGGTTTCGATCGGACCCGTGAGGATCAGGACGGTCTCGCCCACGGAAAGCCAGCGCGCGTGATTCTCAAGGAGCTTTCGATCGACGCCGAATCTCGAGCGCCGCGTCTCAATCTTTCCCGCAGAATTCTTACTCATCGTTGCCGCGCGATGAAAACCCTTTTGCTGCAATTTCCCGAAGGCTGCACGAGCTTCATCTTGTCTGGCGAAGTAGCTGATAAGGACGCCTGTTTTCATGCGCTTTCTCTACCAGTCCTGATATCGCGAGTCCATAGTTCCGTGGAAATAATGGGCCGCGCCCCGTCAATGAAATGATTCCCCGCAGCTTGCTGCGGGGTTTCCGCCACCCTCTCCCTTGAGGGGAGAGGGAAGGGTGAGGGTGACCGGAGATGTTGCCGGTGATACCCCGCGGCTTGCCGCAGGGAGCATTCATTAAGAACGATCTTTCTCACAATTGTGGGGACGTATTGGAGTTCATTGTTGATTTCGTTGACCTCCGCCCCTAAAATCCGCGATTATTTTCTTTTCGCACAACACCTTGTCATAAACATCGCATTGAAAAGACATTTCAACAATTCGAATCGGCCGCGAGGGCGCAGCGCTCATCTGGAAGAGAGTCGCTCTGCGGCGCCTCGCCTGATCGACGTCCTGCGGTCGCTCAATCACACGAACCGTGAAGCGCGCGAGCTGCTCGAAACCGGCAAGGTTTTTTACCGCGGTTTTCCGACCGCGGACGGAGGGCGGGAAGTCGACCCAGCGCGCGTGGTCGTGCAGATGAGTGCGCCGCGCCTCAGGCCCAACCGCGATCTCGCCATCATCCATCGCGATCAGCACATGGCCGTCGTGTACAAGCCGCCTGGAATGCTCTCGGTTTCCTCAGCGGGAAGGCACGACGTCAGGAGCGTGATCGGAGTGGTCCGGCATCTCCTGGGCGCGGCCTTTCCCGTGCATCGCCTCGACGAGTCCACCTCGGGCATCATGATGGTGGCGCTCACGGAGGAGTGCCAGCGCAGTATCAAGGAGATCCTGTTTCATCATCATGTGGAGCGCGGCTACCTCGCGCTGGTCTCCGGAAGGTTTCCGGACCAGCCCTGCACCGTGCGCACGCAGCTCGTGCGCAACCGTGGCGACGGCCTCCGCGGCAGCGCTGCGGATGGGGACGAAGACGGCGCCCGCGAGGCGGTGACGCACCTTAAGCTCCGCGAGCACCTCGGCAGGAACGCATCGCTCGTGGAGGCGCGCCTGGAAACAGGCAGGACGCATCAGGTCCGCATTCACTTGAACGAGAAGGGCTACCCGATCCTCGGCGACGATCTGTACGCGCCGCCGGGCGCGAAGCGGCTCGCACCCCGGCTCGCGCTGCACGCGTACAAGCTCGAAATCGAGCACCCGTTCACGGGCGAGAAGCTGGCGTTCGAGGCGCCGCTCGCCGACGACCTCGAAGCGCTGCGCCGGCTCCTGCTGCGGCAGCGCGGAGAATTCCGCGCGCCATCCCGCCCTGCTTTACAACGAAAGCGGAGTGTGGTGAGAAGGCGCCCATGATAAACGCCACCCAGATTCGAGTCGGAGATATTCTCAAGATAGAGGGCGCCCTCTTTCGGGTCCTCAAGGTCGTGCACATCACGCCGGGCAAGGGCAACGCCCAGATCCAGGCGGATATGCGCAATATCAGGACCGGGATCAAGACCAACATGAGATTCCGTTCCGTGGAATCGGTAGAGGAGGTCGAGGCGGAATCGAAGGAGATCACCTTCCTCTATCAGGACGGCTCCATCTACCATTTCATGGATCCTAAGACCTACGAGCAGTATGAATTCCCCGAATCGTTCGTCGAGGATATCCTCCGCTATCTCAAACCCGAGGTGAACTACACCCTTCTCACCTGCGATGGCGAGAGAATCAGCATGAGCCTGCCCCAGCGCATGAGCTTCACGGTCGAGCAATGCGACCCGCCCGCCAAGGGGATCGCCGGCGCCACAAAGGACGCCACGGTCGACAACGGCTCGGTCTTCAAGGTCCCCCTCTTCATAAAGCCCGGCGACGTAGTGGTGATCGACACGGAGACGGGCGATTATTTCGAGAAGGGGTGACTATATCCCATGGACCAATTCGATCTCGAAGACAGAGAGTATGTCGAGCTCAAGAATCTGCTCAAGCTCATGGGTCTGTGCGAGAGCGGCGGCGAGGCGATGGCCGTTATCGCCGCGGGCCGGGTGAAGGTCGACGGCAGCGTGGAGTTGCGCAAGCGATGCAAGATCCGCACGGGCCAGGCCGTGGAATTCGAAGGACACAAGGTCGTGGTGAAATAAGAAAAGGTGGAAGGCAGGGCGTCCTTACACTCGAAGGAAGACAAAAGGTCATTTTTGCGATGAGCGAAAGTGTCTCTTCAATTTATGCAACGCAGCAAGGTTATGCTCAGCATATCCTTCCGCCCGATGCTCCATACGGTTGCCTGCCGGGAAAATATGTCAGATTCAGTATTCGATGGTCTGAAAAGGGTTGTGCTTATTAGTTGCATGCATTTGGCGTGGAGCAGGCGGAGTGAATTGCTGCAATGCTGCCGCCGATGATGGCGCCTATTCCCGCAAGTATTCCTCCCACGAGGCCCGCTGTCTTTCCGCCGGAGAACTGACGTACGCGAATGCCTTGAATCTGGTCCCGTGCATAATAGACAAAATCGCTCTGATCGTTCGCTCTTACCCCGACAGCGCCTCCCTGCATCAGCAGATTATTTCCTTTCGCCGTGATCGTTGCACCGTTGGTGAAGACGATCTCGTATTTCTTCTGCGCATCAAATGGCGTACCGGTCTGATTTTCGGCGCTCTGAGCCGGGAGATCGTGCCAGGAGGTGCAGGAAATGTTCGTCATGAAGCAGCTGATCAGCAGAATCGTAGCGGCAATCTTCAGGATGCCATGTGATTTCATCGGCCTTTCCTCCGCTGTCCTATTTGTCGAAATGTATGAATGGAAAAATCGGAAAGATCAATGACGTATAGTCTGGATTTTCGCCTTTACGTCTTCATACGCAGAACCTGACCTGAACAACATACTTGCCTCCATCATAAGTCACTCATTGCAGGGGTGCATGATTTTCGGCAGTGCTGCTGCGAAACGCAGCAGTGGGACGTTCGTGTCGGCAGGTCACGTTTCGGTCATCCTTCGTAATTTCAATATATTGCAATTGTACCTCCGACTTTCGTTTTACGGCACGCGGTTTGCTTAGAAGGAAGATGTATTACGTTGACAGGCAGCGACATGCCAAATAGAGAATCGGAGGCCCTATGCAAAAGAAGAAGGGTGATGCAAATAATGCGCGCCAGGATTCGCCGGTCAAGGAGTTGGACGAGAAGGAGACATTGATGCACTACAACGCAGTTCTCATCGAAGAACTTAATTCAAAGATGCAGCTCGTACTTGAGCTCGTGAAGGCGTCTCATGAAGAGACGGGCAGGCGTTTTGCATCCATGGAGGAAAAGTTCGAGCGGCGATTTGCCACGCTGGAACTCGCCTTGCGCAGCTTCAAGGACGAAACGGACAAGCGGTTTTCTGCGCAGGAACTTGGCTTCCGAGGGCTCAAGGACGATATGGCGGATATGGAACGCCGGATCTGTTCCAAGATCAACCGTATCGCCGAGCGGTGCGACAATCACGAATGCCGTCTGGGCGCCCTGGAGGCAAACCAGTAAGTCCGTCGTCTAGATCATTTCTCCACGGAACGGATGAATTCCAGCCGTATTCTATCCCAGAGGTAATAATAAATTCCCTCAAGGTCGTGAAGAAATTGCCTCGACCAAGACGCCTTCACCTCTTCAGGAAGCTCCAGATTTTTTGCGCTGAAGCGGCGCTTGGCGGACCGGCATCGGCGTAGACGAGGCGGCGCCTGCTGTTGTAGACGAGGACCACCGTCTTCTTCACTTCGACATTCAGGCTCTCACGGATCTTGCCGTCGTGATCCAGTAACAGGATAGGCTCGGCTCCCGGCGTATAATCCCGCTTCATGAAACCTATTGCGATGCTCTTGAAATCGCTCGGCGTCATGTCCTCCAGGAATACGAGCTTTCCACGGCAAGTGCTCTTGGCATTGCGCAGCTGTTCGTCCCATCCTTTTTGCGCGCCTTCGTTTCTCTGGATCGGCGCCGTAACGACCAGCACCATGCCGCGGCGCGCAAGCTCCTTTGAGGTGAAAGCGTTGTCCATCGGATCCTTCAGCGTGAAAGCGGGGAGCTTCTTCGCATAGCCCCCGTCGCCCTGCTGTGCAGACGCCGCTAACGGAAGGAATATGACGCCCAGGATCATAATCAGCTGAATAGCCGAATGTATTGCGATGGTCATATTCTTCCATTCCTCGACGTACAGTCGCAGCTCCGTAACGAAACCATTTGTTACCCTTGAATTATAGCAGCTGCCGTCCGAATTGAACATGGCCTGATTCCACCTTGTGTCGATTGATTTCGCCCCGGCTAAACTGCTGCGGAATTTCAAGGGATTAGGTAACGGTAGAAGTCATCATGTTCTACGAGCAGGAGGGTGGACACGCCATGTATTTTCCGAGCAACTTCCTGGTAAGGGGCACGATAATATTTGAGAGGTCAGAAAATGAACCCTCCGAACGGCATCGACCCGAACGCGCGGCCGACCGACAGAGTGAGCCCCATTGTCTGTGTCGAGACTCCTCATAACGATCAGGACTCGATGCGGTCTTCTGCCATGGAACTGCCTCCCTCCGGCGTCGCACCGCCGCAGGAGTCTTTTTACGACGATGCGGAGCGGATATGTTCTTCAACTCCCCTGGAGCTCATACGCCAGCCAGATAGTATATGGCATGTAAGCCGCGCTTTGAGCCCTCGAAAGCAACGGCTCGATCGCATCGCCGCAGAAAAATTTGGAAAGGCCCTGGAGCAATGGATCGAGGAGAAGGAGGCGGCATCGGCCATCGTCGATCCGCAGCTGCGCGACCTCTCAATGCTCTTGAAGAAAGGGTTTCTGCCCGACGCGAGCGAGATCGAATCCAGGGCCTTGTTCAATCAGATCCAGAACGATGCATCGCTCGATGCCATCATGCAGGCTATCGCTTCGAGGGTTCCTAAAACCGATCCGATCCATCAGGACGCGCTCTCCTCAAGCCTCGAAACGTATCTGAAACCTTCGTTCTCCGCCGATCCCGGGCAGCGAAACCAGGTGCTCGCAGCGCTCTCCTCGAATCCTGAGACTATGCGCATTGTCGGTGCGCTCAAGGTTCATACCCCTTTTGACATCGATGGGATCACGCTGCCTTCCTTCATTTCCGACGGGATGGTTCTTCAACACGACGCGGATATCCCTTTAATCGGGGGATGTTTGAAGGATGGGCCGGTCGCCATTAGTCTTCTTGATCAAACGATCATCTCAAAATGTATCAATAGAAGATGGGAGGCGCACCTGCCGCCTCTGAAGCCGGGGGGACCATGGGAGCTCTCAATTGAAGAGGGCGGCAGCGAGCTCGTCTTGACGGATGTCTACGCGGGAGATGTCTGGCTTGCGGCAGGGCAGTCCAATATGGGAGAGGAGATCGGTTTTTCTGGCGAAGGAACTGAAACCCCTCTCGTCAGGCTCTTCAAAAATGCCTATTATACGGATCCGCTCCACGGGGTTCATCGGTGGAAAACCTTTCGAGAGAGTTATATCTTCTCGACGATCGCCGGCAACTTTGCGAAGAAAATTTCTTCGTATGCACAGATTCCCGTCGGTATCATCGATTCTTCCCATGGTTCGACGTCTCTCGCCTGCTGGCAGAAGGATGGAAGGTGCTTTGCCGAACAGATCAAATCCTTCCTGCATTTCCCCATCAAGGGAGTCATCTGGTGGCAGGGGGAAGTCGATACTGCGGCAGGTTCTCCCGCTGATTATGCAAAAAATTTCGCGCGCCTGATTCGGGATTGGAGGGGGCAGTGGGGACTCGGTGCGTTGCCGTTTCTCTATGTGCAGCTTCAGCGCTATTCGCCCCTTGACTGGTTCAAGACACGTAAGGAGGGTTGGCCCCACCTTCGTGAAGAGCAGCGACAGGCCCTGTCTGTCGACAATACGGCGATGGTCGTATCCTTCGACTTGACCGATGGAGATCTCCATCCACGAAACAAAGAGCCGATCGCTTCCCGGCTGGCGCTTGCCGCAGAAGCCCTTGTTTACGGTGAACCTCAGGAATATTCGGGACCTCTTTATTCTGATGCATTTCTGGAGGGGGAGAGCGTCATGATCCGTTTTTCCCACGCGGAAGGCCTTGTCACGTGTGATGGAGAGCCGCTGCGCGATGTCGAAGTCATGGATGGCGATGGCGTTCTTCATGCTGTCAAAGCAGATATGACAGACAACGGACTCATGATTTCCGTCAGAGGGATAAAAAAACCCAGGGCGGTGAGATATGCCTATAAAGATTATCCGCTGGGAAATCTCTGTAACAGCGCGGCGCTCCCCGCGTCTCCTTTTGTGACTGGAACTTTGAAATCGTCGGACGGAACAAAACGGCGTGGCGGTGTGACGCGCTGATGATGTAGTTCACCTCTTTGACATTGAGCAATTCCATCAGCTGTCGCTTCAGTTCAGCGCGCGACGTCTCCTTCCCCCCGGGGGGATTAATATTCCGTTATCTTATGTATATGTATATGAAAGATAATTTTTATTAATAACCTTGACAGTAGAATGTTGTTTGACTATCTGCGGGTCGATTGGAAGCGCGGGGAGATGGACTGCCGCAGGAGGTCGTCCTTGGCCCGAGTGATACAGAGTAAGGGCTGCACGGGTATCATCTACAGCTTTGAGGCGAACTGACGGGATCGAATATCGATCCCGTTTTTTATTCGGATTCCTGGAAAGGAGAACCGCTATGAAGAGAATCATGCTGCCATGGGCGGCAATCGCTCTTTTCACCACCGCGGTCGTTTCAGGATGCGGAGGCGGCGGAGAAGATCGCACGGCAACCGGGGATTCGGCGGCTCCATCGACAAACAATCCCGGTACGATCGTCAACCTCAAGGAAGGGGGATTTGTCGGCGCATCAGGGGCGGGAATATATTTTCCACCCCAGGAGGTCGATGCATCGATATATGTTGTAGTGAACGGCAGCGGCGAATCGGAAGGAGATCCTTTGTCCGTTGATATCTCTTTTGCCGACGTCTCCGGCGCTATCAAGGCGGGCAAGGCGGATGCTGGCGCATCGACGAATATATTCTTCAACGCGGTATTGAATCAGACAACGGCGCAGACTCCGGGGACATATGGATCGATCGGCGGCGTATTGTTGAGCGGCGGAGCGATGTACGGCTGCAGTGGATCGTATCCTTCCAGTGGCACGGCGGTAGAGGGAGCGATCCTGGGCCCTGATGGAAGGCAGTATGTCGGATGCGTAGAGATGGAGATGTATGATGAGTTCAAGGCGAACTTCTTCATCAATGCGAACAGCGTGAGCGACGCCGCATCCGATCTTCAATCGAATATCAGGGCGGTGGGCAGGCTCTGCCAGGATAACGACTGCGGTGATCTTGCTGAACCGATAGATATGATGGATTTATACGGGGCATATTCGGGCGAATTCGATTTCGTCAACCCTGCGCAGCTCCAGCGGCTGGTTGATTCCCATAGCGGTTATACGAATACATTCCTGATCGGAGATATCAGAAGATCTGCCTACGAAAATATGCTGTTCGAGTTGTTCACGCAGAAATATCTCTGGAAGGATTATCAGGACAAAATAGAAGTGTTTTCTGCGAAAGGCATAGGACTGCCGAAGTGGGTTCGTGATTTTACCGATGCTATCGAGAAGGTTTCAAGCGTGACGAACGACGGCAAGACGTTCGTCACGCTTACGCCCGGCGTCATCCAGAACGTTCGTCAGGCGTTCGGCTGGTCGAAGTACGCTACGTACAAGAATACGCTGGACCGACTCGGCAAATATCTTGATGTGATATCTCAAGGTGCGACGTATTCGATAGACATCGAAGACGGTCTCTTCGAATGGTTCCTGTATCAGATGCTTGGGGCATGCTTTACTGAAGATTACGTTGATGCGTTTGAAAAGCAGATGCTGCCGAACGTCAAGGACCCAGAACTCAGGACGGCTTTTTTGAACACAAAGATCAAGCTCCTTGGCACTCTGCCTGATGGAAGCGACGGTCTGCTGCGTAACGATGTCATGCAGATCTTCGAAGCGATGAAGGATACGGGCATTGCCTTGACCTGGGATTATCTGAAGATCAACCTCGCGGTCGTCATGACAAAATATATTTCAACGGGTATTGGAGAGGCGGCGTCCGCGTCCGGAGGGCTTATTTCCTCCGCCGGCCCGGGAATACTCGCGGGTGCGCTCGTGGCGGCGCTTGATGACGGGGTCAGGTTTTCGACGATGGATGCGCCGTTATTGATCGCGCTCTCCACCTTCATCCACAATAACTATTCGGGCTTCGAACTGTTCAATGATACATGCCCCGCGTCTGACGGTGAAGAGGAAAATCTCCTGCTCGCCCAGAACATGTTTTACGGCGCAAGACTCTTCTTTTCGCTCCTTCAGGAAAACTATGAACGATGGTTCGTCGAGGCGTCATCGTTGCGCCAGGATATCTTCCAGTGGGTCTTCAATCAGGCCGGCTTCGGGAACGATGGGACTCTGTGGACGCTTCCGCGTAAGGATGCAGTGTCTAAAGGCGAAATCGGATACGCGGCCAAGGCTGTCAAAGCGATGGAAATGTTATTCACTTGCGAAGGCGATTCGAACTCCTCAGGCGCCGACGTCACTATGTTTTCGTACGATTGTTCGGCAGCTCCAGGCGCCTGCACGGATCAATGGAAGCAGGCGAATTGGGAAGAGCTTGTGAGCAAGTTAAATGCCCTCGCGCACGACTACCCGCAGCTGTTGCCAGCGACGAATCCCTACGTCATTCTCGCGACTCAATCCGGAACGAACAAGATCGATGATTGCGGTGCTCCTTATGACGCGACGGGAAACGTGAGCGGTCAGACGATCAACGTCATTCTCAGCGATGACGCCCCTTTCAGCGACGTTGATTTTCAGGATACGGTGAAATTCATTGTCTGTCACGAGCTGGGGCACCAGATACTGCCGAACCATGTGGAGAATGGCCTCGCCGACAAGCCGACACTGGATGAGCAGATCGCAGACTGGTTTGCGCGCAGCGTCTGCGGCTACGAAGGCGAACACGTGCGAAGATACAACGCCACCTCCGATAAGAGTTCATTGTGTACGATGGACCCGCGAGCGGATTCTGCGATTTCGGGTACCGATTGCGAGGGTGCCCAGTGCGGAAGCTGTTGTTTTTACTTCAACAGCACGTGCCGCGGCGCCATGACGGTCTACTGGACGAGCCTCCTCACCAGTTTGGATGATTACCTCGCGATCGACGACTACTGCATTGCTCATCCGGACTGCAATCTCTACGAGGAAGCGGCGAAGCGGGCCGGTGCGGCAGGTTATGCCGCGAGCTTGGCCGATTGGAGGTCCGATGCGCTCGTCTGTTCCGGCGATCCAACCTGCACGAACGAGTGCGCGTCAGGGCAGACCAAGTGCGCGGCCGGCCGCGTCTACGGCTGCGTGCTCAATTCGTCCGGCTGCTTCGTGTGGGATGCCGGGACGGCTTGCGCGGCCGGCCTGTGCGCCGCGGACGGGCTGAAGTGCGATACCTGCTTGAACGAATGCTCATCAGGAGAGGTGAAATGCGCCACGGGAAAATCATATGCGTGCACGACAGATACGCAAGGCTGCCGCGTGTGGGGTGCTGGCGCGGTCTGTCCGGCCGGATCATGCTCGGACGCAACGCATTGTGCCGGATGTACGCCTCACAATCACAATGCCTGTTATGACCACGACGTCTATTCTTATGACAGCTGCAATATGGTTGAGAATAAAGTGGCGGAGTGCGGGACGAGCGATTGGACGGGAGCTGTGAACTGTATTTCGGGAGATGTCTACCAGAGCTACGTCACCAAAGATTGTTCCGGCACCGCCTGCACGTCAACGACTCAGAGTAAAATGAAACAGGATTGCGGGAACGCGGGGTGCTCGGGCGGCGTCTGCTGCGCGAGCCACGCTTCCTCCAAATGCTACAGCGACGATGTCTACTGGTACAGCTCGTGCAGCGTGAGGCAGGACAAGAAGGAAGAATGCGGCGGCAGTACGCCCTCTGGTTCCAATTACTGTCTTAATGATGATGTCTACAGGGTTTACGACGTCGGAATTTGCGCGGCGGATCACTGCACGACGACAAAGCAGGAGCAGAAGCAGGCCGAGTGCGGCGCCAGCGGGTGTCTCAACGGTCAGTGCTGCATCAGCCATACGACGAAACAGTGCTCCAATAACGATGTGTACTGGTACGATTCGTGCGGGAAAAACGAAGGGATTGCGATTGACTGCGATGCGACGCAGACGTGTTCCACGGATAAATGCCTCTGTCCGTCGTCGGCCCCGTGGACGAGCAATGCGCTGACCGCGACTACCGTGTCAGGAGGGATCAGCCTGAGCTGGAATCCGGCGCCGTCGTCATGGATACATCATTATAAAGTGGCGCGGGCCCCCGGCGCCATCACGCCGCCGCCCGGCCTCGCGGTTTCGCCTGATCTCACGGGAACGAGCTGGGTGGATACTACCGGCGTCAGCGGGCAACAATACACGTACCTCGTGTATGGCTACGATGCGTGCGGTGCGAACCGTAACGTCAGCACGATGCTGAGCAAGGTCTTTCCGTGAGTCGGTGGATTCGAGCTGCGTCGCGGATGCGCTCGGGAATTATTTGTCCGTCTCGTATTCCCGGATCATCTTGATCGGTTTAGGATAGGAATATTCCTGGATAAGAAATTTTCCGGGCTTATCCTTTGCGAGCAGACGTACTTCAATGATCTTCATGCCGTCATCCCCGTCCTTGACGGTGATAGGAAGCTTTCCCAGGATTCCGCCCTTTGCCAATGAAGTTGCGTACTGGCGGGATTTGGGATCAAAAGTATACAGCTCAATCCGGCTGAAATCGACATCCACGGGCGTTCCCGCAGAGATGTAGGCGACGATATACTCTTTGCCCTTCGAACCGCTGGCAGGATCTTCTTTTTCGCCGAGCTCGCGCCACGCGACGGTTTCTCTGGCGGCGGTGTATTGATCCAATGCCCCGGGGGTGGAAAGCGAGATGACGTCGGGTACGTATCCGGTTCTCCCATCTTCGAGTCGCACCTTGTACCAGACGTCTTTTCCCGAGGTTCCTTTCTTTTCCTTGTCGACTACGACGCGTTCAAAGACTTCAACCTTTGCCGGTTTTTTGAGGAGTTCGATCATTTGTGAAGACGTTGAAGGACGTAACCTGAAAGGTGTCTTTTTCCTGGTTTCGCCCGTGGCCTGAACCTGGCTCTCCTTGACGCTCGCGATCAAGCCGTTCATCTCGTCGATCATTGCCTTGTCGCCAAGATGCGTCCTGTCTACGAATCCGCGGCCATCGCCGAATTTTATCTCAAGCCACTCTTTTGGGATCACCGCGCCAAGATTCGGTTCGCGCCCCACGACCTCGTCACCAAATTTCAGAGTTCCCGCTACCTTGCGTTCCCTGGGCGCTGATGTGAGGACGTCGAGTTCCTGAGAAATGACCCAATAATGCTCAAATCCCTTATTCTTCGGATTGCACGCCGTCGCGAGCGTGAGTAAGACCAGTATGCAAGGAACAAGGGATGTGCGTCTCATATCCGCCTCCATCAAGGATTCCAACAAGACCCGCCGCCAGTTTGCTGCTTCAAGGTTTGGCGCAAATCGAAGGTACAAAAGATATCACTATGAAAGAGATGTGTCCATGCCGTTGCTGCAGGAGCCAAAAGGCAACGCCGGGTACATGGGGAAGACCGGATCCCAATCACGACAGGATGAGGAGCTGCGGCTTGAAGAGGAGCAAAATCCCCAGCGTCATCATCAAAAGCCCGCTCACGAGCTTGAGGATGCGCGCGTGCGATTCCTTCAGTTTGAAGTGTCCGAGCGTGAGCGCGAAGAGCGCCACGATCGCCAGAAGCGGCAGCACGTACACGACGTTGTAGAGTGCGAGATACAGGTATTGCTCGGCGGCCGGCACCTTCCGATCCGCGAGGATCTTGGTGAAGAGCGCTGGCAGCCCCACCGTGCACGCGAGCTCGATGAAATTGACGAAGATCGCGAGGAGCACAGTGCCCAGCACCGCGAGCCACGTCTCCTGCTGGTGAAGGATCGCACGCGCTCGGCGGTAGAGAGAGGGCTTGGCGGATTCCGGGATCATGAGCGAGACCCCGCGCTTGAAGAAGAAGACGTCCTTCAAATTCACGAGTCCCATTCCGATCGCTATCGCCGCGAGGATCTTCGTGACCCACGACGAGAATCCGATCACGAGGAAGAGGTTGAGCCACGCCGCCATGAACGCGAAGTACACGAGGCCCGAGGCCACAACGAAGGTCATGCCGATAAAGAGGATGCGGCGGCGCGAACCGGAGTAGACGAGCAGTCCCAGCAGGAACATGAGCACCCACATCGCGCACGGGTTGAAACCGTCGAGGAATCCGATCATGAGCGCAAGTTGCGGGAGCGAGACCGCGGCCACGTTCACCTCGCCCAGCCACGGGATATCGACTGTCATGCGCGTGCATGCCTTGCGCTCGCCTTTCTGCAGCGCGATCTCTTCAGCGATCATCCGGCAGGTCGTTCCTTTTTTGAATCCTACGTAAAATTTATCACCCAAAAAGATCGCGGGCACTCCCTGAAAGCGCGTGCCGTACTCCTCCAGGAACCGTCGAAAGAGCTCCATGTTCTCCGGGTGCCGCTTGATCTCATAGGCGCGGATCACGAGCTTGACCCCGGTCTTTTCTTCCTTAAGACGTTGTACCGCCTCCCTGCACTCGGGGCACTCGCCGTGCTCCTCGGCAAGCGCCGCGAGAAAGGCCATGGCGTCCGCGCAGTGCGGGCAATCGTGCGTGTAGAAGATGGTGAGGTAGAGTTTGTCGTCCGAGATCTGGCGATGGATCGTGCGATCCTCAGAGGCCTGTGCAAAGCGCTGCGCGGGCTCTTCGGTAGAGGACGCGGGCGCTGCGTTGCACGCGTCGCTCTCGATGACGCATGCTTCTTCCTCAGACGATTGAGCCGCAGCAGACGCAGGAGCTGTGGCAGCGACAAGCGCGATACACGCCCAGAGCAGCCACGCCGTCGGACGGATCGACCGCATCATATCTCTTTGCATGATTCCCCCTGCACCCACACGCCGCGCCAGACCACGATTACGGCGAGCATCCCGGAACGCCAGGGCTGCATATCGCCGTTTGGATTGTCGGGCAACCGGTTTTCTGCTTGCAATCGAAGTTTATCTCTTGCCCTGCATTGGGTGGTATGTGGTAATGGGGATGATTATGGGCAACAAGAAACGCAGAACCTGCAGGCATCAGCCGATGGGATTGAAGATCCTCCATGAAGACCGTGAGATCATCGTGGTCGATAAATCAGCGGGCCTTCTGACGATCGGGACGGACAAGGAGAAGAGGAGAACGGCATTCTACGTCCTCACCGATTATGTGCGCAAGGGATGCGCCAAATCGCGAAATCGCGTCTTCATCGTCCATCGTCTGGATCAGGACACCTCCGGCGTGCTCATCTTTGCAAAGACGGAAGAGGCCAGGACGTTTCTGCAGGAGAATTGGGAGAACACGCAGAAAAAATACCTCGCGGTCGTTCATGGCAGGCTTGAGAAAAAAGAGGATGTTATAACGTCGTATCTTACTGAGAACAGCGCCCACTTCGTGCATTCCACGTCCGACAGGACGAAAGGAAGGCTCTCTCATACCGCCTACAAGGTGTTGAAGGAGACGAGGGAATACAGCCTCCTGGAGATCGAGCTCCTGACCGGCAGGAAAAATCAGATACGCGTGCACCTGGCCGAGATGGGGCATCCGGTCGTGGGCGATTGGAAATATGGCAAGAAGGACAAGGTTCATAAGCGTCTGGCGCTTCATGCCAGATCGATTACCTTCAAACACCCCTCAACCGGCAGGACACGCACTTTTGAAGCCGGGGTCCCTGAGTATTTCGAACAACTGGTCGGCGCATTCCCTTCTTGTCCTTCATGCCCGGCTGCCATAGACACTCTTGCCCATTTGAGTCAGGAGAGTTCTTCAAACGATAAAACAAGGAGGTATGTATGATCCGATTCGGAAAAGTCCTGCTGATCCTGTTGCCATTTTTTCTCTGCGGCTGTCTGGAGATGTCGCAGGAGATCTTCATCAATAAGGACGGCGGGGGCAGGATCGTCGAAAAATTCATGATGTCCACGGCGGCGATAGAAAAATTAACCGGTCTCTTTGCGGCATTTCCCGGCGCAGAAGGTGCAAAAACGAAGAAGACGGATATGTATGACAGGAAAAAGCTCAAGGCGGACGCGGCAAAATATGGGCCGGGCGTGCAATACGTTTCCAGCAGGAAATTGAACACCGATACCCAGGAAGGCTACGAAGTACAGTATGCATTCAAGGACATCAATACGTTGCGCATCAATCAGAATCCTTCGGATAAGGGCCCGAAACCGGCCGATGCCACGTCAAACGCAAAACAAGAGGATATCACCTTTCAGTTTGAGAAGGGAAACCCTGCGACCCTGACCGTCATCTTCCCCGGAAAACCCGATTTTACGAAAGAAAAAAAACGCACGAAAGACAAGAGGGATAAGACGGCGAAAAAACAGGCGACTGAAGAGGTGCGCGAGTTTCTCAAGGATCTGTATATAGGCATCAAGCTCCATCCGGAAGGCAAAATCGTCGAAACCGACGCCACCTATAATGAAGATGGCACGATAACGCTGCTCGAGATGGATTTTAATAAACTCCTCACCGACCAGAAAGAGTTTGAATCGTTCGCCAAAAAAGAGCCGGAGAGCGTCGAAGAGGCCAAGGCTTTGCTCAAGAAATTGCCGGGATTTAAAATCGAGTTGAATGAAAAGGTGGTCATCAAATTCGAGTGAAAGGGATGTGAGCTCCATGGCAAATCAGGAAAATGAATCTCAAAAAGTAATCTTTTCCATGCACAAGGTGGGGCGCGTGCATCCGCCTAAGAAGCAGGTGCTCAAGGATATCTCGCTCGGTTTCTTCTATGGAGCCAAGATAGGCGTGCTGGGACTCAATGGCGCGGGCAAGAGCTCGCTCTTGAAAATCATCGCCGGGCTCGACGACGGCTACACGGGGGATGTCCATTTCGCCAGCGGCTACAGCGTGGGCTTTCTTGAGCAGGAACCTAAGCTCGATCCAGCGAAGACGGTCAAGGAAGCGGTCTCCGAAGGCGTGCAGGAGATCGTCGACGACTTGAAGAAATTCGAGGAGATCAATAACTCGTTTGGCGAACCGATGTCGGACGAGGAGATGGAAAAACTCCTGCAGAAGCAGGCTGCGCTGCAGGAGAAACTCGACAACGCCGGGGCGTGGGAGCTGGACAATCGCCTGGCGCTGGCGATGGATGCGCTGCGTTGCCCGCCGGACGATGCGCTGATCGAGACTCTCTCCGGCGGAGAGAAGCGGCGCGTGGCTCTTTGCAGGCTGCTCCTCAAGGAGCCGGACATCCTGCTTCTCGATGAGCCCACCAATCACCTGGATGCCGAATCGGTCTGGTGGCTCGAACGACATCTTCAGCAATATAAGGGAACGGTCATCGCTGTGACTCACGACCGCTATTTTCTGGACAACGTTGCGGGATGGATCCTTGAGCTGGATCGCGGCTACGGCATCCCGTGGAAGGGGAACTATTCTTCGTGGCTGCAGCAGAAGGAAGAGCGCCTGGCGCGCGAGGAGCGCAGCGACAAGAGGCGTTTGAAAACCCTCGAGCGCGAACTGGAGTGGATTCGCCAGTCTCCTTCCGCGCGCCGCGCCAAGAGCAAGGCCCGCATCACCAACTATGAAACGCTCCTGCAGCAGGATCGCGAAAGGCTCGACGACGAGATCGAGATCTACATCCCGCCCGGGCCGCGCCTGGGCGCAACCGTCATAGAGGCCAAGGACGTTTCAAAGGCATATGGCGACAAACTCCTCTTCGAGAATCTGAATTTCTCCCTGCCGCAGGGCGGAATCGTGGGCGTCATCGGCCCAAATGGCGCGGGCAAGACGACCCTGTTCAAGATGATCATGGGATTGGAGAAACCCGACGCTGGGACGTTCAAGATCGGAGATACGGTGCAGCTCGGCTATGTAAATCAGGACCGCTTTGCGCCTGGAGATACGCGCACGGTGTGGGAGTGCATCTCCGGCGAATCCGAGACTATCACCCTGGGACAGCGCGAGGTTAACTCGCGCGCGTACGTGGCGCGTTTTAATTTTTCGGGGTCCGATCAGCAGAAGCAGATCGCGCTGCTCTCCGGCGGCGAGAGAAACCGCGTGCACCTTGCCATGACATTGAAAGAGGCGGGCAACGTGCTTCTGCTGGACGAACCGACCAACGACCTCGACGTGAACACGCTGCGTGCCCTCGAAGTTGCGCTGGAAAATTATGCCGGTTGCGCGGTCGTCATCAGCCACGATCGCTGGTTCCTGGATCGCATCGCAACGCACATCCTGGCCTTTGAAGGCGATTCCCAGGTCGTATGGTTTGAGGGAAACTTCGCCGACTACGAAGAAGACCGCCTGCGCCGCCTGGGTGAAGAGGCCCAGAAGGTGCATCGAATCAAGTACAAGAAGATGAAACGAGATTAACCCTGATCCGGCAATAAAACTTGCTATCAACACCCCCTCTCCCTCGATAGGAGAGGGTTGGGGATAGGGTGAACAATTGGCACCAAGTCTACCGCAAGTGAATTTCCCCTCTCCCTGTCCCTCTCCCACAAGGGGAGAGGGGACGCTACTTTGCAGGTCTGGCATATGAGTTTTATTACCGGATTAAGGTTAAGTGTGAACAGCGCATCTGTATTCTTTATTATAGGTATTGCTGTTAATAAATTATATCAGTACACGCATGTTATTTTATAAGCAAGTAACTATTTGAAAATAAAGCTTAAGTTCAGCTATTTAATTTGATCTGCAGCATATTAGTAAACTATTAGAACACATAAAAATCTAAAAACAGTGGACTCCGCCGCACTCCTGGCCGATAATAATGATGGAGAAAGGCTATGGCGGACATCTTCCAATATCTCGATTTTCGCAAGTTCCTGAGCGATCGATTCGAAGAGCTCAAGAGAACACACCGCGGTTTTTCGCATCGCGCGTTCGCAAAAATAGCTGGTTTCGCCTCATCCAACTACGTGATGCTCGTCATGCAGGGTAAGCGCAATCTCTCCGGCGACGGAATCCTCAAGATCGCGAAGGCGCTCAAGCTCAAGAAGGCGGAGGCCGAGTTCTTCGAAAACCTCGTGCGCTTTAATCAGGCAGCGGGCGATGTAGAGCGCAGCTTCTATTACTCGCGCATCGCAGCCAACAGGAAATATGCCGCGGCAAGGCCCATCGAGAAGGGACAGTTCGAATACTATTCGAAGTGGTACGTCCCCGCGATTCGCGAGATGGTGCTCTTGCGCGATTTCAAAGAAGACCCGGCCTGGATCGCCGCGCGCGTGACGCCTCGTATCACGGCGAGGGATGCGGAAGCGGCCCTTCGGCTCCTCCTCGATCTTGGGCTTATCGCGCGCGACGAATCAGGCCGGCTCACTCAGCAGGACAGGCACATCGCGAGCGGCGATGAAGTGAGTTCGCTCGCGATGACGAACTTCCAGCGGGATATGATCGAGCGCGCTGTATCATCCATAGACGCGACGCCTGTCGACGAACGCGAGATAGGCTCTGTCACCTTTGCGGTCTCAAAGGGGAAGCTCGCCGAGGCCAAACGCATGATCCGCGAATTCAGGTCCCGCCTCGCGGGCTTCCTCGCGGAGGAGGAAACGGCCGACGAAGTTTATCAATTCAACTTCCAGCTCTTCAATCTGAGCAGGAAGGTAAGCGAGGAAAAGAAATGAAGCGGCTATTCATCATATTGTTCTCCATGCTCTGGCTCGCGGGCTGCGGCGTCACCGAAACGGGCAATCCATGTCCGGGCGGCGAATGCGGCGAACTCGCCGGTGCGCCGTCTTCCGCCGAACAGAACGTCTATGAAAACGCTACATATGGTGTGCGCATCACCTATCCGTCAGACTGGAGCGTTGCGGAGAATGCAGCCGGAGATTCCGCAACATTCACGAGCAGCGGTGCGCCTGCGACGTCGGCGGTCGTGACTTTCACGCGCCTCGATCCGCCTCCGGCTTCGCTGCCTGCGTATCTCGCGCAGCAGTATCCGTCGCAGCAGTTCAACGTGTGCAACACCACTTCGCTGTCGGGATTCTGCTTCAACGATCCCGGGGCCGGACCGTCTGGCGGAGATGCTGCAGATTTCTTCTTCCTCAATATTGACGTGCTCGTGCACGTCCAGGCTGAGATCTTCACCTCCGGCGAGGCGCAATTCTACGAATTGTTGAATGGACTGTCATTCTTATGACACGGGGGAGATGGAGGCGGTTATGAAGATACAAAGCTGTATGCGAATGCTCATTCCCTTTTGTGCAGTGCTCGTGGTCATGGCGGCCGGGTGCGGCGGAAACAATGGGAGCAGCGCAGGCGATGCGCCGCCGGTCGGCAAGGCGCTGACCGCATATAGTTCCTGCGGAGATCTTGCATCCGCTCTTGCCGCGGCGCCGATCGTGGAACGCGAACCAGAACCGCTCGTGGCAGGGGCCGAAGGAGGCGCTGAGGGAGAAGCGCCGGCATTTGTAGCCGATGAGCAGGGGAGCGACTCTGCCGCAGAGCCTCGCGAAGTCAAGGAAGCAGACATCGCGATCAGCGATGGAAACTACGTCTACGTCCTGCACAACTCCGGAAGGCTCTACATATTTTCTGCGCAAGACGGTTCAGCCGTTGTTAAGGCCGGCATGCTGGATCTCAATATGCAGCCGACCGCGATGGTGGTGCTCGGAGATATCGCCGCCGTGGTGGGGAACGCGCCGTACGCATCGTCAAGTTACGGCATGGATACGCAGATCGCGCTCGTCGATCTCACGAACCGCGCGCTCCCGTCCATCTTCCGCGAGATAGAGATCAACGGAAGTTACGTAGACTCACGGCTTGTGGGCGGGACGTTTCACGTCATCTCTTCGGAGTGGCTCGGGCTCCCCCGTGAAGCTGCGCCGCAGCCCGGCGATCTTCAACCCGTGATCGTCGATTCGCGGATCAACGGCGGGGTGCGGCAGGACGCGCCCGTGGCGGACGACTGCTCCAGGATCTACGTGCCTGACCCGATGAGGTTCGACGCTTCAGGCGACCGGATACAGCTCGCGAGAACGCACATCGAATCTATCGACATCTCAAAGAAGGACGGAAGTATCGTGTCGACTACCTCTATCGGCTTGAGCCCCACTGTTGCGGCATCCGCGCGGCGTCTGTACCTAGCCGACTGGGATCAGGCATATGACAAGAGCTCGCTTCACATCTTCGATATAGAGAGCGATCCCGCGAAGGCCGTATATGCGGGCACGGCGCAGTTTGACGGCATGCTGCTCAACCAGTTCTCGATGGACGAATTCGACGGCATGATTCGCGTGGCCGCAACGACGGGACGCAGCACCCCGGGCTCAACCGACAATGACAACAGGGTCTATGTATTCAAGGAGCAGGGCGGGGCCGTCACCCTGACGGGCAGCCTTGACGGAATTGCGTCCGGTGAGTCGATCTGGTCCGCGCGATTTGTGGGCGATAAGGCCTTTCTCGTGACTTATCTTACGGTGGACCCTCTGATCTCCATAGACCTCTCAGATCCAGCGCACCCCGCAAAGGCCGGCGAGCTTGAGGTCCCCGGCGTATCGACATACCTGGTGAAGATGGATGAATCGCATCTTTTGTCCGTAGGTCTCGATATGGCGGACGGCATGGCATGGAATGGAGGCGTTGCGCTCTCTATGTTCGACGTGTCTGATCTTGCCCACCCGATACTCGATCATCGAGTGGTGATAGGCGCCAAAAACGAATGGACGTATTCAGAGGCAAACTCGACTCACAAGGCCTTTGCTTTTTTCCCGGAAGAAAATCTGATTGCGATACCGGTGAATCATTTGCCGCAATTCGTCGGTGGAGACGTGGCAGTTGCGGCTGAGGCTTCGGCGGATTACGGCTCAAAACTATACGTCTTCAAAATCGACGCGGCCGCGGGTTTCGAGCAGGTTGCGGTCATAGATCACGTTGACCTCATACCCGCCGCAGACAGGGATGCGGCTCTGATGAACGGCCTCGCGATGCGACGCGCCTTGCTCGTGAACGGACTTCTTTTCTCCGTATCCGACTATGGGATCAAGGCAGCGCCGGCCGGCGATCCGCAGGACGCGATCTTTGGCGAATACCTTCCGATCGTACGAGAGGCGACGGGGTATTCGCCCTTGTAGAAGCCGATTGCCGATGATATACACTCAGCATGGATAAGTTCCGCGTCGAAACCGACAGTCATGGCGAAGTAAAGGTCCCTGCGGACAAGTTGTGGGGTGCGCAGACGCAACGGGCGCTCGAGCTCTTCAATATTGGAGACGATCTCATCCCACGCGAGATGATCGCAGCGTACGCCATACTGAAAAAAGCCTCGGCAATCGCCAACAGGGATGCCGGGCGTCTCTCCCGTGAAAAGGCCGATCTGATCGACAAGGCCTGCGACGAAATTATTTCCAGCAGGCACGATGAGATGTTTCCCTTAAACGTCTGGATAAGCGGCAGCGGCACGCAGTTCAATATGAACGTCAACGAGGTGATCTCCAATCGCTGCTCCCAACTCGCAAAAGAACCTCTAGGAAGCAAGAAACCCGTTCATCCCAACGACGACGTGAACATGTCGCAGTCGTCCAACGACACCTTTCCATCCGCGATGTCGATCGCCGCGGCCATCGGAGTTGCCAAAACCCTCATTCCCGCGGTTCTGAATCTTCGCGACGGTCTCAATGCGAAGGCCGTCGCATGGAAGGATATCGTGAAGATCGGCCGCACGCATCTGCAGGACGCCACGCCGCTGACGCTCGGTCAGGAATTCTCGGGCTACGTCTGCATGCTGGACGATGGCGTGGAGCGCCTCGAACAGTCGCTGCAGGGCATCTTTCGCCTCGCGCTCGGAGGCACTGCAGTGGGCACCGGTATCAACGCGGCGCCCGGATTCGACGGCGACGCGGCCGCGCAGATAGCGCATCTCACCGGCCTGCCTTTTATCCCCGCTCCCAACAAATTCGCGGTGCAGGGCGCTCACGACGCGCTCGTGCAGCTCTCGGGCACGCTCAAGACTCTGGCCGTATCGCTCTACAAGATCGCAAACGACATTCGTCTTCTCTCCTGCGGCCCGCGCGCGGGTATCTATGAGCTGATCATTCCGCGAAACGAACCCGGTTCGTCGATCATGCCGGGAAAGGTCAACCCCACGCAGTGCGAGGCGCTATCGATGATCGCGGCTCAGGTCATGGCGAACGACGTCGCTGTAGCCTTTGGAGGCGCGGGCGGTCACCTTGAGATGAACGTCTACAAGCCTTTGATCATCTTCAATATCATGAAATCGATCCGGATCATGGCCGACGGCATGAATAATTTCCGCAAGTATCTTGTGGATGGAATGCAGGCGAACGAGAAACGCATTGCGGAATATCTTGGAAATTCATTGATGCTCGTCACCGCTTTGACCCCGGTGATCGGTTACGACAAGGCCTCCAAGGTTGCGCATTACGCGCACGAGCACGGTCTCACCTTGAGGGAGGCGGCCCTCAAGCAGGGCTTCATCAGCGGCGAGGAGTTCGACAGCATCGTAGATCCGGAAAAAATGGTTCGCCCGTACGTGGCGATCGGCAAATCGTGACGAGAGAAAGGATGACGACATGGGACTCATCGATAAATTGCTTGGACACTGCAAGGACAAGCCAAAGGAGCAGACTACTGCCGCGCAATCCCCAAAAAATGAGTTCGAAGAAGACGAGAAGACGATCGACGGCGTGGTGAGACAACTCAAGAATGACCTCTACAAAGCGAAACCTTCGCAGCCCTCGAAGCCAAAATCCCGCTAGTGCTTCGACAAGCAAATTATTATCTCTTTCCTGAAAGTGCGCGGACGATGAACTCGATCGGGCCGGACAACGCGTAAGCGAGGAAGAGGAAGAAGGGGACCGCGTCGTACCATATGATCGACGATGCGGCCCAGACGATGACTACCGCAACTAGCAGCGGCAGCGGAAGAGTTTTTGAGGATAACGCCTTTGGGTTGCGGTAGGGCACGGAAGAGATCATGAGCAGCGCAAGAACGGCTACAACGCCGGCGAGGAAGAAACGGCCGATCAAAGAGAACTCCCCGTCCAGATAGTTTTGCGAGAAGATTACGAAGAGCGCGATGAGGCATGCGGGCGTGAGAACCGGAAGCCCCTGGAAATAGCGGACGTCCTCCACCTGATGCATGACGTTGAAGCGCACGAGCCGCAGGATTGCGCAGATCATGTAGATGAAGGCCACGGGCCAGCCGACGTACGGCATGAGCTTGAACGCCCACAGGTTGATCAGAACCGCCGGCGCGACTCCGAAAGAAATCGCATCAGCAAAGGAATCGAATTCGATGCCGAATTTACTTTCCGCGCGAAGCAGCCTCGCAACCCTTCCATCAATGGTATCCGCAGCCGCCGCCAATATGATGAACAAGGCCGCCTTGAAAAAATGATCCGCGGTGGAAAAGATGATGCTCGCGAAACCGAAGAAGATGCTTATGGCGGTGATCGAGTTGGGGGCCGCCTTGATCCATCGTGAGGATGTATGACTTTTTTGCACGGTATTATGCGCCGCGGCCATAACTCTCTCCCGATCTCTTCAGCCATTCGAAATACGCTTTGTAGCGCCGCTTCATCCTGGGCACATTCATGTGTTTCAAATAATTGCCCCCGAGGATTACCCACGGCATCGAACGCATCCACCCGCGAGAGCGGCGTACAATGGACGGCCATGAGAAAATACGTCTCATGAAATCGAGGTATCTTTCCGCCAGTTCTTCAGGTTCCATAATGAGGGGCCTGAAGCAGATCATGTTATGGTCGTAGTATGACCAGTTCTTATGGAGAATGCGATTTTCTTTTTCCAGCCTGGAAAAGAGGCGCGTTCCAGGATACGGCGTAAGCATGCAGGCGGAAATCGACGGCACGGCGTTTCGTTCGAGAAAATCGAGGGTATGTTCGAAAACCAGTTTCGATTGGGAATCCATGCCGAAGACGAGCGATGCATGGAAAACTATTCCCGCTTCGCGCGCGCGCCTGATCGCCTCCTCTACCTCCGAGATAGTCGACGGGAGTTTTCTCATCTCCTGAAAAGCCCCGGGTTCAACGCTCTCCAGTCCGACGAATAATCCATCAAGCCCGGATTCAAGCGCGGCATGAAACAGCTCCTCGTCCAGTAAGAACTTCACGGTCGCTTCTCCGACCCACCTCACCTTGAGAGGCGTTATCGCCCTGAAGACTTCCAGGGCAAAAGCGCGGCTGGCGCCGATGTTGTCGTCGACAAAAAAGAGGCGCTGTCCCCGATAGCGCTTCACGTCTTCCAGTATCCTATCGATCGGGAGCCTGCGGTTTACTCGCCCATGAACGATATTGACGCTGCAGAACTCGCAATCATGCGGACAGCCGCGGGAGGTCATGGTGGGAACGAGTTGCGGAATGATCGCGGAGATCAACCTTCGCTTCGGCTTCCATGGAATCGGGATTGCAAGAGGATCGCTTTTCTCGGAGATGTATGTTTTTTTGAGCGAGCGCCTCTCAACGTCGTTCAAGATCTCTCTCCATACGCCTTCGGCCTCCCCGATCACAACCGCATCGGCATGCCGCAAGGCCTCATCAGGCAGGCACGACGGATGTATGCCGCCCATGACCACGACGGAGCCGCGTTTTTTGAAATCGTCGGCGAGTTGATAAGCGCGGAAAATGTTATTCGTCATGGATGTAATGCCCACGACGTCCCACTGCTCATCCCTGGGGATCTTGTCCCGCGGCTCTTCTGCTATGCAGACGTGATGATGTGAAGGGGTGAGGGCCGCTATGATCGGAAGCGAAAGTTGAGGAATTGCGAACCAGCGATCGCTCACATGCGGAAAAGGAATGTCCGGCGATATGAGCAGGATCTTCATTCGTTACGCTGTCACTTTCTCAAGGAAGGCGTTGCTCGATCTCGAGCAGTTGATTGAGGAATGTGCCGTGCGCCTTTTCGATGACTACCGGGATGATCCGCGGGTCGAGGAAGTTGATCATCGAAAGCCGCGGCAGGCTCACTTCTGCTACGTACGCGTTGGGGTCGTGATGGATCGCCCGGATCTGCTCGTCGATACGGGCCCGTCGGGCGAGGTCCGCAAGCCTGCTCAAAAAACCGGCGAGTTCAAGAAACGGTACGTACTTGGCGAGGAAATGGTTGAAGAGCTTCCAAGTGGACAGGTACGGAAAGAGATTCACCGCGAGGATGAAGAGTTTTTTCTTCCTGGTGAGTCCCTCTTTCCGGTCGATGAGCCACTTCTGATGAACGGATGGCAGGGGGACTTCTTCGGAGAGACTTCCGTCGATGTAAGTGAACGGCGTCTTTCCGCGCTTGATGACGCATGGGACGAAAAGAACGGGAATCGCCGCCGAGGCGAGCACGGAATTGATAGGCGAGCAGTGTTTGATCAGCCCCTTGTATGCGGATGTGTCGACGTCGCCGGGGGTCAATACTTCGTTGTGCTTTGTGTCGAGATTATAGGCGATCGCAAAAAACGGAAACGATGGCTTGCTGTGTTGCGCCACGCGCGCGAGCGATTCCTGCATTGAGGTCTGGATATCCACAAATCCGCGCAGGTTCATGGTTGTTCCTGGAAGCAGGCGGTCCATGATGACGTTCTTTATCAGCTCCGGCAGGGTGGGGGAGAGATGCAGATCGTACTTGCGGTGATACAGGTCGTAGCCTTCCCGTTCGAGGATCTGGTGGTCGGCTCCCAGCGCGTACGCGAGACCGGCGATCGCGCCTCCGCTGCACCCCCAGATTTCCTCGATCGCATCCCGCGCTCCCATTGCCTCGATCAGACGGAACATCGTGGGATGCGCGAACATCCGAAGCCCTCCGGAGCCGAGCGAGACCACAAAGCGCGTGTCCGGATCGAGCATCTTTCTCGTGAGCTTGGGAAAATGATCGCGGAACGCTGCTGTATGATGAATCTTGTGGTGTCTGTCCCACCGCCAGCGATACTTGCGGAAACCGCCGGGGCGATCCAGGACAAAACTTCCCGGAATCTCGTCCTGCGTACGGCCGCAGTAGACCGGAATCGACGGTTCGCCCCTCTCGCGCTGGGCGATTGCAAAGGCCACAATCTCTTCGCGCACGTCTTCGCCGGGAAGATCGTGGAGGATGGTTTCGAGCGGAAATTGAATTGAGACGCCTGTTTTGTCCGGCGGGATTTCTTTGACGATTTCAAACTTGAGACCCCGCTCTTCAAGCATTCCGAGCGTGGTGCTGCTCACGAAATATACGCCCGCGTTCCTCCCCTGGAAGAGCCTAAACACCGAACCTTTTTCAAATATCTCATGCGGCGGAATCTTGAGGAAGCGGATCTTGTACACGCTCTTCTGGATTTCTATCTTGGCAGGAAGTCTGACGTTAGGGTCGGGCATATACGAAACTTTAACAGAAACCAGGGCGCAGGAAAAGGGCCTTCCTCTTTTTGGGATTTTCATCTCCACTTCGGTGGAGTATTATCAATCAATACGGGGGGCTCACAATCATGATGAAACGCGAAGAAGAAGCGGCGTTTCAGGGGAATTACGAACTCGTCAGCAAGCTTGGGGAGGGGACGTTCGGAGAGGTATGGCTCGCCCGTGACCGGAAGCTCAATGAAAATGTCGCTCTCAAGTACCTTCGCCTCGAACTCGCGGATCAGGAGACGATCGATCTCTTCAAGGGCGAGTTCGAAATCCTGACGCAGCTCAAACATGCGCATCTCGCGCAAGTCCACGATTTCGGCTTTCTTCCGGATCAGCGGCAATACTATTTCACTTCCGAATACTGCACGGGCACGACTTTCATCCAGGCTGCCGACGGCAAACCCTATGAGTATATAGAAGAGATGCTCGCGCAGGTGCTTACGGCGCTCGACTACGTCCACTCGCAGGGAATCGTTCACTTCGACATAAAATCGGATAATATCCTGGTTGCCGACGTGGGCGGACACCCGCAGGTCAAGATCCTCGACTTCGGAGTCGCCGCAAAACTCAAATCGATCTCGCAGACGGTCGCCGTCGGCACGCCAACTTACATGGCGCCGGAGCTTTTGATCGAAGGTGAAACCGTAGACCATCGCGCCGATCTTTACTCCGTCGGCATGCTCCTGTTGCGGACGTTTACAGGCCGCTTTCCCTTCAGCGTGGAGAATACGGAAGACGTATATGACTGGCACGTCCGCGGCTCGCTCCCCGAGGAGATATGGGAAGGAGTGAGCATTCCGCGCCATATGCACGACATAATAAAGAAGTTGCTAGCCAAAAATCCGGCCGAGCGTTTCTCCAACGCACGCGTCGCCCTGCACTTTCTCAACGTCGCCACCGGCAAAAAATATCTGAGCGCTGAAGAGAGTCTCGCGGTCCGAATTCCACGGGAGGGACCGCTGGTCGAGCGCGAGGAGATCATCGCCGAGCTCAAGAAACGGCTCGACGCCGCCTTCTCTCCCGGCGCCGCACCTGAGTTCGGGCAGTCGGCGGTCATCTCCGGGGCGCAGGGAATGGGCAAATCGCGGCTCGTGAATGAGATGCGGCACGCGGTAGAGCTTCGCGAGGTCTCGTTTCTCGAAATAGTCTGCGAGTGGCAGGCGCCGGAATGGCCCAAGATCGAGTCATGGCTGGGGCTGGCCGACCGCATTCCTGCCGAGATGAGCGAAGACTGGCAGATCCGCATGCGAGTCGACGCAATCATTGAGGCGGCCCAGAGAAAGCCATTGTGCATGCTGCTCGACGATTTCCACAAGGCGGACCGGAGCACGAAAAATCTCCTCTCTCAGCTCCTCGAAAAACTGGAGAGATATAGGCGGGACGGGCGCACTGTTCCGATCTTTCTCCTGACGGCGACTGAAGAGACATTGGAAGGCGCGCTGACGATGACTCGCCTTACCGCCGCCGGGATCGCGCAGTATATCAACCTGGTGCTCGGCGAGACCGAGCGAACCGAGGCGATCGCGACGCTTCTGCATCAGTACTCCGGCGGGTTGCCTCTTCTCATGGTCGAAGGTTTGCGCTTTCTGGCGCCTCATCTTTCAAAGGACGAACCGATAGAGAATCTGCTCCCTCCGCCGCAGATTGGACTCCTCTACAAGGAACGGATGGATGCGCTTTCCCCGGAGGAGAGCGATCTGCTCGCCGAGCTGGCGCTCATCTTTCGCCCGATCGAGATGAGGAGCCTTGCCGAAACGCTCGGCGAAGGGCACGCCCAGCTCGTACGATTGTTGGAGCGCTGTCAACGTGAAGAACTCGTCGTCAGCATTCCGGCGCCCGATCCGGCCAGGACACTCGTGCAGGTGTCGAGCCAGGCGCTGGCGCTGGACATCATCAGGTCGCTGGATCCCGAGCGCGGCATGAGGCTCTCCGGAGTCATCGCCGAGGGCCTATCGAAGATCGAGGGCGTACCGCGTAACGAAATCGCCTATCATACGGCGAAGGCCGGCAACGTGGACAAAGCCATCCGCATCTACGAACAAGCGAGTGACGAATACAAAGAGCGCCATCAGATAGGTCCTGCTGCCGACAGCATCACTCGTGCGATCGCTATATGTCCTCAGACATCAGCGTCGTGGCCGGAGCTGCTGGAGAAGGCCGCAAATCTTCTCATGGTGACCGGTTCCCTGCGCGAGGCGCAGCACTATCTCGAGAAACTGGAGGGACGGGTTACCCCGTCGCTGGAAGAACTTAGAGGACTGATAGCACTCCAGACGCGCCAGTTCGACGACGCCAAAGCACATTATAGCCGTAGCCTCGAACTCACGCCGAAGGACCGGAGATTCGACCGCGTGCTGGCCGAAAACTACATAGGCATTTCCGAGCTGCAGTCGGGCCGCCTCGAAGAGGCGGTCAAGATCTTCCTGCGGACTCGTGAGGAAGCGGCTGCTCTACCGGCTGAAGAGCGGAGCAAGGTGACGAACAACAGCCTGGGGATTGCTCTGGCGTTTCTGGGGCGTACGGATGAGGCGCTGGCCTACGATCTTAAGGACCTCGATCGGCTGGAGCCGGGGAGAAATATAAACAGGATCGCTCTAGAGAGCGAGATCGGTTACGTGCTGATGCGCGCCTCGCGATACGAGGAAGCGATACCTCATCTGAGAAACTCGATGGAGCTTGCGGAAAAATCCGGCGTAATGCATGCGCTCTTCTCGACGACGGGCAACCTCGTGGGCGCCCTGCTCAAGGAAGCCAGCTATGCCGAGGCGCTCGAAGTATTGCGCAGGATGGGCGCATATCAGGAGCGATTCGGCAGCGTGCACGACCTCATCTATAACCTGTTGCGCGAGGGCAGCGTGTACTTGCTGCTCGGCATGGATGAGGCGGCAGCAGCAAACTTCACGAAGGGCCGTCGCCTCTCGCAGGAAGAAGGCGAACAGGCTCTCCAGCCCTGGTTTGCGCTCATGCTGTCATATATAGAGAGAGAACGCGGCAATCGTGAGAAGGCGGAGGAGCTCCTGAGAATCGCCGAGGCCGAGGGCCTTGAGAGGGGAGACGCGGACCTCGTCGCATGGGCGCGCTATACCGACGCGGACATGGCCTTCGAGTTTGAAGATCCGGTAGGCGCTCGTGCGCGGTTTGAGAGGCTTACGACGGAATTGAACGACGGGGAATTCAAGCTGCGCGTTGAACTTTTGAGGGCGATTCTCGACGAGACGTCCACGCTTGACGAACTCCAGGCGCGTTTCACCTCGCTTGAGACAGCCTGCCTCGCCGGGCAACTGAAGGAATTGACCTGGGAGGTTTATTACGGCTGGGCCCACGCGGAACTTGCACGCGGCAATCGGGCGCAGGGAATACTGCTGCTCATCAAGGGAGTCGAAGTTATCGATGAGCTGGCCGCCGCGCTGCCGGAGGAATATCGAGACCGCTACCGCGGCACGCGCGCACGGCGCAGGCTCATAGAAGATCTCAAAAAGCTCACGAAAGCCTCGGAAGGTCCAAAAGAGGAAAAACCGCGCGGTGCTTACGCGGCAAAACCAGGCATCGAGGGTGCTGCAGCCGAGAGGACGCCCACATATCCACCGGCCGATTCGACTATCGGCAGGAAACCCTCGACCTCAGAAAAGACCGCGGCCGATAAAACTCTTGGTCGACCGGGCAAACCGGAGGCGGAGAAGACCGACGACAAGCCGGTAGAACCGGATGAGCCTACGCAGAAGGAGTGAGCGCGCAGCGGTGCACTGTCAGGGGGTATCATGGGTATGTTTCGAACTGAGGCGGATCAGAAGAAGGATGCGCTGTGCAACTACATCAATTCCGATCTCGGTTCAGAGCTGGACCGCACGATTTCCATCCCGCGCGTCTTCCTTCGCGCCGCGACGATGCATGATTCCAAGCCCGCCCTCATGGAGAAGGCGGGAGGCGCCTGGGTGGGGCTCACTTTCGGACAGCTCCGCGATCGCGCATATGCGATGGCTGCGTCGCTTCTGGATCTGGAGTTGCCGGCGGGCGGCCGCGTGGCGATCTGGATGCGCAACTGCTGCGCATGGGCAATTACCGATCTCGGAACCATGCTGGCCGGCGGCGTCGTCGTCCCGATATACCAGTCGCTGGCGCCATCCATCATCAAATTCATCCTGCAGGACTCGAGCGTCTTCGCCATCGTCGTGGAGGATGAAGCGTGCCTGCGCGAAATTCGCAAGATTGAGGAAGAGCTGCCTGCGCTGAAACATATAATCGTGCGCGTGCCGTCGGAAGAGGCGAATGACGGAGGGCGTTCGTTCGATGCGATCCTGCGCGAAGGCCGGCAGATGATCCCGGAGAGACGGCAAGAGCTCGCGAGCAGGCTGGAAGGAGTGGGGCGCGATGGCCTCGCCAGTATTATCTATACCAGCGGAACTACGGGCAACCCCAAGGGCGTAATGCTCTCGCATCGCAACTTCCTCGCGGAAGTATACGGCCTGCTTTCCGTCACCGATGTCGACGAAAGCGATGTCTGTGTCTCGGTGTTGCCGCTTTCGCACGTCTTCGAGCGCACGGTCGGATACTATGCCCCGCTTTTCTGCGGAGCCACGATCGCCTATGCAGAGAACGTCAAGACCTTCAGCGATAACCTGCGGGAAGTTCGTCCGACCCTCTGTTGCGTGGTGCCATTGATCATGGAGAAGATGTACAACCGCATCGTGGAGGGGCTGCGCACGGCGAGCCCGCTGCGCCAGCGGATATTCATCTGGGCGCTTCGGGTCGGGTCGCGCGCCAAGGATCTGGAATCCGCTGCAGCAAAGGGACTCTACAGCGACCTCAGGCAGCGGCATCGTCCGGAAAATCGCGGCTGGCGGCCCCCGTCGCTGCTGCGCGCTCCGGCTCTCTTTCTCGCCAATCTCGTGGCCGATCTCCTGGTGTATCGCAAGGTGCGCGCGGCCCTCGGCGGGCGGCTCCACCGCTTCGTCACGGGCGGCGCCGCGATCCCAAAGCGGCTGGTCGCATTCTACAAATACCTGCACATCAATATTTACGAAGGCTACGGTCTCACCGAGACGAGTCCCGTGGTCAGCTTCAACTACGTGGGAAATTTCAAACCAGGCACAACCGGAAAACTGCTTCCTTCGGTGCAAGTGAAGTTTTCGCCCGAGGGGGAGATCCTCGTGAAGGGCCCGAACGTGATGATGGGCTACTACAATAATCCGCAAGCGACCGCGGAGGCGATCGACGCGGAGGGCTGGCTGCACACGGGCGATCTGGGAGAGTGGGACGAGGACAACTATCTCAAGATCACCGGCCGAATCAAAGACCTGCTGGTTCTTTCCACCGGCAAGAACGTTCCTCCCATACCGATAGAGGAGCAACTGATCCGCTCGCCGCTGATCTCCCACGCGGTAGTGATAGGCAACGACCGGAAATATGTCTCTGCCCTCATCTTCCCCGACATGGATGCGCTGCGTGCGATTGCGCTTGAGCATGGGCTCTCCACGCTGGCGGTCGAGGAGATGGCGCGCCACGAGGTTATCAGGAACTCCTTCGCGCAAGTTGTGGAGGAGGCGAATAAAAATTTTTCTCCGTACGAACAGGTCAAACGCTTCGAGCTCGTTCCGTATATCGTGGAGAAGGATCCGGAACTGATCACACCGACTCTCAAGATCAAACGAAAGGCGATCGAGAAACGCTTTCAGGGAGTCATAGAGCAGATGTACGGCCAGTGATATTCAAACCTCCATGTGTCATTGCGAGGAGCGAGAGCGACGTGGCAATCCCTGCAGACAGAGGCCTTACGGGGATTGCTTCGCTTCCTTCGGTCGCCCGCAATGACACTCAGATATACTTTTCTCCAACTCCCTAATCTTCAAGAATGAATTGACTCCCAGACGTATAAACTTTAAAATGCCGCGCATCTGCATTGATTTCTTTCAAATTCGGGAGGTCATTATGCGCCGTCGGGGGATCGTCGCAATCTTCTCTTTTCTTGCAGTCCTTGCGCTGGCATCGAATTCAGCCGCGCTCACCAAGGGGTTCGAGGCATCGAGCTTCCATCCGGCCGTGGATGACGGTCCTTATTTCACGATCTACGGGACTCCCACGCTCAAACAGTGGCAGTGGGTCGTGGGCACCGAAGGCAACTTCTCCTATCATCCCCTCCGAATGATGGTGAACGGCGTTAACGTGCAGGGAGTGGTGGACGACCTGATCGTTCAGGATGTCTTCTTCTCCGCGGGCCTTGTGGATCGCTGGCTCCAGTTCGGCATCGACGTGCCGGTCGCCTGGTGGGACAAGTGGCATGATCCCACGGTGGTGGGTGCGCCAGGGCAGAACAAAATGGCCATGGGTGATGTGCAGATCAATCTCAAGAGCGAATTCGTCTCTTTGGCCGATCATCGCGTTGGTTTCGGCCTCTTGCCGTTCATCACCCTCCCGTCCGGCAGCGGCAAGTACTTCAACGGGGCAGGCAACGTGACCGGCGGCGGCAAGCTGCTCCTGGAATTCCTGCCGTTCGATTGCTGGCACATCGCCTTGAATACCGGCATCCTCGCGCGGCAGAAGTACGTGCTCTTCGACAAGGAAGTCTTTCATCAGCTGCTCTACGGGCTCGGCACGGCGGTTGATCTCGGCAAGGGCGTTTCGTTTGCGGCGGAAGTCAACGGCAGCGCGCGCTTGACGGGGCTCTTCCAGGAGAAGGTGGAGTCGCCTTTGGAAGGCGACGCAGGTCTCAAATACGCAATAGGCGACAGCGGCGTCACGGTCAACGCCGGCGGCGGCGCGGGTTTCATACGCGGTTCCGGCGCTCCCTCGTTCCGCGTATTTACGGGCGTGGCATACAAGAGCAAACTCAAGGAGAAGAAGGAGGCGCCGGCCACGGCGGCAGTGCTTCCCTTGAGCGACGTCAACAATGCCAAGGTCCACTTCAAGTTTAACAAGACCGAGTACGTCTCGGCGCAGGATACCGAGACAGTGAAGCACGTGGCCGATGTGCTCAAAGACAATCCAAAGGCCAAGGTCACGATCGTGGGTTACACCGATTCAACCGGCAGGGAGAGGTATAACCTGAAACTCTCCAAGCGTCGCGCCGAGAAAGTTAAGACCGATCTCGTTGCTGACGGTATCGCGGCAGATCGTCTCTCCGTCCAGGGCAAGGATGCGTTAGATCCAGTCGCCACAAACAAGACAAAGGAAGGCCGCGCAGCGAACCGCCGTGCGGAGTTCAGGGTTGCGGAGTTCAAGGTCACGGAATAACACCAGAATCCAGAATAGGAATGAGGATGCCAGCAAGCTGTCGAAGGACTCTTCACATGCTATGCTGAATTCTGGATTCTGTATTCTGACTTCTGTTTTTTTCGGTCTATCTCATGCGCCACTCCAAACCCGCGAGTGAGAGGGCTTGCCCTTTTGCACGCACGAGAAGCGTAACCGCGGGAAGCCACCACTCGTCAGTCGCGTCCTTTGCCTGCAGATCGAGTTCGTAGATTCGTCCGTCGGTCAGCCCCTGCAGTGCGTCGCCATCAATCGTGAACGAACATGTTTCGGCCTCCCGCCAGGGCACAATTATCGCCCTCCCGTACGGCGTCGTGAGCCTCGCGCGATAGCGTCGTTTGGATTGCGCATCCGCCGCCTTAACAGCAAGATCCGTGCAGGAAACTGTAATGACGCCGCCCTCCGTTGCGAGAGAAAAATCGTCGAGTGGACTCAGTTCGCCGAACCACTTCACCGCGATCGCATCGCGCCTGGACTTGAGGCCCTGCGCGTCTTTACTCGCTTGCGACTCGTCCGCGTAGTGCGCCGCCGAAATGATCGCATCTATGAGTGGGTCGGTGAAGTCCGCTATGAGCCGCGTTGCCCAGTATGCGTCTCTCGATGTCATGATGGCAAAGGCCTCGTTGGTAAGCGATGCTCCCGCGTTCATGAGGTTGGGCTCTGATCCGGGCTCTTCGATATCCGTGAGATTTAATAGCCAATGCTGCATGTATCCCTCGCCGTCCTCGCCGCCGGCAAAAACATCGAAGGCGGACCGCCCGCTGATCTTCACCCAGCCGATGAAGGCGGAGAAGAGGCGAAGCGCCCTGAGTTCGCGCCGATCCTGGTGGCGAAGGCGGTCGTTCTTGTCGATGAAGAGGCGGCCGGCAAACGCAAATCGTCCGACGGGCAGGCCCTCGGGAATGCGCGCGGCGACCGCGCGCGTCGAATGCGGCTGGTGTTCGAGCAATTTGCCCAATGCCTCCCGTGTCAGCTCCGATCTCTCGCCGTACCTCCCGAGTCTGCGTGCCCCGCTCGCGATCGTGAGCGAGCCTCGGTCCACGGTGACGGGGCAGTGGGGCGCCGCGTTGTATCCCGCGGCGTGGAGGATGAGGGCCGCGGCAGTGGCGCGCGCGCTTTCAATGCCTTGCGCGTCCGGCGGATCGGGATGCAGGATAAAGCCGGCGCCGGCGCTGTCGTCGACGAGGAGAGCCGGCGTATCGCCGCCTTCCGCCGCCTCGTGAACGAGGATCGGTCCTTTGAGCTCAGGGCAGCCGCCTGCCATATACGCCGCAATATCTTCAGTCGAAACGCCCGTGCGTCCGATGCGATTCGTAAACCATGAGGAATCCGCCACCTCTTCGAAGTTGTTCGTGTCGATTGCTTCGACTTTCAGGCCTGGAAGGTATTTCCTGGACATGCCGGCCAAACCAGCCGCCGCGGACGTGAGAGCTCTGATCTCGTCCTTCGTCCCGTGCAGATACCCGTCGAGAGGGTCATATGCATATCGAAGCGCGGGGAGCGTCTGCAGCGTGCGGTCGAGGTCCGCCATCCAGCGCACCGGCGGATAGCGCAGTTCATAGGCGCCTGCAGCCCACGACGCGAGGAATATGAACGATGTAAATACCGACGTAAGGAAAAGTTTCTTCATGGCTGTTTCCTGAGCAGCGTGAAGAGGAACTTGACTCCCTCGCCGCCGTAGGCCGCGCGGAAACGTATGACGATCACGCGCGTCGCTTCAAGATCGAATCCTCCTCCCGCCGAGTATTTGAAATCCTTGAACGAAAAATTTGAGAGTCCGTCGAAGACGCGCCCGTAGTCAAACAGGACCATGCCGCGCAGACTCGAAAAGAGGGGGAAATAATATTCGGCGTTGAACACGGAGCTCGCGCGGCCGCGGAAACGTCCGCGGTCAAAGCCGCGCAGCCAGTGGTCTGCATCCAGCACGGTCATGCGGGGCATGGGCATGCTGCCCGGGCTCTGCTGCAACCACCAGTGCGTACGGAGCATGAGCGTGTGCTCTGGAGACCAGAGAGGTATGTATTGGCTAAGCAGCAATCGTATGTCGTTGTAGCTGAAATTCCCTCCGCCGCCCATATATTGAAAGCGGCTGAATTCGAGCGCATGGACCCCGCCGCGGCGCGGGTCCCATGTTACGTCCCGCGAGTCGTGAGTGATTCCCGCGCCCATGCGGAGATAGGAGAGCCAGCGGCCGTATCCCGCTGGCGGGAAATCGGCGGGATCGATACCCGTGTTGGAGGCGTCACCGGTCGACGTGGCCGAGCCTCCCATGATGGCGTAGAGATCGAGAGTCTTTACCGGCGCCACCCCGAACCGCACGGCCCCGTCGAGATCCTGTTGGTTCCAGCTCGACTCGTTTGACTCAGGCGTATTGTTGCCCACGCCAAAGTAGTTAAATGAGCCCCGCTTCATCCAGGCTCCGTTGAATGCGAGTTCCACCGGGAGATCGCCGATCCGGAGGAGCTCGATCTTTCCGAAGGAGATATCGGCGAACATGTCGAGGTTCACGTGTACGCGGTAGTCGGCGTCGATGTTGTTGCCCGGACCGAATATATCGAGCGCCTTGACGGCAAAGCCGCCGCCGAAACTCGATCCAGGGCTTTTGTCCATCACCGGATAGATCCAGATCCTGCGGGACTTGAACGAGAAAAAGTCCTCAACGCGTTCCGAATAGTGTTTGCGCTGCATCCACTCGATCGATTCGCCCAGCGGCCAGAGCACTGCCTTGAGTGCGTAGCTCGGGATTTCGAGAGGAAAGAGGACGATGCGCCTTGCAGTATAAGATGGCGGCGCCGTGACGCGGGATGCCGGTTCGTCTACAGCGATCGCCTGCGGAGGCGGGGGAGGGGGGCGCGTGGGCGCCCTCATCGCATAAGCAGGCCCTGCCGCGGCCATCAGCGCGAAGATCACTATGAACTCAAACGCCCTTCGCAATTTTTCCCCCGATGGATGCAGATTATGCGAGCGGCGGTACTTTGCCAACAGCTTACTCGTTGCTTCGCCAAAACGATCGTCGTATTCTGGGCCGTCAATCGGGGGATCGGTGGATTCGAGCAAAGGAAATTACAAGGGCGATGTTGCGGTCAGGAAACCTGGATGGGTTCGCAAGTTCCTGGCCTTTGCCGGTCCCGCGTATCTCGTAAGCGTGGGTTACATGGACCCGGGCAACTGGGCCACGGACATCGCGGGCGGCGCGCGGTTCGGCTATACTCTCATCTGGGTCCTTTTGATGTCCAACGTGATGGCGCTGCTGTTGCAGACGCTGGCTGCGCGGCTCGGCATCGTGACCGGGCTCGACCTCGCTCAGGGTTGCAGGAGGGAATATTCACGGGCGCTCAACTTTTTTCTCTGGGTGCTCGCTGAAATCGCCATCGCGGCCACGGACCTCGCTGAAATCATAGGCACCGTCGTAGGGCTCAATCTGCTCTTTGGACTGCCCCTGCTCTGGGGCTGCGCGATCACGGCCTTTGATACGTTCCTCTTCCTCGCGCTCCAGCGCTACGGCATCAGGAAGATGGAGGCGTTCATCGTGATGCTGGTCGGCACGATCGGCGCGTGTTTCTTCATAGAAATATTCCTGGCAAAACCGGATTGGGGAGGGATCGCCGCGGGCTTTGTGCCTCACCTCGAACCCTCGGCGCTCTACGTGGCCATAGGCATGATCGGCGCAACGGTGATGCCGCACAATTTATACCTGCACTCCTCGCTCGTGCAGTCGCGCGCCGTAGCGGACACCGTGACCGGCCGCAGGTCTGCGTGTCGATTCAACTTCCTGGATTCAGGCCTCGCCCTCAACGCGGCGTTCCTCGTGAACTCCGCGATCCTCATCATGGCCGCGGCTACGTTTTACAGCCGCGGTATCGAGGTGACCGAAATCCAGCAGGCGCACAGCCTGCTCGACGGCATCCTGGGGACGCGCGTCGCGCCGATCGCGTTCGCAGTGGCTTTGCTTGCCGCGGGCCAGAGCTCGACGCTCACCGGCACCCTGTCGGGGCAGATCGTCATGGAAGGTTTTCTCAACCTCCGCATCCAGCCGTGGCTCAGGCGTTTTATCACTCGCGCCATCGCACTTGTTCCAGCGGTAGTGGCCATCGCTTTGGCGGGGAGCAGCGGACTCTTTCATCTGCTAATCCTCTCGCAGGTAGTGTTGAGCCTGCAGCTCCCGTTCGCGGTCATCCCGCTCATTCACTTCACTTCAGATAAAAAGAAAATGGGCGTTTTTGCCAACAACGCGTGGATCAAACTCCTCGCATGGATCATCGCGGCGATCATCGTCCTGCTCAACATGAAACTCGTGTACGACGAACTCTCAGGATGGCTCGGCGGAGGGCCGGCGTGGACCTTTGTACTGGCGGTTCCGCCGCTGGCCGCGGTTCTGGGCATTCTGGCATGGGTGAGCTTCGCACCTGTTTTCCGGGCCGGCCGCGCATGGGAAAGCGGAGTGATGAGGGACGAACATGCCGTTGCCGCGTCGATCAAACAATTCACTGTACGCCACATCGGCGTGGCGCTCGAACATGCCGAGGGTGATTCCATCGTCCTATCTGCGGCGCTGGCGCAGGCAAAGGCCTACAAGGCGAGGCTCACGCTGCTCCACGTCGTGGATACTCCCGGTACTATGATGATGGGCAACCAGAGCAGCAGCCTGCACGGCACGGAGGATGAGTCGTATCTCGACGGGCTTGCGCGCGAGATCGAGGAGCGCGACCTCCCGGTGGAATCGCTGGTGCTCTTCGGCAACCCGCCGCGTGAGCTCGCCAAGGCCGTAAAAGCGGCCGGGCTCGACATGATGGTGATGGGTTCGCACGGCCATAGCGGCATTGAGGACCTCATTTTCGGGCAGACGGTCGACGCGTTGCGACACGCAGTAAATATCCCCGTGCTGGTGGTGCGAAGCTTTGGCAAGGAAAAGGCGCAGCGGGGATGAATGTGAAAGATTTTTCTGGAAAAGTGAACGGCAGTTGATCCAATCGTTTCTATGAGATGCCGCCATTCATTCATAAGAGTCTGGACGCAGAGGAGAAACTCGCGCTCCTCTCGCGGGATTCGCAATACGACCTGGCCTGCGCCTGCGGTACGAACACGGACGAACACCGCCGTCGTTCCAGCGATCAGAAATGGATCTATCCTGTAGCTCTACCGACGGGCGGCACCACGTTTCTCTTCAAGACGCTCATCTCCAACGAATGCGTGAGCAACTGCAAATACTGCCCGCTGCGCGCGGGTTCGAACGCCAGACGCTGCTCGCTCGCTCCCGAAGAGGTGGCCGGCGCATTTCTTTCGTATCAGCGTGCCGGCAGGGTGGGCGGGCTGTTCCTGAGCAGCGCGGTCACGCGTGACCCCGACACCACCATGGAGCGGCTCAATCGCGCGGCGCTCATACTGAGAAAGCGGCAGTTCAGGGGGTATATTCATCTCAAGATTATCCCCGGCGCATCAGATGATGCGATCAGTCAGAGCATCTCGCTGGCGAGCGCGGTCTCCCTGAACATCGAGACTGCTGGCGAGCACAACTTCAGGCATCTCTCCACAACAAAAAATTATTCCCGCGACATTATCCGCTCTATCGAGTTCATCAGCCGGCTCACTGCGAAGGGATCGCGTTACGAGCGCGTGAAGCAGACCACGCAGTTCATCGTCGGCGCCTCCACCGAAACGGACAAGGAGCTCATCGACTCCTCATGGAAATTGTACCGCGAGATGGCGCTTTCCAGGATCTACTTCAGCGCGTATCAGCGCGGCGCGGGTTCGGCAGATCTCCCGGGCGAGCGCTCGCTGCGGAGCAACGGGGAGCTCCTCACGCGCGAGCACAGGCTTTATCAGGTCGACTGGCTTTTGAGAAGATACGGCTTTGAGGCGTCGGAGATCCCGCTCGATTCAGAGGGGAATCTCTCCCTCACTACCGACCCCAAGGAGACGTGGGCGAGGCTCCATCCGGAATTCTTTCCTGTCAATCTCAACAAAGACGACAAATACCGGCTGATCCGCGTCCCCGGGCTTGGGGAAACGTACGTCTCGCGGATTCTCGCCTTCAGAAAAAACGGCACGCGCCTGAGGTCTCTGGATGATATCGGGAGGCAAAACAAAACGCTCGGCAAAGCGCGGGACTACGTGACGTTCTAGTCAATCGCTCCTGAGAAGCCGCCGGGCCTTCGTCTTCTTGATCTTTCCGTAGTGATTGCCGATCGGGGGGAGAGTGCGTCTTTTCTGTGAGACGCGCATTTCGGCAACCGATCCGACTTTTTGTTCGCGGATGCAGTTGACGAGCTGATATACGCTCGGTTTGTGGAGCTTTCCTCTTTGCGCATCTTCCAGGAGTATGTCCATCGCCAGGCGACCGTTGTATGACAGTTTTCTGTAAGGGCGCTTGGAGATGAGGGCATCGTAGATATCCACCGGGGCGATGAGTTTGGAATAGCTGTCGATTTTTTTGATGCCTCGCGGATAACCGGAGCCGTCTAGCTTTTCGTGATGATCGAGAGCGGTCCGGCAGTATTTTTTCCCCTGCCATCCCCAGTAGTAGTTGAGAAGAACGTATCCGATGAGAGGATGGGTCTGTATCGTCCGGTATTCCGCAAGCGTCAGCTCTTCTTTCTTGTTAAGGATAGTCTTGGGGATCCTGGTTTTGCCCAGATCATGCGTCAGGCAGAGGTATGCCGCAAGCAGGGGATCGAGGCGGGTATTTTTTATATCCAGAATTGTTTTGATGACGAGCGCCGACATCATGAGCACGTGATGATATGTATCCGGCAGCCTGCGCTTCATGTGCAGCAATTCCAGGAGAATGGGATCGGTAAATTTCAGTCTTGAAAATGTCCTGAGCAATTTCTTTTTTGTTTCCGGTTGAGTAAAGACGTGATGGTATCTGTGATCACGCAGGGCCTTTTTGAAATCCTTGAAAAGAGGTGTTTTTACGACGGGGATGGTTTTTCTCGGAAGCAGGGCGCCCTGCTTGATGATATCTCGCAACACTCGCGCACTAATCTCGCAGCCCTGAGCCGCGATCTTTTGTCCATAGACATCATGTAGGTCGTGTGTCAGGTGCATTTGGAGACCAAAGATCGACAAAAAGACAATTCTATTCTAACCGATTTGTCTGATGAAGACAATTTTAACTCGATATTATCGATGGAGTATTTTACTGCCCTGAATTTTTTATCAGCTTGATAAGATGAATCTCGCCCGCAATGTGCCATAAAGACAAAATATTTGCAGACTTATCGCTAAACTGGTGGATTTGAATGCAGGGAAAATAATACACCTCATTTTTTTTGCTCCATCTGTCGGTAAGTTACAAGCAACAACAGGGTGCGTTGAGCCGATAATAGAAAGGGATGGAGTGGTGCGCCCCCATCCTTGCGGAATCGGGAATATACTCAGGAGTCTATGCCGTAATGAGTGATCATTATCAAATCAACGGCCATCTCGCATTAAAGCTGGACTTTGAGGAATTTGCCGCGCGCCTGAAACAGGCTGCGGGTGATTCGTGGCGGCCGGAGATCGTCTCTGACAAAGATATTTCTCACGAGGAACTTCTCGCCCTCCTGGATTGCGGCCGCGATGGCAATCTCACGGCCGCGGACTTTCTGAAAAATCCGGCGATCGTTCTGCATGACGACGTAGCGGACGGGCTTCTGATCAGGCTCACATATGACGGCTTTGAAAATTTGCGCCGATTCGAAGGATTGCGCGACTCCCTCTCTCCGATAAAACTGAATGGACGTACCGACTGGTTCCGCAGCGTCATCGCAAAGCGCGGGATCACGGACGCGTCTGTGCTCAGAGATGAGGATATCGATTATCTGACCATGGCGGTGGTGAAGAACTTCAACCTCCTGCCGCTCATCCCTCCGCGCTATCAGCGTGCAGTATGGAACCGGGCGTTGCAGATGGTGCGCAAGGACGGTGTGGCGTTCGATCCTGCGCGTGTGGCCACTCAAGCGGACCTTGTGCGCACGCTCGGAGAGCATGGCATCAATTTTACGAAGCGCATTCGCAGCCTTTCCACCGCGCTGACGCTGACAGGCGAGCGCGACTCGCTCGATCGCAAACCCGATAATCGGCCGATCGCCTTGCTTTTCTATACCACGAAAGATCGCAATGATGCGTTTGAAACGGTTCCAGTTGTCGACAGGTTTGTGGAGAGCGGAAAATTCCGCGTCCTGTATTATGAAGTCTCAACTGAAGGTGAAGAGAGAAGGATACGCGCCGAAGTCACGTCAAGGACCGGGAGAAAGATCCATACGCTCGCATATGGCGGACACGGCAACAGCAAGAGCCTTGCCCTTGGCGACGATCATGGCTTTGATCCTTTGCGGAGCAACGAAAAATATTTCGTCGACACCGTGGATTTCGACGAGGGCGATTTCAACGAGCTTGCCTCGCAGATGGATGAACACGGGCAGGTCCTTCTCGACGCGTGCAGCAACGGCGAAGGCGGCGACGAGAACGACAATCTGACGAATCGTTTTGCCGAGGCCTTGCCCGGCCGGCGGATCTTCAGTTCGAAAGTTCCGACCAACATGCTCGATTTTTTTATCAACGACGATCTCAGCATCTACGTGTCATGGAGTGCACGCAGCCCCTATGAAGCCCGCGCCGCGGAGGGGAGTCTTCCCAGATGGACCTCTCTCTATCGGAGCGGTTTCCAGACAGGGGCCCAGGCACTCTATCAGTTGGGAATTAAGAATGCGGATGCGCCGGGGGACGTTCTTTTCTTCAATGATGTATCCGGCGTCAGGATATGGGAAGGCTATCGTTTTGCTCAGTATATCGGGCTGCGCGCGGCGCTCGACATGGAACGCGTGCGCACCTCCAATGCGCCCACGCCGTCGGATACGATGATCGATGCGTCGGTCGGTGTATTTCTCCAGCCGACTCCCGACTATAAAGGAGGGAGATCGCTCTTCTCCTTCACCTTCATGCTCCCGGAGATCGGCTATTTCCGCATGATGGGGCAGGACGTGAGCGGTTTGTCGATAGCGTCTCCAGGTGCTCAGCTGGGTATCAGCCTGAGCGATCGAATAATGCTGGAAGGTTTCGGCAGGTTCAAATTTTACAAGACCTTCGGCATGAGCGACCACGGCAATCTGGGCGGCCCGCAATTCGGCCTCGGCCTCACGTATCACACGGGCGAGGTGGAGTGGGAGAGGGCTGGTAGCAAGTAATCGACAGTCTCTTCGCGTTGCCATTATTTTGACGTCCTGATAGCGATTTCTCATTTTGACTCCCCTCTCCCTCTCAATAAAAATAATAAAATCAGAGACTTGACTGGGGTTTTTCATGGCATGGAGATTGCAAATTTATGTAAGTCGTCCATCTCGGAGGGGAGACTGGCCATGTCGAATACGCGGAAAATTTCGATGATCGCATTCATCGTGAGTATCATTGCAGGGACGAGCTTCATAATGATTGGGACGGGGCAGGGCCTGGTCAAGCCGCAGCTCATCAATCCGGTTCCGGCGACGATCTACAAGGTCACTAAGACAACCGACACGTCTGGAGCGTGCACGGCATCGGACTGTTCCCTGCGCGCTGCCATTACGGCGGCCAATGCGCATGCCGGAAACGACACGATCGAGGTGCCGTCGGGGCAGTATGTATTGACGGGTCAGGTCGACGAAGATCTGAATGCTGGAGGCGATCTCGACATCACGGATTCGGTGACGGTCAAAGGCACGGGGAGCTCTCCGTCTATTATTGACGGCAATCACGCGGATCGCGTGTTTCATATTCTGAAGGGGGCAAGGATTGAACTGCTGAATCTGGATATTCGGAATGGCGATCATGTGTATCTCGGAGGTGGAATCGGGATCGGTACGACGTTCACGGACGCATCAACTGTCGTCCTGCGTGATTGCATCGTCCAGGACAATCATGCAATCAGCCAGGGGGGCGGAATCTTCTTCCGGGGAGACAACGTCCGGCTCGATCTGCTCCGGACAAAAGTGCTCAGGAACGTCGTCGGGATCCAGAATGGCAATGATTATGCTTTTGGAGGGGGACTCCACTTCTGGGGGAAATCTATCCTCAATATAGCTGATGCTGTTTTCGATGGAAACAGAGCGCCCTATGGTACGTCCTCTGACCAGAATGCGGGAGTTGCGGGCGCCCTTTATGTCCGCGCTGCCAATGATGCGGCAAAAGATGTGATCCTGACAAATACTCAGCTCATCAACAACAGCGCGGTCGATACCGGCGGTATTGCTACGGACTCCGGGAGTGCGTGCAGTGCTGCCTTATCTCTCAACAACATCGTGCTCCAGAATAACAGTGCGACGGCGGGATACAGCGCGGCGAGCTTCTGTGTCACGTCTGCGACGATCGCTTCTTCCCAGGTGATCGGCAACAAGGGAGGAACGTACGGCAACTTCGCCATCAATGCCCGCGCTGCATCGACATCAGTAACGCTGACCGATGTGAGGGTCGTCGATAACGACCTGCGGGGATTGGATGTTTCCACGCAGTATAATGGTCCGATAGTTGCTGACAGGCTGGTCCTTCAAAACAACAGGTCCGGAGGAGGAGAACTGGAAGCGGCAGGGGTGAAGATCACGAACAGTACCATCTCGGACAATGCCGTTGTCGGGGGTCTGCGTCTCACGAGCACGAAAGACGTTGTTATCACGGGAACGACTGTTGCGAACAACGCGTCGGAATCCGGCGTGGGCGGCCTGGATATCTTTTCAAATGCATCGTTCACGATTGAGGCGTCGAGCATCGTCGGAAATCGGAGTCAAAATGATACCGGTGGCGTCTTACTGGAGGCACAGAATTGCACGATCAAGAACGTAACGATCTCCGGAAACAGCACCGGATCGGGCGCCGATAAGGCCGGCGGGCTTGAGGTGAAGGTGAACAACGCTCAGCTTTCCAACGTGACGATGACTGGAAATGCAGCGCCCGCTGGCAGCGGTTCGCTTCTTCTTCAGACCAACGTCCACGTGTCGATCATCAACTCGATCCTTTCCAGCCCACAGAGTGTGACGATGTGCGATTTCAGGGGCGGAGTGCCGCTTGGGATAATCACATCACAGGGATATAACCTCGTGTCGGACACGAGCTGCAATCTCACGGCTGCGGGCGATCATCAGAACATCGACCCGAAGCTCGGTCCGCTCGCGGACAATGGCGGCCTTACTATGACGCACATTCTGCTCGCCGGGAGTCCGGCGATCGATGCCGGGGGAACGGTTGCAGCTGTTACGAAGGATCAGCGTGGTGTTGATCGTCCGAAGGATGGAAACGGCGATGGTACGATTGCTTACGACATCGGTGCAGTTGAAATCGATTTCTTCTGCGGCAACGGGACGAAAAATGCCGACGAAGAGTGCGATGATGGTTCTGCGAACAGCAATACCGGAGCATGCCTGCCCACGTGTGTGTCGGCCACCTGCGGCGACGGATTCGTGTGGGCAGGGCATGAGGAGTGCGATGATGGCGCGGCCAACAGCGACACGAGGGCATGTCTTCCCAATTGCGTGAAGGCCAAGTGCGGCGACGGATTCGTGGAAGCGGGCGTTGAGGAATGCGATGACGGCAACACCGTGGATGGAGACGGCTGCAGCGCACTCTGTAACATTGAACAGACTGCTCAGCAGACACAGCAACAGGCGCCCGAACTCTCCGGGTCACCGGGCGGACAGCCTGCACCGACCCCAGCGCCGACAGGTTCCGGGGCCACCTCGGGAGGTGGAGCTGGAGGTGAGGCGCCAGCAAGTTCTTCCGGCGGCTGCAGCCTGATGCCGGGCCTGCGCTGAAGCGCGGAAACGTAATTGCGCATAAAAAAAGGCCCCCGAAATCGGGGGCCTTTTTGCTGCCTTGCTTATACCTTAGTGCCTGTCACGTTCGTCTGGCCGGAACAGGAATCAACGCCGTCAGTCCATTCCCAGTTGGATGTACCGCTGAATGAAGTATTGGCGACGGTAACATCCGTGCCGGTGATGGTGACGGTTCCTCCGGAGCCGGGATACGTGCCCTGCCAATCGACGTGATCGCCTGAGATCGTGCCTGCGAACGTCGCGCCGGCAATATCGCCGGAGGTCACCGTGACCGTGATGTTGTTTCCGGTCTGGACCGCATCACCGGTCCAGGTGCTCACCGTGCCGATGTTTTGCGCGCAAATGCCCGATGCCTCGGTGATCGTCTCCGTCACATGCCATGAACCCGTGACGTTTGCGGCCGGGGTCTCTGTTCCTCCGCCTCCTCCGCACGCTGACAGGGAGAGCAGCAACACCGGAAATATGCACAACACAGAATATAGCGCTTTCTTCTTCATGAGCTTCATACAACCCCCTTTCTTCTGTCCGAATGATTTCGTGAGAGTATTTTAGAAATACATCAGGAGGCTGAAATGTCGAGTATTTTATCCAATTGCAATTATCAGGCTGGAGCAGTCCCGGAGATCATTAGCCTCGCCACTTCCTCTTCGGTGATTTGTTTTTGTGGAACCGCCTTGCTCCAGCGTGAGCAATAATATTATAATACGAAAATGAAAATCACCAGGAACCTCTCTCTCGCGCGTCGATTCGTTTCATTCCTTCCACTGTTCATCATCGCCTCGCTCATCCTTGGAGCCTGCGGCAGCGGGGGAGAGCAGGGCATCATCGCCGCACCTGTATTCACCGCTCCCGCGCAAAAGCTGGCCGACACCGCGAGCCCGAATTTCACGCAACAGCTCCTCGCGGAAGCCCAAGCCTACGAGCCGCTGCTCGGGCAGGCCGGTACGCAGGTGAATATGGGATACTGGTCAGGCCCCAATAACCACGGCAGCCTCGTGCGCGTCCTCGATTCGATAAACGCGCAGCCCGCAGCCGCGGCGCAGAAGGCGATCTGGGACGAAGGCGTGCAGTCCTCGATCCAGTATCCTGCGTATGTCACGATGCTCAATGAACACTGGTACGAGCGCGCGCAGCCAGTGGACGGCAAGGTCACGATCTATGGAGTGCAGTACACGGATCCGCATCCCGTTACGTTTCAGCAGGCCGACGATATCTGGGGACAGTACTCGCAGCGCTATGCGGACATGGCGACGTTTTTTCTGCAGGAGACCGGCAATCCCGTGAAGGCGTGGTGCTTTGTGGAGGGGGCGAAGTCGAACCGTATATTCTATGTTTATGAGCTTCCGGAGCTCGCTATGCTGGAGCAGGCAGGCGCCGTGCGCGTCTTCTTCGCAAAGACGCGCGATGCGGACTGGCAGAATGCTGATGACTGGATCGAGGGGACGGCGAACGCGCCTGCGCCGATTCAGGCGGATCTGCAACTGCTACCTGAAATACGCTCGCCCGTGGCTGGAGAGGACGAGACCGCTTTTGCGCGCGGCGTCCACTGGGACGATTTCTGAGACAATCTACCGTCAAGGTTGCGAGGCTGCGGCGAGGGCCGCGGCTCCGAATATCTCCGCGTGCCTGGAATCGATCTCGCCCTTGTAGATCCTGATTGCATCAAGCCTCGCTGGTGGGAAGCCGTCGTGCACGAGGCCTTCTCTGATGCCAGTCTCAAAAAGATTGAAAAATCGCGCGATTCTTCCGCCGATGACGATGCTGTCGATCGCCAGCGTGTGCAGCGCTGCGCCGATGGCCTTTCCCAGGTAGAAGCCGTACCTGTGCCACAGATGGAGCGCGGTTACGTTTCCATCACGTGTGAGCTGCGACATCGTTTCCGGCGTCATCGCGGAGGCCAGCGCCTTATACCCCCAGCTAGAAGTCTTCAAAGGATCGAGCCCGCATTTCTGCATCAGGTCGCGCGGGTCATCTACTTCCTGCTGCCAAAACATCGTCGCAAAGGCGGTTTCGCCGCATATCTGCTCCACGCAGCCGCTGCGGCTGCACATGCACTGAATTTCCTGGTCTTTCAAATATACTGAACTCTCGAATACCTTCACGTGCCCGAGATCGCCTGCAAAACCCCTGTCGCCCACGAAGAGCTTTCCGCCGATGATGATGCCGGCATCCACGCCGGCGCCAAGCGTATATACGAGGAGATTCTCAGCCTCGAGTCTGCGGCCTATGCCGAATCGATATTCACCCATCGCATTTGCATTGCTGACTTTGGCTGCGGTGATCGTCAGGCGCGGAAATCTTTCCTGAAATAGCTTTTGCACATTGACGCCGTTGAATGCGGGCAGGTTGGGGGAGAGGACCACGCAGCCGCTCTTGTCCAGGAATCCGGGAAAGCCGATGCCCACGCCGTCGAGATCTTTTCCTTCCGAGAACGCTTGGCTTCTCTCCTCTATACCCTCTGCAACACGATCCGCGATATATTCCGGAGTGCGCTGCTCTTCCGTGAGAGGGATGTAGTCCGCTTCCAGCAGAGCGCCCTCGTCGTCGACCGTTCCGATCTTGATGCCGTTCCCGCAGATGTCGATGCCGGCATAGACGCCCGAAAGACCGATATCCGAACCAAAAGACATTTTATCCTCCCGGTCGTGATGACCCGCTGACCCTGTTGTATGCTGGAGCTGCTGTTTGCGAACTCAACCCCATGTTACATTTGTCGTATAAAGTCAAATATTATGCGGCGTTGAAAAAACAACTTAGGACAGAAGAATGCGGAGGAAGACGCGTTTTTTTACGCGGGGCCGGTTGTGCTTCTCTCCTCTATGAAGTATGGAGGATGAAATTCAACGACAAGGGGGGGAATATGAAAAAGATCGCATACGGTTTTGCAGTCGTCCTGATGGCAGTTCTCTGGTTCGGCACGACGAACGCGAGGGCGGAATCAGTGGGATATCTTGAGGACACGGAAAACTTCCCGAACATGCTCGAGACCAAGCCTACATGCAGTCAGGCCTACGATAAATTCTTGAGCACGGCTCAGCCCCTCAACGCATGCCGTCATCTCGTTGATGCAAAGGCCAATCTGGACGCTCAGCAGAAGGTGAAGGATCAGATGGGTTCGATGAAAAACTGCAAGAGCTGCACAAAGATGATGGTCCAGGCGGATGAGGCCGCCTCCGCTTTCAGCGAACAGGTGAAGATGTATCAGGCGCAGTGCCCTGACAACAAGACGCAGACCGTGCTGCTGGAGAAGCTGCCCAAGCAGACAAAAGATGTCTGCAACTCATGTGACAACAAGTGGCCAGGAAAGATCGGTCCCAAGACAGAAGGCCTGTGCAAGTAATACTTGCTTATGCAGAAAAATCCCCCTGCCAGAACAGGGGGATTTTTTTGTACCGTCATTTTATGATCCTCTTCTTCATCCGATGCAGCGCGTACACGAACAGGATGAAGCCGGGGATGAGAAGCGCCAGGGTGTCGATCATCAACTGCCATCCCATGTTGCCCTGCATGAGCGCGCGCGACGCATCCACCGCATAGGTCAGCGGAAGGAACAGGGATATGGTCTTCACCGCAGGCGGAAAACGGTCGAGCGGAAAGAAGATGCCGGAGAAAAAGAACATCGGAGAGATGAAGAGCTGGAAGTAGTAGGTGAAGAAATCGAAATTACGCGCGAACGAGGTTATCACCATCGAAAGCGAGGAGAAGAGAAAACCCACCGCAATCCACAGGATGGGATATGCAGCAATCCAGGGGCTGTGCGCGAGCCCGAAGATCGCGAGCATTATGAGCATGATAATTCCGCTCACAGCCCCTCGCGTCATGCCCCAGAGTATTTCGCCGGCCACGATCTCTTCGGCGGAGACTGGTGTCGCGAGCTGCGCGTTGTAGACCTTCTCGATGGTCATCCGCACCATCGACGAGTACGTGCACTCGAACGCAGAGGTAAACATGACCGCCGAGACTACAAGTCCTGGCGCGATGAAGGTGAGATATGGCATTCCGTCGATCGCTCCGAGGTAGGAGCCGAGGCCAATTCCAATGGCCACGAGGTAGAGCAGGGGCTCGCCTATGCTCGCGATGAAGGTGGGCAATATGAAGCGGCGGTACGAGACCGCATTGCGCAGCCAGACGTAATAAGTGCGATAGCCGACGGAGGCGAGGGAGTTATTCATTGAGCCCCCGTCCGGTGAGTTTGAGGAACACGTCTTCCAGCGTGGCAGGCCTCCGCAGAATCGCGTGCATCTGCGACGCCGTAACCCTTGCCATGACTGCGGCTACGTCCATGTGCGTTATATAGACGGTGTCGCCGAACGTCTCCATGCCGTATTCGAGCCCGCCGAGCGCACGCTCGATTTCGGCGGCGTTCACGTGATTGCGCACTTCGATCACTTCGTCGCCCACGAGTTCCTTCACCAGCGCCAGCGGTTCGCCGATTCTCAGGATCCTACCCTTGTCCATGATGATCACGCTGTCGCAGAGCTGCTGGGCCTCTTCCATGTAGTGAGTGGTGAGCACCATCGTCAGCCCGCGTCCCTTAAGCCCGCGCAGCTGTTGCCAGATCACGTGCCGCATCTGCGGATCCAGCCCCGTGGTCGGCTCGTCGAGGATGAGAAGCATGGGATCGTTGATGAGCGCGCGCGCGATGAGCAGCCTGCGGCGCATTCCGCCGGACAGCTCATCGATCCGGCTCTTGCGGCGATCCGCGAGCCCCATGAACGATAGCTGGGCCTCGATCCGCTCGCGTGCGATTTTCCGGGGGATGTCGAAGAACCTCGCAAATACGGTCATGTTGTCCCACACGGAGAGATCGCCATCCAGGTCGTTATCCTGCGGCACTACCCCTATGCGCGCGCGGATCTGTCTGGCTGCCAGCGACGCCTCGATGCCCAGCACGCGCGCGCTGCCGGAAGTAGCGGGGGAGATGCACTGCAGCACGCGAACGGTGGAGCTCTTGCCCGCGCCGTTGGGGCCGAGCAGGCCCACGCACGTTCCACGTTCAACGGAGAATGAAATCCCATCGACGGCCGTGAGGTCGCCGAATTTTTTAACGAGATTGTCGACTTCGATTATCATGTCCAGTCGCTCTAATCGGCGCCTCCGATGTCCAACTTTTCAGAGGGCCGGTACAGGCGTGCTCGTGAACAGCGTCGTTCCCGCCTCCCATGAAGTCGGATAGCACGGTGGAATGTCTTCTTCCGGTTCGATGTCGCACGTCCACGGCTGCGGCATCCCGTACTCTGAAATGTCCAGGACAGGGGATGACGCGACCTTTCCCACCAGCTTTCCATTATCGTACAATGCGGCCTCGTGATCGCTTATCCTTACGACTTTGGCGCCTCCGCTCTCAATGGACTTTAAAAACGGCGTGTCTGGAGATTTGTCTCCTTCCAAAAGATTGGGCGCACTCCATGGCAGATAGGCGTCGCCGCTCCAGGGATGCAGTGCGCGAGATGCGGAACCGGTCATCTTTGCTGCGTCGGAGAAAATTGCGATTCTGCAGGCATGATAGCGATCAAGGCAATCAACGGCCAGAAATGCCACGATGCCGCTCATCATGTGCGCGAGCGTCCCTCCGACGAGCGGATACGAAAACCAGAGCCTGTCATTCCCCTTGGCCAGCATGGCCTCGTACATGGTGCAGAGCGCCTTTGCAGCTTTCCTGTCGCCTGCTGGATTGCCGTTTATAACATCCGCGATCGGCAGAAATTGCTGCATGCTTCCGGGCTTGATGAATTCATGCATCTTGAGCAACAGCAGGCGATTGGCGAGGGCTTCCTGGCCGTTATGGAACGTGTCGAGGGTGCCGCGCCTTGCATTATGCGTCCGCCGAAGGTCAACGGAGCACGCCTCAAGCGACGTAATTAAACGCTGCAACTCCAAAAGTCGCTGCTCTTCCATTCTTTCTGCCAGAGTCTGATAGCGCAGGGAATAGGGATGTTGTTCTATCATAATGGTACGCTCTCCTTGCCGGACAAGGCGTTCCGCATCCTGAGAACAGGCTGTCGTATAATAATGATATAGGGACGCTGTCAAGAAAACGAAGACCATCTTTCGAGGGAGGCGTGAAGAACCGGCGTTACAGGCGAGAACGTCTTCACTGTCATTGCAGCTTGGAATCGATCCACTTCGCGCATTGCTTGACGGCCGATGAGAAGAGCCGCTCGCGCGTTATTTCATCGCTGCCGTAATCGTAGTCAGTGTACCCCGCAACGTTTCTGAATTTCACCGAGGTCGCCTTTGCCGTGTACTTGTCGATAGGCGTGCCGTCTTTGGGATTGCGCATCGTTGCGATGAGATAGACCTTGGTCGTCTTCATCCCAATGTCTCCGGCCGAGGTGTCGAGCCCGGTCCATTCGCCTACCATGCCCGCAGCCCCTGACGTCTGGCCGCCTCCGATGCCGCTCTCAATCCTGAAGTCGAAAAACGCATCAGCGGAGACCGGGCTGTACGCTTTGACCTCGCCGCTCATCTCCTTCTGCATCTTTTGCATGGCTGCCGCGAACTGGGCCAGCTCCTTTTGCGTGGGCATGCGGTCTTTCGGCAGATCCGGCACGTTCGGCGGTTCGGGCGGGGCCCCCTTGGCCGTCGTCGTGGGCGAAACAATGTTGATTGCGTAGCGACCCTTGCCCTTTTTTTCCAGTTCCTTCTTGAGTCCGAATTGAATGGTTTCCTTTACCTCATAAGCCTTTCGTCCGGAGTAATTCTGGCCGATCTCAACGTCGCCAAGGGCCACAATTTTCTGATCGGCCTCCTGGGCCGCAGAGAGTTGCGGAAGCGGCACGAGCAGCATCGAAATGAAAATCACCGCCAGCTTAGTATTCATGATTATCTCCTATGCTAATTTGTAATTCTGACGCGGCCTCCTACAACACCCTCGGAGGCCTTCCGTTGTTGGATGCCACGCGGCTGCCCCAGCTTAACAGACTCTTGTTGCAATCATCGCGGTCGATCTTGATTTCTACGAGGCATGGACCGTCGTGCACCAGCGCTTTTTTTATCGCGTCTTCGAGTTCGCCTTCGGTCGTTGCGCGGCAGCCCCAGCCCTTGCCTTCGCCAGCGTTAAAGACGTCCATGAGCTCGGCGTAATTCCAGTTCTTGATCTCGTTGTAAGGTCCATCGTGGATCTCGACCTCAATCGTATATCCGCCGTTATTCATGAGGAAGATGATAGGTTTGAGCCCATAGCGGATCATCGTGGAGACTTCTTGTGCCGTCATCTGGAACGAGCCGTCGCCTATGAGCGCCACCGTGCGCGTGGAATCGCTGCTGCCGAGTTCATAGCCGAGCGCCGCGCCCACCGACCATCCGATAGAGCCGTACTGCATCTGTATTTCGTAACGGCAGCCCTCGGGCAGCTTGAGCCTCATACTGTTGAACCAGGAATCTCCGGTTTCCGCGATGAGAGCCATGTCGCGAGAGAGGATCTTTTGTATCTGGGCGAAGAGGAGCCGCGTGGTGATCGGCGTGTTCGGATCGCGCGGGTGTTTTGGCGGCGGTTCCTCTCCCCTGATGCGGCTGAATGCCTCGAAGGATGTGCTGTTCGATCTGAGCCTGCCAGCCAGGCCGCCCAGAAAATCCGGCATTGCCACGTGGGCATAGGTCTGCGCGGCGACTCTTACGGAATGAGGATTGACCTGTACGAGCTTCTGCGGATTCACAAGCGCCGAGCATCCCGTGGTCGTGTAGTCGGTGAATATCGGGCCAGCGAAGAGGTAGGCGTCGCTGGATTCGACGATGTCGCCGCAGCCCGGCGAGCTGACAGGCCCCCAGTAGGTGCCGATGTAATGCCGGTGGTTCTCCGGAAAGAAACCCTTAGCGTTCGGCATGCAGGCCACGGCGTATCCGCAGGAATCCGCCAGCTCACGGAACGCGCCGGCAGCGCCCCACGACCTGATCCTCGCACCGGCGACGAGAACCGGTTTTGTGGCCGAGTTGAGAAAATCGGCGGCATGCTCGAGCGCGTCGGACAGCGCGCCGGCGTCGCTTCGAAGGCGGTGCTCAAAGGTTCGCTTGCTGGGAAACGAGACCTCGAGGCCCGCGATGTTGCATGCGACCTCTATATAGACGGGCTTGCGCGTGGAGAAGGCCGCCTCTATGGCGCGGTCGATCTGGACGGGCGCTTCGCTCAGATGATGAATCGTGACGGCGGAAGATGTTATCCGCTCAAACGCCCTGCGCACGTAATCGTAGTCGACCTCCGCCAGAGTGTGGTGGAGCTTCTGGTTTTCATTTTCGGAATTCGTATTCGGAGCGCCGGAGACTACGATCATCGGCAGGTCTTCGGCATATGCGCCCGCCACCGCATTGATGGCCGAGAGACCTCCCACGCTGTAAGTGAGGATGAGGGCGGAAAGGCCGCACGCGCGGGCATAGCCGTCCGCGGCATATCCGGCATTCAGCTCGTTGCAGCAGTTGATCATCTTGAGCTCGGGATGCTTGAGCAGTTCGTCCAGCAGTACGAGGTTGTAATCGCCGGGGATTGCGAAGTAGTGCTTTAATCCGAGCTGTTTGAAGCGCTCCGCAAGATATCCGCCTATGGTAGTCCTCTTCATCTCCATAGCGCCTCCCTTGACGGCTATATGCACGATTAACTCACTTTCTTTCCGTGACGTCCACGTCCATGCAGAAGACCTCGCTGACCTCTCCGCCTTCGATCATGGGGAACATGGTGGAGCGCAGCAAGCGCGCTTCGCCTGAACGCGTAGTCACCGTCCGCTCGTGCGGAGGCGACGCCTGGCCGGAGGCGAAGACCTCATTGATGGTTTTCTTTAGCGCCAGCGCTTCGTCCTTGTTGGAAAAGATCGCCGTGATGTCGTTGCCCGTAGCGGCGGAACTCGGGATGCCGTAGATTTTTTCGGAGACACTGTTCCAGGTATTTATGACCCCCTCGCGATCAAAGCTCTGAACCGCGATCACCGCAAGGTTCTCGATAGCGGAGACGAAATGCGCGAGCGACGTCTCGCGTTCGCTCTCTATTATCCCGCGCGAGGCCAGTTCCGCCTTCATGAGCACGTATTCAACGAGAAGGCCGCACAGCAGCAGGGCGCAGACCACGGCCATGCCGACGATCATGGCGTTTAATTTGAACATATCCGCATTCACCAGTTTCGAATCTTCGTCCACGCAGACGATTCCGTCTATCAGCGCCGTCGAAGTTTTGAGGGGGGCGCATGCGGTGAGCCAAATCCCCCATCTATCTGCCGTAAACGAGCTATCGGCCCAGGACTGTCCGCTCGCCGCCTTGCGCATCGCCTTGTCTGGTGCGGCGATGTAGGGCGTGCCTGCCGCGTCGCGCTGCTCCAGCTCGCCGGAGATGACGCCGTCGCGATTGAGGTCGGCGGGCGGGCTGACGATAAGGGTGGCATTGTCGCCGGAAACGCGCATCGTATAGGCTGAGAAGACGTCGGGGTTTTCGTTCTGAAAACTTTCGATGATTTTGGTGATCTTGTCGTAGGTCGGCGTGCTCATGTCAGCGGGCGAACGGATCGCAGCGTGATCGCCGGCATTGATCTGTCTGGCGAGGCTCGAAGCGACCCGGATCAGATTTTTCCCCTCGGCCTCCACGAAGAAACTGCGGGTCAGATGAGCGAAGAACCATGCGGCCAACACAATCGCAACGGCCCCGGCTATTCCCGCTGTGACGGCCTTGCTCTTGATGCGTGCGATATTTGTATTCGGTTTCATTCGGCGGCCCCCGCTGGTTTTTTTTATTTTGACAGTTCTTGGGGACGAGGACAAGCGGCGAATAAGGACTTTATTGAAAAATTCGGATGAATGGGATAACAATACGGTTAACCGTGGAGGTGTTATGTCAATCAACCGGACAAAGGGTTGTCTTCTGATTCTGGCTTCAGCTTTTGTTCTCTTCTGTTCACAGATCTCGAATGCATCTGAAACAAAGGATGCCGGGAAAAAGCCGGAGGTTAAATGCCACCTGAAATTTTCCCTCGAAGGGTGGTCGGTCTTTTATCAGCAGGCAAAGGGGGCGGGTGTTGTGACCTGCAGCAACGGCCAGAGCCGGGCAGTGGATATCAGCGCCCACGGCGGAGGGGTCACCTTTGGAAAGAGGAAGATCACGAACGGACACGGGACGTTTTCTGATGTGAACGACATCAGCGAGCTCTTCGGCTCCTATGCCTCATCCGAGGCGCATGCAGGAGCTGTAGGCTCGGCGCAGGCACAGGCGATGACGAAAGGGGAGGTCTCGCTGGCTCTCCACGGAACCGGGAAGGGGTTCGACCTCGGAATAGCCTTCGGCAATTTCAAGATTACGCCGAAGAAATAGGGGAAGATTCGGTCGAAGAATTGGCGGTCACTCCAATACAAAAAGGCCTCGCATTCCAGCGAGGCCTTTTGATTGCCGTGTGAGCGCAATATCAGCAGACGCACTTGTTCATCGGTTCTCCGCAGCAGCTGCATACGGCGGCTTTCTTTGCCTTCTTCGCCTTCTTGACCTTCTTAACTTTCTTGACCTTTTTCACCTTTGCTTTTTTCGCCTTCTTCGCTTTCTTTACCATTTTATCCCCCCCCTGTGATTGGTTTTTATGCGGAGAATCATGCGAGATTCGTAGAGTTTATATATACTCAATTCTGAGCGAAGTAAAACAGATTGAACTCGCAGCTGAGAAGAATTCACGAGCGGCAGAAACAAAAATTCGATCAGCTTCCTCATTCTGGCTACTGACTTCTGAATTCCGGCCACCTGAACAAATACAATCCGGTTAAAATAACCCGCAACTTTTTCAGCGTGCGGACGATAATTGAATTGCGGCGGCTCAGGGAGCGTTGCAACCCGGCGAAGGTCCTGAAAGTAGTGCTTGCCTTCCTGCCTGGTGCATGATCTAAGCGCTCGCATAAGCACGGTGGTTTGGAACGGTCTCCTCCTGTTTTGAATCACGCCAACAATTTGTCTGTGAAACGGGCATCATTTTGATGCTGCAAGCAGACCTATCTGCGGCCGAACGCGTATGCATGCTTTGCATGATTACGCGCCGACGGCTGCTACATGGACGCACCGGAATGCCCGGGGCGTCCCGGAAAAGGATGTAAGATGCAGAACCAATCGTTTGACGAACTGAGCCTCTCGGCGCCGATCTTTCGCGCTGTAAAGGCCGAAGGGTACGAACACCCCACGCCGATCCAGGCTGCGGCGATCCCACACCTTCTCACCGGCCGCGACCTCATAGGCTGCGCGCAGACGGGCACGGGCAAGACGGCCGCGTTTGCGCTGCCGATCCTTCAGAGGCTCTCCGCAGGGCGCAGAAACGTACAGCCTCGCTGCGCAAGAGCGCTAGTGCTCACACCGACTCGCGAGCTGGCGGCACAGGTGGGAGTGAGCTTTAAGACCTATGGGCGTTATCTGGGTTTGACCCATGCCCTGGTCTTCGGCGGAGTGGGCCAGCACCCGCAGGTCAAGGCAATGTCGCGCGGAGTTGACGTGCTCGTCGCCACGCCGGGCAGGCTCTTGGACCTCATGAATCAGCGGCACGTGAAGCTCTCCGAAGTGGAGGTCTTTGTGCTGGACGAGGCGGACCGGATGCTGGACATGGGCTTTCTCCCAGACATCAAGAAGGTCATCGCCGCGCTGCCGGCCCGCAGGCAGACGCTACTCTTCTCGGCCACTATGGCTCCTGAGATAATGAAGCTGGCTGAAGGGATGCTTACCGATCCGGTGAAGGTGGCCGTTTCGCCGCCGGCATCCACAGTGGAGCGCGTCGATGAACGCGTGCTCTTCGTGGACGAGGGCAACAAGAGGGCGCTGCTCTCGGAATTGCTCAAGGACCCGGAGATAGATCGAGCGCTCGTCTTCACGCGCACAAAGCACGGCGCCAACAGGCTGGTGAAACAGCTCGGTCAGTCGACAGTGGAGGCGCGCGCCATCCACGGAAACAAGTCTCAGACCGCACGCATGGCTGCGCTTGAAGATTTTCGCGCCGGACGCTGCCGCGTGCTCGTTGCGACCGACATCGCCGCTCGGGGCATTGACGTGGACCGCATCACTCACGTGATCAACTACGACCTGCCCAACGAGCCCGAGAGTTACGTCCATCGCATAGGACGAACGGCGCGGGCCGGAGCAGGCGGTGTGGCCATATCGTTCTGCGGCGCCGACGAGCGGCTCTTTCTTCGCGACATAGAGCGTTTGCTCAAACGCCCGGTGCCGGTATGTGAAGATCATCCATATCATTCGCCGCGCGCGGCCTCGGCCGAGAGGGCCTTGGGAAAAAGCGGCGGCGCAAAAATTGTCTCCGCGCGTAACCGGCATAATCCAAACCGCTTCAAACGTGCGGCGGGGAGGCCGGGAAAGAAGCGCGGCTGGAGCAGGTGAGAAGTATGACGACTGCATAAAAAAACGGGGATACCGAAATCGGCATCCCCGTTTTATTTAATGGTTTAAAACGTATTACTTGCCCGCCTTCGGCGCGGCCTTTGCCTTCGCAACTCCCGCGAGATCCTTGAGTACCGCTGCGCGCACGTCGTTCTTGATGTCTGCCGCCGTGAAGGGGCTGGTGCTCACGATCTGATGGAGCCCTGGAGCGATTGCGTTGGCCTGTTCAGGCGTGAGGTTGAGTTCCTTCATGAGGTTCTTGTTGGTCTTGTCGTTGACCGTGTACTCGATGATGTAGTCCTTGTCCTTCATATAATATTTCCAGTCGATCTTCAGGTCTTCAATGGCGCCTTTCTTGACGGCGATGTTGGCTTTGCCTGCCTCGCCAGCCTTCGTGTCGACCGTTTCCTTTTCCATCTTCAGATTCTTACCCTTCACGTCCGTCTTTGTAACCGTCTCCGTTCCTGTAGTCGTGACTTCCTTCTTTGCCTTCGCGCCCGTCGCCTCGCTCTTTACTTCCGTCGTTGTCTTCGTGGTGTCGCCCTTGACCTCCGTCTTCTTCTTCATCTCGACCTGGGCCGATGCGTTGACCGCGAGCCCGAGCGTCACTGCCACTGCAAGAACCAACAGCTTCTTCATAATGCCCCCTTTGTTGAACGGTTGTCCTGCGGTTGAAATTGTGCGTTTTTATAGAGAAGAACGCTGGGCCTGGCAAGCAAAATGAAGGCCCGAGGCGGCCGTAGTGCTACTTCCGGCGTCTCCCGCGCCTGCCAAATGGCCTGGGTTTGAGCTCCACGTAAGGTTCGACGCCGGCCACGCTGCATTTCGGCAGCTCCTGGTGCAGCGTCTCTTCGATCTTCTTCACCATATCCTTCTCCAGCCAGGTGGCTATGGTGGAGACGAGCCCTTCGGCGTGCATGCGCGCGGTGCGGCCGGCGCGGTGTATGTATTCCTCCACCGTCTGTGGGATGTCGAAGTTGATGATATGCTGGATATCCGGAATATCGATGCCGCGCGAGGCGATATCCGTTGCCACGAGGATGCGGTGTTCACCGGCGCGAAAGCCTTCGAGTGCGTCCATTCGCTCGCGCTGCGTGCGGTCGGAGTGGATGTTGGTGACCGGGTGCTTCTCTTTCTCGAGTACGCGGCAGAGCCACTCCGCGTCGACCTTGCGGCGCGTGAACACGAGCGTGGAGCCGAGTTCCTGGTGGAGGAGCGCGAGCAGGCATTTTTTCTTGTCGCTCTCGTCGACCATGTAGAGGCGATGAGTGATGTTCTCGGCGGCGCGGCCCTCCGGCAGAATATCTATGCGGATGGGATCGGAGAGGTGCTGTCTTGCCAGCCGCTCGATGGACGGCGGCATGGTGGCGGAGAACATCATCGTGTGGCGCTTTGAGGGAACCTTCTCGAGGATCCTGTTGAGCTGCGGCAGAAAACCGAGGTCCAGCATGTGGTCGGCCTCGTCGAGCACGAGTTCCTCGATGTGGTCGAGCCGCACGTTCCTGCGGCCCATGTGGTCCACGAGCCTGCCGGGCGTCGCCACGACTATATCCGGATTGCCCTTCAGTTCGTTCACCTGCGGGCCCATCTTCATCCCGCCGATGACGCACGCGGTGGAGAGCCCGTGATGCTTGCCGAAGAGATCGAGAAACGCCTTTGTCTGCAGCGCGATCTCGCGCGTGGGACATATTATGAGCCCGCGCACTCCCTTGCCGTGCTGCAGCCGCGACGCGATGGGGATCACGAATGCAGCGGTCTTTCCTGAACCGGTCTGCGCGAGCCCGATGATGTCCTTTCCTTCGAGGGCCGGAGGGATCACGGCGGACTGGATCGGAGTGGGATTGGTAAATCCCACTCGCGTGATTGATTGGAGTATTCCTTCGTCGAGCCCCAGCGTGTCGAAAGATTGAGCGGTCGTCTCTACAGGATGGCGGCCTATGGTGCTGATATCGTCCTGTTCGGCTTTCTTGGTATGCATGGGCGCAATGTCTAGTGAAACCCTTGCCAAAGGACAAGCCTATTCATGGACGATGTTTCCAAATTAATGACGATATGGCATTGTTAGCTGTGAATCATGGACAAGGAGGTCTCTTGGCGGCGCGGATATCAAAAGACGTTCCCTTGGTCGTGACAATCGGCCACTCGACGCGCTCGGTAGAGGATTTTCTGGAGATACTCAAGGCCCACGGCGTCAAATGCGTAGTGGACGTTAGAACGATACCGCGCTCCAGGCATAACCCGCAGTTCAATAAGGAAACGCTGCCGGCCGAACTCAGGAGGAAAAGGATCGGCTACAGGCACATGCCGGGGCTTGGCGGTTTGAGAAAACCGCGTCCGGATTCCCCAAACACGGCGTGGCGCAACGCCTCTTTCAGAGGATTTGCCGATTACATGCAGACGGATGATTTTGCGCAGAACCTTGCCTGTCTTATCGAGCTCGCGAATAAAAAACAGATAGCCATCATGTGCGCGGAGTCGGTTCCGTGGCGATGCCACCGCTCACTCATCGCGGATGCACTGCAGGCGCAAGGCATAAGGGTGGAGCACGTCACGGGGCTGGGCGCCAGGCGCGCGCACAAGCGCACGCCGTGGGCGAGGGTGCGGAAGGGCAGGGTTACATATCCGGCCTCGGCGCTTGCCGGCGCTGGCGCCTAGATGCCGCCGCCCTTGTGATGGCGGTACGCGATCACGTTCGCCTTCTCCAGGGTCACGAGCCCCTCCTCTATCATGGGGTCGATCATCTCTATGAATGTCTGGATGCGATCCGGCCTGTCTACTATTTCGATTATGATGGGGAGATCCTCTGAGAGGCGCAGGATCTTCGCGGTGTGTATGCGGCTGTCAGCGCCGAAGCCCATCAACCCCCTGAGCACTGTGGCGCCCGCGAGGCCCTGGGCGCGCGCTTTTTCTACGATGACTTCATACAGCGGCCTCCCGTCGTGCCGGTCGCTCTCTCCTATGAAAATGCGCAACAGCTGTGCATCTGACGGCAGTTGCATGCATCAACCCCCTTTCAGGCTTCGAACTAGCAGGATTCCGCCGGCAAGGCATAATGCGCCGATGACGTTCTGCAGCACGAGGTTTTTTACCGCGGCCAGGATTTCCGAGCTGCGCGCAAGTTCCGCAGTCTCAAGCATGAGCGATGAAAATGTGGTGAATGCGCCGAAAAAGCCGATGAGCACGATCGTTCTCATCCCGCCGCTGATCTCGAGATGGTATTCGGCAAGTGCCCAGAAAGAGCCCGTGAGCAGGCATCCTATGGCGTTGACGAGGAGCGTGCCCCAGGGAAATTCGGCGCCGGTGAAGCGGTACACCGCACCCGCCAATGCATAGCGGGCAATGGTGCCTGCGAAACCGGCGATGCCCAAAGCGATGAGTTTGGAAAACACGACGTCTCCTGTCGTACAAGATCGACCGCGACGGGCCGATGCTCATCCTGCGTCCGGAAGAGGTGGTTGACCTACGAGGATTCATCCTCCGAAACCCTGCACTGCGCCTTCATCTCTTTGCATACCATCAGTATTCCGTCTACCACGAGCGGAGTGGCGTCTGCCTTGGAGCCGGGGGCGCCCGAACTCACTACGATTTCGCTGAGCTTCTCCTCGACGCCATTCACCTTGATCGTGGCGGTACGTCCTCCGTCGGAGAATTCTATCGTGCGCGACTTGTCGCTGTGGCGGACGATCGATAGTTTGTCGTTTCCCTTGATGGAATTCATCGCGGCGCCGTAGACCTTGTCCGCCGGCGCCTCGAGGATAACTGTCGCAATGTCATTGCCCTGTCCCTGCATCTTGTGAATGACGCCCATCGCCTTCCTGGCGACGAAGACCCACTGGGCATTTGCCGTCGATGAAGCGAGGATGATAAGCGCTAAAATAACGGCGATCAATTTGAAGTTTTTCATCTTTTCTCCGGAGTCACTTTACCGTGTAACCGCGTCCCTCGAGACAAGCGGAGTACGCCTTGTCGTAAGTTGCGAGCTTTTGCTGTTTCTGCGACTGGGCCTGCTGCTCGGCCTCTTTGCCTTCGCGCCTCTCCTCGCGCTGCTTCATGCCGCCGCGCATCCCGCCGGTCGTGGCTCCGATGGCCGCGCCCTTGCCAGCATCTCCCGCGATCGCGCCGATTGCCGCACCGCCTGCCGCGCCGCGCGCGCCGCCGCGGACGCGCTGCCCGCTCTGCGTGGAAGAGCCGGCCTGTGTCGTGGATTCGTTTGCAAGCGCGACCGGGTCCACGCCCGTCTCTTTGGTCGCCCACTGGCTGCACTCGGCCTTGTCCTTGCTCATCTTCGTATCGCTCTGTCCCTTCGCGGGATAGACGACGAGCCCGGACGCTGCAGCGCCTGCCGCTACCAGACAGGTCGCGATTGAAAACGACCATATCATTATAAGAGTGATCGATTTGTGCTTCATATCCCCTCCGGTTAATGTGTTGCGCAATTATACTATCAAGCATGGCCGTGGCAACTTGCAACTTACTCATACCTCAGCGCTTCTATAGGATTCAAGAACGACGCCTTCCTTGCCGGGTAGAGGCCGAATACAATTCCGATGGACACGGAGAAGAAGAAGGCGAGGAAGACGGCTGCAGCTGAAATGGAAGTCGACCAGCCTGAGACCGCCGCCATGATCGCGGTTACGGCCCAGCCGAGTACGATGCCGATGACGCCTCCACACACGCTCACGACGATCGCTTCCGCGAGGAACTGTGAAAGGATATCGAATCTTCGCGCGCCGATCGCCTTGCGGAGTCCTATCTCGCGCGTCCGCTCAGTCACGGAGACGAGCATGATGTTCATGATGCCGATGCCGCCCACGAGCAGCGAGATAGCTGCGATGCACGCGAGCAATAGCGACATGGTGCGGCTGCTCTGGGAGAGGGCCTCCTTGATATCGGCCATGTTCCTTATATCGAAGGCATCCTGCCGCTGAGAGGGCGGCACCCTGTGCCGCGACATCATGAGCTGCATGAGCAGCTTTTGCGCGCTGTCGATATCCTCGGGATTTTCCACCTCAACGTCTATGGAATCGACGTAATCCTTGCCGAACAGCCTGTGCATCGCCGTGAGCAGAGGGATGATGATGATGTCGTCGCGGTCTCTGAAGCCGGTGGCGCCTTTTGTCGGCAGTACGCCGATGACGCGGAAATTGACCTTGTTGATCTTGATCATCTCGCCGATGGGGTTCTCGTCGCCGAAGAGCTGGCGCTCGACGGTGGTGCCGATGACGGCGACGAGGCTGCGCTGGCGGTTCTCATCTTCGGTGAAGAACCGGCCGATATCCGGCTCGGAAGCGTGCATGGGTGCGTACGAGGGCGCCACGCCCATGACCTGCGTATTCCAGTTTTTGTCTTCATATGTCACCTGGCCCCGTCCGTTGACCGTGGGCGCCGCGTCTTTGACGGAGGGGATTTCATTGACGATGCTCTCCGCATCCTCAAGCGTGAGCCTCGTGGTGGCGCCAGTCTCAAGCGCGACTCCGCCGATGTGCACTGCGCCCGGTCTCAGCATGAGCAGGTTGGAACCCAGGGAGGAGAGCTGCTGCTCTATCGCCTTCTGCGCGCCGCTACCCAGCGCCATCATCGCCACGACCGCTGCGACGCCGATGAGGATGCCCAGCATGGAGAGCCCGGTGCGCGCCTTGTTGGCGGCAAGCGTTTTGAACCCCTGGTGAAAGTGAGCCCATATCTCGGAGGGCTTGAAGCCGTTCGTCGCAGCAACTGAAGGAGCAGCGTGCTGGCATTCCGGAACCTGGGTTTTCGGGCTCAACCTCTCGTCGGATTGGATCTCGCCGTCGCGCATTTTTATCAGGCGCTTCGCCTGCCGTCCGATATCCTCTTCGTGCGTGACGAGCACGATGGTAATTCCTTCGTCGTTGAGTTTCTTCAGCGCGTCGATGATCTCCTGCGCGCTCGCGGAATCCAGGTTGCCCGTAGGTTCATCCGCCAGGATTATCCTGGGGCCGTTGACGAGTGAGCGCGCTATGGCCACGCGCTGCTGTTGGCCGCCGGAGAGTTCGTTCGGCTTGTGATTGATCCTGCCGCCGATGCCGACGCGATCGAGCAGCTCCTGCGCCTTGTGCATATCGACGTACTGTTTCGTATAGATGAGCGGCAGCGCCGCGTTTTCCAAAGCCGTCATCCTGGGCAGGAGGTGAAACTGCTGGAAGACGAAGCCGACCACCTCGCGCCTGAGAACCGCGAGTTCGTCCTCGCCGAGGTTCGCAATCTCGTTTCCGTCGAGAGAGTATGATCCGGAATCCGGGACGTCGAGAAGCCCCAGGATATGCATCAGCGTGGATTTTCCGGAGCCGGACGCGCCCATGATGGCGAGAAATTCCCCGTCGTCGATCTTGAGGGAGACGCCGCGCAGCGCGTGCACCGCTGTTTCACCCATTTGATAGGACTTGGTGATGTCTTTCAGCTCGATCATTTTGCCGGTGTTCTCCGTGGGCCGAACGGCGAGAAGGGGTTGGATCCGCCGGCGTTCGCACGCTCTTTTGTCTGTGGAACGAGCACGACGTCGCCTTGCGCGAGGCCCGATACTATTTCGACGAGCTTTCCGTTGCTGACGCCCGTCCCGACCTCCTTGTCCTCAGGTTTCCCGCTCATGCTCGTGGACGGCACGAGCACATAGTGGTGTCCGTCCTTGTTTCTCACGGCGTTGGTGGGCAGCATCAGGATGTCTTTTTTTGATTCCACCTGAAAACTCACGTTGGCGGTCATGCCGCTGCGCATGAAAACCGGGGTATTTTCCGGCAACACGTCCACTATGTAGGTCGTGACGTTGTTGACGGTCGTGGCGTCGAACGCGATCTTGTCCACGCTCGAGGGGATATCGCTCTCCGGATAGGCGTCGAGGATTACGTCCGCAGGCTGTTTCAATTTGATCTCGGCGATATCGGTTTCGTCCACCTGCGCCTTGACCGTGAGGCGGTCGGACATGACCAGAACCGCCTCCTGCGTGGTGAAGCTCTGACCCGGCTCCACGCTTCTGAGAATGATTGTGCCGTCGATGGGCGCAAGGATGGGCGTGGGGCGGTAGAAGCCCTCCCATCGCTGGAGCTCATCCTGACCTCGCGCCCGTGCGGCATCCAGCAGCGCCGCCCTCTCGCTGGAACTCATCAGGACGAGGACTTGTCCCTTTTTGACGCGCTCTCCTTCATTCACGAGCACCTGCTCGACCCTCCCCGCGATGGGAGGCTTGATCTCGAGACGGTTTTCAGGCTGCACCGTGCCCGTGCTGAGAATAGTCACATCGATGTCGCCTCGTTCAACCGCTATCGGTTTATATGTCACGGTCCCGTTTGAGGAGCGATGCGCGATCAGAATGACTGCCGTTGCGACGATCGCCACAGCAACACCAGCCCAGATGAACCATCTTCTTTTTTTGCGAGGCTTCTCCTCGAATTTCATTGAACAATTCCTTTCCCTGCAGCCAGTTCCCAGTTCGCCTCAGCCAGGATCCTGTCCCTCTCGCTCAACAGATACGTCTTCTCTTTGGTGATAAGATCGTTTTCGATGATGTCCCAGTCCTCAAACGAGAGCAGGCCGTTGTTGTACTTGCTCCTAGCGATTTCTGCACGAACCTCCGCAGCTTCCACAAACGCCTTGTCCACCTTGAGCTTTTCGATGGCCTCGCTGTAATTCTTGAACGCCTTCCTGAGATCGGGCTGCAGCTGCTGATCCACGCTCATCCGCTGAAAGGTCGAGGATGCATATTGAGCCGCTGCGCTCTTCAGGTCGTAGTAATCCTTGCCGCCGGCGAAGATGGGGAGCGAGAGGTTTAGCATGAAAGAACGGCGCGAAGCGTTCGGGAAGCTGTTGTTGCCCTGTGCCGATACGGTTCCGGTGAGGTCAAGGCTTGGATAGAAATTCGAGCGCGCGAGCGTCACGCCCACTTCGTTCACGCGCTCCTCAGCGACGCTCTGACGGTGCTTTGGAGTCTCCGGCGCGATTTGCCTGTAATCGGGTTCGGCCCCCGGTTCTGCAAGAGGAATTCCGCCTGATATTTCGATATCAGTGGAGCTGTCTACGCCCAGCACCCTCGCGAGCTGCTCGCGCGAGACGTCAATGGAGTCGCGGGCCACGATCTTGTCGTACTTCGCCTGGCCGAGGAGGGCGTTCGCGAGCATGACCGAGCCCTTGTTCTCTATTCCGCCCTCGAAGTGCAGCTCGACGAGTTCGGCATTTTCCTTGCGCCTTTCGATGATCTTCTCCGTGAGTTGCAGGTATTTCTGCGAGTACATGAGATTTGCAAACGCAGATTTCAGGTCAAAGCTCACCTGGACCTTTGTCGCGTCGAGTGTGGCGCTCGAGAGGTCGGTATTCGCGACCCCCTGGTCTACGAGTGATGCGTCATAAAAGCCTGAGAAGATATTCTGCGAGAGCGATATTGAGGCGGATGATGTGGAGTTGTCGCCTGCCGGAACGTTTAGCGGCACTCCCCCCAGCTGGGAGAAAGAATAACTGTTGCCGCGGTTGACGTTGAAATCTGCCGATATCTGCGGCAGAAAGCCGCTGTACGCCGCTTTGGCCAGATGTTTTGCCGATTCCAACTGCTCCCTGGAGGCCTTGATGTCGGTGTTGTTCTTTATCGTCCTGTTGACGCAGTCCTGCCAGGTCATGATCTCTGCGGCGCAGGCGGACGAGAGCCGGCAGACGAACACCGCGAGTACCGCGAGGAATAGGGAGGTCTGCTTCATTATATTGGTAGCCTTCATAATCGTGCAGAAGGTTCGGCTTACGACTGATTAAACATGGAACTATGGCACGACGGCGCGGGAGCCTAGGCCAAGCCGTAGTATCGTACAAGAAAAAATATGATGGGCGATTTTGAACGCGGCAGCTCCTTTGGAGTTGTTTTCGCGAGACGGAAGTGATTTCCTTGTTGCCTGCTGCTGCAAATATCATGGACTTGAACAACTGAGGCTGGAGAATCAATGAATCTGCTTCCGATCCTCATCATAGAAATTGGGGGTTTCGTCGTCGTGGCGGTTGCGATATGGCTTGACGAGCTGTTCAACGTCCCGCACCGCCTCTTCGGCGCGCCGCTCTCCAACTTCAACCTGCACGAGGCGGGCTTTGAGAGCCTTGCCGTGCTTCTCCTTGGAGCGGTCGTAACTCTCATCACATGGCGGCTGATGAAGAGAATATCGCAGTTGGAGGAACTGCTTCCGATTTGCATGTTCTGCAAGCGCATCCGAAAGCCTGACGCGGATCCGTACGAGCAGGCGTCGTGGGAGCCGGTCGAACAATACATAAACGAGCGCACGGGCGCGCGTTTTTCGCACGGCTTCTGTCCCGAGTGCGGGATGAAGCACTATGGCGAAGTGATGAGGGACGACAAGTGAGGAGGGCGGGATGCTGCTGATAGCCGTCGGCATGCTTTATTGGGACGTCTTCATAAGCCTCGTGGGACTTGCGTTCTTCATCTACGGAAAGAAGCGGCCGGATATTCCCGCGCTCGCAGCAGGTGTAGTGCTGATGATTTATCCGTACTTCGTGAACTCAATCGGATGGAGCATCGCCGCAGGCGCGGGCGTAGTCGCTCTGTATTTTTTCCTCAAACGCTTCGTCAGGATCTGACCGATGGACATCGTACTTGCGGCGCTCGTGGTCATCCCACTGCTCATCGTCGCACGCTGGCTGCGGCAAAACCGCCGCAGGCGCGGGCTCATGTCGAAGCCGCTTCCGCCGGAGTGGATCGAGCTGATGCGAAAAAGTGTGGCGCTCTATCGCATACTCCCTGAGTCGCTCAAGTCCGAGCTGCACGGTCGTATCAACGTGCTCATGGACGAGAAGACGTTTGAGGGATGCGGCGGCTTTGAAATAACCGACGAAGTCAAAGTGGTAATTGCAGCGCAGGCCTGCATACTGCTGCTCAACAGAAAAGCCTCATATTTTCCGAGCGTCGACGCGATACTCGTCTATCCGAGCGCTTATTTTGCCGAGCAGGCGCATCCGCTGGGTCCGGTGCAGATAAAGGAGCGGAACGTGCGGCTGGGCGAATCATGGGTCCAAGGACTCGTGGTGCTGGCGTGGGACCATGTGGAGCAGAAGTTTCTGGACGTGCGGGGAGGACACAACGTCGTGCTGCATGAATTCGCGCATCAGCTGGATCAGGAGGACGGACGAAGCGACGGCACACCCGTCATCAAGGGACGCGAGGCATTGGGCGCATGGGTGCGCGTGATGAGCCGCGAATTTACGGCGCTGCGCGAGAAGGCGGCCCGCGGAGAGTGGGACGTGCTGGATGCATACGGCGCCACGAATGAAGCCGAATTCTTCGCCGTGGCGACAGAGACGTTTTTCGAAAAACCACGCGAGTTCATGGCCGCGCATCCGGAAATGTACGAACAGCTCAAGTCCTTCTATCGCCTGGACCCGGAGCAGTGGCAGGCCGTGAACCATGAACCGTGAAAATCCTGTAGAGGATTTCGTCTTGCCATCCTTCCGTAAAGTGGATAACTTGCGCGCACTTAGGGAAAGGAGCCATCCATGAAGAGATCGGTATTCATTATTGTCGCTGTTATTGCCTTGGCAATTGCGGCTCAGGCGTTTGCCGCGCCCTCCCGCTCCTGCAAGGTGACGGGCGATGCAGCCAAAAGCGGTGTTCTCATGATTGACATCAACTGGACGGTCGACACCGCGCAATACCCGGGCGAATCCACACAGTCCATCCGCAAGAAGGTTGGAGACGATATCTGGAAGGATCTGCTTCCGGAGCTCGTGAAGAAAACCTCGGGTTTTGCGGTCTCCTACGACAAGAGCAATTTCACACGCGTCTCTGAGACTTCAAAGCTGATCGAGGAGCGCCCTGACGGCAGCAAAGTTTATTCGTATAATACGAAGGTCCAGTTCAACTGCGCTCAGAGCGGTGATGCGGCTCCTGTGGCGAGTGAAAAGGAGCGCAAGAGCAAGATGGACGACGAGTTTCATTACAGGTTTGTGCGCGAAGGGTTTGACTGATCGTCGATTGCTAGTTTCTACAACGTGCAACAGGACCGCGGAAACCACGTGGTTTCCGCGGTTTTTTTTATTCACCGCATACGGGAGGAGTGATGGGTATCCAGAACGGTTCCAAAGTGACGATAAACTATTCGTTGAAGGTCGATGGCGAGGTTATCGACACTTCCAAGGGAGGCGATCCGCTTACTTACGAACAGGGATCGGGCCAGATAATACCCGGGCTCGAGACGAAGCTCATGGGGCTCAATGCCGGCGACAAAAAAAATGTTACTGTCGAACCGGCTGACGCCTACGGCGACCGGGATCCGGAGGCCATAAAGCAAGTACCGCGTGCGGCGTTCCAGGACGCATCGGCCTTAAAAGTCGGCTCAGTAGTCAAAGGCGCGGTTGGAGAACACGAATTTCAGGCTATAGTGACTGAAGTCGGTAATGAAGATGTTGTGCTCGACATGAACCACCCTCTGGCCGGCAAGACGCTTGAATTCGAAATAGAGGTCGTCGCAGTGGAGGGTTGATATGGTTGATTATAAGCGCGCGAAATTTTTTATGGGAATTGTGACGGCTGCCTGTCTCCTTCTTGCATGCGGGTTCAATTCCTTCGCTGCGAAAGGAACCGCTGCCGCGATGAGCGAGGGCGAGAAGTTGGAGCGCCAGATGTGGGCCGACATTAAGGCGAAGAAGTGGCCTGCTGTAATGGACAGGCTCGCTATGGGCTTTCAGTCCGTGTATGCGGACGGAGTGCGCGATTACAAACAGGAGGTGGGTCTCCTCAAGTCGCTGAATCCTGGAAAAATCGGTCTGTCCGGTTTTTACGTCACGGAAAAAGGGCCGGTCATAGTTGTCACCTACAGGATTTCGGTGGAGGAGACGATCGACGGCAAACGCGTCTCCGTGAAGGACGCGCCGAGGCAGAGCGTGTGGCTAAGGACGGAGAACGGCTGGAAATGGATAGCCCACGCGAATTTGAATCAGCCCTCGCAGTGAGAACGGCAAAGCGCCTTTGTCATGCGAGAGGTCAATCGTAAATATTTTTTACTTTTTTTCCGTTGCTGGTTTTGTCGCCTTTGTTTCTTTTTTAACGTTCGTTTTCTTCTTATCCGTCTCTTTCACCTTTTTATACGTCGGCTTGGATTTGCCGCCTTCCGGCTCCACGAACTGCCACTCGCCCGGCCTGTATTCCGGACTCGCTGAATGGTAGCCGCCCTGGTAATATCCCGCGCCGGTTTTTTCCTTGATCTGCTTGCTGCGCTTCGCATGCGGATCGCGTTGGGATTCGGAATATCCGCCTGATTCGTTGGTCTCGATTTTGCCAGTGCGCTTGAATTCCTGTATGCCGAAGGCAGCGGAAGGAGCGGCGACGGCAATTCCGATTGCGAGTGCGATCAATTTCTTCATGACGACCTCCTTATCGCAGTGGATATTTACAATGCTGTTATAGATGCAAAAGCCCTACGATCACTTCCCGCACAGCAGCGCGGTGGCCTCCATGCGGTAACCGGAACCGTCGTAGCGCTCGCGGTATTTAGTCATTGCGTTTCCGCCGTAGCGTTCGACCTTGTGAAGGAGTTTCAGAAACGCCCTGTCGCGATCCTTGGCAGTGGCCGAGATCGGCAGCAGCGAGTTGCATGATGATGGTTTGGTATCGTATACGGCGATCTCATTCGCGAGATCGGGCATGTTATCGCTGCTGCCCCTGGCCGCAAAGGCCGGCATGGCAATGGCGATGAACATGAGGACAAGAATGATTCTGCGCATTTCACACCTCCCTGTCTTATGGGGAACTTTTCGCATTTTCGTGGCGAGCTGTAAAGTGGTTCTACCAGCCCCGGGAAGCGCCGCCTCCGCCCGAACTCCCGCCGCCAAACGAAGACCCTCCGCTGGAGCTGCCGAATGAAGAGCCGGACGACGACCCTTCCCTGGGGATCGTGCGCTCCTCAACGCGTTTGTAGTCGCAGCCGGGATTTTCGCACGTGTAGGTGATCCTCTTGCGTCCCGAGTGGCTGGTCGTGGCCGCCTCGATCGTCTCGGATTCGTTGGTGAGCGTACGCCTTCCGCACTTGGGGCATTCTTTTGCCTTTCCCATCTTGACATCGAAGCGCTCCATCGAATGGCAGGCATCGCACCTCCAGAACTCGTAATCCATGCCGCCCACTACCTCTTCCGCTATTTCCTCCCTCATCAGGAATCGGTCGTCATCGAACTCGGAGACGAGCTGCATGGGAGCTTTGCATTTCGGACAAACGGCGCGATAGCCCGCAATCCATCCCTTCATCACCTTGCGGAATCCGATATGGGCAAAGGTTAGCGAAATGGCAGTGCTTAGGAATGTGACTATAGGCAGGAGCACGCGATGGTTTTCCTCTGCGATGAAGATCATTGCAAAACCGCCGGCTATCCACACCACGGACGGCATGAATACTCCCTTTCCGAGGGAGTTCTCGCGGGCGGCTTTCGCCCTATACCCCACGATTCTAAGAAACGTGACAAGAAACCCGAGCAGCACGCTCGCGACCATGGCGAACGCGAATATCCCGAGCTGATTTGTGAAGGGGAGTGAGATCGCGGGTTCCTCCTTGATCTCGATCGTTTCCTCGGCATCCTGCGATTCCGGCTGCGAGGGCATTTCCTCGGGTTCTGCGATGGCGAGTGCTACCCCCTCCGCCTTTGCGATTGTCTCCGCCACTGTCTTTGCGGTGTCGTAAAGGCCGCGGCCATACTCGCCTTCCTTGAATTTCGGAATCGCGTATTCGTCCAGCAACCGTCCTGCCTTCGCGTCGTTTATTATCGGCTCGAGGCCGTAACCGACTTCCATGCGCACTTTCCGGTCGTCGCGCGAGAAGAGTATGAGTATCCCGTTGTTCTTATCTTTCTTGCCTATGCCGAAACGCTTGAACAGGCGCACGGCGTAATCTTCCACGGAACCGCCTTCGAGGTTATCGACGGTAACGACTGCGAGCTCGGCGGAGGTCTTTGATTCCAGTTCCCTCGCAATGCCGTCGATGAGCCCGGCGTATTCCGGTCCGATCGCCTGTGCCTGATCCTCCACGAAGCTGCCGGATGCGGTCTGCGGATTCGGAACTTTGTCGACGGGCATCGCCCTGGCGATACAGCAGCAGAAGATGGAAAAGACGAGCGACGCAAAGATGATGGATTTCTTCCTAAGCGAAAGCATCTGACACCTCCGTGGAGGGGATGAAGCCGTTTTTTTGGTGTGTCTCGGTTTCCCCCTGAGGGAGTGCTTACCCATTTTGCCCCAAAGTTCAAACAAATATGCCGCGCCGCATGGTCGGTCTTCCGAAAGTTGAGGCAGTTTTTATTTGAACCTCTCCAGACAACCGCATATATGATGAATATCATCGGCGTTCACATCCAGGGAGGCTTCCATGATGCAGGGATTCGAGAACTTCATCAAACAGGTTGCCGACTTCGTCTGGGGGCCGCCGCTTCTGATCCTGCTGTGCGGCACGCACCTCTACCTCACATTCCGCCTCGGATTTATCCAGCGCCACATCGGCCGGGCGATAAAGATCTCCCTCAAGCGCACGAGCGAGGGCGAGGGCGACATCAGCCACTTTGGCGCGCTTACGACCGCGCTTGCGGCGACGATAGGTACGGGAAACATCGTGGGCGTGGCGACCGCGGTCGCGGCCGGCGGGCCGGGAGCGGTATTATGGATGTGGCTCACCGGCGTATTCGGCATAGCCACTAAATATTCGGAGGCAGTGCTCTCGGTGAAGTACCGCGTGAGGACCCCTGACGGCGCAATGGCCGGAGGGCCGATGTATGTGCTCGAACGTGGCATGAACGCAAAGTGGCTCGGCATCATCTTCGCGGCCTTCACGGCGATCGCCGCGTTCGGCATCGGCAACATGGTTCAGGCCAATTCGATCTCGATGATGGTGAAGGAGACCTTCGGGGTATCGCCCTGGATCACCGGCGTCGTGATGACGGCGCTCACAGCGGTCGTGATACTGGGCGGCATCAAGTCGATCGCGCGCACGTGCGAGAAGCTCGTGCCGTTCATGGCGATCTTCTACGTACTTGGTTGCATCATCATCCTTGCGATCAACTATCAGGCTATACCGGATGCCTTCAGGCTGATCTTCAGCACGGCCTTTACCGGTCAGGCGGCCATTGGCGGCTTTCTGGGCGCGGGCATGAAGGAGGCGATCCGTTACGGCGTTGCGCGCGGGCTGTTCTCCAATGAATCCGGCATGGGCAGCGCTCCCATCGTGGCCGCAGCCGCGCAGACAAAGAACCCCGTGCGTCAGGCGCTGGTCTCTTCCACCGGCACCTTCTGGGACACAGTGGTAGTCTGCGCCATGACCGGCCTCGTGCTCGTGAGTTCCGGCGAGTGGACGCAGGGTCTTTCGGGTGCGGCCCTTACAAAGACTGCATTTGCCGACATTCCGTACGTCGGGCCGACGGTGCTCACCGTGGGTCTGCTCACCTTCGTGTTCTCAACGATCCTCGGGTGGTCGTATTACGGAGAGAAGGCTGTGGAATATCTCTTCGGCAAGCGCGCCGTTCATCCGTACCGCTGGCTCTGGGTGATCGCTGTGATGATGGGCTCGGTAGCCACGCTGCCGATCGTCTGGTCGTTTGCGGACGTGGCCAACGGGCTCATGGCGGTGCCGAACCTCATCTCCCTCATCGTATTGGCGCCCATCATCGTTGCAGAAACGAAGAAACACCTTGGCGAAGAGCTCTCTTCGGCAAAGCCGGCGGATGAGAAACAGGTCGTCTGCGCCCAGAGAACCGAGGAGTGCAGCTGAGAACAATCTTGTGTTTCCCCGCAGCTTTGCTGCGGGGTTTCCGCCGCCCTCTCCCTTTAGGGGAGAGGGAAGGGTGAGGGTGATCAGAGCGATCATTTCAGCTTGCGCAGCTCGCGCCTGAGTATCTTGCCCGATGCGGTCTTGGGCAGTTCCTTCATATATTGTACGAGCCGCGGATATTTATACGGGGCCGTCGTCTTCTTGACGTGATCCTGGAGCTCTTTCGTGAGCGCCTCCGACGGTTCAAAACCCTTTGCCAGCACGATGAAGGCCTTCACGAGCACTCCACGCACGCCGTCGGGATCTTCCGCGCCAACTACTGCGGCCTCAGCTACCGCTGGGTGTTCTATGAGCGCGGACTCCACCTCAAAAGGCCCGATGCGATAGCCGGACGATTTGATCACGTCGTCGCCGCGGCCCACGAACCAGAAATAGCCGTCTTCGTCCATGTACCCGCGATCTCCTGTGAAATAGTGTCCGTGATGGAACGATTTATCCATCTCCGCCCGGTCCTTCCAGTACTCGATCATGAGCCCGGGAGGACGGCCGCCGGTGAGCCTCAGCGCGATCTCTCCTTCTGTGCCGGCCGGAAGCTCTTTCCCTTCATCGTCCACGATCCGCACGTCGTGCCCTGGAGTGGGCCTGCCCATGGAACCGTATTTGATCGGCATGAACGGATAGTTTGAGATCAGGCAGACTGTCTCCGTCTGGCCGTAGAAATCATAGATGTCGAGTCCGTATGCCTCTTTCCATATCTTGATGACTTCGGGATTCAGCGGTTCGCCTGCGCTCATGCAGTGGCGGAGTTTGAGTTTATATCTGCCGAGATCTGCCTGGATCAGCATGCGATAGACCGTCGGCGGCGCGCAGAACGTGGTGACGCCGTGGCGCTCCATCGCCTGCAACAAGCCATCTGCGTCGAAGCGGCCCGGCGAGTCCCACTGAATTATCGCCGCGCCGACTATCATCTGGCCGAAGAGCTTGCCCCATGCGCACTTTGCCCAGCCCGTGTCCGTAACCGTCCAGTGCAGATCGCGATCCGTGAGTGACTGCGCGAACCGCGCGGTCACCTCATGTCCGATAGGATAGGCGTGGGAGTGGAGCACCATCTTGGGACTGCCGGCTGTCCCCGACGTGAAATAGAGAAGCATGGGATCTGATGAGCGCGTCTTATCTATTGAGTCGCGGTCTAGCTCGATTGCGCTTGCGGCGATCTCTCCCTCGAAGGAGAGCCAGCCCGCGCGCGTGCCGCGAACCATTATTTTTTTTGCGAGCGTGGGGCACTGCTTTGCCGCATCATCTATTACATCGGCGTTGTCCGCGTCCGTGATGACTGCGGCACTCTCAGCGCTCGTGAGGCGATAGACGATGTCCTTCTCCGTGAGCAGATGCGTGCCAGGCATTGGAATCACGCCCAGTTTTATCATCCCGATCATCGCCACGTACCACTCCGGAATGCTCTTGAGGATAATCAGCACGCGGTCGCCCTTTTTTATGCCGTTGCGAATGAGCGCGTTTGCAAACCGGTTGGAGAGTATTTTGAGTTCGTAAAAGGAGAGAGTCGAAGGCGTCTGGTCCTGGGAGAGGGAGAGCAGGGCGAGCTTGGTTCGATCTTCCGCCCGGCGATCCACGACGTCGAAGCCGAAGTTGTAGAATTCAGGCACGTTCCACTTGAAGCTTCTGTAGATTTCCTCGTACCTCGCGGCCATGTTTCCTCCATCGTGCGAGTCCACGATTAAGTAACACCGTCAGCGCCCCATGCCAAGGGCCGTGTGACCTGGACAGGAGAAAGAAAAAAGGCGCGCGATGTGTTCGCGCGCCTTTCGGCAAGGTGAATCTGTAAGATCAGATGCCGGGATTGCCGGATTGCTCCTGTTCCCGTTGTTGTTCGCGCAACTGCGCCATCTCTTCGTCAGGATCGTGGCATGTCATGCTCGTTCCGCCGAAATCCCTGACCGTGAACGAAGTCGCCACATCTGCAGCGAGCGGCTTGCCTGTTTCGGAGAGCACGCCGCTCGTTCCGGAGACTATCGTTACCTCTATCGTTGCTCCCATCGGATAGCCGCCATCCGGCAAAAATTTTACCTCATATTCATTCTCGGCCAAATCTTCTTCCACCTTCAATGTGCCTGCTATCGCGCTCGCATCTGCTGCGTTCAAGACCTTTACCGTATCGGAAGTGACTGTAGCGTCATTCAGAGGTTGAGTGAATGCGATCTTCACCGGCCTGCAGGGAGCCACATGCGGCTGTGCGTCAAAGGGCCTTATGAACCATACGGCAAATACGTCAGCATCGATAGGAGGGTCGTCGTCATCGAATTCAGCAGGAATTCCGTCGCGGTCCGCGTCGCGCCCGTGATATGAGCTCATACCCCTCAACCCAAGGCCTTCCACGTCATTCTCGTTTATCATGTATCCGTTTCTGAATTGTGCGGCGCCCACTTCCAGATCGTCGCCATCCCCTACGGTGAAGGCGGTGATGCCGTTGAGCGCCAGCAGACCGAGGCGCTGTCCATTCCCGTCAAGAAATGCGAACATCCAGTTTCCGTTGCGCACTCGCAGACGCCAGCGATTTTCAGCCTGCACGATCTCTCCCTGTATCTCGGTTCCGTCCGAACCGTACGCCCTCACCGCGCAGACATCGCCTATGCAATCCGCCGAGGGCGTTGCGGACTTCGCGAGCGAGGTCGTAGCGCTCGTATCGATCGTTCCAGTGATGAGGCGGCCATCGCTCGTCGCGCTGGTGGAGGCAGTGTCTGATGAAGAACCGCATCCTGCAAGCAGGAGCACTGCGAAAATCGTCCAGATCATTTTTTTTGCCGTCTTCATATGTGACTCCTTTCTCTGTTTTTCTGTGTCGACAATTACGTGCCTTGTTTCCTGGCTCATCACCTCCCTTCCGCTGTCGCTTCACTACCAATCACATTATCGCTCCAGCGCTCGGGAAGGGCACGTATAATGACTAATAAATGAATTCAGTTTGAATACACGGTCTATCTTTATGGTCTTGAAATTAAAAAGATATTTCGTTATTTAAAATATTATGTACCGTTTGATTGATATATTGTGGAATACAAAAGAGGGATCGAAAGCTATCCCTCCTTCCTTGCGAATACATCGAAGACCGGCAGGTCACGGAGCATTGCCGCCGTTACCAGCTCCGATGTTTCCACCCACATATACACCGCGCTGCTGAACGGGTTCGTTTTCCGGGACGAATTTTCCGCCCTGATATCTCACTATGCCGAGGTCGATCGGATCGCCCTCTGTCTCGATCTCAAGTTCATTGCTCCGCGCGAGGCTGCCTGCCTCGGCAAAACTGAAATCAGCCAGCTTCACGGATTCAAGATAGACCGACCATTGATATCTTTTCATGATCTGCACCGTGATCGTGAAACTGCCGTCCCGTTGAACCGGCGCCTGTTCAATATCCGTTGGTGATGCCTCAGCCACAACGCTCAACTGAACCGGATCGATGGCAGAGCTTTCCTGTACGGACGGAAGATCTTTCAACGCCGCTGTGTCGGCACTGATCGATGCGTCGATAACTCCGGTGACGATGCGCGTCGGCACATCCGCCGTCGGATTGCCGACTTCCGTTGCGCTGCCGCATCCCGCCAGCGCGAGGACCGCAATGATGGTGATTGCGATACGTTCGAACAATTTCATTGTGCCTCCTTCTTGCGACCGCCGGTGACGCGGAAGAACTGGAGGTTGAGCTGGTATACCTCGTCGTCCTCAACGTGGCCTCGGCCCTCCAGATACGAAAGTATCTGGCGCCTGCAATCAGTGAGCATCTGCGCGATCTCCGGCACGTCCTCTTCGCGGCATGCGAGCGTTATGCCGGAAAAATTGCGTTCGTTCGGCATCTGTTCATCCAGTGCCGCGAGCGCAAGCTGCATCATCTGTCTGTGGTAATAGTACGATGCGGTTGACTCGGTTTCAGGGCCGGTCGATACGATTGCGTCTGCCTGATCCAGTCCGCCCTTTGCGGTTTTTTTGAGGAGGCCCAACGCCACGAGCTTCTCCAGTGCATCATCGACATGTCGCGGGGTCACGCCGTGTCCGATGCGTCTCGCGATTGCATGTCGCTCCGGTTTGAAGCTCCTTGTAGTGACCAGCTCGCGAATAACCGCGTAGTACCATTTCATCAGGTATTCAAACTGCCCGTGTTTGAGGTTATCGCAATAACGTTTGAAATAAGCCGACAGTTCGGCGAGGAAACCCGCTTTTGCCTCGGGTGTGGTTGCCTGATTGAGATTAACCAGCAGCGAGAAATAAGTCGCTTCCCTGCGCTTTAGTTTGAGCACGCGGATGAATGTGGCGATTGTTGCGGGGGTTATGTTGCGCTTTTCCTGCATAATGAGTTGCAGCTGGTTGGGAGAAGCGAATCCGGCCCATTGCGAGAAGGCCCGGAATGAAAAGCCCGGCTTCGTCTCCTTCATCCATGCGTACCAAGCGCGCAGGAACTCCCGGTAGTTCTCGTATTTGAGGACATATGGTCTCTCCATAGGCGTCTCCTCAAAACCAATTATCGCATATTTACATTTTTTGTTGTGAAAAAAAGTGCTGATTACGTATTCATTTTGAATACATGTTATAGTTGTAACAATTTATAAATAAAGGAGATATCTGAAAAGGCCAATATGAAAATCATAGAAAATGGTAGATTAAAGAATTCTAAGGTCAATGGCGCACGTTATTCTATGTTTTCAGGAATGGATCCTTTAGCTAAAATTCCAGCCTATGAAGCTGGTGAATGACGCCTATCGTATGTCCATTCGCATGACGCTCGGCATAATCGCCGCCCTTATCATCTGCCTTGCGTTCGTTCATGTCGCTGAAGCGAAACCGAAGGTTGTCAAAAAAAAATCCGTTCCAACCGTCACTGCCTTGCAAGCAACGCAACCATCTGCGATCAGATTCAACCTCGGCGATTCGAATCCCGAGCCCGCTTACACCGAAGCATTTTTTCGATCGCTGATGATCAAACAGGTGGCCGAGAATATCAGATTCGAGTTCACCCACAGCGGTTTCAACTGGAAGATGAATTGGTAGAGTGACTGTGAGGTTCTTTTGAGAATTTTCGATAAGATCCGAAACGTATTTCGCGGGAGGCTTTCTCTCCGCCTCGGTCTTGCATATTTAACCGCAGTATTCCTCTTCATCGCAGCCGCATATCTTACAATGCGCGTGTTCGCGCTTGTCACGATGGAGACCAGCGCCATCGTCGGTCAAGATGAACAGGAAATCAGGTCGTTGCGGCAGGAGCGGAGGACGATTGACGAAGCCGTGAAGGCTTCGCGTTTTGCCGCGGCCGGTCAGGGGTCCATGGAGACTGCCAGGAAGCAGAGGACTATGGCGGATCAATCCCTGGATGATCTGCGCAACCGGATATTGCCTGAGGAACGTCCTTTATTTGAGAGGATAGAATCAGGATGGAAGAGCGCGGATGCGCTGCTGGAGAAGATGCTGTTGGAGCGGGGGCGTGCCGGTGCGATCTTTCAGAAAGAGATATTGCCCGTTTTGACGGATTTGGGACAGTCCCTCCAGGACATGGAGGAATCGCGTCGAGAGATATCATTCCAGCGCGTGGAGAGAATTCAACAGGCTATCCAGCAGACGCGCACGCAGCTCCTTGTTTTCGTTCTTCCACTGATTCTCGTGGGCATCGGGTTGGCGTGGGGCATGCGGCGCTTTCTCCTCCGGCCTCTCGGCTCGCTTCGTGAAGCGGCCGACGACGTTGCTCATGGCCATTTCGATCGCCCTATAACGTTGCAACAAAATGATGAGATGGGCGATCTCATACGCCAGTTCAACGCGATGACCAGTCGTCTGGCCGAAGCCGAGCAGATGAAAAAGGAATTCGTCTCCATGGTAACGCACGATATCCGGACTCCCTTGACGGTTCTGCGCCTGTATGCCTCGTTGCTCTTCCATACTCCTGATTCCGTGAGTGATGAGAACAGGACCAGGGCGCTGGAAATCATTCATCGCGAAACGCTGAATCTCCAGGCTTTGGCTGAAGACCTCTTCGATGTGACCCGCTCCGAAGCAGGAGCTTTTCGGATAATAGCCGTTCCAACCGAACTGGCTGAAGAGATTTCTGCTTTTCTCAAACCGTTTGAAAGAGTGGCGGAGGAAAAAAGTATTTCCTTTGCATGGAATGTCTCAAGTCTTCCGAACGCGGTTGTGGATGGCAAGAGGCTGGGACAGGCAGTGAGGAATCTGGTGACCAACGCATTCAAATTTGCGCCCTCCGGAGGCCGTGTCGAAGTGAAGGGCGAACTTCGTGGGGAAGAGATCATCATAGAGGTCTGCGATAACGGACCAGGCATACCTGTTGACGAACAACCTCACGTTTTTACCCGTTTTTACCAGGTGAAGACAGGGGAGGACCACCACCGCGGCGGCACCGGTTTGGGGTTGGCCATAGTGCGGGAGATTGCCCACGCTCATGGCGGAAGGGCCGAGCTGACATCGGAAGAGGGCGGCTTAACTCGTTTCCGCATCGCGCTTCCGTTTTTCCCGCCGCCTGAGTCCGGGCCTCCGGAGTCGGATATGGAGGATAGACAATGAAAGCTCGACCCGAACTGACTAAACTTTTATGTCTTGCACTGCTTGGACTGTTCTTTGTGATAGGCTGCGCTGCAAAGCGCACACCGACGGAGGCGAGCCAGCTTGTCAACCGGGGAGAACTGGCCAAGGCGGCGATCGCGTATGAGCATATCGCCCGGAAAAGCAGCGGCGCGGAGGCGGCAGAGGCATGGTATCAGGCTGGAAAATTGTGGATCGATCCGGACAACAAGAAGCTCTCTTTCAGGCGGGCGCTCGCCTGCTTCAAGCGTATAGATACTTCAGTTGTCGATGAGCAGATTGCGCGCGATACCAGGCTCTGGATTTTTCTCGTCACCCGGGTGATAGCGGCTGAAGACGCCGCGTCAGCATCCAAAAAAGCGGCGGCAGAATCCAAGAAAGCAGCGGCAACGTTGAAGGATGTTACTGAGGGATCGGAACAACTCCAGGCGCCGCCGGCGCCGTGAGGTTGGGGGAAACGCGCTCGGGAAATTATTTAAATCGCTCGGCTTCTAGTATGCAGGTCTGGAATTCCGGCTTCGTATCGGTGCTCCGCTTGTCGTAACAGGAACACAGGGCGCGCTGGTAGTGCGAGAAAAACGGCTTATACACTACGCCCGGCTGTGCCGTTTCACCTGATGCGAACGTTGCACCCAATCTGATCACTTCGACCTGAGCAGCGACGCTCGAGCGGACAGTTGTCAATGGTTCGCTGGGTTCGGAACCCGCGCTTTGCGTGTTCGGTGCGTATGTGTCTAAAGTATTCGTCCCTCCATCAGGGATTTCTGCATATGGGTCGAAGGTGACTGGTGCAAGCGGTGCCACTGGCGCGGAGGAATTGGCCGGCGTGGAGGCAGTGCTCGGCGTGGCCGGTTCAACGGGATCGTCTTCATCAGTCCCTCCATACGGGTCGCCTCGGTATTCGAGGGAGTACGGATCCACGTGCCAGGCAGGGATGGCCATGCCCAGCCCCGCGCTCATTTCCATTGGGACGGTCGAGCTGGGAGGCGCGGAAGGTGTCATTGGCAGCAAGGATGCGGGCGCCATATCCGCAGGCGGAGTTGTTGCCTCTGAGTGCGTGCTGGCCACCTCTGTGGATGGGGCGGTTGGCTGCGTTATCGGAGTGGCCATCAAGGGAACGGGACGCATTTCCGGCTCACAGCTTTTGCGGCAGTATGCGACTATCGAGCTGACCATATCGCTGTCCGCCGAGCTGACGGAAAGTCGGGATTCGAGGTTTGCGCAGATTTTTTCAGCATCGATGTATTCGTCTTCGGAGCCAGCAGTCTTTGCGTCCTGCAGCTGCACGCATCCCGCCAGTGCCCCCACGTTCTCAAGCATGACCTTCAAAATGGTTCCGATTCCACTTGTGAGAGAGTCGACGAATCCCATGTCATTCCCCTTTCCTCGTTCGCGCTTGGGTAGATAAAAAGGTTCGCGGTTCGACAGTGCGTTGCAATGGCGTCAATGCCGCCGACTTTATGATATTTTTAAAAATTTTGCGACGGAATATTGCGACCTGAGTGATTGCCTAATGACATTGTCATGGTGATCTACCGAGTGATGAAGGTCGCTTCGCTCGTTCGTCACTTTCACCGTGATCCGACAGTAAAAAAAACAGTGGTGAGCAGAAATTGACGTGAACGCGATGAGTTGTGCGTGATGCGCCAGGATTGGTGTTTCACCCTGCGGGTGAAAGCCGAGGAGGTCTGGCGCCCGAGGGCGATGTCCGGCTCCCGGCAGGACCTCACCCTGGGCAGGTGCTCCGCTCTCACGCCGTTGTAACGGACTCGGTCTGCCTCGCCACCGGAACTCGCCAGCGAAAGCCAAAGACATCTTTACCACTGTGACCGGCTTTCGCGGGCTCAGACAGCCGGTGTCGTCGTGCGGGCAGGACTTCTCCTCAGGCACGACCGTCAGACACTCGCCGACAACGGCGGTTCGCTGCGCAATGCCCAGGGTGAGGACCTGCCGGGAGCAGGCAACGCACGTCGGCCGCGGCAAGTATATTTTTCGACGAAGCGCGGACAAAAAAAGAGAAGCCCCCTTGTTTCCTTCTTGCGAAGGCCCGTGTAGAAAGGATTTGCGAGTTCTCACTATATGGGGAAAGGAACTTCTCTTATGAGTTCATCAATACGCCAGACCGTCCTTCCGTTCAAGCTGGACCTGCCGGCAGGAATGATGAGAAAGGACGATCAGTTGACCGGTCTTGGAGGTCTGCCGCTGATGCACGAGCTGTATCATAAGATGAAGCTGCCTGCGGTGATCGGACAGTACGTGCAGGTGAAGGAGAAAAGGTGGATGGAGTCTGAGCTGATCGAATCGATCATAGCGTTATCAGTGGCATGCGGGTAGCATTTGAGCGATATGGATATCCTGCGAGCAGAAGCTGCGGCTGTGGTTATTCAACATTGCGGGGCGCGTGATCGAGAGCGGGAGGCAGATCATTTTAAAACTCTCACGAGGTCATCCGTCGTTTGAGATGTATCGCGAGGCACGGAGGCTGATCGCGTGTCTTGCGGTGCCATAGGGGAAGTGAGCAATCACCCGAAGGGAGCGGAGAAAGGAGATCGGATAGAGGCAATGGGGATGTCTGCAGGAAGCGGCTCTGAGGCAGCCGTCCCGGGCGCGAAGGCGCGTAAACGAGGGGAGGGCGTGAATCCCTCCACGCGGCATTTTGACCAAGAATCGGTCGAATTTTGAAAAAATTTCCACCGATTTTGATATGCCAGATCAATCACTTTCATCTGGTGTCGGATTTGGGGTAAAAATAAGGATAAAAATCAACGCAACAAAAAAATCGCTTTGCCGATACAGAGGAATGCATTCATGGTAAGTGCGAAACCGAACAACAAAACGGAGGAATTCATGGAGAAATGCGTGGGGATCGTTTATTGGAAACCAATGACATTTGGCTTTTATGGAGATGATAGCACTCGTTTCGCAGCCGAGCAATGCGCCAAGAAAGCGCGCGCATCCGATCCGGAAGGCTGCTACACTGTGAGCACCGTTCAGCAGTGCTTTATGTCGGGGACCTGTTCGGATGCAGGGCATATCGTGCACAAAAGCGATGCCAGCGAATGTGAAAACGCCGAACCAGAAACCATCTGTGAAAGCGAAAGCGTGGAGAAAAACTCCTGCGTTGACATCACTTTCTCCAAACTACCCTCCTCTTGGTTTGCCTTAGGGGCATATGGCGATGAAGATACAAAGGCCGAGGCTCAGCAATGCGCAGACAGCATGAACGCCAACGATCCTCTGAAGCGCTATACTATTTCGGAATTGCAAGGCGGCAGGATTGAGGGACCGACGTCGTTAGCCGGTCACTCCGTCTCCATTTCCGATGAACACTGTGATTTGAATCAGAAGACAATCGATTTTGGCAGCGACCGCTACGCTGCGGAGTCTTGCCTGAAGAGGATCCATGAGATGACGGGCGATTCCGCTTATCAGCTTCGACAGATCGTGAGGACATTCTTGGGTATCGACTGGCTGGCGGCGGATCATTACCAGATCGTGCGGGAATAGCGGGATCAATAGCATTTCTTCCTCTGCATCGCAAACGCACCGACGCCGGCGGGCTCTAAGCTCGCCGGCGTTTTTTTCTTCCTGCCTCAGGCATCCTGCTTCATTTGACTTCCGTCATATACGCGATGTCGTCGTAGGGCACGCGCCAGAGCGGCTGGGCGAGGCGCTTCTGGTCGAAAATGTGGTCGAAGATTCCGATGGAACGGCCGACCACGAAGAGGGCGTTGAGGGAAAGATTTACTCCGTCTGATATTCCATTCTTCTTGTTATTCGTGGCTGGACTGAAGTGAAGGGCAAAAGCGATCTCCGCCATACTCCTGCGGCTGCACGTATAAAACCGGACAAGTTTTCGATTCCTGCATGCCGGCTGAGCTCTTTTGACTTATCGATGCATCAGCCGCAGGAGATTGTGCAGAAAAGGGGGCGTCTTTCCCTGCGATGCGATCTGCGCCTTGAGCATCTTTTCCACTGCCTGCTGGCATATAAAGGCCACGTAGAGGAAACGGCCGCCTTGAAATAAATGATGCGCCGTCTCCAGATCGTACTCGGAGCGTTCGATCCATTGAGAAACGAGGAGCTCCATTCATCACGGTCATATTCTTCGCATTCTCAGAATGCAATATCCCGCAGGAGGTGCGCGAAAAAATCCCCCCGGAGGAGGCCCCGGGGGATACGTGTCTGATCGAGATCTATCGCTTACCACGTTGCGCCGATGTCCACTATCAGCCTGCAACAAAGGCAGCGATATCGGTGGTTGATGATGCCTGCGAGCATCGCCGCTTCGATACCTAGCGACAAGTCTGATCCGGTTTTTGCTCCTTCTCCAACGCTTCATTCGCACTCGCGATGCAACGATCGTAGTCTCTCTCTCCGCCTATCGATGTCGTTGCGAGGCATCGACAAAAAATGGAGTCTTGTTGATCAGGAGGACAATAGACGTCGCATTGTCGACCGAGCTGCCCTGCCTTAAAGCGGTCGTTACCCAATACCATAACGTCCTGCTGAACCTTCTGACAGAGTTCGCTCTCAGCAACGCACTCGTCAGGACGGACCAGAGGTCTGTTGACTGGATGGGCAGGGGCCGGGGCCGCGCATCCGATTGGACCTGTCAGGATGCCGACGGCGACCTCGGCCAATGTTTCGACGGCTGTCGTTGCATAACTCTTCAACGCATTCAGGATATTCATAATCCATTCCTCCTTTTTGTTTTTTCGGGAACGGTACCATGTCGTTCATCCTTGTTATCGGCGTTTTTTTGGTGCGTGGTTTTTTCAGGTCGCGTGCATTTTTTTTAAAATACCAGGAATTTCAGCGGGTTCGGGAGGTCGTTTTTGGGGGCAGCGAGCATTGGAGGCACGATTTTAGAATGTCTCGCCTCAGGATCTTGCATGCCGATGACTCATGGCCGCATCGCGCTGTTGCGTTATTACCTATTTCATTACATAATTCATTGTGCCCGGGAGGTGATCCATGAAAACGCTCCAACAGCTCTCTTCAGACCTTGAACAGATCCCAGCTGCGATCTCCTGGTACCTGACCGATCTCGGTGAAGCGAAGGGAAAGCAGGAGCTCTTTACCAGGCAGTCGCCTCAAAAGCTCACGACCCTGCGCGAACATGCCTTGATCGAGAGCGCCGTTTCCTCCAACCGCATCGAAGGCGTCGAGGTGAATCGGGCGCGTATCGGGACCGTCGTGTTTGGAAAGGCCCTGTTGCGCGATCGCAATGAAGAAGAGGTTCGCGGCTATCGCAAGGCCTTGGACTGGATTCATCAAAAAGGGGCGCGCATCCCGATCTCGGAGAAGACGATTCTGGAGCTTCACCGGCTCACGCGTGGCGAGATCTGGGATGCCGGCAAATACAAGGAAAAGGACGGCGACATCATCGAGAAATTTCCGGATGGGCGTGAGCGCGTCCGTTTCAAGACCGTCAGGGCGGCCGAGACGAAGCGCTTCATGAAAGAACTGATCACAGTATGGAACGATGTCATCAAACAGCGAACCGTTCAGCCGCTCATCGCGCTGGCGGCGTTTAACCTGGATTTTCTCTGCATCCATCCTTTTCGTGACGGCAATGGAAGGGTGTCCCGGCTCTTGCTGCTCCTCCAGTGTTATCACCTGGGATATGAGGTGGGTCGCTACGTGAGCCTTGAGCGGCTCATCGAGGAGAACAAAGAGCGTTATTATGAAACGCTGGAGCAGTCCTCGCGGCGCTGGCATGAGGGGAAACACGATCCCTGGCTCTATGTCGGCTTTCTTCTGTACACGTTGAAGACCGCGTATCGTGAATTCGAGGAGCGGATGGGGGAGATGCAGAGCCCGCGCGGTGAGAAAACGGTCCTCGTCACGGACGCCGTTCGGAAGTCGGCTGAGATCTTCCGCATTGCCGATATCCAGAGCGCTTGCCCCGGCATCAGCGTGGACCTGATCCGGAAGGTGCTCACGGGTCTGCGGCGCGAGGGCCGGGTGACGTGTCTTGGCCGCGGACAGGCGGCGCAATGGAAGCGCCGGGGAAAATGGGGGAATTAGGTACTACCTATTGAAATAGGTAATGAAATAGGTAACGGAATCAGGGGGTCCAGCCTGTATTTTCCGTCTACCGCGGGTTCACCCTTCGCAAATAATGCCCGAACACCGGGTCGGAGATACGCCACCCGCATCGTCTGACGGAGCGAAATGGGGTGTTTCTTTACTTGTTGAAAAATTTGTTCGATTTCAATTTTTGCTCTGTCTTGCGATTTTATATACGTGCGAACCCCGACAAGTATTCGAATCCCTGCGAGCGGGGCAAAAATAATGCCCCCGTTCGGGGGCATTATTTTGCTCAGGGGCAGGGATTCGAACCCCGATAGCCGGTTCCAGAGACCGGTGTCCTACCGTTGGACGACCCCTGAATAAAATTTCAAACATCGCATTCGAATCCCCGCGTACAAGGGGGCGGGGATTGTCGCTTCGTTCTGACCTATAATGCTTCTTGTTCCTCGCTGCGCTCGTCACTTTTATTATATAGCTGCATTCGCTGCGCCGCTTCGCGGCTTGCTGCCATGCAGCCTGCGGTGCGAACCCCGATGATCGGTTCCAGAGACCGACATCCTACCGTTGGATGACCCCTGAATAAAATTTCAAATAATATCGTATGACTTATATCCTGCCTTGAAATCTCGCCTGAATCGAATCAGCGTTGCGGGGCCGTAACATCGCCTTGGTATAGTGTCAAGCATTTCAACGACTTAAAAATAAAAAAGTGAATCATCCGGAATATTTGTATCTGACATCACATTGAAAAACAAAACGGATGCGAATCGTTGACGCGACGAAAGGCGATCAACTGCGATTGAGTCGATGATATTGCGAGAAAAACGAGAGACGGCGATCAGGGCGACCGCCTCATGAGCCCCCAGATCATCCGGCTGAGCTCGTTGAGCCGTGATTTGAGAGACTCGCTCC
>JAJZQH010000020.1 GCA_021810905.1 bacterium
CTCGGATGTTTCTCTGAAGAACAAGGGGTTTTCACACAAAAACCTCCTGTGAATTTAGAAGCTCAGACACAACATGTGTAACCTATGATCCCGGTCTAAATTGTTACCCATGATCCCGGTTGCACAGTGCCATTCTGACTTCTGACTTCTGTATTCTGTATTCTCCAGGTACACCAAATAAGAAAGGCGGCCTGATCGACCGCCTTTCTTGGCATACAAATATCTTGCCGGAAGACTTAGTACATGTCGCCCATTCCGCCGTGCGGCATCTGGGGCATGGCCTTCTCTTCCTTCGGCTTCTCGGTTACCATCGCTTCGGTTGTGATCATGAGGCCGGCGACGGAGGCCGCGTTCTGCAGCGCCGTGCGTACGACCTTCGTCGGGTCGATGATGCCGGAGGTCAGGAGATCCTCATACGCGCAGGTCTGAGCGTTGAATCCCTCATTGGCCTTGGACGTCTTGACCTTGTTGACCACGACTGCGCCTTCCCAGCCGGCGTTGTTGGCGATCCAGCGGCAGGGATACTCGGAGGCGCGCTTTACGATCTGAACGCCTTCCCATTCCTCTTCCGTGCACTTTGCCTTGAGGCTTTCGAGCACTGACGTTGCGCGGATGAGCGCCACGCCGCCGCCGGCCACGATGCCCTCTTCGACCGCTGCGCGGGTCGCGTGCAGGGCGTCTTCCACGCGGGCTTTCTTCTCCTTCATCTCGGTCTCGGTCGCAGCGCCTACGTTGATGACTGCTACGCCGCCCACGAGCTTCGCAAGGCGCTCCTGGAGCTTTTCGCGGTCGTAGTCGGACGTGGTCTCTTCGATCTGCGCGCGGATCGTCTTGATGCGGCCTTCGATATCATTCTTGGTGCCTGCGCCGTCCACGATCGTCGTGGTTTCCTTGTTGACCGTGATGCGCTTGGCCTGGCCCAGATCCTTGAGCGTGAGGCTTTCGAGCTTGATTCCAAGCTCCTCTGCGATGAGCTTGCCGCCGGTGAGGATTGCGATATCCTCGAGCATCGCCTTGCGGCGATCGCCGAAGCCCGGGGCCTTCACCGCTGACACGGAGAGCGTGCCGCGGAGCTTGTTCACTACTAGCGTTGCAAGGGCCTCGCCCTCGACGTCTTCGGAGATGATGAGCAACGGACGGCCGATCTTTGCGACCTGCTCGAGCACAGGCAGGAGGTCCTTCATGCTGGAGATCTTCTTCTCGTGGATCAGGATGAGCGGATTTTCAAGCGTGGATTCCATGCGCTCCGGGTCCGTGACGAAATAGGGCGAGAGGTAACCGCGGTCGAACTGCATGCCCTCTACGACTTCCAGCGTGGTCTCCATGCCCTTTGCTTCTTCTACGGTGATGACGCCTTCCTTGCCGACCTTCTCCATCGCCTCGGCGATGATGTTGCCGATCGTCTCGTCGTTGTTGGCGGAGATGGTTCCGACCTGTGCGATCTCTTTGCGGTCTTTGGTGGGCTTGGAGTTCTTCTTGAGTTCGCCGGTCGCGTATTCAACTGCCTTGTCGATGCCGCGCTTGAGCGCCATCGGGTTGTGACCGGCTGCTACCAGCTTCGCGCCTTCCTGATAGATGTACTGCGCGAGCACCGTGGCGGTGGTGGTGCCGTCGCCAGCGACGTCCGAGGTCTTGCTTGCGACTTCCTTCACCATCTGCGCGCCCATGTTTTCGAACTTGTTGGGGAGCTCGATTTCTTTGGCGACCGTGACGCCGTCCTTTGTGACGACCGGGCTGCCGAACGATTTGTCGAGCACGACATTGCGGCCCCTCGGACCAAGCGTTACTTTTACTGCATCTGCCAGGGCATTTACGCCCTTGAGAATCGAGTCGCGGGCATCCTGGCTGAACAACAGTTCTTTTGCTGACATATTATTTCCTCCTTGATTTGGTGTTCCCCCCCTCCACTTTGTAAGGGGAGGGACGGGGTGGGGTAGATATTGATTTTCACTTACCCGATAATGCCCAGCACATCGTCTTCGCGCATGATCGTGTACTCTTCGCCGTCGATCTTTATCTCGCTGCCTGCATATTTCGAAAAGAGGATGCGATCGCCTGCCTTGACGTCGAGCGGATGTTTCTGACCGTTTTCGAGGATCTTGCCGTTACCCACTGCGATGACTTCGCCTTCCTGCGGCTTTTCTTTGGCTGAATCCGGGATGATGATTCCACCCTTTGTCTTTTCCTCGTTGGTGAGGCGCTTTACGAGGATGCGGTCCTGCAGAGGTCTGATCTTCGTTGTTGCCATATCACTTCCTCCTTTTTGTTGATGTTTCTATTGGTTGTCTGTTTAGCACTCGTCGAATGAGAGTGCTAACAACGTTTGGATGGCGTGCATATAATAGCTGCATCCCTACAGTCAAGGGTACAGTTAAAATTTTTCTTCACTCTGGATTCGGGACTATGGTTCCCGGGTCATGGCAACACGGCGCGTCAATAGAATGACGCCTTGCATATTGCGACAAATGGCAGGGTCATATAATGAAAGCAGCTATGAAAGTCATATTTGCTAATAATATCAAATGGATTTGGGCGGTAAATCTCATTGCGATCATCATTTTTGTGGCCGGCTGCGGATCCGCAGACTCTCCGCCGGATTTTTTGACACCAGATGGAGGCCAGGCGGGAGAAGGGCCCCCGGTCAACGAACAGCTCGCCTCAGAGGCTTGGCAACAGCGCCTGGTCTATCATGTGGGTCCTGTGGACCTGCCAGCAGGGACGCAGCCGATGCTGGATCAGCCGGTGACCATACGTTTTCAGACCGATGAACCTATATGGGTGACGGGCTTTGAGCCGCGCGTCGTCGATGCCGACGGGTCAGAGCTGCCGGCTGAGCTCCTTCACCAGGCGATCATTTCAAATATGCACGAAGACAACTCCCTGTGCGGGGGCGGCAGCGGCGGAAACCCGATCTTTATCGTAACCTCGATGTTGACCCCGGTGGAACTGCCGGAGGCGTACGGTTATCCCATCCTCTCGACCGATCCCATAGATGCGCAGGTCGTGTTCACAAATCCTACGGACAAGAGTTATGCCGGCGTTTCGTTCGAGCTTACGCTTGTGGCAAGGCCGATGAACGAATTTACCCAGGTCTCTGATGTAAAACCGGTGCTGGTGGAGCCTGATCCATGCACGCACGAGCCGATCAAGGTGGAACCTGGAGAGTTTGCAGAGAAGACTGCGACGTATCAGATGCCGGCTGCGGGAAAAATCGTAGTGGCGCAGGGTGCGCTGCAGAATTACGGAGCGGCTGTTGAACTCACCGCTGGAAGCGAAACCACTCCATTCTGGCGCGCGGAGGCCGAGCTCGATGAGGCTCACAACCTGACAGGGCTTTCCGACAATCCGTTCTCCGATCCAAAGGGAATTCAGATAAAGCAGGGCGATTCGCTGATGCTCGGCGTCACCTACGACAACACTTCCGATAAATGGATTGACGGCGCTACTGCGGCAGCCATGGTCTATATGGCGCCGGTGGAATAGGTCATTTCACCTCAAAGATCACCGAGAGTTCAACGCATGCGTTGGCAGGGAGGCTCGAGCAGCCGACCGCGTTGCGCACGTGTTTTCCGTTGACGCCGAAGACCTGTACGAAGAGCTCGCCTGCGCCGTCCACCACTTTTGCGTGATCGCGAAAATCAGCGCCTGAAGCCACGAATCCGTCGACGCGCACGACCCTTCGGATGCCGTTGAGAGAACCGCCAAGTTCTTTCCTCGCGATGGAGAGCGCCATCACGCCTGCGGCCCTGGCGGCCATACGCGCGTTATCGAGTTTGACCTCAACTCCGGCTCGGCCGGGATATTGAATCCTTCCCTCTGCCAGCGGTAGGGCGCCACCCACATAGAGCGTCTTACCCACGGAGACCGCTCCCTTCGCGCATCCGATTTCGGATGGCGGTTCAGGCAGATCTATGAAGAGCTCCTCAAGTTTGTCGTCATAGTTCATTGCGCCTCCCAACCATGCGGCTATTTCTGCTTTGGCTTATATACGAATATAAAGACGAGAAGAGGACTTCCTTTGAGGGAGCGATATACCCCGATTTCCTCTTCCTTGAAGAGCTGCCGCATCTCTTCTTCCACGAGCGCTTCCTTTAGATCCACCACGCGAATTCCCGCGAGCTTGCAGATGCGGTAGTAATCTTCGATCTTTCGAATGTTCGATTCGGCAGGCCTTAAGCGATTCGTGCCGCGCCTGGCGTAGAGACCATACGGATGATAATCGACGACAACGCCTTGGCCGCCCGGCGCCAGCACCCGGCCTATCTCTTGGACTACGCGCACCATGTCCCCCTGGTGCGCGCTGGCAAGCCTCCCCATGACATATGCGAACGAATTTCCGGCGAACGGAAGGCGCGCTGGATTTGACCTGAGCACAAAACCGCGCGACGGATCTCCCTGTGCTGCTGCCTGCTCTCCGCCGATCTCGACGCCTATCGCGCTCTGGGCCTGCAAGCCGAGCATGCGAGTACCATAGAGGGGCGGGCCCTCTCCAAGTTCCAGGGCCATTTGTCCCTCCAGAGAGGGCATTGCGCCGGACATCACTCGTTGGGTTGCGGCTTCGATCAATTCACGGATGCGGCCCGCCGAGAGCTGGCTCTCGATCGATAACAGTGGCTGCATCCCGCCGCGGCTCTCGACCTGGACCTTGGCCCGTTTTGCCCTGCCGATGAGCTGCTCTACGATTCGGCCTGCAGCTTCCATGGCCCGCCGGAGAGAATGCTCGAAGGAATCGTGCATGCTTTATTTCTAACGGAAAGAACGGACCCAGACAATAACCAAATTGACCTCCGATGCGCGAAGTATAGAATACGCCTTACGAAAAAGGAGATCGCATGAAATTTCTTATTACGAAGGCCGCGCCGGAATCATTCAAAGCGGACATAGTTGCCATAGGCCTGTTCGAACGCACGGACGAAGAATCCGAAGGAGAGCGCAGGCACGCCATCATCAAGCACGTTGACGGCGGAATTGCGCTGGACCGTGCTTTAAAGGGGGAGCTCTCGCGGCAAATCGCTGCAGAAAAATTCACCGGCGAGCGCGGAACCAGCAGGGCGCTCTTTACCGCCGGCCAGATCCCGGCCCGTTTCGTGCTGCTGATCGGCATGGGAAAGCGCAAGGACTGTTCACTCGAAGTGCTTCGAGAAGCGGGCGCTGCAATTGCCCGCGCTGCGGCGGGTTGCGCGGCCGAGTCGGCGGCCTTTGTGCTCGAGCGGGGCACGGTTGACGACATGCCGGCGGCTTCCCGGGCCCGCGCCATTGCAGAGGGCCTCATCCTCGGGAATTACAGCTTCAACAAATATAAGACCGGGAATGATAAAAAATCTCAGCTGTCGACCGCGCATTATCTCTATCAGGGAGACGGGGCGCCCGTTAAGGCAGCCATCGAAGTGGGGCGCATTCTGGCTGAGGCGCAGAACGGTGCGCGGGATCTCGTCAATACTCCGGGGCTGGATGCGACGCCGCGCATAATCGCCGCGCGAGCAAGGGAGATCGCGTCAAAATTCGGACTCAAGTGCACGGTCATGGGCCCTGACGCCATACGCCGCGAACGCATGGGCGGGCTGCTCTGTGTATCGCGCGGCTCCGCGGAGCCGCCGGCGTTCATCGTGCTCACGTATAAGCCCAAGGGAAAGCCGCAGGGGCACGTGGCGCTGGTTGGCAAGGGGATCACCTTTGATTCAGGCGGCATATCGCTCAAGCCGCCGCGCGGCATGGAGTTGATGAAGGGCGATATGTCTGGCGCCGCGACGGTCCTGTACGCGATGCAGGCAATTGCTCAACTCGCGCCTCGTGCGCAAGTGAGCGCGTTCATTCCTGCGTCTGAAAATCTCCCGGACGGGAAGGCGATCAAGCCCGGAGATATAGTAAAGATGCGCAACGGAAAGACGGTCGAGATCATATCGACCGACTGCGAGGGACGAATGATCCTGGGCGACGCGCTCTCGTACGCCGCGGACCAGAAGCCGGACGCAATAGTCGATCTGGCGACGCTCACCGGCGGCGCTGCATACTGCTGCGGCGAACTCTACACGCTGATCATGGGCACGGATCAAAAACTCGTGGACCGCATGCGGCGCGCGGCAGAATCCGAGGGCGAGCCGATGTGGCAGCTGCCGATCGTGGAGGCGTACAAGAAGGGCTATACGTCCGGCATCGCGGACCTCAACAACACCGGCAAGAGCAAGGCGCAGACGATACTGGGGGCGATATTCCTGCGCGAGTTCGTGGGCGGCCTGCCATGGGCGCATCTCGATATCGCGGCCTCTTCATTGACGGACGAGGACCTGCCCATTGGACCAAAGGGCGCCACGGGCATAATGGTGCGAACGCTGGTGGAGTTTGTAAGTTCGTATCGCGGGTGATTACGGTATGAATGAACGCAACAGGGCGCTTTTAGAAAATTAATGCTTTGAGAGAGGCCCAAGCTTCGGCACATAAGCCGTTCGTCTCTTCCATCGCTATGGGCCCTTTATCGGCAATAACGTCAGTATTCTCTTTTTCTTCATTGAGATTGGAGACGGCCTCGGAAGGCGTGTCACCTGTAGCGCAAACGGTCTCATCACTGCGTACAGGAGTGTCTGAGTTAGTAAGGCCGGTCGTGAACGGTTTTTCAATTGTTACATCCTGGCATGCCAACCAAGTCATAAAATCTCCTCTCCCCCGAAAGTTATTCAATGAATGCAGCTTGATTGCGATTCCGTCAACCGCGGCGAGAATAACGGATCCACGCCGGCAGTGCGATATCGGCGCTGGCGGACATCGCCGCAGGCGCGGGTTGTGCGGAACCGCGCCCCTTTTGGAGCGATTCGAGCCCGCCTTTGTCCGCCTTGGCATAGGAGTCAATTGCTGGCGCTGCAGCTGGCTTACCTGTTTTTGACTGAGTTACAAAATCCGGAAAAATATGTGATACCCTGCCCGGATCGAGCAGCGATTCGAATGACTTAACTTTGAGATCAGCAGCCATCAATAGGCTCCCAGGCGCACACGCGCCCCTACATACTTATTATCGGCAGGACCGACCCCAAAGTTGCGTGTTTTGAGAAAAAATATAAGTCTTTATTATCAATGAGATGATTCCCCGCAGCTTGCTGCGGAGTTTCCGCCACCCTCTCCCTTGAGGGGAGAGGGAAGGGTGAGGGTGATCGGAGATGTTGCCGGTGATACCCCGCGGCTTGCCGCGGGGAGCATTCATATGGATTTGGCGATGAATTCGTCCGGAGTCATGTCGCTTCTGATGCCGAGACGTGTGATGGCGAAGTCGTATCGGACGGGGTCGTCTGGTGAGAATTTGCAGAATGAGTCGGTGATCTCCCTGGCCGTTCGCGCGTCAGCAGGCTTGCGATTTGTGAGCCCGATTGCGCTGCAGATGCGATGCATGTGCGTGTCCAGCGGCACGATAAGCTTCGAAGGCGCCACGCACTCCCATCCGCCGGGATCGACATCGTCCTTGCGCACCATCCAGCGCAGATAGAGGTGGAGCCGCTTGCAGGCGCTTCCGCGTTCAGGCTCGGGCAGCAGGCTCGGCGCGTTGCCTTCAGCACCCTTGTTCAGCTCCGCTACAAAACGGGCGAGCGCAGGACGCACGTCCGCGTCATTTTTTTCAACGAGCGACGCAAAGCACTCGCCGAGCGATCCGTGCTGCTTGATCGCCTGCCTTGCTCCTGCAAGCAGTGCGGCCATCTCCGCGCCGGTAGTGAAGCGGTGCTTGAATCCCGCGAACGCGCGCTCCATCTGCGCCCTTGTCTTTACCTCAACGAATTTTCTAGGCTCAGTCATGCAGTCGAGTATGGCCTTCACGTTTCGCAGGATCTGCGCCACGCGACCATACGCAAGCGACGAGGCGATGAGGCCGACTATTTCGCGATCCTCGGGATCGTCGTAGTCATAGAGAAACTGCAGCGGATCGGGAGATACATATTCGCGGCGGTTGAGCTCCGCGTAGAGCTTGTCCAGGCGCTGTTTCAGGGATTTCGGCATAAGCATGGCAAATGAACATCTTCATGCAGGCAAACGCAATTCATTTCTCAGTATCCCGAAGAATGCCTCGTGCGCCTGTTTTTCAATCCAGGGGTAATGGCCGCATCGCTCGAGCAGGACGAAGCGGAAATCGCGGAGCTCTCGTGAGAGAAGCGACTGGATGGCGTGCGGCGGATGCGGATCGTAATCCCCATGTATCGCCAGCACGGGGCATTCAATGCCCTTCACGGCATCGACAAATCCTCCGGCGCTGCGCAGGTTCTCTGCTTCCTTCCACACTGTTTCGAATATGTCGTACTGAGGTTCAATCAGTTCTTCCGCATGTGCAATCGGCTCGAACGAATCAACTTTAGTGGCCCATTGGCAGAGTCGCGCAAACGCGGCTCTCTTTTCATTCATGTCGGGTGATTTCAATTGTTCGGCGAGCCTGTCGAATTCCGTTTTTTCTTGAGCTGACATTCGCTCCATACGATTTTTCATCACGTCCGCGGAGGTGAACGCAGGATCTAGCGGGCCGCATGAAACCAGGATCAATTTTTCGACTATACTCTTGTGCCGCGAGGCAAAGAGGAGAGAGAGCATTCCGCCCCATGAATGTCCTATCAGCGTGACAGGAAGATCGGAATTCTTCGTGAGGATGTCGTGAAGTTCCTCAATCTGACCGTCGATGGAGGACGCTGTCTGGAGCGGTTCGAGTATGCCGCAGAAAGATGAAAGCTCCCTCGCAACAGGCGCGACCTGCCCGAGTCCCCCGGGCCCGCCATGGACTACGGCAACTCTATAGGGTGCGTTTCCGTATTTTCTGAGGTTGCTCATGCTTCGGTCCTCGTTAGGATTGTGAACGGAGCGCTGCCATATCGACGTCGATAAATCCAGTAAAACGAGTTGATAACAACAGCCGAACGCCATATCCTGCTAATATTATGGCTTATCGGGATTCGAAAGATCACGCACCTGCGGAGGTGGAGTTTATGATAACAAGGGATGAAGCGATGGAATTTGTCAGCACGAACCTGAAGAATAAAAATCTCGTCAAGCACTGCCTGGCGAGCGAGGCGGTCATGCGTGCGTTGGCGCGACATTTTGGAGAGCACGAAGAGGAGTGGGGGCTCGCTGGGCTCCTGCACGACGCGGACGTGGAGATCACAGATGCGTCGGAGCAGGGGAAAAGGGTGGGTGATATGCTAGAGGAGAAGATCACGCCTCAGATGCGCCAGGCGATGGCTGCACATAACACTGCGACCGGCACGGCGCCTGCCTCGCGCTTTGACTTCGCCCTGACCTCTGGTGAGACGATCACCGGGCTCATCGTCGCCTCGGCGCTCGTGCTCCCGGAGAAGAAGCTTGCGAACCTCACGAGCGAGAGCGTTGTCAAGCGATTCGGTGAAAAGCGCTTTGCCGCGGGTGCGGACAGGGACCTCATAATGCATTGTGAGAAGATAGGGCTATCGCTTGAACAATTTTCAGAAATTTGTCTGAACGCGATGAAGGGTATTGCAGCAGAGCTCGGATTATAGAACATCAAGGTCGAACTGCTTCGCTACACGATAAAATCGATCAACCTTCCTTCAATGTAATGTTCGATATTGTCGATGGCTCTATCGGTCAATTTCACCATCGATTCCGTCGTATTCCATGCGCAATGGGGCGTGACAAAAACCTTAGGATGATTCAGCAGGGGGTTTTCTTTTGCCGGGGGTTCGTTTTCAAATACGTCGATTGCCGCAAATTTTAACTTTCCCGTTTTGAGGGCGTAGAGCATTGCCTGTTCGTCCACGATTCCCCCTCGCGCATAATTGATGAGGATGACACCGTGCATCTCGTCGAATTGTTTTTTTCCAAGGAGATGATAGGTTCCGTCGTTGAGCGGGCAATTGACGGTGATGAATGTGGATCGAGAGATCAGATGGTTCAACGATTCTTTCGGGGTTTCGGAATCGAACTGCAGGACATTCATACCAAACGCTCTCGCCAGCTCGGAAAGCCTGGTTGCGGTTTTGCCGGAGCCGATCGTCAGGAGCGTCCTCCCCTTCAGCTCAGTGCCGGTAAAAAAATGGTAATCCCAGTTGCCCTCGATCGCATGCCTGTTGGCGGCGATCAGATCGTTAGCCGCCAGAAGCATTGCGCAGATCGTCTTCTCCGCTATCGCTTCTGTTGAATAATCCGGGACATTCGCGACGCGAATACCCATGGATTTTGCATATTCCAGATCGATATTGTCCGTGCCTGTAGACCATGTTTGAATAAACTTGATGCACGGGCATTTTTCCAGGACGTTCCTTGGAAGCGGCGAAGAGAGATTGTTCAGGATGACGGTCGCATGGTCGACGCGCTTGAGAATTTCGTCAAAATCGGAACGCGAATCGGGATCGGTATTTGCGATGTACTCTGTGCCAAGGCGTTTCAAGCGCTGCCGCTGTTCAGCGGTCAGTGCGATCCTGCCGATGACCCTGATTTTCTCCATAGGCACTCCAATTTTTATCTGGCGGCGTTATCCGGTTCCGCCTCAAGCTCCTTGCTCCGGATGTTGAATTTGATTAATCATTCCCTAAAGGAAAGGCAATTTTTTATATCGATGTCGGTCCTCACCTCGGAGGAATTTCCATGAAGACGATCGGGATGATCGGAAGCGTGACTTGGCAGGCTACCCTCGATTACTATCGAATCATGAATGAGGAGGTCGCAAAGAGGCTGGGCGGGCACCACTCCGCCCGGATCGTCATGGCCTGCGCAGATTTTCAGGAGTTGGTAAACGTCGCCCAAAAAGAAGATTGGGAAGGGTTTGCGGCGATCTTTGCCGCGCAGGTTCAAAAGCTGGAGAGGGCTGGAGCGGATTTTTTCATTATATGCGCCAACACACCTCGACATCATAGATTCACAGATGAAAAAAGGGGCGGAAGGGATCGTGCTGGGATGCACGGAGATCCCGCTGCTCATCAAGCAGAAGGACGTCTCCGCGCCCCTGTTCGACACCACGGAGATCCATGCAAGGGCTGCCGTAGAACTGGCGCTGACGTAGAGTAGGCGAGGCTCACATTATTGCCAGATCAATGCTGATCAGTCTCTTTTGCCAGCGTGAGGGGAATCACGTTTGATACGAGCGTTCGCAGGGCATCGAAGTTCGAGAGATACGGATTATTCATGATGCGGGCGTCGGAGGAGAATCCATCGTTGAACCGCTGATCGAGAAAATCCTTCCAGAAGGGCCCATCCAGCGACGTCCTCAGGAGCGAGGGATAGACCTGCCGCATTGATGAGAGGGTCACGACATGTACAAAGCCCTCGCGTTCGATAAAATGATTTCGATAATATTCATAGGTGCCGATGCTCTTGCCGGCTGCGGCGTCATTCTGTTTGTATAAATCGAGGTAACTCCGCCCCGGCGATCCGATGAGCGAGGAGGCGCAATCGCCTATAAGCTGCAGCCAGGAAATCAGCGCTACTTCCATATCATACCGCTCGGCGCCGGACGCGCCGGGATAGATTTCCGCAATGGCGGATTGCAGCGAGCCGCGCAGGGAATAGTTTTTTATTTCTTCTTCTCCTATGGCATAGGCGATGCCGCCTTTTTTCCATGCATCGGAGAAAACCGCGTCGTCTTCAATGCCAGATGAGCCTGCTTCCCACAGCCCCGTTACCTTCTGAAAAAATCCTTCCCTGTACGCTGCATCGGCAGTCTCCAGGAAATCGTGGCCGAGCTCTTCAGACATCCATTCAGCCATTTTGTCGAGCTCGCTTCTTTCTTCAGGCGTGAGTGAGTTAAGGTCCCTGGACGTTGGATGGAGCGAACGATTCTTGATTACGATGACGTCCTGCAGCCGACAGGGGGTTTTCGAACAATCGGAGATAGTCGTCATGTTTGCATCTAGCACCTGAACGCCATATGCCGTCCCCATGCCCGCAGCATAATAGGCATTCGGCCAGGCATTGAGATCTGTCATGGTTAGAAAGACATTGTTGGCGATGGTGCGGCGTACGTCAGGATGAGAGAAATTCATCGATCTCCCAGCCAGTCCGTCAAAGAGCATACCGATGAGTGCGGCCTGCTCTTCAGAGGCGGTAGTAGAAATATCAGAGGGCTTTGCGTAGTAGGCGCCCGGGAGAAAGCCGAAGCCGAGTTCCTGGTTGGTTCCGGCAAAGGCGGTTCCCTCCAAGAGTTCCTGCGGCTCGATGGTCGTGGCGGGCAGCCACATGCTTCTCTCATCGCCCGGCACCTTGCCGCCGCATCCAGCGAGCAGAGGGGCCGCGCAGAGAAGGCATGAGGCCATGAACGCGTTCAGCGCCCCCGTCGCACGTGGTGCGACCGTGTTCTTGGCGCGATGCCTCCATTGCGCAGGCTGAGAGGGGTGTTCAGGCGCGAAGCCGGCCAGTTGCACGCCTGGTCGTGTGAATGCGCCAGGTTCCTCGTCAGTGGCCGCGCTTGGCGCGAATTCGCCCGGGCAATCGTCCTCGGACGGCAGTTCGCCTGGGCCTGCGAAGGATGCGGGAAGCAAGAGATTGGTGGAGGAGGTGAGCACGTTTCTTTCCTTTGCGAACGAATCGCGCGCTGTCCCCCCTGGTATCGTCTCAGGAATCGAAAAGTTGCGTCTTTTTTCACGCAGTATATCGTTTACTGGTCCAGCCGCCCGCCGATTTTGAATTCCACTGTTCCGCCCGAGGCGCTGTCGCGATAGACGTTGCAGATCCTGGTGGCGTTACAGGTCGGAGGTACAGGCGAGAGGCCGGAGCAGGGGATGGCGCCCACGAGCTGGATGCAGTCGGTGCAGCTGTTGGGATAGACCCCCTTGATGCCGATGTTTTCATTGAGCGCCTTGTTCGGCCCCACGGTTTCATTGACGATGTTGGTGCCGTCTTCGTAATGCCAGGCCGGATCGGCGAGAGTGATGGAGAGGGCGTAATTGATGCCGTTCACGCCGCTGATATCGACCGCCTCCTGCGTCGTCTGTTTTGGATTGAGGGTGAATTCCCCCTGCGTCCAGCCGTCAGGATACGCGGAGGTCTGGCACGAAGCGAATCCGCCTGTTCCGAAGCTGCCCGAGATGCATTTGTTGTGGGGATTGGGGACGGAGACCGAGGCCGTTGCGCTCCCCGCGCCGCCGAGCGTCACGAGGCATTTGCCCGCGCCGTTCACGCCCGCCTGATAATTCGTGCACCAGCCGGCATTGGCGAGTTCCTGAGCGGTGAGCAGCTCGCCCTGGAGGCAGGCCCCGCCGTAGGCGGCGGTGACAAAACCGATCGTCACGGGCGACGATCCCACGTTCGTGATCTTGAGCGCGGTGGTCGTCTCGCCGCCGCAGCCGCTCGAACAGTCCGCGGTGGCGTAACAGTTTTTGCCGCCGTCGTTGGAGAAGCCGGTTCCGGAGCAGCAGTTGGCGTTGGCGACGCACGCCGAGAGACACGCGGTTGTGCAGGCGGCGTCGCTGAAGCAGCTCGTGCCGCCGTCGTTCGAATAACCGTTGCCAGAGCAGCAGCTGGCGGTCTGTACGCAGGTCGAACCGCTGCCGCCACTCCCTCCGCAACCGCTGCAGGCAGAAATGATCGCCAGCGCACACACGAACAGCAATTGTTTCGATATCTTCATATTTCCCCCTTGGATGGTGCGGTCATAGAGGAAAAATATGGGCCCATCAATCGAATTCAAAAGCGCCCGGCGGCCCTCAATCGAGGTCCTTTACACGGGCTTTCAACGATGCTAGAGAGGCGCACTCTGTTGAAGAAGTAAGTAGTTTGCTCTTTGAATCAAACATACTCCGAAGTAGCTCAGTCGGTCAGAGCAGCTGACTGTCAAAATGGCAGCCCTCATTGGAAACGATGGGGTGAAAAGCGGGTGAATTCAGGGAACCCTTCATCAGGCGCATGCCTGATATGGCAATCCTGAGCCAAGCCTCCCGATGTCAAAGGCGGGAGGAAGGTGCAGAGACTAGGGGGTGACGAAAGAATAATCCCCCACAAGCGCCCGCCACCTGAATCTCAACAAGATAAGGTGAAGAGATAGTCCACGCCAATCGGAAACGATTGGATCAAGTGTAATCAGCGGGTCGCCGGTTCGAGTCCGGCCTTCGGAGCAAAAAAGATGGGGCACCGAAAAGGTGCCCCATCTTTTTTTGGTTTCAGGGCCGGATTCCAAGTCGGCGACCCGCCGAGTTCGTCGCCGGTTCTACGCCGCAGTTGAGCAGCGGGCACGTCGTATGTGCACGCTGCGATTACTGCGGTGGATATCCCCGGTGCGCGGTACCCACGCACCGGGACTTCTGCATTTGATGCCCTCCTGCGGAGGGCAATAATACGCTGAAGGTCGCCGAAGTGCGAGCAGCATGCCTTAAGGCATTATGAAGCTGCGAGCGTTTACGAAGGGTGAAGTCCGGCCTCCGCCCTGGGCGCATCTTGCAGCGACCTACCCTGTCTGTCGCTGGTTCTTTTAGGTGAGAGTCCAAGATATTCTGGCAACACTTTACACAGTCTATAGATTTGATAAATATAGATTGTCAGATCAGAGCAGAACCTGAAATCAACACAGGAACAAGCTGCTGTCGCTGCCAAGGATATCTCGTGGCGCTATTGGCAATATCTTGAATCCGGGCAGCGCAATTTTTCCCTGAAGACCCTCACACGGATTGCGAAGGCGCTGGGTGTGGATCCGAAAGAATTGCTTTGAGAAATTGGAGTGACTAATGAAATTGAATAAATTTTATATTAGTAACTTTCGTCGACTGGAAAATGTGCAAATAGATTTAGAGGACGGAGAAACAGTTTTTGTTGGTCCCAACAACAGTGGTAAAACTTCAGCAACTGCAATCTTTAGATATTTTCTAAGGGGTGCTGAATTTAAAATTCATGATTTTTCAGAGAGCCGGAGCCGGAAGATTGGACAAGTAGTTAAGTGATAGCCTTGCTTTTCACGTTCGTGTAAGGCACGGACCGAAAGGAGCAAGGGATGAGAAGACCACGACGAAATCATACGAAGCAGTTCA
>JAJZQH010000006.1 GCA_021810905.1 bacterium
GACGGGAGGACACCGGATGAAGTGTATTTTGGATCGTTACCAAGGCTGCATAGTGCAGCTTAACCAAACGGCAAGGCATCACTTATAAGTGCCCGTGTGCGTGTCCGAAATCCCGGCTCCGGCTCTGGGATTACGAACGCGGAAACTTCGATATCTGCGGGACAAGGTAGAGCAGAAAATCGTACATGCGGGTTATGATTTGTGGGGAATGGTTCATAAAAATACGCTCGGCCGACCAAAAAATTGGTCGGTCGAGCGAGGGTAAGAAAACAAAGGATAAAAGTCTACACTGGTTTTTTGGAGCCCCGGGGCACGCGCGCAACGCGGAAACCGTAATAGTCGAAACGGATGTCCGGGCTGCCGTCGTTGCGGTAGGCCGCGCGCAAGAACTCAAGAAAAACATTGCTCCAGGAACCGCTGCGGAGGACTCGGATTGATCCTCCACGGCGATACAGGCTTTGCGTCCATTCCCAGACATTGCCGGCCATGTCGTAGAATCCAAGTTCGCTTGGCGGATACGACTTGACGTCTGCTGTGCTCCGCTTATGAAAATGGGCCAGCTTTTTTCCATTTGCATCATAGAGCTCCCCGGTGCTCGTCCCGTATTCGTGACCTTTCTTACCTCTTGCCGCGGCCTCCCACTCAACCTCGGTAGGCAGACGCAATCCAAACAGCGCCGCAAAGGCCGCAGCCTCCCAGAAGCTCACCAACACAACAGGTTTATTGGGTCCGCGAAACACCTCTCTCATTTGATTAAGCCGATGCGCCAAGGTCACGGGACCAACGTCCACTACCTGCTGAACAATCGCATCGAGGTTAAACGCCTTCAAACCTCCCTCGATGCCTCTCAGACCGGCCAGTGTGACTGAATCCTCCACTGCCCTTCTAATGTCAGACGAAGACATGCTGTTGATCTCTGCAGATCTCCCCCTCGCTATCACCCTGAGCTGGTCTCCAGGCAATTGCGCCATCAGGACCGTGTCTCTGCCTTCAAGTTGCGCCAGGCCTGCTGCATATTGTGCATTGGTGACGGGTGTCGTGCTGATATCAATCGGCTCTTCTATGTTGACTATCTGCGCAGGCAGTGTGTCAGGATCATCCTCGGCTCCAACGGGATATTCGCCTTCGGGAAGGGGCGCAAATTCAATACCCAGTGCCGCCGCGTCCAAGCCGGCCGTGACCGCCCCTCCAGTAAGTACGTTCAATGCGCTCATAAATCTCACCTCTCTTGCAGGTGCATCATTTCGGGTTATGCTCCCTTATCGAGTTATTGCTGAATTTGTTTCGTGGATTTTTGCATTTTGTTCAGAATTCTTATTTATCCTTAAAATACAAAATGTTACAAACACCACAGACCGACTTCCAGGTTTTATATTTCCCTCTCATAAAACTGGCGAAATGCCGCAAGAGTGCCGCAAGAGTGCAATTGCCATACGCACAGGCGTATGATATTTCTTAGTCGATGAAACAACTTCCTCACATTTCATTATCGGACAAGGATCGCAAGGCAATTGAAGAAACCGCTTCCCTTCTCAAGGATAAATTCGGCGTCAGAAAAATAGTGCTCTTCGGTTCCAAGGTCCGCGGAACAGATACATCCGAATCAGACATCGATTTGCTGGCCCTCACATCAATGCCGCCTGACTGGATCGAAAAAAACAGAATGAGAGATGCCCTGTTTCACCTCCAGCTTAAATACAATGTCGTTTTCAACCTGATGATCATGGCATCCTCTGAATGGGAAACTGGCCTGATTTCGGTAATGCCGATCCATCGGGAAATCGAAGAACATGGAGCTGCCGCATGACGGACGATGAAAAAATCAAAAAAGCCGTCGAATACTGGATGGCAAAGGCGAATGAAGCGCTTGATTCCGCGAACGCGGAGTTCGCAGCAAGTCGCTTATCTTTTGCGATCAACCGCGCCTACTATGCCTGCTATTACGCGGCAACGGCAATCATGCTGCGAAGGGGCAAAGAGTTTACCAAACACTCAGGAGTTCGTGCTGCCGTGCATCAGCATCTCATAAAAACTGGCGAGCTATCTGAGGATTTGGGGCGGGCTTACGACAACCTGTTTGAGGAACGTCAGGAAGGCGATTACATCGGATTCACTTCGTTTGAATCGGAGCAGGTTGTCGATGCTATCGCCAAGGCAGTGCGATTTGTTGATCAAATAGAAATACTCCTCGCCTGATCGCGTATGCACACGTTGTGTCATCACATCTTCCGTCACTCGTCGTTCGTAAACAGCTATTAACCCTAATCCGGCAATAAAACTCGCCATCGACATCCCCTCTCCCTTGATGGGAGAGGGTTGGGGAGAGGGTGAACAATTGGAACCAAGTCTACCACAAGTGTGTTTCCCCTCACCCCTTCCCTCTCCCGCAAGGGGAGAGGGGGCTGTGCTTTGCGTGTCCGACATTTGAAATTTATTGCCGGATTAGGGTTAACGGTTTGCGAAATACGAACGACGTTTTTTAAAGTGTCTTTTCCAGCCTCTTTGCCACCTGATCGATGAAACCTTCCGTGGTCTCGTAATTCGAGAGCGGCGGCGTTACGAGCGAAGTCAAATCCTTGGTCATGATGCCGCTCTCGATGCAAGCTATGACCGAACTCTCAACCCTGTCGGCGAATTTCATCACCTCGGGCGTATCGTCCAGCTCGCCGCGCTTGCGCAGGGCGCCGGTCCACGCGAAGATGGAGGCTACGGAGTTGGTGCTGGTCTTGTTGCCCTTGAGATGCTCGTAATAATGGCGCCGCACCGTGCCGTGGGCCGCCTCGTATTCGAACTTTCCGTCAGGCGATACCAGCACGGAGGTCATCATGCCGAGGCTGCCGAAGCCGGAGGCGATCATGTCCGAGAATACGTCGCCGTCGTAGTTGCGGCACGCCCACAGGATGCCGCCTTCGTGTTTCATTATCTGCGCCACCGCGTCGTCGATGAGCATGTACCGGTAGATGATGCCGGCCTTGTCGAATTCTTCCTTGTATTTTGCGATCTCGGCGCTGAACACGTCCTTGAAGTGCGCGTGATATTTTTTGCTGATCGTGTCCTTGGCCCCGAACCAGAGATTCACCTTCTCCGAGAGCGCGTAGTTGATGCACGCCTTTGCAAAGGAGCGTATCGACTTGTCTGTGTTGTACATGCCCAGTATGACGCCGGGGCCCGTGAAATCCTTGAGCACAAGATGCGCGGCGCCGCTGCCGTCCGCTGGAATGAAGACCATCTCGGCCTTTCCAGGTTTTGTGACGATGTATTCCTGACACTTGTAGAGATCGCCGTAGGCGTGGCGGCCGATGATGATCGGTTTCTTCCAGCTGCGCACCGCGGGCAGGATGTTTTTGGTCATGATCGGCTTGCGGAAGACCGTGCCATCGAGGATTCCCCTGATGGTGCCGTTGGGTGACGGCCACGCCTTCTTGAGCTTGTATTCCGTGACGCGCTCCGCGTCCGGCGTGATCGTGGCGCACTTCACGCCGACTCCGTACTCCTTGATCGCCTCGGCGGCATCCACCGTAACGTTGTCGTCCGTCTCGTCGCGGTGCTTAACGCTCAAGTCGAAATACTTGAGATCGACTTCAAGAAACGGCTTGATGAGTTTTTCCTTGATCATCGCCCAGATAATCCGCGTCATCTCGTCGCCGTCCATTTCGACTATAGGTTTTGCTACTTTAATCTTTGACATGAATGCCTCCTCATCCCCTCCTTTGTAAGGAGGGGTAAGGGGAGGTAGACCAAGGTCTACCCCACCCTACCCTCCCCTTACAAAGGGGAGGGTTAGTTATTTTTATTCGTGTAATTGAGCAACCCCCCAGCCAGCACGATCTTGCGCTGGCGCTCGGAGAGCGTTGCCATGCACTCGATATCTTTTTTCTTCGTAACATCCTTGAGCGTGATCGCGCTGCCGCTTTCTATCGCCCTGCGCACGTCGGCGATCTCAAGCGAATCGCCCTGATCGATCGCGTCATAATCAGCAGGATTCTTGAACGTAAGCGGGATAATTCCGAAGTTGATGAGGTTCGCGGCGTGGATTCGCTCGAACGATTTTGCGATCACCGCCTTGACGCCGAGATACATGGGGCAGAGCGCCGCGTGCTCGCGTGAGGAGCCCTGGCCGTACGATTCGCCCGCGACTATGACGTTGTGTATTCCCGCTTCCTTGTTCTTCATCGCACGCTCGGAAAAATTCGCGTCCACGTTCTCAAATACGTACTTGGCGTACGCCGGTACGTTGGAGCGATACTTGAGGCGCGCGCCCGCGGGCATGATGTGATCCGTGGTGATCTTGTCGCCCACCTTGATTGCGGCCACGCCAGCGAGCTTCGCAGGCATGGGTGTGTTAGTGGGAGGCGCGCCGATGTTCGGACCGCGCACAATGGCGCTCTCGCGCAGCGCTGGCGTGGGGAATATGAACATCCCGTCATCGATCAAAAATTTCTTCGGCATCTTCACGTCTGGATATTCCATCTTGAGCGTGCGCGGGTCGACGAGCTCCCCCGTGATCGCCGCGGCAGCCGCCACCTCTACGCTTGTGAGATAGACCTGCGCGTCCTTCGTACCGCTGCGGCCCTCGAAGTTGCGGTTGATAGTACGGATGGAGACGCCCTTCGAAGGCGGCGAGAGGGAGTTACCGATACAGAATCCGCACGCGCTCTCGAGTATGCGCACGCCGGCATCCACGAGATCCGCAAGATATCCTTCGTGCGCCAGCATCGCGAGCACCTGACGGGAACCCGGGGCTACGCCAACGCTCACGTGCGGATTCACCTTGCGGCCCTTGAGCATTTTGGCCACCGTTACGAGATCTTCATAGGAAGAATTCGTGCACGAGCCGATGCAGACCTGATCGACCGCAAGCCCTGCAAGCTCACTCACCTTCTTCACGTTGCCGGGGCTGTGCGGTGTCGCGACCATCGGCTCAAGCAAAGACAGATCCAGCTCGATCACGCGGTCGTATTCCGCATCCGCGTCCGCAGTGAGCTGTTTCCAATCCCTCTCCCTTCCCTGCGCCGCGAGGAAACGCTTCGTCTCTTCATCCGACGGAAAGATCGAGGTGGTCACGCCCATCTCCGCGCCCATATTCGTGATGGTGGCGCGCTCCGGGACCGTGAGCGTCGCTACGCCCGGCCCGCCATATTCGAGCATCACGCCCACATTGCCCTTTGTGGTGAGCGTCTCGAGCATCTTGAGCACTACGTCCTTCGCGGTGACCCAGGGTTTCAATTCGCCGATGAGATTGACCAGATAGACCTTCGGGGCCGTGAGATAAAAAAGGCCGCCGCCCATGGCGACAGCCACGTCAAGCCCGCCCGCACCGATTGCGATCTGGCCGACGCCACCACCCGTTGTCGTATGCGAATCAGAGCCGAGAAGCGTAGTACCCGGCTTGCCGAAGCGTTCGAGATGGACCTGATGGCAGATGCCGTTGCCCGGCCGCGAAAAGACGATACCAAAGCGCGCGGCCACGCTCTGGAGATACGCGTGGTCGTCGGCGTTTTCGAATCCAACCTGAATCGTATTGTGATCGACGTATGAGACGGAGAGATCGGTCTTGATCTCCTTCATACCCATCGCCTCAAACTGAAGATATGCCATGGTGCCGGTGGCGTCCTGCGTGAGTGTCTGGTCTATGCGGATGCCGATCTCCTGTCCGGCTGCCAGTTTGCCCTCACGAAGATGGTCCTGCAGAACCTTCTGGACGATGTTGCGGCCCATGGGCGCCCCCTTAAAATCGTGTTAAGTGGCTGTGTTCAATGGACATGCGGGCGATTTCTATACTGAAAAAAAAATCTTGTACATCTAAAATTCTTTATGTAGAGCGTGATAACTTATCGTTCGATTTGTTCTTCCATTCATTCCGTTTTCATTCTTCATGGACATGACTTAGTTCCTGAGCGCAGGGCAGTTGCAGCCCTTTTTTGCCGGGGCTGGCGCATCGTTGAGGTCCGAATTCTTCGCAGATGCCGTCTCTTGCGCCTTGCTCGGAAGCGGCGGTGGAAGTGATGCAGCGGGGGCGGCGGATGGCGTCTTTTCCACGCCTGCAGCCCCGTTCACCCAGCGCCACTGCCCCGCGCTGTACGTTGCAAGCGGGCTGCGCTCCGGGCCCTCGTTGATGTGAAAGGCCAGGTCCGTGTCCGGGTTAAAGCTCTTCGCGATTGAGGGCGCATAGATCGGCAGACGATCTTCCAGCACCGAAATAAACGTGCGTATCTGGCGGGTGACAAAATCCTGGAGTCTCTTCCTGTTATCCCTCAGCTCCCGCGCCAGCACGGTGACCTCGACGTCGATGATGTCCTCCGGTGAAAGCTTTGGCGCAAAGGACACGCGCTCGGAGGCCAGGTAGAGGCTAACCGCATCGACCTGCGTGAGCAGCGCGGCCTGCTCCGTGACCACGACCTTTTTCTGGAGGTCTGCCTCCTTGAGCTCTCCAAAAGCCGTTGTTGCCGAAAACATGACCCCCAAGACCGCTGCCACCGCCATCGCACGATATCTCATATCCCCTCCCTCGTAGTGCGGGTATCGTTTTTTGAACGAGATGTAAATATCGTTACTACTCAGGCAGACAGAACTCAGAATGCAGGAACCAGAATGAGGAGGAAGGCGTCACGGGAGATAGACCACCCAGTCAGAAAAGTGGTGTGCGGCGCTGAGGAGGGTGCTCTCTTTGACCTGCATCATCCTCCTGCTCGAAAGGCCGGCGGCGACGGCCAACTCGGAAACCAGTCGGGCGCTGTCGTAGCCGACCCGTGGTCTCGAATCCGGATTCGTCTCTGGCAAGGAAAAATGGACGACGGGCCCACGCACACCGCTCATTCGCGCCACCAAGGCATTGAGCGAGGCACTCTTTCTCAGATCGCGCCACGAGCCGCACCAATCCCTTCCCGCGAGCACGGCGATCCTCGCCCTTGAATCCTCTTTCAAGAATTTAGAGAGGATGCCCGCTGCATGAAACGCCCTCTGGGGGAGAGCGCATTCGAAAACCCAGCTGCTCATCTCATCGAGACTTTTCACCTGACCGAGGAATTGTCGTACTCCCCAGAGATGGAGCGCCTGCAACCTATTCCAACCGACATCGTCATAATGCGGGCGACAGGATAGTCGCGACCGTTCAGGCCCCTTCCAAAAATAGGGACGCGTCGATGCGTCGATACGTAGATCCAGCGGCATCGGGGCAAGCCCGGCCGCAAAAGCACGCCGCGCAATCTCCACGTAGGGCCCAAACATCTCTTCGGCCTGGTCATATGAGATTTGGCAGGCCTCGGGATCTGCATTATGATAGAATTGTTCATGATCAATGACGAATTTCTCCTCAACAAAATCCGGATCCCGCAGATGTTCCTCAATCGGTCCACCCGAATTAAAGACGCAGAGAGCCATGTGCGTGAAGCCGAGCCCTTTCAGGATCGGAATGACATTCTCTTCCATTTCCCGACGGGAAGATGGAGATAAACAGATTTCGCCGAAATAGACGATCCGGTGCGAGCCTGCGATCGTGCGATAATCGACATCGACCGCGCGGCGGAAGGGGTGGAGAGGAGAGCTCGCGCCTCCTTGTTGCAATCGCTCAAATTGCGCCTGAACCAGTTTCACGGAGGAGAGCGCATTTGGATCGAACAGGGGCTGCGCGATTGTTGCTCGAAAAAAGACGCCCAGTTCCGCCAGCGCCTCCCGAGAGCCTGCAATGGCGGCAATGGCATCAGGCGCATCCCTCAGAGCCGACAGATAACGAGACACCTCAGCAAAAGGAGTCTCATTGCTATAACCGCCATTGTGTTCGAGAAGTTTCCGCGCCTCAGCGGTCCATTCATTCTGCCCGGCGGTACCGAGAGCCCGAGCCAGCACGCCCAGATGTCCTCGGAGTTGTCCATTCCGGTAAATCGCAGACCTGTCTGCTGTCAGATAACCTCGAGGTTTGGAAGGGGTATAGATGCACTCCTCCAGCATCTGGTCCTGGGTAATGCCCTCGGCAAGCCCCTCCACATCCCCGATCCATTCACCCACAGCCTCCGCTTCCGTCACATCGGGATCAGCCAGCACATCCGTCTGCGCGAGGGGAAAGGCGAGGGATGCGGAGGAAAATTGATCTGGAATGGATGGACAATAAAATGACGCGCACATTTTTCACTCCTGAAAAAATCGAAAGATGGACCGAACTGATTGTCGGCAGCTTATCAGAAAGGTTGCTGAGTTTTTTGTCATTTGTTACTGCAACGGTAAAATGTCATCTTCATCCCACTCAATCCAGCACTTGCCGTGAAGGCAGCGGAGATAATCCTTCAATATCACCCACTTTTCAATCGCCCCCCCTTGCAAAGTCCACGCTGCCCGCCTATAGAGCGGACATGCCTCAGTATTACGATATTACGATCCCCATCACGGACAACATGATCGTCTATCCCGGCGACCGGCCGGTCTCGTTCAAGCGCACGCACACGATCGCGAAACACGGCTACAACGAAAGCGAGATTGAGTGCGGCACGCACGTCGGCACGCATATCGACGCGCCTGTGCATTTCATCGAGGGAGGCGCCACGCTCGATGATTTTTCGTTTGAGCTGATGGTAGGTACGGCCGAGGTGATCGAGATCGACGCGCCGATGATAGATCGCGCGGCGCTTGAAAAAGTGTCATCGAATGACTGGCGAGTCGTCTTCTTCAAGACGCGCAACCAGACGCTCTGGAAACTCGACAGGTTCTCCGAGGAGTACGTGAGCCTCACGCCGGATGCAGCGGAATTCCTCGTGGAAAAAGGTGCGCGGTTCGTGGGCATCGACGGCTGGAGCATCGAGAGTTTCGACGCGGAACCAGACTATCCCGTTCACAAGATCCTGCTCGGCAACGGAGCGTTCATCATCGAAAGTTTATTTCTCAACAACGTGCGGCCCGGAACTTATCAATATTATTGCCTCCCCCTCAAGCTGGCCAAGGCCGACGGTGGCCCCGTGAGGGTGATACTGGAACAGCTATGACCTCATCACCGCTTTTATCAGGCCTGATGCCTGTCGCAAACTTCGAAACTCTTGGACTCGATATCGAGGACCCAGAAGCGCTGTCTGCATCAGACGGCAACGTTGTGGAAGACGACGATTGCCATCCCGCCGTCTCTCCCGATACGTTTGTCGCCGCTATAAATGACCCAACCATCATCAGGGAGATCTTTCGACAAATAGAGGCCGGCGACAATAACGCCGAATATGCAACGAGGTTGATCGTCGAACAATATGAACCTCTCGTGCGCAGCATCGCAAATGAATACAGAAAAAGCGGCCTTTCGTTGCTGGAACTGCGTCAGGAGGGGCGCTTAGGCATCATGGCTGCGATAGAGAAATTCGACCGAAGGCGAGGAAACAATTTTTCCGCATGCGCCTACTGGCGGATACGCGCAAAGATCAGCCGATTCGTGAGAAATAATTCGAGGACGGTCAAGATTGCTGACTATGCAATAAGCGACGGCTTGAATCTCAATTCACTCAGGAAAAAGAAGAAAGCCGAGTCCGGAGTCGAACCGTCTATACAGGACCTCGCGGAACAAGCCGGAATACCCGTAAAGCGCGCCAAACGGTCACTTGATGCCTACAACGGAAGGACGAAATCAATTGACGAGCGGCGCTTCAAGGACGGCGCTACCACCTGGCTCGATCGCAGGAGAGACAGGCGACCCACTCCCGAAGATGAGGTATCCGCGAAGATGACTGCAAGGCGGCTGCTTGCCTCCCTGAATCCTCAGCAAAGAAGGGTTGTAGAATTGTTGTTCGATCTGGATAACTCACGTCCCCCAAAAGAAATGAGCATTGAAGATGTCGCAAAAGTGATGGGCCTTTCACCCTGCAGAATACAGGAGATCAGGCGTCAATCTATCAAAAGAATGCGAAAGATTGCCGCCAGACCAGCCGGGCCCACGATACCTAAAGATACGCATCCATAAGAGCTAGGAAAGAAACTCCGCATGAGGCAGTCCCCTGATCGGAACGCATTGTATGTTTTGTACGTTGCTGGCTTTTCTCGCGAATGTTTACTGCGGAATCGGCTTGAGCTTCACGATCACCGGATTGAATTCGTTGACCGATAGCGAGAGATTGAGATCCTGCGGCAGGAAGCCAGCCTTCTCGATGCGCAAGCGGTAGTTGCCGAGCGGCAGCTCGTGCAGTATGAGCGGCGTTGCCTGCGCAACGGGTTTGTCGTTCACGGTCACCTTGGCGCCCGTTGGATCGGAATAGACGTAGATCACGGAACGGAACGGCGAGATCTTCTGGAAGAGGTCGTTCGCCTCGCGCTTTACGTCTTCGTCCTTATTCTTGAGCATCACCTCAACGAGAAGCGGCAGGGCCTTGTCGATCTGCTGTTTTATCGCGTAGCAGTTCACCAGCCCCAGCATCGCGGGATATCGCTGTTCTTCGCCCTGCCTCGCGAGCTCAAAGTAGCTCATCGCGCGGTCCAGGTCGTTGATCTTGAAATAGCTCTGGCCAAGCAGGAGGTTCGCGAGGGCCGTCTCCGATGGGGCCGGGCTGGACGTGAGCGCCTGCGCCAGTTCGTTTATCGCCTCCTGATACATCTGCCTGTTCATGGCCTGTCTTGCATTGTTGATGTGCGCGCCGGCAACCGAGGTCTGAAGCGTCACGTTCGCTGCGAACGGCGTGTTGATGTCGACCTTGAGATCCTCGGCATGCTCGAAATAGCCCTCTTTCTGAAGCACGAGTTTGTGCTCGCCAAGCGGAAAATTTCCTTCATACGGAGTGAAGCCCACGGATTTTCCGTCTATGAAGACCTGGGCATTGGAGGGATCTGACCGAACCTTCACCGGAAAGACCTTGAGATCCTCTTCCTTGACGTTGAGCGCGTAGGTCGGGCTGTCCTCCGCGATGTCGAACTCGCGCCTGAAGATGATATCCGATACGAACGTCGGCGAGGTCTGCCCTAGCTGGCGCGCGCGCCGCAGTTCAAGGATGTAGTGACCGTACGGGATATAGATAGGCTTCTGCAGCACTATCTCCTTGAGCTTGGCCGTCTGCTCCGTGAACTTGTCGTACGAGAACTTTCCTTCGAGATAGAACTCCACGTCGCGCGGCAGCTCGTCGATCTTGAGCATGCCTATCGGGCCGCGGAAGAGTACCGGCACGACGGAAGTGCCGACGTCTGCCTTGAAATCCGCTTTCTGCGTGTACTGCTGGTTGATCTCTGGCATCGAGAATTGCGCCTCTGCCTGATATTGCTGACCAGGCACGAGTTCCACGTTCACCCTGAGGGGCGTGGTCCCGAGCTCCTTGCCCTGGAATGTAACCTTTGAGGGCATGGGGCTCGACGCGATGTCCAGGAATACCGGAATCGTCTGCGTGGCCGGGACTTGCGGGGGCGCTCCGGGAGCAGCTTGCTGCGGCGGCGCTTGAGGCGGCGCACCGGGCGCTGCCGCTGTTGGCGGCTGGCCGGCCGGAGGTTGCACAGGCGGCGCTGCAGCCTCGGGCGGCGGCACAGTCGGCGGAGTTACAGCCTCCGGTACCTGCGGGACTTGTGCCGCCTCCGTGCCGGCCTCCTGTGTTGCAGCGGCCACGCTCTTTGCAACGGCCTTTGCTGCGGCCTTGTGCTTTCCGAAGAATATGCGGTTGGCGAAATAGCCTGCGGTGATCAGGGCAACGAGTGCGAGCGCGGCTATCATGATGAGCGTACGCTTCTCGACCTTCTTCCTGGGCGGCCCCTCCAGATCGAGCTCCTCCGCCTCACCGCCCTCAACCTCTTCATGTACTTCAGGAGGAACGGAGGTCTCGTCCTTTCCCATGCGCGCCGTCAGGCTGTCGGGCGGCGCGGATACGAAGACCGTCCTGTCCAGCATGGAAAGCTCCGGCGGGAGAGTGAGTTCTTCGTCGAGCGGAGTAGGCTGCAGAATCAGCCGCAGCTGGTAGATGCCGGTCTTGACAATATCCTTATGGCCGATGACCACGGAATCGGCGACCGGGTTTCCGTTGACCGTGGTCCCGTTCTTGCTGCCTAGGTCCTTGACCATCCATCCCGATGGAGTCTTGCTCACCTCCGCGTGCTGGCGGGAGACGCTCTGGTCGTCGAGCCTGATCTCATTGCCCGGCGCCCGGCCGATGATATTGGCCCCGTCCTTCAAAGGAAAGCGGGCGCCGGTACGCGGACCTTCGAGTATTATGAAATATGGCGGCGGATACTGCGGCCTCTGCGGCGTGGAATCCTCCAGCTCGCCTTCGGCGCGGATGATCGTTTTTTCGGCGCTGTCGGGGATGGATGGCGCCGCTGGCCTGTCGGCCACGGCCTGTCCCGGCTTTTTGTTTTCCTGGTCGGCCATGCTCGGGTTGAATAACATAATAGATGACCTGCGTAAAGCGCCGTAAGGACATATGGCTTGATTTTATCGAGGGAAATCGCGATATTCTGCCGTCATGAAGGGAACCTCGTCTCTCTACAGAAGATACGCACATAGTTTCTTCATCTTTTTTATGATCCAGGGCCTCGTCCTTGTATCCGCTTCAATAGCCACGGCCGCTGGATGCGTAAATTGGCCAAAGGCGATGGCGATCTCCGAGATCGCGCGGATGCCGGCGCAGGGCAAGGTCGTGCTCGTCCAGCCGTTCACCGATTTTGCAAAGGTGAGCGGCGATGAGTGGCTCGTGCCCGGGCTCAGGGATTACATAGCTGATCTCTTGAGGAGTTCGGACAGCCTGCGCGTGCTCGCTGGGCAATCCGCGGTGCACAGCGGTCAGGTCGGTCCGCCAGACTTCACGGTCAGCGGAACTTTCCAGCATATCGGCGACAAGATGCGCATCTTCATCAGACTGCAGGACGCAAAGAGCGGGCAGCTGCTCGCCCAGCCGGACGCGGTATTCCCCTATCCGGAAAATCAGGAGTTCTTCTCCAAGACTGCGGAGGCGGTAAGGGCCGCGATGAAGGTTATGAACGTGGAGCCCGATTCAACACGCTATGACGCGGTAAAAGACGCAACTACCTCCACCAGGGCGTACGAGAGCTTTGCAAAGGGCAGGCAGGCGCTCGAAACCTATAGCACGGATAAGGCCGACGTGGCCTCCCTGCTCTTCACCGATACAAAACGCATAGACTACAAATCCCCGCTGGGCTACGAAGGGCTTATCGCGCTATACTCTTTTCTCGCACTCGATAAAAAGGAACGAGGCGGCAACTATTCGAGCGAGCTGCAGAAGGCAGAGGCGGAGCTCGTGCAGATGCAGAAGCTCACAAAACCGGGCAGCCTCGTCTTTGCCTACACGCCCAAGAAGGCGGTCAAGAAGATCGAATTCAAGGCAAAGCTCGACAATCGTTTTCTCGCGGGCGAGGCGGCATACGCTGAAGGGCTGGCCGTTGCACAGGGCGGCGATTTCAAGGCGGCGGTAATCGCGCTGCGCAAGGCCGTCCAACTTGTACCTGAGGATGCGCTGGCGTGGTATAATCTTTCGCGCATTGAATCCCAGCTCGGCAATGCGCAGCAGTCGCAGGAAGCGCGGCAGAAGGCTTATGAACTCAATCCGTGCATAGAGAAATGAATATGAATAAAAACCGTCTATTACTCGTAACGCTCATCGCGCTCTTCGTGCTTCCGTCATTCGCGCACGCGAAGAAGAAGATCACGATGCCAACCGCGCGCGCGGTCTATCACAACAACCAGGGCGTCAGCTTTCTCAACAAGGGCGACGTAGACAGGGCGGAGACCGAGTTCAAGACGGCCATAGAGCTTTCGCCGGAATACGTTGAGGCCTACAACAACCTGGGAATCATCTACCGCAAGCAGGGCAAGAACGAGCTGGCCATCGCGCAGTTTCAGAAGGCGATAGACCTCGACAAGGATTACGCCGCGGCCTACAGCCACATGGGCGCAGTCTATCTTGCGATGGGGCGCGTCGACGACGCCATCAAGATCATGAAGAAGGGTCTGAAGAAGGACAGCACCATAGCGGATCTGCACTACAACATGGGGCTCGCTTATATCCAGAAGAACAAGGAGAGCAACGACAAGAGCTACGTCCCGCTCGCCGAGCAGGAGCTCGTGCGCGCCACGGAACTCGACCCAAACCTCACGCATGCGCATGAGCTGCTCGCAAAAATCTATCAGGAGACCGGCGAATTCGAGCGCGCGACCATACGCCAGAGGCTGGCGCTGGCGGACAAGCCGCAGTCGGTCGAAGAGTGGGTGAGGATGGGAGAACTCTCGCTGGAAAAGAACGAACCGCAAAAGGCGCTCAACGCATTTCAGAAGGCCATCGAAATCAACCCGGATTCATCGGCCGCGCACATGGCGCTCGGCATATATTACATAAGCCAGGGCGATACGCAGCCCGCGATCACCGAACTCAAGAGCGTGATCGCGCTCGAACCGAACAACGAACTCGCGTGGTTCAAGCTGGGCACGGTATACCTCACGAGCGGCAACTTCGCCGAGGCTGTGAAGGCTCTCTCCAAAGCCAAGGAGATCAATCCGAACTTCGGCGACGCCTCTTTCAATCTGGGTTTGACTTATCTCAAGCAGGGTCAGCGGGCTTCCGCGCAGAAGGAATGGGAATACACGACGACCGTGGATCCGAAAAACGCGCGCGCGCTTTACAATCTCGCGAATCTCTACAGGCAGGACGGTCGCACGGAGGAATCGGTGCAGCTCTACTGCCGCTTCGTTGCCGCGGCGCAGAACTCCTTCCCTGCCGAGGCGGCGACCGCAACGCAGATAATCAATACGAGTGACGTCAAATGCCGGAACTGATCATACAGGAACGAGGACGCGCCGAATCCTTCGTGCACACCTGCGCGGAGGAGGTGATTTCGATCGGCCGCCAGGATTCCAGCACGATCCAGCTCAGGAGCAAGGGCGTCTCCCGCGAGCACGCGAAGATCTTAAGCGAAGGCGAGAATTCTTTTATCGTCGATCTTAAGAGCGGCAACGGCACCTTCCTCAACGGCATGAGGTTGAATCCTGACGAGAAGAACCTGCTTCGCCCCGGCGATTTGATCACCATCGACACCTACGACATACGCTTTCATACTGGAGGCGTGGATCACGCAAGCATTGTCCAGGAAGAGATCACCGACAGCGACATACTCGAAGTGAAGCTGCTCAAGAAGGTGCTCACCGCTCTGGACAAGGAAACCGTGCCTTCGCTGGAAGTGCTCAACGGCTCAGCCGAGGGAAAGAAGCTCTTTCTCACCGACGAGATGGCCGAGTTCGTGATCGGCCGCGACCCTGATTGCAGCTTCCCCATAAACGAATACGTGATATCGAGGCGCCACGCGCAGATCATCAAGCGCTGGGGCGGCATCGCGATACGTGACCTCGAAAGCAAGAACGGCTCGTTCGTGAACAACCGCCGCGTGGTCGAGGAATACCTGCACGACGGCGACCGGATCGCGCTCGGCACGATCGTCTGCCTCTTCCGCAACCCTCAGGAGATCAACCTCGCTCATCTGGAGGACATCACGCCCAAGGCGCGGCCCGCGCCCGTGGTGCCGCAGGAAATCCCCGGCCTTGAGGAAGAACCTGCGCCACCCGCGCAAGAAACGATGGAGGGCGAAGGTGCGGAAGGCGCATTCGAGGAATCAACGGGCGAACCTGGCGAAGAGGGCGCGCTCGATCAGTGGGAACAGGTTGAACAAGCCATGCCTCAGATTTATCCCACCCCGCAGCCGCACATCGAGGCGATTAAAAGGCTCACGCCGATAGAGATCGGAATGATAGGCCTCGGCGGCCTGGTGCTCATCTTCGCGCTGATCACGATCTTGAACCTGCTGACGTCGTGAGGGTAAAAAGGTGCCAGGCGCGGGTGCTATGCCGCATCATCGATATTGGTCCTGAGGCGGACTGATGCGGGCGAGCGTATCGGCCGCCGCGAAAACCTGCGCAGGGACATTGAACGAGCCGCTGCGATTGAGATCCGCGACCAATTTGCGATCCTGTTGCGCGAGGACCTCGTCAAGCGAGGGAGTGAACTCCGATAGAGCGGATGCGTAGGCCTCGGGGACATCCGCCTCAGGGTATGCTGTTAAGGCCTCGGCGATATCTTCTACGGGATCCGATGAAGTATCAAACGATCCAGGAGCATACGGCACAAACGATGTCATCACATCGTACATGACAAATCTCCAGTTAAGCGCTCTCTCTTGTCATCTCATTCCAACACGTTATCGTATCAGCGCAAAAAAATTTTCTCCTCTCACGACCTTCCGCCTGGGAATGCGCGGAGCTGTCCGCGCCTTGCGGTTTCAGCGTCTGCTTCCACCGGCGCCTCCTCCGAAGCGGCATCGGCGGCAACGCGGGCCTTCTCCACCTTCGGCGCCCTCACGCGGCGCTCCCATGCTGCGGCTTCGAGCCGCGGGGTCCTGGCATAGAGGAGGTGTCTGATATCGCTCTCAAGATCCTCAAGGGCATCCTTATCTCGAGATACCGTTTCCACAGCTTCTGCATGGGATTTCGAAACGGATTGTATCTGGCTTGAGATGATACAATAGATCTGGCCGATCACAGCGCCTGCTAGCGCCCCAGCGGCGACGTCGAATAAAAAGGGGCCGACATGGTTCAAGTCCGGCGAGTCCCGATCAATATATACCATTCCACACATGAAAAAGAAGCCCCCAACGACGGCGCCTATACCAAGCGAATACTGCCCGACAAGGTTTTTAAATGAGTTCTTTTTGGAGGCCTCGATGAAGCCATCGGCCGCGCCGATACACCCTCCGATGACCAAGGCCCATACAGGAACGCCAGCCATATCACCGTTCATCGCCGCGTAGAGAGCGCCGACGACGACCCCGAGGAGTGCGCCGATGCTGGAGGCGCCCTGTTTCGAGGGTGCAACCGTCCCGACTGCATCTCGAGTATCGACCTCTTCCTTCACGGAGTTTTGCCACAATTTTCTCCCGGCGTTCTTCTCCCTCATGATTCCGACCAGCTCCAGCGCCACCTGCGCGTCCAGCACCCCCATGCGCACGGCCCCCAGGATCTGTCTCTCGCTGACGCCGGCTGCGCTGAGCTCTTCGGTATATTCCCTTGAACTCCGTTGAATACGCTCCGCGAGCTTTTGATAGCCGTACGAGAGCGGGCCTCGATAGACCATCTGGTTGCGGCCGATGAATTCGGCCCACTGTACGCGATCGAATCGGGAAGGGGTATCATTCTCACTTTGCACGACCTCGACGCCGGCGTACGGCGCAACCGCGGCAGGATCCTGATCAGCCGCGCCCTGAAGCCGCGTGAATGCGTCGACCTGCTCCTCGCCCATCCCCTCTTCCGGGCACGAGACCAGCGTCGTGATCGCGTCCGTGGCCTCGCCGAGCGTCATGCTGGCCGGCAGCAATCCTGATTCAATGGCGAGCGGTGAGTACATGGCAAGCCTCCTGTAATATTTTCTCACTTGTCTGCTATCGCTCCCTTGTTATCGCAAAAAAACGTGAAAAGTTGCGCGGTTTTTCCGCTGTCGGAGGGATTTATGGCTTGAGGCTTGGAAAACGGTGCCAGGCACGGATATGCTTGACGCCTCGACATGAATGAAGCTAAGAGTCCGGCGTTATACGTCGATATTCAAGAGCGAACGCCAATGAAACGCCTTCAATAATAAGGAGATCGCTTATGTCATCCGTGAACCTTCAGTCAGGAGTCCTCGGTTCCCCCCTCAATACAGCCGGGCTTGAAGAAGGCGAAGGTATCGCCGACGTAGCGAATGGCGCAGACGGCGATGCCGCATCGGCTGAGCAGGTTTCCGCGCAGGACCTCACCGACGGCAGCCCTTCATCCGTGGACCCGAGCGCGCGCAGGTTTGCTCCAGACGCCGGCTCCTATCTGGCCGCAAGTGGAAGTATAGCGGCGTCTGGCGCAGCATCCGCCGATAGCGCTGGAGATGGTGCGAACGCCTCCGGAGCAGGCAGCGGCAGAGGCGGATCGGGCAACGGCAATAATGTGGAAGCAGAAATCCTGGACTTAATGCGAATTTTTACAACACCTTCACCTGGGAAGGGAGAAGATTGGCCTCCTCGCCGGACCGATCCCCTGGGTATACCGTGGTTGCGCACCTTGGACGGTTCTGGCAATCGCTACCTGGCCCTGAATCTCCTGAGCAGGCACAATACCCCTGAAGTCCGCGCCGCCATCGCCCAAGTCATGCTCAGTGATCCCGACCTTTCGCTCCGTGCTGCCTGCGCGGAAAAGCTGAGTGTATTCGGAACGCCGGACGTAGCACGCCCCCTCATGCGCCTTGCATTTGAAGAAAGCGACAAAAACGTGCAACTAGTCGCAGGTACTGCTGCGATGCGAGCGCTCGCAATGGCCGGCATATGTGAAGCGATGCCGCATTTTATCAAGATACTCCAAATGCGGCAGCTGCCGGACGGACCGGGTGAGCACATGCCCCTTGTAGCGATGCAAGGCATCTACGCGCTCGCAGTGCTGGAAGACCTCAATAGAATGCTGCGCACGTCGTCCCCCATTCCTGATGAATTCAAAACAGCTCATGCCCTGCCTGCACTCCTCGATGTCATCGCTCGCCCATTTGATGACCACTTGCTTTACGCTGCCGTGGAAACCGTGGGAATGATTGGAGAAGACAATGACGAGGTGATTGAGACGCTTACCTCACTGATTGAGAGCGAATGCCAAGCCAGGCGTATCGCCGCAGTACGTGCCCTTGCGCAAATCGGCGGGATGAAAGCCGAGAGACTCCTGATCGAGGCCATGCAAGACACAAACGAAACCCTGCGCGCCGAGGCGGTGACCGGTATAGGTAAGAACGGCGCGACTTCGGCGCTGCAGGATTTGAGAAACCTGCTCGACGATCCTTCCGCGGATGTCCGCGTCGCAGTGGTCGTTGCCATCGGTAAACTCGGCTCCGAGGAATACCTGGAAATTCTCTTAAGGGCCGCGCAAAGCGATTATTCGGAAGACGTCCGTTCAGCAGCGAGAGAGGCGCTGGAGGAACTCGTGAGGCGAACGAAGCATACGGTGCCAGGCATGGACATGCTTGACGCCTCGACATGAATGAAGCTAAGAGTCCAGCGTTATACGTCGATATTCAAGAGCGAAAGCCAATGAAACGCCTTCAATAATAAGGAGATCGCTTATGTCATCCGTGAACCCCACAACAGGAATCGTCGGTCTCCCCCTCAATACAGCCGGGCTTGAAGAAGGCAAAGGTATGGTTGACGAAGCGAATGGCGCGGACGGCGATGCCGCATCGGCTGAGCAGGTTTCCGCGCAGGACCTCACCGGCGGCAGCCCTTCAGCTGTGGATCCGAGCGCGCGCAGGTTTGCTCCAGACTCCGGCTCCTATCTGGCCGCAAATGGAAGCGCGCCAGCATCCGGCGCAGCCACGGTCGACGGCGCTGGAGATGGCGCGAATGCATCCGGCGCAAGAGGTGGCAGAGGAGCGGACCTCAGATGGACATTCAGGGAGAGTCAGAATGCGTACTTGGCGCTGCGTTCTCTTTATACCGATGGCATGACCATAAAGGGAGAAAATCCACTCGCCTGGCTCGAACAAAAGTTCGGAGAAGACGGCGCTCGAGAATTGTTCATTCGATGGTCACGGGAGGACGGCAAGGGAGCACGATTTCTTGACCACCATGAGTGCATGATCGTCCGCGCCGGGGCCACAGCGCTCCTCATCTCTATCGGCACGCCGGACGTCATCCCCGCGCTCGTCGAACGATCTGATCCGGCACATGAACCCATGGATTTCATCCGCGTGAAGGCTGCACTCGCCCTTGGACAGATGGGGGCAGACGAGGCAATCCCCGCGCTCATGGAAAACATTGCATTCTTCGTCACGCGCGATTTGACGTTCACCGGATCTATGCTCTGGCCTGCGCTGAGCATGCTCTGCAGGTTCAACACTCCGGACGTTCGTGAGTTTGTCTTGGCGAAGGTCGTCAATGCCGCTGATCCTAAAATACGATCGGCGGGCGTGGAGGCGCTGGGCTCCTTCGGCACGCCGGACGTCATCCCTCACCTCCTGTACCTGGCAGCTTCAGAGGGCGATAAGGACGCCATGAAACAGCTTGTGAGGATCGGCGCGTGGGAAGTGGTTCCTCTTCTGATCCAGTCGCTCTCCAGAGGGGAATTCCTCGCGAGCGTCGTGCCCATGCTCACGGAATTCGCGGAGCGCGAGGCGTTGTACCAGCGGGCGCACGAATCCTTTCTGCATCTCTCACATATTTATCCTGTTCCCTCCATCCCCGAAGGATGCCGTACGGCCCAGGCCGTGCCGGCGCTCCTGGGTGCTCTCGCTGAGAGCCGTGAAGCGAACGACGCAAATACTCCCGTGCTGATCGCCATTGCCAGGGCCCTCGGCGCAATCGAGGCGGACAACGACGAGACCATCGCCGCATTCTCCGGATTGATGCAGCACCAAAATCAGGACGTTCGCGTCGCTGCCGTAGAGGCCCTGGCGCGCATCGATCGCGTAGAGGCACAGAGACTCATCCTCGCGGCCCTGAAAGACTCCAGCGCTAAAGTTCGCGCGGCGGCGGTAAAAATCGGCGGAATGAACTGGTGGGAATGGATGCTGCCGAGGCTCAAGGAGATGGCAGGCGACCCTGAAGTCCAAGTTCGCGCGGCCGTCGCCGCTGCGGTGGGAAAGATGGGCGTTCTTCACGATGAGGAAGTCCTCTTCCGGTTGGCCACCGAAGACCCTTCAAGCGAGGTCAGGGATGCCGCGAGAGAGGCCTTCAGGAATCTCCATGACGAGGAAGTGACTCGCCTTGCGAAGGCACTGAGCAATCCTGAAATGAACTTCGATGAGTGATGAGTTTTAATCCGGAACTTCGGCCCTCACACGCCGAGATATCCTGACTCTTACGCGAATGCGGCCTGGAGCACTTCCTGGGGCAGGCCCACGCGGGCTATCGGCTGGATGCGCAGGTTCTCGGAGAGCTCCTGATAGGAGAGCACCGAAAGCTGCGGGAACTCCAATTCCACGATCTTGCGGAAGTAACGGCGGATCTCGGCGGTGGTGAGGATCACCGGCGGCCTTGCTCCGGGCGGGAAAGGATGCGAGGCTATTTCCTTGCCGACCGCCTCGATGATCTCCTGCGTAATCTCCGGCTCGAGCGCGAGGTAGTTGCCCTTCTCCGTACGGCGGATCGCGTTCTTCACGAGGTCTTCAATTTCCGGATCGAGCAGATACACGGCGAGGGTATTCGCTGCGCCCGCGTACTTGTGCGTGATATAGCGCCTGAGCCCTGCTCGCACGTGCTCCGTGAGCGTGAGCGTATCTCGCTCGATCTCGCCCCACTGCGCGAGCGTCGCGAAGATAGTCTTGAGATCGCGGATCGCCACGTCCTCCTGCACGAGCCGCTGAAAGATCTCCGAGAGCTGCATGAGCGTTATGACCTTGGGGATGAGCTCCTTCACCAGCGCAGGGTGGCTCTTCTCCAGCTCGGTGAGCATGGTCTGCACTTCCTGCAGCCCCAGGAATTCATGCGAATGCCGGCGGAGCACGTACGAAAGATGCAGGATCAGGTATTCGGCGATGTCCCACATGCGGAAGCCGGCCTGCTGCGCCACGTCCTTGTGCTCCTGCGAAATCCACGTGACCACGGAACCGTCGATCGGATGTATCGTCTCCGTGCCGCTTATGTTGAAGAGCTGAAGCTGCTCGAGCGGCTCGCCCACGAGGATGTGGCCGTGCATCACCTTGCCCTGAGCCACCGGCACTTCATTTATATTGATGACGTACGCCTCCGGCTCCATGTCAACGGTCTGCCCCCTCACCTGAATGCCGGGGAAATTTACGCCGAGTTCGTAATATAGACCGTGGCGCAAGAGCGGAATGAGTTCGTTTATAAAACGGCCTCCGTCCTGCGAATCGTCCACGAACGGTATGACCGCGGAGCCGACCTCGAGCGATATCGGAGAGGGCATGATGAAGGGAAGCACGTCGCCATGCTTTCGTACCGCCTTCTTCACCGCGTCCTGCTTGGGCTGATCCATTATCTGCTGGACGACCTTCTCCTTGGACTTGATGAGGTAGGCCGCGATGCCGCCAACGATGAGCCCCATTAAAATGAAGGGGATCTTGGGCAGCCCCGGCACGATGGCCATAAGCCCCAGGATAACCGATGCGATGATCAACGCCTTCGGATACGCGGTGACCTGCGTCACGATGTCGCGGCCGAGGTTAGAGCCCTCGCTCTCGGAGGCGACGCGCGTGACTACGATACCCGCGGACACTGAGATGATGAGCGCAGGCAGCTGCTGCACGAGCCCGTCGCCGATGGTGAGCAGCGAATACGTCTGGATCGCGGTCTTGAATTCCATGCCCCTTATAGCCACGCCGATTATAAACCCGCCGATGATGTTGATGAGCGTGATGACCATGCCGGCGATCGCGTCGCCCTTCACGAACTTCATCGCGCCGTCCATGGCGCCGTACAGCTGGCTCTCGCGGTGCAGGGTGGAACGCCGCTGTATCGCCTGCTCCATGTTGATGATGCCGGCGCGCAGGTCGGCGTCGATAGACATCTGCTTGCCGGGCATGGCATCCAGGGTAAAGCGGGCGCCGACTTCGGAGACGCGCTCGGCGCCCTTGGCGATGACGATGAAGTTCACGAGGGTGATGATCACGAAGAGCACGCCGCCCACTACATAATTGCCCTGCACCACGAAGGTGCCGAACGCGCGCACAACTTCTCCCGCATCGCCCTGCCCCAATATCAGCCTCGTCGTGGAGATGTTGAGCGAGAGCCGGTAGAGCGTGGCCATCAGCAGTATCGTGGGAAAGCTGGCGATCTTGAGCGCGTCGCTGATGTAGAGGGCGACCAGTATTATGATGATCGCCATGGTGAGCTGGATCGTGAGAAGGATGTCCAGGAGCCATGTGGGAAGCGGGATCACGATCATCGCCACAACCGCGATGACGAGCACGGCGAGCATGATGTCGCTGTACTTGGTGATGATCTCGTTCAGATTGCCCAGCGAAGGCCCTTCTGCAGGGGCCGCTGCTGGCGGTTTGCTGGCCATATCGGATTCTACCCCCGTCTCCTCACGATAGCAGACGGGATTCTACCATACGAGCGTAGACGCGCCAAATGGGAAATCTGCAAAGGCAAAGATCAGGCGCCGTGGCATTTCTTGTATTTCTTGCCTGACCCGCAGGGGCACGGATCGTTGCGCCCGACTTTCGGCTGATCCCGACGCATCGTTTCCTGTCGACGTCCATGATCGCCTCGGGATTCGTCCGGCGCCTTGGCGTCGAAGGCAGCCGCTTCCTGATGCTTCGTCTGCACCTGCTGGCGCGGCCTACTCGATTGCGCCGCGCGCTCTACACTCTCCTGCGTAGTCACCTGCACGCGGAAGAGCTTGTTCACGGTGTCGGCCACGAACTGGTTCATCATGTTGCGGAAGAGGAGGAATCCCTCCTTCTTGTACTCAAGCAGCGGATCCTTCTGCCCGTAGCCGCGCAGCCCGATGCCCTCCTTGAGGTGATCCATCGAGAGGAGGTGATCCTTCCAGAGCTGGTCGAGCGTCTGCAAGAGCAGGATCGTCTCTATCCTGCGCATAATCTCCGGGGTATTCGCCTTCTCCCTTTCATCATAGTGCGCGGCCACCCTCTCGTAGAGGGCGCTGCCGATCTCTTCCTGGGTCTTGATGCCCGCAGGAAGATCGGACATTGAGAAAGGCATGTTGAAAACCGTGCGCACGCGCTCCTCAAGCGAGCTCGCGTCGAACTCCCCGCTTGCTTTTACCGGGACGCAGGATTCGATGATCTCCGTGACCATCTGGTCGATCATGTCCATCACCATGTCCTTGCTGCTCGGGTTGGTGAGGATCTCGCGGCGGCGCTGATAGACGGTCTGCCGCTGCTGGTTCATGACGTCGTCGAACTCCAGCAGATTTTTTCTGATCTGGAAGTTGTGCCCCTCGACCTTTCTCTGGGCGTTGGCGATGGCGCGTGAGAGCCAGGGATGCTCGATCTCGTCTTCCTCGCCCATACCCATCCTCTCCATGAGCCCGGAGATGCGCTCTCCTCCGAAGATGCGCAGCAGGTCGTCCTCAAGGGAGAGGAAGAAACGCGATGCGCCCGGATCGCCCTGACGTCCCGAACGGCCGCGCAGCTGGTTATCGATGCGGCGGCTCTCGTGGCGCTCGGTGCCCAGGATCAGAAGGCCCCCTGCATCGAGCACGTCCTGCTTTTCCTGCGCGCACTTTTCCCGGAATTCACTGAGCGCAGCTTCGAACTCCTCGGGCGCAGCCTCGGCGCCAACGTGCGCACGAGCCATGAACTCCGGGTTGCCGCCGAGCAGGATGTCCGTGCCTCTGCCGGCCATGTTCGTGGAGATCGTGACCGCGCCCTTGCGGCCGGCCTGCGCCACGATCTCGGCCTCGCGGTCGTGCTGCTTGGCGTTGAGCACGTGATGAGGAACGCCGTAGCGCTTGATCATAGCGGACAGGCGCTCCGACTTCTCGATGGAGATCGTGCCCACTAGCACGGGCTGGCCCTTCTCGTGAAGCTTGCGTATGGTCTCCACGGCCGCCTTGAACTTAGCTTCCTCGGTCTTGTAGACGACGTCCGGATTGTCGATGCGTACCATCGGCATGTGAGTCGGTACCACGACCACGTCCAGGTTGTAGATCTTCGCGAACTCGGGGGCCTCGGTATCGGCGGTTCCGGTCATGCCGGCGAGTTTCTTGTACATGCGGAAGTAATTCTGGAAGGTGATGGTGGCGAGCGTCTGATTTTCGTTCTCTATGCGCACGCCTTCCTTCGCCTCCACCGCCTGGTGAAGGCCGTCGCTCCAACGCCTGCCTGGCATGAGCCGGCCCGTGAACTCGTCAACTATGATGACCTCTTCGTCCTTCACAACGTAATCGACGTCGCGCTTGTAGAGCGCATGCGCGCGAAGGGCCTGGTTCACGTGGTGGAGGATCGTTATATTCTGCGGATCGTAGAGATTCTGTACGTTGAGCCTTCCCTCAACCGCCGCGACTCCGTCTTCGGTGAGCGACGCGGTGCGCGACTTCTCGTCTATGGTGAAGTCCTTTTCCTTCTTCAGGTAAGGGATAATGCCGTTGATGATGTAGTAGAGCTCGGTGGATTGCTCCGCGGGTCCGGAGATGATGAGCGGCGTGCGCGCCTCATCGATGAGGATGGAATCCACTTCGTCGACGATGGAGAAGTTGAGCGGCCTCTGCACGAACTGCGCGGCGTCGAACTTCATGTTGTCGCGCAGGTAGTCGAAACCGAATTCGTTGTTCGTTCCGTAAGTCACGTCGCAGGCGTAGGAGGCGCGGCGCTCGTCGTCGTCGAGCCCGTGCAGTATGTTGCCGACGGAAAGCCCCAGAAATTTATAGAGCCTTCCCATCCACGCTGCGTCGCGGCGCGCGAGGTAATCGTTCACCGTGATGACGTGAACGCCCTTGCCGGAGAGGGCATTGAGGTACACGGGCAGGGTGGCGACCAGCGTCTTTCCTTCGCCTGTCTTCATTTCGGCGATCCTGCCCCGATGCAGCACTATGCCGCCTATGAGCTGCACGTCAAAGTGCCGCATCCCGAGGGAACGCACGCCCGCCTCGCGCACCACGGCAAAGGCCTCGGGCAGGATGTCGTCGAGAGTCTCTCCCTTGGCCAGCCTATCCTTGAATTCCGCGGTCTTTGCCCGAAGCCCATCGTCAGTGAGTTTTTTGATATCCGGCTCGAGAGAATTTATCCGCGCGATGATCGGCTGCATAGCCTTGATCTCGCGCTCGTTCTTTGTTCCGAAGATCTTTCTAATGAAGTATTGGATCATTTTAGCGGTTTTTCCTCATTTAAGGTTGCGGGAGCATAGGGAGCCGGCATGACAAAAACAAGGGCAATTTATAGATAAAAAAACGGCCGCATGACGCGGCCGGTGTGCAAGATCGAACCGTAGCCATTACATCTTGTTCGATAGATAGAGCATGGGGTCAACAGCCACGCCATCCACGTGAACTTCGAAATGAAGGTGGGGGCCCGAAGAACGGCCCGTGCTGCCCATAGCCGCGATAAGCAAACCCCGATTTACATGCTGCCCCTCTTGAACATAGACGGCGGAGCAATGCCCGTAGAGCGTGGAGATGCCGAAGCCGTGATCTATGATCATGGCCTTGCCGTAGCCTGACTTATAGCCGGTGAAAGTCACAACGCCGTCGCCTGGCGCCGATATCGGGGTGCCAACCGGGCCAGCTATGTCGATACCTTCGTGGATATGGCGGCCGCCCCAGCTGCGCCTGTCACCGAACTCGGACGTCACCCAACCGTGGGTAGGCCATGCCGATGGCAATGAAGCCCAGAAATAAAGTTTGTCCTGTTGTTTTGAGAATACGGTATGAAGCTTCTCCTCAATCTGGTCGTTTCTATCATTTAGTTTGCGGATGGAGAGATCGAGCCCAGCCGAAAGCGTCTTTGAGAACGGCGACTTCCACATGCCTTCACCGAGCCTGAGAGGAGAAGATGAAGGTAACACAGGCATGGGATCGGTTTCTTCAACCGGGCCCTGGCCCACCCGCTCGCCCCTGCCAAGCCCCGCGGACGCCTCTATTTTTGCGGCAAATCGTTCGGTACGCGAGATCGCCTCATCCAGGTTCTGGAGGCGCGCGAGCATTGAAGAGCGCTCCCGCATGAATTCGGCAGCCTGCACGCGGGTGGCCTCGGTGCCGAGGTACGCGCTCCGATAACAGAGCATGCCTGCGAAGGAAGCACAGGAGAACAGGACTGCGGCAAATAGCACCCCAGCCACTATCTTCATGCCTCGTGCGGAAATCTCCATTCGTCGTATCCGGGATTTACTCCGGGGCACGACTAATATGCTGAAGCGTTCCGCCGGCCGCTTTTTGATGTCGGTGTTACGCAATGTCTGTCATCCGATTCTGATTGTGTTCTGAACTACTGAACTCTGAACTGCCTTTATTGAATTGCTGGAAAGAGCGATTGACCTAACTGAGAATTGACTAACAAACGATGACCGGAGTGTCAACAAAAGACGCCAATTGCAACCTATTGTTTTTAAACGTTAAAGCATTTTTTTACAGCCGGCACTGTCGAAAATGCCGCGTCGTGTCAGGGACGCGGATCATAATTCGATGGTAGATTCATCTGCGTTCGACTTCACGACGTTCTCGGCGTCAAGTTCTTCCACCATAGCCAAGACCACCGTGATATTGTCGTCGCCACCCCTCTCGTTAGCGATATCTATCAGTCTGCGCACGGCCGGTTCCAGATCGTTCGTTACAACAACATCGCGAATTTCATTGTCTTCGAGCAGGTTTGAAAGGCCGTCGGAGCAGAGCAGGAACTTGTCGCCTTCCCGCACGACGCGGATGTCGATATCGGCATCGACTTCCTCCTGAAAGCCCACTGAGCGGGTAATAATGTTCTTGAGCCGATGGCCGCGCGCCTCTTCCTCCGTGAGTATGCCGGCGCGGATCTGCTCGCCCACCAGTGAATGATCCTTCGTGATCTGAGAGATCTCTTCGCTGCGGATGCGGTATGCGCGGGAGTCCCCAACGTTGGCAATATAGACTTTGTTGTTTCTGAAGAGAATCGCCACGGCGGTCGTGCCCATGCCGCGGAGCGCCGGTTCGTCGTGGGACTTGTCGAAGATTCGGCGGCTGGAGAGACGGATGGCGTATCGGAGGTATGACTGAAATTCGCCCTTTTTGATCGTTTCGCCTTCCTGCAGCGTCATCTCGGGATCGGTATCGAGGCTGCGAATCACCTCTTCTATAGTTGCGGTCGCCAGCCGGCTCGCAAAATCGCCGCCCTGATGGCCGCCCATGCCGTCCGCGACGGCATACAACCCGAGGGGATCGCTCACGAGCAAGCTGTCCTCGTTCTTTTCCCTGCGCCTGCCCACATCGGAATGGCCGAAAGATCTGATCCGCATCCGCATCCTCGTATGTCATTCTCAATACAGAGAAGCCTGCCCGCCGGCATGGATCACTGGAACTACATGGGATACCTCGGCTTCGACTCAGTATTAAGTTCCAGTCTAACTCAAGAATTTCATTATAATTCCTTTTCTCACCTTGAAAAGCGAAAATTGCAGGGCCCTGCCTCAACCGCCGAGCATCAACTCGGAAACGAGGATAGCCGGCGCCCCGAATGACCCGAGAAGCCTCAGTTCGCTCCCGATGGCAGCGACCCGGTTGAAGAGCTCGTGCACATTGCCCGCTACGGTCACCCCCCTTATCGGATCGCCCACCGCGCCGTTTTCCACGATAAACCCTTCGGCGCCAAGCGAAAAAGCGCCGCTTATCGCATTAGCGGTATGCGCCCCCAGCAGATCCGTCACTAAAAAGCCGTTGCCCATCTGGCGGACGAGAGATTCCGCATTCGAAGGACCCGGCTTGAGAAAACAGTTTCCAACGCCGACGCAAGGCATTCTACCCAATCCGTCGCGCACGCTGTTTCCAGTAGAAGGCGCCTTGTCGTGCGCGGCGCGTGCGCCGTCGTAGAGCCATGACTCAACGACTCCGTCGCGCACCATGAGCGTACGGCGTTTGGGGACCCCTTCGGCGTCGAATGCAAAAGAACCAAGGCCGTCAGGGAGTAGGCCGTCGTCCACTACGGTGATCATAGGATTGAAACAACGCTCTCCGAGGCGTCCCTTGAGTAAGGATTTCCCTCTCTGGACGTTATCGGCAAAGAACGAAGGGGCAAGGAGTTTAACCATCGCCACGGCCGCGCGTGAATCGAACAGAACCGGCATCAGACCGCCCTCGATGCTGCGTGCGCCCAGTTTTGCCAAAGCGCGCCTGGCAGCGCGCTGCGCGGTGACTGCAGGATCGAGACGATTAAAGGATACGGAAAAATCGAACTCATAAGCGCTCTCCGCGCCCGCTCCCCCGTCCGCGATGACTTTGAGATCGCACGAGCAGATGCCGCGACCGGCGCGCGCGGAGATTCCCTGAGAGTTGACGACCGAGTAATCCGAAATGCGCTCCTCGTATCTGGGGCGCTGAACGCGCGTCACCCTGCTGTCCAGCGCGAGCGCCTCGCTCTCCAGAGCCAGCACCAGTGCGACCTTATCTTTGTCGGAAATATCGGGCAGCGGCTTTTGCACCTGCTCATCGAGAGTCCCAAACGGCTCCTGAGGCGAAGGGAGGATCGCATCATCGGAAGGCGAGACCTTCTTCACGGACGCAAGAGCGCCCTGCACCGCCTGGTGCACGGATTTTGCGTTTATCTCGGTGGTGGCGGAACATCCCTGGCGGCCGTCCTTTATGGCACGGATGGCGATGCCGTGACTGTTGGTCCGCACGAACCGCTCCACCATCTGCTGTTTCGCTTCAATCGCGAGCGAACGCTCGGAGAGACTCACGACCTCGAAGGCATCGAGGTCCTGCGCCTCAAGACGATTGACGGCCTCACGGATTGCGGAATCAAGTTCCATGGATTTCAGGTTCCTTTCCCGGCGCCGGCAAGCATCTCTTCCGCGTGCTCCATCGCTGCAGCCGTCACCTTCTCGCCGCCCAGCATGCGCGCGATTTCAGCCACGCGGGCGTCGGAGGGAAGTTCGTCTATCTCAGTCACGGTCCGTCCGGATTTTGTACGTTTGCTGATTCGCAGGTGGCGATCGGCAAAGGCCGCAACCTGCGGCAGATGCGTTATGCATACGACCTGGCGCGCGGCAGAGAGGCGTTTGAGCTTCTTGCCCACGGCTGCCGCCACTGCTCCGCCGATACCAGAATCGACCTCGTCGAATATCGACGTGCCCGCGATACCGTCGCCGGCGGCGAGCGCGCCTTTGATCGCGAGCATGACGCGAGAGAGCTCTCCGCCTGAGGCGATGCGCGAAAGCTCGCGCATCGGCTCGCCGGGATTGGGCGAAATTAAAAATTCAACGCGATCAGGTCCCGACTCATCCCATTCTTCTTCCGGCCTCATCTCCACGACGATTGCGAATTGCGTCTTCTTCATTCCAAGCTCTGAAAGCTCGTTCGCCACGCCTTCGCCCATGGTTTTTGCGGCTTTCTTTCTTGCGGCGCTCTGCTTTTCTGCAACCGCGCGTCTCTCGGACAAAAGCGCCGCCACTTCCGCCTTCTTCCCGTCGAGCAGGTCGTCGTAGTTCGCGACTTTGTCCACTTCCGCTGCCAGTTCATCGCGCCTCTTGAGGCACGATTCGATGCTCCCTCCATGCTTGCGTGCGAGCGCGCGGACCCTGTGCAGCCTCTCCTCCAGCTCCTCGAGCCTCGCGGGGTCGGAGTCGAGGCCCTCGGCATAGAGAGCGAGCTCGCGCGCAACGTCCCCTGCCTCTATGCGCGCTCGATCAAGCCCCTCCCTCCATTGCCGAACCTTGGGCTCATACTGGGCGCAGTGTTCAAGTAGCTGGCTCGCGCGGTTGAGCGCCGCCGCAACGCCTTCATCGCCGGCGAGAATTGATTCGGCGCCAAAGGTCTTTTCCTGCAGCAGCACCGCGTGCTTCACGCGCGATCGCTCCGCTTCGATTTCAGCATCTTCGTTCGGTTTGAGATTCGCCGCGTTGATCTCGTTCAGCTGAAACTTGAGAAAATCGAGCCGCTCCTTCGCAGCTCGTTCGTTCGCTTCGAGTTCAGACAGTTCGCGCGCAGCGAGAGAATAACGCCTATGCACGTCGCGGAAGACGTCGGAGAGCGTAACGAGCGCGCCGAACGAATCAAGGATATGAGGATGCATGGATTCGTCGAGCAGCAGTTGGTGCTCGTGCTGGCTGGAGATGTCCACGAGATGTTCGGCTACCGTCTTGAGTATCGCCGCGGTAACGGGAACCCCGTTGATGGAGATACGCCCCTTGCCCTGCGCGCCGATCGCACGGTGGACGATGCATTCTTCGCCGCATTCGATACCAGCGGAGTCCAGAATCTCCTTCACCTCTTTCGTGAAATTTCTGGAATCGAAGATCGCCGTTGCGCTCGCGCGTTCCGAACCGGCTCGAATAATATCGAGCGACGCGCGGCCGCCCATGACGAGTTTCAGCGCTTCAACAATGATCGTCTTGCCCGCGCCCGTTTCGCCGGTCATCACGTTGAGCCCGGCGCCAAGCGCGAGTTCGAGCTCGTCAATTATTGCGAAGTCCTTGATGTGGAGGGAGAGAAGCATGCGAGCGCTTGCTCTAGCATGCACATCTGATAAGCTTCAACCGATTTCTGCTGGAGGGATTAAAGGTCAGCGGACTCCAACGGCGATCAAGGCTCCGCTGAGTGCATAGGTTCCTGAATCAGGAGCGACTTCAGTTTCGGCCGGATACACAGCCTCAGCGCCGTCGACAACTGCTGTTTCAGGTTCTGCAACTGCTCCAAAATCGTCAGCATCCACGACTACAGGAGGGAGTTGCCTGGGGCCTTCGTACGACGCCGCATCGCTCTTGCCGATACGATCGAGATCCTTTTCGACAGATTCTTGTCTTCCAACAATCATCGAAGGGAGCTCGAACAGGTACATTTCCCTGTCTTCAAAATCCTGCATCTGTTCTTCGGTCACGAGGTGCGAAACTGCGGGCAATTGTTCCCTCAGCGCCACGGCTTCATCGAATGCCACGTCACTGAGGGCCTGCGCCTGCGCATACCAATCCCGCTGCGTGCTCCGCAAAAACTGCAGTTCGCCGACATCACCACGCGCGAGTTTTATGAATGCAATTTTTCCAGCTGCCTCGTAGATCGCGCGAGTTGCGTCGTACAAATGTCCAAATTGTTCAAGTTTGGCAGAAATCTGTCGAGCTGGATCTGCTGAAGGTTCAGATCCACTGGTCTCTTTGTAAAGATTGATCGCTTGTTCATACGCAGCGTACAGCCCTTGCACCTTAGCGCGTTCGGGCGTTCTTACGCGGATGCCGTCTCTCGGACCTCCAAAGAGCCGCGCCGCATTCGCGCAACTTAGCACAGAAAACTGGAGCAGTGCGGGTGATGCTTTGGAATAATAATCAGCGACAGGAGGTATGGGATGTACGTCACTGTGAGAAAATTCACCGCTTATGCGATCATCAGTCTCGGAATCTGCAGGAGCGTTCCCGTAGGGTCGTACTTGTCTGAGTGCGTCTAGCGGCATGGTCGGCATGTTCCCCCCTCTAACTTTTGAATGCAAGAAAAGTTTTGAGGGATCAGAAACTTACAAGTGCCTATCTGCAGCCTTTATAGCCCTTATCATTATATATTCAAATAAAAAATTGCCCCCGACGAAAAAAATCTGTCGGAGTCGGTTTTGGTTATTTATTATTATAAATCAACACATTATCAATGGTGTCGCATGAATATCTTTCGGCCAGCAGGACCCAATGAACGGCACCAATCAAGGCAATGTGAACAGAATTTTCTCCAAATCTGGTCTGGCCGGCGAAGGGGGCGAAGACGGCGCAATAAATCGCCGTCCTTGAAAAAAGCATTGCGCTCATATATAGCGCGCAACTTTCTCTGAACCCCGCCGATAAAGGCACAGGGCAAGTGAGAAAGGAAAATACGATGAGTGATCGTGATCAACTGAAAGCGCAACTCCTCAACGCGTTGCACAGGAATTATGCTGAAGGCCTTCGCGAACGGATAGGCAGGGACGTCAGAGATTCGGGAGAACAGCCTGAAGCCATCGAGGCCTCATTAGACAGATTTGCGGAAGGTCTGATCGCGTCCGCGCCTGCTGATCCGTATTTCGTGCGAGCCGTATTGAGCGGCAGCGTTTCCGATCCCGAGGTCGTCTACAGGCGATACCTTGAAATCGTTGGAGCAAGCAGGAATGCAAACACACTGGCCCCATACAGGCCTTTTGGCGAGGTGCCACTCAGTACCAATGAAGCGCCGGCGATCATCTATGGTCCGCCGTCAGCTATGACGGCAATGTCGGACTGGTTAAATTCCAACAGAGGAAACGCGCCGGGCGTGGCCCTGGTCACCGGTCAGCCCATGAGGAAAAACGTCCCCGTACTCCCGAAGTTTGTACGCGCTCTCATCAGCAATCGATACTCGTCTATCAGCGCCCCGCTGACCATTCCCCTTGCAGGAGGGATCTCCCTGCATTTTACGTCGCCATTCACCTGTGTGGTCTTTCAGCAGGGAAAAGACGGCGCGCGCGGGAGCGAAATCGGAAAAATTGACCTTACTCGTGATTATGTGCGCGCCGTGGCAAATATCGCGAAGGAAAATGACCTCACAGAGGCCTTTTTTCTGATAGTGAAAGAACTTCACGATAAAGTCGAGAAAACGGTCAGAGAGATCTATGATCAATTGACGCAGGCGGCACAGAATGCACAGGTGTTGGGAGGTGGGCTCGTCCACCCCGATATGCTTCGTGAGATCCAGGGAAGCATGCTACCCCTCAGCCTCCAGTTCCATGCGGCTCACGAGGCCTTCGGAAAATCTCACCAGCTCGCAGGAACCTGGGTCGGTCAACTCATCGGAGTTCAGCTGCGCGAGATTTACGGAAATTTGCTCCAGCGCGGAATCGAAATAACTTATGCGCCTCCACTCCTGGATCTCGGGAGCACGCAGGAGGCAGCTGTCGCTATGACAGTTCAAAGGCTGCATCAAATCCTTGGAGCCCAGGGCATGATGGGGCTCTTTGACACAAGAGCGCCTCTCGATGCCTATGCACGAAGCGAGGCCTTGAAGGAAAGCGGCGTGAGCGTACAGGTGACGTCGACCGGGTCGGGCTTCGGAGTCTTTGATGCGGTAATGATGCGCCGAGTGATCTTTGAAGTGCTTCGTGAAACGATTGGAATACCACAAGGGCTTGGGAACGTCGGTCGTCGGCCGAAGGTCCATTTGGCATTTTGTGAAGATACTCAGAGATTTCAAGTTACGTCTGATCGAGCCTTACCGGCAGCTCTCAAAAAAGAGATTCTGAAGGTTACGGAGGCAGCGGGCTTTTGGGGAGATATCGAGTTTGGAACGATCCCCAAAAGCGGAAATATCCCTGGAAAAGGCATCATGACGATCACGCTGAGTTATCCCGACACTGGATCTGGCGAAGATGGCAGCCTCTCAGGGGCGCCAGACACTGTGCGCACCCCCCGCAGCAGGACATCACGTAGTGCAGTCACCACTCTGCCCGCATCAAGTGCTACCGATGTGACAGATGTGCAGGGGCCGCCTGCGGATTCCATAAGCGGCATAAATGATCTTGCAAGCTACGAGCGTGCCGATTCGGACACCATACCGGCTCCCGTCCCTTCGGAAGCTGAGACAGAAGACCCTCCTGCGGTCGATGGGACGGACGCGGATGCACTGACTCCGCTGACCGGAATTACATTGCCCAGGGTGAAATGATTCACGCCTCTGCGGTATCGTGAACGCCGGATTTCAGCCGCCTCACCGGCAGCACCTTTTATTTTCACTTGTTTTGTGAACTCCGCCCGTGCTCTGAATGGGGTCATGGAAGAGGACCTCTTTGACCATGCCCACAAGGCACGCGCGCCGCTTGCCGAGCGGATGCGGCCTCGCTCGCTGGACGAAGTGGCGGGCCAGTCCCATCTCATTGGTCCCGGCAAACCGCTAACGGCGCTGATCGATGCAGACACGATCCCCTCGATAATATTCTGGGGCCCTCCCGGCACGGGCAAGACTACACTTGCCAGAATCATCGCCGGCCGTACCAAGGCCCGCTTTCACCACCTCTCGGCCGTGCTCTCCGGCGTCGCAGAGCTTCGAGCGGTCATCAAGGAAGCGCGCGCCGAGCGCAGGGCCGGCAAACTCAACATCCTCTTCGTGGACGAGATCCATCGCTGGAACAAGGCTCAGCAGGATGCCCTGCTGCCGCACGTGGAGGACGGCACCATAACCCTCATCGGCTCGACTACGGAAAACCCGTCGTTCGAGGTGATCGGCCCCCTGCTCTCGCGAACTAAGGTGTACGTGCTGGAACCGGTCCCTGCTGCGGAAATAAAAAACGTGGTGACGCAGGCGCTCCACGACTGCGAAAAGGGACTCGGTGCGCAGAAAATAGCGATCGACGACGACGCGCTGGACTTTATCGCCGAGTCCGCAGATGGCGACGTACGCCGGGCCCTCAATACCTTGGAAATAGCCGCCGACCTGGCGAGCCAGGCGCGACACGCGACTCAAGCGAGTCAGGATTTGCGAATCACGAATCACGAGTCACGAATCACGTTACAAGACGTAGAGGCAGCGATCCAACGCAAGAGCCTGCTTTACGACAAAAAAGGCGAGGAGCACTACAACGTCATCTCTGCGTTTATAAAGAGCATGCGCGGCTCTGACCCGGACGCAGCGGTCTACTATCTCGCGCGCATGCTGGAGGCGGGCGAAGACCCGCTCTTCGTGGCGCGGCGAATGGTTATCTTCGCCTCCGAGGACGTCTCCAACGCCGACCCGCACGCGGTGCAGGTCGCCATCGCGTGCATGCAGTCATTCGACTTCGTGGGCATGCCCGAGGGCTGGATACCGCTCGCGCAGTGCGCCACCTATCTCGCGTCCGCGCCGAAGAGCAACGCGAGTTACATGGCTTACAAGAATGCAAAGGCAGACATCGAAGAGCATGGCACGCTTCCCACGCCCAAGCACCTGCGCAACGCACCCACGAAATTCATGAAGGAACAGGGCTACGGCAAGGATTACAAATATGCGCACGACTACGAAGGCCACTTCGTCCCGGACGAGCAGTATTTGCCGGACAAGCTCAAGGGCCGAGCATATTACAAACCCACGGAAAACGGCTACGAGAAGACGATAGCGGAGAGGCTCAGGATTTGGCGTGAAAGACGAAGACCGTGAACGTCATGACCTGGAATAATATTTCGGAGGTTTTCCCATCCCCCTCAATAAGTCGTTGATCTCTTTTTTCAGCTGCAGAACCCTCTCTTCGCGGCCAAACATTAACTTGTTGAGCTTCTCAACCATGCCGAGCTTATTTTGCAGATCCTCCTGCGCCTTTTTGAGATCGGTAATGTCAAAAGAATATTCGACCATATAAATCAGCTTGCCCTGATCGTCGAAAACGGGATCGCCGTGCACTTCCATGATTATCGAATTTCCATCCTTGTCGTAATGAATATGTTCGGTTTTAACAGGCCGCATGGTCTTTCTTACCTCATCCAGCGGACAGACATGATCCCCTTTGCACGGAGTCGAGGAATGATGGGTGCGCATGTGGCAGGTCGTGTTTTCGTCAAGTTCACCAAAGCCGCAGGCATTGTTGGCATACCTGACCTTATAATTATTCACATCGACCACATAAAAGGGATGCTGAAAAGAATCGATGATCTTCTGCAAATATGCCGCCTTATCCTCACTCACATGACCTCCTTTGGAGTTTATCAAAATGGCACTATGAACAGATTTTATTCAATTGTCACCGGTATTTTCAAGGGCCATTTTGCCGCCGCGCGCCGGAGATAGGGCGCGAATTGCTTCGTTCCCGATGGTCGTTCGCAATAACAATTTTTTTTACGCAACTTTTTTTATCCGCATTCGATAACACCATGCCATGACAATAAGCACACTTACGCTCCCTGCGCTTGCCTCCCACTTGTCGGCCGATCGTACGAATCCAGAATTCGAGGAGCCTTCTGAAATTGTCGATAGAGTTGATTCATTTTCACTCTCGGATGAAGGAGGAGGATGCGGATCATTGCGCGACGACACCGACACAGCGCATCTCACAACAACAGATGAACTTTCGATGCCTGCAGTCCTGCGTTATCCCAATTCCATCAAGAGACGTCTCATCCAACCGCTTCTGCACTCCGTGGGCGCACGATTCGATGCGGCAATCATGAAGGTTGCCGAACTGGACCCTTCTGAAGCGAGGTCGATATTCCAGGATGCGATACTCTCGCTGGCGCACCGGCTCCATTCCAGCGACGACTCCCCCATCGGCCCTGCGGATGAGCTCAGGGATTACCTCGTGCGGCTGCGCATCATGCGCTTGCTCGAAGCGATCGAAGGGCGCTTGAACAGCATGTGGATATATCCCTTTTCAGGCCTTGATATCCTGCCATCGCTCTTCGCAAGCCGCGTCGTCGGTATCGATGAATGGATCTATCCGGAACAACTCCCGCAGTCTGGCAGCGACGCGGGGAGCCAGCTGCGCTTCTGGAAAATCGATGCCTGCGCCGCGGAAGAACAGGGACAGCTCGCGCGCATGTTGGCGGGGTGTTTCGTAGCCGCTGCAAAGATTCCCGACCGTTACATCGCCCTCAGGCAGGACGTCTTTGGCGAAATGCTGAACCGGACGCTCAGCCTCTGCGACGATCCCCATCGCCTCCTCTTCCTCAAAGGCATTGAATACATGCAACTCCATTCATTTGGCATAAATCGAAGGGATCAATCCATCCGAACATTGCTCGCGATGCACAGCAATCCCGGAGATCTGGTCGCCGCGTGGGATTTCGATCGGCTGTTTCAAGAAGCGGTCGATGCATCCGGCCTTTGCGACGAGGTAAAGCTCGACTTCCTGCCGAACGATCTCGCATCGCGAGTTGATGGAAGCGGCGTCAGAGCCGAGAGGACAATTGTCGTTCTAGCCCCTGCCCCCTACCTTGGGAGAATCCACTTCCTCATCCCCCAGGTCCTCCGCCTCTACCGCCATCGCGGCTGATCGCATCGAATGAACATATCCTGCTATTTCGCATTGACTCCCAAGGCCGACTTACCGTAGGTTGCCGCAACTTCGATGCGCGATTTCGAGACCCCCACTGCCCTGGCCCGTCGCACGCCGCTTCACCTCGTCCTCGAGGATGGCAGCGTCTTTTCCGGGCACGCCTTCGGCGCCATCGTGGAGGGCGCGGGCGAGGTGGTCTTCAACACCGGGATGGTTGGATACCCGGAATCGTTCACCGATCCCTCCTATCGCGGCCAGATACTCGTGCTCACCTATCCGCTCATCGGAAACTACGGTGTGCCGGCCGAATTCGAGAGGGAGCTCTCTAACGGGTACGAATCGTCGCGCATCCACCTAGCCGGACTCGTGGTCTCCGACTACTCCGAGTTCCACAATCACTGGAACGCGCAGCGAGGTCTCTCAGATCTGCTCCGCGAACAAGGCATCGCCGCCATCGCGGGAATCGACACGCGCGCGCTGACAAAAAAATTACGCGAACGAGGGACCATGATGGGGAAAATCGCCGTCACGCCGGATCGAATTTCTTCCGAAGCTGATTTCTCGTCGTTCGCCGCGCGGCACGTGGTTGCGGAAGTTTCTCTAAAAGAGCCTCGCACCTACGGCGAGGGATCGAAGCGCGTGGCGCTCGTGGACTGCGGGTGCAAGAACTCCATCGTGCGCAGCCTCATATCTCGCGGTGTTTCGGTCGTGCGCGTGCCGTGGGACTCTGATATCTCGAAACTCGACGTCGACGGAATTTTATTCTCGAACGGCCCGGGCGATCCGAAAAACTGCGATGCAACGATCGAGAGCGCGCGCCGCGCGATGGAATCGGGCATGCCGACGTTCGGAATCTGTCTTGGTAACCAGATCATGGCGCTTGCCGCGGGCGGCAACACTTATAAGCTCAAGTTCGGCCATCGCGGTCAGAACCAGCCCTGCATCATGGCGGACAGCAGGCGCTGTTTCATCACGTCTCAGAATCACGGATATGCAGTGGATACGGCCACGCTTCAGAAAGGCTGGACGACCTGGTTCACAAACGCAAACGACGGCACGTGTGAAGGAATAAGGCACAACAGCAAACCGTTCATGGCCGTGCAGTTTCACCCGGAAGCTATGCCCGGACCAGTGGACACGGGATTTTTGTTTGATGAGTTTCTGAAAATGCTGAAGTGAATCATATCCCCTCCCCTTTGTAAGGGGAGGGATGGAGTGGGGTAGATCATGATCTACCTCCCCTAGCCCCTCCTTACAAAGGAGGGGAATGTGAAAAACATGAATCTCAAATTAAAAAAAGTTCTCATATTAGGGTCCGGCGCGCTCAAGATCGGCGAGGCGGGCGAATTCGATTATTCCGGGAGCCAGGCGATCAAGGCCCTCAAGGGAGAGGGAATCAAAACGGTCCTCGTCAACCCCAACATCGCAACGATCCAGACGTCCGAGGGCTTTGCGGACCAGGTCTATTTTCTTCCCGTGACACCAGAGTTCGTGGAGAAGGTCATCGAGAAGGAAAGGCCCGACGGCATTCTCCTCGCGTTCGGCGGGCAGACTGCCCTCAACTGCGGAGTCGCGCTCCATCGCTCAGGCGTGCTCGACAAATACGGCGTGCGCGTGCTCGGCACCCCTGTTGCAACTATCGAAGACACCGAGGACCGCGACCTCTTTGTGAAGAGGCTCGCAGAGATCGATGTGGCCACGCCGCGCAGCCACGCGGTTTCCTCGGTGGAAGATGCGCGGCGCGCGGCAGCCGAAATCGGCTACCCCGTGATGGTGCGCATAGCATATGCCCTGGGCGGTCTTGGCTCCGGACTCTGCGCCGATGAGGACGAACTCACCCGCCGCGTGCAGGCGGCGCTCTCGCACACGGACCAGATACTGATCGAGGAATCGCTCAAGGGATGGAAGGAAGTCGAGTACGAAGTCGTGCGCGACAGCTGCGACAACTGCATCACCGTATGCAACATGGAGAACTTCGATCCGCTCGGCATACACACCGGCGAGAGTATCGTCGTGGCGCCGTCTCAGACACTCACAAACCGCGAATACCACAGGCTCCGTGAGATCGCGATCCGAACCGTGAGGCACCTGGGCATCGTGGGCGAGTGCAACATCCAGTATGCGCTGAATCCGGCCGGCGAGGAGTATCGCGTCATCGAGGTGAACGCGCGCCTCTCCCGCAGCTCCGCGCTCGCCTCCAAGGCCACGGGTTATCCTCTCGCGTATGTTGCCGCGAAGATCGCGATAGGAAAGTCGCTCACTGAGATCAAAAATTCTGTTACGGGTGTGACCTCCGCGTGCTTCGAGCCTGCTCTCGATTATGTCGTCGTGAAGATCCCGCGCTGGGACCTCAAGAAGTTCCGCCGCGTCTCGCGCCAGATCGATTCCGGGATGAAATCCGTGGGCGAGGTCATGGCGCTAGGCCGCACCTTCGAGGAGGCGCTGCAGAAGGGCATCCGCATGCTGGATACGGGCGCAGGCGGCCTCGCGGGCGGCGCCGGCATCCGCTTCGACGACCTGGAGGAGGAGATCCGCTCTCCCTCCGACGAACGCGTCTTCGCGCTCTACCGGGCGATGAAGGACGGCTGGCCCATATCGCGCGTACACGAACTCTCGCGCATCGATCCGTGGTTTCTGGCGAAGATCGCGAACATCGTTGCCACTGAGACCGCAATCGCGCGATGCGCGGGCATGGAGCTTCCGAAGGAGCTCATGCTCCAGGCGAAGCGTCAGGGTTTCTCAGACAGGCAGATCGCAAAAATCCTTGCAATGGATGAAGAGACTATCGCGCGCCGCCGCCGCTCTCTCGGTATACAACCATCCATCAAGCAGATCGACACTCTCGCCGCGGAATACCCGGCGCAGACCAACTACCTCTATTGCACCTACAACGGCTGCGAGGACGACGTCTCGTCCGACCCCAAACGCTCGGTCATGGTGCTGGGCTCCGGCGCATACCGCATCGGGAGTTCGGTCGAGTTCGACTGGTGTTGCGTGAACACCGTGCAGTCTCTGCGGCGCATGGGCTTCTCGACTATAATGGTAAACTGCAATCCCGAAACCGTATCCACGGATTTCGACGAATGCGACCGGCTCTACTTCGAGGAGATAACATTTGAGACTGTGCTTGAGATTTACAACCGCGAACGGCCTGTGGGCGTTGTCGTTGGAGTGGGCGGCCAGACGGCAAACAACCTGGCGCTCAGACTCCACCGCGCGGGTGTCAACATACTGGGCACCCCTGCTGAATCGATCGACCGCGCTGAAGATCGTCACAAGTTTTCAAAATTGCTCGATTCGCTCTGCATCTCGCAGCCTCAATGGCGCGAGCTCTCCACGTTGGATGAGGCAAAGGTCTTCGCTGAAGAGGCGGGCTATCCGGTGCTCGTGCGACCCTCCTACGTGCTCTCGGGCGCCGCGATGGCGGTTGCTATGAACGACGACGAGCTCTCCACGTTCCTCGCGCGCGCGGCCGACGTGTCGCACGACCACCCCGTCGTGATCAGCAAATTCATACTCGGCGCCAAGGAGATCGAACTGGACGGAGTTGCAAGCCGAGGCGAGCTCACCGCGTATGTCATCTCCGAGCACGTGGAGAACGCGGGCGTTCATTCGGGCGATGCGACGATAGTCGTGCCGCCGCAGCGCACCTATCTCGAAACGATAAGACAGGTTAAGCGCATCGCGGCCGATGTAGCAAAAGCGCTCTCCATCCACGGCCCGTTCAACATCCAGTTCCTCGCCAAGGACAACGACGTGAGCGTGATCGAGTGCAACCTGCGCGCTTCGCGCTCCTTCCCCTTCGTCTCAAAGGTCTGCGGAACGAACCTCATCGACATCGCCGCAAAGGTGATGATGGACTGGCCTCTGCCGCCAATCAACCTCAAGCCGTTCAACATGGAATACGTCGGCGTGAAGGCGCCTCAGTTCTCGTTCACGCGACTGCGAGGCGCCGACCCCACGCTCTCAGTGGAGATGGCCTCGACCGGCGAGGTAGGCTGTATAGGCGACGACTTCGAAGAGGCGTTTCTCAAGGCAATGATCTCGGTGGGGCTCAAGCTCCCGATCCGCACGGCGCTGCTCTCCACGGGACCGGTCGAGAGCAAGCTCGACTTTCTGCCTGCCGCGCGCACGCTCCCCCCGCTGGGCGTGAAAATTCTAGCCACTCCGGGCACGGCGCGGTTCCTCGCTGAAAACGGCGTGGCTGCTACTGCCGTGAGCTGGCCTGACGAAGGGGGCGCTGATAACGCCGAGGCACTTATCCGCAGCGGCAAAGTGGATCTCGTCATCAATATCCCGAAGAACTTCACCAAGGGCGAACTGACAAACGGCTACCTCATCCGCAGGGCGTCTGCTGATTCCGGAGTACCGCTCATCACGAATCTTCAGCTCGCAAAGCGGCTAGCAGAATCTCTTGCCAGGAAGGGCAATGAGGATATTCACTGCAGGGCGTGGAGCGAGTATCAGGAAGGCCGTGATTCGTGATTCACGCGAAGATCGAGGTCTACCTCCCCTCGCCCCTCCTTACAAAGGAGGGGAACATTCCCTCCCCTTTGTAAGGGGAGGGTCAGGGTGGGGTAGATATTGAACGCACCCACCGGTCACACAAACAGCTGCCATCCCACGATTCCCATCATCATCGTAATTCCAAAGACCAGCGAGAGCATCGCCGTGCGTCCGACCGCAAGGGCCAGGACCTCGCGCGATGCAGAGGTCGTCCGCCACACGTCTCGCATGAGGCCGATAGCCAAAGGAAGCGTGACGAGCGAAAGCAGCGCACCAATGTGAATCACGCCAACAGCCGCAGATACGAGCGTGACCGCATATGCCCCGGCAATGATGCAGAGAAAAAATACACGCGATCCCCTCTCGCCAAGTATTGCAGAGAGAGTCCTCACGCCGATTCTCAGATCATCCTCCATGTCGCGCATGTTGTTCGCATGCAGGATGCCGTCCACGAGCAGGCCGAATGATGCGGCACAGATGACGACCGTCCACGAGACCGAGCGCGCCTGAACGATATAGGAACCGAGCGTGATGCCGATGCCGAAGGCAAAGAAAACCGCGACGTCGCCCAAGGCGCGATACTTGAAGCCGAAATTCGGAACTGCATAGCCCGCGCCCGCGACGAAGCCTGCTGCGATGAGCACTACGAGCGGCATGCCCGCGTGCAGAATCAAAGGTACGGCTGCAGCCGCCGAGATTGCGAAAAACAGTACTGCGGCGAAAAAAATTTCGCGCGGCCTGATCCGCCCTTCCACCAGCACTCCGCTCCCGCCCAGCGTTCCAGGTCGGTCGACGCCATTTTCAAAATCGAAATAATCCTGAAGCAGATTTGTGGCCGTGTGGATCGCGAGAGCGCCCGACACTGTCACAATAGCGAGATCGATGCGTATAGGAAAACCCGCCTGCCAGGCGAGAACAATTCCCAACAACGCCGGCACGACCGAGGCCGGATAAGAGATAGGACGAAATGCCCGCCACCAGAGCTTGATCTTGAACAACGCCGCCTCCAAAGTTGGCGCAACATAGAGAGCGCATACTCCGAAGTCAACATAACTGCTCATTTTTGTTGATATTTCATTCGACTATTGGCAGAGTGCCGGCTCGCTCGGGGCGTTTAGCTCAGCGGAAGAGCATCCGCCTTACACGCGGAGGGTCGCAGGTTCAAATCCTGCAACGCCCACATTGAAAGCAGTGGGAAGCTGAAAGTGGGAAGTGTTAAGAAAAGGCGGGCGTTGACATTTCAAGTACATCGGTTAAAAGGTCCCGCTCTTTTTGGATCGTCGCTATTGAAAACATGCTCTGTGTGACAACGCCTTAGACGTATCATATGTACGGCGGGGCGGCAGACTCAATTGGTTGGATCGTCGCCCTGTCACGGCGAAGGGGCAAGCGCGATGTGTGAGCCGACGATATTTAAAACCTGGTGTGTTTCTTCAGCGGGGCTGTAGATCAATTGGTTGGATCGTCGCCCTGTCACGGCGAAGGTTGCGGGTTCGAGTCCCGTCAGCCCCGCTGAAGAAACACCTGTCGTCAAGATGATCGGAAGGCGAGCACATCATCGCGCGCGGCAGCTGATGACAACAGCGCGACCGAAGAGGGAGCGCCGTTTTCCTTTGTTTGGGGTTCGAGTCCCGTCGTCCCCGCCAGAGAGTCATCCTTCGAGTCCCGTCGGCTCCGCTGCACACACAACTACACCACCCCTACTCCTCGAATCTATCGTTGTGCCGCACGAGACAAAACCCCTGATAAGTGACAAATTCCAGATCCTTGTCCCGCAGCGCCTCAAGGCCGCATTCCTCGCGCATCGCCTCGAGCATGAAGATGACATCAAGGGGGTGCGGCTTTTTCCGGAATTTGCCTGTCCAATCCAGATCAGAGGATTTATCGTCATACAGGATGACTCTCCCCCTGAACCTGATAATCTGCCTGCCGATTTCAAAGCCTGCTTCCTCAATCTGCAGGCCGTATTTTTCCATAAGTGAAGAGAATTCCCCCAACGCCAACGAGCGTGCGAACAAATATCGTTCGCGCTCGGAATTATTATCCGGCAGGACCGAAAGAATTACGCCAGCGGATTCCATCGAACGATAACCTGCCCTGCGTGCGAGTTCCACCGCGCCTTCATATTCGGCAAGCCAATGCGGGAGATCCGCTGCGCGATCTGCCCTGAAAGGTTCGAGGATCCCGGAGGTATTTTGCAATATCGCGTTCCGGGCAAAGTCCACCAGCTCGGGGTTCGGCTTCCAGAAAACGCCTGAGGCCAGGCTCTCCTTTCCCGTCGCCCGCAGCCGCTCGTCCACCAGCATCGCGATCCTTTCCTGTTCGGTAGTCAGAAACATATTCCAGTACGGTGCATGCCTCGACAGCATTTCAGGCACTGCGGTATAACGGAACGGACGCGTCAGAGCCGCTAACATCCTCCTTCGATAATCGATCGCCACGTCCGTCAGATTTCCCTCCGCATCGAGGAAGTGCTCCCTGATGTCAGGGACGTGCTGGAGTTCCTGCATCAGTCTGTAGATGCTCAACTCAGGCGGCGCCGAGAGGTCATTAGCAGGCATTTCAATTTCAGGACATTTTTTGTTCTGAATCAGCCGTTCAGGCTCAATGCGATGACAACGGCAGCGATAATAATCCTCAGTCGTAAGAAGGAGCTCGGGCTCGAATGATGGGTCTATTGCGGCAATCTGATTTGTGAGCCAGTGAGGGGATTCATAGGCGGGACGACGGCGCAATTGTGCATAATTGCCAATGAGAATACCGGCGACATCGCCGTTCGATACCATCATGCTGCGGACCTTCCGCGATCCGGCGGGTGTCTCGAACAAAACCGGAGAAGCAAAGTCTACGACCATTAAAGGAGGCGCATCGCCGTCACGGCACGACCCGAAGAGCCAGCGGTTCCCACCAGCCAGGCAGTACGAGTCACGCGCCGACGGATCGCAGCCTCGATCGCTTTCGCCTGCATCCCCTTCTCCGCCGCATCTCGACAATCCATCGGATTCGTGCTCCAAAAACTGGGAACACGATGTCAGCGACTGCATGCCCGAACAAAACGCTGTTTCTCCGGCCATATTTTCTCCGTTCAGTCTGAATACGCCCTGTGCCGATTTATCGTCAAGCGCCGCCGCAAGTTGCGCGGTATTTATCGACAGCCTCGAAGTCGTTTTTTCCAGTATTTCACATATTTTCTGCCAATGTGACCAATCATTCTCTCCCCTTTGTTGACATTCCCTCTGCGCATCTCTATAGATGCGCAGATTTTTCCGCGTTTTCATCCAACCAGAAGGAGAAGAGACATGAAGAGCATCAGGTGGGGGAGTCTTATGCAGTTTCTCGGCATGATCGCGGTGCTTTTGACCGCGAACACGGCCATGGCCAGCGAAGCGGATCTCGTGATCCCGCATCTCGCGGTCACCTACAATTTCTTCGGCTTCGAGATAGCCGGAACCACGCTGCTGGGCGCGGGCATCATCGTATGCCTGCTCGGCATGGGCTTCGGGCTCATGGAGTTCATAAGGATAAAGAAACTCCCAGCCCACCGCTCCATGCTGGACGTCTCCGCGCTCATCTATGAGACCTGCAAGACCTACCTGCTCCAGCAGGGAAAGCTCCTCATCGTACTCGAACTCTTCATCGGTTCCACGATCTTCGCCTACTTCTACGTGCTGCGCCACTTCGAGATAGTACGAGTGCTCACGATCCTCGGCTGGTCGGTGCTGGGCATCCTGGGCTCGTACAGTGTGGCATGGTTCGGCATGCGCATCAACACGTACGCCAACAGCCGCACGGCCTTCGCTTCCCTCTACGGCAGGCCCATCAGGGTCATGGAGATACCGCTGCAGTCGGGCATGTCGATCGGCGTGCTGCTCATCTGCGTTGAACTTATAATGATGATCTCGATCCTGCTCTTCGTCGCGCCTGAAAACGCCGGGGCATGCTTCATTGGCTTTGCCATCGGCGAGTCGCTCGGCGCATCGGCGCTCAGGATCTGCGGCGGCATCTTCACGAAGATCGCCGACATCGGAAGCGACCTCATGAAGATCGTCTTCAACATCAAGGAAGACGACGCGCGCAACCCCGGCGTGATCGCCGACTGCGTTGGCGACAACGCGGGCGATTCAGTCGGCCCCACGGCGGACGGATTCGAAACCTACGGCGTAACAGGCGTGGCGCTGATCACGTTTATCATCCTCGCCACCGGCATGGAAATCGGTCCGGACGGCGGAATTGCAAAGATGATCGGCTGGGAGACGATACAGGCCAAACTTTTGATCTGGATCTTCACGATGCGCATACTCATGATCCTCACCTCCACCGGATCATACGGCATCAACAGCCTCATCTCCCGCGCGCTGTACGGCAAGAAGGAAAAATTCAATTTCGAAGCGCCGCTCACGCACCTGGTCTGGTTGACCTCGCTGCTCTCCATCGGCGTGACGTTCGGCGTGAGCTGGCTCATGCTGAACGATGTCGAGGGCGGCCTCTGGTGGAAACTCGCCACGATCATAAGCTGCGGCACGATCGCAGGCGCGCTTATCCCTGAATTCACCAAGATATTCACGTCCGCAAACTCCAAGCACGTAAAGGAAATCGTCACGGCATCCCGCGAAGGCGGCGCTTCGCTCACGATTCTCTCGGGCCTTGTTGCCGGCAACTTCAGCGCGTTCTGGAAGGGCATGGTGATAGTGGCACTCATGACGATCGCGTACGTCACTTCGACGTACGGCCTGGATGCGTTCATGATCTATCCGAGCGTCTTCGCGTTCGGTCTCGTGGCATTCGGATTCCTCGGCATGGGCCCGGTCACCATCGCGGTGGACAGCTACGGTCCGGTGACTGACAATGCGCAATCGGTATTTGAATTATCGCAGATAGCCGAGACGCAGGGTGCAGGCCAGGAGATCGAAAAGGAATTCGGCTTCAAGCCGGACTTCGTGAACGGCAAGATGCGCCTGGAAGAGAACGACTCCGCAGGAAACACGTTCAAGGCCACGGCAAAACCGGTGCTCATCGGAACCGCGGTGATCGGAGCAACCACGATGATCTTTTCGATCATCCTGCTGCTCAACCTCAAGCTCGATCTACTCAACCCACTGGCGCTTCTCGGTATCATCTCCGGCGGCGCGGTGATCTACTGGTTCTCCGGCGCCTCGATCCAGGCGGTGAGCACGGGAGCATATCGTGCCGTGGCTTACATCAAGCACAACATCAAGCTTGAAGGCGCAACGAAGGCGTCGCTGCACGATTCAAAGGAAGTCGTCAAGATATGCACGCAGTACGCGCAGGGCGGCATGATCAACATATTCGGAGTGCTCTTCTGCCTCACGCTCGCATTCGCGTGCATGAGCCCGGTATTCTTCACGAGCTACCTCATCTCCATCGCCATATTCGGCCTGTATCAGGCTATATTCATGGCAAACGCCGGTGGCGCCTGGGATAACGCGAAGAAGATCGTCGAAGTCGACCTCAGGGAGAAAGGAACTCCGCTCCATGCTGCGACCGTAATCGGCGATACAGTCGGCGATCCCTACAAGGATACTTCTTCTGTCGCCCTCAATCCGATCATCAAATTCACCACGCTCTTCGGCCTGCTCGCCGCGGAGATCGCCGTGTACGCAAAGGACACCGCATTCTGGATAGGCTGTGTGCTTCTCGTGGCCGGCCTCTTCTTCGTCCGCCGTTCGTTCTACGGTATGCGCATAGGAGCGAACGTGCGCCGCGACCCCATAGAGGAACTTTCGAAGGGCTGAGCATAGTTGCATTCGATGATATGCGGGGTTAGGGATGAGGCGTCACATCATGACGCCTCATTTTTTTGCTGCGGAGGAAATTGAGATGACGATGGAACCGATGAGAGATATCTCTGCAACAGAAGCCTCGCGGGAGCAACCGGGGAACGGCGGCAAAACCTACTCACGCGGACCTCTTCGCGGGCTCAACTCCAACGTCGTCAAGCTGGGCATCGTCTCCTTCTTTGCAGACGTATCGAGCGAGATGCTATATCCGCTCATTCCGATCTTTCTCACGGCCGTGCTCGGCGCGCCCATGGCGATAGTGGGCGTAATAGAAGGCGCCGCTGAAGCGACGGCGAGTCTGCTCAAGACCGTCTCGGGCCGCATTTCCGACGTCACTGGAAGGCGAAGGCCTTTCGTGCTTGCAGGCTACGGCATATCCGCGCTGGCCAAACCCCTGATCGCTATCGCCGCAGGATGGCCGCTCGTGCTCGTCGCGCGCGTGGCGGACAGATTCGGCAAGGGGCTGCGCGTAAGCCCGCGCGACGCGCTAGTTGCCGACTCCGTCACGCCGGAATTCCGCGGCCGCGCATTCGGCTGGCACAGGGCCATGGACACCGCCGGCGCGGTGCTGGGGCCGTTGATCGCACTGGCTCTGCTCTCCCTGCTACACGAAGACCTCCGCGTCATATTTCTGATCTCATTCATCCCGGGAATCCTGGGCGCCGCCACGGTGCTCACGGTGCGGGAGCGGCGTAGACCTCCGCAGGAATCGCAGAGCGTCACTATCTCTTTCGGACGAATGCCGCGGCCGTTCCGCAGCTATCTCAGGGCGTGGGGAATATTCGCGATCGCAAATTCGAGCGACGTGTTCCTGATCCTCAAGGCAAAGCAGGTGGGATTCACCACATCGACCGTGGTCCTCGCATACGTATTTTATAACTTCATCTATGCGGCGGCATCGCCGTTTCTGGGGCATCTCTCCGACAAGGTCGGCCGCAAGGAAGTGCTTGCGGGAGGGCTTTTTGTTTTCGCTGCGGTCTATGCAGGATTCGCGATTTCAGTGGCTGGTTGGCACATCTGGGCGCTCTTTGGAGTCTACGGTCTCTACACCGCCGCAACTGACGGAGTGGGCAAGGCGTTTGCAGTTGATCTCGTGCCTGAGGAAATACGCGCCAGCGCACTGGGACTGCTGGGCACCGTATCCGGAATCGCGGCCCTCGTTGCGAGTTCTGTAGCCGGCGCGCTCTGGAGCGGCATCGGATCCTGGGCCGCGTTCGCGTACGGCGCTGCAGGCGCGCTCATCGGCGCCCTGTTTCTCCTGCAAATTCCGCACAAGGGGAAATTTGGCGGCTAAACTTTTCCGGTGGCAGATCTCGCCGACTCATTTACGGCACGTTTGGAATCGCTTTTATTTGGGGAGACGCCTTGTTTTGCGCCATAGGTTTCCATCACATGACCTTTAGCGCTCATACTGCGCCTGAGCATCAGCCTTACAACAGCCTCCTTCTCAAGGTCGGTCAATCTGTTGAATTTCACGATATCAAGATTACGAAAGATACAGAGAAAAGTCTGCATCTCCTCATATCCGATATAATTCGCCATATCCATTTTATACGCAGAGAATGCCGCCAGTTCCTGAGTGTAATCGTAGGCCCAGTTGATCATCAATGTCATGAGCTGCGAGCCCGCATCTTTCTGTGTCATCTGCGCTTCCTGAGGTTTCAGCGCTTTGTGCAATTCATGCAATTCCTGAAGCCTGCCCAGCTTGACGACCTCCAGCAGGACGCTATTCAAGACGCGTTCGCTTGTTGCGCGCAAAACGTCGCTTACAAGCTGACGGTGTTTCTTGGCGTCAGGATTGTTGTTGTAATACTCCCTTACAGCCGCTTCCCTTTCCTCGATTTTTTTCTGCAGCTTCGGAAATGAGCGCACCCGATCGATAGCATACAAGCACTCGACCAGCTCATGCATATGCTCTTCATGCGGCTTAAAACTGAATCTCCATGCCTGCACCGCTGCTTCATTCCTAAAAAGGAGCCTGATGCTGGCAAGTGAGTTAGCTTCGGCGTTGGGATCAAATCTATCCTGCAGATAATTGTTTATGCCGATGAGCATCTCCTGAATACGCCGGCTGGTCTCTCCGCAGAGATCAATGGGATAGAAAATGGAAACCGGTCGCGATTCCAAATTGGCGGCAGCAAGCGCGAACCTTGTCGGCGGTTCGAGTGATCGATTTTCATGAGCCTTATAAAGGCCGCGCACGCCAGTCGTTGTGTTGCTGTCCGGGTCACTAAAGATTAAAAAGTGACAGGTGGAGTACCCACCTTCCGCATCTCTGCTTGATTCATCGAACGTGAGGGCAAGCGATTCGCCATCCAGGACCTCATCGTTAACCGCACACGTCGCATCCAATGCCGACACGGAGATCGGCCCAAGCGTAAATTTAGAAAGTTCCTCAATCATATGAACCTCGTACGTTGTTGTATTTGTGTTGAGGATATCGGCAACTGGCAGGAAAAGTTGCTAAATTTTCGGCTGAACTGATAAAAAACATTCCAAAAATAACGTAAAAAATACCAGATCAATCAAAATTCTGTCATTATTTGCAATATTCGAAAAATTTTCTACGATGGAGGCCCTGCAATCAGCGGGTTACTTGAGGTCGAGCAACTGCTTCTTGGCTGGAATCTCTTTGAGCGTCGCGACGAGCAATGAGTTGAGCGCCTTGGTGAGACCCTTGATATCGCCCTTACGCACGTCCTTCGATTCCATGTCCATGCCGATATCCACGGTCCTGCTTGCATAGCCCTTGTCGATGGTGAAGGTGAGCATGCTGCTGGCTTGCGCGCTCCCGGTGAAGAATTTCTTCTGCAGGCCCGCATGGAACTGTTTGATGTCAGCGGAAATCTTGAGCGTGTTCGCATCGCCCTTGTCCACGAACTTGATGCCGCAGACAGCGAAGAGCTCCTTGAGCGACGCGTTCAAGACCTGATCGAGCGGCGGATTTGCACTCACGTCGATCGGCTCCTCACCCTTCTTCGTCTGCGTTCCCACTGCCTTGTCTGCACGCGTATCCGTCACGCCGCCCCAGACCGCGGTAACGCCGCTCCATATGGGCGCCGGGCACGCCTCCTGCGCAAGGCCCGCGGGCGGCTGAAGTGATATTGTCTGATTCTGCGCGTCGGCAGCGACGGCAGTCCAGGAAAACGCTATGGCCAAAATTCCAACACAGCTTGCAAAAAATCGCTTCATCCGTCCCCCTTGTCGATTCCGAATCTGCTAGCACATCAAGCGGGGCCGGTAAAGGATTCCTGCACCAGACGAACCGGCGATATCTTCTCTCAGTTTCCCATCACGATAAAATCGACTGACGGTACGTTATTGCAATTGACGCTGAATCCAGCCGCCGATTTGTTGAATGCCAGCAAGGGATGCAGGTTTATGCTGTAGGTATCGATCCCGTCTGCCGTGGGCGTCACGACGACGGAATAATACGCGTCCGACATCGGCTGCACGAACGCTACTGAGACGGTGCTGCCTGACGAGGACGAGAACACGGCGTTCTGGCCGTGCACGGCGGGAGACAATCCGCAAGTCACCGTGCCCCAGGCGCTCCGGCCGAACGAAAGCCTCTGAGGATTTTCTATCGCCTGCACCCTGCCATCCAGATTCGCAACGGAAGCGTTCGTCGCCGCATCCGCTACTGCGCGAGTGTCCGCCTCAGCGGAATCCGCAGCCGCGCGCGCACTCGTTTCAGAACTATCCGCCGCAACCCTCGCCTGCGCCTCTGCGCTTACGGCCGCGCTGCGTTCGCCGGTCTCGGCCGTGATCTTTGCGTTGCTGCCGGCTATCGCCTTATCGAGGTCGGCGAGCGCCGCCTGCAGATAGTTCGCCGTGGAATACGTGAGTCCTCCGGCGACTCCTATCGTTGAAGAGGCCGCAGGCGCGCTGTAGAGCGTGGGCAGCTCATCGCGCAACAGGATCTGCGATGCGTCTTTGCCGTTGGTAAGAGCCTCAGTGATCCGCTTCATCGCGTCCGCGCTCAGCGAGTCGAACGAGATACTCCCGTTCGCAACACCGAGCGCCTGCTGAGCGTACGCAGCATAAGGCACCGACGCGATCTCCATTGGGGGGAGAGTTGCAATCCCCTCGACCTCCACTTCCAGATAGCGCGCGCCCTGGGGATCAAGGACATTCATCGGCACGCCTCCCGCAGGCGCGCCATCCTGCGTGAGTCCGTTTCCTATGAGTGCTGAAACGAGACCATTGGCTGCGGAGACCATCTGGCTCTCTTCATAAAGCTCGGCTCCGTTAGCGTCGGTAATGCGGAATTTAATTCCGACGTCGCCATCGGCAATGGCGTTTCCGCCTTCATCCGTTATGGCGGAGTGGAATCCAAGGATTGCCGGGATTTCTCCTGTCTCGGCGCGCAGCGCGCTCGACATGATGCATGACAACAATACCGTCGCTAGTACAGCAATACCCTTTCTCATATCTCCCTCCTCGCTGCGTTTATGTTTTTTCATCTGATCAGAAATTCGACGCGCCTGTTTAGGCTCCATGCAGCCGGAGAGTGACGCGCATCAACTGGCGCGCCTTCACCCTGCGAAACGATTACCAGCCGCGACGCGTCGGCTCCCCTCGTCACCATCTCAGCAGCCACACTGCGCGCGCGCCTGTCTCCTAGCTCCATATTGAATGCATCGCTCCCCCTCTCGTCACAGTGCCCTTCAAGCACGAGGACCGCTCCCGCGTTCTCGGACATCCAGAGCGCATTCCGGCTAAGCACGTCGCGTTCGGCAGTGAGAACTCGATCACTTCCCGTTGAAAAATGGACGCGCTCTGCCAGTTGCACATCCGGCCGCGCGGACCGCTCGACGGGCGACGATGCGCGCAAGTGCGCGCCGCCGCAGGAAGCACAACTCACGATGATGACTGCCAGGATCGTCTCAAGTCTCTTCACCGAACACCTCGCTCACAAGTGCGCGGGCAGAAAACCTGCCGCGCATGCAGGCGCGCTGCATGCGTTTGTGCGTCCACCGATCTGAGTCGTTGAAACAAACGGGGCGCCCTTTCTCCTGCTCCCGTCGAGGAGCAGGACGTTCGCCAGCGAAGACCTCCCGGTCACCAGATCCCTCACCTCGAAGAGATGATTGCCTGGAGAGAGAACCGCCGGCGCCATGAGGCCCAGGCCCGTGGACTGGTCCAGATGAATTTCCGCTGTGTTGAGGGAGGCATCCACCAGCTGTTTTGCCTCGCCATCATATATTTCCTCTACCGTTACGGGATTCGTCGGGTCGGAAAAAATCTTGAAAATGAGCCGCGTGTTGTCGATCGAGTTTCCATCCGCGAGGTTTGCAAATATAGGTACGGCCTCCATCTCAACGGCGACCTCATTGACGCCGCCGCTCACCTCGACGCCTGCCTCTTCCCCTGCGCGGATCTTGACTCCGTTGGCGTTGACGGCCTCCACTGAGATGGATCGATTCTCGCCGCATGGCACTCCCTCGATAAGGCCACTGCCTGCGTCGCCTGCGAATTCCGCAGAGATAGGCTGTTCGATGCCCTCGCCGCTTATCGTTACGCTGTATTTTTCAATGCGGCCGTGCTCGATGCGCGGGTTGAACGACTTCGCCCCCGTGACTACGACTGCGAGCGAACCTGCGTTTCCTTTCGCACCCCCGCCGCCGCCGCACGAGGCAAGTGCCGCGGCGATTGCTGCCGCGGCAAGCACGCATGATATCGATTTGTTCATCATCGCTTCACCTCCGCGCTCGTGAAATTTACCCTCACGCTCCCGGTCGAATCGCCGCCGGACATGGCTGCGAGAATACCGCCCACGATAGCACCCACGGCCGCCGTCCCGACCGCCGCCCAGAATAACGGCTTGCGCGTCAGCGGTTGCTTTCGTTTTCCAAGCAACACGGGATCGCCCTCACCGAGCGGGTCCAGCTGTTTCGCGGGATCGGATGTGATATTAGCGTCAATCTGATCGGCTAACGCCGCCACCATTTCCGCGAGCTGTTCGTTGCGCGTATCTTGCGCAAGTTTCTTTATCGCCACTGCCCTTTGGCCTGCGCGGAGCGCTCGATCCACGGCGCGCGCACGCACTTGTACGGCGCTGTCTTTTGCATCTGCGTCTATCAGGATTACTTTCTCAGCCTTCAACGCGTCCGCGATCTGCAGCCCCTGCCGCAATTCGATGGAAGGATCATCGGTGTTCGCGTGTCCGGTTCGTTCCTTGCCCTTTTTGTCCCAGATCAATTTCTCATCGAGAGAAAGAGTTTTTCCAGCTGCGACAGTGACGTTTCTTTCAAGAGGAATGTACCTGTCCGCCTTGACTGCAAGCGAGTAGCCGCCTGCAGGTAGAGCTGAGATCGTCAGCGGAGTCACACCCCTGCTGATCCCGTTGAGAAAGACCTCAGCGGCCTGCGGGCTGCTCTTGACTGAAAGCACACCTGCAGGCGCGCCTGCTCTCGATTTTTTTACCTCTTCGAACAAGGATACGAGGCTCGGCGGGTATTCTTGTGCCGAAAGCGCGAGCGCAGGATGGATGACGAGGGCGGCTTCAAACGACTTACGCGCCTGCGCTGCGTCGCCTCTGGATTTTGCGACCACAGCGCGCGTGACGTAGGCGTCCACGAGCATCTGTCCGGCCTCCGCATCTCCGCGCGCTTGGGAAAGTGCGGCGATCGCTTTGTTCAGCTCCTGTTCGGCATCCTTATAACGGAATGCAAAGTAATGCTCCTTTGCGCGGGCCAGCTCCGCGGATGCCTCAGCCACTCCGCCGTTTAATGGCTCGGACGGATCTCGATACGAGAGAACTTTCGCTGCGGTGTTTGCATCTATAATATGATGGCCGGTCGCCATTCTCAGCGCAGAACCCACGGCCGACGCGATCTCGCGGCTCTCTTCGTCCGCATCTCCATCGAGCATGGGCTGCACGGCAACGGAGCGCGGCGCGATTGGAGCCTGCGCGCTACAGACGAGAGGCTCTGCGATAAGCAGCGTTGCAAGAAACGTTGCGACAAAACATTTTAATGAAGGTCGAAATGTCATGAAAAAAAACAAAGAGCAATTCGCGTGCCAGATTTTCAAGTGATGGATCGATACTTGAAGAATTATGTGAAGAGCGATTCCAAATTCTCGCGATTGAAATGCGGATTTGCTTCGTCAATGAATGTCGCAGAGGCGGCGGGAAAAATTCCTCAGCGTCTGTCGTTGTTCAGTGCAACGTGCGCCCATTTCAAACACATGTGCCGGAGCAGAAACAATAATAGCCATACTGAATAAATGAAGCATTCGCAGCTTGCATGTTTTAGCTGAAGAACTTAATATCCTTGAAAATAAGCGTTTTTAGTCATCCCATGAAACGAGTCGACGCAATCGAAAAAGTGACAGGGCGGGCCCTCTACGCGGACGACATGCGCTTTGACCGCATGTGCCATGCTGCCCCTCTGCATTCCGCGCATCCGCACGCAGTCATTCGCTCCATCGACACGAAGGCGGCGCGTGCCATGCCCGGCGTCATCGACATCATCACAGGCTGCGATGTGCCTGGCACGAAGCAAGTCGGTGGGATCATCGCGGATCAGTATGTGATCGCGACCGACCGCGTGCGCTACTGCGGCGACGTTGTCGCAATGGTAGCGGCGGAGTCCGCGGATATCGCCCGCCGCGCGGCCCGCCTCATTGAGGTCGATTACAAACCCCTCCCGCCCCTGCTTTCCACCGAGGAAGCGCTCGCACCCGACGCCGCGATATTGCACGAAGGCCGCAAGGACAACGTCATCAGTTCTTTCCGGGTCAGGCGCGGCGATATCAAGCGCGGATACAAAGCCAGCCGCATCATCCTTGACGCGCGGTTTCAGACCTCCTTCGTAGAACACGCCTACCTCGAGCCCGAATCCTGTATCGCGGCGCCGGAGCAGGGGCGCGCGGTCACTGTCTACGGCGGCATGCAGCATCCGTTTTCCACGCGCCGCGTGGCCGCGGCCGCCGCGGGGCTTCCGCTATCGTTCGTGCGGATAGTGCAGACGACGCTCGGAGGCGGTTTCGGCGGCAAGGACGACACCATCTCCGTTGTCTGCGCGCGCGCCGCCATTCTGGCGACGAGGCTCGGAAGGCCGGTCAAAATCACGTATACGCGCGAAGAATCGATACGCGAGTCCTACAAGCGGCATCCGTTCGAGCTCGCATATAAGGCAGGCATCGGCGCTGACGGCAGATTCCGCGCAATGGAAGTCGACATAACCGCAGACTCCGGCCCCTACTGCTCCATGTCTCCTTTTGTCATCTGGCGGCCTACGGTTCAGTGTACCGGCCCCTATGCGGTTCCCAACGTGCGATGCGACACAAAGGCGGTATGCACGAACAACACCTTTACCGGCGCCATGCGAGGGTTCGGTAGCCCGCAGCACGTCTTTGCCTGCGAGTCCTTCATCGACGTCTGCGCCGAGCGCGCGGGGCTCGATCCGTGGGAATTTCGCAGGAGAAATTTTTTCCGGCAAGGGACAAAAACGCACACCGGACAGAAACTCATCGGCCACAAGGTGGCGATCGCGCAAGTCGCCGAGCGCGCGCTCAAGGAACTCGGATGGAAGAAAAAGTGGGCGCTCTGCTCGCGCGGAAAAGTTCGCAACGACGGCACGTATTACGGAGTGGGCTTCGCGTGCAGCTATCGCGGAGTGTCGCTCGGCGCCGAGGGAAACGATTTCTGTTCGTCCATAGTGAACATCCAACCTGACGGCTCCGCGCTCCTCGAAGTCGGCGTCTCGGAGAACGGCCAGGGCCTCAAGACCGCCATGGTGGCGATCCTCGCGGGTGAGCTGGGCATGAACCCCGACCGCATCCGCTTCGTGGATACGGACACGAGTTCGGTGCCGGACGGCGGGCCCACGGTGGCCTCGCGCGGCACGCTCGTGGGAGGAAACGCAGTCATCGACGCCGCGGACAAGATCAAACGGATCATGAGGCCGGCGCTGCGCGAACTGATCGGGCCTTCGCGCAAGGGCTATCTCTTCAAAGCCGGGCGCATACGCAATCCTGAAAACAGAAAGAGCGTCGCGTTCGAAGACGCGGTCGCCGCCTGTCACAGAAGCAGGATCTATCCCTATGCACTCGGCGTGTGGAAAGGGCCCAGGGTTTCGTGGGACGAGGATACGGGTCAGGGCGACGCTTATTTCACTTACGTCTATGGGTGCCAGGCATGCGAGCTCACGGTTCACGCGAAGACGGGCAAGGTGCGCGTGTCGCGCGTGGTGGCGGTACATGAAGTCGGCAAGGCGGTCAATCCGCAGATGGCTATAGGCCAGGTTTTCGGCGGCATCGCGATGGGGCTGGGGTTTGCGCTGATGGAGGAAATCAGGCATAATGACGGAATGATCGAGAATCTCAATCTGAACACGTACCGAATACCTCGATCGATCGACGTCCCAGAGATGACGGCCATCCTCGTGGAGAATCCGGATCCTGTGGGACCCTGGGGCGCAAAGTCGCTCGGTGAACCCACTAACGAGCTGATGGGCGCCGCCGTGGCAAATGCCGTCTATTGCGCAACGGGCAAGCGCTTCACAAAGGCGCCGATAACCGCCGACCAGATACTCGGAGACATCCATGGGTAAGATCTTCCAGATCGCGCTCGATCCGAAAGACGTCAAAAAAGCGGATCGCCTCCGCAAATATTTTCGTTTCTTCTACAACCCTCACCGTAATATCTGGTTCGCTACCGAAAGGGCAGTAAACGCCGCAAGAGAAAAGAAGATAAAATTTTCTGTAGAGAAGGAGCTGGACGCTGATGATTCCGGAGTGCGCATCGTCGAATCATTCCCTGGTTCGCTCCGCACCGCGCCGACGTCCGGCGCGGCGGACGAGATCGTCGCGCTGACGCTCGCGGGCGAAAGGGACGGCCAGATGCCCAGGCCCGTCTTCCTCGGCCGCGACATCAACCTGAGCTATCACCCGGGCGCGTTCCTGCTGGATCAATCCGGCGGCTCCCGCAAATACGCATGGCGGTTTGCGCAGCAAGGCGAGGACCTCGGAGAAATAACGGTCGCCCACAGGTTTCCAAGGCTTTTAAAAATATTGCACGACCCTGATACCAAATTCGTCCTCTCCCTCGGCGGCGGCGGTCTCAAGGTCTACGCGCAGTCGGTCATCTTCAGGCTCATCGACGCGCTCGGCGCCAGAGAATGCGTCGACGAGATATGGGGCACGAGCGGCGGCGCAATCGGCGGGCTCTGGTACGCCTGCGGAGTTCCAGTGGTGGAAATGGAGAAGAGCGGGTACGATCTTTACAATGGGCGCTATTCGTTGAGACTCACCCCGTCGAAACTGAGCGTGCTCAAGAACCTGCTTGCCCACCACGTAGTCCCAGCGAGATTTCGCTCCAGCGGTTTTTCCGGTTTTCTGGATATGGCGAAATCGATCTACGACTTCATTTTCAACGTCAAACAGTTCCGGCAGCCGACGATTCCATTCTATTGCATCGCGTTCAACCTCAATTCGTTCCGCTCGGAGATACTTACGCCGCTCCGTTTCAACATTCCCGAATACGAGGACCTGATATTTACCGTGGATCCGATCGAGGCGGCGGTCGCGTCGTCCAGCGTGCCGGTGCTCTTCGTGCCCAAGGTGATAAAGCGCAACAACGTGGACGTGACCTACATCGACGGGATGACCACCGAATCGGTTCCGATGATCTCGATCTACAAGAAATGGCAGCTGGACCGGCGGATCGGCATCGAGAAGCGCTCAAAGCTCTTCATCCTTGCCGCAAGGTGCGCAAACGAAACGGTCTTCAACTACAGGCCGAAAGAGCGCGTAGGCGAATTGCAGATGATGATGATCTATCACGACGCGTTGACTACCGCTATGGCGGAGAGCCAGCGCGTCCTCATAGAGCGCGATCCGAAAGTTCAACTCGTGGAGATATCCACTCCGCTATCCGACTGGAACAACTTCGACATCTACGGCATTCCGACGTTCATCAAGGAATCCTACACGTATTTCATAAACGACTTGCTCAGGTTCGAGGATCAGCCTCCCCTGGAAGAAAAAGCGATTTAATTCACGACGGTTAAAGGCAAGGAGATTATCGTGAAGAGGATATTACTCGTTCTCGTAATTGCGATGACTGCGACAAGCGCATATGCCGCAAATTTCTGCGTCGAGCCGTCAAAGGAGCCGTTCAAGGTCGGAGAGAAGGTGATAGCCGACAAGGACGGCCCTACTTTTTCCATCGCCACTGTCGACGGCATAAACGGCGAATACGTATCGATCAAATTTCCCGACGGCGGAACTGGAAACCTGCGAACCAGATACGTGGCACACATGCCGGCAAACGTGCCTCCGTGCTATTCGCCAGGCGACAAGGTCGTGGCGCAGGTCGACAAAGTCATATGGCGCGAGGGGCGTATTGCGGAACTCACCGATTCAGGAGCGGCCGTCGAGTTCGTCGACGGCAGCAAGGCAACTAAGAAATTCTCAGAAATCGTGAGACACCCCACGAGGTATTGATAGCGCGGGGCCCACAACCTTGCTTTATCCGATTACATATTGTATCCGCGGCGTTCAACATGAAAAACCAGGAAGACATTCTCTCCAGACACCCAGGCTGGGCGCGCTACGCAAGGTTCATGAGAAAACTCGACTTTGCTGTGCTGCTCCTTTCCATCGCGTTATTCGCCGTTACATTCAATTATGTGAAGCACCTCAGGGTGAAGAGCGATTTCAAAGAAATGCTGCCGGAAAAATTCCAGAGCGTGACCGAATTCAACAAGATTGAGAAACGCGTTCAGAGCGTGGGCAATTTGATCCTCCTGGCCGGCGATGCGCCCTGGCCGGCTATCAAGAGCTTCATCGACGATTTCGTGCCAAAGGCCAATGCAGAACTTTCGGACATGATCAGCGGCGTCGAGTATAACGTCAAAGACGTTGCCGATTTCTACGACAAGAACAAATACCTGTACATCGATCTTCCGGACCTGCAGGAAATCCACGACAGACTGAAGCGCAAAATCGACTATGAGAAACTCAAGCGCACGCAGCTGCTCATCGAATTCGGTGACGAAGAACCTTCGTTCGACGTTTCCGATATTCAGGACAAATACAAAAAGAAGGCGGGCGGTTATCTCGACTACAAGGACGGTTACTTCACGACGCCGGAGGGAACGCTCGCGGCAGTGATCCTGAGGCCCCGCGAGGGAGCGACCGACGTGGAATTCGCGGAGAAACTGATGGCAAAGGCCGGCTCCCTCATAGAGTCGATGCAGCCGGCGCGGTACGATCCGAATCTCAAGTTCACGTTCGGCGGCCGCTACCAGAAGACCGTCACCGAGTACAAGTCGCTCATCGGCGACATCGTGAAGACCACGTTACTTTGCATCGTCATGGTCGGCGGCGTGGTCTTCCTCTTTTTCAGGCGCATCAAGCCGTGTCTGCTGGTCACGATCACGGTAAGCCAGGGCGTACTGGTTGCGCTCGCGCTCGGATACGTATTCATAGGCTACCTCACGAGCCAGACCGCGTTCCTCGGCTCGATAATCGTCGGCAACGGCATCAACTTCAGCCTCATCCTGATGGCGCGATATATCGAGGAACGCAGGGAAAAGGGGCGCGAAATCTCGGACGCCATGGCGATAGCGCTCAGTCAGACCTGGAAGCCGACGCTCGTAGCCGCGTCCACCACCAGCGCGTCGTTCGCGGCGCTCATGATGACGGACATACGCGGCTTCAGCCAGTTCGGATTCATCGGCGGAACGGGCATGGTCGTCTGCTGGTGCTGCACCTACTTCTTCCTGCCTGCGTGGCTTTCCATATTCGAGAGGATATGGAAGACAAAAGCCGCACCCCTCGGGCACTGGCTGGACTACAGCCTCTATGGCTGGCTCGGAAAAACGCTGATCGCTCGCGACAAGGCGGTACTCAAGGCCACAGCCGGCATTTCTATCTGTGCCGCGATACTTGCGGCCTGGTATCTGCCCAACTCGCTCGAATACAATTTTGACAACATGAGGTTCAAACCCCCGAAGGAACACGGCACCGCGTGGGAGCTCTCGGCGAGGGAGAAGATAAACGAAATTTTCGGACAGTCCACGACTCCGTCGATAGTGCTCGCGGATCGTCCGAGCCAGGCGGATCCTATCTGCGACGCAATCAGGCAAAAGGCAGGGCCGGAGGGCGAAAAAAATCTCATCGACGACTGCAAGACGCTCGACTCCATGGTCCCCAAGGATCAGCCTCAGAAAATGGACATACTCGCCAGTATGCGCAAGATGCTCGAATCGAGCACGCTGAAATTTTTAAACGAGGACCAGCTGAAGGAAGTGCGCAAGTTTCAGGCGCAGATCAACCTGCGCCCGATCGCGCTCAATGACGTACCTCCTACCGTCACGAACAAGTTTGAAGAGATAGACGGCAGCAAGGGGAAGATCGTCTACGTTTATCCCAAGCCGACGGCAAATCTCTGGAACGGCAGGGAGCTCATCAGGTTTGCGGACATAATCCGTGAGGTAGATCTGCCGGACGGAGAGAAGATCTATTCGTCCGGAGAGCCGGTGATATTTGCGGATCTGCTTCGAGTAGTCGTGAAAGAGGGTCCGCTGGTCACGCTCTTCTCTTTCGCGCTCGTGCTGATCCTCATCGTAATAAACTTCAGGGGCTCTAAGGACAGCGGCATCGTAATGGGCTCACTGATGCTGGGCATCCTGTGGCTGGTGGCTTTGCTTCCGATATTCGGCATCAAACTCAATTTCCTCAACTTCATCGCACTGCCTATCACGTTTGGAATAGGAGTGGATTATGCGGTGAACATCTATCAGCGATACAAACAGGATGGAACCGGAAGCATCCAGCCGGTTCTCAAATATACGGGCGGCGCCGTCACTCTCTGCTCGCTCACGACGGTCATCGGTTATTCCGTGCTCATGACCTCGCGGAACCTTGGACTTGTGAGCTTCGGCGCCACCGCACTCCTCGGCGAAATTACGTGCCTCACGGCTGCTATAGTTTCGTTGCCTGCCTTTATCAGCTGGAATGAAAAACGGCAGAGGGTCGCGGCAAAAGAGACGGCCAAGGAGTCGGGCGAGTGTTGCGCTGCGGAGGAATGATGACTCTCTATAATATCCACATCAACGGCCTGACGCGCACGATTGAATGCGAGCCTGAACGGCTGCTCATCGACGTGCTGCGCGAAGACCTGCGGCTCACAGGCACGAAGAAAGGCTGCGGCATAGGCAGCTGCGGATCGTGCACGGTGCTCATAGATGGCAAGCCGAGGCGGGCGTGTCGGGTTAAGATGATCGATATCTACCCCTCCCCATCCCTCCCCTTACAAAGGGGAGGGCGCGGTTCCGATTCACGATTCACGATCCACGATCCACGAATAACGACAATCGAGGGGCTCTCCATTGATGGCAAACTGCACCCGATCCAGCAGGCGTTCATCGACTGCGGCGCCATACAGTGCGGCTTCTGCACGCCGGGCATGGTGCTCACCGCAAAGGCACTGCTCGACGAAAGCCCGAATCCAACTCGTGATGAGATCAAGAAGGCGCTCGCCGGCAACCTCTGCCGCTGCACGGGATATCAGCAGATATTTGAGGCGGTAGAAGCAGCTGCAAAGATCGTGAACCGTAAACCGTAAACCGTTTGGAGGTTCACGAAAAGGCTCGAGAGATAGCGTCCACGTCCAGGCGTTCCCCTGCTACGTACGTGGACTCTATCATCTGGCTGTCGCCGCGATACATGAGGAGCGACAAGAGTTCGTCGGTGTCGAGCGCATCGAGCCGATAGACCGGATCAATGCCGCTTATATCCAGCACGCAGAAATCCGCGAACTTTCCCGGTGCAAAGTTTCCGATCTCTGAATCCATCGACATGACGGCGGCGCCGCCCATAGTGGCGAGCCACAATGCCTTAGCGGGCGGTATCGAATGTTCGTCCTGCGCGTAGTCGGCGTGCCTCATCTCGGTGAAGATCGACATCGAAGTGCCCGCGCCCACGTCCGTGCCGAACCCATATGCGCAGCCCGCGCCCTCCACGCGCCGCACGGACATCCTGCCGCTCTTGAGGAAGAAATTCGACGTGGGACAGTGCGCGATCTTCGTGTCGCTTGCGGCGAGTCGGCGGTATTCATCGTCCGAGAGATGGATAGCGTGCGCGAGGATCGTGCGCGGCCCCAGGCAGCCTGCGTCTTCAAAGAGCGAGACGTAGTCGCGGTGCCCTGGAAAGAGTTCCTTCACCCGGTCGTTTTCGTCCAGCGTCTCCGCGATGTGGCTCTGCAGATAGGCGCCGGCGCTCCGCGCGAGTTCGGCGGCGTCCTTCAACAGTTCGAAGCTGCAGGTGGGCGCGAACCTCGGCGTGAATGCGTAGCGAAGACGCCCGTTTCCCGCTCCGTGCCATTTCGCACACAACGCTTCCGATTGTCCCAGCGAATCCGCTGTCGTTTCCAGCAATCCTGCCGGCGCGTTGCGGTCCATCATCACCTTGCCGATGAAACAGCGCACCCCTGCTGCCTGCGCGATTTCAAAGCACCTGTTTGTGGCCTCGGCGTGCACGGTCGAGTAGAGCCCTGCCGTAGTCGTACCGTTGAGTATGAGTTTTTTGAAGAAGCGCACGGCCACGTCGTCCACCACTCGCGGTTCGGCAAAGGCCATCTCGGCCGGCAGGATGTAGCGATCGAGCCACGCCAGAAGCGTCGAGCCGTGTTTGCCGCGCGCGTCCAGCTGCGGGATATGGCTGTGGACGTCGACGAGGCCGGGGATGATGAGGCGCGATGGAAATTCCTGAACCTGTGCGTTCGACATCGGATCGGCCCACCCGAACGATACGATACGGCCGGAGTCGTCCACCTCGAGAACGCCGTCGCGGATGTCCTCGACCTTCTCTGGGGAAAGGCTGTGCATGATGCGCGCGCGAAAGCGCTTCGCGGCTCTGTTGGTCACTTGCCCTCCCCCTCGCCTTTCGTTTCATCCGACTCACCCTCATCGGGGACCGCGGAATCGTCCCGATGCCCTGGAATCCTGTATTTCTCCGACGCCCACTTACCCAGATCGATCAATCGACACCGCTCTGAGCAGAACGGCCTGAAGGGATTGTCTTCCCATACAGCAGGCTTGCCGCAATGGGGGCAGGGTTTTGCTTTCGTCTGTTTCATGCCCAATGAATACGTCCGATCGAGGTGAATGACAAGCATCACGATGTCTGCAAGTGCGCGAGCGATCTCTCATCGAATGCATGCGCAATGGCACGCAGAGAGCGGATTATCCCGTCCTCGCTGCGCGATGCCTTCGTTGCGGTTTTCAGGGCGCCACTAATTGATGCTTGCTCGCGACAGGATGCGCTGCTATCTAGGGGCGCTCGGAGGACAAATGGAAATCGGCATCCTGGGACTCAAGCAGAGCGGAAAGAGCACCATCTTTGAGATCATGACCGGCGTGCGTTCGCGCGAAATGTACGGCGAACCGTGCGTCCGCGGAGTGGCTTCCGTGCCCGACGAGCGCTTCGACACGCTCGTTCAGATATTCTCACCGGCAAAGGTCTCGCCGGCCTCGGTTCCCTTCATCGACGTCAATGCAGGCGGAGAAAGCGCGTGGGAGGCGATCCGCCAGAACCTCTCCTCGGCAGACGGCTTCGTGCACATAGTGGACGCGTTCACCGCTGAGGAGCCGTCCGAGGTCGTAACGCGCTACCGCAAGCTGGCTGACGAGCTCATCTTCTCGGACCTCGTCGTGGTGGAGAACCGGCTCGCGAGGCTTGAAAAAATACCAAAGGCCGCGCTCAAGCCGGATGAGGCGCGCCACGCCGTAATACTTCCAAAGGCGAAGGAATTGCTGGAAGCCGGGACTCCGCTTCGCGAGCTCGTTCTCACGGCGGAAGAGCGCCACGCTCTGCGCGGCTTTGCCTTCTGGACCATGAGGCCGGAGCTGGTCGTAGTAAACGTGCGGGACGACAATCGATCGTTCGCGGAGGAGTTCGCAAGACAGATCGGCGAGAAGTCTCCAGTCATCGGCATCAACTGCATGCTGGAAAGCGAGATCGCGCAGCTCGACCCCTCGGATCGCGACGAGTTTCTCAAATCCATGGACATCGACGAGCCCGCGTTTGAGCTCATCATCCGCACCGCGTTCTCGCTGCTCGGCCGCATCTGCTACTTTACGGTCGGAGAGGACGAGGTAAAGGCGTGGGTGATACCCGAGAACTCCACGGCGCCGCGCGCCGCTGCCGCCATTCACAAGGATTTCGAACGCGGATTTATCAAGGCTGAAGTTGCGTCGTACGACGACTTCATCAAGTGCGGCGCAACTCTGGGTGCTGCCAAATCCTCCGGCAAGCTGCGCCTCGAAGGCAAGGAATACATCGTACAGGACGGGGATATCATCTCGTTCAGGTTCAATGTGTAAAGGCGGCAAGCAAGGCACGCAAGGCAAGCAGGGCAGAAATGCTCTCCAGAAAAATTCAAAGACTCATATCGGTAATTTCTGAACCCGCGCCTTAACAAACGTTGCTTGCATTGCGTGCCTTGCGTGCAGAGGGATACGGCATGGATCTCGATCACAAAGCCCTGACTCTCAAGGAAGCAAAGATCCCCTTCTGCTGGGCTACTGTCGTGCGCGCAGAAGGATCTGCGCCGCGGCACGCGGGCGCCAAGATGATCGTCACCGCATATGAATCGTTCGGCACAGTCGGCGGCGGCGGTCTGGAGCACAGGGCGATAGACGATGCGCGCGACGTAATGCGCAGGCGTTCGCCGGAGCTCTTGCGATATCCGCTGACGGAAAAAGGCATCCAGCCGTGCGGCGGCGAGGTCTATATCTTCTTTGAGCCCGTGATGCCCATGCCGCCGTGCGTGGTGTTCGGCGCCGGGCATGTGGCTGAAAAACTCTGCCCCATGCTCGTGGACCTGGGCTTTGAAGTGACGCTTGTCGACGAGCGCGCCGAGAGGCTTGAACTGCCCGCATTTAGAAGCGTAGCAAAGCGCGCGAACCTGCTCCCCTCCGAATTTCTTTCAGCGCTGAAATTTACCGACGACCTGCACATCATCACCATCACACACAAGCACGTCCACGACAAAGAGATAGCAAAGTTCTGCATCGGCAGGCCGTTCAAGTATCTGGGAGTGATCAGCTCTCGCAAAAAATGGGCGCTGTTCTGTGAGAGCTTCCGAAAACAGGGCATCAGCGATGCGACGATCGCTCGCGCGACCTCGCCTGTCGGGCTCGATATCGGTGCCGAGACGCCGATGGAGATCGCGGTGGCGATAGCGGCGCAGATGATCCAGCTGAACGCAAAACCGGAGGACTTCGCGAGCGGCGTTGCGCACTTTACAACGTGAATCGTGCGATGGTGTGATCGGCAAATACGTGCGATGGTGCGTTGGTGCGATCGTGCGATCGTAAAATCAATCCAAGGTATTACGAACGCACGATCGTACGAACGCACGGTTTTACGATTATGCACACATTCATTGGCATCATACTCGCTGCTGGAGCCGGCTCCCGCATGGGAGGTCCAAAGGCGTTATTGCGCTTTGACGATGGCGCCACGCTGCTGGAACGACAGTGCGGCATGCTGCTCGAAGGTGGTTGCTCGCGAATCGGAGTAGTCATCGGAGCGGCAGCGCCAGAAATTCGTCTGGCGCACCCCGCCATCCCTGCACGATGGCTGCTGAACGAACTCTGGGAGCAAGGTCAGTTCACTTCACTGCAGATCGGAATCAAGGGAATGCACGCGACGGAGTCCGACGGCGCGGTAGTGCTGCCCGTTGACGTGGCGGGGGTCTCCGATGCTATCATATCCGCACTGATCGACGCCGCAATATGCAACCCCCACCTCGACGCCATCATCCCGGAATACAACGGCCGCGGCGGTCACCCGGTTCTCCTCTCCTCTCGCTTCTGCGAGCTGCTCGCGGGCCTCGATCCCTCAGACGAGCGCTCTCGCCTGGACGTGCAGATGGCCGCGAACAAAAACACCTTGCGCGTTCCGGTGGGCGACCCTCACGTAGTAAAAAACATCAACACACCTGATGAGTGGGAATCATATCGAAAAACCGCGCACCGCTAACGTGATTTCCCGCCTTACGCGAACTCCGCGCCACGGAGCTGGCTTGCAGGGAGGAGGCGCGACGTGCTAAACGCTCGATGCTCGCCGAAAATCCTTGATCGTCACCTCGCGCAGATAGCGCGCCAGCAGACCTCCGGCGGCGAAGCGGCGGTAATCTGCAGTGGAGCGCAGATCGTCTATCGGCGTCACCTCGTCGGCGAGCGAAGCGCCGGCTTTGTCGATCAGGGCCTGCGTTATCACCTTGCCCTTGAGCAGGGCCTCGGTGCCCGGAAGGCGCATGGGTGTCGCGGCGACGCTGCCCACGGCGATCTTCACCCATTCTATACCGCCGTGGCGCACCCTCCCGCGCGCGCAAAGCGATACCTTCGATATGGCCTGTGCGCGGCGCTGTCCGATCTTGTAGAAACGCGCGCGCTCTTTCGTATCGGGCATCGGCAACATTATGCGCGTCAGAAGTTCGTGAGGCGCCAGAGAGGTCTTTCTGTACCCGACAAAAAAATCGTTCGCCTTGATCCATCTCTCGCCCTTGAGGTCCTGGGCCAGAAACATCGCCTCATGCGCGAGCAGCACGGGCAGCGTATCCCCTGCAGGCGAAGCGTTCATGATATTTCCGCCGAGCGTGCCCGCGTTCTGGATCTGCACACCGCCGATCGTGCGGCATGCGGCGGCGAGAGCCGGAAATCTCTGAACAACGATCCTGTCGGCCGCAATTGCGGAATGGGTTACGAGCGCGCCGATCTCTATTCCTTCTTCGGTGATAGAAATCGCGCGAAGCTCCGAAAGCCCGGAGATATCGATGACGCCTTCCAGCTTCAGAAGCCCGCTGCGCCATTGGACGACAATATCGGTACCACCTGCGAGCACTGGAAATCTGCCGGGATTCGCCGCGAGCAGAGCCAGCGCTTCGGGCAAACTCGGCGGCTTGTGATATGCGAACGTCATCTCTTTGCCTTCCTCGTTTTTCTGGATCTGCCGGCTTGAATTTCAGCGGCCTTTTCGATCGCATCTATTATCTTTGCGTACCCCGTACACCTGCAGAGATTGCCTGCGATGGCCTCCGCTATCTGCGCGCGCGTGGGCCTGGGGTTTTTCGATAGAAGCGCGTGCGCGGCGATGAGCATCCCGGGCGTGCAGATGCCGCACTGGGCTCCGCCCTCATGCACAAAGCAATCCTGCAAAGGCGAGAGGTGCGTTGCATCGCCAAGGCCTTCGACCGTAGTTATGGAGTCTCCGTCGGCGAGCTGTCCGACGAGCATGAGACACGAATCGATGACTTCTCCGTTGAGGAGCACGGAACATGCGCCGCACTCCCCTTCGCCGCAGCCTTCCTTCGTGCCCTTGAGGCCCAGAGGTCCGCGAATAAAATCGAGCAGGCGCATCTCGGGCGCAATTTCCATCTCATGTTCCACATCATTGATCTTCAGTCTTTTGATCACTGTTTGCATGGTGGACACTCATCTTACGTCAGTACTTTGGTACGTTGAAAAAAAACATGTGAATCGGCAAGTAGTACGTTGGTTCGTTAGTACTTTGGTACGTTGGTACAAAATCTGGTATAAACAAAGTTTACAATTAAACGTACTAACGTACTACTGCTACATCACTTTCCATTACAACGACGCCACTCCTCATACAGCCGCTCCGGCGTTATCGGCAGATCGCGTACGGAAAGCCCGGTCGCCTGTGCGACTGCGTTTGCTATGGCGGGCGCGCCGCCGTCCATCGGCAGCTCGCCTACGCCCTTGGCCCCCATCGGTCCATATGCGTACGGCTTTTCGATTATGATCGTATCCATCTCAGGCATATCCATGGACGTCGGTATTACGTAGGTCTGAAGGCGGTTCGTCCGCACGTGGCCGCGATCCATCACTAGCTTTTCCATGACGGCCCAGCCCAGAGCCTGAATCGTGCCGCCCTCGATCTGTCCCTCGGAGAGTTGCGGATTCACGGCGCGGCCTATCTCTGCGGCCATCCACATCTTATCCACGCGCAGGTCGAACGTATCGAGATCCACCTCTACCTCAGCCACGTCGCAGCCCCACGCGTACGTGGGATAGGCATCTCCCTCGTATTTTTCGTCGTCCCAGTGGATTCCTGGCGGCAAATCATAGTGATCTATTACCGTGAGCGGCCCGCGTTCCGCGAGATATGTCCGCACGAGCTCATCCACGGATACAAGGGATTTTTTCCCGCTCATGAGAGAGAGCCCCTTGAACGACAGTTTATTCTTGTCCGCACCGAATCGCTTTGCAGCGAACGCGAAGAGTTTTTCCTTGATGCCCTCCGCACATTTGCCGAGCACGACCCCCATCACCATCGTCGTGCGCGACGCGACGGTCGGGCCGCTGTCAGGCACCAGCGCGGTATCTGGGGTTTCGATAGAGACGCATTCGAGATCGACTCCCAGATGATCAGCCGCCATCTGCGGGAGCACCGTGTGCGAGCCCTGCCCCATCTCCGTGCACGCGGTGAGCACGCAGATCTTTCCGTCCGGATCGAGTCTGAGACCGGCCTCGCCCTTGAGCTTCGCTTCGCCTGAACCCGTGAATCCGGAGCCGTGCTGAAAGAGCGCTATGCCAATTCCCCTGCGCAGATTTTTCTGCTGCGGCTTTGCAAGTTCGCTCCACCTGCGCGCAAAATTCGAGCGCTTTGCTGCGGCCTCAATGACCTCCGACGCCCCCACGCAGCCGTTGAGGATCTGACCGGTTGCCGTGGAATCGCCCTCGTGCAGGAGGTTGCGCCTCCTGATCTCGAGCGGCGACAGCCCAAGCGCCGCAGCGATCCGGTCCATATGGACCTCTATGGGAAATATCGCCTGCGGCGCGCCGAAGCCTCTGAACGCGCCGTTGGGAGAGGTGTTCGTGCAATACGCGCACCCTACCGCGCGCACGTTGTCGCAGCGATACGGCCCAGGGCTGTGGATGAATCCGCGGGAGAGCACCACCGGCGTGAGCGTAACGTAGGCGCCGCCGTCCAGCTCGAACGATATGTCCATCGCCTTGAGCGTTCCGTCCCTGGCAACCCCCGTGCGGTGCCGCACTATCGCTGGGTGTCGTTTTGTCGTGGCCTCTATGTCCTCATCCCGATCGTAGATTATCTTCACGGGCCTGCCGCACTTTGCGGCGAGCACCGCGGCAAAACCCGCGATCACTGAGGGGTAGTCCTCCTTGCCGCCGAACGCCCCACCCACTGCTGCCTGCCGAACCGAGATGCGCTCCTCCGGCATGTCCATGATGATGGCGAGCGCCCTAGATACGTAGTACGGGCATTGCAGCGAGCCCGTGACCGAGAGTTTTCCGTCATCCCGCATGGCGGCGACCATGCCCTGCATTTCTATGTAGATGTGCTCCTGATAGCCGGCGGTATATGTCCCCTCGATCACCAGGTCGGATGCGGCGAATCCCTTGTCCACGTCGCCTCTGTGTATCTCGTAGCGTGAAATCACGTTGTCATCGCCGCGGATCTTGATGCGCGCGGCCTTTGAGTCCTCGATGGAGAGGACCGGTTCCCACTCCTCGCACTCGGCCTTCACATGCCGCCGCGCCTCCAGGGCGAGCTCGCGGCTGGGTGCCGCGATGAGCATTATCGCCTCGCCCACGTGCTTCACCACGTCGGTGACTATCAGCGGGAGGTCGTCTTCGATCATCGCGACGCAATTCCGGCCGCGGATGTCGCGCGCGTCTGCGGTCACTACGCGGCTCCAGTCAAAAGCGGGATCGAGCGATATGCGGCGCAGCCTGCCGTGAGGTATACAGGCGCGAACGACAGCGCCGTGCCACATTCCGGGCATGTCGATATCGTCGACATATACGGCCCGGCCGGTGACTTTTTCGATTGCATCGAGCCTGGGGACGCTCTTTCCGACGATTGGCATACCCTCTTTGTACCGGGCAAATGCGTCGAAAGCAAGGGGGAGTCAACGAACGCCATCCTGGCGATGTCACCTCGAAATAAAGATCATCTGAATCTTTTTTTCGAACATCTTCTATCACGGACGAACAAAAAAACGGGGCGGACCTTACGGTCCGCCCCGGTAATGCTGCGTCATCCTCATCTCGCCTGCAGTTCGATGCGGCGGTTCTTTGCCCTGCCGGCATCGGTCTTGTTGTCTGCTACAGGATCTGCCTTGCCCTTGCCCTCGGCAGAAATCCTGCCCGCAACCACGCCCTTGGAAACGAAGTAGTTCTTCACGCTGTTTGCGCGAGCCAGCGAAAGTCTGTTGTTCAAGGCGTCAGAACCGCGATCGTCGGTATAGCCCACTACGACGATCTTGACGTCGGACTTGCTGTTATTTATCTTTTCGATATTCGAATCGAGCACTGCGAAGGATTCCTTCTTTATCTTCGAGCTTCCGGTATCGAAGTAGATTCCCTCGAGCACTATTTTTTCGCCCTTTTCGATCCTCTCGACCTTTGGCGCAGGGGCTGGAGCAGGCTTTGCCTCGGCCATGCAGTGGTGCCAGGGCCACTGGTAAAATTCACATGTTTTTGCTGATGCATTAGAAACAAACCCCAACCCCACCACACCGGATATAACCGCCATCAATATTGTCTTTTTCATCACATCCTCCTTTAAAAAAGGATTAAGATTTTTTACCATACAATGTCAACATCTCCTTCATCGTATTGAAAAGGTCCTCCTTGCGAATCGGCTTCTGAAGTATCCTTGAATGATCGAGCCTCTTGAGCGCATCGAGCGTCGTCGGATCAAGCACGCTCACTATCACCACGGGGATATTCATAGTTTTTATATTTCCGCGCAGATATACGAAGAAAGATTCGCCCGTCAATGGTTCCATTATAATATCAAGTATTATTATATCGAAATGTTTGTCCTCCAGATGCCGCAGCGCCTCCATGGCGTCGGTATACATCTCGACGTCATAGAGCGGTTCGTCCTTGAACATGCCGGTATAGATATCGAGCATGTCCGGATTGTCCTCAACAACCATGACGCTGATCTTTTCCGATGTTGTCATCATTTCCTCCGTTTGAGATCTCTTTCGCCGTTTACACGCGGCAGCTCCACTATGACTCTGGCGCCCTTGCCCAGCCCCTCCGACCTCACCTCAATGTTCCCATTATAGCGTTCCACTATCTGCTTGCAAATAGGAAGTCCGAGTCCCATGCCTGGCGAAGCGGGATTGACCTGAAAAAAAGGCTCAAACACCTTGTCCAGCGCATCCGCTGGAATGCCCGCTCCTGTATCCGCAACGGTGATTCGCACTTGTTCCCCCACAACTTCGGCGGTCATCGAGATTTTACCTTCCCTGGTCGAGTGAACGGCATTGCTGACGATGTTGCCCAGTACCGTATAGAGATCCACTTCCTCTATAAAGACGGTATCCGCTTCTTCGCCTATATCTACTTCAAACGAAAGCGCGCGATCCGATACGAACCCAGCGCCTTCCCGCATGACGCCCTCGGCAACCTTTCGCAAAGAAGAATGAAGACGCTCTTCGCCAACGCCTTTCAGCTGAGCGACAAAAAATTCCATCACCCTGTCCACGTCTGCGCGCAGCTGGCCGATGCTGGCCGCTATCAGCTCAAGCGATCGCTTTCTGAGCTCAGGGTCTTCCTTTTTCAGTGAATCGAATGCAAGATCGCACGCCATCTGCGCGGTGGCAATAGGAGTCTTGATCTTATGGGTCACATCGCGGATGATGTTGTTCTTGATCGTATCGATTCTCTTTCGTACCGATATATCCCGGACACTTGCCTTGACCACGGTCTTGCCGAGGTATTCGATCGGTGTGAGTAGTATTTCAACCGGGATTTCGCCGCCATCCTTGCTTGACAACTCGGATTCGTAGAAGGTCGGTTTTCTCAGTGAAACCGTGCGCCTGAAGAAACCGTCGGCGCGAGAGAGCACTGATTCTGTATGGAATCCGAGGAAATTCTTGCCGATCAACTCCTCCGCAGCTCGTCCAAAGATGACCTCGGCCCTCCTGTTGACTTCGATGATTTTGCCGTAATCGTCGCAGAGCAGAATCGCGTCTCCTGCATATTTAATTAGCGCGCTGTATTTTGCCTCTGATTCGCGCAACGCGTCCTCCGCGCGCTTTCGATCGCTAATGTCGAATAGCACGCCGTCGAGCCATTTGAGATTGCCCGTATCGTCGAATACTCCCTGGCCGCGCTCTCCGACCCATTTCACTGAGCCGTTGCTGCAGATGACCCGGTATTCCAGTTCATACATGTTACGCATCGAGACTGCCTGTTGAACCCGATCTTTCACCATCTCTCTGTCGTCGGGATGAATTATGGAGGCATAGCTGCGGACGCGATTCTCGATGAACTCGGAGCACGGATATCCGGAGATGGTCTCGATAGCCGGACTGATGTAATACATGGTCCATTCAGGATCGTTGGCGCAGTGGTATACGGCGCCGGGGATATTCTGGATCATCGTGCGCATGCGGCCCGCGCTCTCTTTGAGGGCCTCCTCGGCAAATCTTCGTTCGGTAATATCCTCGCCGGAACTGAGCGTTCCCTGATTTTTTCCATCGGCGTCCCTGAGAACGGTGTTGTGCCAGGCGATAAGTCTCTCGCCACCCGATTTGGTGACGATAGGGCTTTCGAAATAATCAGGGGCCTCCATCTTTCCGGCTAATACAGCATGAAGCATGGATCTCAATTTCTCGCGGATTCGCTCGGGCACGCATGTCGCGAACCAGTTTCTGCCGGTCAGTTCTCCATCGTCGTAACCCAGAACGCTATATCCCTTGCGATTAAGAAGCGTAATGCGCCCTTCGCGGTCGAGCGCGAGCAGCACGACGCCTGCGACGTCGAGGTAGAGCTGGGACAGGTCGTACTCCTCCTGCAGCAATTGTATGGCGCGCCTCTTCTGCCTGATCAACTCTGCGCGTTCAATGGCCCTGTGCACTGCCTGCGGGAGTTTTGTAAGGTGCGACTTGAGCACGTAGTCCGCCGCGCCCTGCACCATGCAATCAACGGCTACTTCTTCGCTGATTGTTCCGGTCACGATGATAAGCGGGACATCGGGCAGCCTCTCGGTGAGAAGCTTAAGCGCTTCCATGCCGTTGAATTGCGGCAACGTGTAGTCCGAGAGCACGAGATCCGGGTGGAAAGAGCCTATGGCGTCAAGAAAACCCTCCTTGTCTGACACGGTTTGAGAATCGAACAGCAGGCCGGAACGCTTCATCTCGCGCTGCATGAGTTCGGCGTCGGCCGCGCTATCCTCAAGAATGAGTATTCGGATCGTATCCGCCATGTTATCCCCTTGGAGGCTGGTTCAAGATAAGCCAGTAGAGCCCTATCTCGGAGACAGACGACACGAATTGCTCGAAATCGACCGGCTTGACGATGTAGCTGTTCACCCCCAGGTGATAGCTCTCAACCACGTCCTTCTCCTCGCGTGAGGAGGTGAGCACGACAACGGGCAAGACCTTGAGGGCAGCGTCTGACTTGATTCGGCGCAGCACCTCAAGCCCGTCCACCTTTGGGAGCTTGAGGTCGAGGAGCACCAGCTTCGGCGTTTCGCGCGCATTCCGTCCCGCGTATTCTCCAGTGCGGAAGAGGTAATCGAGCGCCTGCGCGCCGTCGCCCACGACGTGGACCTTGTTCGCAAGATTGTGTTGCGAGAGCGCTCGAAGCGTCAGCTCTACGTCATTCGGGTTGTCCTCGACGAGCAGTATCTCCACAGCATTGCCTTTGCTCATGACTCGCTCCTTTCTGAATTCAGCTGCGGCAGAATGAACGAGAAGGTCGATCCCTTGCCGAGTTCAGACGCTGCCTCAACGCGGCCTCCATGGCGCTTCACGATGCGGGCCACGATCGCGAGTCCCACGCCGGTACCTTCGAATTCGTCCGCTGTATGCAGCCTCTGGAAGACTTTAAAAAGTTTGTCCACATAGCGCATGTCGAATCCCACGCCGTTGTCGCGCACGCTCACGCGGACCTCGTGTTCGTCGGATTCACCGAAGATCTCAATCACAGCCAATTCGCGCGGACGCGTAAATTTGACCGCGTTGGAGACGAGGTTCGCCATGGCCTGTTGGAGCATGGTGCGATCGCCGTATACGGAAGGCAGCGACCCCATGCGCAGTTCGATGGAACGCGCGGGCTCGGCCGAACGCAGGCCCTCGAATATGCTTCGTATCATGGAAACAAGGTCGACTTCCTGAGATTCTATGGTGCAGCGGCTCATCCTGGAGAAGTTGAGCAGGTCGCTAATGAGCCGGTCCATCTGCGCCGCGCTTGAACGAATCACGCCCAGCACCCGGAGACCCTCGGCATCGAGACGGTTCGATTGTTCCTCGACGAGTATGCGCGCGAAGCCGTCGATCGCCCGGAGCGGCGCGCGCAGATCGTGCGATACTGAATAGGAAAACGCCTCCAGTTCTTTGTTTGCGTCTTCAAGTTCCGCAGTACGCTGTCTCACGCGATCCTCGAGCTCGGCGTTGAGCCGCAGGATTTCTTCCTCTGCTTTTTTGCGCTCGGTGATGTCATTGTAGATCGCCACTACTTCGCCCGTTGGAAGGCGATACACATAGTTTTCCCGCCAGCTTTCGATGCGCTCGTCGCGGTAGAGCGACACGGGATGGTGTTCGGCTGCGCCGCTCCTCCAGACGCGACGAAAGACATCAATAAGGCCAAACTCCTCGACGCCGTGAAAGGCCTCCCGTACCTCTCGCCCGATGACCTTCTCCCTGCTTATATTTTCGATCCGTTCCGCCCCGGTGTTGAAACCCACAATGACAAAGCCCGCCCCATCATTTATGGCTTTATAGACGGCGATGCCGCTAGAGCTGCCTTCAAAGAGCTGTCGATACCTCTCCTCGCTCTTCTTCAGCGACTCGTGGGCCAACCTGCTGTCCTCCAGTGCGCTGAGCATTGCACGGCGGGAACGTTCGGCCCGGTTGAGGTTATCGTGCAGCTCTTTCTCTATACGCTTGCTGTCGATTTCCGATCTGGCGCTGGCGATAATCCCGTCGCGGATATCCTGATAAACGCACGCGGCAAACTCGTCGTGTTCAACGCCGCAGAGGAATTCGTCTGGAGGTATGTAATACCGGTTTTTGCACAGGAGTCCGTGGATCACAACTTTCGGGTGCGTATGGATCACGCCGATCAGGATATCCGGATCGAATCGGCTCTCATGATATTGACAGATCGCGCTCGATCGGCTGTTCGGAAAAAAATAATTGAGCTTGGATTCGTATTCGATCAATCGATGGCTTCCGGGATGTTTCGATAAAACCCAGGTCATTTCCCCGGTAGCCCTCATGCCCGAATACCCCTCCTTCAGCGCCGTTTCCTCCGCCTGTTTGAGGGTTGCAATCATCCTGTCCGGATCGAAGCTTCCCCCTTTGAGATACGCATCTTCCTTTGTGAGAAAAACGAACTGACCAGACTTAAGATACTCATCGATCTCTACACCTGAGCCGATGAATGCCTTTCGAATTTCATTCGTCGAACTTTCATCGACGATATAGATGCATTTTTCGTGATTCTTAAGCCCACAGGATAAATACGGAACGATGATCTCCATCTGTTCGTAGACGTCACGGTAAATAGAGCAGAGGTGATCGCCAAACCCCAATCCGCTGATCTCTTCCACTGTTTCGGACAACGCGTTCACGGAAGCCATCTATTCTATCCCTCGCTCTGGTAACGCATTTCCTCGCCCAGTCTGCGGCAGAGGTCGTTCACCTCTCGTTTGAGCTCTTGAACGCGATCCTCTCTGTCGAGCATGACCTCCTGCCATCGCTGGAGTTCATCCAACTGAGTTTTGATCTCCTCTGCAGCGCGTTTTTGCTCGGTGACGTTGGTGAGGATGCAGTGCGTCCGAAGCATATTTTCTTTTTCGCCATACACGATTCTTCCATCAAACGACGCGATGATGCGGCTTCCGTCCTTTTTTTGCATGACGAATTCTACTCCGTGAATTTCACCGGAGACCTTGAATTTCGGAAACCGCTCTCTGAAGAGATCAACCTGATCGGGTGCGAGAAACTCGCCAAACCAGCGGCCAATCACCTCGTCTTTCGAATATCCGAGAGCACCAAGCCACGCCTGGTTGACTTCACGGATGCGCCCGTCGACATCGAGCGACTGATAGCCGAGAGGAGCGCGCTCGTAGAGGAGACGGAATCGTTCCTCGCTCTCGCGCAGGGCTACGGCCTCATGTGTGGCAAATCGAGCCTGCTGCTTGCGCCAGAAGGCAACTACCGCACTGCCGGAAAGCGCGACCGCCAGCATGACCGCAAGCCAGACCAGCATCCCCTGCTGACGCAACGGCGTGAAGATCTCATGCGCGTCGACCTTGGAAACGATAAACCAGGAGGTGTCGGGCACAGGCATAATTGCTGCTACCACCGGCTCGCCACGATAGTCACGTCCCCGCACCACGCCGACGATACCCCTCACGGCCATAGCCGCAGGCAAGTCCTGCTGTGAAACGGGAAACCGCAGGGAAAGCGTCGTGTCAGAACGATGGCGCAACTCATTGAGAAAGACCACTTCGTCGCCGTCTCGGCGCACTAGCAGGGTTTCGGCCGTGGGGCTGGGCGTGGGCCAAGACTGAATCAGTGGATAGAGAAAACGGTTCGGATCGATTCTGATAAAAACGACACCCAGTGGCGCCTTCTTCGAAGAACTCGTATCAATCACAGGGACCAGAAGATCCATATGGACCCATCCGGCCGAGCCCACGTGAAAATCCGTGAGGCGGATAGTTCCGTCGGCCATCGACTCACGCGCCATTTCCTCGACTTCCTGGTCGACGGTGAGGCTTGTGCCCTCGGCTGCGAGCAGTGGGTGTCCATCCGCACCCATGATCAGGACGTCACGAAAATCGTAGCCTGCCTTGCGTACGGTAAGCCATTTGGAAAGCTCTCGCACGAGGCGCGCGTTGCTGCGATCTCGTTCGATTCCCTTGATAGCTTCCGCAATGAAAGGGTTTTCGCTTATTGTCCTTGCGTCGCTCAGACGCTCCTGTCTCCAGACATTTATCTGAGAAATTTTCAGGTCCGCGACCGAGGAGAGCTGCTCCGCCACCGTGCTCATGAACATGTTGCGGTGTTCAATGTAGAACACGGAGCCGACTGCTCCGATGCCCGCCATGAGAAGGAAAAAAATGACCAGGAGCCGCGGTGGGATCCCTGAAATATCGAACAGGCGCGCGGGCAACGCACCGGGCCCCGCAGCCAGCAGGTTGCCGACGCCCAGAATCACAAAGGCAAAGGCAGTCGGCAGGGCGACAGGAATCATCGCGCGACCATAAAAGAGCGGCGAATCGTAGATATAGCTCAATACCAGAATACAGCCGATCACAATGACGCCTGATGACATCAACCCCGCTACGTCTTGAAGGCGGCGATGTTCATGCGACGCGAAACGCAGGCACATTGCCAGCGAGGCGAGCATAAACGCAGCCGCGGTGACAGGCGACATGCGGCCTTCAGGAACACCGTGGAACGGGCGAGGAGAAGACATGATCCCTCGTTCAACGTCCCAGCTGACGCCCGATAGATACTGGATGAGAATGGGGATGACTGCAAAGTAGACAGCGACGGATACAACTATCGCCGCGACGCGAACGGCGCCTCGTTCTGGAGCCGCAGCCGCAGCTGCGAGCGTGAAACCCAGCAGCATGAAGGCCAGCGCCGTCACCGGCGCCATGGGAATATAATGCTCACTCAGAGCCGTAAGACCCCGTAGATCCGCCACCCATCCCACGATTGTGAACACAGCGACTGCCGCCACGGCGAACCCGCATATTTCGGCCACGCGTGTCCATTTATTCACGGCATCACCTTCCCTGACAAGAAATACTTTGGAGCTCTGCCCAGCTCCGCGAGCAGCGAGTTTACCTCCTGTTTGAGCTCTACGATGCGCTGTTCCCGGCCGACCATGAGTGCATTGAAGTCGCTTATGTTTCTCAGCTTCTCCTTCAATTCCTCTTCCGCGCCGAGCCTTTCATCGTGTTCTCTCTTGCGATCCATCGTCCTCTGCACGGCGGGCCCAAGCTTGGCAAGGTGGCTCTTGAGGACATAATCCGCAGCGCCTTCAAGCATGCACTCTACCGCGGTCTCCTCGCTGATCGCACCCGTCACGACTATGAGCGGGATCTCAGAAACGCGGCTCTTTACGATATCCAGCGCTGTCATTGCATCGAGCTGCGGCATGGAGAAATCGCTGAGCACGATATCGGGCTCAAAAGAACCGAGTTCCTTTATGAATGTTTCTTTGTCGATTGTTACCTTTGAAATAAAATCGACGCCTGCGCGTGTAAGCTCGCGCCTGATTAGTTCGACATCCCGGGGATCGTCTTCGAGGATAAGTATCTTGAGCTGATCGGCCATGGCTCCCCCATCGACCAGGTGCTTTGTGATACATTCGATATGTATGGGATCTGCTGTTGTTGTCAATTGTTACATTTTGAAAGGTAGCAATTCGAGCGACACCTCTACGTTCAAGGAAAAAGGGGTCGCCAAAATCGCGACCCCTTTTCCTTGAGCGGGTGAAGGGAATCGAACCCTCGTATCAAGCTTGGGAAGCTCGTGTTCTACCATTGAACTACACCCGCATGTGGGAGGCGCGTTTAGCATCCGGGCGCGCCAAGCGCAAGGGGCTTTTCAATAGAGGCGCGGACTGATAGAACAAGCGGGAGATCGAATAAATTATAGCTGGAGGACTTGCTATGCAGCTGATATTTTTGGGAATTCTGGGCGCGGCAGCCGGCGTCTTTGCCGGTCTCTTCGGACTGGGCGGCGCCGTCATAGTGGTGCCCGCGCTCGTGTTCATCTTCGGGTTCAGCCAGCATCAGGCGCAGGGAACTTCACTCGCCATGCTCCTGCCGCCGATCGGGCTTCTGGCCACATGGCGCTACTGGCAGGCGGGGTATGTCAAGTTGGGTGTCGCTTCCGTCATGGCCGCGGCATTCCTCGTGGGCGCCGCCGTTGGGGCGCACTATGCGGTGCAAATACCTGAAACATTGATGAAGAAACTGTTCGGCGCCGCACTGGCGATAATCGGAGTGTTGATGATGGTGACTGCAAAATAATCAACCCTTGATCACTCCCATCGGTTTGAGCTTCGCGACCTTTTTCGAGATCCCTGCTCCGACGACCGCGTCCACCACGTCGGCCACGTCCTTGTATGCCTCGGGGACCTCTTCCACGACCGTTGCCCGCGACGAGCCCCGCACTATGATGCCCTTGTCCAACAGCTCGCGCTCTATATCGCGGCCGCGGCATATGCGCATTGCCTGGTGCCTGCTCATGAGTCTGCCAGCGCCGTGGCAGGTTGAGCCGAAGGTCTCCTCCATCGCGCGCTGTGTGCCAACGAGCACGAACGAGTAACGCCCCATGTCGCCCGGTATTAGCACGGGCTGGCCGATCTCGCGATACACAGCGGGCACCTCAGGATGGCCGGCGGGGAATGCGCGCGTTGCGCCCTTGCGATGCACGCACAATCTCCGCGAAACGCCGCCTACCATGTGTTCCTCAAATTTGGCGATATTGTGGCAGACATCGTAGACCGGTTCGATTCGAAGATCGGCGGGCCCCATGCGCAGCGCGTGCATGAACGCCTCACGCACCCAATGCGTGATCGTCTGGCGGTTGGCGAAAGCGAAGTTCGCCGCGGCCGCCATCGCGGCAAAGTAGTGTTGGCCCTGCGGAGAGCCGATCGGCGCGCAGCAGAGCTGTTTGTCGGGGATCTCGATATGATATTTTCTGGCCGCGGCGATCATGATCTCGAGATGATCTTCGCAGACCTGATGGCCGAACCCGCGCGAGCCGGTGTGCACGGTGATCGTCACCTGCCCGGGGAAGAGCCCCATCACGTTAGCCGCGTGCTCGTCGTAGATCTCGGCGACCTCCTGCACCTCGACAAAGTGATTGCCGCTTCCAAGAGTCCCCACCTGATCGCGGCCGCGCTCCTTCGCGCGCTCGGAGACCGCCTGCGGGTCAGCGCCGGGAATGCAGCCGTGCGCCTCGATGTGATCGAGATCGCCCTCGTCTCCATAGCCGCGCGAGATTGCCCAGCGCGCGCCGTCCTTGAGCACATGCTTGAGATCGTCGGGCCCAAGCTTGAAACTCTTGTGGTGCGCGCCCACGCCAGTGGGGATGTCGCGGAAGAGCTGATTCACGACCTCGCGCAATTTCGGCTTGAGGTCCGCGGCATCTAGGTCCGTGCGCAGGAGCCGGACCCCGCAGTTTGAGACGACGAATCCATCGGCAATGAAATTATGATCCGGATGATCGACAGTGAAATCATAAACATACCGAGGGCGTCTCACGAATCCTGATGATTCGACCGTGTCCCACAGGAGACTGCTGTGTTCCAATCCCTTTTTTACGGCCACCCTGAATTCAGAAAACGTTGGAAAATTTTTTGGAATCCGAGAAGCAACGCCGACACGACCGCCTTTCTGTACAATTGCTTGAATAGATCTCTTTCCCACCCAAACGCTCCCCAATCGATCGTGTATCACACGATAACTTAATCCCTGCTTTTTCAGTCGCAGTATCGCCCTGACAACCTTCAGTCTTTGCTGAATCACATGCTGCTTCAGTTTCAAATAGTGCACCGCCTCACAGGCCGCCCTCGCCTTCTCCTGATGGTAATCAAAACCGATCTTTCCCCACAGACTGATGAGACTGGACGGTTTACACGAAAAAACCAGTTCAAAGTAGCAGGATGTCTTTCCGTTCTTTGAAGTACGCTTTCTTCTCATCACCGTATCTGTAGTCTCGACCCCGAACCCCCTTGCCATTGTGGCAATGCTTCTCAAAAAGAGCCTCGCATTGGATGCATAGTCCTCATGTTTACACATTGAAAGAACCGGGGCGAAAAAATTGCCTTTCTTTGATGATTTGCTTCTGGGACGTGAAAGCTCAGCACTGAAGAAGCCGCTCAAAAAGAGTCTTCTCTGCCAGCGCTTTGCCTTCTTGATCCAGCGGGGAATGTCATAGCATTGACTCACCTTCGTTCCCAAGGGAACACCAAGGGCCGACAACAGAACGACAAGACTTGCCGCATTCACGACAACTCCATAATTTTTATACCTTCTGTATTCCCCCCTATAGACGATCTTCGTAAAATGCTCATAAACGCGTGATGGACTGTATCCCAATTCACGAACATCGCTTCGCATCAACTCAAGATCTTCTCTGTTCCCAAACAGACCAATAATTCCGTCGCCCCTGGCACCAATGAAGTTCATGCTTCCGTCGCCATAGATCATGCCCATCAATTTTATGAGCAGCGGCAACTTCACGTGATCGCTCATCAGGGGAAGCAATCCTCGCTTCTTCAACCTGCCGATGATGAGGCGAGCGCTCCACCCGTTCGGATCCTTCCTCATTTTCAAGAGAATCCTGCGAACGTCCCTTTCCGACACAAGGCATCGAGGTTCCGGTCGTTCATACGAAACGCCCTCGAATGGATAGATCGCAACGCAATCTCCACTCCGCAATTGCCCCGCATCCTTCATACCGCTTGGAGTATAATAGGGATGATCTTCTGTCGCGACAAGGCTCTTGCCCGAAGCAGTCCTGATGATCAGCATTCTCTTTCCCGGTCGTTTCTTCAGGAATGCATCAAGAGCGAAATGAGTGACGGAGTGATCCTTCAGGTCAACGCCGCAAACGTGCTCATTACCGTGTTTTCCGAACTCACGAATCGGAATCCTGTACCCGTGACGACATAAAATAGGACTGTCTCCTGCCAAACAATTGATGTCATAGCCGACAATCCCAGGTGACACGATCCCCTCATCGACATCAAACGCAGCCACACCCCCAATGGGCGCGCCGTATCCCCAATGTATATCCGGCATCGCGAGCGACGCGCCGACTATCCCCGGCAGGCACGCAACGTTGATCACCTGCTGCAGAGACTCATCGCCGCGTATGGCGCCCAGCATCTTGCGCGAGGCATACACGATGCCGTCTACTCGCATGTTGCCGTGTTTTTTTATTCGCCAGGCAAAGTCGTGGATTCGTTCGAGGTCCATGATGCGCAAGGATGACATTATTTGTATCTGAGATCAACGATTCAGTCGTGTGGAGCAGACAAGGCCGAGCAGCGCGAAACGCCGTATTACATTGCGCCTTCTTTTTGTGCGGACATGACCACGAACGACCCGTATTTAGAGAGGATGTCAGGAATCTGTCTTAAGTATTCCATCGTCCGCCTGGCGATCGCCTTTCCGTAACGGCGCTCGACCTCGTCCGCCCTGCCCTCGTAGACCGAAAGGGAATGCAGCCAGGTGTTCATCGTCTTATCGATAATATCCATGCGGCGCGTGATATTGAAACCGCGTTTTTCGAAGATGCCGGGCCAATCCGTCATCAGCTCGCGCCCGTCGTGATAGAGGATCGAGCGCATGGCGCGTTCTTCTTCGCGCGTGGGGCGGCCCGTGAATACCAGGTCCGAGAAGCCTATCCTTGCTCCAGGCCTCAGGACGCGATGAAGCTCGTCCGCCAGCTTGATCTTCTGCTCCTTTGTAACGCAGATATCGCCTGCTACTTCGAGACAGAGCGCCGAATCAAAGCTCACGTCCTCGAACGGCAGTTTCAAGGCGTTGCCTTCGACCACAGAGATCCTGTCCGAGAGCCCATGCCGGGCAACCAGCTCGCGGCCCTGCCTCACCTGCTCGGCGCTGATATTGACTCCGGTGATCCTGCATCCGTATCGACGGGCCAGGCGTATTGCTGGCGCGCATATTCCACAGCCGATGTCGAGCACGCACGCGGAGCTTCCGACCTGAGCCATGTCCGCTACGATGTCGGTGTGATTGTTCAGCGCGGTTGCGAAGTCCTCGCCGCCGTCCTTGAAATATCCGAAGTGAAAACTGTCGCCGTAGAACATCCTGGCGTCGTCGGTGATGAGATCGAAATAGGCGCCCACGCTCGAATTAGTGCGGCGGCCTATGGTCATGACCGGCAGATGCATCTTTATGGCTGCAGCTATTTTGCGCAGACAACCCGTCAATCCAGAGTCGCGATAAGTTTCAGTGAGAAACCCGCTTCTCGTCGTATAGACCCGTTTATGACGTATCACAGACCCGCCCTTCTCCAAGGGCGCGTATTTGTATCGTTTGCGGGGAATTGTAAAGGAAGAAAAAGTCTTACTGCGCTTACTTTTCGGCGCGATGCAGGAAATCGCGGATGCGTCGCAGGCATTCGTCGGGCTTTTCGATGAGATGCATGTGCGACGTGCCCTCTATCACCGCGGACTCGGCGCCAGTGATGCGGCGCTGGTATTCGCGCGTGCTCTCGGGCGTGGCCTCGTCGAATTCTCCGCACATGAGGAACGTGGGCACGCGTATCTCTCCGAGCCGTTCGGTGAGATCGAAATTCTTGAGCGTGCCGGTGACCGTGAACTCGCTCTCCCCCCACATCTGCAGATATATCTCCCGATTCAGCTGTTCGAACGCCTTCACCATGACCTCGGGCCACGGATCGAGCCTGCAGATGTGGCGACGATAGTACTCCATCATCGCGTCTTGATATTCGGGCGATTCGCAATCGCCAGACGCCTCTGCCGCAACGATCGCGTTGCGCATCTTTTCGGGCAGCTCTCGCACATAGCGGCGCTGATCCGCCTCGAACCGCGCAGCAGAGAGGCATGCACCAGTGAGCACGAGCCCCGCAATCCCTTCCTGCCCTTCATCAAGCGCGTACTCCACCGCAAGCATGCTCCCCCACGACTGGCCAAAGAGAAAGAACCGATCGAGCCCGAGCGCTGCCCTGACCTTCGCCAGCTCGCGCACATAGCGTGCGAGTGTCCACAGCGACGGATCGTGAGGGCGGTCCGAACGGCCACAGCCGAGCTGGTCGTAGAACCAGACCGGCCGCTCATCCGCGAGCGCCTCCAACGGCGCCAGGTAATCGTGCGGCGCACCCGGCCCTCCGTGCAGCGCGAGCAGCGGAGTGCCGCGCGCGCCCTTGCCCACGCATCGGCAGAAGACGCGGCCGCCTTCTACCTCGACGAACCTCTCCTCGATATGATGTGTCATAAAAGCGATGAATCAGGAAAACATCCTAGCGTCAAGTCTACTTCATCAGAGACGGCCGCAGCCTGCGACGGCTGCATAGTTTTTACGCAACTTTTCTCATGGTAGACCGATAACGGTTGAGGAATTCGACGATATGACCACGACGTCTTTCGACATCTGTACGGGCATCATGTACGCGGCGGCCATGACTGCCGACGGTTCCTCTGCATTGACGCAGACAGAGGAGACGCTTCCTGCAACTTCGGAAGAATCCTCTTATAGTGAAGACCCGGCACTCGAAAGCCTCGTCCGCCGCGTGGGTCTTGAAGCGCTCGATTCAGCGTTCAAGGCCTATGACGACAGACGAACGATCATGCGCATGCTCGTTCATTTTTCTGTCGATCGAACTCAGCTCAACGAAACTGTCGAAGTCGTCGACGGCCTCCTGCAGCTTGATCGGCTTTTTTGCGAAATGATACTCCCGGTACTGGCGCCGATCGTCCGATCCTGCGATGAATTGAAAGAAGCAGCGCGCATGGCGGTCGAGGTCAGCGATGCCTGCCGCATAAAGAAAGGCAACGTAGGGGAGACATATTTCTGCATGTTGCAGGAACTCGAACGCAATCCGACGCTCGCACATTGGAAAGACATATGCGAGGCGTGGCTCCTCTTTTATGACGTGGAATTCAAGTTGCCGGCCGATCCCTGCGCAGACAGGGCGTCGATCCTTCGCGCGATCCGCAGGGAAAGTAATCTCTTTCGAGAGCTCGACGACGTATGGCGGGGAGATCCGGTGGTTGCGCTCGCTGCAATCAGATGGTCAGCGGATAATCTCTATCACATAGATAGAGAGCTCTTTACGGATCGTTTTTTTCAGAAACTGGCCTTTGGTCTCAACTGGAACATTTTTCCTGAATTGTTCCACCCTGAGACATGGATGAAAGAGAAGCATGGTTCTCTCGTTCGATCATGTGATGAATTGGGAATCCTCATGAGGAATCGTTTCAATACTAACGCGATCGAAGCGATCATACGCAATCGCAGGATGATCGATCGAGCAGACCCACGGCCCGCACTGCTGGTCCTCTATCCCCGCAATGACCACAACAAAGCGCTCGTGAGAAACCAGATATGGAAATGGATCGATAACGGCTGGCGCGCGCTTTATTTCGAGGCGGAAAACGCAGACGACCTGCGCTTTGTGAGGACTGAACTTACTCGCATGCAAGGCCGCGGCGTAAAAATGCTTCGTGCCATGATCGTCGCCGGGCATTCAACTCCAGTAAAGACCGCCTTTGGCGCGAACGATCCACGCGAGGGTCACATCGAAACCGGCGCAGACACCTACTTCGATGCCCTCGATCCATCCATGGGGATTGCCGCGGAGCTTGCGTTATTCGATCCATTTCTCGCCGATGAGAGCGATGTGATCGTCGAAGGATGCGGCGCAGGGGCCGGAGAGGGCAGGATCATGAACGTGCTCAACCGCCTAGCAAGTTTCTACGGGCGCAGCCGCCTCCATGGCCCCACGCGAATAGCGAGGGCTCCGGCATATCGCTTTGATGCAGAGCGAAAGCTCGCGTCCGTGGATTATGGGCCCGGAATACCGACTTATGTGATTGAGCCTCGGAGATAGCCGCGGTTCGTAATGACGATGCGCTATTTGTACAGCCTCTCCTCAGCGTCGGAACCTATGTATTTGCGCTTCCACGCGTCCACCGACAGGTGTTTGCCGGTCTCGCGCTCCAGGAACGCATCCCATTGATAAAGCTCGCCCTGCGCGAGGAAGTCCTTCATGAGCCAGTCGCCAAGTTCCTTGCGGCCGTAATAGCTTCTCGCATTCGCATCTCCGATGCGCTTGTTGAAGAGCTCGGCGAATTGAACGTTCGCGATTCGTCCGATAGCATAGTTTGAATAATAGAGAGGCTCCACGACCGGGATGTGATATTTGGCAAGCGCGTCTGGCGCCTTCCATCCTTGCGGCCGCGCGAGCAGCTGATTTTTCTCGCGGCACTCCCACCATGTATCTCCGATATCGACGTCGGGGTTTTCATAGAATTTCTTCTCAAAGCAATAGATCGTGGCGGACCACCGCATGAAGATGAGCTGGTCCACGTAGTTGATTAAGTCCACCGCGCTCTGCGTCTCTTCCGCCGTGTTCACGGGAACGCCGAGATGAGTAAACCAGTCGGCGGTCTCGGTCTGGCCTTCCATGAGCATGGCGAACGCCTCGGTGAGCATTGTGGGATCGCGCAGCAGATATGGGATCTCTTTGTTGGCGAGTATCGCCTCGTAGTTGATGTCGTGCCCCAGCTCGTGCACGAGCGTAGACGCCTCCGACGCCTTGGGCGGCTGCGGCGGATTCGGCAAATTCATGATCAGCACCGAGCTGCCCGGTTTATCCGGATCCAGCAGCCACGCCACCGCGTGAGGGTTCTTGCCGGGCGCGGGATAGAGGCTTGAGTTATTGACGATGCCGCGGATATCCACGCCCATGCTGCCGTAGAAGTCGATCGTCTTTTCCACGACGTTCTTCGAATCAACTCCCTTGTACAGGGAATCCAGGTCGATCTTACCGAAGATCGCGGTGGGCGCCTCTTGGAAAAATTCGTTCTGGTAATGCCACGGCTGAAGCTCAGCGACCTTGATCTTGAAGCGCTCAGCCAAGCGCGGATCGATGTACTCCTCCTTGAGCTTCTTGAACGGGGCGTCGGTGGCCTTTGCCACGTCGTTATAGAAGCGATCGAGCATGTCGAGGCTCATCTCGTTCACGGTGGCGGTGAGATCGAGGGCGTTCTTGTACCCGAGGTCGCGCGCGATCTCGTTGCGCAGTTTCACCAGATCGCGATAGTCCTTTTCGAGCAGATTCGATACACCCTGTTGCGATTTCCATACTTTCTCGAGCGTGGCGCTGTCGGTGGAATCCGCCAGTATGTGCGAGACGTCCACTGGCGTGAGTTTCTTGCCGTTGAGTTCCGCACGATAGTCGTTGAAGGTCTCTTCGACGCGTTTTTCAAGTTCGGTGAGTTTCTCTAGCTTCTCCGGCTGAACCTGGTTGGGCAGATGCGAGAGATAGAGCACTTCGACCTCGCGCCTTATCGTCGGATCCACGATGCGATCGCGGCTCCTGTACAGATCCTTGAGCTTAGCGAAACGCTCCGCATCGCTGTCGAGCTTCCTGACCGCAAGCTCCATTTCGGATTCGCGCGCGCTCGCCTTTTTGTCTCCAGTGGTGTCGTACTTGTACCATGCCTTTCGCATTTCAAGATCCAGAGGCTTGTACTTCGCCAGATATTCCTCGATCACAGCCTTCGACTCGTTCTCCATGGCCATCGCATCCTTTCGAGCCGCATGCGCCGCAGCTATCCAGCAGATGACCGTCACGGCAGCGACAGCGGCAACAGCAAATATCACGCTCTTCTTCATGTATCTCCCCTGTCTTCGTGGATCGTATCCCCTCATGTACTAGGGCGATTTTACGAACCACGATCCACGAGTCACGATTCACGGCCGTACAACCTCTGATATTTCCAGTACGACGTCATCACCTTTTTTACGTAGAGATTCGTCTCGTCGTAGGGGATCTCTTCGATCCACTGTTCGATGTCCGTGAAGGAACCGTTTGAGAGCCAACGCGCAACCGCCTCCTCGCCCGCATTGTATGAAGCGATCACTGCGGCGGAGTTGCCGGGGAAGAGGCGCGAGAGCTTGCCCAGGTATGCGACGCCGTAAGAGATATTTTCAGCGGGCCGCGTGAGATCCTCCATCGACGGATCGCCGCTGCCGCCTCTCTCCTTCGAGATCTTTCCGGCAGTGGTGGGCATGAGCTGCATGAGACCGACCGCGCCTGCAGGCGAGACGACAGCGGGTTTGAACGCGGATTCGTTCTGCATGATCGACCAGGCGAGCATCGGATCGATTCCCTCCCGGCTCGCCAGGCTTTCCACTGCCGGCTTATATGCCTCAGGGTAAGCCGCCTGCCAGATGAAGCGTGAAGATGCGTCGTGTCCTGGCGAATCATCGAGCACGTATTTATATCTCACCTTCGCGATGACGTAGGCCGTGTCATGGACATAGTTGCGCTTGGCAAGTGAGATGATCTCTTCCGGTGAACCGTCGCCGTCGCGCGCCGCGGCCCTGACCTCCATGGCCGCTTCGTCGTGGAGGCCCAGCCTGTCGAAGAGCGCCGCTGCACCGAGATGTCCGCGTCCTTCCGCCGGAATCCGCGGTTCGAGCGCGCTGCCCGCGGGCCATGCATCTCGCGCCGCGGCAAAATCCTGCGTGTTGCGCAGATCGCCCGCGAGGGCGCGACCGGCGAGCTCCGCATAGTAGCCGCCGGGATGCTCCTGCACGATCTTGCGGAAGACGGCCATGGCCTCTTCCTTCTGCTTTATGTGAACGAGCGAGCGAGCCTTCCAGTACTCGACGCGATCGTCGATGTCGGCAGCTTTTGCACCGGACTTGAACAGGGCATCGAAGTCTCGCGCCGCTGCAGCGTAATCGCCCTGCATGTAGTTGCACCAGCCGATGTACCAGCGCGCCATAACCGCCTGATGGCCCGCACCTCGCATGGACGCCGCCCGCTCCCAGAGAGGAATTGCCTCTGCATAGCGCCCCTCGTCCATATGGAGGAACGCGATCTTGTACGCCATCTGCGCAGCGCCGCGCGAAGCAGGAGGCATTCGGTCCAGCATCCCCTGTCGGATCGAGAGCGCCTTGGCGTAGTCGTTTTTCTTCATGTAGGTCGTGGCGAGCGTTCCCAGGAGATCGTCCGAGAACGAGCCGGATGAAGGATCGCGCCGGAGCGTTTCCATGATGGCTATCGCTTCGTCGTAGCGGTGGGTCCAGCGATAGCATCGCGCCAGCATCCACTTCGCGCGGACGAGATCGGAGCCGTTAAGAGAACCGTGCTTGACGAGCTTCTCCAGCCGCACCGCGGCGTCGGCCCATTGCGACGCGGCTACATAGCTCTGAATCAGGCGAAGCTGCTGCTGTGGCTCTTCGATCCACGCGCGCACATCTATATGATAGCGGGACTTGAGCGCGTCGAAGAGATCGTTCAGCTGCGAGAGCTCCCTCTCGCCAGCGCAACTGATCGCCATATTCCTGATATACGAAGCCGCGCGTTCTCCATCACCCGACGCGATATAGGTGCGGGCCAGTTCCCGGTCTATGCGCGGCTTGTCACTGGCGTTCGCGGCGCCAAGCGCGCGAGAGAGAGAAGAGGCTGATTCGGAATATCGGCCCGATCCCGAGAGAGCTATACCGCGCTCGACAAGCGCCTCGTTAGACCACACGCTGTCGCGCCCAATCGCGTCAAAACGATCGAGCAACGCCAACGCGTCGGAAAATTTTCCCATGCGGTTGTCGGCCGCGGCCATAAAATAGAGAATGTGATCTTGAGCGGCGGCCAGTTTTCCGTCCGCGAGCCCGAGATAATGTTCTGCAGCGGCCCACTGCCCGCCCACGAAATTCGCGTAGCCCAGCACAAAATTCCAGTCGTCCTTGTTGTATTTTGAAGCCCTGCTCTCAAAGCCCGCAAGACCTTGCACGACTTGATTGAGGTCGCCGGGCTCCATCGCTTCAGGCGCGCGTACCGCCTTGGCTGCAGGTTTGGCGCGTCCCGCAGCACACGCGGGCTGCACAACGGCAAGGGCTGAGAGCATTGCAGCTAAGACAATTGAATGAAATTTGTGAGCCATATTTCGGATTCGCGGATCGTGCGTTCGTGAATCGTGTATCGTGTATCGTGTATCGTGGATCGTAACCCCCTCAGGTTTTTACGATCCACGATCCACGATACACGATTCACGCGTTAAAAGATTGTGCCTATCGACAGAATGAGCATACCGTACTTTACGTTGTTGCCTATTATCGGGTCTGTGATACCTACCAGGCGATCGCGGTTCAGGACTATGATGGCGTAACCCACTCGGCCATGTATCGGCAGGCCGTGACCTATCACAAAATCGCCGCGAAGTTCGGCTCCTACGCCCAGGAAGAAGTCGTCGAAGAAAGTCTTGATGCTGTCTTTGTTGGGATTGCCAGCGTTCCAGCCGTCTCCGTAGTCCGCAAAGATCGCCCCGCTTATATCCTTGAGATAGACTGGTACGGTGCCGAGCCCGCGCTGTAACGAATAGATCGGGAAGCGGTACTCGGTCGAAAGGACCATTGCGCGAGTAGCCGAGATTGCAGAGAGAGGAAGACCGCGCAGGGGGAAATAGTTATACGAGCCTCCGGATGCGAACTGGCCTTCACCCAGGGCGCCACCGACTCCGAACGTGCCCTGCACTACCTTGTCTCCCCACGTCATGCCGCCCATGCCGCGGAAAGCCAGGACATGATGGCGCCAGAGCTTCACGTACTCACGCCAGTCCCCTGCAAAGATTATCTGTTCGTTGCGATCGCCCGAACCGAAGTACTTGTTCGTGATGCTTGCGTCGAGCTTGATGTTGCGGCCGTTCTCGCGGCTGATAGAAGCCGGATACTTCTCTGAATCTCCGTACCTGTATTCCACGAAAAATCCCGCGAAGTGTCCCAGGTTGAGCGCATTCTGCTCAGCGGGCGTAAGCGTGGTCTTCGGCCGGTGGTCCTCGAAGAAATACGAGAGGCTCAGGAAGTGTTTCTTGTACGGAATCGCCAGATACGCAGACGCGCGCTGCCTTTTCTCGAAGTAGTGAACGATATTCAGGGCGCCGTTTTCCAGAAAGGCTATATTGCCGAAATCCACTGCAAAGTAGCTGGCGGTCACGCCGACGATCGGCTTGAACCTGTTGTATCCGTACACGAACGTATAACCCAGGAAGTTCGCGTCGCTGCGATAAGTGGCGGCAGCCGCCCAGTTGTGCCAACGCAGCGGATCGGTGCCGCCGGTGAGCGCGCTGGCGAAGACATATCCGTCGCCATACATCGCGTACGGCACGATGAAGCGCGGGAGGAAGAGAGACTTGCCGAAGGCGACGTATTTTTCATCCTTGAAATCCGCGTCCGGCGGAAGGGGAGGCGGCGCCGCAGCAGCGGCAGCGGCCGCCTGTTTTTTATATTTCGCGTATTTGTTCTGCTTCGCGCCAGAGGTCCGGATCTCGGCTGCGGTGCTTCCAGCTTCAGTTGCACTGCCGGACGAAGCGACTATCCCTGAGTTGCCGGTATTTACGGCGCCGCCCGCACTCGCTCCCGTAATTTTCGCGCCAGCGTTGCTTGCCTTACTGGCGCTGTCCACGTTACTTGCCGTCTTTTCGTCGCTGGCCTTCTTTTCGTTGCTTGCTTTGCCTGCCTTGCTTGCCTCTATCGCCAACCCGTCAAACCGCGCGATCACAAATCCTTTTGAGGTATAATACTGCGCATAGATCTGGCCCGAGGATGCGATCTGCGGCTGAAATACCCCGGTGATGACATTCGTGAGTTTCCTGGATTGGCCGCCGTCTCTGCCCACGACATAGAGGTTGGCAATGCCGCTCTCGTCGGATGAATATACGATCGAATTGCCGTCAGGCGTCCACTCGGGCCTGCTCTCTACGATAAGCCCCTTTGCCTCCGTGAGCTTCACGGGCATGCTTCCATCGATGGCGTATCTGTAGATACGCCAGCCTTCATCCGGCTTCCATACTGATACGGCCATAAAATTGCCGTCCGGCGAGATCCTGGGATTCGCGAACTGCATGCGCGGGGGGACGTTCGGCGTAATAGCGGTGATCTCTTTCGATTCGACATCTATGCGATTGAGCCGGCCAGTACCGTTGTCGTACGCGACGAAGATGACTGATTTGCCGGCGCGGTCGAATTCAGGATCGCGAGCCCTCTTTCCGTTGGTGAGCCTCTTGGCCCTGGATTTTTCTTTCTCTATCGAAAAATCGTAGAGCCAGAGGTCGAAGTACTTGTTGAAATTTTTATAAGTTCCTGCTGAGGCATAGACGATCCTCATTCCGTCCGGGCTCCACGAATACTGGACCGCGTCCTGTCCCTTGCGAAGGACCTCAGTCTCTCCCGTTGCGAGATCGAGCAGCCGGATCTCGGTTTTTCCATGTGGAGAGTTCGCGGTATAGACGAGCTTCGTCCCGTCGGGAGAAAGCGCGGGTGCGTTGTACTGGCCGTCCCATCCCGTCGGCACGATTGTCTCCGAGGGCTTTGTCTCGCCGGCCGCCTCGATTTGCGCCGAGAGTTCCGCATATTTCTTTATGAGGGACTGCCGCCATTCGCTCCACATCTCGTAGAACGTCTTGCCGTAGACGTTCCGCGCGTCGTGGTTGATCATTCCAAGAAGCAGCGACGAACGGATATTGTGGTCGAGCTTCATGAAGCGATCGATGCCGTAGGTTTCGATAAGCCAATCGATGAATCCAATGCCGTAGACATAGGCGCCCTTGTATCCCGGCCAGCGCCAGCCAAGTCCGTCGGCAACGTCTATCGTAGGGAATTCGCCGTCGAGCGTGGCGGCGCGAATGACCATCTCGCTGTACGAGCCCCTGCCGCGGCCGGCCTTGGTGAAATAAGTCTCGTCATATTGGGAGACTCCCTCGCGCATCCAGACCGGGTTCATGCCTGAAGGGGAGACCGTCTTGCCCAAAAAGATCCTCGGAACGATCATCGCCCCGCCGTAGGCGTCTATCTGAACGAGGTGAGTAAATTCGTGGAGCAGCAGCGTGCGGAGCCAGTCGTCATAATTTGCCAGGGATGAATCCGCGTCCGGCGGTGCGACATAGATGATCATCCAGTTGTAAGGCAGCACGCTCGTCATTCCGTTGGCTTCGTCGGTGGAATCGGTGAGCACGACCTCGGTGCGTCCCCATGGTTTCCAGTGCCACTCCTCGGTGATTTTCGGGTAGATCTCTTCATAGATGCGGCCGGCCCGCTGTGCCGTGTCGCTGATGCGTTCGGGGTGGTGTATGCGGAAATGCGGAGTGGTGAGCGTCTTCCAGCCGGCGCCGGGATCAAATACGGCGGCGTATGACGCCGAGCTCAATATAATAGCGGCTGCGCATGTACAGACTGCCAGAAATCTGCGGACCGCTCCCCCACGAGGACGATGCATAGGGTGATAAAATAAAGGATATGCCTGAGAAGCGCAACAGCGAAGTACCCTGACCGCAAGCAACGCCAGCAAAGCAGGCAACGTAAACAACGCGGGCAAGACGAGTAACGACGACCTCTCGGAAACAGAACCCGTGCGTACTTTGTAGCACGAAGCTCAACGCTCCAGGCGGACGTGGATCTCCATGGCAACCTGGCGATCGACTGCAAACTGACCCTCTCCGATCTGGAAGAGATAGGAAGGATACCCGGACAACAGTGTAATCTCGGTCCCCGGCGCGACTCCCATGGTGACGAGCATCTGGGCGCGGCGCGGATCGGTCGTGTGCAGATAGACCACCTCGCCGTGCTCACCAGGCTTGAGACTCGCCAACGGCGCGATCGCGCGCGCAACCATCTCCCGCCCCTCCTCGCAGCATCGCCCGGGGGGTATCGGCTTTCCATGAGGGCAGACCTGCGGGTGCCCCAGCAGCGTGCAGATATTGGTATCCACGCCCCTGTGGAGGTGGTGCTCGAACTGGCACGCGGTTTCGTGGATCAGGTCCTTCTTTACGGAGAGGATATCCGTGAGCAGCCGCTCCGAAAGCCTGTGCCTGCGGATCGCGTCCCGCGCCTCATGCATGCCGTGCTCGGTGAGAGTGACGAAGTCATCGCCATGTGCATGAGTCAGGACACCCGCATCGATGAGTTCCCTGAGCACCGGCAGCTCCGGCATCGTGCGGAGCTGCGAAAGCCTAAGGTGCGCCGAATTTGTTTCTTCATATGCTATCCACAGAATTTCGAGAATCTCCTCTGCCTCTTCGCTGACGTTCATGTAATTGGCTCCTATAGTTTAATATGCGCAATCACCAGCAGACCGTTCAACGCTACGCCCGTTACAAAAGAAAACATGAGAATAAACAGCGAGAGAGCGACGCCGATCTTCCAACCGCGTTCCTTGAGCGTGATGATGAACTGCGTGATGCACGGCAGGAAGAGCGTGAGAACCACCGCCGCGACGAGCAACTGGTTTGCGTCGAACACGCCTTGGCGATTCAGATCGTAGAGACCCGCCGCGCCGTAATCCCTGCGGAAAAAACCGAAAATAAACGCGGTAGCAGCCGAGTCAGGAAGCCCCATGAGTGAAAGCGGGGCAGACATCGCACGTACCAGGAGGTCGAAGGCGCCGGTCACCTGGCCGAGCCAGATGAGGGCCGAGGCCAGTGCAAACAGCGGCACGACCTCCTTGAAATACCACGCAACGCGCGCCCCAGTCTTGACGAATACGTTCCTCATCTGCGGCATGCGCATGGGCGGAACCTCGAGAAGAAACGTCGGCCGCGCGCCGGGGATGATCTTTGCGCCGAGCATGCCCACTGCCATGAAGATGGATATAATGATGAACGCCCAGGCCGCGAGCACGTGAGGACGGACCGCGAGCAGACCCATGATCACGCCGGTCTGCGCCGCGCAAGGTATGCACAGCGCCAGCAAGAAGGTCGCGATGATCCGCTCGCGCCTCGTGGGCAGAGTGCGGGTCACCATCGTCGCCATGGAGACGCAGCCCAGGCCCAGCACCATGGGGATAATGGCCCGGCCGGAAAGTCCGATTCTCTTGAACGCCCTGTCGAGGAGAAAGCCCAGTCGCGGCAGATAACCGGAATCTTCCAGCAGAGCGAAGACGAAAAAATAAAAGGCTACGATTGGCATAATGATGGCCACGGCGTATCGCACGCCCAGCGTGAAGATTCCGTATTCGCCAGCAAAGAGCCCGCGCAACGCAGGCCAGGGCACGGTCGCTGAAACGACATTCTCGATAAAGGGATTGAGATAATCCGTGTAAGCGCCTTCCAGCAGATCGACCACGACCCCGGCGCCAAGTACTCCAACGAAGAGATAGAGTCCGAAATAGACCACCGCAGCGAGGATCGGCATGCCCGTGAGCGGCGACATGAGCACGCGATCGAGCCGGCTCATGCCATGACGCGCCCCGCTCTTGCGACAGACCTGCCGCGCGATAACGCGCGCCCGTTCATGCCATACGTGCATGCGCGAATCCGAATAAGGAGGCAACTCCATCGGCTTCTTGCCGCGCGACGCGGATTCATGCATCGCAGATCTTATCAAGCCGATCAGCCTGTCGATCCCCTGCCCGTTTATGGCGACGGTTGTCGCTACCCGCACGCCGAGGAGTTCGGTGAGCCTTTCCACGTCGATGGAGATCCCGTTCTGATCCGCCTCGTCTATCATATTGAGGACGAGCACGAGCGGGACGCCGGATTCCATGAGTTGAAACGTGAGCGGAAGCATCCTCTCGATATTCTTGGCGTCCATGACCTGCACGATCACGTCCGGTCTGCCCTCGGTGAGGATGCGCAGCGCGACGCGTTCCTCCTCCGTGATAGGATAGATGCTGTAGAGCCCGGGCGTGTCGATGACTTCATACAGGTTTCCTCCCGCGCGGAGCGAGCCGCGCGAGACCTCCACGGTCGTGCCCGGGTAATTGGATACGGTGACGTAGCTGCCTGTGAGACAGCCGAACAACACGCTTTTGCCTACGTTCGGATTTCCGAAGAGGGCGACGTTAGCCATCATGCCGCCCCTTTCGAATCGACGTCTTTCGAACCGCACAGGTGCGACACTCCTTCTGTTCCATCATCCTCGTCACCGCCTTTACAGTTTCTGTACTTAAGTGATGCTCTATCGAGCACGCGTCTTCTTCTGCAATCAACTCCGGAACGCGAAGCACTTCCGTAAGAAAGCGTTTGAGCAGCGCGTGTCGGGACGCGACCGCTGAGGCCAGCCGCTTCCCCTCGCGCGTGAGCTCGACGTAGTCGTACCTGCCGTGGTTCACGAGCCCCATGCGCGAGAGTCTGGCAACGGCGCTGTTGGCCGACGGCATGGATACGCCTAGGCGCGCTGCAATGGCGCGCATCCCGACCGCGGCGCCCGCGCCTGAAATGGCGAGGATCGCCTCGAGGTAGTCCTCCTGACTTTGCGACAGGGATCTTTTTTTCGGCCTGGCCATATAAGTTAGCTGCGGCTAACTAACTCCCCGCAGATGCCATGTCAACGCTAATATTTCATTTATTTTTATCAGCACTCAGCCTTCAGCAACCCTGTTCTCATCACGGACTTTGCTGAGTGCTGACCGCTGAATGCTGAGTGGCCTGTAAGATTTTTCTTGCAAGCGAAGCCTTGCTTGTGTAACCAAAAAGGAAATGAAGGCAATGCACACAGCCCTGAACCACCGACATTGGCGCCATTACACGGCAATGCCAGGCTGTGCCCCGATTATTATGGAAATGTCCTTTATCTTTACCAGGAGCTTCGGCTCCAACTCAGGCTGTATTAGCATTTCCCCGAACTGTTGAACCCCGGCAGCAAAACTCAAAAAATCTTGAATTGACGACGATGGAGCCCGCAAGGGCTCACGTTGCGTCTATTATTTCTGTTTCAACGATGAAACAGCAATACTTTAAAAACGTTAAATGCAGTTTTAACGCAACAATTAGCGAAATCAGCCGATAACAATAAAGGAAGACCGAAAAAGGAGGGGTTATGGATTCAATAAAGGCTTTGCTGAGCAGGATGGTCAATGCGGTGAGCATGGTGCCCGAAGAGGAATGCACCAAAAAGATCGACCTCGGAATCGTGGAGATATGCTCGACTCCGGGCCGCGAGTCGCTCTTCTCCTCGGCACCGACTCCCGACGCAGAGCTCGCTTCGGTCGTGCAAGACCGCGACGTCACGATGTCCGGCTTCGGCGCGTTCAAGTAAGACGTTCCAGTGATCTCCGCGGGAATAACGGCGAGACTCGCCGTGTGCGTTAGCGTCTATCAGCACGGGAGGGTATATGGATGGAATCAATTGCTTTTTTGCCAGACTTCGCTCTGCATGGGAAAGTCTTGGCATCCGTGAAGTCAACTCCGGAAAGCAAATGTCGCGGGAGGAAAGCGCCCGGAGCTTGAATGATGGGGATGAGTATATTTTAGCAGAAGCGCGGGTTTGTCGGTCTCAACTCAACTCGGTATTGAGCGGAAAATATTTATTGATATCCGAACCAGACGCACGGCAGTTCGATGTATCGACGTCGTCCCATTTCGGAGCGTTCAAATAAGTTGTTTTATGTCTGCGAAGGCAACGGCAAGCGAGGACTGAAGGTAAGGTCCGCCGCAAGAGGCGGGCCTCACCTTTTTCGTGAATCGTAAATCGTAAATCGTAAAAGCACGGAGAAATTTTGATGAATTCAGCGGGGACCACTATACCTGCTATTGGCGCGATCGCGCAGTTCGGCGTTTCAGGTGACGTCTCGAATGACGGCACTGAGGAACTCGTGCCGCTGGATTTCGACGATGGGCTGGACGGAGACGATCCTGCGCTGGAAGGGACTGCCTTTCCGCTGCCATCAGACGAGCGTCAGCACATGGACGCATTACTGAGAGGAACGATGGCTATTTACAGAACACCTGTGGCCATCGCATCCGTTCAGCCGCCTCCGCAGCTTCAGCCTTCCCAACCGCCGTTCGAGAAAAGGATAGTCGATCTCGCCATTGCAGCAGTCCCTGCATCGGCGGAACCGCCTCAATTCATCACGCCGCCTCCTCTGCCTGAGCCGCCTCCACTTACGTTCGCGCAGAAGCTTTGGCAGAATATTCGGAGATCGTTGGGCGCAAAACCTGAAGACGTTATCTTACCGCTGACATCGGCTCAATTCTCCTCCCTGTCTCAAACAGGCAATATATTTGGACTCAGGTGGAGCACTATAGAAGGATGCTGGGTCTTCAGGGCACGCGCGAAAGATCAGCTCGCCCGATACCTGCACCCCTCAAGGTTCGTGGAATACCCGGACGGCGCCATTGAACTAAAAGTCAAAGGGACGAACGACCACGTACTCCTCCATCCCAGGCGAAAAAGCCCAGCCAAAGATAAATCCTGACCTGCTTAAGTCATCGCAATCCATCTCGGCCGATACATACCTCTGGAATTTCCCAAATACCTCCGCTATGGTTAAGTCTTTATCAATAAGGAGGGCCGATGCGCCGATACATGCTCGTTGCGTTGCTGCTGATCTTGCTTCCAAACACGACGCTCGCGAAACAAACGGACGAGGAAAAACTCGATTCCGGCTGGATCCTCAAGGAGATCACCATACAGGAACCCGCCGCAGAGGGAGAGCCTTCATGGGCCCTCGTGCGCGTGCAGGCCGTGATCGACTCTTCGCCAAAGGCGGTGTGGACCGCGCTCACCGATATGGAGCGCTGGCCCAAGTGGCTGCCCATGTCCCAGAAGGTCGGATTCCTCTCGCCCGAGGCCGCGGCGCTCGTAACGCCGGAAGTCGCGGGCGATGAAAACCAGGTAATGGCGCTGGACCGCGCGCACCCCGCTTCACCCAACCCCGCCGGCTACTCGGGGCACTGGCAGCGCACGGCATACGAATTCTACAACCTGCCATGGCCGATCAAGAACGAATGGGTGGTGAGGCGCTACACTTACGACGAAAGCGCGGAAAAAGATCGCGCCGCGTGGAGAAAGCTCGACTCGAAGACGCAGGACGACGACGGGTACTGGGAGGTTATCGCGCGCGCGGACGGCAAGACGCTGCTCAAGTATTACTACCGCGTAAAGGCCAAAGAGAGCGTGCCCAAGCCGGTCTTCAAGGCAGCGATAGGGCTCACGGTAAACTCGATGATCAAGGCGGTAAGGCACGAGTCAGCCCGCCTCGATGCGCAACTCGCAAGCCATTAGTCGGCGACGCACCCCTTTTTCACCGACGCTCCTCCAGCTCCGCCCAGCGGTCGTAGGCATGCGCCAGCTCCGCGCCGATCTGACCCAGCCTCTGCATCACCGCTGCCACGCTCTCCGCACTCCCGTAGACCTTTGCATCGGACATGGAATTGACGAGTTCGATCTTTTCCTTTTCCAGCGATTCGATGCGCGCAGGCAGTCCCTCGATCTCTCTCTTCTCGTTGAACGTGAGCTTGCGCGGGCCCGAGGGCGCGGCCCTCTCCCTCGCGGGCTTCTCATCCCTGGAGGCGGACACGGGCGCGGGCTGCGCCTTGCGCTGCCGCAGCATATCGTCATACCCGCCCACGTATTCGCCCACCCTTCCCTCTCCCTCCAGCACGATCGTGCTCGTGACCACGTTGTTGAGGAACTCGCGGTCGTGGCTCACCAGCAGCACGGTGCCGTTGTATTCCATGAGCATCTCTTCCAGGAGATCGAGCGTCTCCGCGTCGAGATCGTTGGTCGGCTCGTCCAGCACGAGCACGTTCGAAGGCAGAGTGAAGAGCTTTGCCAGCATCAGGCGATTGCGCTCGCCGCCGGACAGGACGGATACTGGAGACCTCGCCCTCTCCGGGGGAAAGAGGAAATCCTGCAGATACCCCACGACGTGCTTTTTCTTTCCGTTGATCGTGAGAAACGGATTTCCGTCGCAGATATTATCCTGCACCGATTTGTCCTCAGCGAGCGCGCCCCTCAGCTGATCGAAATATGCGATCTGGAGATTCTCGCCCTGCCGCAGAAAACCCTGCTCGAGTTTGAGCTCGCCCAGCAGCATGCGCAAGAGCGTCGTCTTGCCCGAGCCGTTGGGCCCTATGATCCCGATCTTGTCGCCCCGCACGATCGTGGTGGAGAAATCTTTGACGATCGCCTTTCCCGGATAAGAGAACGATGAGTCCTCTATCTCGATCACCAGTTTCCCGGTGCGCTGGGCCTCCTGCGCCTCAAGACGGATGGAGCCTATGCGCGAGCGGAGCGCCTGTTTCTGCTCGCGCATGCGCATGAGCGCGCGGACCCTGCCCTCGTTGCGCGTCCTGCGCGCGCGCACTCCCTTTCTCAGCCACGCCTCCTCCTCGGCCAGCTTCTTTTCGAACCTTGCCCTCTGCTTTTCTTCTGCAAGCAGATCCTGCTGCCTGCGCTCCAGAAAGGTTTCGTAATTGCAGGCCCAGCTCTTGAGGATGCCGCGATCGATCTCTACTATGCGGGTCGCAAGCCTTCGGAGAAACATGCGGTCGTGCGTGACGAAGATGAGAGAGCCGGCGAAGTTAAGCAGATATTCCTCGATCCAGTTTATCGAATCGATGTCGAGGTGGTTCGTGGGTTCGTCCAGAAGGAGAAGGTCGGGTTTGCCCAGGAGAGCGCGCGCCATGAGCACCCTGCGTTTCATCCCCGCCGAGAGCTCCTCGCACCTGGCATCCGGCGCGAGGCCCATATGCGAGATCAGCCGGTCAACCTCGCTGTGCATCCGCCAACCGCCACTTATCTCGAGCTGATGCTGGATCTCGTCCATGCGCTTCATCAGCGCCGCGTCATGCGCGCCGGCCATGCTTGAACTGATGGCGTGATATTCCGCGAGAAGATCGCCCGTCTCCTTGAGGCCGCCTGCCACCACGTCAAATACAACTCCACTGAGCCCCTGCGGAACCTCCTGCGGCAGATACGAGAACACGGCCCCGCGCTCCCGCGCCACCTCGCCCGAATCGGGCGAGCATTCGCCTGCGATGCACCGAAGCAGCGTGGACTTGCCTGTCCCGTTGCGCCCCACGATGCAGATCCGCTCGCCCCTCTTCACGTTCATGCCCACGTGATCGAGAAGCGGCAGCTCGTCAAACGCCACGCACAGATCGCTGATGCTCAGGAGCGCCATGCAGACCCCTTAGCAAAAGCATCGCCCGAAGCAAAGCCGGGAGTGGTGAAGAACCCTTCGATAGACGCGCGGCCGCGCGATGCAGCAAAAAATCGGACGCCTCTGAAACTTCTTTCAGAGGCGTCCGGAGTTTGTTGCTTGTGAAGCAGGTCAGCCGTGGCCAATATGGCCGGCCGACTACTTCTGGCTGTAGAATTTCTTCGCGCCCTCCGCCAGCTCCTGGTTGCTCACGTCCCTCGTGTGCGTCGCCACAGACCAGAAATGACCGAAGGGATCCTTGAACATCCCTACCCTGTCGCCCCAGAACATGTCGGCAATGGGCATCGACACGGTGGCGCCGTTATTTACCGCTTTATTAAACGCAGCATCAGCATCCTTCACGTACAGATAAAGGTTCGTGGTCGTCCCTCCAACGTCTGCGGGCGACCTTACGCACAGCGTGTCGTGACCTTCATGCGGCGGGCACTCATCGGAAATCATGAGAATTGAATTTCCGATCTTCATGGTCGCGTGCATGACCTTTCCATCGGGCCTGTCGAGACAGTAAGTCACCTCGGCGCCAAAGGTCTTCTTGTAGAATTCAAGAGCCTCTTTCGCGCCGCGAATGACAAGGCTGGGCGTGACCGTGTGGTAGCCTTCCGGAATGAAATTCGTCTTTTTTTCCATGTGAGCCTCCTTGCCCGCCGTCAGGCAGGCCGTTGATTTCTTTGATCAGGTTGGACATATCGAGAGCCCACAATATCGTCAATAATATAATTAACGACATGTTTTATGGAAGGCATTGCCTCGCGGTTTTTGACCTCGACTGACGGCCTGGTCAAGAAGAGGCGCCTGCGAACGCTCCCCTTTTGTTACATGGGACAACCATGTATAAAGACTTTGTCCTTTCCATGAGAGAGGGCGGAGATTGAACTCGGCAAGGAGGCCCACGTGCTCGCACATATCATCAAGGCCGCGGTCACATTCTATGTCGTCATCGATCCCATCGGCACTGTCCCTTTGTTTCTCTCCGCAACAAAGGGGAAGGACGTCCGCGAACAGCGCCGCATCGCGCTCAAGGCCTGCATCATCTCGGCCTGCATCCTCGTCGCCTTTATCATCCTGGGCCAGGTCCTGCTCGATCACCTGGGCATCGAAATGTACGCCTTTCAGGTGGCCGGCGGTCTTGTGCTCCTGCTGGTTTCGCTGAAGATGATTCTCGATGCGGATCTGGAAGGGGTGCACGTCAATGCGCATCAAACAGGGGTCGAGCGCGATGTGTCGGTGTTTCCGATTGCATTGCCGTATATCGCGGGACCTGGAGTGATCATGGCGGTAGTGCTGCAGACGAACAATGATCTCTATTCGTGGAAGGAACAGGCGGTCATTACCGGCGTCATGTTGGGGATTCTCTTGATGACCTGGTTCACGCTGCGCTCGGCCCCGTATTTTCAAAAGTGGCTGGGAAAAACGGGAATCGATGTGATCACGCGCGTGATGGGGCTTATCCTTGCCGCCCTTGCGGTGCAGACGATGCTGGCGGGCATCAGCGGGCATTTCAAGTTGTAGCGTTTATTTGCGGCGCGAAGGAACAACCTGCGATATAATTTTTAAATATTCGAGCCTCAAAGGGGATACCATGTCAAAGATCAGCGCTTCTGTCCTGCTGGTGCTGACCCTCGCAATTGCCGCATACAACGACGGCTGCAGTGGCACATCATCGACACCTCCCACGATCACCTCGACAACGGCCACGAATGCCCGGCTCTATACCACGAGTACAATCTCGGTCACCTTCTCCACGGCCATGGACCATACGAGCGTGGAGGCTGCATTCCAGATCACAGGGAGCGGCCCGGCAGCCGGCACGTTCTCATGGACGGACAACACGGTGACCTTCACTCCATCGACACTCTGGAAGACGCATCACCCCTACGCGCTGACTATCCAGAACACTGCAAAGAGCGCCCAGGGCGCGGCGCTGGCAGAAACATTCACGCAGTCCTTCAAGCCATCTCTCAACATGCACGACGTGAACGGCGACGGCATCGACGACATCATCGCCGGCGCGCCGCACAACGACCAGTCCGGCGTGGATTCGGGCATGGCCTACCTTTTCCTGGGCAAGACGAACTGGTCCAACGTAAACCTCTCCACGAAGACGGCAGACGCCCAGTACAACGTGGCTTCGGATAACATCAACTTCGGCTGGTTCACGGCGAGCGCGGGCGACATCAACGGCGACGGATACGCCGACATGCTCGCCTCCGCACCGCGGTCGAATATCGGCGGCAGCAACAGGGGGCTTGTCGCGATTATCTACGGATCAGCCACGCCCACAAGCAGGACATTCCAGCTGACCGACACCGATGCGGATATCTTGATAGGTGGGGCCGACAATGTCTTTTTGGGGTTCGGCGTATACCCCGCAGGCGACGTCAACGGCGATGGGTTCGCCGACTTTTTGATCAGCGGCGCGCAGCCCGCAGCATTGCCTCCTTATTCGCAGTTCTGGCTCGTGCTGGGGCGAGCTGCGCGCTATGGAGCCTTCACGCCGATCACCGATGTCGCCCAGGCAAGTTTCATCGTCACTGGCTCTCCTGCCATCGGCTCGCAGATGTACAAATCGTGCGACGTCAACGGCGACGAGCTGGATGACATCGTACTCGCCGCGCCCACCGCAGCAGGCGGCGGCACGATGCGCGGCCAGGTCTATTACGTCGCTGGCTCGACCTCCCTGGCGAGCCTCGATCTGAGGACCCAGCCGGCAAGCGCCACATTCACCGGCGCGCAGGACAACAACGCACTCGGTCTCGGCCTGCTCTGCAGCTGCGCGGATATCAACGCCGACGGATACGATGACATGCTGATGGGAGCGCCTCCGGCGGGCGGGACAAAGGGGATCGCCTACCTCGTGCTGGGTTCCGCATCCCCCGCAAGCATCGATTTCTCGACCGGAAGCGCCCAGGCAACATTCACAGGCGACGCGGCGCCGTCCGAACTGGGCTACGCCATCTCCGTGCCAGGCGATGTCAACCGCGACGGGTTCAACGACATGCTCATCGGCGCCCCGTTAAGATTTGTTTCGGGAGCGGGCGGCACGGGCACAGCCTATCTCTTCACGGGGTCCGCAACTCCGGTCAGCGTGGACCTGAGCGCCGGGGGGAGCGCCTCCGCTACCTACTCGGGGTCGGTTCCGCTTCCGACAAAATCGACGATCTTCGGCTGGTCAAAGCCCTTTGGAGACATCAACGGCGACGGGATCGACGACATGGTGATGAGCGCCACACACTGGCCGAACGGCACTGAACAGGGCATCATCTACATCGTCTTCGGATCCACCCAGCCCGTGAGCCTCGACTTCAACACCCAGAGCGCGGACGTGACGATCACGGGACAAGCAGCTGGAGATATGCTCTCCCTGCAGCAGATGCCGCCCAGCTGAAGGCGCAGATCGTCGTGGTTTAACTTCCAGAGGTCAGCTTAAGCCCTACGATGCCGGCGAAGATGAGAAAAATGAATGCTATCCTCGTAGGTGTGTATGCTTCGCCAAAGAGGATGATGCCGAAAAGCGCCGTACCAAAGACTCCGATGCCGGTCCAGACGGCGTAGGAGGTGCCGATGGGCAGCGTCTTGGAGGCCTTCGAGAGCAGGACAAAACTCAAAATCAGCGCGATACACGTGGGAACCGTGTAGAGCATCTTCGTAAAACCGTTCGAATATTTGAAACCGATGGGCCACGCGACCTCAAGAAGACCAGCCACCAAGAGACAGAGCCAATCCATAAAATATCCTTTCCGCGGCCTACGCCTCCCTTATCATCACGAGCATCATCTTGAAACGTTTGAGCGCCTTCACTGAGTGGACAACGCCGGCCGGCATGAGCAGCATATCGTCCTTGGAAAGACGCCTGGGTTCACCGCCGAGGGTGATCTCGGCAAGGCCGTCCAGCACATACACCAGCGCATCGAAGGGCGCGGTATGCTCGCTTAAGCCCTGATCCTTGTCAAAGGCAAAGACCGTCACAGTGCCGCTCCTCTTCTTGACGAGCTCGCGGCTCACCACCGCGCCGGGCTGATAAGCGACAAGCCCCAGCGCATTTTCGACTGTGCTATGTATGGATTGAGGTGTCGTCATAACACGGGCTCCTCTCCTGTTTTAGTTCTGCTGACCTTCCCCATAATGAGCTTTGCCTTCATCGCAAATTTTGCTTCGGCTGATGAGGTTCTGAAGAGCGCTCAATTCACCTTCCACTCGCCGCCTTGCTTTACGAGCGATTGCACGGAGGTGCTGCCCTGTCCCTTGAGCACGATGGTTGCGTGCGAGCCGCGCACGAAGACGCGCGAAATCTGGCGGTCGATCTCTGCTGCTGAGGATCCCTCAGACTTCAGCATCTTGCGGAACTCCTCATCGCTCACCTTCTTCTTGTACGCCTCCAGTTCCGTCCAGTTGTTTTCCGTGGCGAGCTTGCGCGCAGCCTCCAGGTCGCCGCGGCCGAGCGCTGCAATGTACGCCTTCAGCGCCTGCGCCTGCGGGCTTATGATCGCAGCGCGGCCGGAGAGCTTTGCCGTGAGCGGCTCGTCGTGAAAGAGCGGCGCTGAAAACGTGGCATCGCAAGAATATGGCGGGAGATCGGCAAAGGACTTATTGTCAGAGCTGTACTGCAGTTCGCCGCTCACGCGCAGCGCGTCGACCTTGAGCCCTTTTAACTCGTCGTTGCCTGAGCTCGTGAAGAAGATGAGCGATGCCTGCGGATCGCTCGGCGGCACGAGCACCGTACCGTGCATGTGATCCAGAGGCTTTCGCGGATCGAGCTTGAGCAGGATGCCGCGGACCTTGCCCTGGCGCGCCATGTCGTCGAGCGTACGAGGTCCCTCAAACCCGGCCAGCACCGTGACCGGGAGCTCGCGGTCGGTGAGCAGGATGCGCAGCTCCGGCCCATCCCCGAGCCCCTCTTCGTTGTTATACCGGTGTGCATAGGCGTGCGTGAGCTTGATCTTCTCCTTGCCCACGGTGAGCAGACCATTAGCCTTGCCCGCATCGATGGCCAGCGCGAGCCGCGGCAGGCAGAGCATCAGCACAACAGCCAGGCAGATCTTTTTCATGATGGCTCCTGTTCAATTTGGAAACGGCCGCTTTTTCTTTGCTCCGTGATTGGGGCTATCAAAAACGTATTCCCGTATTATATTCAATTGTCTCCAGGACTTCCGATTTCACCATCGCGTGAGGGAAGTTGTGAATCAAGTGTCGCGGCCCCGGAATTCCTGTTATTGGCTATCCATAAAAATGTCGGTATATTTTTTGTAGATATAAGATTGGCCGTATTTCTTATCCTTATCTTTCGGGGAAAGAATGCCCATCTCTATAAAACGATTGATGACGGTTTGTGCGCCGGCGCGCGTAAAATGGGTCCACTTTTGCACAAGCGCAACATTGACGATCGGCTGTCCATAGAGCTTTGGCAACAAGAGCGCTGCACTCTCTGCAGACCGTTTTCCAAGTTTCTGCATTCTTGCCATATCTTCTTCACGCAATACAGTGATCTTGCCGACAATTTCTATGGCTTCAGCGGCGACTTCAATGACTCCTTCGAGAAAAAAACTAACCCAGTCATCCACCGTTCCGTATTTTTGATAATTGAGCAGTTTTTCATAATACAACTCCTGATGTTTTTTGAAAAAAGAGGACAAAAACAGAACCGGCTTTTCAAGAAATCCTTCTTTGCATAGATAAAAATTAATCAACATTCTGCCGGTTCTTCCATTTCCATCGAGAAAGGGATGAATCGTTTCAAATTGTGCATGGATCAGCGCTGCCTTGATCAGCGTCAGCGTCGAATCGTCTGCATGCATGAAGCGCTCAAGATCATTCAATGCCCTGTTCATCTCCTCAACGGGTGGAGGAACAAAACGGGCATTGTCCGGGCGGGTGCCCCCGATCCAGTTTTGTGTTTTGCGAAACTCTCCGGGATCAGAAAAGTGGGTTGCGCGCGCCTGGTCCATCAGTCTTGCATGCAACTCACGCACAAAACGCAGAGATACCGGAAAATCATCGTCAACCATCCGCTTCATCCCGTAATTCAGCGCCTTGATGTAATGCAAAATATCATCCACATCTTTGGGAATATCGGTGTTAACTTTTGCCTCAGCTTCGATCGCATTGATCATTGTGGCTTGTGTCCCCTCAATCTGGCTTGAGGAGGCTGCGTCTTTCCGGAGATACATCAGGAGGAAAAAGTCGGCGTCGGGTAACAACTTGGTAATGCCATCCAGCTTTCCCAGCAATCTGGTGGCCAGATCCGCCTTCTTTAAGAGGTTTGCATCCCAATCGAACCCCTCTTTTGGAGGAAATGGATGAGGGATAAAGGCCTTAAATCCTTGTATTTGCGTTATATTTTTACCAAGCTCGAGACGTTTCATAGTTTGCATCCATCTTTCTTAAGATGTAAACAAAGTATATGGGTTTGTATACATTCAGTCAAGGGATGGATACAAACAATGCAGGCCTTCATAATTTCAGCTGAAGGCCTGGTACAACGGCGACTTTTCGAATTCCCCATATATCATTCTTGCTTTAATCCTCCGCAATCTCCGACTCCTTGTGCTTGTGGCGGTTCTTGGGGTTGTAGCATTTCACAAAGTCGTCGAGGTCCGCGCGCTTGAGCGTGTTCTCCTTGAGCGTGAAGTGCATGTTCGTGCGCAGGTCGTAGTCCACGGTTTTTGCTGCGCGGGCTTGCGGTCGAAGAAGAGGACGTTGGCTTTCACGCCCTGCGCCTGAGAACTCTTCTCAATCTTTGAGAGACTGCGCAATTGACGATTCCTTTGCCAGTTCAAGCACCTTGATGATTTTTTGCCGCCAGCTACGGGGAACCGACTGAAAAGCCCCCTTGATTTTAGCGATTTCGCCCTTCTCGATGAGTGCCCTGAGAACCTTCATCGCCGCATCCCGGTCCTTCGTCATTTTTTCGCTGCTTTGCCTCCGCTGAGAGATGATTAATTTATGAAGCGCAAAATTTGCAGGGTGTGGCAGCGCAACCGTTACATCACCGATGCGGACAGCGATCGTGTCGGACATGAGAAAATTTAGGAACCGGAGCGCCTGGGCGTTGAAACCGAGCTGAGGCAAGGCTACTGGTTTATCTGTTCCTCTTCCAAGTTCCGGCACAAGGAATTCGATTACGAGATCAGGGTGTTCCAGCTTCATCACGCCATGCTCGCCCTTAAAACCGAGTATGAATCCGAGATCCTTCAGGAGCTCCTCGAGATCGACCTTCGAACGAAATGAACCAGGTTTCGGTATCAAGAAATCAATATCTCTGGTCCTTATGGAGGGACTGTAGTCTATTCCAGAAAAATAATTCTCGTAGAACGGAATACACCAGCTCCCGATAATAATAAGATGCCTCAGGAAGCCGGCCTTTTCCAATCTCCGCAAAACTTCGCGACACAGCTTATATTGGTTTTTTCCCACGCAACGTGCTCCGCAAGAATGTTATTTGTTTCTTCACTTGCGACAAGAGTTTCCGATACTTAGCCCTGAATTCCTTTGCGCTCTTGTATTTCTTTACTTCCTCGCCGGATAACTTCCCCTTATAGATGAACTCTACCTTTCCCCCAACCCGCTGCACGAGATAGTAGTATTCATGGCCCTTGATCGTCTTCTTCACAAGGCTTCCCTGCGGAAGTTTTGCCAGCTCCCTCTCGTAATCCTTCTTCATCTGAAGGGAATTTTCCAGCTCCTCTCTAAGAACGCCCTTGATCACACCCATGCAACCCTCCATCCAAATCACATGGTTACCATACACTTACATGAATATCATACATTGTATGGTAACTATCGTCAAACAAAAGTTACCATACAATAAACAATACATTGAACATTGTATGGTAACCGACCAGCAAGGGCCGCGACCGGAAGAGGATCAGCCCTGTTCCTCGCATCCGGCGAGCACAAAGACCACAAGCCGGCGATGCTGGGTATGCATGGAAATTCCTGGGGAGTATCGCAGGGAGTCTGGGTTTTGCTTTGCTTTTTAAGCATCGCCCCCGGAATGAAAATGTTTCAGCTATTACAACCATTACCCCATAATGCACTTTGCGTTCATCGAAAATTTTGCTTCGTCTGGCAGAGTTTGCTTGAATTAAATGTCGTGACCTAGGAATTACGTCTTCAAATCTCCCACCAAATCAACCCACCAACCATTTGATGGCATGTGGCACACCATAGGTCAGCAGTGACCCAATAACGCCACCACAAAATGCGGACCTGTATACATCCTTCTGATACCACTTCAGGGAAATCAATTCTGCGTGTTTACCCGGGACACAGGCAATTCCGTCCTTGGTCAAGACATGAAACGTCACATGATCCTTGCCCTGACTTCCGTACTCATTGAAAGAAAAGATTCCGAAAAGGCGATTCGGTTTCTCTTTCGAACCTTCTTGTTTGACGTAGTATGAATCACATAGAACAAAGTCGCCTTTACTCATATTCACTCCTTTTCCACAGACTCTTCGACTATTTTTATTTCTTCTTTTGTTAAACCATATAGCTCATACACAAGTCGGTCGATCTCGTTGTCAATGGCGTAAATTTGGCGCTGAAGCGCAGTCTTCACGTGAGGTGTTTTTGCGACTGTTATTTTTTTGTTCAGCACGAACATCAAATTAACATACTTAACGAGCTTATCATGATATGATTTATCAGTCTTATTCGAAAAGTTGATTTGACGTACTGGAAGCCTCGCAACATTTGTTTTCTTAACTTCCGCTAATGCTTCACCAACTTCGGGGTTTAATGTACGATAATACCAATTGAGCAGTGTTGAGTTAACGATGCCGAGCAAATAGGATGGATCGTACTGACTCTTTCGAGGAACAATAACATGCATATTGTTCAAACAAAGATACTTATCTATATCTAGAGCTGCAATTAATCCGTCTCCCGTTTGCCGCATAACGATTTTAGGCACTACATCAAAGTCTGCAGCTGGTCTTGGTTCTGCCAGCCAGGGACCATATTTCAGATAGCGCCTCTGCAGCGGAGCAATCAAATATCGGCCTATGTCACACCCTCTTAAATATTGACGATGCATTGGGGTCTTGGGGGAAGCACTATCAAATGACCTATTTTCGACATCATTCCTTGTCTGGGGCGGTTTTCCCTTGCCAACTTGGTAAGGTTTGATTCCAACATTGATTACACACAATTCATCGAGCGGCTTAGTTCGCTGCAGACACTTATGCGCTAATCTATCATCATCCTCATCCATGAATATATTAATAGTTCCACCGTTCAACCTCTTCCACTTATCCTGATCGTGTTTAATGATTTTTATGTTATCCGGTGTAGGTAGCACCAAACCATCCGCAGATTCTACGATAGACACTCTCGTTTCCCATTTACCGGATTCCATTCTCCGAAGAATGACAATTTGAGTATCAACAGTGGCATCATCAAAAACGGGGAATAAGAAATGGACTATTTCAACCATACGAGTTTTTGTCGTGACAAATTTTCTCACATTTGTCTGGAGAAGGTTTGTTAACCATGGATTCGGAATAATCATTCCATAATATCCGCTTCCATTAATTAACTTTGTAATGGTTCTCTCAAGAAAGAGAAGATAACTATCGAGCTGATAATTTTGGCACGTATAACTTCTGTGAAGATATTCTTTTTCCATTTCACCAAGGTATGCGCCGTACGGTGGATTCCCGATGACCGTATCGAATCCGCCACTCTTCATGATAGCTGAAAACTCACCGTCCCAATCAAAAACATTAATGCGCATGCGCTCTTCGTCAGTAAAAAAATCCATTTGATTCTTGTAAAACTCCGGTCCAATCAACGAATTTCCGCACTTGATGTTGCTGCCCAGGTCGGGGAGGGCATGTTCGCGGAAGAGTTCACGCTGCTGCAGACCCTCAAGGAGCTTCAACAGCAGCGAAAGTTTCGTAACCTCCACCGCCTGGGGATCGATGTCCACGCCATACAGGTTGTCCGTCAGGATTCGCTTTTGTTCCGTAAATGTGAGAGCCCATTCATCTTTGCGTATCTTGTAAAGTGCGGGCGTCTTCCCCTTAGCCCATCTTTCAGGATTGTGATGCGTGTACCATTCAAGATGCCACTTCATCAGATGATCGTACGCTCCGATAAGAAACGAGCCCGAACCGCAGGCAGGGTCGAGGATGCGAAACCTTGCGGCCTCCTTTGGCGTTTTTCCCTCCAAAAGCTCTCCCACCGTGTTTTGGACGATGTAATCCACTATGTACGACGGCGTGTAATAGACGCCGCCCGCTTTGCGGACCTCGGGTTTTTCTTCGATCTTAGCGCGCCGCGTGGGTGTGAGGTGGATAACCTTGCCGAGAAAGCGCTCATAGGCTTGACCCAGTATCTCCGCTGGGATAACGGAAAATTCATAGGGACTCTGCGGATAGTACAAATTCTCGAAGATAGTGCGCAGGACGCTGTCATCTATTTTGAGCTTGGGCGTTAATGTGTCGATAGGTGTGGCGCGTCCTCGTTCCTCCACAAAGTGAAAGAGGCCCGAGTTATAGCGCTTGTCAGCGTGTCGGAATATTTCAACAAGGCGATCATAAACGTGCGGCCCGTTCTGTAAGGCCATGAGTTGGCCGTAGCTTTCAAATCCATGGTCTTCACAAATGCGCAGAAAGATAATCCGGTCGATGATAGCCTGGACGGCAAAATTGAGATTGCGCACATCCAGCCGTTTATTATTTTGCGCGATCCCCTGTGCGAGGAGCTGGCGCCATCGTTCTATCTCCTCCAGAAAAGCGTCATCCACACCTGCGGTACCGCGCCTGCCCTTGGCACCTTCGGCGTATTTGTCAAAGGAACCTTTGAGAATCGCATTTTTCGAAAAAACTCCGGAGATCTCATCCCAGCGCTCGAGATATTGATCGTATTTCAGGTAGAGGATGCGAGAGGTCGAGGCCTTATCGGATTTAATGGGCCTAGTCCGACAGTCATAGACAGCGAACTCCTCGAAGTCAGTGACGATGCCGAGCGGCAGCTTGGCGCTCCACGCATAACGCCGCAACTGAAAGGCAGGATAGGGCTCGTCCCTAACGCTGACGGACGGCTTCTTGGCTTCCAAGAAAAATTTGCGCACGCCACCGATGCGGAAACAATAATCGGGCGCCTTGGTTCCGACTCCGGTCTTGATGGAATCGTGGTGAATTACATCTTTATAAGCTTCCGAGCATCCCTCTCGATTGGCGATATCCCAGCCGAGAGCTTCGAACATCGGCAGGATAAACTCAGCACAAACTTGTTCTTCCTTGTATCTGCCAGATTTATAATCGCATATATGCTCACTAAATCTATTGACGAGATCATTAATAATCTTTGGGACATCCGCGTTCGACATACGCATTCCCCCATATTTCGGAGATACGAGATATAATTATTGTTGTCCAAATACATCATCAAGGCTCTTAGCATTCATAATGTTCTTTAATCGAGAATACCTAGGGCCCTGCGGTTTTAAATAATGATTAGCACCCAAGCCAACGGGTTTATCTAATTCAATCGGATCGCCTTCCAAAAGAAGTTTGTATTTGCCGGTATTCTCGAATGGCTCAATATTCTTCACTTTCCCATAATAGGTTATCATTGATATAGGGGCGACCTGATAAATCGCAATATATTTGATAAAGGGAATTGTCTTTGGATTGAGACGTACAGCCCACCAAGCTTTCTGTCCTAAAAAAGCTCGTTTAAATCCATCCTCATGTGCAGCGCAGACCAATGTGTCCCAATCTGGTGCGATATCAACGGCGATCGTTGACTTGGTTATTTCTGGTTGAAGTGATGAAAGCTCGAACTGATCTTCAATATTAAAATCTTTTTTCCTTCTTATCCCGAACCTCCCAGCATATGTATCATCTATCTCATCGAAGTGCTTCAATATAAGACCAGCAAGGTCATCGCCATCAATCAATTTAATGAAGATCTTGCCCGGAGCCTGGGCTTCCTCAGTAGCTTGAGCTGTGAATGTTGAAAGAGTGATTAAACACCCGTGCTCGCCTTGACTGAGGGCGCCTCGCAAGGCCAAGACTTCTTTGTTTCCAATTGATCCTCTGGTTCGTTTCACTTGAACGCGCAATGTAAGGTTGGCCAAGCCTTCAGCATCGAGGACACCATTTACATCTATGCCTTTATCACCAACATAAGGTGTTGTTTCGGCTGTAAATCCGATAATATCTAACAAGTGCCTGATGAATTCTTCAAATTCTTTTCCATTTAGATCCATCAAGCTGGATAAAATAACGTCGCGAATCCGTTCCGGTTTGTCTGCTGGGGTAACTGCTAGGCCGGATATCAGCGAGTCCAGTTCATGAGCATATTTATCCAAGGAAAATATTGTAAGAAGCGCGCCAAGAGAATACGCAAGGTTCGTAGACATGTCTTCTTTCAGAAGTGTTCTGTCCGACCATCTTATTTTTCGACGATGTTTATAGTCGCAACGATCAGTTGGTCTGTCTTCATAGTAATATTCTCCAACCTCACCAACTAAATACTCGCCTTCACCCAACGGTGAAAGAATGGTGTCACCTACCTGCATTTCTAATCCGAATCGGAATAGCTGCCCCGCTTGGTTTGGCATTTGTGAAGCCGAATAATTATAACTAGATTTTGAAATCGCATCTTTGATACGTTCAAGGCTTCCCAATGTTCTCAAATCAGACACTTCATTCCAACCGACGGCAATAAAACTGTCTTTTCTAGCTTCTTCGATGTATTTTGAACCTTCGCCGATTCTTACTAGATAATATGACATGCTCTATCCCTTGTTATTAACAATTTATTCCAAAACAAATATTTTCTTTATCAGTTCTAGCTCACAATTCAATCTGCTGGAAGAAAGGAAGCCATGTGTCGTTCAATTCGTCTATTGATATCTTCCCAACGTCCTCTATAAATTCCTTCCTTCCAGAACCCGAATTTCTTGAGGGCCATCTGTGCACATAACAGCGCAAGTTTTCCGCATGCGGCATATGATAAACCACAAAGATTCATGAAACCCGATGGCTCCATGTGTCGCAGTCCGGCTAAGGCTGAACCATGTGTCATCCAATTCATTTTTTGATACTCTGTGCAATATATCTCTGTCAATTTTGTGTTCTCATGCGAATCTGCGATCTCTACATCTGTATTTAATCTGTTACCAGTCCATCGGCAAACGGGATGATTCACTTTTGCCCAGAACTGTTGTCGTTTATGTACAATGGCTTCTTTATCTTTATCAATGAAGGCCTTCTGAGCATGATAATGATCGGGTAGAGCCAGGCCTTGTTCTCCGTAGTATCGCAACACCTTTTCCGCCGCCTTAAGCTTGGCAGATTCTTCCCATGCTCTCATTTTCAAATATCCATCGGCTTTATCGTGGTGAAGCAAGATCATGTCGGTGGTCAGTTCTAACAATGCACGATTGACGTGCGCGATAGTTTGAAAATCAGAGGATTGATTGCATTTACGCAATGTTTTCATGAAGCAGACCGCTCGGCAAAATAGGCCAAAATATGTATTTTCATTTGGAGTTTTCCCGAGAACTCCTCGAATCATATCAAAGATTCCTTGTTCCAGATAGTCGCAGATCATCTGCATTTGCTGGAACAAACCTTCGAAAAACTTTTCTTCTTCGTCTGATTTCATTTGAATCCCTGTTTCTACCCACGCGCACAGCAAGTCCTCCCCCACACTGCCAACTCTATACCCCACTCCCGCGGGCAGCACAACTTATGCGATTGGATTGTTATGTGGTGCTGCGACGAAAATTCGATGACGAAAATACTGCAGTGCTGCTGCGAATCGCAGCAGCTGCGGAAGGTGCGCCTGTTGATTCTCAAGGATTTTTTCCTGGCCCGTAGATTGCATTATGTACCCTTGTCGTATGTTCACGAATCTCTGGAGGGACAAGATGTCGGATTCAAACGCACTCATTCCGATAGAGGATATTGAAACCAACATTAAACTGGTGAGAGGACAGCGCGTAATACTCGCCACGGATCTTGCTCGGCTTTATGGCGTCTCAACCAAGAGATTGAACGAGCAGGTCATCCGCAATAGAGAACGCTTCCCTCCTGATTTCGTGTTTCAGCTTAATTATCAAGAGGTTGAACATTCAAGGTCGCAATTTGCGACCTTGAAACGTGGCATGAATATTAAATATCTTCCATACGCCTTCACTGAACATGGTGCGGTAATGGCAGCTAACGTACTGCGGTCCAAGCGGGCATTCGCAGCGAGCATCTATGTTGTCAGGGCCTTCGTGAAACTGAGAGAGTTTCTTGCGTCTCACAAAGAGCTGGCCGAAAAATTCGCCGAATTGGAAAGGCAAGCCGGGACGCACGACAAGGCTATTGTCTCGCTGTTTGAAGCGATCAGAAAACTCATGGCCCCAGAACCGGAGAACAAGAAAAGGATTGGATTCATGTTGGATGGATGACAAGGCAACTGCGATGGTGAGGCGAATCTACGGTGATGATCAAGCGACGATAATGCGAATTGATGGCGGGTGTTCGATTCACGATTTACGATTCACGATTTACGGCTTTATCGGCGAGATTCCCTCTTTTACGTATTTCGCGGTGAAGCCGTTGCCTTCGGTATCGAGGAATATCGGGTTCGCCAGCGCCCAGGCGCTGGCGCCTACTCGCTCGTCGGCGTGGAATAGCGCTAGGTTCGCGGGGTCGATGCTTTCGGGCGCCTTGGTCTCGTCGACGAGCGCGTTGGTGACGATCGGGAAGAGCGAGCGGTAGCCCTTTGTCGAATGCGTGCCGCGCGCCATCACGACTACCCACGTGTCCTCGTCCACCGTGAGATCGAACGTCACACTCGCGGTGATCGCGCCGTTCTCCTCTTTCCAGTCCGTGAGCGTCCCCTCCGCAAGGCTGAAGCTCTTCGTGGGTTCATACGAATAGCGCGGCATGTGATACGGCTTGTAGAACGTTGCCGGATCTGCCGCTGTCCCCTGCATCGGCGTGTCCGTGGCGTCGTCCACGGGCATGGGCTCGGTGTTCGCGTATACCTCTATGGTGTCGAACCACGCCCACGACGGCGCGGTCACGTTCACCGTGAACTGCGCGTGCCTACCCTTGATCGTGCCGCCAACGTCTGCAGAATCGCCCGCATCTCCTTTTGCCTTCACCATGATAATTGGACCAGCTGAGATCGTGGTCTTGTGCGCCTTTACGTTTGCCGCGTATTCGTTGAGATCGATGGCGTCGTGCGACGCACCCATTCCGTCCGCCGGGTCCACGGAACTCGCGATGAAATTGCGCGGGATGCCCACCGGATCCGGTACGACGCGGTGGCTGTCCGAGTCCGCGGTCGCCGTGGCGAGTATCCCTAAGTTGAGCAGGTTGAACCACGTCGGGAGTGCTGCGCGGAAGAGTATTCCGTTGTCGTGCAGATGCGGCCCCACCACCAGCTCCACCGCGTCGTAGTTTGCGGTCATGAGACCCGACTCGCCGAACGGAATCGGAAACGCGGTGCCCGAACTGCGCGGCGGCATGCGGCGCTCCACCGGATCTGCGTAGCTCGACAGCGGCGCCACGCCGAATCCATCCATATAGAAAGGTGTCGTGACCCAGCCCGACGCGAGCGGCAGCCCAGTGGGGTTGTCCATGAGGTGATTGATCTGAATCACGGGATTCGCGGGATCTGATCTCAGCCTCGTTATGAGTTCGTCGAGCGAAGGCCCGACTTCAGGCGCCATCGAAACGATGTCGTCCGGCATCTCGCTCCAGTCGGGCGCGCCGCCGTCTGGATCGTCCGGATGAGGAGTGAGCGGATACGCGTGAATATGTCCGTAATGATTGGGCGTAATCTCGTCCCCGGGCGAAGACCTGATGCTGCCGGCCTTGATGAGCCCCATATTGACGAGCGACGCGATCACGGGTTCGTAATCCACGATATAGTCGTGATCGGACGATTGCAGCACGTCGAGCCCCTCCGCCGCAGCGGAAAGCACGCGCTCTTCCTGGGTGATATTCGAATCCGGACTCGCGATGCAGTGGATATGAAAGTCCGCGCTGATGTAACCCGGAGTCTTCACGATGCGCTTGAGCTTTATCTCTCCGAGGTCGACCTGTGCTCCGGCCTGCACCTCTATCACCTTCTCTTCCGCCGCATATTCCGGCCCGTGGCTGAAGTTGAAGAGATATGTCCCAGGCTCCAGGTTGAAGCTGGAGCTGCCGGTCATGTCGAACGTCCCGCGAATGGTCGTGTACTTCACGTCGACTATTCCGAACGGTTGCAGCCAGTAAATGGTGGAGCGGAATCTTCCGGCGCTTCCAACCTTGTTGGGACTGGGATCTTCGCCGACTATCGTGAGCCTCACGGGCATCGGCTGCGCGCTGTCCGCGTCCACTACGGGTTTCGACAGCGTCACTGTCCCGACCTCTCCCAGCGTGCACGTCACGCTCGCCGCTTCTTTCGTCTCGACGTCGATCTCCGCGGGATCGCACGAGCCGGCGTCCGTGGTGCCGTTCTTCTGGAAGCCGGGCATCTCCACGCTGACCTTGTAATGACCGTCGCCAAAGCGCCTTGATTCGAGCTCTCCTCCCGTGGGCAACTGCCCCGAGAAGCGGCCCGCGGAATCCGTGCGATACGTGATGAGGGTTCCGCCGCCGGAATTCACTGCCACTGTAGCGCCGGCGACCGGCTTGCCAGCCGCGTCCTGAACGCGCCCGGTGAGCGGCCTCGTTGCTGCGCCAATTGCGGCCAGCCCGTTGTCCATGACCTCGCCCGCGGAACCGCCGCCCACCACCAGGTAGCTCGTGATCGTACGCGACTGCCCCGCCGGGATGACGAAATGAATTTCCGGAGTGCCGCCCATTCCTAGAGGAAGTATCTTGAGGAATTCCTCTCCAAAGACCAGGCCCGTAACTCCTGAATAGGAAACAGACGCGCTGTTGTAAGGCTGGCTCGTCTTCGGGTCCATGAATTGCGCCGCATTGAAGAAGTATCCATAGGATGCCCCCGCGCCGTCGAATGCGGCATATACCACCGCCGGGGTATTGCCGCCGACCTGCGTCATGAGGTCTGGCGTAAAGCCGATGCCCGGCACCAGCATGGAGACCTGGCCGGACAAGTTTACGAACTCGCCCATCGGGAGCTTGATGTCTTTTTCACCGTCATTCTTGAACGTGGTGTCGATGCGCACGTAGTTCTTGCCCGGCTCGAGCGTGTAGTCGGTCACGACCTCAGGTTTGAGGCCCTTGAGGTCGTCGTAGATCTCGAACGGATTTCTGCGATCGTCGAAGCGGTTTGAAAAGGAAATCGACTGACCTGCCACACCCTGCGCAACCTCGCCTATGAAGTCGAGATCCAGGTAATCGTACACGTCGATGAGCCCGTGCGCGCGCAGGACCTTCGCGCCGCTCTCCGTGCCTTCCGTTACGGCCTCGTAATTCTGATAGTTGACGGTCCATTCGATATTCACGAGCGGAAACATCGAGCCGAAGCTGTCCTGTCCTGCCTCGCCCGCGGCACGCACGATATCCGCATCTATTATATTGCCGCCGAACGAATCCACGTTGGAGTTCTTGCCGGGCTTCTGGATGATGACGCGGATCTTGTCGTTTGAGAGCAGCACGTCGCCCACGCGGCCCTGGGCATTGGGTCCGCCTATGAGCTCGGACTCGCTGTGAATGGTGAACGGCGTCTCGGGATACCCGGAGACGTCGGGGCTGGGCGCACTCTTGCTCCCGCTGCAGGCGGCGAGGATGAGTGCAGGTAAAAAAACAAAGCCCCACATTTTTATGAATCGCATGACCATGGCCTGTCATCAAAATACATTCCCTCCCTTTGTAAGGGAGGGTTAGGGAGGGTAGATCAACGAGATCTACCTCCCCTATCCCCTCCTTACAAAGGAGGGGAAAAGACGCGTCCTTCTTATCGGCCCTTCTCTCAATATGTTGCGCACTTATTGCAGAAATCTGAGAATGCCGCTAGGCGCCATGCAGCAAGGCTTTGCCGGGGTGCGTCAATACAAAGAGCCCTGCAGCGTAAGCTGCAGGGCATCCACCACCCTCTCCCTTGAGGGGAGAGGGAAGGGTGAGGGTGACCCCCTCTCCACCACCCTCTCCCTTGAGGGGAGAGGGAAGGGTGAGGGTGACCCCCTCTCCACCACCCTCTCCCTTGAGGGGAGAGGGAAGCCTGCCTGCCGGTAGGCAGGGGTGAGGGTGCCCCCCTCTCCCCGACCCTCTCCCGCAAGGGGAGAGGGAGTTTATAGGTTGACTGAATCCTCAAATTGGCGTTAGAAGCAGCTCGCTCTACAGCCCTATCCATCTGAAATATTATACTTTTTGTCCCAGGAGGCTCATATGATCATCGGCGTACCGAAGGAGATTAAGACCCAGGAAACCCGCGTAGCAGTGACACCTGACGGCGTTCGCAAGCTCGTCGGGGCCGGCCATACGGTATTCGTCGAAAAAGGCGCTGGCAATCTCTCGGGGTTCGGCGACGCGGATTATCAGGCAGCGGGCGCCACTCTCGAAATGAGCGCCGAGAAGATCTGGAAGGGCTCCGAGATGATCGTCAAGGTCAAGGAGCCGCTTGAGAGCGAGTACCGCTACTTCAGGCCCAGCCTCAACCTCTTCACCTATCTGCATCTTGCGAGCATGCCGGAGCTGGTGGCGGCCCTCTGCGAGACAAAGGTCCTCTCCATCGGATACGAAACCGTAGAGCTGGACGACGGCTCGCTGCCGCTGCTCACGCCTATGAGCGAAGTGGCCGGCCGCATAGCAGCGCAGATCGGCACGTATCTGCTGCACAAGAATCACGGCGGCAAGGGCCTGCTGCTCGGCGGCGTGACCGGCACAAAGCGCGGCACGGTGGTCGTTATCGGCGGCGGCATAGTCGGCCGCAACGCGGCTGAGGTGGCCATGGGCCTTCGCGCGGACACCGTCGTGCTCGACGTGGCTGACAAGAAACTCTCGCAGATAGAGCGCGCGTACAACGGCAAGATAAAGGCAGTGAAATCTACGGATGCGTCCGTGGCAGAGTGGGTATCAAAGGCAGATCTGCTAGTAGGTGCGGTGCTCGTAACTGGCGATCGCGCGCCGCACGTCGTCACCGAGAAGATGGTAAAGACCATGCAGCCAGGCTCGGTCGTGGTCGACGTGGCCATCGATCAAGGCGGCTGCATAGAGACGATAAGGGCCACGAGCCACGATACTCCTACCTATGTGCTGCACGACGTAATCCACTACGCAGTGCCCAATATGCCGGCGCTTACGCCTTACACATCCACCGAGGCGCTCACCGCGGCGACGTTCCCGTACGCTCTCAAGCTCGCGAGCGAAGGAGTGGAGAAGGCGCTGTCAGGCGACAAGGCGCTCGCAAAGGGTCTTCAGACAAAGACCGGCAAGGTGACGCTGCCCGTGCTGCAGAAGCTCTTCCCGCAGTGGGCGTAAAAACGGAGAGACTAACGAAACAGCGGTCGAGCGAAAGCTCAGCCGCTGTTTTTATTTTGTAGCGGCGAAGCGTAGCGCCGCGTTGTGCGACGATATCGTCTGTTTGATATCGTTCCTGCTGTGTTTGAACGACAGGAAGTTCGCCTCGAACTGCGAAGGCGGAAGGTTGATTCCCTTCTTCAACATCGACCAGAAATACCGCGCGTATGCGGCGGTGTCCGCGCGCTTCGCGCCCTGATAATCCGTCACCTCGGAACTCGTGGAAAAGAGGGTGAACATCGAGCCGGCCCTATTGAGCGTGAACCCTACGCCCTCCCTCTTCATGCCTTCGACCATCCCGTCGCACAGCAACTGCGTACGCTCGTCGAGGGCGCGGTAATCGAGGTGCGCGAGTTCCTTCAGGGCGGCTAGGCCGGAATTCACCGCGATGGGATTCCCCGAGAGCGTGCCGGCCTGGTAGACGGGGCCTGCCGGGGAGAGGCGCTCCATTATCTCCGCCCTGCCGCCGTAGGCGCCGATAGGTAGCCCCCCTCCTATTATCTTGCCGAGGCACGTGAGGTCCGGGCTCACGTTGTAGAGTTTTTGCGCGCCGCCGTAGGTGAGGCGGAATCCAGTGATCACTTCGTCGAATATGAGAACGATCCCGTGCGCCGCGGTAAGCTCGCGAAGCGCGGCGAGGAATCCGTCTCTCGGCAGCACGACACCCATATTTGCGCAGACCGGCTCGACTATCACGCATGCTATCTCGCGATGTCGCTTCCTGATGATGGAGGCTATGCTATCGACGTCGTTGTAAGGACAGACGATCGTCTCATCGGCGATGCCGCGCGGGACACCCGCGCTGTCCGGCACGCCGCAGGTCATTGCGCCAGAGCCAGCGCGCACCAGGAGCCCATCCGAATGGCCGTGATAACAGCCCTCGAACTTTATGATCTTGTCTCTCCCGGTGAACCCGCGGCTCAGGCGGATGGCGCTCATCGTGGCCTCGGTGCCCGAATTCACGAGCCTCAGCCGTTCGATCGAAGGTATTGCGGCCGAGATGAGCCTGCAGAGTTTTGTCTCCTGACTCGTGGGCGCGCCGTAGCTCGTGCCTCTTCCGGCCGCGGCGCGTATAGCGCGCACAACCGAAGGGTCCGCGTGCCCGAGCACGAGCGCACCCCAGCTCATCACATAATCTATGAAGCCATTGCCGTCCTCGTCGTAGAGCTTTGAACCGCGGCCACGCCGGATGAAAAGGGGGTGCCCGCCCACCGCGCGATAGGCGCGCACAGGACTGGATACGCCGCCGGGCATGGCAGCGAGCGCGTCCTCAAAATGTTTTTTAGATTTATCGAATCTCATCGCATGATCTCCGAAAGCTGCGCCTTTTCCTTCTTGAGTTCCCTCACCGTGAAGAGCACGCGGTACTCATCGAGCCGCGCGCGTGCAGCCATGCGCGCGATGACGGCGAGGCAGGATTTCCTGTCGCGGGCGTGAACCATCGTATAGAGATTAAACGGCCATCCCTTCGCGGGACGCCTCGAATAACAATGGCTCACCTCGTCAAAGCGCGCAAGCGCCTTGGCCGCGGCATCGAGCCGGTCGTCGCAAACCAGCCAGACGACGAGCGCGTTCGAATGAAGTCCCGCCTTTTCCTGCCTCAATACCGCGCCGATCCTGCGGATCACGCCGGCCTTCTTGAGCGCGCGCATAAGTGAGACGAGCGATCGCTCGGTGAGCCCTTGTTCCGTAGCCATCCGCTGAAACGGCCTCTCGGTGATTTCAAGCGGCCTGTCCATGGAGAGCAGTCTCTTTTTTTCTATCGCCATCCTCTTCCTCACGGCAGTTCAAAGACCGCGCGCATCTTGAACGCCTTTTCGGTGCGCAGGTCCAGCACGTCCTGAATATCGCTCCTGTCGCTTATCTCGCGTATCAACTTCGTAAGCGCCCTCGACGAAGGAGCGGAGATCGTCCACCAGAGATTGTAGTGATCGTCCCGCTCGTAGTGATGGCTCACCTGCGGATATGAGTTTACGATCTTCGCGACCGCATCGATCCTCTTGCGGGGGACGTGCATGCCTATGAGGCTCGACTTCACGCCGAGCCGCGGCAGATTGAAGATGATGCCCATGCGGCGGATGAGGCCCTGCTCCGCGTGACACCTGAGCCTCTTGATGAGCGAGCCCTCCGTGAGCCCGTGCCTTTTGGCGAGCGCCTTGAAAGGCCTCGGCGCAAGCGGCAGACCTCGCTGCAGCTCGCAGAGGATCGCCTTGTCTCGAGAGCTAAGCGCCGTCACCTTCGCCCCCGTTTCGCAAATCCGCGCGCACGTCCTGCTGCGAAAAAATGCACCCATCGTCCTCTCCCATGTAGTCCCCGCTCGAAGCCCACGCGCGCGCGCGGCATCCGCCGCAGCTGACCCTGTGGATGCATTCGCCGCAGCGGCCGGAATACCTCTGTCCGCGCAGCTTTTGGAAATGCGGATCCTTCCGCCACAACTGGGAAAACAGCGTCTCGCGCACATTGCCCACTTTGATTGGCAGGTACGGACACGGATGCACGTCGCCATTGGGGAGCACGCAGCAGTACGAGATGCCTGCGAGGCAACCCTGCGTGAAGCGGGTGGGCTGCCCGATCTCGGCTGCGATGCGCACGAACTGCGGCGCGCAGACCGGCTTGATCTCGATTCCCAGGCCCTGCTGTTTCTTAAGGAGCTCGCGCAGCAGCTCTTCAACCTGCGCCGGCGTTATCGCGTCTTCCTCTATCGAGCAGCCTCTTCCGGTCGGGACAAGGAAGAATACGTGATGCGCCTTTGCGCCGAGCTTCACAGCCAGATCGCTGATCTCTCCTATCTCCTTCCAATTGTTCCGCGTCACCGTCGTGTGGATCTGGAATTCGAGACTCTCGTCCTTGCATGCGCGCATGGCAGCCACGCCCTTCTCCCACGCGTCCTCATCGCCGCGGAAGGAATCGTGCCCCGGCGGCGCTATGCTATCGAGGCTTATGCCGGCGCGCGAAAGTCCCGCGCGCTTGAGCCTCCGAGCGACATCCTTGCTGAGGAGCGTGCCGTTCGTGCCGAGCACGGGCCTGAGCCCATTATCGCCGGCGGCCGCTATGAGCGCCTCTATATCCTGCCGCATGAGCGGCTCGCCGCCGGAGAGCACGAGAATTTTGAAACCCGCGCGCGCGATCTCGCCTGTGAGCGCAACGCTCTCGTCGGTATCGAGTTCGTCCGCATCTGCTACGCCCGCATCCCTGTAACAGTGAAGGCACCTCTGGTTGCAGGCGCGCGTCACGTTCCATGAGATCAGCATGCCGTCTCCGCGATCCAGCGCGCCATATCCTTGGCGTGATACGTGATCACGATGTCCGCGCCCGCGCGCCTGATGCCCGTGAGCACTTCCATCACGATCTGTTTTTCATCGAGCACGCCGGCCGCGGCCGCGGCCTTCACCATCGCGTACTCGCCGCTCACGTTGTAAGCGGCCACCGGCACGTTCACGGAGTCGCGCACCCTGCGGATCACGTCGAAATAGGAGAGCGCGGGTTTGACCATGACGATATCCGCGCCCTCGGCGATATCGAGGGAGACCTCGCGCATCGCCTCCGCGAGGTTTGCGGAGTCCATCTGATAGGAGCGGCGATCGCCGAACTGCGGCGGCGATTCCGCGGCCTCGCGAAACGGTTTGTAGAATGAGGAGGCGAACTTCGCGCTGTAAGCCATGATCGGTACGCCGGAAAATCCGCTACCGTCGAGCACGCCGCGAATCGAGCGCACCTGCCCGTCCATCATGGCTGACGGGGCGACCATGTCCGAACCCGCCTCCACCTGGGCCAGCGCCGCCTTTGCCAAAAGCTCCAGCGTTGCGTCGTTGTCCACCGCGTCGCCAGACGCCATGTCGCGCGCATTGCGGTTCAGCACTCCGCAGTGGCCGTGGTCGGTGTACTCGCACAGGCATACGTCGGTGATTACGAGCACGCCCGGCGCTTTTTCCTTAATCTCGCGCACGGCGCGCTGGATTATCCCGTCGGCGGCGTACGCGTCGCTGCCGCGCGCATCCTTTCTCTGCGGTATTCCGAAGAGCAGGACCGCGGGCACGCCGAGCGACACGGCCTCGCGCGCCTCCTTCACCGCCTCGTCGATGGAGAGCTGAAAACAGCCCTGCATCGAAGAAATCGGTATCCGCGTGTTCGCGCCTGGACGGACGAAGAGCGGCATGACCAGATCGTCCACTCCTACGCGCGTCTCGCGCACGAGATTTCGCATGGTTTCGTTGCGGCGCAGGCGCCTGGGTCTTATCGATGGGAATGACATGATTTCTCCTCGGAGTTATTGCCGATTTCTTCCTCAGTGAGATAACATGCAGGATCCTCCTGCCAGATGTCGTCGTATCTCGCCTCGGCCCTTGCCCTGAAATTGCCGTTGCACGCGTCGAGGAACCCGCACCTGCTGCACCGGCCCTTGAGCAGACCTTTTCTGTCCCGAAGCCGGCCGAGCAAGGTGTCTGTGGCTGCATTGCCCCAGATCTCTTCGAACGATCGCTCCTTCACATTGCCGAGCGAAGGCCCGTTCCAGAATTGATCCGGATGCACGAAGCCGCGCTCGTCGATGCCGGCGATTCCCTCTCCAGAGCGGTTGCCGCCGTTGGAGCGCAGCAGCGTAAGAATCTCTTCCGCCCTCGCGGGATCTTCGCGCGCGGTCTTGAGATAGATGTAGGGTCCGTCAGCGTGATTGTCGACCGTCAGCACTTCCTTTTTTATTCCGCGTTCGATCAGCGAGCGCACCCAGTCGCATATCGAGTCGATAGAGCGCCGCGTCTGCTCGTGCGAGAGGTCGTTGTCCGCTATCGCAGCGCCCCTGCCTGAATAGACCAGGTGATAAAAACATGCGCGGTCCACGCGCAGGCCTTCAACGAGCAGCATGACCGCGGGCAGGTCTACGATGTTCTCCCGGGTCATGGTGAAGCGCAGCCCGACCTTCTGCCCCGCATCCACGAGATGATTGATGCCGTCCACGGCCCGCGCGAATGCGCCGCCAAGGCCTCGGAAGCGGTCGTTGCGTTCGCCGATTCCGTCCAGGCTCACGCCGACGTAATCGCATCCGGCCGCCCGGATACTCTGCGCCAGCTCTGCCGTGATCAACGTGCCGTTCGTGGAGATGACGGTCCTGAGGCCCCGCGCCTTGGCGCAGAGCACGAGTTCTATGAGGTCGGTCCTCAAGAGCGGCTCTCCGCCGGAGAAGAGAAGCACCGGCGCGCCAAAGTCCGCCAGCCCCTCGATCATCCTCTTCGCCTCGGCGGTGGAAAGTTCTCCTTCGCTCGGAAGAGCGCCTGCGTTCGCATAGCAATGCACGCATCTGAGGTTGCAGCGCCGCGTGGAGTTCCATACCACGACCGGCCTGTTGGGCCTGGCCGCGGATGCGTGTCTGTAGCGCAGTTCGTCGCCGTCCGATGAGAGACCGTGCAGGAGTTTAGTGACGCTGATCATATGCGATACCCTTCAGCACTTGCCGTAATAGGAAGCCAGCGCATCCGCAAGGCTCTCGGCCGTGGAGAGTGGAGGAACGACGTCGACGTGAAGCCCCACCTCCTGCGCGGTGGCGGCAGAGACGGGTCCGATCACCGCTATCGCCACGTCCTCCAGCGCCTTGCCGAGCTTATCGTTCGCGAAGAGCCCCGCGAAGGCGCGCACGCACGAGGAGCTCGTGAGCGTGACCGCATCTATCTGTTTATTTCTGATGAGCTCCCGTATGCGCCGCGACCCGCCTGAGAGTAGCTCAGTTCGGTATATCGGCAGGAAGTCCACGTGATGCCCGCACGCCGAAAGGCTCTCGCGCAAGAGCACCCTGCTCTCCTCCGCCCCGACTATGAGTATGCGGCACTTCACGTCGCCCTGCTCCCTCTCTAACTCGGCGGCGAGGGACTCCTGCCGGAAATCCTCAGGCACTATGTCCGAGATGAATCCGTAATCCTCGAGACGTTCGGCGGTCTTGGAACCAATGGTGGCAAAGCGAACAGCGGCGAGCACCTCTGGCGGCACGCCGTAGCGATAGAGCCCGTCGAAAAAATGCGTGACGCCGTTTGCGCTGGTGAAGACGATCCAGCGGTACGCGTCGCCGCGCCTGAGCTGCGGCACGATCCCGCGCAGCAGGTTCGTGGGCCTCAGGCGTATGAGGGGATATGACAAGACCTTCGCGCCGCGCTCCTCGAGCAGAGTCCTGAACGAAGCCGCCTGCGCCTTTGGCCGCGTAACAAGTACGGTGCGCCCGCAAAGCGACGCGCCCTGCATCTTGCGCGAGAGCTTGCCGCGCATCCGCACTACCTCGCCCACGACGATGACGGCCGGCGCCTCGAACCCCGCCGACTCGACCTTCTCAACTATATCATCAAGGCTGCCTGTCACTATGCGCTGTGCGGCAAGGCTTCCGCTGGCCACGACCGCCACCGGCATGGAAGGCTTCGCCTTCGCGCTGCGCAGCTTCTTTACGATCTCTCGGAGATTGGCCATGCCCATGAGAATCACGAGCGTGGAATCTTTTCCCAGGAGCCTCTTCCATTGCACTGAGGACGAACGCTTGCGCGGATCCTCGTGGCCGGTGACGATCTGCAGCGTCGATGCGTAGCGCCGGTGCGTGAGGGGAATCCCCGCGAGTTCAGGGACGGCGAGCGCCGAGCTCACGCCCGGCACGACCTCGAATGGAATCCCCGCTTCCGCAAGCGCCACAGCCTCTTCCGCGCCGCGGCCGAAGAGAAACGGATCGCCTCCCTTGAGCCTGACCACGCAACGGCCGGAGCCCGCGGTATCGACTAGCAGCCGATTGATCTTATCCTGCGTGAGCGCGTGTCCCTTGGGCGACTTGCCGGCGTAAATGAGCTGCGCGTCCGTTCTCGCGAACTTGAGGAGTTCGGCATTCACGAGTTTGTCGTAGACGATCACGTCCGCGCTGCGTATTCGATCCAGCGCCTTGAGCGTGAGCAGCCCCACATCGCCGGGGCCTGCGCCTACGAGATAGACTTTTCCGTCAGTCATTGCCGCGGATCTCCTCCAGTATGCGCCGCCCGCCCATCGCGAGCAGCCGCTCCGCCATGACCTTTCCTAGACCCTCGGCCTCTGCAGAGGAAGCGGCGTCGCTCCATGCAACCGACTGCGTGCCGTCGAGGCTGGTGATAGCCGCATCCATGGACACGCGGTCTCCATCTGTTTTCGCAAAAGCGCTCAGCGGCGCCTGACATCCCGCGCCAATTCCCTGCATGAGCGAACGCTCGGCAGACACGCAGGCGCGCGTATTCGGATCGTCGATCTTCCCGATTATCTCTAGCAGTTCGTCGTCTCCTTCGCGCGCCTCAATCCCAAGCGCGCCCTGGGCCGGAGCGGGAAGCCACCGATCGAGCGGAAGATACTCGGTGATAACGCCTTCCAGCCCCAGGCGGATGAGCCCAGCGGCTGCCGCGATGATCGCGTCGTAGCGACCTTCTTTCAACTTGCTGATGCGCGTGTCGACATTCCCGCGCAGCTCTTCCACCGTAAGATCACTCCGCAACGCCAGGAGCTGCGCGCGGCGGCGCAGGCTGCTCGTCCCCACGACGGAACCCGGATTGAGCGCGGAGAGCGGCGCGCCGTCCCTCGTGACGACCACGTCCTGCGGATTGGCCCTCGCTGGTATCGCCGCGATCGTAAGCCCCGAAGGAATCGCAGTGGGGAGGTCCTTCAAGCTGTGCACCGCAATGTCGATCTCGCCTCGGAGGAGCGCATGTTCCAGCTCGCGCACGAAGATTCCTTCGTCCAGCCTGGAGAGCGGCGACGACCGCAAGCGATCGCCACGAGTGACGATTTCCCGGACGACGCATTCATGCGCCGGCGCCATGCGAGCCAAGTAGCCCTGGACCAGCCGCCCCTGCGTCATCGCCAGCGCGCTTCCGCGAGTTCCGGCGACTATTTTCTTTCCCGGCATGAGATCCTTTCCTGCCCCGGCTGCAGTTCAACTTCTCGATGAGATGCCCCATGCGTTCCTGGATAATTCTCTCCACATCACGTGCCGCCTCGATCTTCTTCTGGAGATTTGAGTCGCGCACATGCGAGAGGTCGTCGATGTTGTAGAGGTGCACGCCCTCGATCTCCGTGACGCCGGGATCGATGTCCCTCGGCACGGCGGTGTCGATGAAGATGAGCGGCCTGCCGCAGCGGCGCTCCATGACCTCGCGCACCTGCGCCCTGTGTATGATGATGTGCGGAGCGGCGGTGGAGCTTAAGACGATGTCAGCGCGCTCCATGAATTCAAAAAGCGCGTCGAACCTGATGGCCTCGCCGCCCACGCTGCGCGCCAGCTCCTGCGCGCGTTCGAAGGTTCGGTTCGCGACGAGGACCTTGCGGATGCCCCGGCTCTGCAGATGACGGATCGAGAGTTCGCTGATCTTGCCGGTCCCGATGATGAGCACCGTTTTCCCCTCGAGATCGCCGACCGCTTTTCTGGCCAGCTCGATGCTGATGGAACTGACGGAGACCGCGCCCTTGCCGATCTGCGTGCGGCTCCTTGCGAGCGAGCCGGCACGTATCGCCTCGTCGAAGACCTCCGTCAATATCTTCCCGAGGCCGCCGGCATCGCGCGCTACCTGATAAGCCTGTTTGACCTGGCCGAGTATCTGCGGCTCGCCGATCACCATCGAATCGAGGCTGGCCGCCACCTTGAAGAGCTGAAACGCGGCGTCCATGCCGCTTCCGTGATAGAGGAATTGCGCGAACGAGGATTCATCGATGCCGTGAAATCGCGCAAGGAATCTCACAAGTTCTCTGCAGTCGCAGCCTTGACTCATGACCGCATAGAGCTCCACGCGGTTGCACGTGGAGAGTATCGCTGATTCGAGCATTGGCCCCTGCTCCTTGAGCAGCTTCACCGCCTGCGCGAGCCTGTCAGGCGGAATCGCGAGCCGCTCCCTCACCTCCACGGGCGCACTCCTGTGATTCATGCCGCAGACCCGGAGTATCACTTGCACCCCCCCGTGGACGGCACGCATGGCGCCGCTATCCTCAGCGTGTAGCGGTCGATTGTCTCGCGCACGAGTTCTCGCGCCTCTTTCTCTTTCCCGTTCCGCAGGAGATCGAGGAGCGGAGAGCGGATCAGGCTTTCATATAATGATGTGCGTACGCGTGATTCTGCGGCGCGGACCTTGGCCGTCCGCCTTGCAGCGCCAAGCGCTCGCACGAGTGCGGCATATTCCTGTCCTATGCATTCGGAGCAGCGCTCCTTCAGCACGCGGGCCAACAGCGGGCTCTGACCGTCGGTGGATATGCAGATGGAAAGAGAACCGCGCCGAAGCACGGCCGGCACTATGAAGGTGCACGCCTCAGGAAGGTCGACGGCATTCACCAGCGCGCACGATCGCGCCGCGTCCGCCGCCACCTTCTCGTTTAAAGCTGCATCGTCTGTCGCCGCTATCACGACCCATGCGCCGCGGATCGATCGCCTATCGTAGCGAACCTTCTTGAGGCTTATGCGGCCGCGCTTCGAGAGGCTATCGATTCCTCGTGTTACCTTTGGGCTCACTACTATCACGTCCGCGCTGGCGGAGAGCAAGGAACGCACCTTGCGTTCCGCGACCTTGCCGCCGCCGACGACGACACACTTCCTGCCCGCCAAGTTGAGATTAACGGGATAGAACGTGATGGGCTTTACAGGCGATACTCGTGCGCGCATGCTCAAGAAACCTCATTCCATGCATAGTTTTCCCATAACAAGTCCAACCCTCTCAAAATCAGATCCGGATGAACGCGACGAATCGTCCGGCAGGAGCGCTTGAGCAATATCGCGTCACCGCCCGTGGCTATGACCAGCGGTTTTCCGTGAGACTGCCTTGCGATGGACCGCACTATACCGTCCACCAGACCAGCGTAACCGCGGATGAGACCGGAGTTTATCGCTTCCCTCGTGTTGCGGCCGATTGCACGCGCAGTCAGGCGGGGTTTTACCAGCGGCAGCTTTGCAGTCATGGCATGCAGCGATGCCGCGGCGATGGAGAGACCGGGCACGATCACGCCGCCCGCGAATTCTCCGCGCGCGCTCACGAGATCGATCGTGATAGCAGTGCCGGCATCGATGATTATGACCGGCTTGCGATATTCTTGATATGCGGCAAACGCTGCAACGAGGCGATCAGCGCCGAGCTGTTTTTTATCGTATCCCCTGATCCGCATCGGGATCGAATTGTGGTTCGCAAAGAGAGGGACGACTCCGAAGGCCACCTTGCATGCGCCTCTAAATATCGGATCGAGACGCGGCACCACGTTCACTATGCACGCGCCTTCGGGAAAGCGACGCGCGCCGACCGCGGCTCGCAGTCTTAGCGCGAGCGCGCGCATGTCGCGGCACTCATCCGTGCGCATGCTCCATCTCTTCACAAGGCGCCTGCCGCTGAAGAGCGCGCACGCCACGTTAGTGTTGCCTATGTCGATTGCGAGGACACACTTCATCGGTCGAATCAGACCTCGATTAGATCATACGTTCTCGATCCCAGCCCTATATTCTCCGCATGCGCGAGCTGCACCGTGCCGTCCACGCCCGGGTGGGTCTGCGCGAATACGTCGCCGCCGGCCTTGAGCACCAGGTCATAGCACGCCTGGTCGATCGCTACCGGATCGGATGACGCGAGTATGCCTATGTCCGCAACGAGAGAATCCTCGCCCTCGCTCAGGCAGTCGCAATTGGGTGTGATGTGGTTGAGGAAGTTCACGTAAAAGGCGCGCTTCCCTTTTACGGCGCCCAGCGCATATTCCGCATAGCGCTCCTGCACCTGTTTCGGTCCCTGGTTCCATGCCAGGCCCATCGCGCCGTAGGGGCAGACGAGCACGCATTCGCCGCAGCCCACGCAGCGGTCGATGGAAATTTGCGCCGAAACTTTCGTAAGCGAGATAGCGCGATGATCGCACGCGGTGACGCAGGCGCCGCAGCGCTTGCACAGCGCCGCGTCGACCTGCGGAGTTGCGCCCGAATGCATCTCGAACTTGCCGCGCCTGGAGCCGCAGCCCATGCCCAGGTTTTTGATCGCGCCTCCGAACCCGCCCATGAGGTGACCCTTGAAATGCGAGAGCACGAGCATCGAATCGGCATGCGCGATCGCTCGCGCGATCTTGACGCTTCTGAAATGAGTCCCCGCGACCTCGACCTGCTCGTCGTCCGTTCCGTGCAGACCATCCGCGATGATCACCGGCACGCCCACGGACTCCTGCGTGAAACCGTGTTCCGCAGCGACTTCAAGATGCCCCAGCGCATCCTTGCGCGGCCCCGCGTAGATCGTGCACGTATCCGTGAGAAAAGCGCGCCCCTTGCACGCGCTGATCATCTGCAGGAAAGGAGCGAGATACTCCGGCCGGATATAGCCGTCGTTGCCGCGCTCGCCGAAGTGCATCTTCACGGCGCAGAAGTCGCCTTCGTGGAACGGGGCCGCGGCGGAAGAGAGCTCAAGGAGTTTCGCTAGCTCGTGTTTTCGATTCCAAGGGAGAAACCAGACCTTTGCAATTTCGTTCGGGGATGTCATGCGGCATTCATAGAGAATGAACGGAGATTGTCAACAGATGAGGGGCCCGCAAATGAACTTCATCGCCCTTCGACCTCGAGTCTCGCAGCGATCCTTGCGACTGCCGCCTTGATGATCAGCAAAAGCCCCCATCCTCTGTCCGAGCGGAATGAGCGGGTAGAGCTCGCTCTCAAGAGCGCGCTCAACCAACGCATCGAGCCGCTTGCGAAGCATGGATGAGGCCTGTTGAAACGTCACGGCTTTCGGTTTGGCGCGATTGACGGAGAGCTTCGCCAGACGCTCGCCGAGGATCGCCACGTCATAAGCGCTCAAGGGTTCGAACTGGCTCAAGTCATAGAGGTCGCGAGCGGAAGTTCTCTCAAGCTCCGCCGCGATCTTGTTGGAGAAGGCCTCCCTCAAGGGCGATGTCCGTCTTCAGCTTCTCCGCCAGAAAATGTATGATGCGGATCAGAAGCTCTTCACGGTTTTTCATGGAGCAGCCCTTTCACAAAGGCGATGAACCGCGGATTATTGTATCTTCGGAGATATCGCTCGACCTTTCGTTTATCGAGTTTATCGACCGCCACCTCGCTCAGAGGGTCGATGACGAAACGCGCGGCCTTCGTATAAAAATAGAGCAGATCGATAAACGCCTTTTCAGGATCAGCCATTCGTACGCCGAATTCCGCGGACTCGAATCCGAAATACATCTCCGGGGCGATCGAATAGATGAACAGCATGCCTTGATCTGTCGAAATCCTGCGTCGCCGCCCCACATGGATTGCGGACACACTCCTCTCCGGCACCGTGCCGATGAGCCCGTGACGCGCGAGCGCTGAGTCCATGGATATGTAACAATCCGGCGCCAGGCGCATCGCCAGCCGCTGGAGGTCGAATGCGGAGGTGACATAGATGCCCCTCTGGACGCGAGTCAAAAAACCACCCTTCACGCATCTGTTGATGATCCGCGCCGCAGCCAGCTTTGAACGCGCGCCGATGAGATTCGCCAGATCCGCTGCGGAAAAGACCCCGCCCAGATCAGCGGCATAGGCCTCAATTTTCTTGAGGAGATCATATATCTGTGGAGAACTTTTCATACTGTACAGATAATATCATATTATGATATTATCTGTACAGTATGAATCAATCAATGCAATCTTACGTTTTCGAGCACCACACAGAGGCAGAGTAACCGCAGTCAAATGCTATGGCGATGGTATCGAATATGCGGCCGAGCCATTGAAGCCCGCGTTACGACGGCCTTCCTGACGCATCCGCAGCCTCAAGGCTGCAAGGCGCCGAAGGCGTGAAACACGCTCCGAACAGGCCCAGATCTCCTGACAAACCCCTTGTCGCCCCTGAAAAAACCCGATAGTAATCATGTTGCTTGACACCGGCTTACTGAGGAGGAAACCCATGCCCCTGGACTTAAGCAGCATCGAAAAGGGCGTCGATTCGCTGGATGCCGCCTTGAAGGTCGCTGCGGATGCGGGTTTCATGTCCAGGCTTTCCAAAGAACAGGCTGATACGGTCCGTGCCGGCGTAATACAGAATTTCGAATTCACCTATGAACTCTGCTGGAAATTCATCCAGCGCTGGCTCAAGGAAAACAGGTTTCTTGATGAGGCCGCCCTCCCGCGAACGAGAAAAGACCTCTTCCGCATGGCGGCGCGGGCCGCGCTCATCGATCATCCGGACCGATGGTTTGATTACGGCGATGCGCGCAACATCACTGCCCACACATATGATCTGGACAAGGCAAAGATCGTTTACGAGGCTGCGACGCGCTTTATCGTCGACGCTAAGGAATTACTCGAACGGCTGGAGTCAATGAATGATTGATGTACATCCCGACCATCTGGCCGAAATCAAACGCATCCTTGCGATGCACGCGCCAGGTTGTAAAGTTTGCGTGTTCGGATCGCGCGTAAACGGCAATGCTCAGCCTTCTTCCGATCTGGACCTTGTCCTCATGGGGCAGAAAAAATTCGACTGGCGTTTCATCGAGCGATTAAAGGACGCCTTTGCTGCATCTGATCTCCCTTTTATGGTCGATGTGATCGACTGGCACGACATGACCGAGGAATTAAAAAATCTCGTCAAAAGGAACTGCGACACCATCCAGACGTGCCCCACAGAGGACTGACAAACCACTTGTCGCCCCTGAAAAAACCCGCTAGTAACTCTTGCGGGGGAAGAAAGGACACGGGGGCATGCTTAGACGGGTATTCCGGTTTATATTCCTTTCTGCAGCAATCATCTCCATTCCTTTTCTGCCACAGACTACGGCCGCCTGCGGCCATGACGGTTTCTTCCTGGGGGCCGGCTACGAACAGCTCTTCATGGTGACGCCCGAGAGCCAGCTCGGGCTCGGCAATACCGGGCGCGTGACCTTCGGCCCTGGATATGGCGCAGACCTGGTCTTCGGGTACGATTTCTGCGGTAGCCGCTGGGGCATTCAGCTGCCGATCGAATACTCGAGGCTCAAGCTCAACGGCTCCGAGTGGGTGAATTATATCGGATCGTCGCTTGAAGCGATATTCAGGGTGGCGGAATGGAGAAACGGCCTAGATTTCCACCTGGTCGGCGGCATAGGCGGCAGCTATCTCTCGGAGGGGAAAGTCAGCAATAACACGGCAAGCGCGGGCTTCAACGTGGGAGTTGGTCCGGGAATCGCCTACTTCTTTTCCAGGACCGAAAAACTCACGGCAGCCATCGCTGCCGAGCTCCCCATCCGGTTTCAGTACTTCATCGGAAACCACCTCTCCGCCAACGGCACGAGCGCCATAGCTTTCCCGCTTCGCCTCTCCCTTCAGCTCGGTTTCTAGCCCAGCCTCAGGCGCGTTGACAGTTCGGCGGCGAATCGTTAACTTCCAGGCATGAAAACCTTCATTGGAATAGCTACGCTAACTGCCCTCCTCTTCGCAGCGTCCAGCGCCCGCGCATTTAACATAGGCGGTTTCTCCAATCCGTACGGGATAGCGATCGACGGGAGTACGAACTACATCTACGTCTCCAACGTGAACGGTGACGCCAATGCGCGAGATGATAACGGTTTCATATCGCGCCTCAAGGGCGACGGGACAATCGATCAGCTGAAACTCATCGACGGCGCATCGCCAAAATTTTCGCTCAACGCGCCCAAGGGCATGGCGATCATCGGCACCACGCTCTACGTGGCGGACATCGACAAGCTGCACGCCTTCAACCTCTCAAACGGCGCTTTTCTCTTCGACGTGAACTTCGGCAACCTGCCTGTCCAGCACTTCTACGACGTGAAGGTGGGCCCGGACAATGCACTCTATGTCGCGGATGGGCCGGGCAACACCATCTATCGCGTTGACGTGCCCAAGCAGCATGAAGTTACGACCTTTGCATCAGGAGATTCGCTCGGCCAGCCTCATTCGGTCGTATGGTTTCCGACCCGCCAATCCTTCGTGGTCGCAGGATGGAGTTCGGGACAGGTCACGGCATACGACCGTTCGGGCAAGAGGCAGCCCTATGCAGCGATCTTCCTCCGCACGCTCGAGGGGATTACGGCGGATGACACGGGCAGCATGTACGTTGCCAGCTCGGGACTCAACGCGATATACAGAATAGCGCCGAACTTCGCGCTTTTTGGATTTCAGCTGGGCGTTATGTCGCCCGCCGGGCTTGCTTATCATCGCGCAGGCAGCCAGATCATTGCTGCTTCGATCGACACGAACACGGTTCAATCCATACCGATAAAGAGTGCCCAGGAAGAAACGCCTCCTGAACTCGTGCCGCTTCCTTCGCTGATGCCTCAGGCGCAGTCACCGGCCGCTCCGGCCGCTGAAAAGCCGCAGGCCGCAGCGCCGCCTCCTGCCGCCGCCCCTGAAAAGGTCGAAGCGGGCAAAGCCGCTCCGGCGGAAAAAGCACCGGCTCCTGAGAAGCCCGCGGCGGAGAAAGCCAATGCTGAAAAGCCTGCACCTGCAGATAAGAATGCGGTGACCAATAAGGCAGCGCCCGCTGAAAAGACGCCGCCGGCCGCCGGGAAACCCTCACCCGCAAAACCGGAAACAGCCAAGCCGGATACCGCAAAACCTGAAACAGCCAAACCAGATGCAACAAAGCAGGAAACTGCAAAGCCGGAGGTTGCGAAACCAGAGCCGCCGAAGCAGGGCGCCAAATGAAAGCCCCCGCAGCAAGCTGCGGGGAATCATCAGCAACATCTCCGATCACCCTCACCCTTCCCTCTCCCCTCAAGGGAGAGGGTGATGGAAGCCCCGCAGCAGGCTGCGGGGAATCATCGGATTGAGATTGTTTTTAGAAACTGATCGGCAGCGTCTCGAGATTGCAGAGGCGTTTTTCCAGACAAGACGAATCGCAAATCGAAGGATCGATTGTTCCCCATACTCCGGCGCTCTCTCCGCAGATATGTAGCTTATGAGGGGGCAGGGCCTTGTTCAATTTTTCCCACAGAACCTTGAGCACCCGCTCCCTGATGAACCTGGGATAGCGCATGAGCTTTCCAACGGGAACGATCTCGCCCGCGAATATGCGCGTTCCGGGGAAACGCTTGAGGGCGCGCGCGGGAAGATCCGGATCGAATTTCAAAAGCCCCATCCTCACCCACGCGATCGAACGCGACGGCACGGCAGTCAGCATCTTGTCCACGACCTCGCCGTAACGCTCCGTCGCTTCCTCAGGCGATCCGTTGACTATGACTGGATCGAGGCAGAACCCCACGCCGAAACCCGCCGCAGCGACTTTCGCAGCAGCGGCAAGCCGTTCATCAAGTGAGGCAACACCCCTCTCCTCGGATTCGATGATCGACTGCGCATTAAGGGCCCAGGAGATCACCGTCCTGTTGCGGTGTTTCAGATCGAGCAGGTGATCCACGAACGAGGTGCGCGTCTTGAGTTCGTAGATCGCGTTTCTCTTTGACGCGAAGAACGGTATGAGCACGCGCGCAAAATCGAAAAGATGGTCCTGCGCAAGAGGGTCTCCCGTTTCTCCGGAACGGATGCGGAAGTAGCGCTGCTCATTCCTGGCCAAAAACGAACTCACTTCGCGAAGGATCGCTTCCAGATCGACGAATGCGGCAGGTGTTGCCTCACGCGCCGCATGTGGAAGGTCGTAACTGCATTCTATGGGGCTGGCCGAAACCAGATCGAGCGACATCGAGCCGCAGCAGAAATTATCCGCGCACGAAGAGGGACATTTCTTCAGGGCCTTGCCGCGGTGGACCGTCAATATGAGCCGGCGCCTCGCCTCATCGGGATCGGATGGAACCTTGAGAAGGGCCGCATCATCGACGATATCTGTAGGCACGTCGCGCAGCGAATTCGTGATGCGCAGCGCAAAAGGAAGGTCGGCCGCGCGCGATTCTATAATGAGGCACTCAGGCCGAAAGGGAGATATATCCCTCTTCGATCTTGAGCCGCTCTTTCTCGGAAGCTGTGCGAGATTCGCCCCGGAAACACTTACTGACATCGCATCTCCCCCTCAGGTGATGCCATATGCGAAGCATAAATCAGGCGCGATACCATTCGAAGATCTGATGCCACTGCTGCTTGGTAAACGCTTCCTGAATTTTTTTGATAAGATCGCCAATCTCCTCTGGATGCGAGAACTGGCATTCGAGTTTGATCTTGTCGTTTTCAAAGTACGGGTCAGCGACGAGGCGAGCGGAATCCGGCAGATCGAGGTTGTCGATGAGCGACGCGAGCTGGCGCTGCCGCTCCGAAAGCTGCGGCAGACGCACGCCGCGGAGCGCCTGGCGAAGCGCGCGCACTTTGTCGGTGGGCGTCGTGCCCGGATCTGCTACGACCTGCAGGATCTGGTAGCGCTGCAGGATCTCCTCGACCGAGACTGCGTCGCGCGCGGATATCTCGCGGATCAGCGTGAGCAGCTCGTTGAGTTTCGCGGACGAAGGACGGATCTGCGTAAGCACGGGCAGCAGTTCCTGCTGCGTAGCCGGCGAGAATTCGGCAATGCGCGATGCGGAAGATAACGCCACGTCGCACATGACCACGTGGTTCTTGAGCGGCTCGGTAAGCTGAGAGAGCGACATGAGCTGGTGCAGCGTCTTGTAGCTCGGCTCTTCGCCCAGGAGAGGAAGGAACTGCTTGACCAGCTCTTCCTCCGAGACGGAGTAGAACTGGCTCAGCTTTGAGAGCGCGTGGCTCTTCTCGACGATATTGAGCTCCCTCGTTGCGGCGTTGTCGTGGAGGTTCCACAGGAACGCCTGCGTGGGCGAGAGATCGTTCGGCTCGTGCACGAGCGCGGGCACGGACTGACGGCCGAGTTCCTGCATGGCCAGAACGCGTTTGTATCCGGTAACGACTTGATAGGTATTTTCCGGAGTGTGGCGCACGTTGATCGGCTGGATCACGCCGACCGCGCGGATGGAACGCTTGAGCTCCTCCAGGCGCGGCGCAAACGTAATGCGGTAGCTGTCATCGGCGATATTGATGTTCGAAAGTGGCAAGTATTGTAGTAGCATGGCGGCGGATAATGAGGAAACGCAGAATGAATTGCAACAGATTTTTGAAAAATGTTTGCAGCAAATCTGCGTCCGCTGCTATTCTCCGCGTAAATTCAGAATGGAGAGAGCGATGACTTGCGAAGAACGCGATGAGAAATGGATGAGAGAGGCGCTTGCAGAGGCCGCGAAAGCTGCGAGCGAGGGAGAGGTGCCCATCGGCGCGGTTGCGATTTCGCGCGACGAGATAGTGGGCCGCGCGCACAACGTTCGCGAACGTACGAACAACCCGCTCGGCCACGCCGAACTCCTGCTCATCGAGCAGCTCGCTCGCGGAGCCGGAAGCTGGAGGCTCGATGAAATCGAGATCTACGTAACCTGCGAGCCCTGCCTCATGTGCGCGGGCGCCATGCTTCAGGCGCGCATCCCGAGATGCGTCTATGGGTGCGCCGACCCCAAGGCCGGCGCCGTGGGAACGCTCTACGATGTTTCAAACGATCCGCGCCTCAATCACCGCATCGAAGTAGTCAGGGGAGTGCTTGCGGAAGAGTGCGGGCGCGCTCTCTCGGCTTTTTTCAGGAAGGTGAGAAAGGGAGAAATCTGACAATTTCGTACCCGGGCGCTATCGATAGGACGGGCAGAAGGCGCCAGCGGGAAATCGTCGTAATAAACCGGCTGCCGGCCTTCGCCTGTTTGCTGTTGCGCTCATCCGGCCGGTATGCTGTATTCCGCCCCCAAAATGGAGCCGGCCGCTTTCGACGCCGGATGACAAATCAAGGAGATGGGTGCCCGGCGGAGAGGTGCCAGAGCGGTCGATCGGGGCGGTCTCGAAAACCGTTGTCCTTCGAAAGGAGGACCGTGGGTTCGAATCCCACCCTCTCCGCCGAGCATCCATTAACTCGATCACAGGCCTGAGGGTCTGCTGATAAACGAACGACAAAGGGGGAAATATGAGAAAGTTCCTGCTGGTCCTGCTGCTGCTCGCTGCGATAATCTACGCCTTCACGCAAAAGTACCAGGTTCAAGCCGGCAAGAGCACTGACGGTTCTTTCCAGATGGTCATGGTCGACAAATCGAGCGGCAAGCTCTATCACGTGATAGGCAATAAGTAGCGCTGACGATTCGTAGGGCCCGCTACCGCAGTGACAGCGGGCTCTGGAGTTAGAAGAACCTGAAAATAGAAAATGGAGAATAGAAAGTAGAGGAAAATCCGGCTTTGCCGGATTTTGGAGGGATGCGAGAGTGGCTTAATCGGCACGCCTGGAAAGTGTGTGTACCGAAAGGTACCGTGGGTTCGAATCCCACTCCCTCCGCAAATAGAAAGGGCCCTTATGGGGCCCTTTCTATTTGTGGAGGGAGTTGGGTGAGAAGCCGCGTGGGTTCGAACCGCAGCTGCATCCCAGCCGCAGGCGGATGCAGCTATATAAATAAAAGTGACGAGCGCAGCGAGGAACAAATAGCATTATAGGTCAGAACGAAGTGACAATCCCACTCCCTCCGCAAAAAGGAAATGGGTCCCGTCGTTGGGACCCATTTCCTTTTTGGCGGTGGGAGTTGGGTGAGAAAACGCGTGGGTTCGACGATGACCATCCCCCCGAAAACTGGGCCAGTTGAAACCCGACGAAGTCTGGGCTAGAAGCTCCCAAGCGGGGGCAAGGAGGCCTGGATGAAGAGTAAGAGATTCACGGAAGAGCAGATCATTGGGATTTTGAAGGAAGGCGAGGCCGGCAAGAAGACTGAGGAAATTTGCCGAGAGCATGGGATCGGCAAGTGGGTGTATTACGATTGGCGGAAGAAATACGCAGGCATGACGGTATCCGACGCGAAGAAGCTCAAGGCGCTTGAAGAAGAGAATCATCGGCTGAAGCGGATCGTGGCAGACCTGACGCTGCAGAACGTGGCGTTAAAGGATGTGCTGGGAAAAAACTGGTAAAGCCCACGGCTCGGCGAGCGGCGGTAGTTTATGTCCGAGAGAGATATCGAAAGAGCGAGCGGTGGGCATGCAAGGCAATCGGTCAGCATAGATCAACGCAGCGTTATGAGCGGCGGCCTGATCGAGATGGAGAACTGAAGCAGCGGATCGGAGAGCTGGCAGCAGAGCGGCCGAGGTGGGGATGTCCGTTGATTCACGCGGTAGTACGACGAGAGGAATTAGTGCGTAATCACAAGCGAACGGAGCGGGTATATTATCGGGAGATGGGATTGAGTCTGCGTTTGCGGCGGAAAAAGAAACGACCGAGTCATCTGCGTGTGATGATGGAAGCGCCATCAAGACCGAACGAGCGGTGGCCGATGGATTTCGTCTTCGATCAGCTCACTGATGGTCGTCGGTTGAAGTGTTTGACGCTGGGAGATGATTTTACTCGGGAGGCGCTGGAGATTGAGGTCGGGCGATCGATTCGCGGAGTGCATGTAGTCGAAGTGCTGGAACGTATCGCAGCGGAGCGCGGTTTGCCGGGCGTGATCGTCATGGACAACGGTCCTGAATTTACAGGCAAGGCCCTTGATGAATGGGCCGTTAGGAATGGCGTGAAACTCGACTTCATCACGCCGGGTCGTCCGGTAGAAAATGCTTTTCGTGAGTCGTTCAACGGACGATTCCGAGATGAGTGTTTGAATCAGCATCTTTTTCATGATCTTCAGGATGCCAAGGAAAAGATCGAACGCTGGCGGCGGGACTATAACACCGAGCGGCCTCACAGCTCGTTGAACTACGCAACACCGGCGGCATTTGCAGAGCATTATCGATCAACAGGAACCCTGGACTTGTAGGGTTACGATTGGTACAGAAATTGGGGGATGGTCAGTACAGACCTCAAAGAGGTCCCGTATTTTTTTGCGGAGGCGGCGCGCTCTCTGTGCTAAACTCTGCAACATGCCGATCTCCCAAAAAAAGGAATCCGATCTCTCCCGCCGCATGGCGGCGCTTGGTATTCACGAAGCCGACATAAAAGAGCATTTCGTGCGCAGCGGCGGGAAGGGCGGCCAGAACGTCAACAAGGTCTCGACCTGCGTCGTGCTCAAGCACCTCCCCACAGGCGTGGAAGTAAAATGCCAGAAGGAGCGAAGTCAGGCGCTCAACCGGTTTCTCGCCCGCCGCATACTTGTCGAGAAGTTAGAGCGAGTCGTATTCGGAGCTCAGAGCGCCGCGGAACAGCTGATCTGGAAGATTCGCAAACAGAAACGCCGCCGCTCGAAAAAAGCAAAAGAAAAGGTGCTGGATCAGAAACATCGGCAATCGGAAAAGAAGCAACTGCGAAAACGCGTAAATACGGTCCCATCCTGAATACTCGCCCCTCCACCTCAAATAACTTGCCTTTTGACGGGTCCTTTGGCTAGAAATGCACGTCTGAACGTGATTAGTGAGTAATGAGTGATGAGCAGTGCGCGGTCAGCAAAAACACCCTGTGAAAAAACAGGTTTTACGATTCACGAATTACGATTTTGGGGCGGCCGGGTCCCATGCGATTCAGTGGCGGCGAACCCCGCCAGGCCCGGAAGGGAGCAACGGTACCCGTTCGCTGAAGGTGCCGTGGATCAACCTGGCCGCCCTGTTTTTTTTCATGTGAATATTCAAGTAGTACGTTAGTACTTTGGTACGTTAGTACAAAAACTGGTATAGTCCGGGGCCGCAATTATACGTACCAACGTACCAACGTACCAACGTACCAACGTACCAACGTCCTGAACCTATGACTTATCAAGTCCTCGCCAGAAAGTACCGTCCCCAGACCTTTGCCGAGGTCGTGGGACAGGAGCACATCACGACCACGCTCCGCAACGCCCTCGCCTCCGGGAGGATACATCACGCATATCTGTTCACGGGCGTTCGCGGCGTAGGCAAGACCACGGTCGCGCGCATACTCGCGCGCGCTCTCAACTGCGAGAACGCCAGGGATTTCGAACCCTGCGGCAAATGCAGCCCGTGCAGCGAGATCGCGGCGGGCAGATCCATGGACGTGCAGGAGATCGACGGCGCATCCAACACGGGAGTCGATGACGTACGCGAGATTCGAGAGCGCGTAAAATACATGCCCTCGTCCGGCCGCTACAAGATCTACATCATCGACGAGGTGCACATGCTCTCCACGGCGGCGTTCAACGCGCTGCTCAAGACGCTGGAGGAGCCGCCCGCGCACGTCGTCTTCATCTTCGCGACGACCGAGTCGCACAAGATCCCTGCGACCATACTCTCGCGCTGCCAGCGCTACGACTTCCGCCGCATCCCCGCGCCTCTCATAGCCGCGGCGCTCAAGCGCATAGCTGCTCGCGAGTCGATATCCATCGATGAAGCGGCGCTTGCGCTCATAGCGCGTGAAGCGACGGGCAGCCTTCGCGACGCGCAGTCGCTCTTCGATCAGGCGATAGCCTTCTCGGGCAGCGCCGTGAACGCGAATTCCATCGAGTCGATGCTGGGATGCCTCGACCGCACCATACTCTTTGACGCCGTATCCGCGTGCCTTGACCACGACGCGCCGCGCGCGCTTGCTGCGCTCGAAAGCGTATTCCTGACCGGCGCGGACCTCGTGCGGTTTGCCGGCGACGTGCTTGAAGTCCTGCGCCACATCCTTGTGACTGCGGAATGCGGCGGAGAGCGCGCGTCGCTCGATCTGCCGGCCGACGAGATTGCGGCACTCACCCGGCTCGCGTCAACGGCGGACGCGCCGCAGCTTCATCAGATGTTCTCGCTGTGGTATGGCGTCGCAGAATCCGCCGCGCGCTCGCCATTTCCCAAGATGTTGCTTGAAGTCGGTTTCATACGCCTATGCAGGGTATCTGCCGTCAAGCCGATCGCTGAAATCGTCGCCAGACTCGACTCCCTGCTCGACGACGGTTCTGCGGCTCGCGCGCCCTCGCAGATTGCGCCGGCAGAACGAACTCCTGTGACGCCTCCAGCCGCGGCGCCAAAAGAGTCCGCCAGGCCCATCGCCGCATCCGCCTCCCCCACATTCGAGCCGGCACCGGCCCCAGACGTGGAGAGTGAAAAGCGATGGGAAGAATTCATGAGATGGGTGATAGTGGAGAAGCCGCAGATAGCCTCAATACTGCAGCAGGGCTCGCTCGAGGGGATGGACAAAAGCGCCGTCCGAATCCGCTGCGTCAAGCCGCACTTCGCGGAGATGCTTGCAGAAGCGGACAGAAAGCAAAAGACGGAGGAACTGCTCGCGGCGTTTTTCAAACGGCCGATGGCTCTTATGGTGAACGCGGATTCAGCGACTGAGGAAGCGCCTCTGGCGCGCGGCCTTCGCAAAAAAGAACTCGTCCGCGAGGCGCTGGGCGACGATGTAGTGAAGCAGGCCGCCGAGATCCTCGGCGCGCAATTGCATGACGTGAAGACGACGCAAAAATAACGTGACCCGTAAACCGTGACCAGTGACCAGTGCATACGAATCACGAGTCACGAGACCAAGGAGATAACACGAGATGAAGATGGACATGAAAGCGATCATGAAACAGGCCGAGGCTCTGCAGTCCGAGATGGCCAAAAAACAAGAAGAGCTGGCCAAGATGACCTTCGAGGCCAGTGCGGGTGGCGGCATGGTAACGGCCACCGTAAACGGTAAACATGAACTGCTGAGCCTGGCGATCGACCCGTCCGTTGCTTCAGCCGGAGACGTGGAGATGCTGCAGGATCTCATTATCGCAGCCGTCAACGAGGGCTTCAAACGCGCAAACGAAGCCATGCAGCAGTCGCTCTCAGGAATGATGGGAGGCCTGGGCGGCCTCGGCAATTTGAAGTTTTAAGACGTGAATCGTGACTAGGGTGAAAGTCGTTTCTGGAAAATCAACTTGTTTTACGATTCACGATTCACGATTCACGGATTCTATGACCCCAATCGATCGCCTCGTACATGAATTGGCAAAGCTGCCCGGCATCGGCGAGCGCACAGCTGCGAGACTCGCCTTCTTCATCCTGCGGCAACCGCACGAATACGCCTTGGGCCTCTCGCGCGCAATATCGGACGTAAAGGAAAAGGTGCGGCTCTGTTCCGAATGCATGAACCTCACGGAGACGGACCCGTGCGCGATCTGCAGCGATCATCGTCGCAACGCTTCCACCGTATGCGTGGTGGAAGATCCCTCCGACGCTCTGGCGGTGGAGCGCACGCATTCCTTCCGCGGCCGCTACCACATCCTGCACGGCGCACTCTCGCCGCTCGACGGGGTCGGGCCAGACGATCTCAAGATAGCGCAACTCATCCGGAGGCTTGAAAGCGGTTCCACCGAGGAGGTTATCGTCGCCACAAACGCAAACGTGGAGGGAGAGGCGACCGCACTCTATCTTTCGAAGCTGATAAAACCCACTGGGATAAAGATCACCAGGCTCGCTTCCGGCATTCCGGTCGGCGGGGACCTCGAATACATCGATGCATCGACGCTCACGCGCGCCTTTGAAGAGCGCCGTGAAATCTGAAATCCGTCGTTCGTCGTTCGTGAATCGTCGTTCGTAAAACAAGTTGATTTTCCAGAACCAATTTTCAACCTAACATTCGAACGAGGAACGACGATCAAGGAGGCATGACATGAAAACACCGAGTCCTCTGATCATCTCCCTGACAATGGCGTTCGCATCATCAGGATTGGTCTGCAATGTAGCATCAGCGCAAGAGCCCGCGATCCATGCCCCTGAATTCGCCATGTCTGCGGCAGCAGCGAAGAAGATCATTTCCGATGCCAAGGGCGAAGAGTCGTGGAGCACGCCCGGGCTCATAGCCGACTATCGGGATGGCGACGACAAGGTCTTTTGCTCGCTCACTGTAGATCCCGGCGCCGAATTATGCGGCAGCGTGAGCTCCCTTGAGAACGCGCAGAGTCCGTATTTAGTAGTCATCTCAAACGCCACGGGCTCTTCGCTCTGCGACGATCTGAGGATGCTCGCCGGTATAGGAGGCGAGAGATGCGCCAGTTTCTACGGAAAGGCCAGCCTGCTTGAGGACGGGACCACGCCTGCGGTCAGCGGAGTGACCAAATATCAGATAGAGCCGGTCGACATGGAGATGCTCAATCACCCGGTATTCGGCGAGACACCTTTGCTGAGGGAAGCGGAGCTGAAGAGAAAATAAATCGCCGGCAACGCAAGAAACGCCAGCAAAGCCAGCAACGTTGGAATGAGCACTTTGACTGAACAGCGCCAGCAACGAACATCGCAAAATAATACATTAAATTCAACTAGTTATAAAAATTCGAACAATTTTTCCCACCCACGCAACTTTGGGTATCCCGGCATCCGATAATAATGACGGATAGACGAGTCCATTCGAGCCGGGAGGCCGCATGTCATTAAGTGCACCGAGCAGCACGCAATTGAACAACACGCAATCGCAGGCGCTGGCACAGGATGCCGATGCCCTGGGTATAGGCTTTGCGAGCCCCAGCGATCCGATAAGCAGCAGCACCGACCCTGACAAAGATAAGAGCCCGGTTGCAGGATCCAGGGCCTTTTTAGGCGTACCAGCAGGAGTCACTTCCGCAAACAACTCCAAGACGGCGAACGGAACGTCCGGCAAGGACTCTGCTGCGCCACAGGTTCCGCAGCCGCTGGACGGACTCGCCGCGATGGGCGCCAACCTTCAGGCGCCTCGCATGATACCTTTCGCAGGCGCGCCTTCTCAGCCCGCATCTGCCGAGTCTCAAAAGGGCGAGACAACGGGCGGAGTAAAGATCGGCAGCGGACCGTCATCCTCAAAGAAGAAGGAACTCGCCGAGAAACTCAAGGACGCATTCGGCATTGAGATTGACCCGAACGATATTCCTGAAGGAGCTCTCAAAGCAAAAAATCTGGACGAAGCGAGGCAGATCATCGATGGTGCAAAGAAACAACAGCAAGCCACGCCGGCTCCGGCCGCAGCGCCCGCTGCCACGACGCCCCCAGCACAACCGATGCCGGACCCCACTGCCGATCCATTTGCTTCGCTGGCATCTGCCAACCACACGCCGAGCACTGCCGACCCGAACTCGCCAGTCACTGGCGGCACGGGACTTTCCGGCAACGTCGGAAGTTACGGAGTAATCAACTGAACAAGTAAGGCCAGCATTCGACCCCAACCCCGATGCACCTTGCATCGGGGTTTTGTTTTGCTTTTCTTGCATTTCCGATCGAGCCACTGAATAATGCCCTCCATGTCGATCAAGACCCGCACGGTTCTCATCTCGATTATCGTTACGCTCGCGCTCACCATCGTCAAGACGGCGGTGGGGCTGCTCACCCGATCCATCAGCGTGCTCTCCAGCGCGCTCGATTCGTTCATGGACGTATGCTCCATGACCATCAACTTCGCGGCGGTGCGAGCCGCCGACAAGCCGGCGGACGAAGACCATCCGTTCGGCCATGGAAAAGCGGAGGCGGTCGCGGGGCTCTTTCAGGCGACCTTCATAGCGGCGTCGGCGACGTTTCTGATCGTGCAGGCGTTTCACAGAATGATCGACGGCTATATCCTCGAGGACGAGGCCGTGGGTATCGCGATGATGATCGCCGCCATCATAGCCAGCATATTCCTCACCCGCATGATGAGACGCGCGGGCAGACGGACTCAATCCTGTGCGCTCGAAGCCGGCGCTTTGAACTTCGGTGCGGACATCTGGACGAACGCAGGCGTGCTCGTGGCGCTCATGCTCGAGAGATGGGCCTCGGTTAAGAACGCCGATCCGATCATTTCGATTCTGATTTCGCTCTACATCGTCGTCTCCGCGATTCGAGTGGGTCACGATGCGATAGCACAGCTCATGGATCTCTCCCTGCCGAGCGAAAGTCTGGCCATCATCGACGGATGCATCAGGGCGCACGGCCCTATGGTCAAGGGTTATCACAGATTGCGAACGCGCAGGGTCGGCGCGGAGAGACAGATCGAATTTCATCTCGAGATCGATCGAAACACGAGTTTCGAACATGCGCATACCGTAACCGAGGCCATCATCGCGGACATACGCCACGCCATTCCCGGATCTCACGTCACAGTGCACAGCGATCCGGTGTAAGAGCCTAGCAGAATTCAGTAGTCAGAATTCAGAAGTCAGAATCCAGAATAAGAAGGCTTGCGGCTGGATTTGAGGAAGTGCTTGTATGGTAAAAGGTCAACCAGTTTCTATCTTCTATCCTATAGCTTCTAACTTCTGGATTCTGACTTCTGGATTCTGACTTCTGAATTCTGACTTCTGCTTTCAGCTTTGACCTTTGAGCTTTCATTCGATATGACGATTTAACTATGATCGAAATCCGAATACACGGAAGGGGTGGCCAGGGTGCTTTCGTCGGAAGCAAGATCCTGGCGATGGCCGTCTTCTCGGAAGGAAAATTCGTGCAGGCCTTTCCGTCGTTCGGAGTGGAACGCAGGGGCGCTCCCGTGACGGCGTTCGTGCGCATAGACGACAAACGCATAGAGCTGAGAAGCGAGATATACGCTCCCAATCATCTCATCATCCTCGATCGGACGCTCTTGAATAACCCGGCGACCTTCGACGGCTTCAATGGCGAAGGATGGGTGCTCATCAACACGAGGCGCACTCCCTCCGAGCTCAGCAAACTGAAAATCCTGGCCGGCTTCAGAGTGGCGACCGTAGACGCGAATTCCATCGCTGCGTTAAACAAACTAGGTTCCGCAATGAGTCCCATCGTCGATACGGCGATACTCGGCGCGTTCTGCAGGATCACCGGTCTCTGTTCAATCGACTCCATAGTTGAAGCGATCAAAAAGGGCGTGCCGATAAAACCCGATGCAAACGCAAAGGCGGCGCAGGAGGCTTACTCGGAGGTGCAGTTTGGCGGTGCGGCGGCGCCGGAAGCCGTGGGGGCCGAGGCATGAAAAAGGAGATAAAAAAACTTCCTGAGCCGATCGTGTTCAAGAGCGAACGCGATATGCCGCATTGCCCCGTATCCATGGCCAGCATGGAATGGAACGAAACCGGTTCGTGGCGTTACATGAGGCCGCGCTACGTAGAGCGTTCGCCCGCATGCCAGAACTCCTGCCCCACCGGAAACGACATCGAGGCATGGATTCGGCTGCTTGCGCTCGGACGTCTTAATGAAGCGTGGGAGGCCGCCACCCTTGAAAACCCTTTCCCGGCCATAATGGGCCGCGTCTGTTTTCATCCCTGCATGACTGGATGCAATCGACGCGAACTCGGTGGAACCGTGAACATAGGAGCTCTGGAGCGGGCCCTCGGCGACGCGATGGGTGCAAAGCTCCCGCCCGCGGCGCCCTTCCTCAAACCGAGCGGTAAAAAAATCGCGGTCGTGGGCTCGGGTCCCGCCGGCCTCGCATGCGCTTATCACGCCGCGCGTATGGGTCATCGCGTAACCGTGTTCGAGCGCGCGCAAAAAGCAGGCGGGATGCTTCGCTACGGAATCCCGGCTTATCGCCTTCCGCACGATGTCCTCGACAGGGAGATGGAGCGGCTCGCGGCAATGGGCATTGAACTCCATACCGGGAAGCCCGTGGCAAACGCTTCGCATATGCAGACGCTGCGGCAGGATTATACGGCCGTATTTCTCGCCACCGGCGCACACCGAGCAAAGACCGCCGGTTTTGAGAGCGAAAAATCGCCCGGCGTCATGGCGGGTCTTGAGCTGCTGAGGCAGACGGCCGCGGGAAAACCCCCTCAGATCGGGAAAAGCGTACTGGTAATCGGCGGCGACGACACCGCCGTTGACACGGCGCGCACTGCACGGCGCCTGGGCTGCGAAGTCACTCTCATATATCGCCGCACGCGCGCGGAGATGCCGGCTTTTGAAAGTGAAGTGCGGGCTGCAGAACAGGAAGGAATAAAGATCGAGTATTTGATGGCCCCCTCGAGGGCTGTAATTAAGGGCGGCCGCGCCATCGGCCTTGAATGCGTGCGCACGAAGCTCGGCGCTCCGGATGAATCCGGCCGGCGCAGGCCTGAACCTGTAAAAGATTCTGAGGTCGCGTTCGAATCGGACACGATTCTCACTGCAGTCGGCGAGGAGATAGACACGTCCATAATTCCTTCATCGCTCGCCATCGAAAGAGGAGCCATCAAGACGGGCGTCGGCGGCCGCACCGAATGGCACAACGTATTTGCCGGCGGCGACTTCACGATTGGCCCACGCACCGTCGTGGATGCCCTGGCCGCGGGAAAGCGCTCCGCCATCGCAATAGACTGCATGATCAGGGAAGAAGACGCCGCTGCAGCGCTGGAGAGCGCCAGCATATGCGGCAACGGTCCCGTGCTCATGAGCCGCTATATCGAGAAGGTCGCCGGAATTGAGCGACGCGTGGCGACGACATCGAATACCTGCATCCAGGACCGCGTGACCGTCTTCGGCGAGATCAACACCGCCTACTTCACGAGCAGCGAACCCGAATGCGCGCAGCTGCGCGAGGTGAGCGAGCGCCTTGGCAAGGATTCGTTCATCGAGGTGACGCTCCCGCTCTCCGATGCGGCGCGCGACCGCGAACTCAGGCGCTGTTTTCATTGCGGCCGCTGCACCGAATGCGACAACTGCTATATCTATTGCCCGGACATCGCCATTGCAAAGAAGGTCGGAGGCTTTGAGTTCGACATGAATTTCTGCAAGGGTTGCGGAGTATGCAGCAAGGAATGTCCGCGATCGGCGATAGAGATGATTCCGGAGCCGACTGAATTCTAGTGAATGAAAAGTGGTACGTTAGTACGTTAGTACTTTGGTACGTTGGAAAAAAAACTGGTATAGTCCAAAGTTACAATTAAAACGTACCAACGTACCAACGTACCAACGTACCAATGTACCAACGTACCACTTGAATTCAACCAAGGATAGACAATGTCTGTCACCGAAGTCATCATGGGCAATCACGCAGCGTCTGAAGGAGTGAGGCTGGCGCGCACACAGGTTATTGCGGCCTACCCCATCACTCCGCAGACGCAGATCGTCGAAAAACTTTCAGAGATGTGCGCGCGCGGCGAATTGCCCGCGCGTTTCATAAAGGTGGAATCCGAACACTCAGCCATGGCGTGTTGCCTCGCCGCCTCACAGGCGGGCGCGCGGGCGTTCACGGCCACGTCGTCGCAGGGGCTGGCGCTCATGCACGAGCTTCTATTCTGGACTGCATACGGGCGCCTGCCCGTCGTGATGGCGAACGTAAACCGCGCGATGGCCCCGGGCTGGAACATCTGGAACGACCAGACAGATTCGCTGGCGCAACGCGACACGGGCTGGATACAGATCTACTGCGAGACGAACCAGGAAGTGCTGGATACGGTGTTGATGGCCTTCCGCCTTGCAGAAACAGTGGATCTGCCGGTCATGCTGGTCTACGATGCCTTCATCCTCTCCCACACGTACGAACCCGTGGAGATACCCGACCAGAAAGAAGCGGACCGCTTTCTCCCATCGCGCAAGGCCAAGTTCAAGATCGACACATCCGCCCCGCGCGCCTTCAATCCCCTCGTCGGCGCCGAACATTACATGGAGTTCAGGCACATAATGGAACAAGCGCACGAGGAGGCCAAGCGCGCTTACAAAGACATCGCTCGAGACTTCTCAAAGAAATTTCATCGCAGCTATGACGTCATGGAGCTCGTACACGCAGACGACTCGGAAATAATCATCGTGACGAGCGGATCGATTACCTCCACAGCCAGAGTAGCCATAAGAGAGCTGCGCGAAAAAGGAGAGAAAGCGGGTCTCCTGAAGATGCGGATGTTGAGACCATTCCCGACGGAGATGCTCCGCGAGGCGGTTGGCAATTCCGGCGCGGGCAAACGCATCACAAAACTTGCTGTCCTCGACCGCGACATCAGCCACGGCGCCGGCGGAATATGGGCGCAGGAGATAAAGGCCGCGCTTGCAGGCGTGCCGAACGCACCGCAGGTCTTTCCGTTCCACATTGGTCTGGGAGGCCGCGACGTGACTACGGAATCGATTATCGAGGCATATGATTACGCGAAGCAGCACGAGCGCCCCGAGCGCGCCGTGTGGATAGGGCTCAAGAAATGAGGCATGGTTCGTGGATCGTTGTTCGTGGATCGTGGATCGTAATAACCTGAGGGTGTTACGAACCACGAAACACGAACCACGAAACACGCATCACGATTCCGGGTACTCATGAATACCGATCCTCTAGTATGCGGACAAGGCACTGAACCTCAGCAGTATGAGCAGCGCGAGCTTATGACGTCCGGGCATCTCGCCTGCCCCGGATGCGGCGCGGCTATGGCCATGCGCCTGGCGCTCAAGGCGATGGGACCGGACACGGTGGTGGTGATACCTGCATCATGCTGGGCGATCATTCCAGGGCCATTCCCTTATTCGAATCTCAAGACGCCGCTCATGCATACCGCCTTCGAGACTACGGGCGCCGCGATCTCGGGCGTACGGGCCGCGCTGGATCTCCAGGGAAAGGAATCGACGCAGGTCATGGGCTGGGCCGGAGACGGAGGTACCTTCGATATCGGCTTGCAGTCGCTCTCCGCAGCCGCCGAGCGCAATGAGAATGTGCTCTACGTCTGTTACGATAACGAAGCGTACATGAATACTGGCATACAGCGCTCGGGCGCCACGCCGCAGTACGCATGGACCACAACCACGCCCACGGATCATCCCAAGGACGAGGCCAAAAAAAATATCGACCGGATCATGGCGGCTCATTGCATACCCTACGTCGCTACGACTACCTCGGGCCATCCGCACGACCTCATGGCTAAATTCGCCAAGGCACGCGATATCCGCGGTTTCCGGTTCATCCACGTTCTCTGTTCCTGCACCGCGGGATGGAAGATAGACTCCGCGTTATCGGTAGAGGTGATGCGACTTGCCGTTGACTGTGGTCTTTTTCCGCTCTACGAAGTGGAAGACGGCATTCACTATACAATTAACGTACAGCCAAAAGGCGCTTCGCTTAAAGATTACCTGATGAGGCAGGGCCGATTCCGCCACATGTCCGACGAACACGTGGCGTCGCTGCAGCGCCAGATAGAGCGCGAGTGGACGTGGCTAGAAAAACAAACACGTGATTCGTAAATCGGGGTTCGTGGATCGTTAAATCGCCCTAGTATTTGAGGCCTTTACGAAACACGATTCACGAACAACGAACCACGTAGAACAAGATGACGACTTATTCGCACGAATTCCTCAAAGCCATACCCAAGACGGACCTTCACGTTCATCTGGACGGGAGCCTGCGCGTCTCGACTATTATAGAGATAGCGAAGGCGCAAAAGATAACGCTGCCCTCATATGACGAGGAGGCGCTGCGCTCGCTGGTCTTCAAGGATCGTTACGCCAACCTCAGGGAATATCTGCAGGGCTTCCAGTATACGGTGGCGGTGATGCAGACGCCCGAGGCGCTCGAACGCGTGGCTTACGAACTGGCGCTCGACAATTTCGCAGAAGGTGTCCGCTACATAGAACCGCGTTTTGCGCCGCAACTGCACGCCAACGCGGCGATGTCCGCGGGCGACGTGCTCGCCAGCGTCAACCGCGGACTCGAGCGCGCGCGCCGCGAGATCAACGCGCGCTCCGAAATATCCGGCGGGGATGAACCGGCATTCGAATACGGCATCATCGGGTGCGCCATGCGCATGTTCACCGGCGAATTTCCGGGCTACTACCGGAGGCTCGTGGAAATCCATCCGGACATGCCGGAGGAGGAGATGCATGAGCTGGCTTCGCTCGACCTGGTTCGCGCGCTTGTCAAGGCGAGGGATGAACACGGCATCCCGATAGCGGGATTTGACCTGGCCGGAGCCGAGCGCGGCCATCCCGCTGAAGTCCACCGTCAGGCGTACGACCTGGCGCTCAAGCACTTCCTCAAAAAGACGGTCCACGCGGGCGAGGATTACGGCCCCGCCTCCATCTTCCAGGCGATAACCGACTGCCACGCGGACAGAATCGGCCACGGCACGCACGTATTCGATGCTGCCCTGGTGGATCTTCCCGATGAGAAAGAGCGTTCGCGATACGTGCGAGCGCTCTGGCAATACATTGCGGATCGAAGGATCACTATCGAGGTCTGTCTCACGTCGAACCTGCAGACCATGCCTCAGCTCAAAAGCATAAAAGACCATCCGTTCGCGCACATGCTGGAGAAGAATCTGTCCGTGACCTTCTGCACCGATAACCGGCTCGTCTCGCACACATCCGTCACGGGCGAAATAGATCTCGCTGTTTCGAATTTCACGATAGCGCCGCGAGACCTCAAGGATCTCATAATCTACGGATTCAAGAGGAGCTTCTTCCCCGGCGACTACCTGGAAAAACGTGAGTATGTGAGGAAGGTAATCGATTACTACGAAGAGATGGAGAAGAAACACGGAATAACTGGATAGCTGCAAGCAACGCAAGCAAGGCGAGAAACGCGTGAAAAACAAGTTGATTCTTTAAGGCTGACTATCAAATTTGCTTGCGTTGCTTGCGTTGCTTGCGTTGCTTGCGTTGCTTCTACTTTGTACCTTCCCTGTTTTTCTTTATCTCCTCTTTCACCACCGCCTGCAGGAATTTGGGGTCGCGCCAGTAGCGCAATTTTCTGCCGTTTATGAATATCGACGGCGTGCCGTTCACGTAAATCGCCTTGGCCGCCGTGATGTCGGAACGCACGCGATTGTCCGTGTCCGCAGAGTTGATGCAGGCCATGAATTCGTCCCGATTCCATCCGCGCTTTTCCGCGAGTCTGATGACGGCGGCCTCCGACAACTGTTTCTGGTTTCTGAAAAGTTCGTCGTGATACGGCCAGAACGCCCCACGCTCCGCCGCGCAAACGCCCGCCTTGGCGGCGAGGCAGGCGTATTGATGCATCGGCATCTTCAGCGCGTCGTTGCAAGCGTTATCGAGCGGGTAATTTACGAAATAGAAAGCCACGTCGTTGTGGAATTCCTGCAAAAACGGTTTGACGCTGAACGCAGCCATCCTGCAGAACGGACACTGGAACTCGCTGAACTCAATTATCTTAATGGGCGCCTTTGGATTTCCCCAGACCGGCCAGCTGGGATCGATTTTGATATCGTGCAGCGATTGCATATAGAAGGCCTTGACCTTCTCGTCCACGCTGGCGCTATCCGGCCCCTGAGCACCGCGCCCCTGGATCGCAGCCGCAGTACCCCAACCTATCAGAAAAATGGCGATCACCACCGCGGCATGACCTATGATCTTGGGCGCAAAGCCAAGGTTCGTCTGACGGCCGAAGGCCGCGCGAATATAATCTCCGATAAATTTGCCGATTCCTGCTATCGGAATGCCAAGCGCAGCGAAGAGGAAGATGAAGAGCGCCAGGTTGGCCGCATACATCCCGATGCATTCTATGCACCATACGCCCAGCACGACGGCGGAAACGTATGCAAGCCACATGCTGAAAGCGATCCCGCCCACAGACATGAACCAGGCGGCGGCGACGGAGGCAACCCTGTCGCGTTTGGAAAACCGCGCCACAATCGCCAGCAGTCCAATGGCCAGGTAATAGCAGAGGCCCCACCATGCAGTGGGAACGCCGAAAATTTCCGAGTAAGAGCTGGCATTGACGACGTCGCAGTTGATCTTCTCGCTTACGACGCAGAAGCTCTGCTGCTCCAGCCCCCGGCTCAGTATCCTCACGTGTTGAACGGTTGAGACTATCGAGAATGCAGCGCCGATAAGCGCCGCGACGACGGCGATATTTAGTGCCCATCTCTTCATCATGTCCCCCGTAAAGGCGTTATTTACCCAAGTCGGCCACGAGACGGTCGAAGGTGACGCCCTTGAGAAATTCGATAGATCTCTGTTGCAGCTCCCGCAGATATGGAACCACGGTGCATCTCTCAACCATCTCGCATCCGTGCGCCGGATCCAGGCATTCGTTGAACGCCAGTTCCTGATCCATTGCATGGAAGACGTCGTAAAGCGAAATACTGGCCGGCAATACCGCCAGCCTGTAACCTCCGCGAGGACCAGGAAGAGACTCTACAAGCCCGGCGCGCACGAGTTTGGGCAGTATGAGCGCAAGAAAATTCACGGGAATGCGGAACTCGTCCGCAACCGTTTTCTTGGAGAGGACCTCGCCGTCGTGCGATGCGAGAATCACCATCGCACGCAAACCGTAATCGAGCTCACGTGAGATCTGCATATAGACGCCTCATTTACCAGTCTATGAAACTCCTGAGTTTCTTCGCCCTGCTCGGGTGACGGAGTTTCCTGAGCGCCTTTGCTTCGATCTGCCTGATGCGCTCGCGAGTTACGGAGAAATCCCGGCCGACCTCCTCCAGCGTATGATCGGATTTCTCTCCGATTCCGAAGCGCATGCGCAACACCTTCTCCTCGCGCGGCGTGAGCGAAGCCAGCACCTGTTTAGTCTGCTCGGAAAGATTCAGCCCGACGACCGCCTCCGTCGGAGACGTAACGGACTTGTCTTCGATGAAATCGCCGAGATGGCTGTCCTCTTCCTCTCCGATCGGCGTCTCGAGCGATATCGGCTCCTTGGCGATCTTGAGCACCTTGCGCACCTTTTCGAGCGGCAGCTCCATCTTTACGGCGATCTCTTCAGGGCTCGGCTCGCGCCCCAGCTCCTGAACGAGATAGCGCGACGTGCGCACGAGCTTGTTGATCGTTTCGATCATGTGCACGGGTATGCGGATCGTGCGCGCCTGATCCGCGATGGCGCGGGTAATCGCCTGTCTGATCCACCAGGTGGCGTACGTGGAGAACTTGTAACCCCGGCGGTACTCGAACTTGTCGACCGCTTTCATGAGACCGATGTTCCCCTCCTGAATGAGATCGAGGAACTGCAGACCGCGGTTGGTGTATTTCTTGGCGATCGAAACCACAAGCCGCAGGTTCGCCTCGATGAGTTCGCTCTTCGCACGCTCGGCGAACTGCTCGGCGCGTTTGATCTCGCGGTAGGTGGTGCGAAGCCCCTCTATGTTCTGGCCCGCCTCTCGCTCGATGCGGGTCTTTTCGGAATCCGCGCGCTCGAACTCTTTTATCACGTCCAGAATCTGCTCGCGATTCAGACCCGAATCCTTGACCATCTTGCGGCGCTGATAGTCGGTGCGCTTGAACTGGCGGATGCGGTCCTTGAGCTCGGGCTCCTCTGCATGCAGCCTCTTTGCGCAGCCGTTGATGATCCTCTGATTGTGCTCGGCCTGATCGATTGCCGTATGGAACGCCTCGACTATGCCGCCTATCGTCCTGGTGGAGAGGCGCATCTCCTTGAAACACTCGAGCATCTGCGTCTGAATCTCCGTCATCTTTTCCGAAAGCTGCCCGCGGAATTTGTCGGACGTGGCGCTCTTGGCCAGCTTCGAGTGAACTTCCCTGCGCTGTTTGTCCAGCGCGCGCACGCGGCTCATGAGCTTGAGAATTCTCGTACGGTGGCCGGTTTCGTCGAAGTCCTCTATCTCCGGATCGATTTCCTCGGCGTCCTTGATGATAGTGATGACGCGGATGCGATTGCGGGAGAGGTCCTCACCTATGGAGAGCACGCGTGCCACTCCAAGCGGGCTCGAGAGCAGAATGCCCAGCATGTCGTTGAGTCCGCGCTCTATCCTCTTGGCTATCTCCACCTCTCCTTCGCGCGTGAGCAGGGCTACCTGCCCCATCTTGCGCAGGTACATGCGAACCGGATCGACGGTGCGCGGGCCGTAGTCGGGCGTGGGCTCGACTTCCGCAGCAGGTTCTTCCGCGCGCTCCTTGGGCTGAGGCTTTGTCTTCAGAGTCTGCCCTTCTTCTTCATTCTCGACGATCTCTATGTCCATGTCGTCGAAGATCGTGAGCACCGAGTCGAGCTGGTTCGAAGAGACCATATCGGCCGGCAGCGCGTCGTTGACTTCCTCGACCGTGAGAAAGCCCTTTGCCTTGCCCGCGGCGATGAGATTCTTCACTTCCTTTATGTCGGCGGTCTGCTTTGCTGTCTGCTCCATGTTTTCTCCCTTTTGCGTTCTGCGAAAATACCGGCGAATCTTTCGCAGGACAACGAGTGATCATTATTGTGTCCGAACTTTTTCGACGAGCGATTTTTTTTCCGCAAGCAGCGCGAACAGCCGCTCGTCATCCCCTTCACCCTCAGCGCGCCTGATGTCTTCGTTGATCGCTTCCATGCGCGCCATCACGGGCCGGGATGAAATGCGCGAGACGCAATCCTTCACGAGGCGCGCGAGTTCTCCCTGTTCCACGGCGATTTCGTCCACTGCAAGTGCCCGCAGCTGCGACGCGAGTTCTTCGTCTTCCAGCGAATCGATCAGTCCGCCCATATTCACGCTCGCATCCGATTCGACCGACTGCCAGGCATCCCACAACAGCTTTGCCGCCGTCCTGCACCATTCATCAACGAAGCTTGCCGGCCCGATCTCCGAAAAGGCCTTGGGGGCCATCGACGGATCTGCTAGCAGAGCCGCGATCAGCAGCCTCTCCGCCGCGCGATCGGCATCCCCTTCCGTAGCCGTTCGCGAATCCGCCCGCGGCGCCTTCGCAAGCGCTGGAACCTGCGGTGCGCCTTCGCGCTCGAGCATCTTTATCAGGCTTGCGTCGTCCACGTCCACGCGCCGCGATACGTACTGCCTGAGCACCGACTGTTCTACCGGATCGACGACCTTGCGCAAAAAAGGCGCGATGCGTGAAATTGCCGCGAGCTTGCCCGCGGAATCGAGCCCCGTGCTTGCGATCGTCTGTTCGACGAAGTGTTCAAAGAGCGGCTTCGCGCGCTCGACGCGCTTTTCAAATTCCTTCGCTCCCTCTTGCCTCACCAGCGTATCCGGATCGTGGCCCGTGGGCAGTACGACGACCCTTGGCGCAAGCCCCGATTCGATGAAGAGCGGAAGCGCGCGAATCGCGGCGCGCTGACCGGCCTCGTCTCCGTCGAAGACGAGAATCATGTTGGTCGTGAGCCTTCTCAGCAACGCAACGTGCCCCTCAGTGAGCGCGGTTCCCAGCGGCGCAGCCACATTTTCAATACCTGCCTGGTGGAGGGCGATGAAATCCATGTACCCTTCAACCAGCACCACCGAATCCTTCGACCTGATTGCCTGAGCCGATCGATCGAGTCCGTAGACGCAGTTCGACTTGTGATAGATCGGAGAGTCCGGGGAATTCAGATATTTCGCCCCTTTCTCCTTCTCGGAACCTCCTTCAAGATAACGGCCTCCGAAACCCAGCACTTCGCCTCTCGAGGAGAGGATCGGGAAGATCAGCCTGTGCCTGAAAAAATCGTACTGGCCTCCGCCCTGTCTCGCCTTGAGCAGCCCCAGCTCCACGGCGAGTTTTACGGGCGCGCCCTTTTGCTCCAGATGGCGCAGCAGAGCGTCCCAGCTGTCATCGGCATATCCCAGAAAATGTTGCTTGAAAATTTCAGAAATGATTCCGCGTGACGCAAGATACTCGCGGGCGCGGGCCCCGCGCAGGGGGTCGGCCAGCGCTGCCTGGAAATGCTCCATTGCGATCTGGTTGACCCTCAAGAGCTGCTTGCGATGAACGGCCTGCGCGTCCATGGCTGCCCGCTCGGAAGGGGCCATATCAGGGGAAGGGAGCGTGACGCCCGCCCTTGCAGCAAGCGACTCCACTGCCTCCTGGAAGGATAACCCTTCAAATTTCATGAGGAATTTGAACGCATCCCCGCCTTCTCCGCAGCCGAAGCAGTGGTATATCCCCTTTTCATCGTTGACGTTAAAGGAGGGGGTCTTCTCGTTATGAAACGGACAAAGCCCCTTGAACCCACGCCCGGCGCGCTTGAGCGGAATGCGTTCGCCTATCAGCGCCGACATGGAGATCCGATCCCTGATCTCGTTGAGGATAGATTTATCGTACATTGAATATACGTGATTGGTGAACTGTGATTAGTGATTAGTGATCGGCAACATCTGGATTATCACAAGATTTACTGATCACCAATCACTGATCACTAATCACGGTTTCAGGAGTTGCGCCTTTACCGCATCGCTTACAAGCTTGCCGTCCGCACGCCCGGCCACTTTGGGCCCCAGCGCCTTCATCACCTTGCCCATGTCCTTTGGCCCTGCGGCGCCGACTTCGGCTATGGTCTGCTCAACGATTTTCTGGATCTCCCCCTCGGAGAGTGCTGCAGGCAGAAAGGACTGGATGATCTTAAGCTCCGCCGATTCCTTGTCCGCAAGATCGGACCTTCCCCCCTGCTTGAACATCTCTATGGATTCTCCGCGCTGCTTCGCCAGAGTAGAGAGAACTTTGATGCACTCCGCATCGTCCAGTTCGCCGCGCTTTTCTATCGCGCGGTTCTTGAAGGCGGCGACGATGAGGCGAAGGCACGCGACTCGCACCGCGTCCTTCGCCTTCATCGCTTCTTTCAGTCTGGCGTTGATCTCGTCGGAAAGAGGCATGTGGACCTCGCTTTAGAATTTCCTTACGCGCTTCTTTGCCGCTGCCTGCCTCTTCTTCTTTTCCTTGATGGAGGGCTTCTCGTAATGTTCGCGCTTGCGCAGCTCGGAGAGTATGCCTGCCTTCTCGCACTGCTTCTTGAAACGGCGGAGCGCCTGCTCAAACGTTTCGCCCTCGCGCACTTTGATCCCTGGCATTCGAAATCACCCCTCTCCTGAGAAAAATTTTGCGACGCCTGTGGATGGCGTCGCGAATCCCGCAAAAAGTCGGGTACTTGTATCAAAAGTGCCCGACTTGTCAAGGATAGAAAAAAGATAAAATATCAATATATTCAACTAAATAGCCGATGCAGAGCCCTGTCCGATGCGGGTGAACAGCGACAGTGACTCCACATGAAAAGTCTGCGGGAACATGTCCACGGGCTGCGTGCGGACGAGCCTGTATCCGCGCCCTGTAAGGATACGCGCGTCGCGCGCGAGCGTGGCAGGATCGCAGGAGATGTAGAGGATGGACGCGGGCGAGGCTTCTGCGACCGCATCTATCGAATCGTCGCAACCCTTGCGCGGCGGATCGACAACAACGACGTCGCAGCCGCGGCCGTGCCTCTGCACTGCGCGATGAGCGGGCATGCACGCGAACTGCACGTTGGTCGCGCGCTCCGTCTCCATCCTGAGCTGCGCCTCGCGGATTGCGCGGCCGTCGATATCCGACGCCGTGACGTGTTCCGCAGTCTTTGCGATGGAGAACGTGAAGTTGCCCGAACCGGCGTACAGCTCGAGCACCGATCCGTGCCGAACCTCGGAGAGCCAGGCGCACAAGAGATCCGCGAGCACCTTGTTCTGGGCGCTGTTGACCTGCGAAAAACTTTCGTCCCCGGCGATACGAAGCGCGACGCCGCGCGTGCGTTTTCTAAATTCTTCCCTGCGCTCGTTCAGCTGGCGGTTGATTCCCTCTTCAGCGATGAAGCAGGTTTCGAATTCCACGACTTCCCTGGATCTCGGCATATAGTAACCAACCCGGCCCTGCGCATCGACGTGAAGCTGAATGCGGTTGCGGTAGTGCCACTCGCATGGAGACGGAATCGTATCCAGCACCGAGGCGCCGGAGATCCTGCCAATGCGCTCCAGGGTCTCTGCCAGTATCGTGCGTTTCCATCTCAGCTGATCGTCGTAGGAGATGTGCTGCCACTGACAGCCGCCGCATTTTCCGAAGGCGGGACATCGCGGAGCGACGCGGCACTTCGCAGGCAGAATGACGGATTTGATGACGCCGAACGCAACCCCGCCTCGCTCGTCGGAGATATCGATTTCGAGCTCGTCTCCTGGAGCAGAGTACGGCACGAAGATGCGGCGTCCGTCGACAGTGCCGATCCCATGTCCGCCGTGAACGAGTTTTTCTATCGTGATTTTCATCTTATCCGAGAATCGCGCGAACAAATTCGCCCGCGTCAAAGGGCTTCAGGTCTTCCATGCGTTCGCCTACGCCCACGTGCGTCACGGGCAGATTCAGCTCTCCGGATACTGCAAGCAGCACGCCGCCCTTTGCCGTGCCGTCGAGCTTTGTGACCACGACGCTCGTGAGTCCCACGGCATCGTTAAACTGACGCGCCTGCACGAGCCCGTTCGATCCGACGGTGGCGTCTATCACGAGTATCTTCTCGTGCGGCGCGCCCGGCATCGCGCGGCCGATCACGCGCATGACCTTGCCGAGCTCGTCCATCAGGTTGCCCTTGGTGTGGAGCCTGCCGGCGGTATCTATTATCACCACGTCAAAGCCCTTTGCCTTGGCCTTTGACACGCCGTCGAAAGCGACCGCAGCTGCATCAGCGCCCGTGCCCTGCGCAACTACCTCGCAACCTAAACGCCTGCCCCACTCCTTGAGCTGTTCGACTGCCGCCGCGCGGAACGTATCTGCAGCGACGAGAAGTACCTTCTTTCCTTCGCGCTGATATCGATGCGCAAGCTTCGCGATAGTCGTCGTCTTGCCGACGCCGTTGACTCCGACGACGACCACGACGTGCGGAGAAACATTAGCCGCATCAGAAGTTCTGCCCAGCATGCGGATCATTTCATCGGCAAGGACCTGTTTGAGACAATCGCAGGACTTCTCATTGCGCGCGGATTTCAGCAGGCGCTGCGTAACATCCGGCCCAACGTCCGCTTCAATGAGCGCCGATTCGAGGTCGGACCAGAACGCTTCATCGACCGACGATCTCCCGAGAATGGAGGAGAGCCTGCCGCCGATGCGCAGGCGCGCGCCTGCTTCGACGGTGACGGGTTGCGCCGCTCCCCTCCGTCTCTTTCTCAGGAGCGCCGCCGTAATCATGACTGCGGCGGCAACTGCGGCCGCCGCGACAAACCAGTAATATATCGGGACTGTATTCATATTATTCAGATGGTCTCTCAGTGAAAAAATTTCGTCCGCGAATCATGGATTCGCAGTCACTTTGCAGTCTTTAAGCAACAGCGGATTCCTCGGCAGGCTCGGAAGCGTCCGGCTCGCCCTTCTCCTCGCCAAGCCGCACGGATACCAGCTTGGAGACGCCAGCCTCTTCCATCGTAACTCCGTAGAGGAGATCGGCCAGCTCCATCGTGCGCTTGTTGTGCGTGATGAGGATGAACTGCGAGTGCGGCGTCATGTGGCGAATGAGATCGTTGAAGCGATCGATGTTCGCATCGTCGAGCGGCGCGTCCACCTCGTCGAGCAGACAGAACGGGCTGGGCTTGATGAGGAAGATGGAGAATATGAGAGCCACGGCCGTGAGCGCTTTTTCTCCGCCCGAGAGCAGGGTGATGGACTGGAGCTTCTTTCCTGGCGGCTGCGCCACGATCTCGATTCCGGTCTCAAGCAGGTTCTCCTCGTCGGTCAGCACGAGGCTTGCCCGTCCGCCGCGGAAGAGCTTGGGGAAGAGCATCTGGAACTCTTCGTTCACCGCGTCGAACGCGCGGCGGAAGCGCTGCCGGCTCGTGCGGTTGATCTTCTGGATCGCCTTCGAGAGGTTTTCGATCGACGCGGTGAGATCCGCGTGCTGTCGCGAGAGGAACTCCTGCCGCTCGGTCAGTTCGTCGAACTCCTTGATGGCGTCGACGTTCACCGGGCCGATCTTGTCGAGCCGGTCCTTCAATTCCGCAACGGCCTGTTCTTCGGTCTCGATGTCCAGATCGTCCTTCGCGTATTCTGCGTAGGAAGAGGCGATATCTATATGATAGCGATCGCGGATGCCGTCCATCAGGTAACGCTCTGTCCCGCGGTGCTCGGTAAGCGTTATATCAAGCTCGTGAACGCGGGAGAGCGATTCGTCGTGGCGCTTTCTCACGTCCCTGATCGCGAGCTCCCTGTCTCGCAGTGCAACCTGCCCGGCTTCGTAGCGTTCTTCAAGCACGCGGCGCGATTCCGAGAGCCTGGCCGAGGCGCGGATTGCGAGGTCCATATCCGAGCGAAAACCCTCGATCTCGCGATCGAGAACCGCGTCGCGCAGCTCGGATGCGCCCACCTCGCTCTCTATGCGGCCGATGGCGATGAGCGTCAGCGTGCGTTGGCGTATGAGGCTTGCGACCTCGCGAGTGAGCGAGGACTGGCGCTCCTCGGCCTGGGCGAGTTCGACTTTCAGATCGACCAGCTTCTGCTCGCGGCCGCCAAGTTCTGTGGAAAGTTCGGCCAGGGCCGTCTGGGCCTCGGCGAGGCGCGCTTCTGCGGTAGCGCGGTCGGTTGCGTGCTGCTCGCGGCTGAGCTGTGCATCCACTCTCGCGCGCTCTATCTCGCGCAACTCCTCAGACAGCGCGGCGAGCTCAATCGTGAGCTGATCGCGCTCCGCCTCGCAGCGGGCGAGTTCGTCGCGCGAGCGTTCCAGGTCGCGCTCCTGGCCCACGAATTTTATATCCTCGCCGTGCGAGTCGCGGCGCAAACCCTCCGCGTGTTCCTCTATCGACTTAACGCGATCGCGCAGCTTCACGGCCTCGCCCTCGGCGCGCGTGAGCTCGCCCGCCAGGTGCGACACCTCATCTTCCAGCTCCTTTGCACGGCGCTTCTGCGTGATGAGCTGCTCCTCGACGCCCGAGCTGGAGCCGCCCGTAACCACGCCGCTCGGATCGATCACACAACCGTCGCGCGTGACGAACGTCCTCTGATATTCGCCGCTCTCCCAAAGGCCAAGCGCGCGGGAAAGGTCCTCAACGAGGACCACGTCTCCCAGCAGATAGTCGCATATCTGGCGATGCTCGTCGTTCATGCGCACGAAGTTGCGCATTGGACCCACGACGCCTTCGCCGGCGGGCTCCATACCGACCGGCCCCGCGCTGCGCACGCCCAGAGGTATAAACGAACTGCGGCCGCTCGACGCCTGTCTGAGATAATCTATGGCTGCGCTGCCTTCCTCATGCGAACGCACGACGACATACTGCAGCCGCTCGCCGAGAACGGCTCCCAGCGCGGCTTCGTACTCGGGTTCCGTCTCCACTATCTCGCTCACGGTCCCGAAGATGCCGGCAAGCTTCTCGCCGTCCGCATCGGTGCGCGAGAGCACTGCGCGCACGCCGTCGCGGTACCCTTCGAGGTTCTTGCGGAGTTCGCGGATCGAATTGAGGCGGGAGCGCTTGTCGGCCAGCTCGTCGCGCATGCCCTGCAAGCCTCCCTCCGCTTCGGCGAGCGCTGCCCGTTGCTGCGCAAGCGTTGCCGAGGCGGCCTCCTGTTCCTGCGTAAGCTGGAGCTTGAGCTGTCTGGCGCCGTCGAGTTCCCTCTGTCTGCGGTCTATGTCTTCGGAGAGCTCTCCGCGGCGGCGATCCACCGCGTCTATGCCCGCCTGATCCTTCGCTATGCGGCCCGTCACTTCCACGCTTCGGCGTTCGAGGTTCTCAAGCTTCGCGTTCAGGTTCGCCACCGCCTCGCCGTCGGACATCACCGTCTTCTGTATTGCGTCGCAATCCTCACGGACCTGACGGTGCTCCTCGCGAAGGGCGGCAACTTCGCCGTCCAGATCTCCAACGTTGTCGGTTGAGCCTGCGAGTTTGAGATCGGCGGAAGCGAGCTGCGAATTAAAATCCCATAGCTGCTCTTCCATCTGGCGAGCGCGGCCTGCGAGCGATTCGAGTTCGGCGCCCTGCGCCGCCCTTCGTTCCGCGAGAGAGGAGCGTTCCCTCTGGCGATGCTGCGACTCGGATTCATAGTGCTTGATGGAATGCTGAACGCGGTAGAGGTCCTGCTGAACTCCATCCAGCTCCCGCTCTATCTCGGCCTGCGCCAGGCGCGCAGATTCCATCTCAGCCTCGAAGCCCGCAAGTTCCGCCGCGGACGCCGCCTCATCCTCGCGCAGCTTTCCGCTCTCCATAGCCAGCCGTTCGATCTCCGTACGGAGCGTTCGATAGCGCGTGGCTGCGAGCCGCACTTCGCGCTCGCGCAGCTCCTCGCTCACGCGCGTGAAGCGCTCGGCTTTCTTGGCCTGCCTGTTGAGCGAATTGATCTGCCGCGTGAGCTCGGCGAGGATGTCGGTGAGCCGCTGCAGATTCTGCCGCGTGGAATCCATCTTGCGGAGAGCGGCCTCCTTGCGCGACTTGAACTTGGAGATGCCTGCCGCTTCCTCGATGAGAGTGCGCCTGTCGTCCGGCTTTGCGGAGACGATGGAGCCCACCATCCCCTGCTCTACTATGGAGTAGGCCTTTGTGCCCACGCCGGTGCCGAGGAAGAGGTCGATGACGTCCTTCAGGCGGCACGGAGTCTTATTGATGAAGTACTCGCTCTCGCCCGAGCGATAGAGGCGGCGGCCGACCTGGATCTCGCTGTACTGCGAATATTCCGCCGGAGCGCGGCCGTCGGTGTTATCGAACGTGAGGAAGACCTGCGACATGCCCATGGGCGCGCGACTCTCGCAGCCATTGAAGATTACATCTTCCATCGCCGCGCCGCGCAAATGCTTTGCGCTCATCTCGCCCATGACCCAGCGGATGGCGTCCACTATGTTCGATTTTCCGCAACCGTTCGGGCCCACTACTCCGGTGATGCCCTCTTCGAAGCTGACAACAGTTCGGTCTGCGAAGGATTTGAAACCGGCCATCTCAAGGGTCTTGAGGCGCATGGTAGATTATCTCTCTTTAATGTGCCGCAGCTGTCTCGCCGCGTCAGTATGACTCCCACCTTATCGGCTGGACTGCTGGGAAAGTTGTCTGGAAATTTCCCTGTTCAAGCGTAATTTTTATACGCCAAACCCCCATTAGTAGTGGCTGCCAAATTTTTGGCGACTATATGTTGCGGTGTCAAAAAAGCAAGGATTTTCATTGAGTTTCCTAGTCCGGATCATAGGTCGCAACCACGGAGAGCGAGGGGATATCGATGATCGAGATTGTGTTCGACTCCACATTGCCCACATAGACGTATTTATCGACGCCGTCGTTGGTCCGGTACAGAGCCAGGGAAAACGGCTGCAGGCCGACCGATATTGTAGCATCCGCAGCAGTGGCGGTTGTTACGTTGGCCAGGTTAATTACCGATACGGTGTCGTCGTCCTGGTTCGTCACAAATGCATACTGACTCGTGAGCAGGACCTCCTGCGGGTTCTGGCCCACATCGATCATGGAAACGAGGAGATTATTATCATTCTTATCGAGCTGCCAGGTGGTTGTGTTGTCATAAAGCGGCGTGAGCGTGGAGGGGTCAAGCACGGTAAGCGTGCGGCGATAGTCGCCATCCTCGTCGCCCTCTCCAACTACATATATATACTTTCCGTCGGTGGCGATGCCGCGCGGGTTCTGCACGTCGGAGATAAAGTAATCCACGGGCACGGCGCCGGTAACACCCGCGTCGTCGAGGTTTACAACCATGATGCCGCCGAACTCACGCGAGAGGAAGGCCTGGTTGTTGAGCAATGCGATATGGTTTACCTCGACGTTCGAGAGCTCACCGCCGTTTGCGAGCGTAGTGGTGATCATGATGCTGCCCGCAGTAGGGCTGGCATTGTTGGTATCGACGTACTGCAGCTCGCCGGAACTCGTCGTTATCCATACGCGCGCCGCGGGATAGCAGCAGGATATGGCGTAGGGATTCTCGCCGAGCTGCAGCGAGTTGTACGAAAGAAAATTGGTGGAGAGCTCGTCGACGTTGAAGACGAACAGTGCGTCGTTGGTGGCATTGTCGTTAGCGCTGAAACGATTGGGTACATAGGCGGTATTTTGCCCGACATTCAGATATATTTGGCCCGAAAAGCTGGGGGTCTCGACACTCTTGATGAGCGTGGGCGCCAGGGGGTTGGTGATATCCAGCACCTGGAAAGAGCCCTTGGTCCAGTCGTAGAGGACCTTGGCGTTGGAATTTACGAGGTAGAGCCTGTTGGTGTTCACGTCCACGGCCATGGCGCTGGGCGTGGCGATATTGTCTCCGGGCTCGCTGAATATGCTGCCCTGCTGGGCGCAGCCCGCAAGTGAAACAGCCATCATGATTGTAAGCGTAATGAGAAAACGACGCATTGAAGCCCCTCCAGTCATGGCCTCTTAGCGAAAACGGGCTGGGCTGTCCACGCAAAACCTCCTTCGGCGGACAAAAATATGGGCGGCCCGGAGCCGCCCATATTTCCTGTATTTGCGCCGCAATTACTTACGGAATTTTGTCGTGGAGACCATCTTCTGGCAGCGCGGCTTGAGTTGGTCGCTGTATTCGGTGAACGATTCCGTCTTGTCCTTGGACTTCGAGCGCATGGAGCACATCAGCGTATAGTTATCCAGCATCTTGCCGTTCTGACGCTTCATGATGACCGTGGTCGTATAGCGCCACTTCTTCTTCTCGGGGCAGCGGACGGTCATCCATGGGGCGCTCGTCCCTCCCCACTTCACGTTCGTGCGCTCGATGGTCTCGCACTCGGGCTTATCCAACTGTTCCGGTTTTTCAGCTTTTTCCGATTTCTCGACCTTTCCCGGCTTGACCTTGGGGGCCATCTTCTTCGCGGCGTTGATGTCCATGATCATGAGGTTTGCGGAAGGATCGTCGTCGAGCTTGCCCGCCTCGCACTTATTTCCCTCGGTGAAGCAGACGCTCAGCATGCGCGGCATCTCCATCTTCATGCCGGGGATATTAATGCCCTTCACGTCCATGTTCACATCGCCGCCCATCTTTGATTCGTTGGCGTTCCAGTCGCTCGAATATTTGAGCTCAAACTTGTAATCGTAGTTCGTGTAGGTCTTGTCCTGCGTGGAGCCTTTTGTCTCGGCCGCGGCTCCGGCTTCTTCGGACTTTTTCTTTGCCTGCGCTGCGAAAGAAAGCGCCAATACGCAGGCGAATGCTACGACCGGCAATCCCCATCTCTTCATATTATGCCTCCTGTTATTGATTGCGATTATCACCGATGCATCTAAGTGAAGAACCTCTTCTCATATGAGAGGCCTGCGTGCAAGCCCCGACGTCTTATGCAATCGCCAACTCCCGGCGCGCCATTTCCGGAGTCGCCACCGGACGGCCATATTCCCTGGCGATGCGCGCGACGCGCTCCACGAGCTGCGCGTTGCTCTCGGCCAGGACGCCCTTGTGATAATAGACATTGTCCTCATAGCCCACGCGCACGTTGCCGCCGGATACTACCGCCACCGTGGCGCAGGGGAGTTCAAAGCGGCCGATGCCGGCCACAGCCCACGTATCCTCAGGATCTATGGAGTCAATCATGAAACTGAGATTGCGCAGATCGCCGGATAGCCCGCCGGGCACGCCAAGCACGAACTGGTAATGGATCGGATGCGAGAGCAGTCCGTCCTTGAGGAGCTTCCTCGCGATTTCTATGTGGCCCGCGTCGTAGACCTCCACCTCTGGCATGACCTTGAGTTCGCGCATGCGCGCGGCGAGCGCACGCACGTCGTTCGGGTAATTGAGAAACACGTCGTCGCCGAAGTTCATGGACGCGATGTTGAGCGAGGCCATCTCAGGCTTGAGGTGTACTATCGGCGCAACGCGTTTCTCCATAGCCTCACCCACGGCTCCGCCCGTGGAGACCTGAATGATCGGCGCGGGATCGCATGCGGCGCGAATCGCCTCGATGGACGCGCGGAAACGATCGAGCGACTGCGTGGGTTTGCCCTGCTCGTCGCGCACGTGCAGATGGATGACGGCCGCGCCCGCCTTCACGCACGCAGCCGCGGCCTTTGCCTGCTCCTCCGGCGTGATCGGCAAAGTCGGGTTCATCTCGCGCGTGGTCTCGGCACCGGTGATGGCGGCGGTAATAATGAGTGGGCGCATGAGGGGCCTCCTGGTCGGGTTACTAATTTGTTCCTTGCTAGACTGATAGATTGGAATTGGCAATAGCTTGAACCAGGAATCGAACATTTGTTCGTAGATTGCATTCATCCCTACGCACACCAAAGGTGCCAGGCACGAATAATTCTCGATATTTCGATTAGTTACACAACGGCGCCGCCAGGCACGTGTCTTGCTTCACACAATGCACGCATAGAGGGAAACACATACCTCAGCTGGAGGCCAAATGAGAATTGATAGGCCAGGAAAGACCAGCGACGCATGTCTCAATAAGGCAACGGCGGGTCTGCTGCTCGCCATCGGCATGGCGTTGCAGCTCACATGCTGCGGCGGCTCCCAGGCGGCGCAACCTGACGGCAGGAATCCAGCCGAGGCCTCCGTCAGCATCGGTCCAGGCGGCGGAACGGTCGAGATACCGGGCGTCGTGTCGATCGAATTCCCCGCCGGCGCGTTTTTACAGCCTACGACTGTGACTGCGGAGATCCGCGCGGCAGATGACGCGTTGATGAAGGAGTATGAAGAATCGTCCTCCATGTCATCTGCCGGTCCGACAGATGGAAATGTACTCATCGTTACATCACCGATCCAGCCGTCCAAGGAATCAAAAATCAAATACAAAGCTTCGCCGGAATTTCTCGCGGCACTGGGACAAAAGAACAGACCGATTATCTTCGGAAAGTTTCTTGAATACGGGGCGGACGAGGAAGAATTGGAGGATTTTATAAATCTAGGCCAGAGCACAGCGAACGATCTCATAACTGCAATAATGCCCAGAGCTCTCTTCACTAGCGGATGGACTCAATCCTCCGGCACATCGCAAGCTATTTTAATTCTTGGAAGTCGTCCGATAAGCAGTAGGACACCCGCAAAGTCTGGGTCTTTTTTTTTAAGCGCGGCGGCAAGAGCAACCTGCGGTGGAAACACGTTAAGCAGTCCTCTTAGCGGCGATCTGGCTGTAACCTCGCCCTTCGGAGAAAGATTACATCCGATCTCGGGGCAACAGAGAATGCATTATGGAATCGATCTTCGTGCTCAAACAGGCGATGTTGTCTTCGCAGCAGCAGAAGGAACGGTATCTGCAATAGGGTTCAATTACAATCCGACAACAGGAAAAGGATATGGAAGGTACATCGTTATTCTCCATTCCGACGGTTCAAAAACCAAATATGCACATCTTGAAGAGAGAAGCACCGATCACCTCCGCATCGGCGATTCAATATCGAGAGGGGATGTCATCGGAAAAGCGGACACCACGGGAGGAGCAACCGGTCCTCATCTCCATTTTGAATATGATATTGGCACATCTTCCGATGACGAAACACGAATCGATCCCTTCAACTGCATCGTTCAGTCAATACGCATCCTTTCGACTACAATAGGCAATCCCGTCTACTGGCCTCTCTTTGAAATTCCGTTCGATATTGACCTGGATGTCCCTGAATCAAACTACGTGAACAGCGTTGAATGCGTGCCTGAGGGAGACATCACGCCGCTCGAATACGGATGCGCGGTATTCAACATTGGATCAGGCACGCTCTCGGGGCAGATCAATCTTCTCGACCCGCGCGGAAATGCCACAGCTGCAGTCAAAATAACGGATTCGCTCGGCCTGTCGCAATCAATAACGATCAGCGATTCGTGGGACTGTTGCGAAAGCAACGACACGGCACACTATATGGGAGTCATCAGATCCTGCATCGCCCTGGGCGACACCATCGCGACGACGCTGTGCCCAGTTCTGTGAGGGACGAATGCCTAAGCCATGCTGATTTGGAAGGATGGTAATTCAGTTTTTCATGATGACCGATACCCCTCATTCGGCCATGGCATATATGGAAGCATGATGCTTTCAATCTGCTGAATAGATGGAGGATTGACCAATAATATCTTCATGCTATGCGCGCATTTGTTCACGGTTTGACTGCCGACATCATGACCAGACCATGAGAGCCGTCATACTCCTGCAGCGGCACTTCATTCTCCACGAACCACCTCATGAACTCGACATCTTCATCCGTGACGTGCTCAGGAGCAAAAGCGTGATATATCGCTATCTCATGCAAGAAATATCTCTGATAATTACTGATGCCGACAGTATGTTTTGACATGGGATCCATCTCAACGGCCTCAACGGCAAAACCTGCTTCAACCAATTTGCCCGGCAAGGCACCGCCTATGCGACCATCGATATCAAATTTTGTATTCGCGCGCTCGAACATCTGCCTGTACGCATCGAATGCCCCACTTGGATAATTACCCGTTATCTTGCTTGCGTCCACAGATATTCCCCAAAGGTGACCACCGGGCTTAAGGATATCAAAAATATTGCGCAGCACCCGATCTATCTTTCGGTGGATGTGCATGCTTACAAATCGGACAAGTATGCCATCGATGGAAGCTCCGTCTTGGTTCTCAATCCCATCGCATATATCTCTTACCATCCAGTCAAGATTGGTCACTCCAGCATCTGCTGCCGCCGTCGATGCCAAAGCTATCATGTTATCCTTCAAATCAAGGCCTATGAAGTGCGTTCTGGGATGATGCTCTGCCGTTCGTATGAGGAAGCTTCCATTTCCGGTACCGACATCCAGAACTTTACGGCAGTCATTCAAACCATGCCTGACGAGAAATTCATGATGCGTGTCGAATTGGAGATCCACCTGCAATTTAAGTTGAGCATCCATGATGGCATCCAACTCCATGCCAAATACCTGCTCGTAAATCCCAATTTTATCCGTCATTTCTGCGTCGCCTTGTGTCATCCGTCTCCTTGATTTCTTGCCTCGCCCATCATCGTCGCCATCCCCCTCCCACCACCAGGAGGAAGCGGAGAGCTTGGCGGTGTTGATGCGGGACTTGTCGACGATCCGAGGTCGCAACGATACCGTAATCACTGCATCACGATTTTTTTGAGTTCCTCTTCTTCATACGGGATCTGGATGTATCCATCAGCGCCGGAGGCCTGAGCCTTGGGCCATTCGTCTTCTTTCTGCATGCCGGACATCATGTAGACTTTAATAGTAGCACTATGTCCCTTTGCATGCCTGAGCACGTCGTAGCCGTCATTGTCGATTTCACCAAGATTGATATCGGAAAACACGACGTCTATTTTCTCTTCTCCAAGTATCTTTATTGCCTCGCTGACGCGGCCTGCTTCAAATACCTGGACCCCGCCCATCTTCCTGAGCTGGAAGCGCAGCGCCGTTCGCATGAAGTCCTCGTCGTTTACTATGAGGAGTTTTTTTGTATCGCACGGGGTCACTTGTGCGTCTGCAATTCTTGCTGCCATCGCGCCTCCCCTTTGTCTGGGTTGTTCAAATATCTTGCCGGAGAGAAAATGCATGAGCTCGCCCTCGTCCATGGGCTTCGGCAGAAAGCCCTGGAATCTTGCGCGGCCTACCAGGTTTTCATCCTTGCCGTGGATGCGTTTATTTGAGTGGATCATCACAAGTGCATTTTTGTACCGATCGAGCACCTCGTTCGCGAATTCATATCCATCCATGTTGCGTCTGCCCATCTCGATATCGCTGATCACGTAATCAAACTCGCGCGCCTCGAATAGTTTTAGGGCAACCTCCGCGCTGTGCGCCTCGACGACTTTGAGGTTGTCCCTGATCTCCGGGATGCGATTGATCAGCGCGCGAATCGTTTCGCGGAACAACGGCTCGTCGTCCACGATGAGAAGGTACGATGCTCCGCTACGCTTTTTGTGCAGATCGAGGAATATGCCGATATCTTCGGAAAGGCTTCTATTCTCGGGTTCGATCGGCATGATATCCCTGATCTCCCGGGAGTGATGGATGAGCTGACTCTCGTCGATATGTTCTTCGCCTTTTCCAGCTGGCAACGTGAGAATGAACTCCGTCCTTTCTTGCGTGTTGCGCACGTCTATCTTGCCGCCGTTGGCAGTAACTATCTTCTGACAGATAGCCAAACCCAGACCTGTGCCGCTCTTCTTGCCCCTGGTGAAGAACGGCTCAAAGAGGTGGTCGATATCCTCGATTGGTATCATGGGACCGTTGTTAGCAATGATCAACTCGACTTGTTTTCCATCAGCACCATCAAGATCGCGAGTTTCAATCCATATTTTACCCAGACCCTTCATCGCGCCTACGGCGTTGTCGATAATATTGGTTGCGGCACGCGCGATTCCGGTTTCGTCAACATAGATACGGCATCTGTGACCGAACGAGTAAACAACAGAGACATCCGTTTCTCGCGTATTTTTAAAGACATCCCCAATGGCGGACGAAAGAACGACCTGAATGTCGACTTCGTCTTGATTCATCTCAGTTTTCTTTGAGAACTCGAGCATGTCGCACATCATCGCTTCCATCCGACGAATTGAATCATTAACCTGTGACACGGCATCTTTTATAAAAACATCATCATATCTTTTTTCAGGCAACACGCTGAGAAGAGCCTTCATATTTGACATGGGTTTACGCACGTCATGCGCGATCATGGCCGTGGATTGTCCGATGGTTGCCAATGCAACCAAGTTTTCATTTGCCTTGCTTTCGGAGACGATTTTTTTCACCAACTCGTTATTTTGTTCCACCTTTCTATTATATGCGCTGACGATCTGGTCCAACTCTAAAATTCCGATTTTATTCGATACGGTACATTCGATACGATATCCACAGTCGCGTATCTTGTCGGTTCCGATGCAGGCAATTATAGCCAGAATCCTTTGCGAGAGTGGAGCGGCAACGATACACGACAAAAACCATAGTGCATAACACACGAACATGGCCGTCGTTATATCGAATGCGTTTGCCACGGATAAGATCCGCAATTTAAGCATGAGCGTCAGCAATAGAACGTTAGGTACAAATATCGCAAAAACGAGCTTTGTCCTGACGCTAGACCAATGCTCCTGAAGCGGTGTTGTAAATGATCCGAACGTACTTTCAGTCACGGCAGACAGGATTAATATTAAACCATATAACCACCCGAATTCGTGGAATGCGATACCGCCTCCATTGAGGACGCCGGTGTTGTATCCCAATGCGAGCGAAGAAATACATAGCAGCAACATGCCAAGCGCGAACAATAGCTCAGCTCGCCTGCTGACCGTGAGCGACATCAACATACAAATGGAAAACGCGTATGTTTCAATCAATCTGTACAATATCGAGTTAGCGATAAAAAATGTGGTATGATACATTCCTGAATTAAGATAAGGCAGCAAGACATAGGTAAACGACACCGAGCCGAATATTGCAGCACTTAACGACATGAAGGCAACATCTGCCTTGCTGAGTTTGTAAAATCGAACGATCACCAGTGTTAGGAAAATGGCCGCAAAGCCAAGAAAACCTGTATAGAGCGCCTCACTGATTGCAAATAATATTAACTCTTGATGAGCAGAAACATATTTCTGGCAGTATAATGAATCAGCGAGAAAGAGTAGAAAAAATGCCGCTACGAGCCAATGATTGAATTTGAACCGCCATGCGCAAAGAGCAACAATAGCGATGTCACATATCACCTCAAGCGGCAAGAGAACGTCCGCCCTAAGACTTCCAGGAACGAACAATATGCCCAGCCCCACAAACAAGGCAGCCGTCCATGAGATGATATTGCGGCTTATATTTTTCCGCATATCGCAACCATATGAGTTTGTACGTAGGCACCGGAATATCGATGCAAATATTTCATACCATTTAGAACTTCGTCTATTTTCGCGCGGCTGTATCCAGTTTTACTCACGAACGAATCCATATCCTGGTTGATGCTCTGAATTTCAATATCCATGAAATTTTTCAATGCGATTTTATCACGACCCGTGTGCATTTCTATTAGCGGAGAGACGGCGATATCCTTAAGCCTTGCCTTCTGAAAGATATCGAGCAGCGAGCGTCCGAACGCGAAATTCTCGCCATGAGCAGCACTGTATTGGCTGTAAGCGGAAAAAAAATCCTGCCAATGTGGAATTTCGGGATAAATTGTGGTCATTCCGTAGTCAGGTTCGAGAGCCGCAATATATCCATTATTTGTGAGCAGCTGTTTTGACCAGGCGAGCAATTGAGCAGGATTATCTATGCACATTATCGCTTCTCTGAATGAAATCAGGTCGAACGACCTCACGAGTTCCGGAGGAACAGCGTCAAAAAAACCTATTTGCCGGTATTGCAGTTTTTCACTACCGAGACCATTTTTCTTTGCCGTCATTCGGGCTGCCGTCAAAAACCTATCATTGACGTCCCATCCTTCAACCTTCGCCCCGAATTGTTCAGCCAGCAGCATGGTGAAACAACCCATGCCACACCCCAGATCCAGAATGCGCTCACGAATGCCAGCGTGGTCATTTATGAACTGGAGAAATGCATGATTCGTATTTATAAGACGTTTGAATGTTGTGTACTGACGTCTTACTTCGTCTTCATGTTCTGCACGCAGGTACGTCATACCCTCTCCTCGCAGATATGATTCACTGTACAGAAGTGTAAGCAAAAATAATCGTCATCTTGCTCTCAATGAATATCAGGGTCAGAATCACTGATCGTAACCTTCGTACCTATTTTTGCGAATCCGGCATTTAGAATTCGTTCCAAATCGTCCTTTCTTAAATGGATGCATCCTCCCGAGTTGGCCTTGCCGATATTTGCTTCATCATTCGTTCCGTGGATAGCGATCGAAAACCAATAGGGCATCCCGTTGTAATATTTCATCTTCGGGCCTGTTATTGATTCATCCGAATCCAAGCCTATGTAGGCGGCACCATAAGCATCGTCAGGTTTTCCATCCTTATTAAAATCTATCGCATTCATATTATTGAACAACCTCTCCATACCAGCTCCAGACGTAACATATTCAGTAAAAGGTGTATCTTTGTAGCGTCGCCGAATGGCATCCGAACTGGAGTTCTGGTTTTTTCGTTTGGACAAAATAATGTCCACTTCGAACTGCCCTGTCGGTGTCACGGAATCAAGCATGCTTGTTTTTGTTTTTAGACCACCCCTGCCAATGCCGCAGGGCATTTTATCGACGGCAACCCCGTCATTGATGATAAAAAGTGTTTTTGTGTTTCGATTGATAAAAATGCTAATGCTGTGGTTGTCAATTTGCGATGCGGATAAAGCCTCAGGGATCGTTACATACAACAATGTACTGAGCCCTATAACTATGCATATCCATGTCGAAGCAGAACGGAAACCGTATAATAGTTTGGTGACGCGTGGCTTAGTGGCTCTCATGGTTTGCTTTGAATTATCCTTAGTAACAATCTGAAATACTCGCCTGCCGGTGAGCCGTCGCAGTTCTTTGCTCCCTCTCATCCTCCCAGTACGCGAAGAATTTCCTCTTGATCTACAGGAAGCTGGAGGTAGCCTGTAGCGCCGTGTTTTTTGGCCTTGGGTTCTTCGTCGCTCCGGCTAAAGCCGGAAACCATGAAGAAAGGTATTGATTCGGATTTTTCTCGCACGTGTTTCAGGAAATCATATCCATCCGGTTCGCCATTGCCCAGGTTGATGTCTGAAAGGATCACATCTATCCCCTGCTCGGCCATGATCTTCAGGGCCGCACTGACATTCGTGGCCTGCAAGACCTGCACATTTGATGACTTGAGCATCATCCTGAACATGACAAGCATGGCCTCGTCATCGTTGACGACCAGGACCTTGCGCTCGCTCCCTCTCTCGGCGTTTTCCGCTTTTTTCTGATCAGGCGCCTCGAAGGTCTTGCACGCCAAGAACTGAAGTAGCTCTGATGCCTTCATTGGCTTGGGCAGAAAGCCCAGGAATTTATCGCTCGCGACCTGGCGGATATTCTTATCCAACTCTCCTCTTCGTTTATTGGAATGAATCAGCACGTGCGTATCGTGATATTTTTCCAGGACGATCTGCGAGAATTCGTAACCGTTCATTTTGCGCTTGCCCATGTCTATGTCAGATATCACGTAATCAAATTCCCTCGCCCTGAATAATTCCAGCGCGATCTCGGCGCTATCTGCCTCTACTATCTTAACGTGATCCTTAACCTGACCCAGATTGCCAAACAAAGACCTGACGGTCTCCCTAAATAAAGGCTCGTCATCGACAATGAGAAGATACGAAGGCCGCCCCTTCTCTTTATTGATACGCATGAACTGAGCTGTATTTGCGGCATCACCGTATTCAACTCTCTGCGCTTCTTCGTCACGGAAAGGCTTAAGCTCGAGAGAATTATGAATGAGCTCTTCTTCGTTGATGCCCACAAGTTGATCACCTGCGGAAAGTTCGACTACAAACTCAGCCCCCCGCCCATCAATTCGATTTCGTGACTCAATTCGCCCTCCGTGCATCGTTATGATACGCTGACATATTGCCAGTCCCAAACCAGTACCACCTTTCTTTCCATGCGTAAAAAAAGGATCAAAGAGTTTCGGCAGGATATATTCGGGAACTCCGGGACCGCTGTCTGCTATTATTATACCCACGTAGTTTTTCCCCTCCCTGCCAATCTCGTATGTCTTTAAAAGAATCTCTGCGCTTGCGCTACTTCCTAGTGCTTCCATAGCATCGATGCTGTTATCGATGATATTCGCCAGCACACGCGTAATTCGTTCACTGTCCACCTTGAGTGAATGCTGATGTCCGAAGTCATATGCGACTTTTACAGCCAGGCCCTGATGTTTTCTGAACACATCGCTCAGCGCCGAAGTCATGATTCCCTGAGGATTTATTTCGTCAACTTTAAGCGACGTAGCATCGCGCGAGAAATCCAGAATATCGTCGAGCATGGCATTTGTATGGGCGATGTTCCGATCAACCGCAGCCATCATATCCTTCAATTGCTCTGGGTCGTTCTTAATGTCGTCAAGCGTCATCAGAAGCGCCTTCATGCTTGTCAAAGGTTTACGAACATCATGAGCAACCATGGCTGTGGTATGACCGATGGCGACAAGAGAGGCAGATTCTCTAAGTTCATTTTCCCTGTCTTTGATCCTATCGACAAATTCGTTCAAAGCCTTCCATACATCGCCCAACTCGTCGTCAAATGGACTTGTTTCCGTTTCCAAATTATTTCTCAGTGCCTTTGTATAATCAATAAGGCGGACAGCAGGACGGATATTCCTCTTGGCAAGCAAAAGCGCGATGCTAAGCGAGAGCGCTATAGCAAAGATTAAAACGAGAAAAAATGATAGCCATTGATACACATTTGTTTTTAAAGGTGGGGTAATTCTTTTCAAATAAAAGGCATTGTTATCAAGATATCCGAAGTGGATGCAATCTGTGGCCTTATGCGAGTCATCACACAACTCCGTCTGATATCCGGCGGCAACATGATTCAGAGAAGCCATTATTTCAGACATCAATATTTTTCCTTCAACAACAAAAAAAATATCCCCATCCAATGGATCAACGACGGTAAAAAAAATACGTATATTCCCACTACTATCAATTTTTGCTTCGGCCTTCGCAGCTGCGGCTTTTTTCCACAAATCAATTTCAGAGCTATCCGAAATATGGCCCAAATCGTGCGTCAGCAATAACTGATCACTTTTTCCATATCTTCGTAATTTGATTATCTCCTCATACTGGCCGTCCTGAACCTGTATCAATCTAAAGTCAGAAAAAAATGAGAGCGGCTTACTCAATTTTTCCAGCTCGTTTGCAGCCAACTGAATCATCTTATACTTCCTAAAACCATCCTGTTGCGCAATATAGTTAATATAAGGAAACGAGGCTATTAGCTCAATTTGCTTCATCGACTGTGCGATGATGGTATCAAAATGGACCTTGACTGCGTTTCCAATCCTAATGTCGTCTTCAGAGTTGATCTTATTCACAATAATCCGTTGTGTCCAAAAATCGTGTACTGCAATTATCGAAAAACCGACGCATGCGATAACCAATGACAGAAATATTTGTCTCTTAACTAATCTCATTTTTAGCTCACATCCTTATTTATTGATTAGCTGACTTACGGATATGTTGAACCTCAGTGTATATGCGATCAACGGCCTCTTGAACCGTGAGGTCCTTCGTCAAAGCTCTATGAACAGATGACGCTATTGCTTTTGAAAGTTCGCTATAAAAGGGAGTCTGCGGTCTGCTTCTGGCCGTAAATCCGCCTGCTTCCAAATAATGATAGTACGATGAAAATGTCCGCTTAATTCGATCATCCAAATAAAGTTTTTTTCGTGACGGTATTTCACGCTTAGTCTCGAAATTGATCATTTGACTTCGTTCATCATCTAAGAATGTCAAAGCTTCGATTGCCTTCTTGACATTTTTTGAAAACGCATTGACTACAAAATACCATCCGCCAGTCACCATAAATGCTTGATTGCCGGATGGACCAGGTGGAAGAGCCATTAGACCAATCTTATCATCGGCAAGCGCTTCTTTAAACCAAGCCACACCACCGGATGGCCAATGTCTTAAAAAAAGAGCCCGACCCTCTGCAAATTCAACGATGCTTTCGCCCTCTGTCATTTCAAGCGACTTCTGAGGTATGATCATGTCCTTATTCACCCAGTCAACAAGCGTTTGGAGTGCCTCCACAAGCTTTGTTCTGTCCCTTTCCTCCGGGGAAAATGGGTCCACAGCGTTGGACCATGCAAACTCCGCAAAATTGCATACAAGACCTTCATACTCTTTGAATTGTCCGATGTAACCCTGAATATTTGGATGTCTCTTCATTACTGCCAATGCTGTATCTCTCATTTCATTCCATGATTTAGGAATGGCTCGCCCAGCTTCCCTCAAAAGATCTTTTCGATAATAGATTACACCAACTTCTGAATGAATAGGCAGTGCCCAGAGATGTTTATCAATAATCGCAGGATTTATCGAAAAACCCACGAAAGCATTTCTGCTCGAATTTGGAAAATAATTCGTCAAGTCAGCAAGAAATCCTGACCTGACAAAATCAGTCAAATAAATTTGATCCATAAAAAATATATCCGGACTACTATGTTTCATACTTAACAAATCACGAAAATACGCATGAAATGAATCCGACGTAATAAATTTATAATTTAACCGCAGCGGCGCCAACGTGACTGTTTTATCTGGATAATCATCCAATCGAGCCATTAACTTTTCAGCAGCAAGGTCGCTCCTGTAGTCTTCCACGATAACAAGTGACATATTAGCCTTTGCTTGCATAGGCAGCATGGACAACGTAATCACAAGGAGCACCATCAATATGATTATTCGCATAATGCTTCCTTTATAGATTGTTGCGTTTAATATGATCTATCAAAAGTCGTACAAATGATTCTCTATGCACATCCTTAAAACAATGACCTCCCCGTTCAAAGAGCCGGAGCCGGGATTTCGGACACGCACACGGGCACTTATAAGTGATGCCTTGCCGTTTGGTTAAGCTGCACTATGCAGCCTTGGTAACGATCCAAAATACACTTCATCCGGTGTCCTCCCGTCA
>JAJZQH010000007.1 GCA_021810905.1 bacterium
TAAATCGTATCCTCTCGTCCATTAGGTGACTCTCTTTCCAGGGCATGGAATCCTCCTCTCCATACCCTAAATAGTGTCACCCATGATCCCGGTCTATTCTGTTACCTATGTACCAGGTTCGGACCCAAGAAACTGGATCTCTAATCCCTTGATTTCATACCGCGATGTAAATCGCAGGATCAGCCCCTGCCGAGAGCAAATCCTATCTTTTCCTTTCGGAAGTATGTACTTAACGCACAGCACGAATAAGCCGACAACGTGATGTGTCGGCTGTCGCCTCTCACTTCGCTTTCTTCTTATCCGGCCATCCGACCTTCGGGCGCTTCTTCTGGACGGCCTGTTTTAGGGCGTCTTTCCAATCAATCCCGTCAAGTTTGAGCCGTGACTCCTGTGGCCCAGTTTTTTTCGACTCTACTTCTGCACGCGTTTTCTTCCCCGTCACAGAGCACCTCCAATTATTTCAAAAGACTACAGATTGTCTAACATATTGATATTACAATCTTATTAAAAGGCAAAAAATAAGTCCATTCTGCGTGTTGACACGGACCCCGTGAAGGGCAAACACGCCCTTCGCAATCTTTCGATCTCACTTGCAAAGAACACCCAGACATTTACGCGTTTGCCGAATGGCACTTTCGGCCTCGCCGAATGGTATCCCAATGTGAAGGCACAAAAGCAAAGCAAAACCAACGCCGACGCGTCGGACGAAGGTTCTAATGGAAAAGGGGGAAAAGATGAGAAGAGCGTAGGGACTGAGGAAGAAGCAGATTGAACGGTCGCTTCCCCGGTCCTTAAACAAGAAGCCCCTCGAAGACGCCAGCTTTGCCGGCAAACGTCTTCGAGGGGCAGACCGCTCAGTGCCGGTATGGCGAAAACGGTAAACGCGATAGCTTTGGAAGCTATTGAGGCTTGGATGCCAAGTCCTAGAAGCCTCGTGCGGGTTCGAGCCCCGCTACCGGTACAGAGCATTCCTTCTATATATGAGGGGGGTGTCTTAGGCAAGGTCATTGTGTTGGCTGCTTATAAAGCAGCCGTTTGCCTTCGGCGGACTTAAAAAGGGCGGAAACCCTTCCGCCGTCTTCAAGTCGCCTGTTATTATATCGGAACTCAAACTCCGAGAGATAACGATGGAGATGCTTCTTGCTCACGCAATGATAGACGCCATTGATACCTCGTTTGATGATCGCAAAGAATGACTCAATGGTGTTCGTCGTGATGTCGCCGCGCACATATTCGTTGAGACTGTGGTTGACTGTCATATGGCCCGCGTAATCGTGGAGGCCGTTATAGGCGGGGTTTTCATCGGTAACGATGAAGGCCGACCGATCAACTGTCTCGCGAATTGCCGTTTTCAAAGTCTTGCCGCTTACGTTCGGAACAACCTGCGCCTTCACATTGCCGTTACGCTCGACCATAGCAAGCACCGGAGTCTTTCGCGTGCCACGTCCGCGCTTGCTCTGTCCCTTGAAGCGCGGTTTGCCGCCGACGTAGGTTTCATCGACTTCAACGATGCCCGTTAAAAGGTCGCTGCCTTCTGGGGCCATAGCGTAGCGGATACGGTGCATCATAAAGAGCGCTGTCTTGTAGCTCACGCCCGTTTGCCTCTGAATCTCTAGGGCGCTGACTCCCTTCTTCGACGTGCACGCCCTCCAGAAAGCGAAGCACCAATGTTTCAACGGAACGCGGCTCTCTTCAAATATCGTTCCGATCCGAACCGTGAATTGCTGTTTGCATCCGAGACAGCGCCAAAGATACCGCTTGCTCCGACTCCCTGCCGCATCCTGCATTTGCCGCACGTTGTCGCTTCCACAACGGGGGCAGGTGGGATGATCGCCCCAACGCTGCTTTTCTACGAATGCAACGGCCTTATCCTCATCCGAACATGCCTCTGGAAGCTGCCGGATGATCTCTGATTTACCTTCGCCTACCTTGCACTGTTTTTTCTTCATACCTTAATATTATACATAACGCACAGAATTGTCAAGGACTATCTGTGCGTTAAGTACATACTTCCGTTTCCTTTTTTCCCTCCCCCGGCTTCATCAACCCGCGGATCGCGTCGAAGACGATTTTGAACTGCGCGTCGTACCTTTTTTCCAGCTCCCCCAGCTTGCGCGCTAGATCTGCATGTGAGGCGATCAGCTGCCGCATCTTCACAAATATGCGCATGATCTCGATGTTCACCAGCACCGCGCGTTCGCTTTTGAGAACGCTGGAGAGCATTGCGACTCCTTGCTCCGTAAAGGCGTAGGGTGCCGCTCGCTTAAGCCACCACGGATTTAAAATCACATTTTGTGATTTTAGAACTTCAAGCTCATGATTTGTAAGCTGAAACATAAAATCTTGCGGGAACCTCTTCGAGTTACGTTTTACCGCCTGAACCAACGCCCTAGGCTCCACGCCGTAGAGTTCCGCCAGGTCAGAGCTGAGCATGACCCTCTCACCGCGGATAATAATAATTCGCCGCTCGATCGTCTCCATCGGCATCAACGTTTCGCTCTTCGCCATAGCCCTGCCTCCTCTGCGAAAAATAGAGAGCAAATTGCGTGCCGTGATTTTTCTTTTATTTTTCGCGGGCGCCGGATTCCCAGCTGCACAGTTTTCGTGCAGCGCTGCTGCGTTTCGCTGCAGCTGCCCGAGCGCTCAACTCGCAGCGACGAGCGCCATGCTCGTGAGGCATGAGGTGAAACGCACCCTCGCAGCGTAAAGCGGCGCCAGGAGCGGAGTGTATGACCTTCCGGTGTGCCTGTTGTCTGATGCTGAAATGCCGCAGCGTGGGTATCCGCGCTGCGGCGGAGGAAGTGAAAATGTCGGTGGTTTCGCAAATTGGGAGCTGACGAAGGAAGATCCCCAATTCGCTTCCGGATAAAAGAGGCTATGATGAAGTTGAAACCACCGACATTTTCGCGACGAGTAACGTAGCGACTGCCGCAGCAGCGAGGGTGCGTTTCACCTCATGCCTCACCTTGCTTCGCGCGAGGAACACTTGCTGCCGTGACGGTTCAGCCCGCCAACTTGTGTTCGACCTTGAGTTTCAATCCCATTGCCGAGAGCAGAGCTGCCAGGCTTCCAAGGCGCGGGTTTCCTCCCTCGGCAAGGATGCGATAGAGGGTCACGCGGTTGAGCCCCGCCTTCTCTGCCAGCCTTGAAACATTCTGAGCCTCGACGACGTGCTTCAATGCGATGAGCAGAGCTTCGGGATCGTCTTCTTCCTCTATTGACGCATTGATATATGCGGCCATCTCCTCAGGATCCTGCAGCGATTCGAGGAGGTATTCTTTATAATCACCGTTTTTTTTTGCCTTCGGCTTTGCCATGACGCGCCTCCAGAAAATCCGACCAGTATGCCTTTGCACGATCTATATCTTTTTTCTGTCGATCTTTGGTTCCCGCGCAGAGCAGAATAACGATCCTGCCCTCTATCCTTCCATAATAAATTCTATATCCCGGGCCATAGTGAATTCGCAGCTCTTCGATTCCATCTCCAAGTGCTTTTGTGTCTCCAAAGAGCCCTCGCATCAATCTGTCGATGCGCACCTTGATCCTCGCTCTTACGTTTCTGTCGCTCAACCCCTCCAGCCATTCAATGAACGGAGCTCTGCCATTGTTTGCAATGTAATATCGTATCTCTATGTCACCAATGTATTGTCGCATATATGCAACACCACTGTCAACGCCTCACAGGCAGGCCGTCTCCCTCTACTGAAGAGACAGAGCAAGATGCGTGCCGTGATTTTTCCTTTATTTTTTGCGGTAACCGGATTCCCAGCTGCACAGTTTTCGTGCAGCGCTGCTGCGTTTCGCTGCAGCTGGATCTAAAGCGCTGCTGATTTTCTGACGTTTTTCCCCGGCACGATCCTTGCTCTCAAAAATGCGCGGTCCCCTGTCGATTCACTCGTTGACAGGTTCCGTGGCCGCACATAGAGAGAGGAGGCATTGATGAAGGTCGGAAAAAAACGCGCGCCTGTCGCTGAAGCTCGCGCCGATACCCCAGTGGATGAGCTCGGAGAAAAGGAAACGCTGATGCATTACAACGCGGTGTTGCTGGAAGATCTCAAGTCCAAGATGGAATTGATCATCGAGTGGATGCAGGCGATTGAACTCAGGTTCAACGTCACATTCGAGGCCATCGACAAGCGTTTTGACGCCATCGATGCGCGCTTCTTGACCCTGGAGGCGGCGGTGCGCGGGCTGAAGGGCGATATCATGATACTCGATGCCAAGTTCGATCGCCTCGTCCCCCGCGTGGACAACCACGAGCACCGCATCTCCGCGCTGGAGCAGGCGTAAGAAAAAAACTACCTCGCCCCTGCGAACTCGCGCTGGTAGATGCGCAGCGAGGCGAGGAAGACCGCCAGCAGCACCGGGCCCGCTACGATTCCTATCGCGCCGAACGCGTGAACTCCTCCCAGCAGCGCGATGAAGAGAAGCACGGGGTGCACGTGCATGCGGTTGCCCATGACCATGGGCCGCAGCACGTTGTCCACGCTCGATACGATCACCAGACCATATAACAGGAAGATCACCGCTGCCTCCCAGCGCCCCATTACCGCGAGCACCAGAGTCGCGACAAGATACGCCGCAGAAGCGCCGACTATCGGGATAAACGCGGCGAGCATGGCAATGACCCCCCACATGAGGGCGTTAGTGAACCCCGCGACCCAGATGCCTATCCCTATGAGCAGGCCCTGAACGAGCGCCGTGCCGATCATTCCGAGCAGCAGCGCGGAAATCATGTTGCGTATGTCGCGCGATATCTCCTGCTGGTAATCCTCGGAGATAGGCAGGCTGCGCACGAGCATCGCGAAGAGGCGGGCTCCCTCGGCAAAGAAGACGACGAGGAATATCGCGATGAAGATGAGATCCACCGCGATGCCTGCGGTCTTCACCACCATGTGCGGAGAGAACTGATAGAGAAACGCGCCGATATGCTTGATCGCCTCGAGCATCGTGCCTCGAATATCGAGCGCATAGCCCGCGCCTCCCGGCAGCATGGCGACCCAGCGCTCGATGGAATTGCCGGCGGACTGGATGAGCGGATCGAACTGGCCCGACTGGATTTCGGCCGCAAGCGAGCTTATGAAATCCACCAGCCGCGTGGCCAGCATGACTATCGCGACCGACAGAGGAAATAAGACGATGGTAAAACATATGAGCATGGTTACGACCGCCGCGGCATAGTTGTGCCGCCTGAACGCGCGCAGCAAAAGAAGGTAGAGCGGGTAGAAGAGGATCGCTACGACGAAGGCCAGAAACGCGCCGCCCATGAGCGGCGAGGCCATGTAGAAAAATAACGCCACGAGCGCCATGAAAAATACGATGAAGGCGATGCGAGCGACTTTTGGGGTCATGTGAACTCCGCGATAACTTCCTCAAGCAACGCCCGCAACGCGAGAAACGCCAGCAACGCTTGTGCAGCTCAGTATGTTTTCTTGTCGATCACGCGTTGCTTGCCTTGCTGGCGTTGTTTACGTTGCTGACTATTATTTACCAAGTAACTCGCCCCTCTGCAATGCTTGACTGATTCGTTCCTTCAGCCTAGTCAGTCGGGCATGCGAAAAATAACCTCTCTCTCTATCATTATCCTACTGCTCTGCGCGGCGACCGCAGCCTATGCCGCGCTGCCGTCTTCGCGATACTTCCATTCCGGCGACGGGGTCATCAACATCTCCCGCGCGCGCGGCGGCGCCGCATTCAGCGGCAGATACCGCAAGGCCGACGGCGCCTACGACCCCGCGGCGATGCGCAAGATCTACGCGGTGCTCGGGGCGAGCTACGGCAACCCGATATCCGCCATCTCTCCGCGGCTGATCGAGTTCCTCGATTATATTCAGGACCACTTCAATCCGCAGGGCCGCATCAGCATAGCGTCCGGCTTCCGGAGCCCTTCGTACAACACGAACCTGCGCAACAACGGAAAGCTCGCGGCCAAGGCGAGTCTGCACCAGTACGGCATGGCCGTGGACATGTCACTCTCCGGGGTGAAGTCCGACGCGATCTGGGAATTCGTGAAGGATCTCGGTTTCGGCGGCGCCGGCTTTTATCACGGCAACCTCGTCCACGTGGACGTGGGCCCCGCGCGCTTCTGGGATGAGGAGACATCGGGAGTTTTCACCGATAAATCCGACGACAACAAGCTCATCGAGCTCGTGGACGACAAGGACATCTACCTCCCAGGCGAGCCCATGGAGCTGCGCTTCATCCGCATGACCGCTTTCCCGATAGGAGTGAGCACGCAGTTCACGCTGGAGCAGGAGCAGAAGCCCGGCGAGTGGAAGAAAGCGGCCGAATTCGCACCGCAATTGGCGGTGACGACCGCGGACGCGTGCCCCAGCTTCGCCGACATCGGCCAGATGATGGGCATCAAGTGGACGTTGCCTGCTGATCTCAAGCCGGGCCGCTACCGCGTGCGAGCCTCGTTCTGCAACAAGGAGTGGGAGAAAATGCCGGATGCGGTCGCCACTCCTGAGTTCGAGGTCTTGGCGCCATGAAGCAGTCGAATACGCTCGTGGGTATCCTGTGGCTCTCGCTAGCCGAAATCCTTTTCGTCGCCTGCTGGACCGCCATCAAATTCTTGGGAAGCCGGCTGCCGCTCTTTGAGATCGTATTCTTTAGGGCGATCATCTCCGTAGTGGTTCTGCTCCCGCTCGTATGGTGGCATATGCGTTCGTTTCGCGGCAGCAACCTGCGGCGCCTCTTTCTCCGTTCACTTTTCGGCTGGATCGCGATGTGTCTTTCGTTCTACGGCATGATCCATCTGCGCATGGGAAATGCGGCCACGCTAATCAACACTATGCCGGTCTTCGTGGCGCTCCTCTCGCCCGCGATGCTCGGCGAACCGCTCGCGCGAAAACAGTTCGTCTTCATCCTGCTCGCGTTCGCGGGCGTGGGCTTTATCCTCAAGCCGGACGCCACGATCCTCAACGCCCCCGCGATCCTCACCCTGGCGAGCGGACTGCTCACCGCGCTGGCGATGATCCAGATCCGCCAGCTCCATGCGACCGACACCACCATGACGATCACGTTCTACTTTACCGCGATCTCCGCAATCCTCACGGCGCCCCTGGCAGTGCGCGGATTCCTGATGCCGACGATTTCGGAAGCAGGCTGGCTCATCTTTATAGGTGTGGTCATCTCATTCGCGCAGCTATTCATGACGCGCGCCTACCGCTACGCAGGCGCGGCCACTATCGCGCCATTCACGTATGTGGCAGTGATCGGGGCATTTGTGGCCGGGCTGATCTTTTTCGAGGAGATACCCGACGGCTGGTCGCTGATCGGCGCCGCAATAATCGCGGGGGGCGGAATAGGCGTCATGCTCACGGCGCCGCACCCTGAAAAGGTGCGTCAAATGCAAGCGCAGGGATCGAACTGAAACCTATTTATCCATCCCCTCCGCTAGGCACTGAAACGGCAGCTCGCGATAGAGATTGTTCGGCGGTGCATCGTCATTCGAGGTCGTCCACTCGGGTTCCCCGAGCGGCACGCGCACGTGGATGGCCTTCTTCGACGAGATGTCGGCGGCGCAGATCTTTTTCATACCGCTATAGAAAGGCCTGTACGCCGTGCCCTTTACCTTGTCGTCCAGCACGCCGCTCGCCAGGGCCTTCTGGTATTGTACGGAATCGACATAGCCCCACTTGTCTTCGTAGCCGGCTGCGGGCACGTATTTAGGCTTGTCCCAGTCGCCGCGGAGCGCGTACTGGCGTACCGCAAACTCGCGATAGACATAGCCTGTGGGGATGCTCGATAGCACCATGACGATCTTGTCGCCCTTGGTTGGCTTATTCTGCGGAATGAGCTGCGGACCCGGCTTTTTCATACCCTGCTCGATCTGATTCCACTGTTCATTCTGCAGCCGATGCTGTTCCTCGCTCTGATCCCACTGCGCGAGCGCCATGAACGAAATCCCGACCACCGCGCAGAACGCGAATGCAAAGTAAAATACCGTCCTTTTTTTCATCATCTCCCCCTTGTCGATCGATAGTTCTGTCACTTTATCATCTCTCAATTTTTTCGCAACTTCTCAGCGGGCCTGCCGATAAATCTCTGCACCTCGATATATCGCTATACGACGGTACTTGTGCTCTGAAGACAAGAGGCATAGGAGCAGACCCCATATGGACGTCAGAATTCCAGTATATCCACCGCTCGCAGACGACGCCTCTGCTTTCTCTGCAGAGGCGGACGAATCGCAGGGCTGTGATATAGATGTTGCCGCCGCCCCATCGATTGCGGAAGAGGCTGCATCGCCTTCGGCAGAGGCATCCGGCTCCTGCAAAAATGAATGCTCCCCGCGGCAAGCCGCGGGGTATCACCGGCAACATCGGCGATCACCCTCACCCTTCCCTCTCCCCTCAAGGGAGAGGGTGACGGAAACCCCGCAGCTTGCTGCGGGGAATCATCTCATTGATGAAACGCCCTCGAGGGAAGATTTTTCCGTAGTACCTGCGGAAGAGCTCATGAGAGCGTTTAAGGATCGACTGAATGCACTGGGCACACCCGCTGAGAAACTGGGCTTTCTGCGCTATATACTAGTCTTTCTGGCCGGCAGGCCGACCGACTATCTGCGCTTCAGTCCATCCGGTTTGATAAGTGGCCTCTATTTCGTATCCTCATCTGCAGACAAGCTGCACAGGGAATTTCCGCTGACGAACCCTGCGACAGCCAGTCACAATGCGCTCGTCAAGCTGATATCGGATTCATTTGAAATGGCCCACCCGCTGGAACGACAGCTCATCATGAAGGCAAATCTCACGGACGCCACGTCCATGCTCGTTGCGCAAATCCATTTGGCGCGTGCATTGAGGGTCACGTACGACAAGGCGTGGGAGGGAATTGCCCGGCAGAGCAGATCGGGAACAGCATACCTCGCAATGATGATGCTGCAGCTGCATGACACCGCGTGGAGGTATCAACGTCTTTTTGACAAAGACAAGGATTCCCTGGCATGGCACGAAAGTACTCTGGAACGCATCCGAGAGATAAAGCTGCGCCACGCGCTGCCTGAAGACGATCTCGCCTGGGCGCTGGGGCAGGTTCAGAGATTGGTGACGGCAGGCGCGGAGAGGGTATCTTCGTTTCACCCCGGCAACGCAGAAATTTATCGTGCGTCTAAAGAGTATATGGCAATGATGGAAGAGATATCGAAGGGACTTTATCTGTTTTCGACTCGAATTTATCAATCAGGCGCGGAATCGCTCTCCGCTCATGACATGCCTGGCCTTGCCAGGATATTCGCCATGCGCGCGGCCGAGGAGAGCGTGGCGGCTAAACGGCTGGGGCTTTAACAATGATCGGACAGAGAAAATCAACTAAGCCTTGAATCGTCCCCCTCCACCGTGTTACTCATCTGTAAACTCTAACAGGAGGATGAGAAATGACACACACGCTCATGAAGCTTCCATTTGGAAACGATGCGCTTGCGCCGAGCATCTCAGCCGAGACCATCGAGTACCATTACGGCAAGCACCATCAGACATACGTAACCAACCTCAACAACCTGCTCACTGGAACCGGACTCGAAAATATGCAGCTGGAGGAGCTGCTGGTAACCGGCCTCGAACGCTCCCCCTCCGACAAGCGCACCGGCCTCTTCAACAACGGTGCGCAGGTCTACAACCACAACTTCTACTGGTACACAGTTACGCCGGGCGGGGCGAAGACGCCCACGGGCAAACTCGCAAAGGCCATCGACGAGACGTTCGGCAGTTTTACGAACTTCAAGGAGCTCTTCACCAAGACCGCGGTCGGCACCTTCGGCAGCGGGTGGTGCTGGCTGGTGAAGACGCGCGACGGAAAGCTGGAGGTCGTATCCACTTCCAACGCTAATACCCCGATCATCGAGAAAAAGACGCCGCTCATCACCTGCGACGTGTGGGAGCACGCCTATTATATCGACTATCGCAACGCGCGGCCGAAGTACGTTGAGGCGTACTGGAATCTCGTGAACTGGGATTTCGCTGCGAAGAACTTCGGCTGATACCAAAGTATGAGGAAATCGGGATAGGGGCGGCGGGACAAATCATAATTGAGCTTGTCCCGCCGTGCCCCTCCCACACCACCGGACATGCGGGTCCGCATCCGGCGGTTCGGACGGTTGAGGTCACGCGCCGAGCTGCGGTAATCCCAGCTCGGCGTAGTAACGATTTGGCAGTGCGATGTGGATCGCCATCTTCGAGTTCTTCCACCAGCAATTAGTGTAGGCAGCCACTCGAGCCGCTGCGTCCGCGCTCATTCCGCGGGCCCGCAGCTTCCGAAACACCGTGCGCCCCTGCTTCCATTGCTTGAGTTGACAGGCTCTCAATCGATGCCGTATCCATTCGTCCAGCCCGCGAAAGACCTTCGGCGTATCTGCCAGCTTGTGATACTCCTTCCAGCCGAATAGATACTCGCGCAGTTCTTGCACGATCTGCCGGACGCTCCTTCCACGACTGCGTGACGTAATCTCTCGCACTCGCTCCTTCATCGCCTTCAAGGCATTGCCGGCTACTCGCCGCTTGATCGCGCCTCCTGCCGCCACCCAGAAACTGTAGCCCAGAAATTTGCGCTTTCTCGCTGGCGCTATCGCACTCTTCTCCTCGTTTATGCGCAGCCGGAGCTTCTTATACGTCCGGCGCATCGATTTCATCACGCGCTCACCGGCTCGCTTCGACCGTACATATACATTGCAGTCATCCGCGTACCGCACAAACGCATGCCCGCGCCGTTCCAGCTCCTTGTCCACTTCATCGAGAAGCACATTGGCCAGCAATGGCGACAACGGCCCGCCTTGAGGCGTTCCCTCGCCGCGCTCCGTCACTACCCCGTTTGCCATTATCCCGGCTTCGAGGTAGCGCCGGATCAATCCCAGCATCCGCTTGTCGCAAATCCGCTTCGACACCCTTCCCATCAGAACATCGTGGTTCACTCGATCGAAAAATTTCTCCAGATCGATATCCACCACCCATCGCCTCCCGCCCTGCACGTACTGCTGTGCCTCGCGTATCGCATCATGCGCGCTCCGCTTTGGCCGGAATCCGTGGCTGTGCTTCGAAAACGTCGGATCGAATATCGGCTGCAGCACCTGCAACAACATCTGCTGGATGACTCGGTCAAGCACCGTGGGAATGCCGAGCTCTCGCATTCCTCCGCCACTCTTTGGGATCTCCTGCCGTAATATCGCCTCTGGTCGATAGCTCCCGGTGATTAGTGCCTCTTGAATCTCCGGCCATCTCTCCTGCCGGCTTCTGTCTCACTACTACGGCCTCTGCTGACTTCTCGCTCCCCATTCCAACGGGTCGCCCTTTCAGGCGCTAGGCGAGTCCTCCCCAGGTAAGAATCACTGCCTTCACCGCATGATCGCCGAATTTACGCTGCCGCCCCTTGGTTGCTGGACCTTCGCGATCAGTTGCCCGCTCGGCCCGGTCGACCTCGCCTCTTATCCGGTTCTTGTTCATCGACCCGCGGCTTCGCTATGCGCTTCTTTCAGTGCCGGCCTCACGGCCGTGCCGAGTTCCCTCGGCGCTTCACCTTGCGCTTCGCTTGGATCGGTGCAACCTCCTCTCCGAGGGACTTTCACCCTCTAGCTGTGATTCATGCTGGGCACACAACAAAAAAGCCCCGCACGCCGCGGGGCTTTTTTATACGCGCCGCTGTTATTTGTACGAATAGATCGGCCTGATATCCACCGGCACCGACTTGAGCCTGGCTATGGCCTCATCCGCCTCAGGCGGCATGACACGATACTTATCGACGAAGCTCTTTGCCGCGGCGTAATCGCCCATAGCCTCTATCATGAGCACGTCCCGCGCGAGTCCGGCCAACGCTGATTCTATTTTGTTTCTGTTGATCCCGAAGAGGCCGGAGTTACGGTCGTATTCGATGCCGCCCTTCTCGCGCAGATAATTAAATTGCAGCGCATTGCCGCCGCCGTGCGCCTCCTTGATTCCGAACCTCATGGAGCGGAAGAGTCCTGCCAGGTACGTAGGCCAGACTTTATCCGCAAACGCCTTCGGATACAGTCCCTTCTCCGAGAGATAGAGCACGTTGTAGACCCCCAGAGCATCCGCCTTGCACTCCTCGACGATGGAATACAGGTCCGCGAGTTCTTTATTGACCGTTGTATCGCGCCCGCCTTTTTTTATCTTGCCGGGACCGATGCCGTGCGAGATCTCGTGCAGAAGCGTGTGCGCGAAGAAAGCCTCGAAATCCACGCCCGACGCGTCCTGCGGCCGCATGACCAGCCGCGCTATGGGCTTGAGGATCTTGTCGAACTTGGCGGCCTGCACGTTCTTGAGCATCACCTTCTTGCTTCCCTCGCGCTCGCGCACGCGCTCGTCGTTGGGGAGGTTGAAGGCGAGGGTCTGCACGCCCGCCTTTGCCTCACCGCCGGAATAGATGAGATGAGCGACGACTATCGGCGAAGACAGGGAGCGGCCGATCCCCTTGTATTTATCTTCGATAGGAAGATGGCGCTCGAGTTCGTCCAGATACGCGACCACCTTTGAGAGGCGTTCGCTCTCCTTTGGATCGACGCGTGTGACGAAGGATTCGAACGCCGCCTTGTAACCGAAAAGGTTGTCTTCGTAGACTTCATACGGCCCTATCACGACCTCGATCGCGTGGTCCGTCAGGCGCACCCAGTCCACGTCGCTCTCGTAATAATCGTTTGTGAGAAACGCGTCAGCGCGGCTTCGCAGGAATCTGGCCAGGCTTTCGTTGTCGGAGAGCTTTGCGGCTTTGCGTAAATGAAGCGCGGCGGGTTCAAGAAATTCGCGATACTCCTCGGAATAAGGGATTGCCGCCAGTGCGCCGCCTTTTCGCCTGATGACGGTAAAATTGCTCTCAAACGATTCGCGATCGTCTCGATGCCCCTTGATCCAGGCCTGAAACTCTTCCTTGCTCATATCCGCAGGATAGAACGCTGCGCCCGCGGGCTTTGGCGGCGCCCCGGCGACAAACGGCTTGTCGTGATCGAGCCGGTCGTAAGGACCGGAGTTGATCAGGAAATATTCGTAGAGCAACGGCTCTTTTTTATCTCTTTTGAGTTCGCTTCTCAGCGCCACGTTGCCATCATAGACTTGGCGCAGGAATATCTCGTCCATGAGCCTCGATGCGTCGATCAGCTCACGCACGAGTTTCTTCTGTTTCGCGTCCAGGAGTTTCGGGTCGACCGCTATCTTCACCGGCGCAAACTTCGCGAATTCTTCCTTAATTTTCATGACGTCTCCAGTCGGCGCAGAACCCGATGCAGCGATTGAAACCGCGCAAAGAGCCGCAGAAACGAGAACTGCCGCCGCCATTTTCATCAACGCCTCCGCTTTCTGGCCGCGAGAATTGCCTCACGCCGTGGTCGAACGCAAGCGGATTAAGTGTCTTGCCTTCAGCAGGCTCATGTTTTATTGGGTTCTCCATCTGAAGCCCCTTCTTATCTCTTGATTTAAGTGCCTTCAGATGGCAGTTAGACCTTTCAAGGAGGAATTCAGCTATGAAGAATCGGGTAAAGATCATCGTTCTTTCAGTCATATTTCTCGCGCTTCCCGTGTTCGCCTCATGCACTGGCGCACGGTGCGAGCACTGCGGCGAAACCGTCAAGATCGACAAGCTCGAAGGCGTGTTCTTCGACTTCGACAAGGCGACCATCAAGCCCGAGGGCAAAACGATCCTCGACAAGGACGTTGCACTCATGAAGAAGGACAAGTCGCTGGACGTCTCAATCGAAGGGTACTGCGACTACATCGGCTCCGACGAATACAACCAGAAGCTCTCCGAGCGCCGCGCGAATTCCGTGCTCGACTATCTCGCACAGAACGGCATCGACAAGAGCCGCATGCGCGCCGTAGGTTTCGGACGCACCAAGCCCATAGCGCCTAACACGACCGAAGAAGGCCGCGCAAAGAACCGCCGCGTGGAGCTGCACATAATCAAGGCGCGGGCGAAGTGATTGCGTTTCCATGAACCCCACTTACAAAAAACTCCTCGCCCGCTGGAAGGATATATCCGCGCTCGCCTCGGCCTCGGGGCTTTGCGGCTGGGATCAGGAGACGATGCTCCCGCCGCGAGGTATCGAAGCTCGTTCCGAGCAGGAATCGGCGCTCTCCGGCGTGATCCATGAGAAAGTGATCGATCCGGAACTCGGAAAGATGCTGCGCGATCTGACGGAACATCCCGCAGGTCTCACGGCTGATCAGCGCGCGTGCGTACGCGAATGGGTGCGCGACTACGAGCATTCGGTCAAGCTACCGCCGGAGCTCGTGCGCGAGATGGCCAGGGTGACCTCACTCTCGCAGGCCGCATGGATAAAGGCCCGCAAGGCGTCCGATTTCAAGGCATTCGCTCCGTGGCTCGAGAAGGTGATTGCGCTCAAGCGCCGGGAGGCGGATGCTCTGGGCTACAAGGGCGAGCGCTACGATGCACTGCTGGATACCTACGAACCTGAAATGACGGTGGCGCAACTCGACCCGATAGTCCAGCAGGTGCGCGAAGGCCTAGTGCCCATCGTCCACGCCATCAGCAGGTCTAAGGCTAAGATCAGCGATGAGCTGCTCAGGCGCAGATATCCGGAGGCCGATCAGGAGGCGCTCTGTAAGGAGATCATGACCATCGTCGGCCTCGATACGGAGGCCGCGAGGCTGGACAGATCAGCGCATCCGTTCTGCTGCGGGATTGCGCCCACCGACGTGCGCATTACAACCCGCTACGACGAACACTGGTTGCCTGGGTCGCTCTACGGCGTGATCCACGAGTCGGGGCACGCGCTCTACGAGCAGGGGCTGCCGGCAAAGCACTACGGCACGCCGCTTGCGGAAGCAGTGTCGCTCGGCATCCACGAATCGCAGTCGCGCTTCTGGGAGAACGTCATAGGCAGGAGCAGGCCGTTCGTAAGGTTTATATTCCCGAGGCTCAAGAAGCGTTTCCCCCTGGCGCTCGGCCGCGCGGACGCGGAGGCCTTCTATCGCTCCATCAACCACGTCATGCCCTCGGCCATCCGCGTGGAGGCCGACGAAGTGACGTACAACATGCACGTGGTGCTGCGCTACGAGCTGGAAAAAGGACTCATGGCCGGCAGGATCAAGGTACGCGAGCTGCCCGCACTGTGGAACGAACGGATGAAGGAGTATCTCGGCGTCACTCCCAAAAACGACGCCGAAGGCGTATTGCAGGACACTCATTGGCCGCAGGGCCTGGTCGGTTACTTCCCCACGTATCTCCTGGGCAACCTCAACGCGGCGCAGCTATGGAACGCCCTCAAGAAGGACGTAAGAGGGGCGGAGGCGCAGGTCGCCAAAGGCGAATTGTCGCAGATACTTGGCTGGCTCAGAAAGAACGTCCATTGCCACGGCAGGCGCTACGGGCCAGCGGAGCTGATTGAGCGGGCCACGGGCGAGAAACCTACTCCTCGCTACTTCCTGGAATACCTGAAAGAGAAATACGGCGAAATCTACCAAATCGACCAATTCTGAATCTAAACTAACCAAGCCGGATGCGTGACATATCCGGCTGCATGATATATCCTCCCGCCATGTCTACAAAAGAACAACCACCCAAAACTAACGGCATCGATTATTCGATCTTCTTCACGGACAAGAAGACGCCCGACACCTATTCGCTGGAAAATCAGATCAGCGAACATCTGGAGCTGTCGCTCGTTAAGGACCGCTACACCGTCACCAAGTCCGACGCCTACAACGCGCTGGCGATGTCGATCCGCGACAGGCTCATCCGGCGCTGGCTGCGCACGCAGCATAAATACCGCATCCACGACGCAAAGCGCGTCTATTACCTCTCGCTCGAATTTTTGATGGGCAGGCTCCTGGGCAACGCCCTCATCAACATGGGCTATTACGAGGAATGCGCGCGCATCCTTGATTCGCTGGGCTACGAGCTGGACGAAATCCGCGAGATCGAAGAGGACATGGGCCTTGGAAACGGCGGCCTGGGGCGGCTCGCGGCCTGCTTCCTCGATTCTATGGCCACGATGGGGCTGCCCGCGTTCGGATACGGCATCCGTTACGAATACGGAATCTTCGACCAGGAGATCGAAAACGGCTGGCAGGTGGAGGTGCCGGACAACTGGCTCACGTATCGTAATCCCTGGGAAGTCATCAGGGCAGAGCTCACCTTCCGCGTGAAATTCGGCGGCACGGTGCATAAGGTGATGGAAGGCAACGGGGAAACCGTGCACCGCTGGGCCGAGACCGATGACGTGCTCGCGGTTGCGTACGACGTGCCGATCCCTGGCTACGGAAACTTCACGGTCAATAACCTGAGGTTGTGGCAGGCCAAGTCCACGCACGAGCTCGATTTCAAAACATTTCACGGCGGGGACTATCTCGCCGCGGTGCGAAAAAAGAGCCTCTCGGAAGCTATTTCAAAATTCCTGTACCCCAACGACGAGAATTACTCCGGCAAGGTGCTGCGCCTGAAGCAGCAGTATTTCTTCGTATCAGCGACTCTACAGGACATCATCCGCAAATTCCGCGTGCAGCACGACGATCTTGAAGAGTTACCGGACAAGGTCGCAATTCAGCTCAACGACACGCATCCGGCCATAGCTATTCCCGAGCTCATGCGCATTCTCGTCGATGAAGAGCGCATGACGTGGGAGAAGGCGTGGAAGATCGTCACGCGCACTTTTGCCTACACGAACCATACGGTGATGGCGGAGGCGCTCGAGACCTGGCCCGTGTCGATGCTCGAAACGATTCTGCCGCGGCACATGCAGATCATCTACGAGATAAACCACCGCTTCATCAATGAAGTGAAGGCGAGATATACGGGTGACGCCCAGCGAATGGCCCGTATCTCGATAATCGAGGAGGGTCCGGAGAAGCGGGTGCGCATGGCCAATCTCGCCATAGTCGGCAGCCACGCCGTTAACGGCGTTGCGGAGCTCCACACGCAGATACTCAAGAATGCCATCTTCAAGGATTTCAACGAAATCTATCCAGGCAAGTTCATCAACATCACGAACGGAATAACTCAGAGGCGTTGGCTCAAGAAGGCCAATCCGATTCTGTCGAGCCTCATAACCACCCGCATCGGTGAGGCGTGGGTCACGGACCTGGAGCGGCTCAAAGAAATTGAGCAGTTCGTCGATGACGATGAATTCCGCGAGGACTGGGATAACGCCAAGTGGTCGAACAAACGCCTTCTTGCCAGCTGTATTAAGGATATGACCGGAATATCCGTAAACGAGGAATCGATCTTCGACGTGCAGATCAAAAGGTTTCACGAATACAAGAGGCAGATGCTCAACGTCCTGCACGTCATAACGCTATACAACGCCATCCGTGACGGAAAAACTGACAACCTATTGCCTCGAACGGTGATCTTCTCCGGGAAGGCGGCGCCTGGCTACCAGATGGCGAAACTCATCATCAAGCTCATCAATTCGATAGCATCCGTCATAAACGCCGACCCGCATGCATCGGAGCTGCTCAAGGTCGTATTCCTCAAGAACTATTCGGTTTCGCTCGCTGAGAAGATCATACCCGCGGCCAATCTCTCCGAGCAGATATCCACCGCAGGCACCGAGGCATCCGGCACGGGCAATATGAAACTGGCCCTGAACGGCGCTCTGACCATCGGAACGATGGACGGCGCCAACATCGAGATCGCCGCCGCGGTAGACCGCGAGAACATGTTCATCTTCGGCAATACGGAGCCGGAGATAGCGGAACTCAAGCGCCGCGGCTACAACCCTCACGCTTACTACGAAGCAAGTCCTCAGCTTCGCCACGCCCTGGACATGCTCCGCGAGGATTATTTCAACCCGAGCGAGCCGGGAATCTTTCGCCCCATCTTCGACGCACTTGTGGGCGGAGGCGACCGATTCTTTCTGCTGGCCGATTATCAGTCCTATTGCGATACCCAGCGGCGTGTTGCAGAGCTCTTCCTGGAAAAACGGGAATGGACGCGCAAATCGATTCTCACGGTCGCCAGGATGGGAAAATTCTCCAGCGACCGCACGATAGGCGAATACGCGGCAAAGGTCTGGGATGTTCAACCTGAGTGATTGAAACGGGACAAAAAATCGCCGAAGCCTGCCGTAAGGAAGGCTTCGGCGAAAATATTCAGCGACTGCGGTTCAAGCCTGCACGCGCGAATCAACAGCTCGGATAATTCTTGTTCAGCTCCAGGTAGCGCCCGATGAGTTCCTGCCCCTTCGGCGTATCTATGAGGTCGCTGTAACCCCTCTCCCTCAGATCGGACAGAAGACACAGCCAATCCTCATGGTTCCAGCAGTTCCTGGTCTGCAGCCACGTATTCAACTGCTCCTTGAGGGCCTGTGCGCTAGGCACCGGCAGGCGTACATCCGCAGGCCTTGCTATACGTCGTCTTGCGCTTCTAGTGGTGATCTTCTCGATAGTCATCGTTGTCCCTCCCCTGAAACGTGTTTACCGTGGATTCGCGACCAGACTCTTAATATCCTCTATGCCCTGAACTATCTTGCCGAGGAGCTCGTCCGTGAGCGCGCGATAATCGTCGGCGCCGCGCGAGGTGTGGGCGTAAGAGAATATCGACTCGCCATGGCTTGACGATTCCTTGAGCCTGACATTCTGGCGGATAACCGTGGACATCATCATCTCTTCGAAATAGCCGCGCATGTCCTCAAGAACTTCGTGCGAAAAAGAGGTGCGGCCGTCGAACATCGTGGCCACGGCAAAGACGCGAATCGCATGTTTGGCGCGGACCTCCTGGATGAGATTGAGTAATTTACCCACTCCGTGGAGCGCCAGGAAACTCGTCTCTATCGTGAGCAGCACTGCGTTGGACGCTATAAGCGCGTTGCGCGTAAGAACGCCGAGCGTAGGCGGGCAGTCGATCACCGCAAACTCATGATCCTTCTTCGCGTGGTTTAGAATCTCGCGCAGGCGCGTCTCGCGGTTCGGCTGCGAATTGAGCCTGGATTCGTCGTCGCACGAGATGCTCTCGGAAGGAAGAAGGTTCAAGCCCGTGTCGATGGGGACGTAGATATCGTTTATGTCGCGGGGTTTGCGCGTCTCAAGTATCATGTCAAAGACGGTCCCCTTTGGATTGCGATCCTCCACGCGCAGATACGTGGACGCCTGCGCCTGAGGATCGAGGTCCACCAGCAGCACCCGGCATCCCTTGGACGCAAGGCCGGCCGCCAGATTCACTGCAGTTGTCGTCTTGCCTGATCCGCCCTTCTGGTTAGCCACGGCGATCGTATACATATCCACCCCCTATCCCTGTTTGTGCGAAAAGGCGCTGTCGTTCGTGACCACTTCCTCTGAAGCAGCGCCGAAGAATCCGTTCACCTCATCCGACGTGAGCACCGAATGCAGCTGTATCGGGTGCTTGTCCGAATGCGACTCATGGGACTTGCAGGTTTGTGCAGCGGATTTGCGCACCGGGATTTCGGCGTGCGCGGCGCGTGCGCTCCGCACCACAAGCCACTGCTCGCTGCCGAGTCCAACGCCTTCGCAGATGTAGGCGCCGATCGAGCCTCCATCCGTAAGGCGAAGCAGGGCCTCCGCCTCCGCAAGAAACTTCTCGGCGAAGATCCACGTTCGAACCCCTTCCGGCGGCAGCGGCCTCGCGTAGATGTGCTCCATGAGTTCCCTGTTCTCCTCGACCCATCGGGAGCGCATGATCGCCGAGGCGAGCCCCAACGCATCCAGCTCGTTGGCAAACGCAATCGCAACGAGCCTGCCCTTCCCGTCGTCGGCCAGGAGATCTATCTTTCCCAGCCCCGGCACCGGAAGGCCGGAATCCAGAGCTACGACGCCGGACTCGATGGACGAAAGACCATGCAGGATGGCAGCGACGGCTTCCGTGCGATCGAGCGAAAGTCTGGATTTCGCCACGCAGAGACGTAATGCCGCAGTCTCCTTGTCGGTCATCTTTCTGGGCTGAATGAGTTTCATATTCTCAAGCGTAAACCGTACTCTCCAGAATAGACGAGAATGATGGCGAAGGAATTCCGCCCTCGGAAGCGGCGGCCGCCTCCGACGCCCGCTTCCACGTACGATAATCCACAGCAATGCGCGCAGCCATAGACTGGAAAGAGCGCGTCACAAAACTCTTCGGATGTAGCGTCACTACAGGCTGGCGCATGTTGACCGAATTCTGGATGTACCAGTTATGCGGTATCCATTCGAAGAGCGAAACCGTAATGCCGGGCATGTGCCTTGCGGTGACAGCCCTGATCTTCTCGTATGCTTCGCGGGCGTCCTCTTCGTTCCTCGCGCGGTTCACTATGAGCTTCACGGCAAAATCGCCGCGTGCCTTCGCCATCATCTTGATCGTAGCGTATGCATCGAGCAGTGCGGTGACGTCCGGCGTGGTTACGATTATGGCGTCGTGGGCGTTCGCCAGGAACCTCATGACCTGCGGGCTTATCCCGGCGGAGAGATCCACGATTACGATATCCGCGTCTTTCTCGAGGGCCTTGAGCTGCGACGCGAGATTGCGAAGCTGCCAGTCCCTCAGCTCGGCGAGCTCGCTGAAACCCGAGCCGCCCGCTATGAGCCTTACGCCTTCGGGGCATTCGACTACGATCTCGGCGAGTTTGCGCTCGCCTGAGATCACCGACGAAATATCGTACGAAGGAGTGACGCCCATGAGCAGGTGCGCATTGGCGAGTCCCAGATCCGCGTCGAAGAGCAAAACGCGCAGACCTTCCTTCGCGATCGCAACCGAGATGTTCGTGCTCACCACGCTCTTGCCTGTGCCGCCTTTGCCGCTTGCAATGCAGATCACCTGACAGGTTGCGGGTTCGGGCTTGGGAACTTCTACGGGATAAGGAACCAGATGCGGATATGTATTGTTGGAACGAAGGTCATCCGGCGCGACTTCGGTCATGTCGCGGAGCGATCTTCCCAGAAATTTTCTGATGACGGATGGCATTTCTATTGTGCGAATATTTAGCATTTAATGCGACGCGAAACAAGAAAATGTTGTTAGATGTTGCAGAAATACAAAGGGCGACCTCAGTTCATTCGAGGTCATCCCCCTCCCCCGCAGCTCACTGCGCGGAGCAGAACTGTTTTTCCAGGGAGCGGTCGCGGCCGTAGACGTCGTCGCGGAATTCAGGAGTGCCGTCGTCATCGGACCATGCGGTGATGTAGACGATGTGGATAGGTACCGGCTCGTCGAGGTTCACATAGAGGGGGTCCTTGCGCTCCATTGCCGCCTCGATATGGCCGCGATCCCACTCCCCCTTTCCCTTGAGGAGGTATTCGGCGAGATCGGTCGGATTTTCGATACGGACGCAGCCGGAGCTGAAGGTGCGCACCGCATTCTGGAAGAGCCCCTTGGTCGGCGTATCGTGGAGATAGACGCTATCCTTGTTCGGGAAGAGAAATTTCACGCGGCCCAGGGCATTGTCGTCGCCCGAACGCTGTACGATGTGATATGAGAAGTTGCTCGAATCCACGGCGGTCCAGTCCACTTCTTCCGGCGGGATCTCGGCGCCTTCGCTGTAGATCTTCATTCCGTGCCGCTCCAGGAATGAGGGGTCTTTCTTGATCTCAGGGAGCTTGTCCTTGACCGCGATCGAGACCGGCACGTCCCACCTCGGGCTGAAGACGATGATGCGCACTTTATTTGACATCATAGGAGTCTTGCGGTCGCGCCTTCCTACGATCGCCTTTATGACAAGGGCCTCTCTGCCCCCTTCCATCACTTTAACACGATAGTCCGGGACGTTTACGGCGATGTATTTCGGTTCGGAGAAATCCGCCGCCAGAGCGCGCATCCTGTCGAGGTTGATCCGCGCCTGGCACGCGCGCCAGCCCGCGGTCGCGTTCATCGCGGCAAAGGTTCCCCTGCCTATGATCCCGTCGGGCGTGAGGCCGTGCCGCTGCTGAAAGCGTATGACCGCATCCTTGAGCGCGTCGTCGTAGAGGGATTCGTCCGGGCCCGCGGCAGTTACGGCGATTCCCTCGGCGGCAAGCCGCCTGCGCACATCGACGATGCGCGGATCGGAAGCGCCCGGTTCGATCTTCTCCCCTTCGAGCCCCGAAGACCAGCCTCCCTTTGCCGCAAGGTCTTCATAACGGGCGAGCACCTTCTCAAGGCGTGAGTACGAATCGAGCTGCGGCGCAAGCCCTTCAAGCGCCTTGCCCACAGCGTGGGCTCCGAGCGTTTTTTCAAGCAGGGCCACAACGTCAACGCCGCCGTCCGGCTTGAACCATACGACCTTGAACGAATACGGATCGGCAAGACCGAGAGCCAGATTCGAGGCCAGGGTCATGAAGGAATCGGTAAGCAGGATATCCAGATCCGCCTTTGAAGAGGGCTCGTCGGAGCCGCCGGCCTTGTCCATGAGTTCCGCTATTCGCAATGAGTGATATGACCGCGGATCAAGGCCGTGCCTGGAGGCACGCTCGATTGCGGAGAGCATCTCCTTCGCATCCTGCGATGGCCGCCCGGCGTTCATCCACGCAGGAGAAAAAATCCGATCGCGGTAAAAACGAAACAGCGTACTGCCCGCGCGGATCGGATCTCCGGCGATTCGAGCGGAAGAAGCCTTTGCGCGTATAGCGGCTTCAAGCGGATCAGGGGCTATCGAAACCTGCGCTGCTGCCGCGGCCGCTGGAGCGGGACAGAAGCCTCCCGCCGATACGCATATCATGGCCGCAAAGGCCCATGAGATCCATCCGCGCTTCATCAGAGTTCAACCTTCTCGAGGTATTTGGGGATCATTACGTGCCAGTTGAGTTCACGCTCTATGCGCTGCTTGAGCGCCTCCGCGGCCTTGGGTTCTCCGTGCACGAGGAACGTAGTCTTCGGCGGCTGGTGAAAACCGCGGAGCCAGCGAAGGATGTCGCCGTAATCGCCGTGCGCGGAAAGCGACTCTATGTACTCGATCTCCGCGTTCACCTTCACCGGCAGGCCGTGGATTTTGATCGCCTTGGCGCCGTCGAGGAGGAGGCGGCCGCGAGTCCCTGCGGCCTGAAATCCGGTGATCACGAGTGTGGAATTGTGATCGGGCAGATACGCCTTGAGGTGGTGGAGAATTCGGCCGCCTGTCATCATGCCGGACGATGAGATGATTATTGCCGGTTCGGCGAGATAGTTGAGGTGTTTGGATTCTTCCGAGCCCTGCACGAGTATAAGCCGCGAGGGTTGGAACGCCTGCGTAGGGCTGATGCCGTTCTTGAAGAAATTATGTTCGCTTGCGTACTGTACGTAGATCGTCGTGGCGTCTATTGCGAGAGGGCTGTTGAGGAAGATCGGAACGTCCGGCAGCCTGCCCTGCTCTTCCAGTTTCTTGAGAATGTAGAGGACTTCCTGCGAGCGCCCAACTGCAAACGACGGTATCACTACCTTTCCGCCGCGCGAGATGGTGCGGTTGATGATCGCCTCGAAGCGGTCGAGCACGTTCTCCACTGGATGGAGCCTGTCGCCGTACGTCGATTCGAGCACCAGGTAGTTGACTGACTTCACCGCGCCCGGATCGACCGAGATGAGTGCGTCGTATCCGCCGATATCGCCCGCGAACATGATGTTGAACGAGTGATGAGGCTTCTTGACCGATACGTTGATGACGCGCGAGCCGAGGATGTGGCCCGCGGGCCGGAGCATGATGCGGACGTGATCCGAAAGGCTGCGCCACGATCTGTCAGGTATCGGCTTGAGGGTCTTGAGCGATTCGACTGCGTCCGCGTATGTGTAAAGAGGCAGCGGGTTGGCGTGCTTTGAAAAGCCCTTCTTCGCGGCGAACTTCGCGTCTTCCTCCTGTATGTAGCCCGCGTCCGGCAGGAGGATCTTGCACAGCTCGACCGTTGGCACCGAGGCATATACGGGTCCGGAGAAGCCGTTCTTCACTATCAGCGGGAGATAGCCCGTGTGATCGATGTGAGCGTGCGTGAGGATGATGGCGTCAAGGCGCTTGGGGTCCACAGGGAGCGGTTGCCAGTTGCGCAACCTGAGCTCCTTGAGGCCCTGATAGAGGCCGCAGTCTATCAGCCAGGAGTTGTGTCCGTCGGTAAGATTGAATTTGGAGCCGGTGACAGTCTCAGTTGCTCCGAGGAATTGTAGTCTCACGTGTATCCCGCGTCCCCCTCTCGTTTTCGATTGCGCGGACCTTATTCGCTTTGCGCCTGGAAGGCAACAGCAGGTTTTTCAACCACAAGACCGCCTTTGAATCTTTTATCTTTTTCCAGACGGAGGCGCCGACCATCGCGCTGCCCGCCCAGAAGGTGATCTCCGCAAGCGCGAGAATCGCAACTGCGACGGTCCCCTTCCACCAGTTCGAGAGAGGCAGAAAAGGAATTCCAGGCAGCGCTAGCCACAACAGGCCTGAAAGAACGATGAGCCCGATCCCCACCGTCTTCATGTTCTTCATGCTATTTCAGGAGCTCAAGCACGGACTGCGTCGTGTCGATCATCATCGCCTTGCGAGAATTCTCGTTGTTGAGCGCATTGACGAGTTTGTCCTTCGCATCGTTGATGATCAGTCCGCCGGCTACCGCCTGACCAAAGGCCTGCGTGATCTCATTAACCTTCGGCTGCGGTATGCGATATCTGGTCGAGATGACGTAGATGTCGTCCAGCGCGCGATCCCTGTCCGTGACCCATATATTCTGCTTGTTCTTGTCCCACTTCGCCCATCCCGGGGGATATGGCATGCCGTGCCAGCCGGTCTTCTTGCCATGTGACCAACCGGGAGGTGTGCCTGTAGTAGTCACAGCGGCGTCATGCTCATGCCCTTTATGCTCGTGAGCTTCATCACCATGATGATCTTCATGACCTTGTGATTCGTGCGTCGCAGCCTCGGCCTTTTTCGCCTGCCCGGGTGGGACATTGTCGCCGCCCTTCTTTGCCGAGGCATTCGGCGGTACGAGCAACAGAATAGATGCGACTGCGAAGACGACCGCCAGCTTGTTAAGCAGAACCTTCATGATGGCCTCCTTTGTTCATTCATTCCTAATTTTGTGACGGCAATTGTGCAAGCGGCATATTGATTTTCTTGAATGAACGTGTCGTATAACATATCGGTCGCCATATAAAGCAATATTTTCAATGTCCTCGAATTTCACACAACAAATCAGATCAAGGAATATCGCGGTTGCGGATTTCATCCGCCCTCTCCTGAGTCACGACGTAGAACGCGGGCTTGTGGTGAGTGCAAACGCCCACGATGCCCTCAATATTTTTCACAGCTAGGCGAAAAATTTTTCAAAGACCTGATTTGAAATCTCAACGCCCTTCTGCGTGAGCGCCATTCGATCGCCGGAGACGACGGCGAGCCGGCGTTTGACCAGGCACTCGATCTCGGCGCCGAATATGGAATGTAACTCCACGCCGAATTCATGTTTAAATGATGACGCGGAAATTCCCTCCATAGTCCTGAGCCCGAGAAAGCAGTACTCGGCCATGGCCGTGCGCACGTCTATGTCCTCGGATTCCGCCAATGTCGCATTTCCTTCCATGTAGGCGTGGACGTTGCGGGCCTGGGTGAAGCGCCGGGCAAAAACGGGACTCGGAACTCGGGATCCGGGATTCGGAAAACCGTCACCACGAGGAAAGCCTGAGGGCGAAGTCCCGTTTATCCCGAATCCCGAGTCCCGAATCCCGAGTCCCGTAGTCACAAACGACGCAGCCCCAGCGCCCAGCCCCAGATATTCTCCGTATCTCCAGTAATTCAGATTGTGCCTGCATTCGCAGCCTGGCTTGGCGAAATTGGAGATCTCGTAGCGCTGCCATCCTCCGCGAGAGAGCATGCGGTCAACAGTGCGCATCTGATTGAGCTGATCACTCTCGGACAGCGCTTCCCCTCCTTTGTAAGGAGGGGATAGGGGAGGTAGATCATGGTCTACCCCACCCATCCTCCCCTCACAAAGGGGAGGAGCGTATTGTTCAGAGAGCGGCGTGCCCTCCTCTATCGTGAGCTGATACGCGGAGATGTGATCCGGCTGAAACGTCATCGCCGTGCGCACGTCCTCCTCAAGCTCCTGCATGGTCTCCGAAGGAATCGCGTACATGAGATCCATGCTGATGCCAGTGAAGCCTGCGTCCTGCGCCTCGGCTATGGCGCGCATCGCCTCGTCGGCCGCGTGAATGCGGCCGAGGTCGCGCAGCAGGCGATCCTGAAACGACTGTACTCCGATCGAGCAGCGCGTGATTCCCGCATCGCGCGCCGCGCGAAACCAGGCTGCATCGGCGGTGGCCGGGTTAACCTCGCAGCTCACCTCCAGCTCCGCCGAAAAAGAAAAATGGCGTGCAAGCGCTTCTATGAGTTTCGAGAAAAACTCCGGCGGCATGATGGAGGGAGTGCCCCCGCCGAAGTAGATCGAAGCGATCTCGCGCCCGGAGAGGCCCAACTCCGGGGCATCGCGATCGAGCTGGGCGAGGAGCGCCTTGAGATACGGGCCGTGAGGCGCCTCCTCGCGAGAAAACGGCACGGAATAAAAATCGCAGTAGTCGCACTTGCGCAGGCAGAAGGGGACATGGACGTAGATGCCGAACATGATCATCCGCTATCAGCTTAAAGAGACTAAGACAATGGAACTTGGTCATTTTGCATATGGACATGAATCCATCGACAGTATATTTTTTACATCCTTCAATGGGGGTGACGCATGCAGGATCGATTCTATAAATACGTAATCGTGGGCGCCGGCCTTGCCGGCGCATCTGCTGCAGAGGGAATAAGGGAGGTCGACAGGCAATCACCCATCCTGCTCATAGGCGAAGAGCCCCATCTCCCCTACGACCGCCCGCCGCTCTCCAAAAAGCTATGGTTCGGGCAGAAAAAGGTCGAAGAGATATTTCTCCACGATCAACATTTTTACGACACTAACGGAATAACCGTCGAAAAGGGCGCCAAGGCCGTGGAGCTCAACACCGTGCTCAAGCAGCTCTCCGACGATAAGGGCGCGAAGTATCGCTATGACAAGCTGCTCCTCGCCACCGGAGGCGAGCCGCGACGACTTGCAATCCCCGGAGGAAATCTCGAAGACGTCTCCTATTATCGCTATCTCGACGATTTTCACGCGATCAGGGCGAAGGCCGGGGATGGAAAAAAAGCCCTGATCGTGGGCGGCGGGTTCATAGGTTCGGAGATGGCCGCGGCGCTGAACAAAAACAACCTCGATGTCACCATGATCTTTCCTGATGAGTACCTCGTGCGCAGGATATTCCCTGAACAGCTGGGCCGGGCGTTGCAGAATCACTACATCGGCAAGGGGGTCAAGATCATCGCCGGCGATATTCCAACCACAATTGAAAGGCGCGGGAGCACGTTCGTGACGCGCACGAAAAACGGTGAAGAGCTAGAATCCGATATCCTTATTGTGGGAATCGGCATTCGTCCAGCTATCGAGCTCGCACAATCGGCGGGCCTTGCTACCGGCAACGGCATCGTTGTCAACGAATACCTCCAGACATCCGGTCCGGACATCTATGCCGCCGGAGACGCAGCTGAATTTCCGTATGAGGCGCTTGGCATCCGGACGCGCATAGAGCACTGGGACAATTCTCTCACGCAGGGAAAATTCGCGGGCCGCAACATGGCCGGCGCCAAAGAAGCGTATACGCACATGCCGTACTTCTTCTCAGATCTGTTCGAGTTCGGATATGAAGCGGTGGGAGAGATCAATTCCGAGCTCACTACATATGCGGATTGGCAAAAGGAGAACGACACCGGCGTCATCTACTACATGAAGGACAAGAAGGTGCGCGGCGTGATGATGTGCAACGTATGGGATAAAGTTGAAGCCGCTCGAGCGCTCATACGCAAGGGCGGGAGCTTTGAATCCGGTTCGCTCAAGGGAGCGATCGGCTGATCGCAATCGCAAAGGAGGAATCATGACGTTCGTCGAAAAAAAATGTCAGCCGTGCGAAAAGGGAACCGCACCGATGTCGACGGAACAGGCCCAGCTAAACGTCCGGGAGATTCCGGGCTGGGCCCTGAAGGATAATTCCATAGAGCGCGATTTCAAGTTCAAGGATTTCCGCGCTGCAATGGTTTTCGTGAACGCAGCGGCGCGCGTCGCAAACGAAGAGGACCACCATCCCGATATCTTTATCTCGTACAATAAAGTGCGCATCACGCTCACCACCCACGCAATCGGCGGACTGTCGATAAACGATTTCATAGTAGCGGCCAAGGTCAACCGAATCGCCGGAGAGGCGCAAACAGGGGAACTCTAAGAACCGCCCATCTGCTGCGCCTGCCGGCAGGCAGGTTGCCCTAATTTCAGGAGAGACAAGATGACCCAGGCAAACCTTGCGGGAAAGACTGCGCTGATCACCGGTGCGGCAAAGCGCATAGGACGCGGAATTGCAGAGGCGCTGGCGGGCCAGGGAACCAACGTCGTCGTACATTACAACAGCTCGGCGAAGGAAGCGGAGGAATTTGCCGCCTCGCTCAAGTGCCGCGGTATTTCCGCGTGGACGCTCAAGGCGGATCTGGAAGATCCCTCGCAAAGCGCTTCTGTCGTCAAGCGCGCTATCGAAATCGCGGGCTCCCTCGACGTGCTCGTCAACAGCGCCTCCATCTTCGTGCCCGATACCGTGAAGGACATGGAGTTCTCATCGCTCATGAAGCACATGCAGGTGAACGCCTGGGCGCCGTTCGTGCTGAGCCGCGAGTTCGCGCGAGCAACAGTACGCGGGAAGATAATCAATATCCTCGATACGAGGGTCACAAGTCTCGACTTCGCGCACGTGGCCTACATCCTCAGCAAACAGGTGCTTGCGGCGCTCACGCGCATGACCGCGCTTGAATTTGCGCCGGACATCACGGTCAACGGAATCTCGCCCGGCCTCATCCTCCCGCCGCCGGGCTTTGATCAAAGCTATCTGGACAAACTTGTGAGCAGCGTGCCGCTCAAGCGCCATGGCGATCCTTCGGACATCGCGGATGCCGCTATCTATCTGCTCAAGAGCGATTTCATCACCGGAGAGGTGATCAGCGTGGATGGTGGAAGGCACCTGAAGGGAACTACACATGGATAGAATCATAATCAGCGACCTCAAGGCGCGCTGCATCATCGGAATCGACGCGGACGAACGGCGTGAGAAGCAGGACGTGGTCATCAACGTCTCGCTTGCCTCCGACATCGAGGATGCGTGCAGAAGCGACAGGTTCGAAGACGCGCTGGATTATCGCGCCTTGAAAAAACAGATACTCGCTATGGTGGAGGGTTCACAGTTTCACCTCATCGAGGCGCTTGCGGAGGCAGTTGCGCACATATGCCTCGATCACCCGCGCGCGCGTGAAACCACGGTCAGGGTGGACAAGCCCTCGGCGCTTCGATTTGCCAGGAGCGTGGCAGTTGAGGTAACGCGCTCTCGCGGGGAGAAGAGATGACGCGGGCATTCGTCGCAGTCGGGTCGAACATCGATCCAGCCTCCAACGTGGCGGAAGCGCTGCGCCGCCTGGCGCGGGCGGCACGGGTGCTTGACATCTCAACGGTGTATCGCACCGAACCGATAGACAGGCCGGAACAGGATCATTATTACAACTGCGTCTGGGAGCTCGAAACCGATCTACAGCCGCTCGATCTCATAGAAATGCTGCAGCGAATCGAGAATGAACTCGGCCGCGTGCGAAGCGCCGACAAATACGCGCCGCGCACCATCGACCTGGATCTCATCGCATACGGAAATTTCGCCATGCAAAGCGAGACGATCACGCTCCCCGATCCCGACATAGCAACGCGCCCTTTTCTCGCCATTGGGCTAGCGGAGCTCGCTCCAGAGATGAAGCTGCCGGGATCGGAGAAGTGTCTGCGGGATATAGCATCCGCAATGTCGCGCAAAGGGATTGAAGCGCTGCAAGAATACACAGAACTCCTGAGGAGGAAAATTCGTGAAAGAGATCAATCTTGAGAAGATAGAGATGCTGGCAAAGGAACTGCTCATCGAACTCGGTGAAGACCCCGAGCGCGAGGGGCTTATGAAAACTCCAAAGAGGATAGCTGAGAGCCTGCATTTTCTCACGTCCGGCTATCGCACCGATCCTGTCGATACGATCAACGGCGCCTGCTTCAAATCAGACACGAGCGGAATGGTGATCGAGAAGAACATAGAGGTCTACAGCCTCTGCGAACACCACATGCTCCCCTTCTACGGCCGATGCCACATAGGCTACATACCTGACGGCAAGGTCTTCGGCGTCTCAAAGCTGGCGAGGCTCGTGGATCTCTATGCGCGCAGGCTGCAGATCCAGGAGCGGCTCACGGATCAGATATCTCAGGCGATCATGGATTCGATAGGCGCGCTGGGCGTCGGAGTAGTGATCGAGGCGCGCCATCTGTGCATGATGATGCGCGGAGTTGAGAAGCAGAACTCTCAACTTATGACTTCTTCGGTACTTGGTGTTTTCCGCGATTGCGCGATGACGAGGCAGGAGTTCCTCACGCTCATCAACAGGCCGTGCGTGTGAAACAGGATATGAAGGGCGATCAGCTTTCAGAGTATTCGAGCTCCCTCATTGACGAATAATTTTGAATAATATAGAATAATAAATATTCAGGAGGTCTTATGGCCAAGACGGTGACCATACGGGTGGAAGATGACGTCTATGAGGATTTTGCCCGCCACGCCGAGGAAGAGAAGCGGTCGCTCAGCAAATTCATCGAGCATGCCGTCATCCAGTACACCACACGCTCGTCATTTGCAGACGACGAAGAACTTCGGGAGATCGTCGAGGATGAGGGATTGGTCCGCCGGATAAAGCAGGGCGTGAAAGACGCAAGAAAAGGGAGGGGGCGCTTTGTCCCGCAAATATAAACTCTTCGAGACAAAGCGTTTTTCTACGGACCTCGATCTCCTGGCCAGACATCGCAAAGGTATCCTTGAGGAGAAACTGTGTGAATATGTGTATCCTCAGCTGATCCACGAACCTCACTTCGGAGCCAATATCAAGCGCCTCAAAGACTGGCAACCGCCGACCTGGCGCTACCGCATCGGCGACTGGCGGTTCTTCTACATCATCGATGAGGGGACAAAAGTCGTGTCGATGATTGCAGCCGCGCATCGAAAAGAGGCATATCGGAAGAAGCGTTGAGACGATAGTAGCAGCGCGCGGCGAGAACGACAGCGTTGGCGACCGCGCGAAGAGGCTGCTCAATTCGCGGAAATGATATCAGTACTCTAGAGAGACGGGCCGCCGGGATTTCCCGGCGGCCCGTCTTTTTTTCCATCACGCCTTGCTGGCGTTGCTTGCTTTGCTTGCCGCCGTTATACCCACCCTCGCAGTTTCATCGCCTCGGCCACACGCTGTACTGCGACGAGATACGCCGCCAGTCTCGTGTGGACCTTCTGCTGTTCGCGCATCTTGTGCACGGCCTGGAACGCGGAGGTCATCTTCTCGTCGAGGCGTTTGTGCACCAGCGGCAGCTCCCAGTAATAATTGTACGCGTTCTGCACCATCTCGAAATACGAGACCGTCACGCCGCCCGCGTTGCAGAGGAAATCCGGGATGACGTAGGCGCCCCTCTTATAGAGTATCACGTCAGCCTCAGGAGTCGTGGGGCCGTTGGAGAGCTCCGCAATAATTCTGGCCTTCACGTTGCCGGCGTTCGCAGCGGTGATGCAGTGTTCCAGCGCTGCCGGGAAAAGGATGTCCACGTCCAGTTCAAGGAGCGCTTCGTTCGTGATCGGCTTTGTGCCCGGAAAGCCCTCGACCTTGCCGGTATCGAGTTTGTACTTCACGATCTCTTCGGCGTTGATGCCTCCTGGATTCGTCACGCCGCCGCGCGAATCGGAAACAGCTACGAGTTTCCCGCAGCCGAGGATCTCCTTCATGAGCGTAGCCGCGTACTGGCCCGCGTTGCCGAAGCCCTGGATCGCGTAGCTCGATTTGCAAGGATCGAGACCGATCGCCTTGGACGCCTCGCGCACGCAATAGACGCCGCCGCGCGCGGTGGCGTCGTTGCGGCCGCGCGAACCGCCGAGCGGCAGAGGCTTGCCAGTGATCATGCCGAAGTCATTATACCCCTTCTGCCAATAGAACTCGTCCATCATCCACGCCATGATCTGCGGAGTCGTGTAGACGTCCGGCGCAGGGCAATCTTTTTCCAGTCCGAGTATCCTGCCCACCTGGCGGATGTACTGCCGCGAGAGTCGTTCGAGCTCACCCGGGCTCATCTCCTTGGGATTACAGATGATGCCGCCCTTGCTGCCGCCGAGCGGAATATCGACCACCGACGTCTTCCACGTCATCCACGCGGCCAGCGCGCGAACCGTGTCGATCGTCTCGTCCGGATGGAAGCGGATGCCGCCCTTGGTGGGGCCGCGCGCGTCGTTGTACTGCACGCGGAAGCCTTTGAATACGCGCACCGCGCCGTTGTCCATGCGGACCGGAAGAGATACGTGCATCTCGCGCATCGGCTCCCGCAGTGCCGCGTGCGTGCCCGCATCGAGGCCGAGCATCTTCGCCGCCTCGTCGAGCTGTTGCTGTGCGATCTTGAATGGATTGTGAGCTTGGGATGCCATGTGATACCTCCTCATTTTGTTACGGAAATCGTGTAAAGTAGCTTTGGCGTGGATCGGGGTTCGGGGTTCGTGAATCGTAACCCCATCAGGTTTTTACGATCCACGAATCACGATTTACGATCCACGGCCTTTAGAAGAAATCCGCGCTTCCGAACGCCCTCAGCTCATCGATGATCTTGTCCACTTCGTCTTCCGCCACGCCCAGTGTTTCAAGCACATAGCGGCCCATCTCTATCCCCGCCTCCAGCTCCTCACAGACCACGACGTCGGCGCCTGCATTATAGAAGCGCGGGACCTGGTCGCGATACCTGCTTCGCACCACTATGAAGAGAGAGGGGTTCATGCGCCTGGCCTGAGTGACGATTGAAAGCGCGTTTATGTGGTCTGGCACCGCGATTGCGAGCATCCTCGCGCGCGTGACGCCGCTGTGCATGAGCAGCTGCGAACTCGCCCCATCGCCTATGAAGACGCGGCGTCCCTCGCTCCTGATGCGGCCGGCTGTGACGGGGTTGAGCTCCAGCACGACGTATTCCACGCCCTTCTTTTCCAGAAGCCCGCCCACCGTCATACCCAGCGGACCGAACCCGCAGATGATGGCGTGATTTTCCAGGTGCTCGATGGATTCCTTGGGCAGCGACTCGCTCAAGGGTTTACCCTCGCGCCCGATCCGCCAGGGCACGCGGGCAAGACGCTCGCCGAGCTTCGGAGCAGCGGCAAGGATGAACGGCGCCAGTATCATCGTGATGGCCGCGGCATCGACGATTAGGTTGTAGTAATACTCGCTCATGGCGCCCGCCGCGTGGCCGTAGAAGACGAGCATGAACGAAAATTCCCCTACCTGCGCCAACATCAGCGCGCCTATGGCAGCCACGCTCAGCGGATACCCGAAGCCGAGGATCGTGCCGCCGGCTATCGCGGCCTTCACGATGAGGATGAACGCGACGAGCACAGCGACCGCCTCCCAGTTCACAACAACAAACGATGGGTCCACGATCATGCCGAGCGCCACGAAGAAGAGGCCGTTGAAACAGTAGCGGAACGGCGCGATCTCTGAGAGCGCGTGAAAGCGGAATTCAGTCGTGGAGACGAGCAATCCGGCGAGGAACGCACCGAGGGCGAAGGACAGGCCTATATGCTTTGTGACGTATGACGCACCTATGGCCAGGCCCACCACCACCACCACGAAGAGCTCCTTGCTTCTCGGCAGCGCAATATGATGGAGAAGAGGAGTGAGCACCCAGCGTGAGAGGAGCCAGAAAGCCAGCGCAAGCCCCGCAAGATTGAGCGCCGCGTACCCGAGCGCATACAGCGGATCGGAGCCCGCGCTTCCCGTGAAAAATTGCAAGGCCACGATCATCGGAATGACCGCGAGATCCTGGAATATGAGTATGCCGATGACGATGCGTCCGGCCGGAGCATCGAACCAACGTTTCTGCGAGAGGATCGCCATCACTATCGCCGTGGAAGAGAGCGCTATGGCGCAGCCCATGAACGCGCCTTCAACTCCGGTCCAGCCCACTACCCACCCCACCGCCGCGCCCGCGGCTATAGTAACAAGAACCTGCACCGAGCCCATGCCGATTACGGCGACGCCCCACCCCTTGAGCCTCTCAAAGCTGAATTCGAGGCCGATCGAAAAGAGCAGGAGCGCCACACCGACTTCGGCCAGAAGCTGAATTTCGGCGACATCTGGTATGAACTTCAAGGCCTGCGGGCCGATGAGCATGCCCGTAACAAGAAATCCTACTATGGAGGGAAAGTTCAACCGATGCGCCAGCAGCACGACAGGAACGGAGACGAGAAATATTATCAGGATGTCACGAAGAATAGCATCGCCCATGAGCCTTATCTATCATAGCAACAGCGTTTTGCAATCGCTGCGATCCGCGATTGTCGATTGACGACCGCGCCTGCGCTGTGTTTGTATCGCGGCATGGCTACCCTTCCCCTTGTGATCCCGCTTGATGGCGTAACGTTTGAATCCGCTGTTATGGCGCTTTCTGAGGAACCTGGCTTTGCGTGCATCGACGCGCGAAGCGCGCGCACCGGCGCCGGTCGATATTCCTTCGTCACGGCGCTGCCGATACATACGTTTGGGCTCTCCGGCGGATTCGTCACCGTGGACGGACGCACTACCATAGAGAGACCGTACGCCGCGTTCTCGCGCTTTTCCGCCAGGATTCGGGAATTCGGATCAGATCCCTATCTCCCGTTCAACGGCGGGATGCTGGGGTACGTGGGTTTCGAGGGCGCACGCGCGCTGCGCGGCTTCGAGCCGGCGCGCGGTTTCTCGCGCCTGCCGCAGCTGTGGTTCGGCATGTACGACTCAGCTGCGATATTCGACCATGTAGAGGCAAGGGCATTCATCGTGGCAAACGCCGCATGCGCGTCAGAATCTGAAACCAGGGCGCATGCCTTCATGGGCCGCATCTCGATGGAGCGGCCGGGCAATACGGCCGGTCGCGACTCAACGACCAGTCGCGGCGAGCTCAGGATGTCGCCCGCTGATTGCGAATTCCTGCGTACGCTCGACGCCGCGCGTTCATGGGTGCGCGCAGAGCGCGCAGAGCGCATCCATATCGCAAGACACGGCCTCACCCCCGTTGCCGATCGGACACCGATAGAATTCTTTTTTGAAAAGCGCGCAGAGGACGAAGTGCGCGCCATCTTCGTGCGCGAAGGTGCGGCCTGCATAGCGTCTTCATTTGAAGGCCTGCTCGAAGTAAAAGGCAGAGAGCTTCGTCATATCCCGAGCTTCTGCCGCGCGGCCGCATCCGACGTGGAACGCGAGATCGAGGAGGAACTCAAGCGACTCTGTGCAGATAATGAAGTTACGCTCTCCAAATCCGATTCGGGCGTTTCCGTCTTCACGGGCAGGCTGCGCCACGAGATGTCTCCCATAGACGCGCTGGTCGGGCTCATGCCGGCGCACTCCATGACCGGAGCGCCCTACGACCGCGCCATGGATTTTATTAACGGCAACGATGAAACGCACCGCACGCTCTACGGCGGTGCATTCGGGATCGCAGATGCGTCGGGGCTATGGTTCAGGACGGCGGAAGCGGTGCGCACAATAGCGGACGGCGCTCTATCGACAACCGCTGGCGCCGACATCACGGCCAACATCGACTCGCGTTCTTTTGTCGATCAGCTGAACGCGAGGCTTTAGCTTATCTCTTCAAACGGATCCATCTTCTTGAATCCTTCCGGCGAGCCCTGCGCGAGTTCGAACATATGCCTCGCGCCCTCGATGAGCGCAAGATCCGCGCGCGCCAGTTCCGGATCGATATCAGCTTCGGCCGGAGCGCCGAAGCGATCGGCGCGAAGTCTCTCCTGATATGCGACGTCCGGCCCTGCAGGGCTTCCGCGCAATTCGTAGAAACGCAGATCGCCCTCCGGGCTCGACACCATGGCGCTCTCACCTTGTATGATGATCTCTGAACCGTCCGGCTCCTGCACGTGGTACGTGACGTCCTCCACGTGCCCCGATGGATCGAGCGACACTGTCATCGTCTCCGGACCCTCCCTGCCTTCGCGGCGGAACATCACCGTCGAATCGCCCGGCTCTCCATTTTCTTGGACAAAGCTCTCCAGCCGCTTCATGGAATCAACTCCCATAGGACCTCCCCTCCAGGCACCATGGATATATATCAGCAAGTTGCGTGCCACAAAAAACGCTTTGAAATGTGGATGATGTGAGTACCACTTTGAGAAAACAGGCGGGAGATGACAGAATTATGACGCCTTGAATTTACTGCGCAGCCTTTTCTATGTACCACGCGAGATAATCCTTTGCGCGTGAGACGGCCGTGGAGAGATTCTCTCCCTTGGCGAGGTGCGCGGCAATAGCGGATGCAAAGCGGCAGCCGGTGCCGCGAGGCGAACGTCCGGCGAGCGCTATGCGGGGCGCAGTGAACGAATGATATTTCTCGCCGTCAAAGAGCACGTCCACGGCGTCGCCCTCCAGGTGTCCTCCCTTTACGATTACAGCGAGGGGCTTTGTTGATTTCTCGCGCATGCGGATCGTCTCGCGGTGTATCACCTCCGCCGCCTTCTGCATCGTATCGAGGCCGGCAACCTGCATGCCCGCGAGCGCGGACGCCTCGGGTATGTTCGGCGTGATGACTGTTGCGAGTGGAAGCAGATGCTGTCGATAAAATGGCAGCGCGTCGGCCTCGAGCAGCGCGCTGCCGGAGGAAGAGTGCAGCACCGGATCGATCACCACGTGTAGCGCGTCAATGCGCTTGAGAAACCATGCGATAGCGCGCGCGTTCGCCTTCGTGGCCACCATGCCGATTTTGACCGCCGCTATCTCGCGGCCGTTGCATGCGGTGGAGAGCTGCTGTGTGAGCACGTCGGCTGGAGTCGGATGTATCGCGAGTACATGTTCCTCGTCCTGCGCGGTGATGGCTGTGATCGCGGATATTCCTTCCACGCCCAGATCGGAGAAGGTCTTGAGGTCCGCCTGAACGCCAGCGCCGCCCGAAGGATCCGAACCCGCTATTGCAAGTATCACTCTTTTGGAAGTCATCTGTTCCTCGTGCTCTCCACGTCCCCTCCCCTTTGTAAGGGGAGGGTCAGGGTGGGGTAGATCTTTCAACCAATCGCCTCCACAAACCATCTCGCCTCCGCTGTTACGTCATCCGCCAGAGCAAGGGCGCTGATCATTGCAACCGCACCGGCGTCTGCCTTTATCACGTCATCGAGATTTTTCCGTCCAATCCCGCCTATAGCAACTACCGGAACGCGCAGGGCGCCCGTGACCTCTGAAAGCCTGGTCAGCCCCTGCACCGGATGTCCCGGGCCCTTGGTCTTCGTGGGAAAGATGGCGCCAAATGCCACGTAATCCGCACCCTCCTGTTCGGCGCGCATTGCCTCTTCCATCGAATGCGAAGAATAGCCTATGAGCAGGCGATCGCCCGCGCGCGCCCTTATCGATTTAACAGGTTCGTCATTCTCTCCCACGTGCACGCCGTCGGCTCCGAGCTCAAGCGCCAGATCCGCATGATCGTTGATGATGAAGGTGAAATCAAACTCCGACTTGAGCCGCATGATATCCGCGGCAACCCTCTTCATCTCATCATATCCCGCGTTACCGAAGTGCTGTTCGTTGCTTGCATTGCTTGCAGTGCTGGCGTTGCCTGCCTTCATGCGCAGTTGCACAACTCTGCACCCGCCCTCCAGCACGCACCTGACGAACGCGGGCAGCCGCTCGATCGCGACAAATCCACTGTCTGCAATGGCGTAGAGGCCTGAAATCAACGTCGTACGATGGTACGATGGTACGTTGGTACGTTGGTTAAAATCTCTCATCGCGTTGCCCCTTCGTTTTCCACGATGTTGTACTATCGTACGATCGTACCAGAGTACCATCGTACGGTTTTCAGACGGGGACAATGGCCATAGAAGAATATGATATATTTATCAATGGATTCCTTTTCCTCATCCCCTTCGAATGACGGCAAAACGGAGGAAACAGAACAAACCCACTCCGAGCAGAATCGGCGGACAGGACAGGTTCGTTGAAAACCGCATCGTCAATAAAATGACTCATTTTGTGCAAATCAGGCATTCTTCACCCATCTGACAGAAAAAACCACATTCACCTGTCCGATTGTCATTATATTTTAAACCCTTAGAAGCGGGAAAACCGCAGGAATAATGGCACAATTCCTGCTCATCTGAATGTATGGTGAATACCACCCAATCCGGGGAGGAAAATGCGATGAGCCCCCTTCTGAAAAAGAGTTTATTTGCGTTGCTGCTCCTGTTTTTTGCGCTTCCATTTTTCAACATGGCCTGCGTCGGAGGAAATCCTGCGACCTCGCCCTCTGCGCCAGTCGAAGCGCCAGTGCCCGTGTCCCTCAAGTTCATCGAGTATCAGGAGATGAAGGTCGATCTCTCCTCGATCGGCGGCTCCAAGGCCTTGTTGCAGATGGCGCTCTCCAAGGTCGTGGGTGATAACGTTTCCGGAATTATTGTTTCAGGACCCACGCTCATCTCGACGCTGGAGCAGAAATTCTTCATTCCCTCGATCAACAGCTTGAGCGAACTCGAAGTCCCCACGTATGTGCCGAGCGCGTGCGTCAATGTGACGACCCGCAGGACGGATCCCGATTGCCTTGCAACCTATGCAGCGGGCTACTGCTTCCTTGCCGATGGAACGGCCAACCCCGCCTGTCAGCCTGCGGAGACCTATGTGAAAAGCATGGTATTCAGCGCGGCATCGGGGCTTTTGGCGGGAAGTCATCTCGTGGAAATCGATTTTGCGAAGTACGACTATAACAACGACGCCCAGCTGGAAAATTGCTCCGGCAACGCGGCCAATCTTCCGATCTGCGTGCGCTTCTGGCTGGACGGCAACAAGTATTCCGCGTGGATCTTTGATTCCTATCCGGTGGCGGACGATCCGGCGACACCCGATGTGAATGAAGCCAATATCGGGCAGGGAAAATTCAAACTCTTCATCGCGGATATGGAGGGCTACGAGGTCACGATGCAGTATATCTACGCGCAGCAGCTTGCAGATGCACAGGCCGCGACCGTGGATCAAAAAGGCATCGAGCATTTCATGAAGGCCGTATTCGTGTACGACGCGAGCACGTGCCATGGAATCGGATGCGTGAACCTCAATTTTGATGAGATCGACTGGCATTCGCAGACATCCCAGGAAGGTCCGGCTGCGACCGCGTTCAAGAGCGTCAATCTCACTGCGGGCCTTCAGCAACAAAACGTCGCTCCGCCTATTGACTGGATCACGTCGCAGTACTTGAGCCAGTTCGTCGAGGGCTTTGATTTCTGGAGCGGTTCGGTTTCATCTTCAGATACCCAGACGACGATTGCAAAGACCGACATCTGCGCGATGATCTCCACCGGCCTTGAGGTAGACAACAGCCTGTGCGCGAACGTGAACGGCCGCGACATCCGCGTGGACGGGTTGCCGTTTGTCCCTGCCATGACGAATGCGGACGTCGCCTTCCCCATCGATTTCCCGGCCACGCCGACGTTCTGAGCTTGATGAGATGTTCGGCATCGCAGCTCAAAGGGGGCGCCAGGGCAAGGCGCACGAGGCGCGTGATACCGCGATGTATCTCATGCGAAAACTTGGCGGCACTGTGTATGCGGCGATCGGCTCGGAACTCGGCGGGCTCAGGAGTCCCGCCGTAGCGCAATCTGTCCGGCGGTTTGCGCTGCATCTCAAGAATGACGAAGCCCTGCGAGAGACGCCGCGACGTGCTCGCCGGGCACATCTTGTCGCTTGTCAAGACTTGACCCCTTTGGTGTGAATTTTGTTATTGCAAGTTGGCGCAGGCCTCGTTCGTCTCAATACAAATGGGTTCGCTGCAGCAATCGATATCCTCGCAGTCGATCGCGCCGTTGCTGGTGGAGCCAATGCCCGCATCGTGATCGTTGTCGATGCCGTCGGTGCAGCTATTCGCCGGATAGAGGACATGGTTTGCCTCGTTACAGATATTGGCGTCACCCATATCCTTATAATAATTGTAGCAGTCGAGATCAGCACAGTCGATATATCCGTCGTGATCGTTGTCGATCCAGTCGTCGCAAATGACCTCGGCCGGCTGATCCTGGCAGAACGTCCGCCACTTGCAGGAGTAGTCCATGCAATCGCTTCGCCCATCCGCGTTGTCATCGACGGTGTTCGAGCAGTTTTCAACGCCGCCGCAGTCCACCCTCTCCGGGGCGGCAAGACAGGAGCAATCGCGCTGGGTTGTCACCGTGCAGGACGGGTCGTCCGCGCAGTCAGGATCGTCGCAGTCGATTTTGCCGTCGCCGTCGTTATCCATGACGTCATTGCAGATCGTCTCCGTCCCGCCGCAGGCGTAATAATTGCTGCAGCAGGAGACGGGGTCCAGAGGGCAGATATCGCTGCAATCCGCGAGCCCGTCGCCGTCGTCGTCGATGCCGTTGTTGCAGATCTCAACTGTGGCAGCGGCGCTCTCTGTGCAACGCAGGGCTCCTCCCCCGTACAGCACGTTCATGTAGCATTCCTGCACTTTTCCCTGCCAGGTGAATTGGATGAAATAAGTTTCAAAGACGATGTTCGTGATCCCCTTCTCGTCCAGTTGCAGCGTCCCCTCTGCCGAGAAATAGAGGAGCTTTTCGGCGAGCAGATTACCGAGTGCCGCCTCGGCCGCCTGCGAGAGGTGGACATCGAAACCGGATGCCAAGAAGGGGATGTAAAACCGGTTTTTGCCCTGATCGTCGGCAAAGACCGAGATCCAAGACTGCATGCCGAGGCCCGCTCCCGTGAATCCGAGCGTCCCCGTGTCAAAGGCGTTCAGGTCTGCAACCGCCCTGGTCATAATGCCGGAGGCAAGGCGCCATTCTTCCACATCCTGTTTGATGCGAAACTCATTCGTCCCTTGAATAAAATCATAGTCGCCGAGGTGATCCATCGCGGCGATCATCATCGGCGAAACCTGATACGGGAGAAAATGCGTCTCAGGCAGGCCCGGCATCATGGCATCTTCCTGAGGTTTCAGGTGCGCGGGCCACCCCAGGACAACCGCCTCGAGCCACGCCCTGCAGTTCGTATCGTCAAAGGCGCTGAGCCCGTCGCCGTTGAGATCCACGAGCGAGGCGATGACGCTGCAATTGTTGCCGTCCCACCATGCCTCGACGCACGACGGGGGCTTCGGAAAGCCGCAGTTGCAGACTTCAGGATCCGGGGTCCTGGAAGAGACGATGGAGATGGCGGAGGCATCGAAGCTCGGCAGCGCCATGATATCCGCGGAGAGCGAGGGGTTGGCGTTGAGCGCGGAGAAGAGTTCGAGCTGCGGGGTGAGCAGGCCTTGCACGAGTTCCGTCGAGGCGAGGGTCGCCATCTCAGCCGGCGTCGTGGGGAGCGTGAACTGCTCCGAGGTTCCGCCATTATCGACAGGAGATGAACCCCCTCCGGCATCCCCGCCCGTATCGCCAGTGTCCGCGATCGTGGCGTCGGTCCCTCCGCCCCCTCCACAGCCCGTGGTCGTCCCATAGAAGACGGCCACTCCCGTAAGGAGCAGGCATACGAGAATCGCCTTCAAGAGGGTCTTCATCTGCACACCTCAAAGAGGGTCAAAAACATCCTCATTTACCAACGATTATAATCTGCATATCCGAGGCCAGCGAAAGGATGGCTGAAAGGCATCTAACTCCGCGAAAAATGGCGATATAAAGCCAGACCTGTTGCCCCGGAGGGTACATATCGACTCATTTTTTCCAAAAACCGTCAAAGATCCGAAGCACGAAAAAAAACCAACCCCCTTCGAAGACCGAAGGGGGTTGGGTCATACCTCTGTTTTCACTTCAATCACTGCGGCGCGACGGCGCAGCAATCGGTCACAGCGCTGCCGTTGAAGGTCAAGCTGCCCCATCCAAACGTCGTGCCGAGAGTGGCGCATGCAGTGACGCAGTCCGTAGTCGGGTCATTGATGGGGATGCTCAGAGCAGCGCTCGCGTAGGCGCAGGTGAGCAGACCGCCACATCTGTTGGCGCCGCAGCAACCCGAGGAGCCATCGCAGCCTCCACCCTCCGTTCCAAACCCGACGTCATAACAGGTCATACCTGGCACGGGCGGAGCTGGCACACTACTCCAATCGATAGCGCAACTCGCATCGCAACCAGGAATTCCGTCGGCGCAACTCGGCGCTGGCGCACCGCAGTCAGCAGGGCAGTTGCTTGAATCTTCGATGCCGGGTTCGCAAATGGTGTCGCCGCAAGACTCTATGCAGTTCCCGTTAGGATCAGAGATGAGCGCGACCGGGCAACTGATGCCCAGAGGTACTACGTACTGCTGGTATGCGGCCAAGCAGCAATCGGGAGCCGGATCGGTGTAGGGGCCTATGAACCCGTCGCATGAAAGCGCTGGATCAAGGCCTGCCAGGAACGCGCTTGCTGCGGCACTTGTCGGAATCACGGGCAGGACATCGGCACACGTCGGTCCGCCGCCGCCGCCGCAGTCAGCAGGGCAGTTGCTTGAATCTTCGATGCCGGGTTCGCAAATGGTGTCGCCGCAAGACTCTATGCAGTTCCCGTTAGGATCGGAGATGAGCGCGACCGGGCAACTGATGCCCATAGGTACTACGAACTGCTGGTATGCGGCCAGGCAGCAATCGGGAGCCGGATCGGTGTAGGGGCCTATGTACCCGTCGCATGAAAGCGCTGGATCAAGGCCTGCCAGGAACGCGCTTGCTGCGGCACTTGTCGGAATCACGGACAGGACATCGGCACACGTCGGTCCGCCGCCGCCGCCGCAGTCAGCAGGGCAGTTGCTTGAATCTTCGATGCCGGGTTCGCAGATGGTGTCGCCGCAGGACTCTATGCAGTTCCCGTTAGGATCGGAGATGAGCGCGACCGGGCAACTGATGCCCATAGGTACTACGAACTGCTGGTATGCGGCCAGGCAGCAATCGGGAGCCGGATCGGTGTAGGGGCCTATGTACCCGTCGCATGAAAGCGCTGGATTAAGGCGTGCCAGGAACGCGCTTGCTTCGGCACTTGTCGGAATCACGGGCAGGACATCGGCACACGTCGGTCCGCCACCGCCGCCGCAGTCATCCGGGCAGCTGTTGTCATTTTGTTCAGCCGAATCGCAGAAGCTGTCGTGGCAATAGCAGTCGTTGTTGCAGTTCTGGTAGGTTTCACCGGAACCAACGTCGCACGTGCTATCATAGTTGCAGCTTCCGCCGCAATCCTGCGGACAGGTCTGCGCTGTTTCGCCGTTATCGACATCGCAGTGATTATCGCCGCAATACGGCCCAGGCGGGAGACAGCAGTCGCTGGCTTGATCGCAGGTGGCCATGGGATTGCCTTGATAAAAGACCGACTGGCAAGCGGCATCGTTGCTCAGCCCGGAGAACCGCTGAGCCACATCGCAGCTATGGAGCTCATCGTTGCAACGCCGGGTCTGATCGCAGATAGGATCGCCTTGTGCATTGTGAGCCGTACAGGCATGGGCAGGCGCCGAATCCACCAGACCAAAACCGAGTTGGTAGCAGGTCAAATCAGATATCGAAATCGGCACCGTGAGGTTTGCTAATCCCGAACCTGGATCGCATGAGACCTCCATGGACGAACAATCCATCGAACAGGTTGCGTTGCTTTCATTCGCGTCGCAATTGCCATCGCCGCAGGAGCCTCCTCCGCCGCTACAGTCAATCGGACAATTCGTCGCATTTTCGTCCGGATCGCATCGCTGATTGCCGCAATTGGGCAATGATGAACCCTCAACGAAGCAACAGCTCCCGTCGCAGAATGATGACTGATCGCCGCTCGTATCCTTGCAATAGTTGTTGGCCCCGTCATCCGCGCTCGGGTCGCCGGTTCTCGGGTACATGTTGCACGGCATATTGTTCTCGCAGGTCGCCGGCGTACAGCCGTTTCCATAGCACGTCTGATCATCAATGATCGCCTGGAAGTTCGTCACGTTCGCGCCGCTCACGTCGCCATTGGCATCGACCAGGAGATCGCCCTCAATCGTGATGCCCTTGAAGGTAACTGCGGGATCAACGCCGTTATTCGCCGTGATATTTCCCGCCATCTTGAGCACGAAGTGCACGGAGCCATTGACCGCGGGATCGAGACTTATATTGAGGGTGCTCTGCCCGTCGCCCGAGAAAGTCCAGTTATCTACGAACTCGTTCTGGAGCATGAGATTGATCCAGAGTTTGAGCACCGGCACTTCAACAGTGCCCTCATGCGAGCAGGTGGCGGAGAGTTCGGGGACAAGATCCGAGCCGATATTGTAAATCCCCGTGCACTTGTACATGTCAAATCCATTGGTTTTTGGGCAATCCGCAGGGCAGTTGGTCGCATCCTCACCACTATTACATATTTGATTTCCACAGTAGGAGACAGAGGAACAGTCGGCTGGACAATTATATTCATTTTCACCAGCAAGCCCTTCACATTGACCATTGGGACACGTGGCGTGGCAATCGTTCGTGCAATTCTGAAAATTTTCGCCCATCTGATATTCACAAATCCCATTGCCGCAGGTCTCAGTCCCCACTGCCTTCAGCAATTGATTGATGGATGCAGCCGCCGGGGCAAGCGAGAACCCGCTGTCAAAGGAAGCGATGCCCAGGCCATTGACGCCGGACTGGATCATCCATTGTCCCAAGGCGTACGACGCCGCAGTGGTGAGAGTCTCCGGGCTGACGACCTCAGTACCGCCGCCCCCGTCGCCCCCGTCGCCGCCGCCGACGTCGACCGGACCGCTCGGCGTTTCAACGCCGCCTGTCTGGTCCCCGGCAAATTGTCCGTCTATGTTGGCCGAACATCCCGAAACAAAGATAAAGGCCGCAGCCAGCATGACCAGCATCCAGCTACAGTGTGTGATCTTCATAACCCCTCCAGATCCAATGAATATAATGAATATAATGATGAGTAAAATCCCGATCTCTTTCTTCCCAGTGGCTTTAATAGCATATATCGTACCAGCTCTCACATTATACGATTCTCGACATAACGTATTGAAAAATAATAAAGTTTATAGCTGAATCCTTGAGATCGGGTCCAGATATTTCGTTGGAAACATTGACAGTGCGTCAATAAATTGGCGATAACCGATAAAATAACCCCTTCAATTACAAATTGTTGGAGTATTTTTTTCTCTTGTCTGGAATTGATAGACCAGAAATTTTTTAATTATTTGTTTTATAAGAAGAAAATGATGGGTAAAAAATGCTCCACGAAAAGGGTTAAAAGTGACGCACCTTTTTTACTCATTTTCGCTGACATCGGCAAAAATAAAATTTTCGACCTTTGTTCTGAGGTCAATTCAATCCGAAGTCTTCACGGAATTCTTCAGCAAGCGGATCATTTTTCAGGGCTCAGGGGGATCAGACCGGAAAGCCTCATTTGAAAAGGGTCGGGCTGGATTCCCGCTTACGGCACGCGGGAATGACAAGACGTGAAAATCGGGGTTTTTAGAAATGCCCATATTCACAGCAATATCCGTGAATTTCACGGGCGTCGCTCTGACATCATGAATGCGCACGATCATGGATTATAAATTTTGAGAAAATCCGTCAAAGAGAGCTGCAAAGGCTACCGCACCACAATACCCAGCGCCTTGATCTTCGCGTGCAGGGTGTTGCGGTTGATGCCGAGTGCGCGCGCGGCCTTCAACTGATTGCCGCCCGCCCATGCGAGGCAGATCTCGATGAGCGGCTTTTCCACCTGCGCGAGCACGGCATCATATACTCCTTCCACGCCCACGTCCCCCAGACGTTCGAAGAAATGCGCGACCTTCTGCCGCACCGCCTCCTCCAGAGAGAGCGCTTCGAAGCTCGACTGTGCAAACGCCTCGCAGTCGCGCAGGTTGCGCGGCGGGAAGTGAGCGGCTTCGATGATATCGCCGGGCGCAGCGAGCGCAGCGTAATAGACGAGCTGGCGCATCTCGACCGGATCGTCCGTCCAGCGGCGCCGCCCAATCCATTCGCGCGCGCCCTTTGCGAACGATTTTTCCGGAAGGTCGAGGCGCTGACAGCACTCGCGAAGAAGATCGTCGGCCTGCTTCAGCACCTCACGACGCTTGAGCCATTGGATGACGGCCATAGACTCGCTCGCTTAATCTTTGCTCACGGTCATTGCAAGGCTGAAGCGGATATGCAAGACAGCAAAATACCTTCCCCTCTCCCCTTGCGGGAGAGGGACAGGGAGAGGGGTAATGCACTTGCGGTGAACCTGGTTCCAATTGCTCCCCCTCTCCCCTCAAGGGAGAGGGGGATGACAGCAATTTTTTTACCGAATCAGAGTTTGATAAAATCATGTCCTGGAAACTCAAAAAAGGGCTGAAGGCTCTGCTCGCGCGCGAGCATGGCGCCGTGGTCAAGGACTGGGGCGGCAAGGCCTCCGTGGCGCTTCTCTATCCCAACACTTACCGCATCGGCATGGGAAACCTCGCGGTGCATTCCCTCTACCGCATGCTCAACTCGCGGCCCGGCATCGTCTGCGAGCGGGCGTTCCTTCCTGATAAGCGCGATATAGCCGAGCACGCGAGGAGCGATACTCCCATACTCTCCATCGAATCGCAGCGGCCGCTCTCCGAATTTGACTGGATCGCGATCAGCGTTTCATTTGAAAACGATTACCTCAACATCCCCGGTATCTTCGAGATGTGCCGCATGCCCATTCACGCAGAGGGGCGCGGCAGCGAGATGCCGATAGTGATAGCAGGAGGCGCCGCGCCGACGCTCAATCCCCTGCCCCTCTCGCTCATCGCCGACGCCGTGGTCATGGGCGAGATGGAGGCGTATGTCTCCGATCTGATCCCGCTGATCGAATCGCAATATGCTCGTCAGGATGTATTCGCCGCGCTCGATGAAATGAACGGGGTGCTGAGGCGCTCTGCAGGGTTTACGCCTCTGCCTGCGGCGCTCCGGCCACGACATGTGGCCGATCTCGATCCGATAAAGACACAGACTTCGATCTACGCACGCGACGCGGAATTCGGAGACATGCACCTCATCGAAGTGGAACGCGGATGCCCGCGCCGCTGCCTCTTTTGCGCAACGCCCGTCATATACGGCGCGCACAGGCGCCGCTCGGCCGCTGCGGTGATCGCGATGGTGGAAGACGGGATCGCGCAACGCAGGCGCATGGGGCTCATCGGCGCGGACATCCTCTCGCATCCCAAGTTCGCCGAGATCGCGGAAGCGATACATTCGCGCGGCGCCACGTTCTCGCCCTCTTCGGTGCGCGCTGACGCGATCGACGAAGAACGGGCGCGGCTGCTCGCCGCGTCGGGCCACAAGTCGGTAGCACTCGGCGTAGAGGCCGGAAGCGAGCGGCTGAGAAAGACGCTCGCCAAAGGGCTCTCGGACGATCGCCTCCTCTCCTCCATCGCAACGCTCGCACGCGCTGGCGTTACGAGACTGCGCCTCTATTTTATGATCGGCCTCCCGGACGAGACCGATGGCGACATTGCCTCGATAGCGGCGCTCGCATCCCGTGCGCGCGACGAGCTTCGCGCCGCGGCTCCCAGATCGAACCGCGCCACTTCAGTCGATCTCACCGTGACTCCCTTTGTCCCCAAACCCTCGACGCCGTTCGCGGGAAAGCCGTTCGCCGGCGAGGCCGAACTCAAACGCAAAGTAAAGGAGCTCCGCCGCGCCATCGGAAAATCGAAGGGGATCTCGGCTAGATTCGATTCGATCAAGGATGCGCGCATCGAATGGCGTCTTGCGAACGGCGGCGCCGACGCGATCGAAAGAGCGCTTGAATGAAAGCTACCCGCGGCAAAAGCTGCGACCACCCTCACCCTTCCCTCTCCCCTCAAGGGAGAGGGTGGCGGAAACCCCGCGGCAAGCCGCGGGGTATCGTCAGATTGACGCGTGCGTGCGCCGATGATACAGGGCGCCCTTCATGAGACGCATCCTTGCCATCGCGGTTTCGATTGCCGCCCTTCTCTCCGCAGCAGGCTACGCGGCCGCGGATCCCGGCAAGCGTGCGGCAATCAATGACGTCTACGTCATCCACTTCATCATCGACGGCACAAACCTTGAGGCGTTCAATAAGGCAATGACCGACGGCAGAATGCCGACGATAAAAAAACATTTCATCGACAACGGCGCGTCGTTCACCAAAGCCACTTCGCTCTTCCCCTCTACTTCGACGGACGTCTATCAGGCGTACGCCACCGGCCTCCTGCCGGGCCATTCTGGAATACCGCATCTGGAGCGCTTTGACCGCGACCATGAAAAGGTAATCGGCTATCTGACATCCAGCGGCTACGACATGGTCAACTCCGACCTGATAAACCTGCGCGCACTCATGAATCCGGACGCGGCGGAGCTCGAGCCGCCCACTACGTTGTTCGAGCTGCTGAAGGGGCATCCCACCGCGGCAGTATATTCTTCATTCTCAAGGGGTGCGGCCGAGCGGTTTCCGAAGATCGCTCCGATCGCGGCGCTGTGGTCGAGCTTCGTATCCGAGCGGCAGGAAAACGTAAACGTGCTCACACTCAAGCGCGTGCAGCAGCTCTTCAAAAGGCCAACCGAGCGCATTCCGCGCTACACTCTGGTGGGAATGCTCTCTACCGATCTCATGGGACACAAACACGGCCCTCAGAGCACGGAAGTTGCGGAGGTCCTGCAGGGTTTCGATCTCTTCATGCGCGATTTTCTTGCACTGCTTGAAAGACAGGGCATTGCGGGCAAGACCTATATCATCATCTCCGCTGATCACGGCATGCACGATACTGGAAGGCTTTTTCATTTCACGGAGGAACTGGAAAAGGCGGGCATCGCCGTAAAACCGAGTGATCCCAGGGATCATGAATACACGCTCTATTCCGCAAACCGCGGCGTGGTTTCGTCGCACATTTACGTGCGTCATGACGGAGGTTTCAAACCTCTTGACGATCCGGCGATTCTGCATCGCTTTCCCACCGTGGCCGGCGGCTCGGTAGACCTGATCGAATTAATAAGAGGGCTGGACGCAACGGGCCTCGTGATCGTGCGAGCCGGTGAACGGAGGACCAGGATCTACGACCGCGACGGCGATTGGGCTGATGTGGCGTGCTACACCGTGGAGCAAAGGGATTATTGCAGTTACGGAGCCGGAGGCGGCAGCGGCGACCCGCTTGGATATCGCTCGGATGCTGCGGCGGCGAAGCTGCTCGACGGCCAACCTCACTCGATTTTTGCGTGGCGTGACGCTACTGCAACGATGCCATATCCCGACGCGGTAATAGAACTCGCCCAGATCTTTCACGACGGCCGCGCCGGAGACCTATTCATCACGACCAGCGATCATTACGGCTTCAGGAAGGTGAAAGCGGGAAATCACGGCGGGGCTCAGGAGGGCGACATGCGCGTCCCTCTGCTTATAGCCGGGCCATCAGTGCCGCACGGCGAATTCGGCACAGCCCGGCCCGTCGATCTATATCCGCTGGCGCTCGAATGGTTCGGTCTCTCGGCGCCAGCTGTGAACAACGACGGCATGAATCCGTTCCTTCATTATAAGGGTGACGATCCAAAGCTGCAGAGGCTTGCTCTGCTGGATCAGATGTTCGACGGAGGCGCGCCTCATCTGAAGCAGAGGGATTATGCCGGGCTCAAGCCCGTCGCTGCACGCGAGGTCGAGTTCCGCAGGGAACTCGTGCAGAAACTCGACGCGCTGCTCGCGCGGCTCAACGCGCAGAAGTCCTCAAAAAAAGCACCTCGCGTTGCTGACCCGGACTATCTGGACGATCACATCGGAATCGTTGAGAGGACGCTTGACTGGGCGAAGCAGAGACTCGCGCGCATGGAGCTGATCGAATCGACGCTGCAGGGGAAATGAAATGATCAAATTCTTCTTCAACCGCTTCAGCCGGATGGTCCTGGCGATGGAGATCGCGGGTGCGGCTTTCCTGATAGCCGCTGCGTTGCGCATCTTCCCGAGCAGCAAATCGGCGGCGCTGGCCATCCTCTTTTCGATCGTCACGGCGCTTTACGCCTTCATCCGTTATTGCGCGAGCGCAAGATGGTACAAGGGGACGCCTCGCTATTTTGGAATCGAGCTCCAGTTCCAAAAGGCGCTCGTGCCCACGAGCTACATCATGGCGATATCGCTTGCGTGGTTCTCTCTCTCGCCCTCGGCGTTCCCACTCGCCATCGCGGCCTTGCTGCTCGCTGTTGTCGCTCACGTCAATGTCATCCTCATCTATCTGCGCAGTCGGGATCGCGATCCGATACCGGTAAATTTTTATTCGAGCGGCGAATTTCTGAATGCGACTCATCAATAAAAAGGCCTCTAGACATCCATCTCGCGTACTGTTACTTTTTGACCATGCCTACATGGAGCGAATTCGCAGCGAATTTCGGGCTCAAGGAAGCACTCCTGCTCTTCTTCATAGTGGCCGTCATCGTGGTGGCGCGTGAGGAGAAGCGCATATTCCGGAGGGGGAAGAATGAAAAGCCGACACTCTGAATGCAGTTGCAAAGAATGCGGGCCGGACATCGAAGAGACAAAGGGACACATACTCGCGGCAGGAAGGGAGCTGATGCTTGCGGCGCAGGGCGCACTCCGCTTTTGCAGCGAATACGCCGCTGTGACGGCTTCGCCTCCCACCCGAATCCAGCTCATGAACTTCTTCGGCAAGGCGATGGCCGTGGCTGACGAGCTCTCCCGAGGCCTCGCGTCCGCCGCATCCGTCACCCAGAAGGCTCATAACGTCGCCGCGCCGTTCTTCGAAGCGGTCGGCAAGGAGATGAGGGTTTCGGAGCGCATGGCTCACAGGCATACAAAAGCGAAGAAACCCGCGAAGGCCGGAAGAAAAGCCGCTGCCCGCAGGAAATCGGCCGCAGCCGGACGTTCTGCCCGCCGGTCTTAAGAAAATGGAGGACGCATGACCGAAAAACATCCCAAGGTCATCAAGCGTTATCAGAACCGCAAGCTCTACGACACCTCCGACTCCTGCTATGTCACGCTCGACGACATAAGCGACATGATAAAGCAGGGCGAAGAAGTCCAGATCGTGGACAACACGACCAAAGAAGACCTTACGGGAGTGACGCTCGCCCAGATAATCTTCGAGGAACAGAAAAAGAAGACTCACGTGCTGCCGCTAGGTACGTTCAGGGAGATGATCCAGGGCGGCGGAGAGGCCCTGCGCGAACTCGTGACCCGCGGCGCCAGGGAAATCGGCCACGTAAGGGAGTTTGTGGACGACAAAGTCATGCCCGCAGTGAAGGACATCCAGGAGATCCCCACGGTACGCAGCGACATTGAGGCGCTCAAGAAGCGGCTCGCGGCGCTGGAACTCAAAATGGCAGCACTCGACCGCAGCCGCCGCTGAGCAAAATGACCAGACGAACACTTCTGATACTTGCGTTTGCCCTGCTTATATCCGCACCTGCCGCGACCGCAGTGGCTTACCTGCTGCCTGCGTACAAGATTACGGCCGAACAACGCGCAATGCCCGCCGAAGAGACGCTCGATCAGTACGAACAGAAGCTGGGTGATATCCGGGCAATAGTTCCGCTCACCGTTCTGGCAGACCGTCGACGCGATTACAAGGCGCGAGGCGAACGCCGCGAACGCGCTGCACTGGCTTCTTACGACGAACTGCAGGAACCGCTTATTTTCTGGCGCGCGGTCGTTGATCTCAAGCAACGCCTCGTGGCACTGCAGGGCGGGCAACCTCCAAAGGAAGCGGTCGTCGAGGCGGACGAAATGGCCAAGCTGGTGGTTCAACGCATCTATGACCTGTCTCAGGAATACAGGGTCGCGTTCACCGCGCTCTTCCAGAACTTCCTGATTAACATCGGCGCAAAAACCAGGGGCTTGTGCTATCACTATGTGGAAGACCTGCTCAAAACGCTCTCGCAGCATCAGTGGCGCTTTTTCGAACTCCGATGGGGCAAGGCATGGGCGGAGAGCTGGCTTGAAAATAACGCCCTCGTCGTCACGGCAAAGGGAGCTACGTTCGAAAGCGGCCTCGCGATCGACAGCTGGCGCTCCGCGGGAAAACCTTTCTGGACCGCGGTCAAGGGCGACAGTTACCCGTGGAAGGAAATCGTGGACGTTGACCTCGCGCCATAGCAGGCGTCAATCACCCTTGGAAAGAAATTCCTCTATCCTGTTTCGCGCCAGTTCCGTAAGCCCTACGAAACGCACGCCCATGCCGCCGGCCTGAGGACGGCGCACGACCTCACCCGTGACGCGCACAGGACGCTTGTGTCCGGGCAGCACGAACGAGAGGAACATCAGCGTTCCGACCAGCACTGGGACTTCTGACGCAAGGAATACGCCGCCAAGGCTTATGTCTTCAGAGAAGACGTAGAAGAGCCCATCGCCGAATTCGTCTTCAAAGACGACCTTAGTACGCAGTGCGCCGCGCGGATGCACGCGCCTCTCTGAAGTCGATGCGTTCATTGCCCCCCTCTTTGAAGGAGCGCCCCGACATGCGCCAGGAATTCCTGCGGATGGAACGGCTTGATGACGATCGAAGCATTTGAAACCGCCGATAGCACCTTTCCCATCTCCGACTCCGCGTCTTCTTCTTTGCAAAGAAATATCTTGGGCACTTCCGCGGACGCGGACTCTGACTCCATGCGCGCCGCAACATCCACATATGTTTTCCCCATGGAGTTGCAATTGAAGATGATCAGCTGAACGGAACCTCGGCGGATCATATCCGGCCTCGCATCCGCAAACCTTCGACGCAACGCAAGCAGCGCGCCGAGGGGCGCAAGCAACAATCGATAGAGGTTTGGAGCAAGTTCTGAACGGTCGATTATCACTATGCGGGGAGCCGATGCCATGAGTCCATCTTATCGAAGATGCGTTGTCCTGACAAGAACGGGCATGAATCGTAACTTCAGCACTCAGCCGTCAGCACTCAGTTTAAAACTTGTGAGATCACAGGTTTTAGCTGAAAGCTGAGTGCTGACAGCTATATGTTGACGGCTGCCAACTGAATAGTTACGTATGAATGACAATTCGGAGATCAGATGCCTATTTATGAATACGATTGTAACGCCTGCGGGAAGCGCTCGGAGATATTTCAACGTTCAGCGGATGAACAAATAAGCTGTCCCAAGTGCGGCAGCAAACAACTCACTCGACTGCTCTCCACCTTCAGCGCTCACGGAGGATTGAAGTCCGCCGATGGCTGCGATTCCTGCGAAATCGGAGGTTCTTGTCCCTCCTTCGGAGGTGGAGGCGGCGGTTCGTGCTGCGGCGGAAAATGCAATCACTGAGCGCGCTACGGATCTGCGCATTGCAATAATGAAAAAAAAAGAATCACGCTTGACTTTTGGGGGACCATCATTTAATTTCACGACAACTTGCGGATTTACTTTAATAAAATCCGAAATTAACCTTTTTCCAAGAGGGGGAAAATATGAAGAAACTGTCGTATCTGTTGGTCGCTGCGGTGTGCACAGTGATGGTTTTCGGCTGCGCACAGCAGCAGAAGAAGCCGAAGGCGGCAGCGCCGACGGCGGGTCTGCAGAGAATTAATTTCGATTTCGACAAGTCCAACATCAAGCCTGAGTTCGAGCCGGTACTCAAGGGCAACGCCGACTGGATGAACGCGCATCCCAAGAGCAAGGTCACCATCGAAGGGCATTGCGATGAGCGTGGCTCCATCGAGTACAACATCGGCCTGGGCGACCGTCGCGCCAACTCCGCGAAGAGCTATATGACAAAGCTCGGGATCGGCGCAGACAAGCTTTCCACGATCAGCTACGGCAAAGAGCGTCCCCTTTGCACAGAGCACAACGAAGGTTGCTGGTGGCAGAACCGCCGCGCCGAGTTCGTGGGCCAGTAAGTTACAGGTTTGACCTTTAAAAAAAGTTGTTTTACTCACAGCGCGTTTCTAATATGAAACGCGCTGTGTTTTTTTAAGCGGCTCCTTCGCGGCGCCGCAGGAGGAGAGAATGTATAAAATCGTTTCCCTGTCGTTCGCCGTCATGTTCGCCATGGCGATCATCGCTTCGACCGCATCAGCGGGCGCCACTGAGGATCGGGTCTCCGCACTTGAGAAGCAGGTGGCCACGATACAAAGCACGCGCATCAACAACAACGCGGAGGTCGCATCGTCGCTCTCGCGCATGCAATCGATTCAGGACGACTTCACTGCCGTCAAGGGACAGGTCGAAGCGAGCGAAGTACTCGTCAAGCGCCAGTATGAGGAACTCAATAAGAGGCTCACGGATATAGATCAGCGCGTCCAGGCTATAGAAGACCGCCTCTCCATCTTCTCAACGCAACTCACAAAAGCCCTCGGCAAGGTTGCGCCCGAGGCCGCGGCGGAGGGCGATATGTATCAGAAAGCTCTCGATCTCGCTTCCGGAGGTCAATATCTGGAAGCGGCTGCCGCTTTTTCTGCGTTCATAAATAAATTTCCCAAGAGCACGTATCTGCCTTCCGCCCAATACTGGATCGCGGAATGCTTCAATTCGATGAGAGATTATCAGAGGGCGATAAAGGAATATCAGAACTTCATTCAGAAGTTCCCGCGGGATGAAAAGGTTGCAGAGGCGACCCTGAAGCAGGGAAACGGTTTCTTTGAGCTGGGCATGCCGGATGACGCGCGTATTTTCTACGACAAGGTGATTTCAGCTTATCCAAAAAGTGCGGCAGCTGCGCAGGCACAGGCGCAGATAGCGAAGATCGAAAAACGCAAGGCCGGAGGGGCGGCGCAGGCGCCAAGCGGCGGTCTGGGTTCGTATCCCACTGAAACGCTCGAGCAGAAGATGCAGCGCAATTCAGGCGCGCCGACAGACCTCGCGCCTGAGCCCCAGCAGGGGGCCAACAAGGCCGGCCAGAAGGCGCCGAGCAACGCCCGCCCGCCTGTGCGCGACTTCTGACGATCAGATGAGAATCCTAGGCATAGAGAGTTCCTGTGACGAAACCGCGGCCGCCATCGTGAGCGAAGGCCGCGTGCTCTCGAGCCTCGTGGCCACGCAGCACGACGTACATGCCCGCTTCGGCGGCGTCGTTCCCGAACTCGCGTCCCGTCGTCACATGGAAAATATCGTTCCGCTCATCCTTACCGCGCTTGAAGAGGCGGATCTCACTCTCGACGATCTTGACGGCATTGCCGTAACGTATGCGCCGGGGCTTCTCGGGTCTCTGCTCGTAGGGCTCTCGGCTGCAAAGGCCATAGCATACGCACGAAATCTACCGATCATAGGCGTGAATCACCTCGAAGGTCACCTGCACGCAGCGGAGTTGGAATACGGCGCGATACCTTCGCCGTACGTGGGCCTCGTGGTATCCGGAGGACACACGAGCCTCTACCTCGTGCACGGATTCGGCAATCTCAAGCTCCTCGGGGCGACGCGCGACGACGCAGCCGGAGAGGCATTCGACAAGGTCGCAAAGCTTCTGGAACTGGGCTATCCCGGCGGCCCGGCAATCGACCGGGCATCGCTCACTGGAAACCCCAAGGCCTTCCGCTTCACGAAGCCCAGGTTCTCTTCAGACGATTCTCTCGATTTCAGCTTCTCCGGGATAAAGACCGCATGCCTGCTCATTCACCGCGGCGCAGTTGCGAAGGGAGACGTAAGCGAACAATTCACCGCCGATCTCGCAGCTTCTTTTCAGGAGGCGGTCGCTTCTATCCTTGTAGATCGGACGCTGGATGCTGTGCGCCGCCATGGCGCGCGCGCGTGCGTGCTGGCAGGCGGAGTTGCCGCAAACAGGCGGTTGCGCGAACTGCTCAAACAGAGGGCGGACGACGCCGGAGTGCCCTGCTTCATTCCGCCGATGGCCCTCTGCACGGACAACGCCGCCATGATCGCATACGTGGGAGCGCGTCATCTCGAAGCAGGAAGGCGCAGCGATTACACACTCAACGCGGTTGCGAATCAGGAAATCGGGATATAGATGGCCATACCCTCCGTTTACTCCCTGCTCAAGAAATACGGAATCTTTCCCAAGAAACGGCTTGGGCAGCACTTTCTCGCTGCAATGCCCACGATCGAGAAGATCGTTGCCGCACTCGACATTTGTCAGGACGACGTGGTGATAGAGATCGGGCCCGGCCTCGGCGTCATGACCGGCCTGGTAGCCGCGCAAGCGCGGCATGTGGTTGCGATAGAGCGCGACGCCGCCGTGCTCGATATAGCGAAGGCCGAGCTCGCTGAACGCGCGAACATCACGTGGATACATGGGGACGTACTCGAACAGACTATGGAGGGCGTATCGGCTGCGGCCGGAAGAAAAGCCACCGCGCGGTATAAAATTATCGGCAATCTCCCGTACAACATCTCTTCTCCAATCCTCTTCTGGATGCTGGACAACAGAGAGCGGCTTGAGTGCGCGGTCGTGATGCTGCAGAAGGAAGTAGCCGTGAGGATCGCGGCCAAACCGGGCGGCAGGGACTACGGAATTCTCTCGGTTCTCACTCAGGCGTTTGCAAAACCTTCGCTGCTCTTTCACGTATCCGCAAAGAGTTTTGTCCCGCCGCCGGAGGTCACCTCTTCGGTCCTGCGCCTCGATTTCTACGCAAAATCCGGCCTCGATGCCGCGAGAGAGACGCGCTTCCGCGAGCTCGTGCGCGCTGCATTCGGCAAGAGGCGCAAGACCATCCGCAATGCGCTTCTGGGCGCGCGCGGAATGAAGATCGAACCTTCGCGGCTCGACATGGCGCTAGCAGATGCCGGCATAGACCACAAACGCAGGCCGGAGACACTCTCCGTGGACGAATTCTTCCTATTGACCGACGCGCTGAACGACTCATGCGACCAATAAACACTTTGAATTGATATAGGTGTTCACTTCCAGTATTTACTATTTACCAATAACGATTTACGTTTGTTGAGGGTTCGTTATGCGAAAGATATTACTTTTCATATTGTCCACAATGACAGCGGCAACGATCCTGATAATTACAGGAGGCAAGGCCATGGCATTCGAACTAAAGAGCAGCGCGTTCGCAAACGGCTCGTCCATCCCCGCAAAATACACGTGCGACGGAGACGATATCGCACCGCCGCTCTCATGGAGCGGTTCCCCGGCCGGAACGAAGTCTTTCGCGATCATCGCGGATGATCCTGACGCGCCGGCGGGGACGTGGGTGCATTGGGTGGCTTGGAACATCCCGGCGTCCGCAGTTTCTTTTGCGGAGGGACTTGCGAAGAGCGCGCAGCTCTCCGACGGGACGAAGCAGGGAATAACGGACTTCAGGAGGCCGGGCTACGGAGGTCCATGCCCCCCATCCGGCACGCATCGCTATTTTTTCAAACTCTACGCGCTCGACGCAATGCTTGATCTTCCGCTCAGCGCGGGCAAGGCCCAGCTGGAGGCAGCCATGCAGGGGCACGTACTTGGACGGACCCAGCTGATGGGCACGTACACCCGGCAGCGATAGACTTCCTGCATGCTGGACAACGCGCGGGCGCTCTGTTATAGGCGGCTCGTGAGCAACGCTTCAATCCCCAAATATATAGCCGTAGACGGGCCCATAGGAGCGGGAAAGACAACGCTCGCCCGGATGCTGGCCGAGCAGATGGGCGGCCATCTATGCCTGGAGCCGGCCGAGAAAAACCCGTTTCTCTCGGAGTTTTACAAGGACAGGTCCAGGAACGCATTCAAGACCCAGCTTTTCTTTCTGCTCAACCGTTACCAGCAGCAGCTTGAACTGAGACAGCGCGACCTCTTTGCCCAGACGCTCGTCTGCGACTACACCTTTGCCAAGGATCTCATCTTTGCAAAGGTGAACCTCTCTGAGGATGAGCTTGCGCTCTACAATACGGTATTTGACCTCCTGCGCGAAAGGCTGCCGAACCCCGATCTAGTCATCTACTGCCGCGCTGAGCCGCGCGTGCTGCTTTCGCGGGTCAAAAAACGCGGGTTCGACTATGAGCGGGCGATCAACGAGGAATATCTGGAAAATCTCACCGACAGTTACAACCGTCATTTTCTGAACTACGATGAGACGCCCCTTCTGGTAGTCGACACGTCGGAGCAGGACTACATGGAGCGCCCTGAAGATTTCGAGAACATAAAGCGCGCAATCCTCTCCCATCGCGGCGGCACTGTGCACTTGATAGCGAGGTCGTAATAAAATCCGCAAGCAACGCGTGCTAAAACAGGTATTGATTTTCGTTGCTGGCCTTGCTTGCGTTTCCTGCGTTGCTGGCAGCTGTTAAGTTTACTTGCTCTGCCTTATGAAAAAAATACGCATCACCGACATAGCCGACAAATACCGTCGGGGCGAGCGGCTCACGATGATCACCGCCTATGACGCCACGTTTGCGAGGCTCGTGGACGACGCGGGCATAGACATGATACTCGTCGGCGATTCGCTCGGCATGGTGATCCAGGGACACGAGACCACGCTCCCGGTCACGATCGACGAACTCATCTACCACACGCGGTGCGCAGTCCGCGGCGCCGCTCGCGCCATGGTAGTCGCCGACCTCCCCTTCATGAGCTACCAGGCGAGCCGTACGCAGGCCATGCTCGCCGCCGGCCGCGCGATGAAGGAGGGAGACGCCGGAGCCGTCAAGCTCGAGGGCGGAGTCGAGATGGCGGAGACGGTGCGCCTGCTCGCGGCCGCTGGCATCCCCGTGATGGCGCACATCGGGCTCAGGCCCCAGCGGTTTCATCAGATGGGCGGTTACAAGATGCAGGGAAAGAATTCCGTCGAAGCTTCTGAGTTAATATCTGAGGCAAAGGCGTTTGAGGAAGCGGGGGCGTTTTCAATCTTGATCGAGGGCGTGGCCATTGAGACCGCTCGGGAGATAACCGAGGCCGTGAAGATCCCCACTGTCGGCATTGGCTCGGGTCCTTACTGTTCCGGACAGGTGCTGGTGATTTACGATCTCATGGGATTCAATCCCGATTTCAAACCGTCGTTTCTCAAGACCTACGCGGATGGATACAAGCTCGTCACCGATGCGGTAAAGGATTACATTGCAGATGTTCGCGACGGCAGCTTTCCTTCCGAACGGCACGGCGTTCACAGAAGTTGAATCATATTCCCATCTGATATGCAGATATTCCATACGATAAGCGAGATGCGCGCGTGGTCGAACGCTGAAAAGCTCGCCGGCCGCAGGATCGCGTTCGTGCCCACAATGGGCGCCCTCCATGAAGGCCACCTCTCGCTCCTGCGTGAAGGCAGGATGCGCGGCGATCGCCTCGTACTCTCCATCTACGTCAATCCGACTCAGTTCGCGCCCGCCGAAGACCTGGCGAAATACCCGCGCGATTTGGAGGGAGATCTCGCAAAGGCGCGCGCAGAGGGAACCGACGCAGTATTCGTTCCGAACGACGCGATGATGTACCCCGAGCGATTTCAGACGTACGTGACCGTCGAAGAGGTGACAAAATCCCTCTGCGGAGCATCGCGCCCTAAGCATTTTCGCGGCGTCTCGACCGTGGTGGCCAAGCTCTTCAATATCGTCCAGCCGGACACGGCTATCTTCGGAGAAAAGGATTTTCAGCAGCTCGTCGTGATCAGGAGGATGGTGCTGGATCTGAATATGCCGGTGGATATCGTAGGATGTCCGATCGTGCGCGAACCGGACGGCCTGGCCATGAGCTCGCGCAATAAGTACCTCTCCGCGGAAGAACGCGCGGCGGCGCTGTCCCTGAACAGGTCCCTGATCGAAGCTGGGCGCATGATCGAAAGCGGCGAGAAACGCGCGGATTCGATCCTCGCCAGGGTGCGCTCGTTTATCGAAGATGAGGGTAAGGGGCTCATGCGAATAGATTACGCGAGTATCGTAGACGCGGAGACGCTCCGCGATCTTGCGCAAATAAAACAGCCGGCGCTTCTTGCGCTGGCCGCGTTTGCAGGCAAAACCCGCCTCATCGACAATCGCTGTTTCCGCTAAACTCCTTAGACCCTCTACTTTTCGTTGCCCCGGGTCCCCTCTTCTGTTAAATTCGCTAAATATAAGGCTGCCACGCACTTTAACCGGCAGCCCATCACATAACCTATGGAAATCATTACAGCTTCTCTTGCACTCCCCATGACCGTCGACTGCCCCGTGATTGATGACGGTGCGATAGCCGTTGAGATGGGGCGCATCCATGCATTCGGCACGCTGGCCGAGCTCAAGGAGAAGTTTGCCGGCGCAGAGATAAAGGAACATCCCGAGGGCGTGCTCATGCCCGGCATCGTAGACGCGCACTGCCACCTCGATCTCGTGTCATTTCATAACCCTCCTGTTTTCGGGGAATCTGACACCCTCGACGAAGAGCCTGGCGACTTCGCGTCCGTTCTCGCCGACACGATCGATTTCAAGCACGATGCAAAACCGGAAATCGTCATCGAGGGGATACAGCGCGGCATCAACCGCCTCATCGAGACGGGCGTGACCTGCGTAGGCGACATGACGCACTTCGAGGGGACCTTCCGGCTACTGCGCGAGATCGGACTGCGCGCGGTGGTATTCCCGGAGGTGCTGGCCGGACGCGGCGAGGCGGCGCAGCAGAAGTTCGAGATCGCGCTGGCGCTGCTTGAGAAATATTCCGACGCTACGCACGATAGAGTCCGCGTGGGGCTCGGGCCATATGCTCCGTATCTGCTCTCCCGCAATCTGCTCAAGATAATCAGCCAGCACGCGCGCGACGCCTCGATCCAGCTCATGATCCACGCTGCCGAGTCGTTCGCGGAGATGGAATTCTTCTTCGATTCGCAGGGCCCCATAGCAAACGAAGTATGGCCGAATCTCGGCTGGTCCGAGCTGCCGCCTGCACAGCGCAAGACGCCGATCGCATATCTCGCCGAAATCGGTTTCTTTGAAGCGCCCACGACGATCGTCGGAGGACTCCATCTCTCGGCCAAGGACTTTCCGCTGCTCGCGCGCCACCTCGTGCGCGTCGTCTGGTGCCCCAGCTCCAACAAGCTCATGAAGCACGGTCAGTTCCCGTACGCGAAGCTGCAGGAGCACGGCATACCGACCGGAATCGGCACTGAATCCTGGGTCGGCAGACTGGGCTTCAATATGTGGGACGAGATGAAACTTGCGATCACCGAAGGCGCCAATCCCGCGCCCACGCCAAAAGAGACGTTGCGCATGGCCACGGTGGGAGGGGCGCGCGTGCTCGGGCTGGATCACCTGATAGGTACGCTCGAAGAGGGCAAGAAGGCCGACTTCATCGTGGTGCACAGGCCCTCCTGGAACCGCGACGAAGGCGAGGACTCGCTCTACAAGAAGCTGATCACACACACCGAACCGCAGCACATCCGCCACGTGGCCGTAGGCGGCAACATCCTCAAGTCGATATAACCAAGCATCACTCTACACGTGAGTGCGGAGCGGCCTGCCGGTGCTACGCCACGGAGCATGCGAGAGCTACGTGCCACAGAGTACGCGCGGCTCCCGCCCTCCCGGCGAATGAGTCGACACGGAGTAAAAAACAAATTTTAAGGCTAACGGTGAATCCTGAGCCATCGCGTTCCCGATCATTCGGCGGGAGGGCGGAATCCACGCTTGCTACGTGCCTCTTCGCAGGGTGTTTCCGTATGATAACAGGTTGTTCTTTCTGCGCAGTGGTACATAGCAAGCGCTGGTCCTGTCCCCTCGCCGGACGAACGGGAACGCTTTGATGCATGCTCCGCCGTTAGCCGCATGAACTGATAATTATTCGGTGTCGACTCGTCCGCCGAGGGGACAGGGCCGGCGCGTACTCTGTGGCACGTAGCCCGCAAGCCTGGCGTGGAGTCGATTAGCGGCACATCACGCAGCACCCCACGCGGCACCCCACGCTTGCCCTGGCGCTTCAGCTGTAGTACGACCGGCCGCAACGCTTGAGGATTGGCTTTATGAAAAAAGAACCGTCGGACATCAAAGTGATCGCAAAGAACAAGAAGGCGTTCTTTGATTATCATATCGACGAAAAGTTCGAGGCAGGGATCGTTTTGATCGGCAGCGAGGTGAAGAGTTTGAGGGACGGACAGGCGTCGCTCGCGGATTCATACGCTTTTGTGAAAAACGGAGAGATGTTTCTGCTGCACGCACATATTGCCCCTTATGCACCTGCCTCCATCTTCAATCACGAACCGAGGCGGCCGCGAAAGCTCCTGCTGCATAAAGAGGAGATCGGGAAGCTCATCGGCAAATTGAGGGAAAAGGGATACACGCTCGTACCGCTCATGCTCTATTTCAGGCGCGGCCGTGCAAAGGTGGAACTGGGGCTTGCGAGAGGCAAGCGCAAGTACGACAAGCGGGCCGCGATAAAAGAGCGCGAAACAAAACGGGAGGTGGCCTCCGCCCTGCGGAAGAGAAACAGATAACGCGCTTGCTCCGCCGCCCCGCGTGCTATAATAGAGATGCGTTCTTTGATAATTGAATACGGTGGCGCTCCCCGCGGGCCCGTTTGTTTGCAAGCGGGTCCGCGGGGGGCGACTAGCTTTCGACGCGGACGATAGAGTACGCGCGGCATGCCGGCCTGTCAGCAAGCCGTAAAACTGTTGGCACAAAACTTAATTGCCAATAACGAATTGGCTCTCGCTGCCTAACTAAAGGTGGCGCGTCAACCAGCCGACGCCCGCTGAGCTGGAAGACGCCGCTAGCGGGCTGGCTGTCCCAAGTTCTCCCTGGCGAGGGACAGCAAGAACCAGCAGGGATAGTCTCCGAATAATCCTGTCTCCGGGAGTCTTTGGAGATGAAACTCAAAACAGGGACTAAGCATGTAGAAGCGCGCATGAAGTCTTCGCGGACGAGGGTGCGAATCCCTCCGCCTCCACCAAAGAAAAGGGTTCCCGCAAGGGAGCCCTTTTCTTTTTTCCGCAGATGCTGTAGCTGGAGTGTCATTGCGAGGGCGAAGCACGAAGCAATCCCCCGGACTCCATGGGATTGCCACGTCGCTGTCGCTCCTCGCAATGACACTCAGGAGGAATTTCTATGATCAGGCTCGGCTGGCCCAAATCACCAAAGGCGCTTCTGGAGGCGCGCTACAAGGCGTTCGTTGACGGCGACGTGGACTTCATCATCGCGAGCTGTCACCCGGATGTGCGCGACAAGCAGGACCGCGACGAGATCGAGAGATGGTCAAAAACAGCCAAATGGCAGGGACTCGAGATCGAACAGGATCACGAGGAAGACGACGTCGGCTTCGTGCAGTTTATCTGCCGCTACGTGGAAGACGGCCAGGAAGTGGAGCACAAAGAGGTCGCGGAATTCCGCAAGGCGGACGACGAGAAGTGGTATTACTACGATTCCAAGCGCCCCTACGCGACCGTGCAGCGCGAGGGCCCCAAGATCGGCCGCAATGATCCGTGCCCGTGCGGCTCCGGCAAGAAGTACAAGAAGTGCTGCGGGAAGTGAGCCCTCACGCGGCCAGATGGAACTCGACGGTATCGTATTCGACAGTCGGCACCTTGACGACCCGGCCTGACACCCGATGCGTCTTCACCGTCACAGCGCCCACCTCCTCGAAAAAGAGGATCACCTTATTGAGATTCGACACATCCATTCGTGCTATCCGGGCAAGCTCATAGACCGATTTCGGTTTGAACAGGAGGATGTATTTCAGAATGGAGAGATTCCGCACAAAGCGATCGAAATCCCTCTTGTTGTCGAAGCTGATCTCGAAGTGGGGCGCCCTCTGCCGCCTCTTCTTTGCTTTGCGAAGGGCGCGTTTGAAATCGTCCAGCACTTCATCTGCGGTTTTCAATGAGACCACGAGGTGTTTCATATCTTCACCCCCATGTTTTCGCGCACCAGGGCGAGGGCGGCCTTCATATTGGTTTATTATTACCTATATCATCCGTAATGTCCAACCTTTCTTTGCGTCAACAGGCTTATAGGTCGATTCCCTGCAGCATGCGTCAGTAACGAAAAGACCTCCCGCGAGGGAGGCCTTTGTAGTCATGTACTGAAAAATCGCGCCGCTATTATTTCCAGGCAATCGTGCCGTCGGCGCCGAGGAAGAGCTCGGTGGCTCCCTGCTCCATCGCCGTGCGGATCTGCCGGCGCTGCTGGTCCGAAAGCATGACATCTCCGGAATATTTGAGCTCTCCATTATATCCAGTGGCACGATAGACGGCTTCATGGGTCCTGTAGCGCAGCATGGCCACATCTGGATCGCGAACATCTTTCTCAGAGTATCTCCCTCTCCGATATTTCGAAGCATCATCGCAGTCTTCGGAAGAAATAGTCTCATCTCTCCACTTATAATCGCCATCAGCATACCAGCGATCGCTGTAATGTTGGATCCCATATTGGCCGGCACGACATCGCACATAGTCGCTCAACCCCATGAGCATATTTCGATAGTGTCGCGCATCGGACATGGAAGAGTCCACGGTGTTCCTCATTGAATTACTGATGGAGGACTCAATGGCGACCCTTTTCGCATAGCGCTCACTCAGGCGCTGAAATTCCTGAAATTCTCCGCCGGCACCGAGGGCTTTTACCGCCGCCACCATGCGATCGAACGTCACGGCATCCGCCTTCTCGGCCGCCGCCGCGAAAACCTTTAATTTCTGTTCACGGTCCATCATCACGTCGCCCATGATCCGCGCTATGACGAGGTCGCTCACGTTCTCTTCCGGGTGAGCGGCGAGCAGCGCGGGGAGCAGGACCTCGGGGATATCATTGATCACCGGCTCCAGGCGTGAGCGGAAGTTGCCGATGTAATCGATGAGCTTCGCGACCGCTGCATTCCTGGTCAGCGCATTCTGGTCTTTCACATCTTTAAGCTGGCGTATCGCCTCCTGGCAGAGCATCGAGGTCTTATCCTCCCCAGGGAAGCGCTCGATCATCATGAGCAGCGCAGCGGAACCTTTCTCCGCCCTCACCTCTTGCTCGAGCTCATCGATCGAGAGCATCTGGAGTACCGCGCGCGGCGCCGCGGAGCCGTGTACGGGCGCGCCATCGAGATAGGCCCTGAGGCCGCTTGCCGCTGATCCGAAATCAGGAGAAGATGTATCCGACTCGCTCAGTTGATCAATCTGCCGACGAAGCCGCTCCGCCTGATCGTTCATCGGCTGGATATTCGCAGAATAGTACGCGGCCATCTCGCGTTCGTGCCCCGCCATCATACTCTGGTATACGACGCCGTCAGAGTTCAACCCCATATTGCCGATCCGACGATAGCCCGCATTTTTCAACTCATCATATTTCTCTTCCGCGTTTTCGATGCGCGTCTCGAGGGCTTCATATTGAACTTTCAGCATCTCAAACTTCTGTGAATTGGCCCGATCATGCTGCGCCTTTTGCACCTCAAAAGAGGCTTTTTCCTTCTCCACCTTCGCCAGCATCTTGCGCACCTCCGGCTCGACCGTGAAGCGCGTGACCGGATCCAGGGTGCGAAGCTCATCCGCGATCTTCGCGATCTCCTCGGGCTTGGCTGCGGCGAGCTTCTTGACCAGCGCCTCTGCCTTCATGCGCGCCGGTTTCTTGCCGTCATCGCCCGCGATCCCGTTCACGACCGACGAGGGGAGAAACGAGAGCAGTACTTTCTCGCGCCCCGTGATCGCGCCGTCGTTCAGGACGTATGCGAGTACCTGTTCCTGTTCATCCGTGATCGCCACGTTGTCGCACGCGGCGGCATCTGCCGCGCACTTCTTGTCGAGTTCGTCGAGCGTCCCCGCAACGTAATTTTTCAGCACCACGTCGGTAAGCTTCATATCCCCTGCCATGACTTGCCTCCTTGCAGGCCCAAAGCCTGCGGATATACCCGGATCACGTCTCTCAGTACCTTATCGTTCAAAAAAAAAAAAACGTTGCGTGGTTTTTTCGGATTTTTGCATTTTTTTTGCAGGACGCCCCTCAGCTGGGACGTGGTTTTAGGCGCTATCAAAGATAACAAGGCATTTGGGCCAACGAAGAATCACGACATTCACAGAACAGCCTGCTCTTTGGGCATGAGGCGTAGCCACGCCTCCAGCGGCATGGCCTTGATCCGGCCGAGCGTGAAGGCGTCGTTCTTCGTCAGGATAAGGAGCCGTCTGCCCTTTTGAAAGACCTTCTCAAACCAGGCAAATTCCTGCGGGATCACGCGGTTCTGGAATTTCACCTCGATGAACGATGGCACGAAATCGATTTCGCGCTTTCCGGACCAGTACGCCGGTGCATCGTGATGGCGCGCGAGCTCCTCGCACACGACCGCTTCGGCAATAGCTCCTGCGAGGCCAGGTTCGAGATCCTGTTTCGGCTCCAGGCCCCCTAGCGAAATGGGGTTCTCGAATAAGTGCACCAGCAACGGATCGATCGGGTAGTATTTGGGATTCTTCCGCGCCGACAGGAGATGCTTCTGCGGATCCATCCATGGTACCTGCCGGATGGCAAAACAGTCGGAGAGCAGCTCCAGATACTGACGGGCGGTCTCATTAGAGGTGATCCCCATCTCCTGCGCCAGCGTATGCTGCGAGGCCCCGGTTCCCATTCGCCGGACAAGCGACCGAAGTATATGCCGCAGCAGCATCTCCGAACGGCCACGCTTCAGAAACTCGCCCTTGAGCCAGCTCCAGGAGATCTCTCCTACGTACTCGGGAATCACTCCGAGGCGCAGGTATTCGTTGATCGACCATGGAAATCCGCCAACTACGAAATACTCGCGAAGAGTGAGCCGATCCGCCACATCCCGCCATGAGACGGGATAGAGTTCGAAATCCGTCTTCTTCTGTCGGCCGCGCCTTCCTGGGAAGAGTTCGCCACACTTTCGGAGACTCGTGGCCGACGAACCAGTGTACAGGAGCATGATGCCCGCCAGCTCCCCACGGTCCGCCAGGAGCTTGATAGCCCGGTGCCAGTCGGCGACCGAGGTGATCTCGTCGATCAAGACACAGCCGCGAAGGCGCTTCTTTGGAAGGGTTTTCAGAAACTCGGAGATCACGGAGAGAAGTTCGCGCCAGGAATCGATCGCATCGCCTTCGACCAGAGCGAGCGCCGCGGGAGGATGACTTGCGAGCCACCTTCGGGCGATCAGGCGCAGGAGCGTGCTCTTGCCCACCTGGCGTGGGCCGATGACGCTGAAAATCCCTTCCCCTTGGGGCATTTCCTCGACCATTCGGTCCAGGTGGGGAAGCTGTATGGGTTGCTCCGCAAGCTGTCGCAGACGCGCATCGTGCTGTTCCCAATCAGGACGCTGGACCCACGGCTGGCTTATCATGATAGCTATAAGCTATCATATTCGATAGCTATGAACAATCAAAAATACAAAGGCCTCCCGCGAGGAAGGCCTTTAGGTGCGTGAGCTGCTCCGTGACCGCGCCGTCATAGAGGACGTAGGCGAGTACCTGTTCCTGCTCATCCGTGATCGCGACGTTGTCGCACGCGGCGGCATCTGCCGCGCACTTCTTGTGCGCGGTTGTTTTCGATTGTTTTTGAAGTTTGCATATTGTGATCTTAACTTTCAATATGCAAACATACATAAAACGCTTTATCGAAGAGTCTCTCAGGCAGTCCATTCGATCATCCCCCGTGATCGCGCTGTTGGGCCCTCGCCAGTGCGGCAAATCCACGCTCGCCAAAAAGATCATCGCGGAGACAGGGAATGCGTCATATCTCGATCTTGAGAAGCCGCCCGATCTGCGCAAGCTCGACGATCCCGAGTTCGTTTTTTCCACCCAGTGAAGAGACTCGCCTTTGAATTCAAACTGTCGCGAGCTCCGAAGACGTCGAAGGGATTCCCGGGCACGCTGGATGTACTCAAACCGGATCGTGTGTGGATTGTTTCTCCCGTTGAAGAGCCCTATGATCTCAAAAAGGGCATTACCGTCACCAATCTGCCAGGCGCACTCGCTGATGTGGGGATGTATCTTTGAGCGGTGTTGAGAATTTCCCCTACAGCCACTTTCTGCGGCGGAAGAGCAGGAGCATCCAGCCGGTGACCGCTGCCATCACGCCGATGACCGCGGCATAGCCCCACTTCCAGTCCAGCTCCGGCATGTATTTGAAGTTCATTCCGTAGAAGCCGGCGATGAACGTGATAGGCATGAATATGGTGGCTATCAAAGTCAGCACGCGCATGATTTCGTTGATGCGGTTGCTCATGCTGGAGAGATAGATGTCGAGCATGCCGGAGAGCATGTCGCGCAGCGTCTCGGTCGCGTCCATGATCTGGATGGCGTGGTCGTAGACGTCCCGGAAGAAGATGTTCGTTTCATCGTGCATGAGCTTTGATTCGCACCTCTCAAGCGCCGCTACCACTTCTCGCAGCGGCCACGCGCTCTTCTTGAGGATGAGCATCTCGCGGCGCAGGGTGTGCAGGGACGAAAGCGTGCGCTTTGAAGGATTGCCCGTGAGCTCCTCTTCAAGGATCTCGATGTTTTCGCCGATACGCTCGAGCACAGGAAAATAATTATCCACTATCTCGTCCAGGAGCGCGTAGAGCAGATAATCCGCGCTCATGCGCCTGGTCCTCCCCTTTCCGCTCTTTATCCGTTCCTGCACCGGATCAAAGATGTCCATCTGCCTCTCCTGGAACGAAATCACGAAGCGTTCGCCCAGGATAAAGCTCACTTGTTCGGATGAAACCGCATTCTGTTCATCGAGAAAGACGTATCTCGTGCGCACGAAGATATAATCGCCGCAGTCGTCCGTCTTCGGCCTGCCGGTAGTATTGACGATATCCTCAAGTATCAGCGGATGGATGTTGAAGCGGCGCCCGATCGCTTCGATGACTGCCGTATCGTGCAATCCTTCCACGTCGATCCAGGTGATTGCGCCTTCCCTGGGCTGCGCTATTTCGTCCACGGAGGCGACAACGCGTTCGTCGGCCGATGTCTCGTTATACGCAATAACTGTTATGGATACATTTTCCGCCTTGCGCTCGCCGATATGGACGATCGAGCCCGCGGGCATCCCTATCTTCCCCGCCCTCTTTGAGATCAGCCTGGACATTGGTTCCCCCTGATATTGAGGTCTGGATAAATAATGTAACATTTTACCGGGTGCTGCAAATCCCAATTTTCAGAGCCGAATGAATGCTCCACGCGGCAAGCCGCGGGGTATCACCGGCGACATCTCCGACCACCCTCACCCTTCCCTCTCCCCTCAAGGGAGAGGGTGGCGGAAACCCCGCAGCAAGCTGCGGGGAATCATCTCATTGACATGAGAGCCGGCATGATCTTTAAACCGCATCCAGAACCAAAAAATACCCTTCCAAGGAGAACAACATGCAGCCGGACAGCAAGGACAATCCCTGCACTGAAAAGCCCAGCCACGGGCATCCTATCTTGCGTTTTCTCTCAAAACTTAACTTTCTGCCAAAGACGCACGATTTTTACGGTTTTTTCAAGCGCAGCGGCGATAATATCGTCGCAGGCGCGGCCACGCTCCGGCAGATGATTTCAAATGAGTCGGATCGCGAGGCGCTTCTCAAGATACTCGACGATCAGGAGCATATAGGCGACCGCATCACGCATGACGTCATAGAGCTCCTGCACAAGACCTTTCTCACGCCCATAGATCGCGAGGACATACACAAACTGGTCAATACCCTTGACGATGTGATGGATTCCATACACACCACCGGCAACCGGCTCTCGCTCTATCAATTGCACAGGATGCCGGCTGAAGTGGCAAATCTCGCCGATACCCTGCTCCGCTCTACTGAAGAGCTGAGCAATGTCGTAGCCACTCTCCAGGATCTTAAAAACTCAACGGCAATCCAGAAGAGATGCATCGAGATCGGCCGGCTTGAAAACGAGGCCGACGAGACGTTCAACAAGGTGCTACGCGACATCTATCACAACGGCTATCCGCCGCAGGATATCATCCAGATCAAGGAACTCATTGAAAACCTGGAGAGGACGACGGATCGATGCAAGGACGTCGCCGTCATCATACAGGGCATCGTGCTCAAACACTCCTGAGGATTCAAGCCGCTTATGGAATTTCACCTGCTTATCATCACCGTCATCATCGTCGCCATCTTCTTCGACTTTACGAACGGATGGAACGACTCCGCAAACGCCATAGCTACGGTAGTTTCCACCCGCGTGCTTTCACCGCTGCAGGCCGTCATGATGGCGGGCACGCTCGATTTCATCGGCGCGTATTTTTCCACGCGCGTGGCCATGACTGTCGGCAAGGGGATCGTGGATCCCGCGACCGTAACCCAGTACGTCGTGTTATTCGCGATGATCGCCGCCACGATGTGGGTCGCCCTGGCAACGCTCAAAGGGCTGCCGATATCCGCATCTCACTCGCTCATCGGCGGGCTCATCGGCGCTGCGGTGGGTCAGGCAGGTCTGTCCGTCATAAAATGGAATGGACTCACGACGGTACTACTCGCACTCCTCATATCGCCGATGCTGGGAATGGCAGTCGGCTTCGTGATGATGACGGTGCTCAAGCGCCTTATAGCGAACTGCTCATATTCGAAGATAAACCGCGTATTCGGAAAACTGCAGATCTTTTCCAGCGGTCTCGTCTCGCTCTCCCACGGTACCAATGACGCGCAAAAGGTGATGGGCATCATAACGCTCGCGCTCTTCAGCGGAGGTTATATCACCGAGATGCAGGTACCGTTCTGGGTAAAAGTCATCTGCGCAACGGCGATAGCTCTCGGAACTGCGTTCGGCGGATGGAAGGTGATCAAGACGATCGGTACCGGACTAATGGACTTAAGGCCCGTGCACGGGTCGGTGGCTGAAACCTCCGCAGCAGCCGTTCTCTTTTCGTCAGCTGCGCTCGGAGTTCCCGTCAGCACGACTCACGTCATCACGAGCACCATCGTCGGGGTCGGCGCGGCAAAACGCAGGGGCGGCGTAAGGTGGATCGTCGGCAAAAAGATCCTGTACGCCTGGATATTGACGCTGCCATTCTGCTTTCTAGTGGGATTCGGCCTGACAAAGGCATTCCAACTCATCATGACCAATCCATAGAGCGCGGACCCAACTCCCGAATCGAACGAATTGCGAGAGATGCCGATGAAGAGCGAAACACTCGATGGCACGGCGCTGCTGGTCATCGACATGCAGAGATATTTTCTGTCGAAGGGCGCGCCAGCCTATATCTCACCGCCTGCAACCCTGCTACCTAACGTATGCTCGTTGATCGACTCTTTCAGGGCGACTGCCAGGCCCCTCGTCTTCACGCGCCACGCGCATCGCCGCGGCTCCGACACGGGCGAGATGGGGCGCTGGTGGCGCAATCGTCTCCTCTGGGAAGGCACGCGCAACGCGGAGCTGATCCCGGAGATTCAACCGGCTCGCGGAGAATTGCTGATTACGAAGACGCGGTACAGCGCGTTCGAGGAAACAAAGCTCGCGGCATACCTGAAGAAAAAGCGCGTCCGCAAAATAGTCATCTGCGGAGTGATGACGAACTTCTGCGTGGAGACGACGGCAAGGCACGCGTTCATGAAAGACTTCGAGGTCTTCGTAGTCAGCGACGCGTGCGCCTCGAGCGATAAGAGATACCACAAGGCATCTCTCCTCAACCTCGCCCACGGCTTTGCGCGCATAGTGAAAACGCGCGAGATCGTTGCGACATAAACAGCGCCAGCAACGCGAGAAACGCCAGCAAGGCCAGCAACGTGGCAATAACAATGCGTTGCTTGCGGCATTTGTTTTCAGTCTTTCTTCATGATGAAGAGATAGTTGAAGCCGCGGAGGAAATAATTGCCCTTGAGCGCTTCGGTCTGCCAGTGGTGTTTCTTGAGCTTGCGGTTGTGGCGGACCACTGAGATGATGTCGAGCGGGCGGAAACATTTGCAGAGGAGTTCGAAGAGCCTGAAGCCTATCGGCACAAATCCCTTTTTCTTCTGGTACGTATCCGAGACATACAGCGCCATACAACGCTTGGGCCGCAGGATGCGATCGCTTTCCTCGATGACCCTTCGCATCTCTCTGAAGTAGCTCTCGGTGAATGCGGAGATTTTGCCGATGCAGTTCTTGTCGTCCGAGTATTCGATGTGATCCGAATAAGGAGGATCGATGAAGACGAAGTCCGCCTTCCCATCCTCGAGCGGCAATTTGCGTGCGTCCGCGCGAAAGATGTCCTTGCGCGCGGGCTTGAGGTCATAGCCCAGCGCGCGGCGGCCTAGCTCGCGCGCCACGTCGAGGGTCGTGCCGCTGCCGCACATCGGGTCGACCACAAGGTCGCCCTCGCGCGTATATCGCTGGAGGAGGTTCCACACGATGTACGACGGCGTGGCGCCGATGTAGTCCTTGTCGCCCTGCATCGCGTCGCCGTAATGCTGCGAGGGATATTCCCATAGCGTGGTGGTCTGAGGCGTGAGCGGAGGTTTCTTCATGATCTGACTCCCATCGGCGCGCCACGGGGCACCAAGCGGTCGCGGCAAGGCCTGAAGTTGCCAGCGTTACCCCTGTAATATCAAGTAAAATTACGCGAAAATTTCATACCTATCCAGATAACGCACCCAGCCCCGGACGACATCCCGCAGCTTGACCGCGGGATCCAGTTGAGCCCCCTGGATTCCGACTTTCGCCGGAATGACAAACGCTTGGGTGCGTTATCTGGAGAGGCATGGAAAATTTCCCGCAACTTATTTCTCCTGCCGACGATAAGGGTGAGAATCCAAAATCGGCAAGGAGAGAGCATGTCCGGTCCAGCTGCGGCGTTGTCACCCTTCATTCCCTGTGGGAGCGAATTCGGCTTCGACGCTTCGCTCGATGAGATGACCGATCTCGTCTCCTCCGCAGCGCCATTGATCGAGGCCGGGGATTCGGAGGCAATGCAGGAACTCCTCGACGAAAAGGGCATTTCCTCCAACCTTCGTCCTGACGCCGTGAGCAGCATCTCGCTCGCGGCTGCTTTTTCACGTCTCTTTTCAGCCGATCCGCGCGAGACCTACGAAAGTGCCGTTGCGGTCAAGAGGGCCGTGACGCCCCGCTCCCCTCTCCAGCAGGAGGCAGTGGCGAAGTCGCACGCCGCGATGGCAGAATGTGAGAGCGCGGAGTGGACCAGTCGCATGAAGGGCGTGGAGACGCTCTGGGAACTCGCATCGCGACTCGAAGCGCACGATCTGGAGGATGCGGTTCATTGCCTTGAACGGCGGCTGAACGACCCGGTCAGTCACGTAAGGCACTCCGCGGCAAGGGCGTTGCTCTTTGACGGCATGGCCAGGTTGCCGACTCCGTTGCGGGTCTCCATTGCCGGACATCTCCTTGCATCGCTACTCTCCGATCCCGAGGCGGACGAAAACCTCACCACATCGCTCGCGCTCATCACCCTGCATGAGGCGAAATCATTCGGGCAAAGCGATCTCCTGACGCTTGCGGAATCGATGCGCAGGGCCCTCGACGGGGAGAGATATGCAAGCCCGGATGTGGCGATCTATCTCCTGACGAAGCTCATCCCGCTCGTCTCCCCGAATCGGCGTGTGCCGATGCTGCAGTGCATGGAGCCCTACCTCTTCGTCCCCGTCGGGAGCGGCGACCAGTACTATCTCGCCTGTGCCCGCGCACTTGAGGGGATCGTGACGAATATCGGGCTGGTTCCGCAGGAAGAGAGGGACCGGCTCGGCCGTATCGTGCTCGCGCTTTTTCAACATCCCGACTTCGAGAGGGGACTGACCGATCTCGCAGTCGCCGTCTCCATGATGGCGCCGTCGCTCAGCGACGAAATGGCCGCGGAGGCGGCCCGGACGCTCTCGGAGCTGTTCGACCGGAAACAGGCCGCCATCCGCACCGCCGCGCTGAAGGCGCTGCAAAAGGTCTTTCCGCGCCTCTCCGACCGCTCCAGGCGATCGGCCATCTTGAGGCGCGTGGCGGTCATGACGAACGATCGGGACAAGGCCGTGAGCCGATCTGCCGCGGATTTCATCCTCAGCAGCGATTACTGGATCCAGCAGGAGCGGCGCCAATCCAAATAGCGTCGCGCGGATCCGCCGCGACAGGAGCTTGACATTCACCATGCGCTCCACTAATGACGCACCTTTCCCGGCGCTCAGCGAGTACAGCGCGCCGAATAGAAATCCTTTTATCTACATAGAGCAGCCTGCAGCGGGACTTAAGCTATCTGCTATTTCGTCCGCAGCGCACCGGCGTTTCCTGCGGCTGGGACTGTTTTTTTCTGATGAGGGAATACCGGCTTGAGTTCTGCTTTCGACACATGGGGTTCAAGGATCGCCCTGGGCGCCACGCTCCTGGGAGGCGGGCTGGGCATAGGCATGTCCTGCGAGCAGGACGAAAGCGGCGACAACACGACAATTTCCGCCGAATCCAGGACTGATGATCCTCCAGAATCCGTCGCTGATCCAGCCGCATCGCAAGACGTCGTCGCCGTGCAGATGCCAGAGCTCGACAAGGAGAGATCAAAAGGAATCTTTGCAATACCCGCCAGCGGTAATCCCTACGAGATCAGCAGGTACGGAAGACAGGTCCTGGCGCCTGCAACTGAGTTCTTTACGACTCCCACGAGCCTCTTCCTGCAGAGCAGGGGAAGATACCGCATGGGATACGAACATCGCGTGCGCGAAAGAGACAATGTGATGTACGGCAAGCCTGGAGAACGGGCTGCGTTCAGCCGCAAGACATATATCGGCCGATTCATGAGATGGCTATATCTTCCGAAATCGATGAGGAACAGGCCCCTGACACCCGAAGATCATGAATGGCTCCGCGCCAATGGAGCGTATTCGCAGAGCATATCAAACCGCATCCTCATCCTCCCCTATGCAGTGAGGCTTGGCGTAAATATCTACGGTTTCACGCGGACGCAGGACGATGGGAGAAACGGCCTGGGCCACGTCGAGACCGCAGTCATGATCACTGACACCGCTTCGATCACGAGCCACATCGTCGATCTGAGCCTCTGGTCGCGGGGGCTGGGGCAGGTGGCAGGCGCCTCGAATCCGAGCCTTGTCGAGCGAGCGCTTCAGCCTGGCCGGATAGCGCCGATGAGGCGATGGATGACGTTGGGAGGTTATGAGGGTGCGGCTAAATCTCTCACCTTGAGCCATCGCATCAGTTTAGGAAGTAATGTGCTGATGATGGTGACCGGCGCCGTTCGTCTCTATTCTGAATACGTAAGAATGGAACGCACCGGCGCTGAAAATCTGAGCACGCTCCTGGTAGGAGGTTTCGAATTCTTCGGTGGACTCAGCTCATGCGTCCTCATTCTCTTTCTGCTGCAGCGTGCGCGCCAACTCAAAGAATCGGCTGAAGAAGAGGCAGTCGACTATCGGAAGGTGTGCGACAGGCTCGTGGGGTTCACACCATTTCCAGGCCTGATCCAGGCATGCGTCCGTGCCCCGGGCATGGTGATGGCGTCAGCGATGATAAGCATGAATGGAGTCGCTCTCGCGAGCGCATTGGACCACATGGCTGCGGGCGTTCCCGCAAGTCACGCAGTGCTGGTTCCAGTTCTGGGGCTCGCCTCTTCTGGGCTCGCGTTGGTGTCTTCGTACATGAACACGCCCGGCAAGCTTGCCGTATCGCAGTTCGTCTTCCTCGGCAGCTTCGTTCTGTGCGGCCTGCAGAGCCTCCTCGAACTCGGATGAAAGTCGCGCTCGCCCTGAACATCTGCACAGATCACGCACATGCTGGGGATGTAGAATTTTCGTTCGGACTCAAGCGATCGCTTTCTTTGCATCCTTCAAAAATTTGCGGACGATGCAAAAAAAGCGAGCATCTCTGTGAGATCCGAGAGCGATTTTTCAAACTTGCTTTCTTTTTTTCGTCCCATGGAGAACCCCCAGGAAAAAGGCCCATGCGTTCGGGTCGCCGGCAAGAAACACGGGCTCATAAACGATGCCTCTCAAAAACCATTCTGGCGCCGCGTCCAGGTTTACGAAATCAACGTTGCGCGGAAGTTCATCCACGAGTTCCTCTACGCTTCGCTTCACCCGGAAGAACTCCACGCCGCCAAGCGGCCTCCTTCCGCGCGTAATCCCGAGATCCCAGTCTGAATACTTACGCCCTCTACCCTCAGCGCGCGATCCCAGGAGACCGACCGCGATCTCTTTGTCGAAGATCGCAAGCTTTCTGGCAACGGGCATGATCTCAGATATGCGTTCGATCTTCGATTCGTATTCCTGGGAAAGCAGAGAGACGGGATCGGCATCGAGTGCATCGCAGATGGCATAATACGCCTCTGAAAAAGGCCCCTGTCCCTTCATGAAATGATTGAGTGTTACGCGGTTGAATCCGTGTGCCTTGGCAAATTCCGTGAGGTGGGCGTACCCGTGGCTCAAGACGAGGCGTTTCAATTTTTCGGCATCCAGATGATAACGCATCGCCTTTATTTTCTCGCAAACGAAGCTTGTGTCAATTATTTTATATTTATGTATATTTAAATATACTCAGATCCTTTCGACGTAAAATGTCGCGCAACTTTCCCGGAAGGCTGCCGATACATCTCGGGAACAATGGAGGGATCACAAAATGGATTCCAAAGTAAGAATCGACAGAATAGCGCCCAGCCTCTTTCCCGACGCTCCCTATATACACGACCGTGACGCCAGGAAAATCATTGTCCTCATGAGCGAGCGCAGGCGTTTCGACGACCTCGGCGCAATTGCTGAAAACTGGAGGAAGTTCAGCGAAGGTTCGCGGATGCGTTTTGGGTGGCTCATGACGGCGGCGACTCAACTGCGGCTCTGGAGCGATGCCGATAGCATCGCTCCCGTGATTCCACGCTGGAAGTCCGCGGCCATAGACGCCCGGGACAGGCTGATAAAAATCGAAGGTTCGTCCGAGCTGCCCCGATGCATCGCATCCGACGATATCGATCGGATCAGCAGGCGCGACGATCCGCTCATAACCTCTCTCGGAATCTACGCGAAAGCCTGCAAAGTGATGGATGATTACACATCCGAGACCAGAGGGCGCGAATGCCTGAAGAGAGCGGCTCTCTTATTGAAACAGTCCGCCGACCTGATGGCCGCCCTTTCTACAGAGAGTTTTCAGGATCTCCAGAAACTCTGCTCGCTGCGCCTCTCGTTCTACGATCAGAGCCGCACCGTCTTCCGCGATGCTTTCGGGGGGCATCTGAAGAGACCTGAATCGCGCGCTTTCCTTGATGCGCTGAATTCAAAGATCAGCGACATGACTTCCACCATCGAGACGGGAGCAATCATCTTCGACGGCAAAAAGAGCGGCGGCAAAGGAGGCAACGGCACGGGCTCCCTGCCGCCGATCGGAGGCATTGGAAGTCCTGGCGCTACCGGCGGTTCCGGCGGCGCCTCAGCCAAAGGGCTCGAGCAGGAAGAATCGTCTGCAGAGGATTGCGCGTTCGATGATTCATATGCAGCTTCGACCGATCCATACGGGTTGGAGCTCGGCGCGGAGACGGCGCTCTTCGGAGTTCAGCCCTTTCCGGCGGCAACAGGCCTGGTATAGAAGATATCCGCATCAGCAAATGAATGCTCCCCGCGGCAAGCCGCGGGGTATCACCGGCAACATCTCCGACCACCCTCACCCTTCCCTCTCCCCTCAAGGGAGAGGGGGGCGGAAACCCCGCAGCAAGCTGCGGGGAATCATCTCATTGACAACATCAAGCGCTTGCTGCTAGTTGATTTCTGCTTTGAAAATTCGATCGCACGGCGTGCAAGGGAAGCGGGTGTGAATCCCGCGCGGTCGCGCCACTGTGATGGGCATGATGTCCGCCGCCTCAGTCACTGTCCTTTTGGGATGGGAAGACTTTGGCGGGAGAGATGGCCCTGAGCCAGGAAACCTTGCGCCGATGTTTTTTTCAGCGCGTATTACTCTTCGCGTAAAAGAGGCGGCGCATGTCCTTGATTTTCTGTTTTCATCCATCGGCCTTCATACATCGACAAAAGATCCTCATCACCCTCTTCTGTTGTGTCGTCGCCATTCCTGTGCAGATGGCTGCGGGGGATTGCTTCGCTTCCGCTCGCAATGACACACTAGGCGCTACGTCTGAAGAAGCGCAGCCTGCAGATATCGGCGAGGTCGAGGTGGGCGCGTCGCGGGATCACGAATCCGCGGAAATGCCCGCTGCCTTCACAACGGTCATCAAACCCGAGCGCTTCGAACGCCGCACAAAATCCGCAGCCGAGGTGCTCTCAGAAACTGCAGGCGTGGACGTCACCACCCTCGGCGGCGAGGGGAGCCTCTCCACGGTCTCCATCCGCGGCTCTTCAGCCGAAGAGGTGGCAGTCTTCGTGGACGGGGTGCGCATCAACAGCGCGCTCTACGGCTCCGTCAATTTCGCGACCATTCCGATCGACTCGATCGAGCGCATCGAGGTGATCCGCGGCGCTGCGTCAGCACGTTTCGGCACGGACGCCATCGGCGGCGTCATCAACATCGTGACTAAGAAGGCCGGGGGCAAGCGCGCCATCGACCTCAAGCTCACCGGCGCTTCATTTGATACGCTGCACACCTCGGAATCCTGGAGCGAGCCGCATGACAAATGGTCTCTCGTGCTCGCGCACAACCACCGCTCCACCGCAGGCGACTTCACGTTCAGGAGCGCGGGCATTTCGCTGGCCGGCGGCACGGTCGCGGACCCCAAGACATACACGCGGTTCAACAACCGCTCGGTTGCAGAGGACGTGCTCGCAAAGGGGGACGTGGATTTAACTGAGCTTATGCACCTCTCCGCATCCAACGATTTTTTCTGGACCGATGCGCAGGTGCCAACGACGGAGATCGAGACCACGCTGCTCTTTCCCGCTAACCCGCTGGAGGCGCACGAGGAGATCTTCCGCGACACCGCAGGGCTGCGCGCCGCACTCGACCGGCTCTTCGTGGACGGACTCTCTCTCAAGTCGGGCGTCAGCAACGCCTACATACGCGATCATTTCACCGACCCCTCGCCCGCGATAGGCGATCCAATAGACGTCACATCGGTGGGAGTTTCGCCCGAAGCGTATCTTGAACTCATGCACTCGGCGGACGCGGGTCCGGCGAGCTTTACGACCGTTCTCCGCTATCAGTACAGATACGATCACTCCGACGATTCATCTCCCTATCCCACCGCCCCGCTCGCGGGCGAACACGGCAGGAGCACGAACGCGGCCTTCCTCGAAGAAGAGGTCGATCTCTTCGGCGACAAACTGAGGGTGATTCCATCGGGCCGCGTGGAGACCGCATCCGACAGGACCACGCGCGCGAGCTGGCGTGCCGGCGCCGTCGGCAGCCCCGTTGAGTGGATCGACATCAAGGCGAACGTTGGCACCGCGTTTCGCTATCCGACTTTCATGGAGCTCTATTTCCCGGATCAAGGATATCTGCGCGGCAACCCCAACCTGAACGACGAGCGATCTTTCAACTGGGACGCCGGAGTCATTGTTCGGCCGCCTCGCTCGTCAATTGAAATTTCGTATTACCAGAACCGCATCTACAACCAGATCATGTTCGTCCCTGTATCGGCCACCACGATCCAGCCCATCAACACCGGGCGCGTGAACTCGCATGGCATCGAGGCAACGGTCACTGCCGAGCCCTGGAAATGGATGCGTCTCGATGCGAACTACACCTGGCTCGACGCGATCTTCGCCAGCAACGGGCTCAAGCTCCCGGGCAGGCCGCAGCACAAGGCCAACGCGCACCTCGAACTCAAGACGGGCTGGGCGTCGATCTTCGGAGAGGTGCAGTACGTGGGTTCGTATCCGCTCAATACCTCTAACACCGTGACCATATCGAGCCATGTTGCTGCGAACGCGGGCACCACCATCGCCTTTGCGAAGCACTTCTTTTTTACTTTTGAAGTGAAGGACGTGAACAACGTGCAGATCTACGACGCGCGCGGGTTTCCGCTGCCGCGAAGGAGTTACTGGGTGAGCGTGGGAGCGAAAACTTAAACCGTCGTTCGTGAATCGTCGTTCGTCGTTCGTGAAAACATGTAGAAGAGAGGACATAATGAAACGCATAATCACGATAGTTGCATTCATCGCCATATGCTGCAGCGCCTGTGGCAACAGCACCATCACCGGCCAGACGCCGCAGGAGTCTCAAAGCAGCACGTCGGCGTTGCGTTCATTCGCGCTGGCAAGCGACTTTCCCTCGGACGTCGTAATTCCAGATATCGAAGGGATGCGCTCGACCGCGTTCATCGTCTCTGCCGCAGATCCAGCAGGAGTTCTTGCAGTAGATATCGATGCCACCCCCTTGCAGCTCTCCGCCGCATTCAAAACCTTCACGGTGCCGAACGGCGCGGGCATACCCTCAAGGCTCGCGGTTGCAGCAAAGGACCGCGCGTTCCTGCTCACATCAAACGCCGTTATTTCGTTTAATCCCGAGAGCGGCAGCGTCATCGACATGCAGAGCGTCATCGCGCCGATCGCCATATCCGGTACGCACAACAATTCCGACGGCAGCCTGTCCGCTCCGACCGTGACGCCATCGTACCCCGGCGGCATCGCGACAGCCGGGGGCAGATTGTTTGTCTCATCCGCGAATTACATCCGCACGCAGGCCCCTGCGGTCACCGCGCCCGGCATTGTTCAGGTATTCGATATCGCATCAGACGGAACGCTCGCGCCGGCCTCGCACTTTGTGACGAGCGGATTCAATCCTACGGGGCTTGCGATCAGAAACGCCTCTGAGCTCCTGGTCCTCAACTCAGGGGTGATCGATATCGTCAATGCGCAGGGCGTAGCGCAGACCGACGCATCAATAGATGTAGTGGATCTCGATACGCTCGCCATCAAGGCAACGATTCCCTTGGGTCCGATCGCCGCCGCGCCTTACGGTATCGCCCTCACCCTCGACGGCTCGCGCGGATTCGCAGGTTCCGCTGCGTATGGCGACGCATATGAGATCGATCTGATCAACCGCCAGGTGCTCAGAGGCAAAGACAACCCGATCGTAGTGAGCGATTCTTCAGACTATGTGTCCGCGCTAGCCCTCTCCGTGGACGATCAGTATCTCTATGCGTCGAGTTTTGAGCAGAGCGCTGTCGTGCCGTTCGATCTCTCGGCGGCAGATCCTGCACGCGGCAATCCATTTGTCGTGGGATTTCCCTCCGGCGTCACTGACGAAAATCCATCAGGCGCAAACACCGGCGCTGGGCCGCTGGCGGTGAGGCCGGGCTCGCGCGATATCGATTATCAGGGCGAGGACCTCTTCATCCTCACGGGTTATCCCGGAACGATGATTGCGGTAAACAGCGGAGCGCCCGCGCAGAAATATACCCAGCCAACGGACGATTCAGCGTCGCAGGATAATAGCGCCGCCCAGCCGCCTCCGGCGCCGCCTTCAGGCAGCAACGGCACGCCGTGTCAGGGTTTTGCGCAGGCGGTGAAGGGCGTCGCTTACGGAACCGGCGCCGGGTTCGGCCAGGCGTCATTTCCCGACATCGTGCTTGGAGCGCCGCGCGGCGCGGGCGAACTCAGCGGAGGCACTCACGTGCTCTCGCTGGGCAAAGGCGGTGAAATAACTCTCGACCTCGGAAATTGCCCGGCCGTCGACAAAGCCGGAGACGATTTCATCGTATTCGAAAACGCATTCTACATCGGCGGCAACCCGCTGGCGCCTTACGCTGAACCGGCAATCGTGAGCGCATCTGAAGACGGCACGACATTCGTGGACTTCGCCTGCTCATCCGCCGCCTATCCGTATGACGGATGCGCGGGCTGGCACCCGGTCTATTCCAATCCGCAGAATGCGATCAGCCCGTTCGATCCGACTGTTGCAGGCGGAGAGGCGTATGACCTGAGCGCAATAGGACTGGCGAAGGCTCGCTACATCCGCATACGCGACGCAGGAAACGGAGGAGGCGCCGGAAGCGCCGGCTTTGACCTTGATGCAATAGCGGTGATCAACGGAGAGATAGTAAACTAACGCAACTCAGGAGGATTCTATGGCAATGGTTCAGGACATCTGTGCGGGGTTGGCTATGGGAGTCGCATTGGGTTTAGGCGGATGCGACGGATCGGATGCTGCGACTAATGATCCAGTGGTCAACGGGCAGGATTCGGGCATTGATTCATCGATCGATGCAGCCGATGCGATCGCGGACAACGACCTTGATACGGGAGTATATGTTGATGCCGAAGCCGGCGAAGACATAGGCGCCCCAGACGTATATGAAGCTGCATCGGATGCATTCGATGCGCCGATAGAGAGCGGGCCGCCCGAGACTCCAGCGTCACCTATAGTGAATTTCTACTCAGATGCACCCTGCGCGTTTCCCGCGAGCATCGCGTACGATCCCACCGCCAACGCGCTGATGATGGCGTGCGGCGGCGCGACAAACGAGCTATTCATGTCTCCTCCGCTGGGCGACAGCGGCGCCTGGTCTTCCATCGGGACGATCGGTGGATATCCGTCGTATCACCTCCCGCTCGACTCTCGCTATCATGTCGCGAACCATTCCATGCCTGACGGCGCAACGATCATCGACGCGCAGACCGGTCTTGCCACTGCAGAAGTCGCATTCTCCGCGCTCGCGCTCAAGGACGAAACAAATCAGGCTCTCGGATTTGTCCCGAACAACCCAACCGGAGCGCTGCTCGCAGGCGGAAGGTTATGCGTCGCCACGTCGAATCTCGACCACATGGATATGGATCCAGCGCTCACCACTTTTTTTCCAGGCACCGTGATCTGCATTCCCTATAATGGAGGCGGAACACTGGATACATCGTCCGCGCGAGCGATCCATACATCCGGCGTAAACCCAACCGGCATGACGCTCATCGATGCGACTCTCAAGCCGGATGGCACGCAGCGCTTTGCAGTGCTCTCCTCCGGAGGCTATGCGCCATCGCCCGACAAGACGGCCGCCTTCGACGTCTTCACCTGGTCTTCAGCGGCGCAATCATTTACGCGTTCGTCAACGCCCCTTGGGCAGATCACCGCGCAGATATCGCCAGTCATGCCCATGACCGATGGAGGGCTGATATTGTTCGGCGTGCAGAAGCCCGATAACAGGTTGATGGGCATCGACGCTACGACGGGCCTGGTAAGCTTTGACCGCGAGATGCCGGACGTTCAGAATTTCATCGCGGCCGTCAATACAAACGGACACGTAGCAGCGGCATCGGATTTTGGCGTCTTCGGCCAGGGAGGCAGCGTGCTCTTCTACGATCTGAATGCGAACGGATGGCAGGGCACACCGATTTCTCCGCTAGAGGGCTCGGCAGGACCTGCCCTGGTCATAGGTGGCGTGCTCTATCAGACGGTCACGTCGAATGATGCTTCGAGCGGCAGCGTCTGGACGGTCGATATGGGAGGGATGCAGTGATCACGCGCGATGCAGAGCGGTACGTCAGTACGTTGGTACGTTGGTACGTTGGCACATCAGTAAAACTGTGCGTTCTTGCCAGCGCGCTGATCTGTTGCATAATGGCAGGATCATCTGCAGCATACGCAACGGCTCCGCAGAGGGTCGTGTCGCTCAAGCCTTCGATCACCGACGTGGTCTATGCGCTGGGGCTTGGAGATCGACTGATCGGCGTGACGCGCTATTGCTTCGCGCCGGATGGCATGCGCAAACCCGAGGTCGTGGCCGACTACACGCGGCCGTATTCCGAGCGCATCGTTGCGCTCTCGCCTGATATCGTCCTCGGTTCTATGGAGAACTCGAGCCGCAGATCGATTGAATCGCTCGAACAGACCGGAATCAGGGTGGAGCTCTTTCCATTCACCACGCTCGCCGATACGATGCAGTCGATACGAAAAATTGCCGCGGTTCTCGGCGAGCCCGCACGCGGGGAGGCTCTGGCGCGGGATATTCAAGCGAAGCTCGACGCCCTGAAAGCGCGTTGGTCCGGCAGCGCCCCATTGCGCGCGGTCGTCGTGTGGGGCACAAGGCCGCTGGTCGTGGCAGGGCCGGGCGCATACATGGACGAGCTCCTCGCGTCAGTGGGCGCGGAGAATGCGGTGCGCGCAACGAAGATCAAATACCCGCGCATCGGCCTTGAGGAGCTCATCGCCATCGACCCTGACGTGATCGTGGATCTGTCGATGGGCAGCGAGGCAGCAAAATCCGCTCAAGGCGATCGGCCGTGGAACAATGCTTCAACGCTCAAGGCAGTTCGCGAGGGGAAGGTAATAGCCATGGACGCAGGGATGTTCCGCGCCGGGCCGAGGCTTGTGGAGGGACTGACGCGCCTCGCGGAGTTGCTTCATGAAGACAAATCCCCCTCCTTTGTAAGGAGGGGTAAGGGGAGGTAGATCCAGATCTACCCCCTCCAACTCCCCCTTACAAAGGGGGAGGGAATTATTATGAAACCCTTTCTCACATACCGCCGTTGGGTCGGTGCAAATCTCTTGCTCCTCGCGCTGCTTGCGCTGGCGGCAATTGCCGCGCTCTCCATCGGTTCAGAATCGGTGAGTCTTGGCGATGTATTCACTCCCGGCACCAGGGCGCACGCCATCGTATTCGAGTCGCGGCTTCCGAGGGTTCTGCTGGCTGCTCTCGTGGGCATAGCGCTCGCCTCATCCGGGAGCGCGTTCCAGGCCCTGCTCAGAAATCCGCTCGCGGATCCTTTCATACTGGGAGTGTCGGGCGGCGCGGCCCTCGGCGCCATAGCATCGGTGGGTTTCGGACTTTCGTTTGCAGGACAATCCGCAGCCGCGTTCGCCGGCGCCGGAGCTTCGATGCTCATGATCTTCGGACTCGCCCGCGCGCGCGGACGACTCTCGCCGACTACTCTTCTGCTCACCGGAGTCATATTCAACGCGTTCTGTTTTGCTCTCATCCTCTTCGTGAACGCCATCGTCACCATGGAGGAATCGTACCAGATCCTCTTCCTGTTGATCGGAAATCTGGAAGCGACCGGCATGCGAGTGGTGCTCATGCTCGGCGCGTTTGTAGTTACCGGCTTTGCCCTGCTCTGCGCGTGCGCGTGGCGCATGAACCTCATGGCGCTGGGCGAGGACGAGGCCATAAGTATGGGCGTGGACGTTTCGCGCCTCAAGGTCTGGGTCTTTGCCGCCGCGTCGCTCATGGTGGGCGCCGCGGTCGCCGCATCCGGGCTCATCGGCTTTGTTGGACTCTTCGTACCGCACATTGTGAGGCTTGTGGCGGGGAGCGACCACAGGCTGCTGGTGCCCGCATCCGGGCTCGCGGGAGCCGCGTTCCTGATCATGGCTGATGCTGCGGCGCGAACCATACTCATGCACACGGGCTATGCGACCGAACTGCCGGCCGGCGTGGTAACGGCGCTCGTCGGCGCACCGATGTTTCTGCTGCTGCTGAGGAGGCAACAGACTCGCATATGATGCCCTGAAGTGTCATTGCGAGGACGCAGTCCGAAGCAATCCCACGGAGTCCTGGGGATTGCCACGCCGCTTCGCGGCTCGCAATGACACTTGGGCTGAGGATTTCTATGTCGATTATTTTGGAAGCAAACGATGTTAGCTTTTCCTTCGGCGCCCTCAACGTGCTGCGCGGGGTGAGCGTCACCGTGTGCAAAGGCACGGTGACCGGAATCATCGGTCCCAACGGCGCTGGAAAATCCACGCTCATGCGCATTCTCGCGGGGACGCTCTCCCCTGCTTCAGGAAGCGTAATACTGGACGGAAAGCCTGTGGCAAGGATGCATCCTGGAGAACGCGCACGGCACATCGCGGTCGTGCCTCAGGAGACGCACATACCGTTCCCTTTCACCGCACTCGAAATCGTGCTCATGGGCCGCGCGCCATACCTGCCCGCGTTCGGCTTTGAGTCGCGGCACGACGTAGACGTCGCAATGGCGGCGCTTAACGCCACCGACTGCACCCATCTCGCGGGACGCGACATCGCCGAACTCTCCGGCGGCGAACGAAGACGCGTGATCATAGCGCGCGCGCTTGCTCAGGAGACCTCGATCCTCCTGCTCGATGAGCCGATGAGCTTTCTCGACCTGCGCCATTCGTCGGAACTCGCAAGGCTCCTGAGGGAGAAGGCGCGCTCCTCAAATCTCGCTTCAGTTGCGGTCATGCACGATCTCAACCTCGCGGCCGCGTTCTGCGACAGGATAATTATCCTCAAGGACGGGTCGATCTCCGCGGAAGGAACGCCCGCCGAGACGATCTCCTCAGGCGTGATCGGCTCCGCATTCAACGTCCGCGTGAGCACCGGACGCGACCCCGCCACCGGCGCACCGTATTGCATACCTGCGCAATAGCAGGGATCTCCGTGACTGCTGCGCAAAATCGAACTTTACACTCATTCGAGGCATTGCTAACTTGCGCGCGTGAAAGGGGGCCTGATGGCGGCAGAGATCAGAAAGGCCGTGATTCCAGCTGGCGGTCTCGGTACGCGGTTTCTACCGGTCACAAAGTCGGTCCCAAAGGAACTTTTGCCGATAGGCAACAGGCCTACCATCCAGATAGTGCTCGAAGAAGCCGTTGAATCGGGAATCGAAGAGATCATCCTCATCACCTCTCCGCAGAAAGCGCACATTCTGGATTTTTTCATGCGCGACACGCACTACACGCGCGAACTCGAACAGCGCGGCAAGGGAGAGTTGTTGGGCGAGCTGCGCGAACTGCTCGAATGCGTCCGCGTCATTGAGGTTCTTCAGAATGAAGCACGCGGCCTCGGCCACGCAGTCTTCTGCGCGAAGGAAGCAGTGGGCGACGAACCGTTTGTCGTGATACTGCCCGACGTGCTGATAGCCAGCCGCGTCCCGTGCTGCCTGCAGCTGATGAACGCCTATGAGGAATGCGGATGTTCGGTGTCGGCCACGGAGCACACGCCGCGCGAGAGAATTTCGCTCTACGGAATCTACGACGTGGCGCACAGCGAGGGCAGGCTCCACTGGGCGCGCGGGGTTGTTGAAAAACCCTCGCCAGACAAGGCGCCGTCCGATTTATCGGTAGTGGGGCGCTATCTCTTCTCGCCCGAGATCTTCGACGAACTTGCGAAGACAAAGCAGGATCGCAGCGGAGAGATCCAACTGGCCGATGCGATGAACGCCCTCGCCGCAAAGGGAAGGATGGCGGCATTTGAATACGAGGGCCGCCAGTTCGACACCGGCGACCCGATAGGGTTTCTCAAGGCGAATATCTACTACAGCTGGAATTCGGCGCCAAAGGAACTGACCGAATTCATGAACGAGATGATAAGAGGGACACCTCAATAAACCTTGTTTTAGGGGACCTCTAAGAACCGTCCAGATGCAAGGCGCCCGACTGAGGCCGGCCGAGTCGTACTTGAAGTACGTCGCAGGCCGTGCCGATGGAGGGCAACGCAGCAGATGGGCGGTTATTAGAGGTCCCCGGAGGAAAAAAGTAAAGCTATGGACATCTTCATTCATGACATCGCAAAACACATCGACCACGAAATCACGGTCAAGGGCTGGGTCTACAACGCGCGCTCGTCGGGCAAGATAACGTTTTTGCAGATCCGCGACGGCTCCGGCTTCGTGCAGGGCATCGTCCACCAGCCGGACGTGTCCGCGCAGGTCTGGGACGATGCGCACCGCGCCACGCTTGAGAGCTCGGTGATAGTCACGGGCAAGGTCGCAAAGCATCCGAAGCGGGACGAGTACGAACTCCACGTCACAGGCCTCACCCTCGTGCAGATATCGCCAGAATACCCGATTGGAAAAAAAGAGCACGGCCCCGATTTTCTGCTCGACCAGCGCCACCTGTGGCTTCGCTCGAAGAAGCAGTGGGCGATCCAGCGCGTGCGCAACACGATCATCAACGCGACCTACGAGTGGTTCAACAACAACGGTTTCATAAAGATCGACTCCCCTATTCTCACGCCCGCTGCCTGCGAAGGGACGTCCACGCTCTTTGAGGTCGATTACTTCGATCTCGGCAAGGCGTATCTCTCGCAGTCGGGCCAGCTCTACATCGAGGCGGCCATAATGAGCCACGGCCGCGTCTTCGACTTCGGCCCCGTCTTCCGCGCGGAGAAGAGCAAGACGCGCCGGCACCTCACGGAGTTCTGGATGATGGATGCGGAGATGGCCTTCTGCGATCATAAATTGAATTTGGAGATCCAGGAACAGCTCATAGGGCACATCGTTGCCCGCGCGATAGAGATGAGTACGGAAGAACTGGTGATACTCGAGCGCGATATCGAAAAGCTCAGCAAGGCCGTCCCGCCCTTCCCGCGCATGACGCACGCGGAGGCGGTGACGAAGTTGCGCGCTATGGGCAGCGACATCCCATTTGACGACGATCTGGGCGGAGACGACGAGACCCTGCTCACTCAGGATGCGGACAAGCCCATCTTCATCGAGAAGTATCCGGCCAAGGTGAAGGCGTTCTACATGAAGCGCGACCCGCAGAACGAGGAGCTGGCACTCTGCGCGGATATGCTGGCGCCGGAGGGATTCGGCGAGATCATCGGCGGCTCGCAGCGCGAGGACGATTACGATACATTGATCCGCCGCATCGACGAGAACGGCCTGCCGCGCAGCGCATTCGAATGGTATCTCGATCTGAGGAAATACGGCAGCGTGCCGCACTCGGGCTTCGGCTACGGACTTGAGAGGCTCACGGGCTGGATCTGCGGCGTGCGCCACATCCGCGAGACGATCCCGTTCCCGAGGATGATAACGAGATTAACTCCGTGATTCGTGGATCGTGGTTCGTATAACCCTGAGGGGTTGCGATTCACGAATCACGATTTACGGCTTTTATGCGCTCACACTCCCACAGCCCCAAGGAATTCCAGTGCCACTATCCGCAGCGGCCGGCTGACTCGGCTTACTGCTCGCTGGAACAGAGGCGGCTCATAATCTCTATCGTCATCACCGGCCTCACGATGGTGTTGGAGATCATAGGCGGCATCTGGAGCGGATCTCTCGCGCTGCTCTCCGACGCCGGCCACATGTTCTCGCACCTCTTCGCCCTCGGTGTGAGCTATTTCGCCATCCTGCTCGCGTGCAGGCCGGCCACGGAGGAGCAGAGCTTCGGCTTCTATCGCGCCGAAATCCTCGCTGCGCTCGCAAACGGGATCACGCTAATCATCATAGTAGTATGGATTCTCTATGAGGCCTGGGAGCGGCTTCAACACCCCGCCATGGTATCAGGCACGCACATGTTCATCATCGCCACGATCGGCCTCATCGTCAATGCGATCACGGCGCTACTTTTGCGCGACGCCTCGCACCACGATCTCAACATACGCGGAGCCTTCATCCACGTGCTGGGCGACCTGGGTTCGTCCGTTGGCGTCGTGATTGCGGCTTTGCTCATATGGTGGACCGGCTGGGCAGCTATCGATCCGATAGTCTCGGCGATGATCGCGCTCGTGATACTGTGGTGGTCGGGAAAAGTTTTGTGGGACGCGGTGAGAATCCTGCTGCAATCTATGCCCAGGCACCTCACGCATGATGCGATCAGGCGCGCCATCATGGATGAGGTCCCGGAGGTCCACGACGTCCACCACATCCACGTCTGGGAACTCACATCTCACATGTACGTGATGACCGCACATGCCGAGGTGGACGACATGCCCCTCAGCTCCGTGGCCGCAATCCGCGAGCGCGTTCAAACCGTTCTGGCCGACCGCTTCTGCATCACTCATGCGGACATCCAGTTCGAAACGGTGGATCGTGGTTCGTGACTCGTGGATCGTGAATCGTGAAGGCCTCAAGTGCTCGGGCGGTTTTGCGATCCGCGAATCACAAATCACGATCCACGCGCCTTTTTCATCACCTTGTAAAAATATCCCTGGCTCACGCGCAGATTGGCGATTGCGGCGGTAGGCTTGTTGCCTGACGCCTGCAGCGCAGCTGCAAAGACAAGCGGGAGATATTCGTCAAGCTTGGCGCCTCGCTCGTAGACGAACGCGCCGCGATAGGAATCGGACTTTCGATCCTCCAAACCGTATTCCTTGATTCGACTGTATAGAGTTGTTACGGCGATACCCAGTTCGACCGCTGCGGGCCGCGCCTTGAATCCGTTCGCTTCGTAGCACTTGGCCATGATCACGCGCTCGTAATCGCGCCACGATTTACGCGCATCATATTCGTTATATTCGTCGATGCGCGCTAGCGGCGCCGCTGTTTCTCCGCCGCGAGCAGGCGCCGCATCCAAAGGCCATTCCTTTCGTCGTTCCTTCGCAGGGCGCTGCGGCGCAATGGACGCTCGCGCCAACGGATGGTTGTCCGGTATCGCGCGCTCGTCTATCACATCCCCTTCCGATAGCGCGCAGCATACCTGCATCAGATTCTGCAGCTCGCGCACGTTGCCCGGCCAGTCGTAAGAGAGCAGGCGCCGCATGAACCTCGGGTGCACTTCGAGGCCTCGGCCCGGCGCGGTTTCGGCTATAAATCTCACGGCGAGTTCCGCGATATCCTCGGGTCTCTCTCGCAGCGGCGGCACCTCTATCTTTATCTGGCATATTCGATAATAGAGGTCTTCGCGAAATCCCCCTGACTGAACCATCTCTTCCACGTCCTGGTTGGACGCGGTTATCACGCGCAGATCCACGTTCACGGGTTTGGTGTCGCCGATGCGCGTGCATTCTCGTTCCTGAAGCACGCGAAGCAGTTTCACCTGAAGTTCGGGCGCAAGATCGCTCACCTCGTCCAGAAAGAGCGTGCCGCCGTTCGATTCCTCTATGAGGCCGCGCTTGTCTCGCGTGGCGCCGGTGAATGCCCCTGCCTTGTAGCCGAAGAGCTCCGATTCTATGAGCGTCGCCGGGATGGCGCCGCAGTTTATCGCCACGAATTTTCCCAGGCGGCGCTTTGCGTGGTTCGCGTGCAGCGCCCTGGCAATCAATTCTTTGCCGGAGCCCGATTCTCCGCAGATGAAGACCGACAGATCCGTATCAGCGATCTTGTCCAGCGTCCTGAATATCCTCTGCATCGCGGGGCTTCTGCCGGCAATCGCTCCATAGTCGAATTTGAATCCGGCAGGCTCGCGGCCCAGAAGCGCCTCATATCGCTCGGCGCGGCGCGACGCATCCGCCAGCTCGCCGGAGAGCGTATTCTGTCTTTGCGCCGATGCAGCGAGCAGCTTCGCCGTCTCTATGGCGAGTCCAACCTGATCGGTGAACGCGTCGAGCAGCGTCATATCCGCGTGCGAGAACGCACCAACGTGGAAGCGGTTTTCAAGATAGAGGACTCCGATTATCATCTTTCTCGCGCGCACCGGAAGACATAATATTGAACGCAGGGAATGAACTGCGACCGATTCTTCTTTTGAGAAGCGCTCATCCGTCACGGCATCGTCCGTTCTTATCGGAAATCCTCCTTCGAGCACCCGCCTTGCGACCGTGCGGCTGAACGCCAGCTCGCCCTCGCGCGATTCCATGTTCCTCTGGCACGCGGAAGTTATATCCCCGTCGTCGCCCGTAAGCAGGATTGCGCCCGCCTCGGCTCCCGTGAACTCAAGTGCGTAGAAGAGCACCGTCTTGAGCACGTAGTCCAGATCGCTCTCGGCCGCTATGAGTTTGTTTATCTCAAGAATCCTGCGATAGCCGGAAGACGTATCCTGCGTTACGGGTTGAACCTGCATCGGCTGAGAAGGAGCGGTTTCGCCGGGAGCCTCCGCCCGGGAAATTGCAGCGGAAAGAGCAGCGTCGGTTTTGGAACCTATGCGCCCCCTGAGTTCTTCGAGCGCCCCCTTTTCAGCGCTGCTCGATGCGAGCGGTTCCAGCATGGAGATGATGTCCGCGAGCTCGCCCTTGCGCTTCTGCTCATGCGCCACTTCCGCGAGCGCCGTCATGATCCAGAAGCGCTGCGACGAGGCCTGTTGAACGCGCGACGCGATACCGCGCGCCTCCTCCAGCCTCTCGCGCGCCTCGTCGTATCTTCCGCCCCGCCGCGCGATGTCGCCCAGCTCCAACAGGCCCCTTGAGAGCGCGGCCCAGTCCGCGGCCCCCTTGGACGGCATGCTCCTCAGGTACTCCACCGCGGGAACGAGATGATCGAGCGCCGCCTCTATCCTTTCGCGCGCGGCCTCAACTATGCCCATGTTGATCGCGATTGCGGCGCCGCCCCGCATGTCGCCGATCATCTCGTGCAGGGCCATTCCGCGCTCGTAAAACACGACGCACTGATCGGCATCTCCGCTGATCTGGCAGGCGTTGCCGAGCCCGTTGTAGGCGCGCAGCATGAGCTCCGTGTTATGCGATCTGCGGCAGACCTCTATGCACCGCTGATATTCCTCGACTGCCGCACCGTATTCTCCCTTCGCCTGTGCGAGTTGGGCGAGATTGTAATGCGCCCTGCCGAGCAGGAGGTCGTCGCCCATATTCTGCGCCTTCGTGAGATCTTCCGCCAGAATCTCACCCGCAGCGGAAATCTCGCCGCGCGCTACAAGCACTATTCCAAGGTCATTGTTTGTAACGGGCCTTGCATCCGGAGGGAGATTTGCCGCAGCAATGCGCGTCTTTGAAAATATCTCCTTCGCCTCGTCGAGCCTGCCTTCGAGGTAATGGATGCTGCCTATAAAATTTTCTATGGAGATCTCGCGCGATCTGTCTCCTCCCGCCTGATTGAGCGCCGCGCCCGCGTCGTGCAGTGCAGCCCTCGCGCGGTCCATCTCGGCCAGCTTGATGTACGTGCCACCCAGTCGGATGAGCACTTCGGCCCGCCACCTTGCCATCGCATCGCTCTGCGCGCACGCGGCTATGAGCGCCTCTACTGCGGAGAAGTGTTCGGTCGCGGTGGTGTAAGAATGGCTTATGAGATACGCCTCGCCGAGTTCCATCTGAACAGCCACGCAGCGCTCTACGTCGTCTTCGGGAACGAGCTTCAGCGCGCGCGCGAGAAAAAGCGCCGCCTGCTCGCCGCGGCCGGCCTTGAGCGCCTTTTCGCCAAGAGCTGTCGCGGCTTCGAGCGCCGCCTTTTGATCGGAGCCCCTGCTCACGTGTTCGAGTATTTCATCTTCGCTGCCGTTCGCCGCCGTAAGAGACGCGGCGATTGCGTCATGCAGCCTCAGGCGACGCTCCGAGGGGAGAGATTCGTAGATCGCCTGACCCATGAGGGCATTGTGGAAGCGGACTGCAAATCCCTCGGCGCGGTCGAGAATTCCATCGCGCAAGAGATCGGGCACCGCGCCCCTTGCCGCTGGATTGCCGCTCCACTCGGACAGTTCGACCGCGGTAGCTGGGCGTCCTGCCACGGCCAGCGCCTCGACCAGCGCCCGCCCATCGCTTCCCAGCATCGACTCGCGCTCGAGCAGCAGATCGCCGACTGTGCGCGGAATCACGGCCTTTGAAAAATCCACGCCCACGTCTTCGAATATCGTCTCGTTCCACCTCCCTCGCTCGTCGAAGAGCCCTCCGCCCGCTATGAGCGACTTCAATAGCTCGGTGACAAAGAGCGGATTTCCCTCCGTTCGCTCGTAGAGGCCGTTCAGCAGCGGGGCCGGTGGGCTTGGAAGGCCGGTGAGCGACACCAGATATTCGCCGAGCTCGCCGCGCGTGAACGGCTCCACTACGACGCGCAAAGGAAGCATCGCTTCGAGAGTCGCCTTTGAGGTCTCGTCCGGAATAGATCTCGCCGCAACGGCTATCCATGCGGACGCCGAGGGCGCGGGCCTTCTCGCCCTGGTTATCAGCGTGAGCAGCCGCACCCTCGCGACTTCGTCGTCGGCCAAGGCCTGCAGATCGTCGAGCATGAATATTGCCGGCCCCTTGCCTTCGGAGAGGTGTTTCGCGAGCGCATCGCACCACTCGGAAAATCTTGCCGCCTCCGAAGCGCTGGCCCACTCCACCCGAAGCTCCTTGAGCTGCGACCGATACTTGAGTTCCTTGAGCAGGCGCGTCTTTCCGCAACCGACGTCACCCATCACCAGGCAACCGCTGGATGCGCCGAGCGCGCCCTTTATTCGCGCTATCTCTTCTTCCATCTTCCACAGTTCGCCCGTCCGCCCCACGAAGCGTCCTTCGTCAGGGAGATAGGAGAGCAGCGTCTCGCGCGTCTCAAACGGATACTTGTCTCCGACGTGCCTGTTGATCTCGCGTATCACAGCAGACGCGTTGGGAAAGCGGTTCGCAGGATTCTTCTCCAGCAGCCGCATGACGATCGCATCGATCCAGGTGGGAAGAGTCGGGACAAGTTTTGAAGGAAGCGGCGGTACGAAATGAAGCTGACGCGAGAGCGTCTCGCTATTCTCTGTGCATCGAAAAGGATTGCGGCGCGTGAGCGCCGAATACCAGAGCACCCCCAGCGAATAGAGATCCGCCCTGTTGTCCGCGCGCTCCCGCGCCACGATCTCGGGCGCCATGTACGAAGGCGTGCCTATGAGCCTGCCCCGCGGGTCTATTCCGGCCAATCCGAAATCGATAATCTTTACCTCGGGGCGCTCCTTCTCCACGACTAGAACGTTCGCAGCTTTTATGTCGAAGTGATAGATGCGATACGAGTGGAGATATGAGAGCGCACGCAGCGCCTGCACGATGAGGCCGGTCATCGTCTCAAGATTGAAACCTTCGGAGGCCTTGATGATGTCTTTGCCTTCGATCAGTTCTGTCGTGTAATAGTATCGTTCGAGAGATTCATCGAATCCAAAGTCGAGTATCTCGGCTATGTTCGGGTGGCGCATGTCCTTGAGGACTGAAAATTCATTCTTGAACTCGTCCAGCGCGGATTTCTTGAGCGAGTCGATAGTGCTCTTCAGAAGCTTGAGCGCGCACCTGCCCCCTGGCCCTTCAACGAGATAGACATCGCTGAATCCACCGCCGCCAAGCTTTTCTATGATCCTGTATTTTGCGTCGATGTTCTTGATAACCTGTTCCAATACGCCTCCTTGTGCCGTGTCTATGTGCCAAGCAAGGATATAATATCACAATTCAAACAACGATCACTGCACATTCTTTTTATAGTATATATTACGTTTATTACTTAAATCGAACCATTTGTTTGATTTGGAGGTGATATATATACTCCATATTTTGAATTTTACCGTTATACGATGTAACTCGATAATTATTAAGAAAAAATATTTAACAGACAACTGGCATCCATATTGCTAAAATATCAAGGTGGTAGAGGGAAGATATAACGTCAGGGGGAAGCCCAGATGAAGATCAATAACATCATCAAAATACCATTCATTCTCGCCTTCATTATAGGCGCTTTGTACACGGCCGGCTGCGGAGCGTCGGCATCCTCGGCCCCACCGGTTGATCTCCCCGCACCGATCACTGGAAGGGTCGACGTGTCGGCGCCTGACGCAAACGGCAACGTCACGATCACGGGCGTCGAAGGAGCGGTGCCTGCGGGCACCACGGTCGTAGCGATAAACGATAGCGTAGCAACCTCTGCAACGTTGAAATTCCTGGATAGGTTAGTCGCCAATGCCTATGCCCAGGAACTGGGACTGCCCGTTATCTGCAGCGATCTGGGATATGCGTGCACAGTGGCCGGAACTGACGGATCGTTCGTGCTGGTAATCGCCGCGAGCGAGGGCGATATAATACGGCTGGGTCTGATCGATCCTACTTCCGGTGCATTCATCAGCGAATTCATCCAGATACTCGTCCCGTCGTCAGGCACGCCGCTGCCGCAGGCAAACTGCGCCGGTCAGGGAGTGAGCGGCTCCGTAGTCGACGTGAAGATCGCACCAACTCTGGGCGTGCCCATACTGCTCAAGCAGGGGAGCGACACCAGCACCAACGAACTGGTCATCGGATTATCGACGCCGGTCACCATACCGATAACCGGCTGCTTTGCGCATTCGCTCGCCCTTTTCAAAAGCGCAACCGCCGATGCGATCGCGGTCACAAGCAAGGACGACAAGATCCTGTGGACCGCGAAACTCGCGAGCGGTGCGGTGTCCGGTGCACGCAGCTTTACGCTTGCAAAAGAACCTATGCATACGATGTTCGTAGACTCGCGGACGAGCCTGCTCGTCGCGCTCAAGACCGTCGACACGGTTGAACTCGCATCCATATCGCTCGGCACGGGCGAAGTGCTGGCTACGATGTCCCCGCAGGTTGTGGGCGGCACCACGATCACCGGGCTAACCAGGAGCACAGACCTGGACATAAAGGCCATGGAGCAGGGTGTATATCAGAATAACTACGTTGGGATGCTCATCGCGGACAACGGCAGTGGAGCAGGTGCATATGTAACTATATTTGTGCCTCAGACGCTTTCGCACAAGGGGAGCTGGGGCATAGCGGAAATAAACTCGGCTAATGCCAACGCCCCGATCGACACGATAGACGCCGGCGCCCTCTTCATTTCAGCTGCGGGCCAGAATGTTATGAGATTCTCCGTGCTCGGCAATTCATCGGTATTGGGAAGCATTGAAGAAACCTACAATATCCAGGTATCGCCTACCATCCCTCTGTTCTTTACGGGCAGCATTGATGGTCTGACTTCCCTTTTATCGCCGCCACTGCATGTCAAATTCAATCGTTGCGTCAATGAAACCTTGCGCAACATAGCGATCTCCCAGAATATAGAAACAGGCAAGATATCGCCGGCGATAAGCCTTATCACAACAACGTCCGGAAGCCTGTGCTTGGACCAGCTGGAGACTGACAACCCGCCGGCTCCGGTCGCGCCTGTCTGGACTTCCGGGGACGACATAGTCGCCATTGCGGTCGATACTGTTACAAAGCAGATATTCGGCGCCGACAACACTATCGGAGCGGCGCTCAATGGCAGCAGTTACTACACATGGTAAAAATCAGAAGTCAGAATACAGAAGTCAGAATACAGAAGTCAGAATACAGAATACTATCTGAATAGGCCTCAACACCTTGCCGTCTTTATTCTGACTTCTGTATTCTGGATTCTGACTTCTGTAGTACCCGCGCATGAATGACGGACCGATCATAATTCATGAAGATGACTGCCTGCTCGTAGTCTATAAACCCGGGGGCATGCCCGCGGTATCGCTCAAGAGCGGAGAACGCGGAACGCTCGCCTCATGGATTTTGGATATCTATCCTGAACAAGCCGAAATCGGACCTGGAAATCGCGAGGCAGGACTGTGCCACCGCCTTGATAACGACACGTCCGGGCTCATGGTGGCGGCACGCACGGCGCAATCCTATGAATCGCTGCGCGCGCAGTTTATTTCGGGAGAGATCGTCAAAGAATATACCGCTCTCGTTATCGGAATTCCTCCAGAAGAGTGCGCTATCGACGCGCCCATCGCACATCATCCGCGAAAGAAGGCGAAGATGGTCGTTTGCGATTCCGCAGCGCGCGCGGATGAATGGAAGGGGCGGCCCGCGCGCACATTTTTTTCAGTCGTCAAGAGATACGAACTGAATGACAAGGGACGAACCACGCATTACGCGCTTGTCTCCGTGCGAATTGAAACCGGTGTGCGGCACCAGATCCGCGCGCATATGGCGCACGTCGGCCATCCGCTCGCAGGAGACTGGCTCTACCAGAATCCCGCCAAGCGCGCCGCTGACACATTGCCGCTCGCACGTCACTTCCTGCATTGCAGCAGACTCTCATTCAGGCATCCGGCGAGCGGAGGGCTCATGAGCTTTACCTCCCCGCTGCCGGATGAGCTCCAAGATGCGCTTAACCTCATGACGGAATAACGCGGAGTAATGGTACACAGCAAGCGCCGGTCTCGACCCCTCGCCGGACGAACGGGAACGCGATGGCTCGCGTTCATCGGATTGACATGGGGGCCGTCTGTTACTATACAGTCCGCATGACCCGCAAAACCGCAAAAGTTCTGCTTTCTACAGCATTGATGCTCATCGTCGCCTCGGGAGCGTTCGCCGCTACCGGCGCGTGGACGCTCGACGACCTGAGTTCTTCCAAGGTCGGCAGCTTCCCGAAACGCTGGCGGACGTGGCCGTTGCAGAGAGGCAAAGCGGCGATGGTTTACACGGTGGCTGAAGAGAACGGAAAACGCTTCATCCATGCCGTTGACAGCGAAGACATCTCACAGCAGATCTTTTTCAACTTCGACTGGCCCATCGAAGACAGGCCCATGCTCTCCTGGCGCTGGCGTGCAACCAAACTGCCCGAGGGCGCGGCTGAATCGAACGACGCAACAAACGACAGTGCGTGTGGCGTCTACGTCGTTGTGGGCAAATACAGCGGACACTCGATCAAGTACGTGTGGAGCACTACCCTGCCTGCAGGCTCGGTTATCTCGAGGCACGAGGGAAAGCTCAAGATCAAGGTGCTCGATAGCGGCTCCGGAAAGCTCGGACAGTGGATGAACCATTCGGTCGACGTCATGGCAGATTATCAGGCGCTCTTCGGGAAGCCCCTCGACAAGCAGCCTTCTGGCGTAGGCATTCTCACGGACGGCAACGCCGTGCACAAGCCGGCCGGATGCGACTACGCCGACTTCGCCATCAGCGGGAAGGGACGGTGATGCAGATGCGTTTTGCAACGGCAACGATAGCCATAGCGGCAGCAATCCTCATGCCGCTTTCTGTCTGTGCAAAAACAAAGGCAAAAGCGAATCCGGTTTCGCCGGCAAAATCCGCGGCCGTGACGGAACCGGCTGCTGAGGAGGCCTCGCCTCCATCGGTCGAAGTGCCGGAGTCCATCGTTACGGCGCTTGCAAAGGGAGATCTGAACGGAGCTCTCATACAGATGCGCGATGAGAAACCTACTCCCAAGCTCAAACAGGTAATGAATGATGTATCGCGCGCGGCCACGTTCGACATGCGCGGGAAGATCGACCGCTCCGAGGCGCACAAGGCTTACCAGAACGTGGCTGTGAGCTATCACAACCTCTATCTCTTTCTCAAACGGCGCGATATCGATCAAAAGAAATATTTCGAGATGGCCAGGAAGTACTATTCAAAAGCGCGTTCCGCGGCCACGCTGCTGCATAAGTCTGAATGCGACCTGCTGATGGCTGCCCTGCTGGCTTCCGCGGGCGAAGGAGAAAAGGCGAGAAAGATATTCGACAAGATCGACATTGCCTCCATGCGCGGCGACTTCGAATCTGTGGAATACATGGCCGCTTATTATGCGGCATCCGGTCAGACGGAAGACGCGTTGGAAGCGCTGGGCCAGGCATACAAAATATCACCTGATCGGACGCTCGCATGGCTGGCCGCGGGGGATGATTTCGCGCAGATCGAAAACGACCCGCGGTATCAGGGTCAGCTCGATTCATGGCGATCCAATAAAAAGGATCGCAACGAAGTCACGCTGTCGATACCGAGGAAAGGTGAACCTCGCCTGGAGATGAGCTCCCCGGAGATACAGTTCGCGCCGCAGAAGATGATGAAACACGCCTCAAGCAAGGAATCCGCCGTCGTTTCCAAAAAACGGGCCGTGCAGAAATCCGCTGCCTCGTCGCGCGAAGGCAAAAAAGCTGCGGCAAAGAAATCAACCGTCAAGTCCGGCAAGTCTACTGCAAAAGTTGCCGTTGCATCAAAAAAGACTACGCCTCAACAAAAATCAACGGCAAGAAAGAGCCAGAAAAAGCGATAACAAAAAAGGCCCCGCAATCGCGGGGCCTTTAAGTTTATACATCGGGCGATCACTCTCCGTCGTCGCCTATCGCCTCAACCGGACACGAATCCTTTGCCTCACTGCACTGCTCTTCTTCTTCGTCCCCGTTCGGCTGCTTGCTGACGTACGCGTAACCTGCCTCTTCCTGATGAGCAAAGTTTCCTGGAGCTATGTCACGGCAGAGGTTGCAGTCTATGCACTGGGTATCGACGTAGTAGCGCCCTTCAATATTCTCCGGTACCTTATCGTCACGATTTGCCATTGGCTCCTCCTTGATATGCGTTATGAATGTGGAGGCGAAATAGCTACACGCCCTCCAAGTGTCAAGCCAAAACGAGCTGCAAGCAACGACTCTCAGAACATGTCCGCAGACGGGCACAGCTCCCGCACGGGACAGGTCGGACAGGACGGCTTTCGCGCAAAACAGCAGCGGCGTCCGTGCGTCATAAGGGCGGTGGAAAAGGCCGTCCAGTCACGCTCCGGAAGCAGCGCGGCGAGATCAGCCTCAACCTTGTCGGCGTCCTTCTGCTTTGTGAGCCCGAGGCGCTCTGAGACCCGCAGGACGTGCGTATCGCAGATAATGCCCGGCTTGCCAAAGGCGTACGCGCGCACGAGATTGGCCGTCTTGCGGCCCACCCCTGCCAGTTTAATCAACTCCTCCATGGATTCGGGCACCTTGCCGCCGTGCTCCATCGCGAGCTGCGTGCAGCAGTTCTGGATCGAGCGGGCCTTGTTCTTGTAGAATCCGGTGGAGTGGATGAGTTTTTCAAGCTCCGCAGTTGATGCCTTTGCATAGGCCTGCGCGGTTTTAAATTTCGCGAAGAGCGCTGGCGTGACCTCATTGACACGAGCGTCCGTGCATTGAGCGGATAATATCGTGGCGACGAGCAGCTCGAGCGGAGTCTTGAAATCGAGCTCGCAATGCGCATTCGGATACGCCTTCTTGAGCCTCCTGAGGAGCTCGTGCACATGTTCGAGTGTGGGCTTCATCTATGCCTTCTGATCGAATCTGAACGACAGCGTGTATATCCCCTCTTCAAAACTCGTCTTGAGCGAATAGCCCGCGTTATGAAACACGGCCATCATCTGTTTGTTGTCATGCAGAACGGACGCCACAAATCCCTCGATGCCGTTCATCTTCGCTATCTCGATGAGTTGTTCCAGCAGCGCCCTGCCCATGCCGCGGTTCTGCCATTCGTCGCGCACCATGAAGGCTACCTCCGCCATCTTCTCTTCCTGTGAGCTGCGGATGTAACGGCCGACAGCGAGGATTTTCTCTCCAGCCACGTCGTTTATCGTCGCCACTATGGCCATATCCTTCTCGTAATCTATGCTGACCAGCGGCATCACCTTTGAGTGTGGGAGCGACTTCACAGGCTGGAAGAAACGATGGTAGATCGACGCTGGCGACACGGAATAAAAAAATTCGCGCGTAGCGTCTTCGTCCGTGAACCGCACCGGGCGGAAGAAGACCTGAGTGCCGTCGGCTATGACCTGGCAGCGCTCGAACTCTTCCGGATAGCGCGTCCGCTCCCATGGCAGCTCGATCTGGTCCTCATAGGCATAGTGCAGCTGTTTGGCCTCGCGCAGCAGCTGCGAGCGGAACTTGGGATGCGCGATATTGATGAGCTCCATCGTGCGCTCGCGGATGTTCTTGCCGTGCAGATCGGCTATGCCATATTCGGTGACCACGTAGTGGACGTCGCCGCGGGTTGTGACCACGCCCGCACCGGGCGAAAGCATTGAGACGATGCGGGAGATTGTTTCGTTTTTCGCCGTGGATTTCATGGCGATGATCGGTTTTCCACCCGGAGACCGCGCCGCTCCGCGGATGAAATCCAGCTGGCCGCCGATCCCGCTGTAGAACTTGTGCCCAAGCGAATCGGCGCATACCTGCCCAGTAAGATCGACCTCGAGCGCCACGTTGATGGCCACCATCCTCGGATGCCCGCTGATCACGAACGGATCGTTGACGTATTCGGACGGATGCAGCTCGATCATCGGATTATCATTTACGAAGTCGTAGAGCTTCTGCGTCCCCATTATGAAAGAGGCCACGACCTTGCCGCGTTCGTGGATCTTCTTGCTTCCGCTCACCACTCCGGACTCGATAAGATCCACGAGCTGATCCGTGAACATTTCGGTATGAATTCCGAGATCGCGCTTGTCCTTCAAAAATTCCAAAATCGCCTGCGGTATGGCGCCGATTCCCACCTCGATGGTGGAACCGTCTTCAATGAGCGAAGCCACGTTCCTGCCGATTCTGCGAATCGTATCGTCGACTTCGACCGGATGATACGTGAGCAGCGGCCGGTCCGATTCGACAAAGAAATCTATGTAGTCTGCAGGTATCTGGGAACTCCCGCAGGTGCGCGGCATGCGGGGGTTGACCTCGGCGATGACGAGGTTGGCGTTCTCGGTGGCGCTCTTCACTATGTCCACGGAGATGCCCAGGTTCACCATACCGTCCGCTGTCGGCGGCGCCACCTGGATGAGCGCAACGTCAAGGGGCGTGCGCCCGGATTCGAAGAGCCTCGGTATCTCCGAGAGAAAGACCGGCGTGTAGTCTCCGAGCCCCTGTTGCACGGCATCTCGAACGTTTTCTGCGATGAAGAAACTGTTGAAGCGGAAGCGTTCGGGAAACTTGTCCCGCGCGTAGGGGGCAACGCCCATGGTAAGCAAATGAAATATCTCCGCATCAGTTACGCCCTGGCGCTCTGCGGTCATGGCTTCGATGAGCGTCTGCGGCGCAGCGCAACCCGTGCCCACGAAGATCTTGTTGCCCGCTTTGATGTGGCTCATCGCCTCGGCAGCGCTCACGATTTTATTCGCGTACTGCGTCTTCCAGTCTGTTTTATTCATGAGCATTACCTCGAATTCTCACGCGGGCGTCCACTGCCACCGCCCTTGCACGCTCGGAGCTGACCTTGAGCGGATTGATATCCATCTCCTCTATCTCGGGAAAATCCACGGAGAGCTGCGAGATGCGCTGGATGCATTCCGCCACCAGCTGCATGTCCACGGATTTTTCACCGCGCACGCCCTTGAGCAACTTATAAGTCCTGGTTCCGACGAGCATCTGATAGGCCTCTTCGTCCGTGATGGGCGCCAACTGAAACGAGACGTCACGCAAGACCTCTACGTATACGCCTCCCAGCCCGAACATGAGCATGGGACCGAACTGCGGGTCGCGCGTCATGCCGATGATGATCTCGCGCCCTTCCCTCACCATCTCCTGAATGAGCACGCCGTGCAGGCGAGCATCGGGTTCGCGCTCGCGTATGCGCTTCATCATGAGCTCATACGCATCGCTCACGTCTGACGGTCCCGCAAGTCCCACCTTCACGCCGCCAACGTCTGATTTATGCACTATGTCGGGGGAGACTATCTTCATCACCACTGGAAAACCGATTGTGCCGGCCGCCGAGACCGCTTCGTCGGCGCTTCTCGCCATAACGGCCTGGGGCACGGTGAATCCGTATGCCGCGAGTATAGACTTGGATTCCTGCTCGCCCACGTTCATCTGGCCGCGCTTGCGGCAGAGATTTATCACACGGCTCACCTTCGTCGTGTTGACCGCGAACCGCCTGATAACGCGCTGCGGCCGCTCGCGCCACTTCATGTAATCGACCATCATGAGCAGCGATTCCACGGCGCGTTCAGGCGTGGGATAATGAGGAATTCTGTTTTTCTGCAGGAACTCGATGCCGCTCGCCACGCGTTCCGCGCCGATGAAGGATGCGACAACCGGCTTATTGAATTTTTTCGCGGCCGCGGATATTTGCTCCGCCGCCTTCCTCACGTCTACCATGGCCTGCGGCGTGAGGAGCACCACCGCCGCATCCACGCCGTCATCCGCAAGCACCGCGTCGAGCGCCTTTCCGTAAACCTCCGCCGCGGCGTCGCCCAGGATGTCCACCGGGTTCATCACGTTTGCGGCGGCGGGAAGAAAGGATCTCAGGTTTTCGTGGCTCTCCTCGGAGAGCGCGGCAAACGCGAGCCCCGCGTTCTCTATCGCGTCGGCTGCCATGATGCCCGGGCCGCCGGCGTTTGTGACGACCGCCACGCGGTTTCCGCGCGGAAGCGGCTGATATGAAAAGGCCTGAGCATAATCGAAGAGCGCCTCTAGCGAAGAGGCCTGCAAAATGCCGCTGGAGCGAAACGCGCACTCGTAAGCCATTCGCGCGCCGGCGAGGCTGCCGGTATGCGAAGAAGCGGCGCGCGCGCCGGCGGTCGTGTTCCCAGCCTTAATCAGAATGACGGGTTTGCGCTTTGTCACGCGTTCCGCGGAACGCATGAAATGAGGACCGTGAAGGATATTCTCCAGATAGCCCACGATTACCTTTGAGTTATCGTCTTCGCCAAGCGCCTCTATCAGCACCTCCTCGTCTATATCGACCTTGTTCCCTATGCTGATGAGTTTTGAAAATCCGATATGATTACGAACCGCCCAGTCGAGGATAGCTGTACAGAGCGCGCCTGATTGGGAGAGAACCGCGATGTCGCCATCCTCCGGAAAATGAGCTGCAAAGGACGCATCGAGCCTGTGCTTCGTGTTGATGAGGCCCAGGCAGTTGGGGCCCAGTATGCGCACGCCGCTCACCATCGCGGCGTTGAAGAGCCGCTTCTCAAGGTCCTTGCCCTCTTCGCCCGCCTCCTTGAAGCCGGCCGAAATGACTATTGCAGCGCCTATGCCCTTGCGGCCCAGCTCCTCGACCGTGCTGGGAACGAACTTCGCCGGAATCGCTATCACGGCGAGATCTATGCCGTCAGGAAGGGAGTTCACGTCGCGATAACACGCAAGGCCCATGATATCGGCGGCCTTGGGATTCACCGGGTAGATCTTCCCGGCAAAGCCGTGCTCGATCATGTTTTTTATGACCGAGTGGCCCACCTTGCCTTCCTCGCGCGAAGCTCCGATTATCGCCACCGATTGCGGCGTGAAGAGTTTTTCAAGCACGTTTCACCTCTTGTGAAAGTATCTGACAAGGTCTTCGGCGTTCAGATTATTGAGGACATCGCGCTTTGTCAGCCAGCCCTTGCGCGCTACCCAGATTCCGAACTCGACGTGGCGTATCTCTTCCGTGGAGTGTGCGTCGGGACCTATGATCATTTTTGCGCCCTGCTCCTTTGCGTATTTACACCATCGCCAATCGAGATCAAGCCTCATGGGATGTGCGTTGATCTCCAGCGCCACGTCGTATTTTACCGCGGCCGCGATCACGCGGCGGAGATCCACGGCGTAGGGCTCCCTGGTGAGCAAAAGTCTCCCCGTCGGATGCGCCAGCACCTTCACGAATGGATTCGCAATGCCGCGCACTATTCTCTCCGTCATCTCGGCTTCAGGCATGCCGAAGCCGGAATGAATCGCAGCCATTACTATTTCAAATGAAGAGAGAAGTTCGTCGTCGAAATCGAGAGCGCCGTCGGAAAGGATGTCGAGTTCCACTCCCTTGACGACCCTGAATCCCTTGAGCTTGCGGTTGAGCGCATCGATCTCCTTGTGCTGGTGACGCACGTCAGCGGGCTTCATTCCGCCGGCGATACGCACCGCCTGGCTGTGATCGGCGATCACTATATATTTGTATCCCAGAGAACTGGCGGCATCGGCCATCTCCGCAATGCCCGCCTTGCCATCGGTGTATGTCGAATGTACGTGAGGAACTCCCATCACGTCTTTGCGCTCGATCAGGCGCGGGAGCGCGCCTTTTGCGGCGGCCTCTATCTCTCCCATGTTCTCGCGCAGCTCAGGTGGAATGAATTCGAGTCCCAGCTTCTTGAAGAGCGCCGTTTCGTCCGCGCAGCTGACCGATTTATTGGAAGCGCCCTTGAACAAACCGTATTCGTTCAATTTGTATCCCTTGGCCTTTGCCCTGCCTCGCATCTCGACGTTATGTTCCTTTGAGCCTGTGAAGTAGTGAAGCGCAAACGGATACTCTTCATCGGAAACAGCTCGAAGGTCGCACTGTATTCCAGACTTGAGCATGACCTCGGATTTTTTGCTTCCGTGCTGAATAACCCGCTCCACCTGAGGCATGGCAATGAAGCGCTCCATGATCTTCTCCGGCTTTTCGGTGGAGACGAGTATGTCGATATCGTGAATTATCTCCTTGCAGCGCCGTATCGATCCGCCTATCTCGCTGCGGATCACATCCGGCCAGCGGCTCACCTCTTTATGCACGTCGAGTGCGGCGCCGAGCGCTTCGTCCAGCCTGCAACTGCCCGCAAAACTCTTGAGCATATCGATGCCGGCAAGTATTTTTTCCTCTGTCTTCTCTCCGAAGCCGGGATCTCCCGCCAGCAGGTGGCGTCGGCAGAGAATTTCCAGCTCTCCTATCGACTTGATCCCCCGCTCCTTCCAGAGGTATCTGGTCTTTTTCGGACCAACGCCGGGTATCGAGAGCATCTTGATCACGTCTTCAGGAACGGAGGCGCGAAGTTTGTCGTATTCCTTGATGCTGCCGCTGCGCGCTATCTCGGCTATGTGATCCGCCAGCGCCCTGCCGATTCCCTTGAGCTTGACTAGTTCGTCGCGCTCTATCAGCTGGGCGATGTCGTCATGGAGCGACTCCACTATGCGCGCCGCGTTGTGATATGCGCGCACCTTGAAGGCGTTCTCGCCCATGAGTTCGAGCAGCACCGCTGTCTCTTCGAGGATATTTGCGATCTGGTGGTTGTCCATGATTTCGTGGATCGTGGATCGTTGATCGTGGATCGTGAAGGCCACAAGCACTTCGGCGGTTTTACGATCCACGATTCACGAACCACGAATCACGTTTTTTTCTGCACGATCCCGTATTGTCTGATCTTTCGATAGAGCGTATCGCGGCCGATACCGAGCATATGCGCCGCCTGTGAGATATTCCACCCGCACTGCGTGAGCACTTCCGCTATGTGCGAAGCCTCGACCGCGCGCAACGGCGCAAGAGCGCCGGCCGATGCGGCATGTTCGTGGACGGCCTGGCGAAGCGGTCCAAGTGTTATATCCCGCGCAGCTATCGATGGAGGAATCCCGAAGACCACGGCCCTCTCGATTGCATTCTGCAGCTCGCGCACGTTTCCCGGCCACGAATATGAGGCGAGCATGTCGCGAGCCTCTTTTGAAAAGTCATGAAAAGGTTTGCCCGTTTTCTGAGAATAGAATTCAAGGAAGTGCTGCGCGAGAAGAAGTATATCCTCAGGCCGGTCGCGCAGCGGCGGAATGGTTATGGGCAGAACGCTCAGCCTGTAGAATAGATCCGCGCGGAATATGTTCGCCGCGACCTCGGCCTGAAGATCCTTGTTAGTCGCCGCAATCACCCTCACGTCCACCTTTATCTCCTTGAGCCCGCCGATGCGCGTAAAGCTCCTCTCCTGGAGCACCCTCAGGAGCTTCGTCTGTATCATCGGCGAAAGATCGCCGATCTCATCGAGGAAGATCGTTCCGGTGTTGGCGAACTCGAACCTGCCCATCTGGCGCTCGAACGCGTCCGTGAATGCGCCCCGCTCGTGTCCGAAGAGTTCGTTCTCTATGAGCGTTTCAGGCACGGCGGCGCAGCTCACCGTGACAAACGGTTTTAGCCTGCGCGGGCCGTTGTAATGAAGTGCCCTTGCGGCGAGTTCCTTGCCCACGCCGCTCTCCCCCGTGACGAGCACCGTGGCATCGGATTCCGCGAGCTGCCTCAGGTGTTCGACCGTGTCATGCATCGCCTGGCTCTTGTATATGAACTGATCGAATCCGTAAGATACCGACATCTCCTTCTCAAATGTGGCGATAGTCTGCCTTGCCTGACGGGACTGCGTCGCATTTACGATCTTGATCCACAGTTCCTCAAAATGGATCGGCTTGACTATGAAATCGTAGGCGCCCTTTTTGATGACGCTCACTGCGGTTTCCAGATCATTGCGGCCTGTAACGATAATTATCGCAAGCGTCGCGTCGATGCACAGTATCCGTCCTATCAATTCCATGCCAGAGACGTCTGGCAGGCCTAGATCGAGCAGCACGACGTCGAACGGATAATCCTGCAGGGTCTGCATGGCTTCGGCGGCGCTGTTCGCCGTCTTGACGTTGGCGCCCTCCGCGATGAGGCGGTCGGCGAGATTGGATGCGAAGTCCTGATCGTCATCCACCACAAGGATGTCCATTTTCTTGTTGTCCATGATCGCCTCGGCCTGTTCGACTCATCAAATCATAATATCGACAGTGCAATAATATTACACTGTAGTATTGTAATACACTACCAATTTCATATCTGGCTTCTCCATATCAGTTGTGATTAATGCCTGCCCCGGTCTGACATGAATATTTTCGGTTGACCCATCAAGAATAAATGCTAAAAATATCAGCCAAGGTCAATAACACACCAAGGGGGGGGTATGGATAACCGCATCCGAAACATAACAGTCTTCGTAGCCATAGTTGCGGCCATCTCTGTTTCAGGCTGCAGGATCAAGGCTGACGTAAAACATGTGATCGAAAAGATCGGCGAAGCCGGCAAGCCTGCCGAGCAGGTTTACCAGATGCCGATCATAGGGCAGGTGGCGCCGTCTTTCACCGCCGACACCACGCAGGGATCGATCAACTTTCCCGAGGATTACAAGGGCAAGTGGGTGATCCTCTTCAGTCATCCAGCGGATTTCACGCCGGTCTGCACCACGGAATTCATGACGTTCGCATCAATGGAGAAGGAATTCGACGCCCTCAACACGAAACTCGTAGGCCTGTCTATCGACAGCATCTACAGCCACATCGCCTGGCTGCGCACGATCAAGGAAAAGATCGAATACAAGGGGATGAAGAAGGTGGAGATCAATTTTCCTGTCATCGCCGACATAAGGATGGATGTAGCGAAGAAATACGGAATGCTGCAGCCGACGGCAAGCAACACGCAGGCAGTGCGTGCGGTATTCTTCATCGACCCGGAATCGAAAATACGCGCAATCATCTACTACCCGCTCTCCAACGGCCGCAATTTCGACGAAATCAAGAGGCTTCTGATCGCCATGCAAACCTCGGACAAATATAAAATTGCGACGCCTGCCGACTGGAAGCCTGGAGACGAAGTGATCATCCCGCCGCCTGGAAGCTGCGGTACGGCAAAGGAACGCGTGGCCAACCAGCAGGCTGAGGGCTACCATTGCTTCGACTGGTTTCTCTGCATGAAGCCGCTCGCGGCAGAATAGCGAAACAGGATTTGCAGGCGAAGGCCCCGGGACACCGGGGCCTTTTTTATTTATGGGCCCTTATGATAAGGTTCTCCCTTGAGGATCGAACACGCTCGATAGAGCTGCTCGAGAATCATCACCTGCGCAAGTTCGTGGGGAAAGGTCATGAGCGAGAGCCCGAGTGCAAGGCCGGCGCGGGCGCGGATCTCCTGCCCCGCCCCATCGGGCCCGCCGATAAAGAACGCCATCCTCTTCGTGCCGCGCATCTGGTGTCTGCGGATGAACTCGGCCAGTTGCTCCGAACTCATCTGCCCGCCTCTGCTGTCGAGCAGCACCAGAAAATCGCCCGGCTCCAGCTTTGACAGCGCCTGCCGATCATCTTTGCAAACGATCTCTTCAATTGGAAGATAGTGCGCTAGCCGCCTTGCATACTGAGAAGCAAGTTCGGCAATCGGCCGAGACCTGATCTTGCCTATTGGGAGTATGACCAGCTTCATGCCATCTCGATGACCGCGTCTACCAGCTTCTTGATCCCCTGCCACGCCTCGTCGATCGATTTGGCGTTCATGTACGCGGGCGAGGTGACGATCCTGTGCTCGCGGTCTATCACGCATTCAGTCGGCAGGCAGTTCACATGGGTATGGCCCATATCCTCGATGGCAGCTGCTACGTCGACGTCCGTTCCGCAGGTAATTGTGGCGGATATGCCTTCGAGCTCCAGGACCCGCGCTAGGGTGGTCGGGGCGATGCAGATCGCACCTATAGGTTTTTGCGCCTTGGCCATATTGGCAATGAGCCGCTGCACGTCAGGGTCCACCTTGCAGTCAACTCCGTCGACGAGAAAACTGGAGAGATTCAGAGCCGCGCCCTGACCGCCGGGAATAATCAGCGCATCGATATCAGCGACGGAGACCTGGGCTGCGTAGCGTATCACGCCCCTGGCGATGCGCGCGGACTCCACGATCATATCTCGCTTTTCATGGACCTCGGCGCCTGTAAGATGATTTCTGACCAGGAGGGTAGTGCCCGCTGGAGCCATGCAGACCGCTGCTGCTCCCGCCATATCTATGGCAAGCAGCGAGAGCGTCGCCTCGTGTATCTCGGAGCCGTCGCGATGGCCGCACCCGCAGAGCATAACGCCGATGCGCTTCTTTTGTTCCATGGAAGCCTCCAGTTGTTGCTTGCGTTTCTAGCCTGTGCAGTCTGCCTTGGCAAGTACTTGCGGGCTGCCATCTTATGGGCTAGACCGCAATACATGCGGTTTGCAAATATCGCCATTCCCTCGCCTCTGCGTACCACCTTCAGCTACGCCCTGCCGGAGTCACTCGACGCCCGCCCTGGAATGCGCGCGGTCGTTGAATTTCGCAAGAAACGCATGACGGGCGTCATCATGGAAGTCACGGAAGATCCGCCGACGGGCCTTGCCGGCAAGGCCATCAAGGATGTGCTGGAAATTCCGGACGAGACGCCGGCGCTCTCCGCAAACCTCCTCAAGCTCATGCGATGGATGTCCGATTACTACTGCACGCCCATCGGAGAAGTAGTGCGCGCTGCCATGCCCGCGCGTCTGCTTCAAATCAGCGCGCCCAGGACCACCAGGCCCACGGAGCCGCACGAGACGATCCCCCTCGTCGAGGAAGAAATCACGCTCAATTCGGATCAGCAGCTTGCCCTCGACGCGATGCTCGCGGCTGCAACGTCGGACAGCCCGCGCGTCACGCTCCTGCACGGGGTTACAGGCAGCGGAAAGACGGAGGTCTATCTCCGCTTTTTTGCGGAGCTCGCGCTGCGCGGAAAACAGGGACTTGTGCTCGTGCCTGAAATCGGTCTCACGCAGCAGCTCGCAGGCCGCGCGGCCGCGCGATTCGGCGACCGCGTGGCGGTATATCACTCCGGCCTCACTGACGCGCAGCGCCACGCCCAGTGGCTCAGGATGCGCGATGGGGAAGTGGACGTGGTCATAGGCACGCGCTGTGCGCTCTTCGCGCCGCTTGCGAATCTAGGCGCAATCGCCGTGGACGAGGAACACGACGCATCCTATAAACAGGACGAGGGATTCTCATACAACGGCCGTGACGCCGCGGTGATGCGCGCGCATATCGAGGGGATTGGGGTAGTGCTTGGCAGCGCGACGCCATCGCTCGAGAGCGTGGCCAACGCGCGCTCAGGAAAATATGCGATCCACTCCCTGCCCTTGCGAACTGCCGGGGCATCCCTCCCTGATATCGAAATCGTGGACATGAGAATCGCACGAACCGCGGATAAAAAAATCCGGCGTTCGGAGGGAGAGGATAGAAAACGCGAACTCCACGCGCTCTCTCCCAAGCTTTACGATGCGATCGCAGAGACGCTGGACCGCAAAGAACAGGCGCTGCTTTTCATGGGGCGCCGCGGTTTCGCGAGCTCCATGCAGTGCGAGGGGTGCGGGGATGCGATCGAATGCCCCAACTGCGACATCGCGCTCACCGCGCACATCGGCAGGGCAAAAAACGATACAGGCGCCGCGCTCGTCTGCCACTACTGCGACTATCAGATCCCCCTACCCTCGGAGTGCCCCTCGTGCGGTGGAAGCGAAATCACGCCCGTAGGTCAGGGGACGCAGAGGCTGGAGGGCGAGATAGCGGACTTCTTCCCAAATGCGCGCGTGGCAAGGCTCGACAGCGATATGGCTGCCGCGCCAAAGGAACGCCGCCGCATACTCGGCGGCATGAGGGAGAAAAAAATCGACATACTGGTGGGGACACAGATGGTCACCAAGGGGCACGACTTCCCCGACGTGACGCTCGTGGGCGTGATCTGTGCGGACATGTCGCTGCACATCCCGGACTTCCGCGCTGCCGAGCGCACGTTCCAGCTGCTCACGCAGGTGGCCGGCCGCGCGGGCAGGGGCGACAAGCCCGGCCGCGTGATCATCCAGACCTGGCAGCCCGAGCATCCGAGCCTTGTCATGGCGTCGCTGTACGACTTCGAGGGATTCGCGTCGGAAGAGCTGAAATATCGCGAGAAGCTCTCATACCCGCCGTTCGGCAGGCTCGCCATAATAAGGATATCATCCAACTCCAACGACGCCGCCTCAAAGGCCTCGCTCGCCGTGGCTGGGATAATCAAAAATTGCACAAATGCAGGGATCGCCGTCCTGGGCCCCGCACCCGCTCCGATCGCGCGCATTCGGAACCGCTATCGGTGGCAGATCCTCATAAAGGCCTCAACCCCAGGTCAACTCGGCCAGTTCCTTGCACGCGCCAGGCATGGAATGGAGAGGGCGCTGCCTCGAAACGTACGGCTCGCCATAGACGTGGACCCACTAAATCTCATGTAACTCATTGCCAAAATCCAGGTTACCTGACCGCAGGCCTACACCCCACGGCATCGCAACATGCTGTTTTTAATAACCTTTTCTTGCTCCGTCTGACGAACCTTCACCTTTTTTTAAAAAAATCGCGCGAGACGCAACTTGGGCATCCGCGCGGCCGATAATAACTATGGAAGTTGAAAATCAGTAAAGCAGGTCGAAAATATCGACCCCCCCTTTGGGCCCTTCTGCAATAGTGTGGAAGGGTCCTTTTTTATCTGCGGCAATTCAGAGCAGGTTAAAATGACCTTTTCAACGACTGCCGGTACTTGGGTTTGACATGATCCATTTTACGCGTAAAATGGATTATCATGAATCCATATCACGAACAGTTCCGTACGATAGAACGCTATTGGACGTCCGAAAAATGGCTTGGAAACCGGATGCTGTTCCTGTCCGGCCCAAGACAGGTCGGAAAGACCACGCTCGTCACGTCAACGATCTGCCGCGAGGAAGAGGCCTATTTCAACTGGGATAGCCGCCGCGTACGTCAGCTGTATTTTCAGGACCCTGATTTTGTCTCCGCCATCAATGCAAAGTGGATCTGTTTTGATGAAATTCACAAGCGCCCGAAATGGAAGGATATCCTCAAGGGTATCTACGACGAATATAAGAGGAAATTTCACTTTGTCGTCACGGGCAGCGCAAGGCTCGATACCTTCAGGAAAAGCGGCGATTCCCTCGTCGGACGATATTTTCACACGAACCTTTTCCCTCTGAATCTGCCGGATTTCAAAAAGACCGATTTTGCGCTCCCACGAAACGCCCTGGATTTAATAATAAAAGCTGGCGATATGGCTGATGAAAATACGCTGGAAGATCTTTTGAACCTTGGCGGTTTTCCCGAACCCTTCTTCTCTTCCTCTGAAACGTTCTGGAAACGCTGGTCGGCAAACCACAGGAATTTGATCATTCGCGAGGATATGCGCGACCTGACTCACGTCGTGGAGTTCGACAAGATCGAGCACCTTCTGGACATGCTCGGGAGATCCATCGGCAACACGATCAGCTACAGGAACCTGGCGAATGACCTCGAGACCACGCACGCAAGCATCAGGCGATGGCTTGAAATGCTGGGCAAACTTGAGCTGGTTTTTGCCGTTCCGCCGTATTCGAAAAAAATCAGCCGTGCGTATAAATCAGAAAAGAAATGGTATTATACGGACTGGAAAAACGCAGGTGAAAATATCTTTGAAAATTATATCGCAGCGTCGCTGTTGCGCGCGGCAGTTCTTTATTCGGATCGCTACGGTGAAAAGATGTCGCTGCACTTCATCCGCACGCACGATCAGACGGAGATCGATTTCCTGATATGCTTCAACGGCAAACCCTGGCTGCTCGTCGATGCAAAAGAAGGTGCGCCGGACGTGCCGTCGGCAGCGTATCGTTTCGGCAATCTTCTGCAGGTTCCCTGCCTGATCGTCACACGGAAAAAAGGAATTTTTAAGAAAATGACCGGCGCGGAAAAACAACGCATCTACTGCATATCCTGGTCAAAGTTCGGACAGATGTTGCCTTAGATGGCCTCTACAGGACGGAGACCTTGAGCGTCGCGGTAACCCCTACACCGCGTACACCTCCCAGGCTGTCGCTGTATTCGTAGGGAGAGAGGCCGTCGGGGCGTTCGACCTTCATAGCCTTCTTCTCGCCTATCGAACGCCACGTAGTGATCAGCGGGACGCCCATCTCTCGCGCCTTCTTCTTTGCGAGCGCGATGATGACGGCGTCCGTATTCGGATCGACCAGCGAGTTGACGTAGTAAGCCCTCTCAAGGAGCAGCGCCGGCTTGCCGTCCGCTTTCACCGCTTTGAGCATGGCCCTGCCCACTACCGTATCGTCCTGATTCGTGACGCGGATGATCTTCACGCCGGAGTTGAGCACGTATCCCGACAGACCGATCACGAGCTCAGCCGTGCCGTCCGGCCTCTGGCAAGAACCGGAGTTAGCCGGCTCTCTCCCCGCGAGGATCAGATGCACGGGGTCCGAACTCTCCGACGCCGTGAGGCGCCTGTTTTTCGAACCTTTCCTCTTCTCAAAGAGGAGCCTGACCAATTCGCCCACGTCCATCTTCGCCTGCAGACTCGCGAGTTCCCGTTCGCTCAGTCCGTAGTGCTTCGCGAAGAGCATCTTCGTGGCGTTGGCGAGGTTATTGAGCTGCCGCTTTGCCTCACTTTCGTTCTTTTTGATATTCGCGAGGTCCATCCTCTCGATTGCATCTATGGATACCAGTATGCGTTCTATCTGTTTGAGCTTCTGAAACTCCGTTGAACCTTTTGCCTCGCGCGCGATCCGTGCCCTCAGCGCATCGAGATATTCATCTGTAAACGCGAAATCCTTCTCGCCGCATGCGCGCATGTGGAGCTCGAAGTGGAATTTCATGTCCGCGATGCGCTGAAGCGCGGCGTTCCTTACGGCCTCGGCAGCATCGATGCCCTTCTCGACGATCATCTCCTCCTTGAGATCCTTCGTCCATTTCGATTTCATCTCATCGCTCATGAAATCGAGCTGTCCCGCGGCCTTCATGAGCAACGCGCGCTGCCCGCGCGTGAGATAGCGCATACTGGCGACGCCCTCTTTTGTAGGGAATTTGACCTTGTGAAAATCGCCCATCATGATGGCGGCCACAGCGATGTCCATGAGCCCGACGACCTCGTTGAAGTCTCGTTCCGACGCATATCTCGGATAGATCTCGTGCAGCGCCTGGAAAAGCCCGCTGGAATAGAATTCTCCAACACGCTCCACGAACCTGCGTTTGACTCCCTGGTCGAACGGCCTGCCCCTGATGAACGAGAGTACGACGGCCTCGGCCTTATGCCGGAACTCCTCCTGCGTGCGGATTTCGTCCATGTCGAACGACTTATCCACCATCCGCACGACCATCAGCAGGCCGATGTTTTCCACGGCTTTACTGGCCGAGGATATCTCGATGGTTCGGAAGAATTGATCCATCGACTTTCGATCCGCTCGATGATCCTCCAGAAACCACATCACCTTTTTTCGATAGTCATTCGAAGTCCGCATCTCCTTTGACTGAAGGAGGCTTCGCATGGGCGCCATCTCCCGGTCCGTATTGGCTACCGCCAGCGTCTGAAGGAGGAAGTGCGCGGGTATCCCCTGCGGCTCGACGAATCCAGATTCCGCCCATCGCCTGACGCCTTCGTGAATGAGATCCATAGCCTGCGACTGCCTCACCGCAATGATGCCGACGTCGGAATAGACGCGCCTGAATATCTCCATCGCCCGGACAAGGAGGGCAGGCGGGAGCACGATCTCCGAATCCCGCACGAACGCGCGTTCCATCTCAACCTTGCGCTTGATATCGCGATCGCCGGAACCAAGGCCCGCCCATATCGACGCCACGATCGCATCGAGTTCTGGGTGCGCAGCCTTGATATGTTCGGGAATTTTCGGCCAGCAAGAATTGTGCATCGCAGCCAGGGATATGGCGATATCGGCGATCTTCCAGTAGTCCGGGTGATCGACGTTCACGAGCCCAAGCGCGGTCGCATAGTGCTCGGCCGCATAGGAAGTAGCGCCCTTCCTGACGAGCATCTCCGCTGCCATGAGGCGTAGCTCCATCTTCTTGTCTTCATCCGCTTCGTGGATCGCTGCAATGAAACACTGGTTCGCGCCATGGTTCTCAGTAGTGACGTGCAGACGGGCCTCTGCCGCAATGAGATTGAACCACATCCTGCGCGCTGGATCGCTTTCAATAAAGGAAGCGAAGACATAGCCATTGGCGGCACTTGAAAAATTGGACCTGTCGCCGTGATGGTCTGCATACGCGAGCAACAACCCCACGGTCCTCTCTCTGAGAAGGGAGAGCTGCCCTTCGTCGCCCATCAATCCCTTCGCTCTCTTGTAGTTATTCTCAAAAAAATCATTGATATCCAGACCGCCGTTCCACACGACACGTTCCATGGCGAGGAACGCGAGCTCGAATTTCCGCGTCGAAACCTCTTCGTATTGAGCGGCTGAAAGATAATATTTTACCGCAGCCTCATATGCCCCAACCTTGACCGCTGTTTCGGCAGCAAGCAGATATCGATTCTTTCTTGCTTCGGCTCCGTCTGCCGCAATCGCCAGCAACTCGTGAAAACACGCCTGTGTTCGATGATCGCCCGCTTCGGCATATTCCTCGATCAGCGGCAAAAAAAACTTCGTCGCCTCCTCGCGGATCTTCGCCGCATCGTCTCCTGCCAGCTCGATGGCCTCTTCCAGCATCTCTGCCAATCGGTACTCATCGAATCTCTTTCGATCAGTTGAATTATAATGGTCCCTTAAAATATGGCACTCCATCAGCTCCAGCTTTGCACGCGCGGTCTCCTCTTTTTCCAGGGCGCCCCGGTAGTTATGAATCGCACCTTCGAGCAGCTTCTTGCGAGGGTCTGTAAATGCAGTCTGATAATCGTAAAAATCCCTCCTCCCGCGGCGTTCTATACCTTCGATCGCCGCCTCGGCAGCCTGTTTGAAGAAGAAGCCGGCGTCCTCAAATGCGCCGTTCTTCTCATGCTGCCACGCGACATTCTCCAGCCTTCGCGACTCGCGCATGAACCTGCCGGCTTCGGACCACGGATTCAGATAGAGGTCGGCCGCAAAAAACGTCTCCATACCGGGGATGACGTCGTGCAGGAAATGCAGGATGCCCTTTTTTGGCCCAGGCTTTTTTGCAAGTTTGTCGGGATGATCGGCGCGCTGCTCGTCGCGGATGAACCTGCTCGCGTCGTATTTGAAACGGCTCGGGCCAGCAGCAACATTCCCGGAAGAGACGTTCACAAAATGATCAGTCGAAGCATTTTCGCAACTGATTTCACCTTTGCCGGAGCAAAGAGATCCTTCATGCGCCGATTCGTCGGCGATATCGCAGGAGTCATTGAAGGCCGCGCCTTCGGACAGGGCGCTGCATTCCGCGGCCTGGGCCGCACCCATAACGCCGCACGAAAAATATGTCTGACCCGAACAGAGCATATCGCCCCTTTTGTCCACTATCGGCGGGGCTTAAGAATTGTTGCTAAAAAACAGTTTGTTATATTATGGTGGGATGTGGTGAAAAACGGTTGTCCAATCACCCTCACCCTTCCCTCTCCCCTCAAGGGAGAGGGTGGCGGAAACCCCGCAGCAGGCTGCGGGGAATCATCAGATTGGCGTTTCTCTGAACCCGGAAGCCGTGTTATGATTACGATATGATCAGGAAGATAATTACATATCCAAATCCACTACTTAACAGCGTCTCAAAGCCGCTTGAAACCGTGGATGATTCCGTGCGCACCCTGCTGGCCGACATGGCCGAGACCATGTACGTGGCCGACGGCGTGGGGCTCGCGGCCCCCCAGATAGGCGTGGGGCTGCGCGTCATCGTCGTGGACGTTGGCGGAGAGTCAGGGCCTGGGCTGCTCAAGATGGTCAACCCCGAAATACTCTCACGCGATGGCGAGATCGAGTGGGAAGAGGGCTGCCTCTCGGTGCCGGACCTGCGCGTGATGATGAAGCGCAGCAAGCGCATACGCGCGAAATACCTGGACGAAAACGGCGCGATAAAGGAGCTGGACGCGGAGGACCTCCTTGCAGTGGCGATTCAGCACGAGATCGATCACCTCGACGGCAAGCTCATCATCGACAACGTGGGCAGGATCAGGCGCGACCTCTATCTGCGCAAGCGCAAGAGGGCAGAGGAACACGCAAGGGAATCGATCGTCCTGTAAAAAACCATCATGAAAATCCTCTTCATGGGTTCAGCGGCGTTTGCAGTGCCATCCCTGGATGCGCTCGTGCGCTCGCGGCATCAGGTAGTCGAGATCGTTGCACAGCCGGACAAACCCGCAGGGCGCGGCCGCCATATCCATGCGTGCCCTGTTGCGGAATTCGCAAGGTCAAAGGGGCTTGCGCTCTTTCAGCCGACGAGCGTGCGCAAGGAAGAATCGATCGAGCACTTCCGCTCGCTCGCGCCCGATCTTCTGGTCATCGTGGCTTACGGAAAGATCCTTCCCATCGAGATCATCTCCATCCCGCCGCGCGGGAGCATCAACGTGCATGCATCCCTGCTCCCGAAATACCGCGGGGCAGCGCCGATCAACTGGGCGATAGCCAATGGCGAGGCCGAGACCGGCGTGACTACTATGTTCATAAGCGAAGAACTGGATGCAGGCGACATCCTGCTCGCCAGTTCCACGCCGATAGGAAATGAAGAGAGCGCGGGCGAGCTGCACGACAGGCTCGCGTGCATGGGCGCCGCTCTTCTGATGGAGACGATAGAGGGCATCGAGAACGGCGAACTGCGCGCGCACCCGCAGGACCATTCAAAGGCCACGCACGCGCCGATACTGAAAAAAGAGGACGGTCATATCGACTGGAAGATGCCGGCGGCGGCGATCGCGAATCGCGTGCGCGCCTTTACTCCGTGGCCCGGGACATATACAAAGATCGGCGATAGAACGCTGCGCGTGCATCGCGCCGCTGTAACGCAGATCTCCCATTGCGGGCAGCCCGGCACGGTGATAGAGGCTAGGGCCAGGCTCGTCATCGCGTGCGGCAAAGGGGCGCTGTGCATCGACGAGGTGCAGATCGAAGGCGGCCGCAGGATGGCTGCCCCGGATTTCCTGCTGGGTCACAAGATAACAGTCGGGACAAAATTCTCATGACTATAAAAACAGCTCCATCGATATTGTCGGCAGACTTTGCAAGGCTCGGCCATGAGATCGAGGCCGTGGAGAAGGCCGGCGCGGACGTCATCCACGTCGACGTGATGGATGGTCATTTCGTTCCAAACATCACGATAGGCCCTCCGGTCGTGGCAAAAATTCGCCCGATCACGAAGCTCCCGCTCGATTGCCACCTCATGATCGAAAACCCGGAGCGCTACATAGGTGCGTTTGCAAAGGCTGGCGCGGACTGGATCTCGGTCCATGTGGAGGCGTGCGACCTCTCGCAATTATTGCCAGCCATCAAGGCCCTGGGCTGCAAAGCGGGCTGCGTCATCAATCCGCCCACGCCTGTTGAGAAGATCCTCCCCTATCTGCCGCTTGCGGATTACGTGCTCGTCATGACCGTCAATCCGGGTTTCGGCGGTCAGAAACTCATAGAGGGCTGCATCGACAAGATCGCGGCGATCCACAGCATCGCGAAGGAGCGCAATATCCGCATTCCCATCGAGGCCGACGGAGGAATAGGCCCTGCCAACGTCTCCAGGGTGACGGCCGCGGGCGCCGAAATCATAGTTGCAGGCTCGGCGGTATTCGAAGCTGAGGACTATACCAAGGCCATCGAGGCCCTTCGCAAATAATCGACCCGAGAAAAATTCAAAAAAAACAACGCAACTTTCCTCGTGCGCATCCGATACAAGCGACCGGAGGCCGACATGTCACTAACCGCCTATGGAACCACTCTTTTAGAAGCATGCGCGTTTGCAACGATGCTGGAAGGCTGCACGCCGCGAGAGCCCGCGGAAGATCCGTCCGGCTCAGGCTGGGTCACGGCCGAGGGGCTCACGCCAGAAATGCTGGAGCAGATGGGCGGCGGGGCTCAATCGGAAGATGCAGGCGGCGTGGAGATAACTGACTATGACGGAGGTACGCGGGGCGATGGCTCGACGGTTGCTTCGGACTACTCGACGACCCCCGAGATCCTCGATCTCGTCAACAAGGCGCGCGCCACGGGCCGCATGTGCGGCGACACTTTTATGGCCGCGGTGCCGCCCGTGAAGTGGAGCGATACGCTGGCCGCGGCAGCGCTCGGGCACTCGAGGGACATGGCTGGAAACGATTACTTCTCGCACTGCGGACGCAACGGCAGCCGGAAACCCGGGCCAGACGATGGTAAAAATGGCAATAAGTGTCCCGCTGGTTTGACCGAGCCATGGGACCGCGCAAAGGCTGCCAGATATCCATCAGGTTTTGTCGGGGAAAATATCGCCCTCGGACAAATATCCGTTGAAGCGGTTATGGCATCATGGCTCAAGAGTGCGGGCCACTGCTCAAACATCATGAATCCCCAATATACGGAAATAGGCACGGCGTATGCCCTTGGGTGGAACAGCAATTTAGGGTTCACTCCTTCTTCCACTTTAGGAAAGGCGCGCTACTGGACGATGAACCTCGGCAAACCGTAATTCAATGCCGTAAATTGAACCTGAGCAGCGGCAGCTTCAGGTGCTGCCGCTTTGTCTCTCCCTTCAGAGGCCTGGATTTTCTTTCCGCCGTCAATCCCCGCTCGCCCGCATGCTGTTCTGATAGTACCGCTCCGTCCGCCAGGAATATCGTGTGTTTGCCGAAGCGCTCCGCTATCTCATCCACCGCCTCAAACGCACGCTCCGATGCGAGCGCATGACCCACGTCTTCAAACAGCGTAAACTGCGCGGGCCTCTCGTCCGCAAGCTCCGCGAGCACCACGCCCGTAGCGCGGTAGAGAGTGCCAGGCTTGAATATTTTTTCGAACATCTCCGCGAGCACCGGCACGAGTTCGTTGGTCGAGGAGCTGGCGCGCACGAGTTTCGCCTCAAGGCCTGCGCCCTCGAACTGCTGCGTGCGCAGATGGAGCACGAGCCTTCGCGCAGCAAGGCCATGCCGCCGCGCCTTGATACACGCGGATTCCAGGTTCCGCAGCGCGCGCGCCCATACGTAATTTCGATCCGCAGACGGCGGCGTGAAGGTCTTTGTCTTTGAGATGGAGAGCTGCCGATCCGCATCTTCAGCCGATACCTTGTAGACGTATTCTCCGCGCAGCTCGCCCCAAAGCTCCCGGCCGATCTTCCCCATGAGGTTCGACGCGAATGACTCCGGCCGATCCACGAAGTCGAGTGCATTCTTCAGGCCGTGCTTTGCGAGCAGAGCCACCGTGTTTGAGCCAAAGCCCCACACCTTCTCCAGAGGCGTGCGTGCGAGCAGCAGGTGTATGTGCCTGCCGCCCACCGCGGTGATACCGTGCGGCTTGCGAAACTTGGAGCAGAGCTTTGCGAGCGACTTGGAGAGCGATATACCGACGGACGCCGTGATATCGAGTTCCGTCAGTATCGCCTCCTGCATGCGCGCCGCGATTCCGCGATAGTCGCAGTGAAAGAGCCTGCGCAATCCCGTGAGCTCGCAGAATCCCTCGTCTATGGAATATTCCTCTACGATCGGCGAGAAACGCCGCATGATCTCAAACATGCGCTTTGAGTAGAGCGAATACGTCTCGTAGTCGGACGGGAGGATGACGCAATCCGGGCAGAGCTTCTTCACGTGATGCAGCGGCACGCCGCGGGCCACGCCGCGCGCCTTTGCCTCATAGGAGGCCGCGGACACGATGCCGCGTTCGGCGCCGGTGATGACCGGCCTCCCCTTGAGCTCGGGGTGCACGGCCTGCTCCACCGAGGCAAAGAATGCATCGGCGTCGACGTGGGCGATAGCGCGAGGCCAGCTGCGCAACATGATCGGTCGGTCCATAGCTACGCGCTAGCGGCACCGCCGTTCACTTGTCAAACAGCGCTTTGACTGAGAGGCGGTTGTCTAGGTATCCATGCGCCGCGTCAGTCCGCTGTTTGATCTCTCTCGCGACGAGCGCCATGCTTGTGCGGCATGTGCCTGGCATTGCATCGCGCGAGGAGCCTTGCTGCCGTGGCACGGAATCAATCGGTGAATTCGCGCAGCACAGGGGCTTTGAGGAATGCCTGCAGCTTGTCGGGATTGCCTGCGCAGCTCAAACCCGCGCGCAGGTCTCCCACGGCCGTCCTGACCGAACGAGCGGTAAAGAAGGATGAAACCAGCGCGACCCCGCAGATCGCCAGGGAACCGGTATCCACAAACCCCCTTTTGCTCGTAACCGCAGCCGCGATTCCGCCCATCATCATGAATTGAACCATCACCAGATAAAACCCCATCATCTGATGGGAACGCAGGGTCGTTATCAGCGCCTCCCTCTTCTCTTCGGCCGTGGGTGTGGTGACGGCATCGATCAATTTCGCAAAGTCATCTTCCCCAAACATCGTCTTGAGCGATCTGATCATCGCTACTGAAGGGTCTATTGATATGACGCCGTGTGTGCGGCCCTGAGTAACGAGCCCTGTAAAATGCTCGACGGATTGAAATCCATTGGCCCTGAGGAATGCATAATATGTTTTCCTGCCGCCATTTACGTTTTCAGCGAACATCGATGCCTTTCTATCCAGATAGCTCCTGGCGTCGACGAGTCCCATCTTCTTCACGTGATCAAAATCGGACCGCTTCCTCAGCAGCACGGAAGGCTCATCGAAATACTCCGTCCACCCAGGATGTTCCGGAAAGATATCGCACCTCGCGGCTTCGTACTCTTCCATAATCTCCGCAGGTGTATCCGCATCAGCGAGGGCGATCGCCGAATCGAGTTGCGCCGCAAATGGCGTCACAGCTATTATTGCCGTCATATAAACTTCCTCCCGTTGCCGTATCGTGAACTCCGGGAGGGGGCATATCACGAGCAAATCCAATTTCAAGCGCTATTTGCGGGCGGGGGTATGCGGGATGACGCGCAAACGTCACCTCTCAGATCATCCAAGCAAGAATGTCAGCGGCACGAATGAAATCCCATGGAATTCCTGGTTGGAAACGAACGAGAGCTTATGATGACCGTATTTGTGAATGGACCGATCAGAGATCGAGCAGTATTCGGACAGTGTTTTCTACTGCGGCCATCGCCTGGTCGGAGATGCGGCCCCAGCGCTTTATGATTCGCTCCTTTGATATGGTGCGGATCTGATCGCATTTGATGAACGAGGCATTACGCACGCCGCCCTCCGGCGGATCGATGCGAATGTGCGCTGGAATCTTCAGATCCGTACTGGTGATCGGCAGCACGATGATGAGATCCGCCGGACTGTCATTGAACGTATCGTGAGAAATAGCGAGCGCCGGGCGGGTCTTGTGTATCTCCTTCCCTCTGCCGGGTGGATTGAAATCCACCAACCATACTTCCTGCCGCTGCACGGAGATCGCCATCACTCATCCTTATCGATGCCGTCATCAATCGTCGCATCCCAAGTCTCACGCTCGGAGGTTTCTTTCTTCCAGGCTGCAGCATCAGATCGAAGCGCCCCATAGGCTTCGCCGAGCTTGAGCAAAAAGAGCCTGCGCCGATAATCCACGAGCGCCTTCTGAATAATGCGGCTGGCCGGCTCATGCTCCTGCGCTGCAAGCTCCTGAAGCAGAACATGAGTCTCACGATTGACTCTTACCGTCGTACTCTGCATGCCCCTCTCCTCTTCAGAACCATATTAATGATACCAACCAGCCACATTTATGTCTACATATTAGTTATCGGTATTGTAGACTATAATGTTGCGTAAAAAATAAAACACCATCTAGTCCTTTAATATCATATTGTTACATGTTTACCCCAGAAACCATCTTTCAGGCGGAGTTTTCATCGTAGGAACAGTCCAGTGCGAGTACGAGATCTACCCCTCCCCACCTCCCGGGTACTCCCTCGGTCACCCGCTCTGTGGGTCCCCGGCCTCGGTCGCAAAGGGGAGGAATGGTTTATTACCCTGATCTCACCTCTCACTATCCGGCGGCGGGGGATCGAGTTTTGCTCGCTGTTTTACTATTCCTTTATACGCGAGCGGTGGCTTCACCTTGATCTTCGCTCGCTCGGCGAGCCCCTGGTAGAGCCGCAGGGCTTCGCCGTCCGGCGCTGTTACTACGAAGGAGATCGGTTTGCCGTCTTTCTGGAACATGATGACGACCGGCGATTTTATCATCTGAAGCACCATCACCAATCGCTGATTGTTGCAGATCTCTTTCTGCGCTGTCGCGAGTTTGTCCTCCTGGGCTGCATAGGCCGCGTCGTAGCCAAAGAGCAGATCCTTGATCGAGGCATAGGGGATACGCGCGACTTCGACCTCCGTAACGCCCCTGCCCTTTTTCTGATCGATCATGTTGCGCTTGAGCACAACGTCGCTCTGCTCAAACGAGAGCCGCACGTTGTACTGATAACACGGCGTGGACTGATCGATATCAGGCAGCCCCGTGACGTAGGCAACGGCGATTTCGTCGCCTGCTGCGACCGGCCTGGTGCTCGCATCGAGGCGCCTCCAGTTTTCCGCGTGGCATACCGATTCCATGAGGAGGATGCAGAGAAACGAGAAGACGATCTTCTTCATAAGAAACTCCTTTGCACATGTACGCGATTTCAAATCAAGGATTCACCTTAAACTCCACCCTGCGATTCATCGCGCGGCCCTCTTTAGTTTTGTTATCGCCGACAGGATTCGCGCCGTCGTTGCCCTGCACGGAGATCCGCTCCGCCGCTATGCCGCTCTCAACGAGATAGGCCTTCATCCTGTTTGCACGCGTAATGGAGAGACGCGTGTTGTACCGCTTGCTGCCGATGCTGTCCGTGTAGCCTGTGATCGTGATCTTTGCATCGGGCGCTTTTTTGAGCGCGTCCACCACTTTGATCGCTGTCTCCGCGTCGGCCAGGGTAGCAAAATCCTTGTTGTTGAACGAGAAGTGCACGACCGCGCCCCTCACGTCGTCAAGCGGATCCTTCACCGGCGCAGCAGTCGCCTGCTTTTTCTCATGTACCGGGGAGCGGTAGACCACGCCGAGGAAGGTCCTGAAGATTGGCGCGCCGGAGCCGCGGATCAGCCCGGCTCCGCCGCCTGCGTCTACCGTAACACCGCTCTCACCCACGGCGTATTTCACACCGAGATCAGCCTCAATCGGCGACTCCTCTTTGTTGGCGAAGAGATCGGAGAGCTTCGCCCTGCCCCAGACCTCGGCAGCTATTGATAATTCTTTCGTCGCATCGACAGAAGTGCCCAATCCGTAGAGCAGCTGATTGCTCTGCTCGATGCCGACCGCCGTGAACTTCGGACGCGCGAGAGCGCCGGCGTTTAGGGCTATGCGCCAGCGATCCACCGGCATGAACTCGACGATCAGTTTTCCGCCGCCGGTCACTCCGCCCGCGCCGTTGAAGTATTTTCCCGAGCCCGAGGGCAGCGTCATGAAAGGCAGGATCGCAAATCCGATCCTGTGATCGCGCACCTTGACGAGCTCGCTCTTGAAATTGAGCAGCACGTCGCCCATGGCCATCTTGTTCTGAGACGTGGCCACGGCGACATTGGGATCTGTATACGTCAGCCACCACGCCACCGGCACGTCCACGCCGAACTCCAGCCAGCGTCCGATGAGCCCCACCGCTCCGTGCGCGTCCTGAATCAGCGCGTCGTCTATTATGCCCCTTACGCGTGCGCCGTTCTGCGTGAGCTGAAACAGATGATATGCGTAGTTGCCGGTCGTGCCCACGACCCACTGCCACTGCTCGAGCCCCTCGCTCCCGTAGACGGTGAAATACGGCCCGCCGTCCGTTGCCGGATGAAATGACGATGCCTCGAAACCCTTGGTAAGGGCCGAGGCATGAGGCGCGCAAAGCATTAAGCTGAGGGCAACAACGAAAAGAGAAACAAAAAAGCGAAGTCTACGCATGATCCCCCCTGCCTCATAGATGTGAGGCATCATATTAGAGGGGACGAAGAACCTAGTCAACGACTGAGGATCAGATCTTCTCGAGCCCGCGCCCCATCTCCTCGATGAGCATCTCCGGCTCTTCGAGACCGCAGGCCACGCGCACCCCGCCTGGATCTATTCCAGCGCGAATCTGATCCTCAGGCGATATCGCGGAGTGCGTCATCGACGAAGGATGTTCTATGAGCGTCTTGCAGTGGCCCAGGCTCACCGCGAGCGTGTATGAGAGCGCGTGCTCGGCCAGCCAATCCATCAGCTTCGCGCCCTTTGACCTCGCTTCTTTTGGAGAGCCCTTAAGCACGAAGTAGAGTATTGAAGACGGAGCAAAAGAACCGTCGTAGCTGCGCATCTGTTTGCGCGCGAGTTCATATTGCGGGTGAGTCTCCAGACCGGGATAGAGGACCTTCTCCACCTTCGGGTGCTGGGCGAGAAACGCCGCGAGTTTACCCGCCGTAGACATGGTCTGCCGCAAGCGCGTAGCGAGGCTCGGCAGGCCGTAGACGAGGAATGGCCATGCGTGCCTGCCTGAGAGCACGCCGCCGAAGTCCTTGCGATAGAGCATGATGTCGCGAAAAAATTTTTTCGGTCCTATCACTACTCCGCCCATGTCCGTGCCAAATCCTGACAAATGCTTTGTGAGGCTGGCCACAACGAAATCAACGCCGAATTCAATCGGCCGCTGGCAGAACGGGCTCGCGAACGTGTTGTCCACGATCACGAGCACCTTCTCGTCTTCTCCGCGCTTCTCGTTGATCTTCGCCACTTCCTTGCAGACCGCTTCTATGTCGATGAGTTCGAGAGTCGGATTTACGGGAGTTTCAAAATATACCAGGCGCGTGGTGGGACGCACGAGCGACGTGATATCCGCGCCATTGAGGTGAGCGAAGGTGACGCCCACTCCGCGCTTTGGCATCCAGTTGGTGAATAGCGAGTAGGTGCAGCCGTAGATGGAATCGTTGGAGATGATATGATCGCCCGCCCTGGTGAGCGCGCAGGTGAGTGCGGAGATAGCGGCCATGCCGGTTGAAAACGCGATGCCCACCTCTCCGCGCTCCGCCTCCGCGAGCCGGTCTTCGAGCATGCCGGTGGTCGGCTCGTCGATGCGCTCGTAGATGTAGATCGGCTCTTCGGTCATGGCGTCGTAGTCGCCGAACTGCGCAAATCCCTTTGCCCCGCGCTCGACGGAGCCCACGCGGTAGATCACTGAAGCGGTCATCGGCGGCACGACGTGATGGCTGTAATCCCAGCGGGGCGTCACGTCCTCGCCGTGTATCAGGAATGCCTCCATGTGCTTGGGATGATCTTTGGTGTGGGTCATAGGTGTCTCCTCCATTGCAGACTCGGTATATTCAGCTCGCTACCAGATGGTACTGGCGATGTAAACATGCACGGCTACTGCGCCAGAAACGCAGTCTACGTGCCGCGGAGGACGCGCCAGCTCCGTGCCACAAAGAACGCGCGGCTCCCGCCCTCCCGGCGAATGAGCAAGCTACGTGCCACAGAGTACGCGCCGGTCCTGTCCCCTCGGCGGACGAGTCGACACCGAGTGATCATCAGTGCATGCGGCTAACGGTAGAGTACTCGCCGCTGCGTTCCAGTTCGTCCGGCGAGGGGACAGGACCGGCGCTTGCTATGTGCCTCTCCGCAGTCGTTAAAAGCACAAGGCAAGCGAGGCCGGAGGGGCAGCCGTGGAGCGATCGGGAACGCGTTGACGGAGAATGAAACGTTAGCCATATGAGCTTGCAGTATTTCGTGTCGACTCGCGGAGCGGCAGACCCCCCTGCCTCGCGTCGTCTATAGCAGAGCGCACGGAATCAGCGCGTGCGATTGTGCGGACATGCCTCCTGGCAGAGGTCGCAGCCGTAGGAATACCGCGATTCGTGACTCGTGACTCGTGACTCGCAACCACGCTCGATGGTGAGATACGAGATGCAGCGGCGGGCGTCTAGCATCCGCGGTGCGAGGAGAGCCTTTGTGGGGCATGCGTCGATGCATGCCCTGCAATCGCCGCATTGATTATCAACCGGTGCGTCTGATTCGATCTCGATATCGGTTATTATCTCGCCGAGCACGAACCACGAGCCTAGTTCACGGTTCAAGAGCAGCGTGTGCCCGCCGATCCATCCCAGCCCCGCACGCGCCGCGAGCGCCTTTTCCATGATTGGACTTGAGTCCACGCATAATTTCGCGCGCGCATCCGGAGCATGCTGCCTGATGGCGTCCCAGAGCTGTTCGAGTTTTTCGCGAACGACCAGATGATAGTCAGCCCCGCGCGCAAACCTGGCACGCCGATCTTTTTCTCCTCCCCTTTGTAAGGGGAGGATGGGAGGGGTAGATCCCGCGCGATCTACCTCCCCCATCCCCTCCTTACAAAGGAGGGGAGAACTTTTTATTTCAATTCCATCTTCCCCATACCCCAGCGCACAGCATATCACACTCTTCGCGCCGGTTAGAAGGCTGCGCGGATCGCAGCGAGCTTCGGGATTTCGCGCGAGCCATGCCATCGCGCCGATCCTGTTCTCTTCAATCGCGCACTGCAGATGCGTCACTCCATCGACAGGTTCGGCTGCAGTGACGCCGACCAGCGCAAAGCCAAGGGTTTTTGCGGTCGATATGATCGTTGATTTCATTGCTACACTGGAAGTGGCGCGCAGTCCTTTACGACTGCTGCAGATCTCCCGGGAATACGATTGTAAATGTGCTGCCCTCGCCGAAAACGCTCTGCACATCTATTGTCCCGTGATGCGCCTCAACTATCTGCTTGCATATTATGAGGCCAAGCCCGGATCCCTTTATGCCCACGGTGTCCTTGCTGTAGATCTGGCCGAAGGCAAGGAAGAGCTTTGGCAGATCTTCTTGCTTGATTCCAATGCCAGTATCGGAAACCCTGATCAGCACTTTGTGATCCGCGCGCTCCAGCGCGAGTTTCACCGACCCGGTTTCTTTTGTGAACTTCAAAGAATTTGTCACCAGGTTGGTTATCACCTGCCGCATCCTGTCTTCGTCGCAGGTCGCCAAAAGCCCCTTCTCAGGAAGATCGAGAGAAAGTGCGATACCCCTTTTCTCCGCCACTGGTTTCATACTCATATAGATCTCGCGCATGAGCGAACCCAGATCCGTGTTGGCAAAGTGCATCTCCATCTTTCCCGATTCCAGCTTCGCGAAGTCGAGTACGTCGGTAGTGAGGCTCACAAGCCTGTCGATATTCCTCGTGGCGATTCCAAGCGTGCGCTGCTGCTGCTCGTTGATCGGACCGTTCATCCCTTCCAGCACTATGGCCAGCGCCTCTTTGATAGCCGCAAGCGGCGTGCGAAGTTCGTGGGAGACCATGGACGTGAGTTCGCTCTTCATGTTGCTGGTGCGAATGAGTTCCTCGCCAGCAAGTTTGATCTTTTCCTCTGCGAGCTTGCGCTCGGTAATGTCGATGAAGCTCTCCACAAGATATCTGCGGCCCTTGATAATTATACCGCTCACGGATTTAATAATGGGAATTGATCTTCCGTCCGCGGCAAGAAGTTCTCTCTCTGAATTGTCCACCGTCTGATGAAGGTCCGTCACCGGGCACTTCCCTGTTTCCGCCGGGCATACGAATTGCTGACAGTTTAAGCCGACGATCTCTTCCCTCGGAAGGCCGATCATCGCGGCAGCGGCCGGATTGAGGTCCGCTATCACATGGCTCTCGGCGTCGATAATCATAAAGCCGGCCTGAGTGGAGTTCAGTATGGCATCCAGCCGCTTCTCATTCTGCGCCAGTTCATTTTGTGAATGCTCCAGCGAATCGAGCATGCCGTTTATCGACTCTGAGAGCATTCCCAACTCATCGCTGCCGCGCGCTGCAACTCTCTTTGACACGTCGCCGCTGGCAGCAACATCGCCCAGATCGTGGTTCAGCGCCGCAACGCGCGAGAGCACCATCGTGTCGATAATAAAGATAACCAGCAGGATGAATACGAGGTTGATGCCTGCCAATATAAAGCCCAGCGAAGCAAGTGCCCTCTCGCCGAGCATTGCGATCTCGCGAGGCATCTTGACCTCTATTACTATCGCAGGATTGCCTTCGATATCTGTTAGCGTTGCATACGCCGTGATAGCGCCGTCATTCGGCTCGCTCGTAGTCACGCCCGCCGGGCGGGAGGGAATGCCGGCCTCGCCAAAGCGGTGAATCGCGATCTGCTGATGAGTGACCGCTGAGAGCCGTTCTATCTCGCTCTTATTCAGCCACCGGCCCATCATGAGCAATCCGCGCGGAGTGCCCATGCCTTCGCTGGTGAGTATGGGTTTTGCGGCGAACATCATCGGTCCATCCGGAAGCATCAGGATGCCGGAGGAACCATCGGTCCAATGACGCATGATCGATTTTTCCGGCAGCAGCTCGTCCATCAGTCCCGGGGGAAGGGGCTGCGATTCGCTTTCTTCGAGGTCAAAGAACTTTCCCTCGACCATCTTCCCGGAGGGATCGACAAAAACGATGAGGTTCACGCCCAGCGAAGAAAATGCGTTTTCCGTCATATTTATTTTGAGGAATCTCTTATTCCGATCGTTCATGAACTCGTAACTGTCGTCCCAGTTCGCCCAGTCGCCCACCGATTTTTTTAACTGAAAGATCGCCGTATAGATCGCATCGACTGCGCGGCCTTCGTTAACGACGGCCTCGCGCACTTCGAGGTCGTGGGTCGCCTGCCTGATCATGATGGAAGCCGATTCAAATATCGCAACGAACAATAAGACGAGCACGACGCCTATCGCCAGGATGGTTTTTTTGCGAAGAGTCATACCGATGTCTCTCTGGTTGCTGCCGTTTCGATAAGGGATTCTACCCGGTTTTGGAATGTTATAATAATTGCAAATTAAAGCAAAATCCATGTCCTTTTTCCGACGGAATCAATGACATCCCGGACCGGCAGGCCTTCGACGCGCCGGGCACTATCCTCACTGTTTAGCCGGAGCAGAGCACTTGCGAGTCAACAATCACCTTGTCTAGCGAACTTCCCGGGTATATGTTGGACACCCATTTTTCAAGGAGGCCTCATGTCCACCATAAAGACGGGCAGTTTTGATACGGACAACCGTTCAATCCAGTCGATAAGCGCATTTGAAAACGCCCTCAAGCAGTTCGACGCGGCGGCGCAGATTTTGAAACTTTCTCCCAACCAGATCGCGGTGATCAAGCAGCCCAGAAAAGTCGTAGAGGTAAAGCTGCCCATAAGAATGGACGACGGGCGAATTGAGGTGTTCACGTCGTATCGCGTGCAGCACAACATAGCGCGCGGTCCCGCAAAGGGCGGCGTGCGTTTTCACCCGGCGGTCAACCTCGACGAAGTCAAAGCCCTGGCCTTCTGGATGACGTTCAAGTGCGCGACGGTGGGCATACCCATGGGCGGCGGCAAGGGCGGCGTTATCGTCGATCCGGCAAAGCTTTCGATGGGAGAGCTCGAGCGCCTCTCGCGTCGATACTTCGCCGAACTCATCGATATGTTCGGACCGGACCGCGACGTTCCAGCGCCCGACGTTGGCACGAACCCTCAGATCATGTGCTGGTTCATGGATACCTTCTCGATGCACAACGGAGATTACCTGCCGGCGGTCGTTACGGGAAAACCGCTCGAAGTCGGCGGCTCCGAAGGCAGGGGCGAGGCGACCGCACAGGGCATGGTCTATTGCCTGCGCGAAGCGGCAAAGCATCTCAAGTTCGACATCAAGAAGGCTTCGGTAGCGGTGCAGGGGTTCGGCAATGCGGGCTCCAACTCGGCAAAACTCCTCGCAAGCGACGGCGCCAGGATAATCGCCATCTCAGACGTATCGGGCGCGTTCCATAATCCCGATGGCATCGACATCGAGGCAGCGCTGAAACACGTATCGGAGCACCGCACTCTCAACGGTTTTGAAACTACCGGCAAAGCGGAGCGGATGCACGATCCGATGAAACTGCTCGAGCTGCCGGTGGATATCCTGATCCCTGCAGCGCTCGAAAATCAGATAACCCACTCAAACGCCGACCGCATACAGGCGCGCGTAATCGCCGAATGCGCAAACGGGCCGATCACGCCGAGAGCTGATGAGGTGCTGGACAAAAAAGGCACGTTCATAATCCCCGACATCCTCTGCAATGCAGGCGGCGTCACGGTCTCTTACTTCGAGTGGGTGCAAAACCGCATGGGCTATTACTGGGACCTGGAACACGTGCAGAGCGATCTCAAACAGATAATGACGCGCTCCTTCCAGAACGTGCTCTCTACGTCTCTCAAGCATAACATCAGCATGCGCGTCGCGGCATTCGTGCTTGCGATTGAGCGGGTGACGCGCGCCGCCGAGATGCGCGGGCTGTACGCTTGATGCCGCGAGAAACGCAAGCAAGGCTAAAATGTTCGTTGCTGGCGTTTCTCGCGTTGCTGGCCTTGCTGGCGGAATTTTCAATATGCCCATAGATAAAATCGGCTCGTCAATCCTTGGTCTTCCTCCGGCTTGGATCAGCCGCGCGGTCTCTCGCGGCGGTGCGATGAGCAACACCGACGAGATCCGCAAACTCCTGGGCGAGCCGATCCCCAGGGTGGTGGATCAGTCGACATTGCGTCCGGAGATCGCCGCATTCTTTGCTCAAGGCGGATTGCTGGAGCGGCTGCGCAAGAAGCTCTCCATTTTCTCTCGAAAAAAAGGCGGCAAGATCCTGCCGGCGCACGGAACCATCGCATCCGTCGACGAGGATGATAATCTCTACGTTGGCGTGGATTTTCTGGAACAGTTTGGCAGCGACGAGCAGCTTGTTGCCGGAATAGTGGCGCATGAGTGGGGTCACATGATGAGCGACCTTCCGCGCGGAGTGGACTGGTCGCATCTGACGTGGGACGAATTGCACTCGATGCGGCGCGATGAAGAGGCCGACGCGGACGGTTTTGCCGGACGAGCGATGTTCCTGATGCGCTATTCGGTGGAGCCGATGATCAAATTCCTGGAGGAACTGGACAAACTCAAAAAGGAAAAGACAAAGGCAAAGGAAGAGCTCGCCTGCCACAAGTACCACAATCTCGCCACGCGCATCGCGATACTGCGCGAATCGTACGAGGCCGAGAAGCGCGCACTCGAGACGGCGCGCCGGATTTTTCTGCAATCGAAGGATTCAACGGGACCAAAGGTTGGCAGGGTGATCGGGGACGGATAAAAAGCTCGCCAGCAAGGCAAGCAAAGCCAGCTACGCAAGCAACGTTATAAACGATTTTAAAAAATCGACCTGGTGTTTCCAGCGTTGCTGGCCTTGCCGGCGTTTCTCGCGTTGCTGGCGCTTCTAGCTTTTAGTGTTATCCTTCAGCCACTTGAAATAATCTTCCAGACCGTCGACAACCGGCATTACGAGGAATTCCGGCACTTCATAGCTGTGATTCTTTTCCATAAACGCCTTCAGATTTTTTACGCATTCTTCGCGGGATTTGATGATGAGCATGTGCTCCATGTCGTTGTGTATCTCGCCGTCCCATTCATAGATCGACTGTATTTTCGGCACTATCTGAACGCAGGCGGCAAGCCTCTCCCTCACCATCCTCTCCGCCAGCATGCGGGCCTCGCGCTCGTTGTTCGTCGTAGTGATTGCTATGACTGCGTCTTTCATCGCCCACCTCACTTCGTATCGAAAGCTATGCCGGCGCACCGTTCGATGGCGCGCGCCAGGAGAAAGAGATAGTCGGACAATCTGTTGAGATAGATGAGTCCCTGTTCGTTATTGTAATGTCCGCTTTCCGCGAGAGAAACCGTCTGACGCTCCAGCCTGCGAGCGACCGCGCGCGCTACATCCATGGCGGCGGACGCTTCGGTTGCTCCGGGGACGATGAAAGAACGCGGCAATTTGATGTCGGATTCAAGTTCACGTATGCGGCTTTCTATTCGGCTCACATGCGTTTTTCCTGTCATCTCCACCAGCGGCTGCTCCGCGGGATTTTTTGAAGACAACTCGGCGCCGAAGCGAAATAAATCCAGCTGCAGCTCTAATATCTCCCTCTCAATCGCGGCTCGACCTCCTCCAGAGATACGTGCCATGAGCGCGCGTGAGAGCCCAAGCTGGGCGTTCAGCATGTCAATCACACCCATGGCCTCAAGCCGCTGTTCGCTCTTCTTTATCTCTTCTCCGGAAAGGAGCCTGGTGGTGCCTCTGTCGCCCTGCTTTGTAATTATAGTCATGGGTTGACTTTAGCAGGTCAAGGCCGTCATGGCAACAAGCTGCCTTGACAGAGCACGCATCGACGCTTACCATTCTATCAACAAGGGGGAAAAAATGTTCGTATTCCGCGCCGTCCTGTGGGGAACGCTGTTTCTTCTGGCTGCTCTCATAGTTGGTCCATGGCTCGCAATGCAGTTCGACGCGAGTTTTCCCGCACTCTCATTCGGAGGAGCTCGCTACGCGGGCATTTTGCTGGCGGCGATAGGAATTCCGCTCATCATATACTGCGGCGCCATTATCTTCATGCCCGGCAAAACGCGCCCAGCTCCATACGATGCCGGCGGCGCATTCACGATCGCGGGTCCCTATCGCTACATTCGGAATCCGTTCATGCTCGGCGTTATCCTGATCCTCTGGGCTGAGGCGATCTTCATGTCGCGCATCGCGATGATTGCCTACGCATTCATACTGACCTGGGTAATCCATTTTTGGGTGATCTTCTTCGAAGAACCCGCTTTGGCAGCTGCTTTCGGGAAGGAATACGCTGGATACAAGGCAAAGGTTCCGAGGTGGTTTCCAAAATTCAAAAGATACCGTGGATCGTAAAAACCTGACGGGGTTACGATCCACGAATCACGATCCACGGTATTTCAGAACGATCTATCTACCGGAGACGGCACGATCTGCGTAGACGATGGTGTTCCCAGCTCGCTGCGGAGCACGTCGATTTTACTCATCCATTCTTCGTCTGCACCAAGCAGCGCCTCGGCCTTGTCCAGCAAGCCTGCGGCAACATCCGGCTGACCGAGGCGCACGTCGGCCGCGGCAAGATAGTAATAGGCAACGCCATTGGAGGTATCGACATTGACCGCATCCCTGAACTCGCTCGCTGCGCGCGCGTAGTCCTTCGAATCCATGGATGATTTGCCCTGCTCCACCAGCCGCATCGAGGCCTGACGCTGCGGAGTCAGCACGTCTTCCGTGGAAGGCCTTGCGTTGGTGCGCATCGGTTCGGCGACCGGCCTCGCCGGAGTCGTCGGAGTCGTTGGAGCTTGAGGAGGCGGGGCTTCCTTGCGAGCCGGCGGCTTTGCGGCCCTGGGAAATTTCTTGTAGGTGGTCTGCTGCTTTGCACAACCTGCCACGGCGGTTACGGCAAAGATGCATAGAAATATTACAAGCGACTTCAAAATTCGATATCGACCTTTTGATCGGGCTTCGGCTTTGACGGCTGCGGGGCAGCCTGCGGCAGGTCCGCATCCGATGCCGCTGTAGCGGCGTTGATATCTATCTCGTCGCATGTTTTTACCGGTTCGGTGCCTTCGATGTATGCTTCTACAACGCCTGTCGGACATGAGAAATTCGCAAGCCCGCCCGTGCGCGAATCGACATTTACCAGAATAAGACCGGACGGACTAGAGAAATCTCCGTCGCCATCCGGATCCGCCGAATTCATGAATTTCGCCCACACGGGCAGCGCCGCCCTGCCGCCGCTCATCTTCATCTCAGCGTTGTCGTCGTAGCCCACCCAGACGAGCGCCAGCAAACCCGGAGTGAAACCCACGAACCACGCATCGCGGTAGCTGGAAGTGGTGCCGGTCTTGCCGGCCGCAGGAGGAATAAAACCGCGCGCGCGAACGCCGGCGCCGGTGCCCCTGTCTATGACGCCCTTCATTATATTAGTCGTGATATATACCGGAGCAGCGTCGAACTGGCGCTTCATGCGGAGCGCCTTCTTCTGGAGAATCTCTCCCTCCTTTGTCACGACGCTCATGATCGAGAGCGGTTCAGCGCGTATGCCTCCGTTGGCAAATATCGTGTATGCGCCCGCCATCTCGATGGGCGCCACCTCAAACGCCCCGAGCGCCAGCGCCGGCACCGGATCCAGCGCGCTCGTGATGCCGGCGTCTCGGGCGGTTGCGACCACGTTGCCCAGGCCCGCTTCTATGGCCAGTTTGGCAGTCGGTATGTTGAGGCTGTTTTCCAGTGCGTAGAAGAGCGTTACCGGACCGCGCTCTTTCTTGTCGTAATTGTTGGGCCGCCACATCTTGCCGCCCGACTCCACTTCAAACGACTTGTCGTCGAGGATGCTGGACGCGGTGAAGACTTTAGAGCTTCTCCTGGGATCCAGCGCCGTGAGATAAACGAAGGGCTTGAAGGTCGAGCCAGGCTGGCGCATCGCCTGCGTGCAATGATCGAACTGCGCCGTCGAATAATCGCGCCCGCCCACGAGCGCGCGCAGATAGCCCGTGGACGGCTGCACTGCAACGAGGCACGCCTCCAGAGGCCCCTGGTGATCCTTGGGCAGGATATTTGCGTTGTCCTTTTCAACCTGCGTCATTTCGACTGTCACGGCCTGTTCCGCGGCCAGCTGCATGAACATATCCAGTGTCGTGAAGATCCTCAGTCCTTCTGTCTGCAAGACCTCAGGCGGATACAAGTCCTTCAGCTGGCGCTTCACGAAGTCGATAAAATATGGAGCAGTGGCAACACGCGCCTTCACGTTGGGAGTCACTATCTTCTCCGCCTTTGCCTCCGCGTACTGTTCCTTTGTGATGAGCCCTTCGTCCATCATTCGCGAAAGCACGAAGTCGCGCCGTTCCCGCGCTTTGTCGGGATGCGTTATGGGGTTGTAGAGGCTGGGAGAGCGAATCATTCCGGCCAGCAGCGCGCACTCGCCTATGGTGAGCTGAGCGACGTCCTTTGCAAAATAGAGCCGGCTCGCCTCCTCCACGCCTGAGACGGAGGTGGAGCCACGCTGGCCGAGATAGATCTCGTTGAGGTACGCCTCCAGTATTTCGCCCTTTGTGTGCGTCTGCTCGATGCGGTACGCGATCAACATCTCATTGATCTTGCGGACGAACGAGCGTTGCGGATAAAGGAAAAAATTCTTAACGAGCTGCTGCGTGAGGGTGGAGCCGCCCTGCACGACGTGCATGGCACGGAGGTTGACCAGCATCGCGCGAAGAATGCCCCATGGATCGACCCCGCCATGTTTGAAGAATCGTTCATCCTCGATGAGGATTATAGCGCCAACCAGCGGCTTGGGCACCTCGGACAACTTGACCACCGTGCGATCCTCCATCTTGTCGTTAAAGATGGATGCGACCTCCTCAGGCTCCAGTTTCACGAGCGCCGCCTGCTCGTTCGTGTCGATGCGTTTGATATCCTTGATCACGCCATTCTCGAGCGAGAAACGAACCGGGTATCCCTTGGATGCCTCGTCGGGATAAGCAAAATCGTGAAGAAATATTTCCAGCCGGTCTGCGGCCGCGGAATAATCGCCGGGACCTTTCACTCCGTCGCCGGTATTGCGGTAGCCCAGCCTGTCTAGCTTCGCCACGATCTTGCGGGAGTCGACGTTGATGCCGGGATACAGGTATTCCGCGTCGGAATATACGCGCGAGGGGAGATCCCACTTGCGCGGCTGGTCAAACTTGGCCGCGATCTCCCTGTCCATGTGCCGGCTGTAGTAGGCCACCGCCAGCCATCCAAGGATGAGCAGGATCGCCAGGATCTTGACGAGCCGCCACAGGGTGCGCATGCGTGCACGGATGCCGCGCTTCTCCTCCCTGGGCTTTGCCTTTTTGAGCCTGCTTCGATCTCTGCGATAAGGGGACATGCGATCCTGTTTAATCGAGCGATTGGCGGAGAGGGTGGGATTCGAACCCACGGTGGCGCAAGCGCCACACCGGTTTTCAAGACCGGCTCCTTCGACCGCTCGGACACCTCTCCGCTAATCTCTCCAATTGTCAGCAATGCACTGCTATACGCTGCAAGCTCCTACGATAGGCGCGATGGAAAATCAATGAACATGAAACCGCCCGCCTCTCTCGGGGCGGGCGGCGTTGATCTTCATCTGGATATCACACTCACTGCTGCCAGCGTGACGGCGGCTTTTGTACCGCTTCCTTTTCACCCGGTCCCGTCACTTCCTCGATCTGATCCGCTGTCTTCTTTTGTGCCGGCCCAGGAGGCGGCGCCACATACGGCTGCTGCGCAGGCGGAGGCGGATACGCTCCAGGCGGAGCGGGATACGTCCCTACTGGAGGCGGATAGGTGGCGGGCGGCGGCGTGTAAGCCGGTGCAGGATATGGCTTCGCCTTGGCCGGCGGTGGCGTATAACTTGGAGCTGGGGCTGGAGCCGGCGCAGGTGCAGGCTGCGCCTTTGCCGCAGGCTTCGCACCTGAAGGAACAGCCGAGGAACGCGGCTTCACATCTTCGAGCCTCACAGCACCAGGAGGCAACGGTTGCTGATCTTCATAACCACCTGGCAGATCTGACTTACCCGTAGGCGCCGGAGCGCCGTATCCCGTGGGATATGAAGGATAAGCCGGCGCGGGCCTCGGCTTCGGCTTCGGTTTCGCCGCAGCTGCGGGCGGCGGTGTAGTCTGTGTTACAGGAGGAGGCGTATATGCGGGCTGCGGCGCAGGAGCCGGCTTTGCCGCTGGCGGCGGAGCCTGGGTCACGGGCGGAGGCGTATACGCGGGCTGCGGCGCAGGAGCGGGCTTTGCCGCTGGCGGCGGAGCCTGGGTCACGGGCGGAGGTGTATATGCGGGCTGCGGCGCAGGAGCGGGCTTTGCCGCTGGCGGCGGAGCCCGGGTCACGGGTGGAGGTGTATATGCGGGCTGCGGCGCAGGAGCGGGCTTTGCCGCTGGCGGCGGAGCCTGGGTCACGGGTGGAGGTATATATGCGGGCTGCGGCGCAGGAGCGGGCTTTGCCGCTGGCGGCGGAGCCTGGGTCACGGGTGGAGGTGTATATGCGGGCTGCGGCGCAGGAGCCGGCTTTGCCGCTGGCGGCGGAGCCTGCGTCACGGGTGGAGGTGTATATGCGGGCTGCAGCGCAGGAGCCGGCTTTGCCGCTGGCGGCGGAGCCTGCGTCACGGGCGGAGGCGTATACGCGGGCTGCGGCGCAGGAGCGGGCTTTGCCGCTGGCGGCGGAGCCTGCGTCACGGGCGGAGGCGTATACGCGGGCTGCGGCGCAGGAGCGGGCTTTGCCGCTGGCGGCGGAGCCTGCGTCACGGGCGGAGGCGTATACGCGGGCTGCGGCGCAGGAGCGGGCTTTGCCGCTGGCGGCGGAGCCTGCGTCACGGGTGGAGGCGTATATGCGGGCTGCGGCGCAGGAGCCGGCTTTGCCGCTGGCGGCGGAGCCTGGGTTACAGGTGGAGGTAGTTGCGCCTTTTTCTTAGGTGCTGCGGCCGGCGGCGGTGCACTCGGCGGAGGCGTATATGCGGGCTGCTGATAAGGTTGAGGCGGATACGGCGGAGGAGGATACGCCTGCGCAGGCGGCGGATATGCTGGTGCCGGCTGAGGCGCTACTGCCTGGGGCTGTGCCGCTGATTTCGGCTTGCCCACGTCCTCGAGTCTCACCGCGCCTGGAGGCGTCTGTGCCTGTTCAACATAGCCTCCAGGAAGGTCTGATTTCTGCTGAGCATACTGCGCTGATGCGGCTACTGAGATACAAAGGATTGCGGATGCTGCGACGGCCATCGCAACAAACATTCGTGCCGATCTCATAAATCCCCCTTTTGTTCGATTCGATCCTAGCACTTTCTCTAGAAAAGACAAGCCGTTGTCTCACCGCACCAGCTTACTCTTTGATCTCAATCGTACGCGCGCGGCCGCGACCGAAGATTTCGGGCCTGTAGAACTCGAACGCAACCGCTCCAGGCATGAGGAACTTCCCTGCTGTCGTCGCCCGCACGGGATATTTTATGTGGTACACGCCCGGCGGCACGGCTTCGTCCGACCAGACTATCGAATCGTCGCGCACCTCCTGGTGGCGGAACGCGAAGTTCATGCCGTAATCGATCTCGGGAATCACGTCGTCGTATTGCGGCGCCTCGTTCCCCGCATTGCGGGATATCTCGTCGTCGCCGCGGGCCTCGATCTCGGCAGCGTGAGATGAAGTGGCGAGGTTCATATCTATTGCCTCGAACCCGGCCGGCAGCAGGTCCTGCACCACGACGTAGTTCATCTCCTGCGGCAGCATGATCGTGATGTGTCCCTTGTAGTTCTCGCCGGACTTGAACTCCGTGAGTGGCTTTGTCTCCTTTACGTCATCCAGCGCATAGTATTCGCGAGAGATGATCAACCCCTCCTCGCGCGTGGGCGCCTTGTCTGGCGGGAGATAATATTTGAGCACCATGTCATAGTAGAGCGTTCCGTCGCCCTTCTTTTCAACCTTGATCTCCGCCGGCATCGAGAGCTCCATAAGCTCCTTCATCGGCATCGCGGCGGTCCCCACCTCCGTTAAATTCTCCCTTGAGAAGGATTTTTCGATCAACTCCTTTTTTCCGACCTGTACGCTTGCAGTGAAGTCGGTATCTTCTTCTTTCGCCACCTGAGCATAAGCGGTGGTGAGCATGGAGACGTAGAGATTGTCCTGCGTGCAGTTGCAAGGCGCCACCTTCTTGCGATTGAGGATGAAATCCATGGCGCGCGGCACGCTTGGATCGTTCGGATCGGCCGTGAGCAGCGCGAGTCCCGCGAGGGCCGTGTTTTTCATTGCGCTCGACCAGAAAAATTCGGAAGCGGGCCAACTCATGGAGCGAGGTTCTTGTTTTGCCTCCGCGAGCAGCCTCCCCTTGAGCGCACCGAGATCCATCGACGCGCCGCCGTTTTTCGCGGCCATGATAAGATACGAGAGTCCGGAGACGGAGAGCTCGCTCAGCTGCGCCTTCCACTCGTTGGCATCGATCGTCTCGCGTGACTTGTCGAGCGTCATCGCCCAGAGCCCGTATGCGCGATCGTCCGCGCCCAGGATGTATTTCCCCTCCTTCGTCTTCGCCTTTATCTTCCCCGCGACAAAACCCTTGAGCTTGACGCGCGCCGCCTCGTCGAACTCTATCCCCTGAGCCTTTGCCATGGCGAGGGCCGCGAGCACCTGAGCGCTTGCGAAGTAGTCCGTGCCGCTGCTCTCGGGCCAGTAGCGCATGCCGCCGTCGTATTGCTGGAAGGTGGCGAAGAGTTCCTTGATGATCGAATCGATCTGATCGTCGAGGAGTTCTTTCTTTGCGGAGAGCGACTTCGCCTCTTCGATTTTTTCCTTCGCTATCGGCGCCAGGGCGTCGAAATAGCCTTCACCGAAACGCTCCGTCATGTCGCGCGCCATGAGCAGCGCCATGAGCGTTGCGGACTTCTGCTCCGAGCACCCCCATGGGAAATAGATGAGATTTCTGAGCGAAGGCGCTGCCGCGAGCGCGATGGAGGCGCGCATGGTCACGTCCAGCCCGCCCATATTCTCTTCTGTTCCCTTTGGAAGATCCACGGCCTCTCGCTCCGCCGCCTTTGTCATGCCGGAGGTGGCCACCACCTCGGGCGCATATCGATCCTTCACCGGGATACCCACTTCAAGCGAATCGAGCACTGCCCCCTTGGCGTCCTTCGCGTCTGCAGTCAGACCGAGCCTGCCGCCTGCGGAGCGGATCGAGACGTCGACGGGGAAGGCCTGTTCGGTATTCGCCGGTATCGAGAAGTCGATATTCTGCGAAGGTTTGTCGCCCTTGAGCAGGCCGTCGCCGGACACCGTGACCGAGATCGTGCCGCTCACCTTCTCCGCGGTCCTGTTGTTGGCGATGATCTTTGCAGTGAGCTCGTCTCCCCACGCGGCGAAGCGCGGTAGCGCGGTGCGCACGACTACCGGAAGCGTGCTCATGACCTTCGCCCGCGCGCTGCCTACGAACGTGCCGTCGGTAAGCGAAAGATTTGCGCCAACGGCGCGCTGGCCCTGCGGCGTCTCCGGAGCAGATTGCGCCAGCTCCGCTTCGAACTCCTTTGTCGTCTTTGATTCCGTGATGCCCAGCGCTTCTATCACCCACGTGGTGAGATCGTCCGGCAGCTTGAACGACACCTCCGCCTCACCTTTGTCATCGGTCGTCACGTTCGCGGCGAAGAACGCGGTGTCCTTGAATATGCGGCGCCGCTTGCCTGCGGCCAGGCCTCCATCTCCAGCCTTGAGCGAAATCATCGACGACGACGTGATCACGCTGTCCGGCCTCTGATAATAAAATTTCTTCACGAGATCTGGCAGCTTGTAGTTGAGCAGTTTCAGCACGGATTCGTCGGCAACGCTTACGATCACGTGCGCCGAATGAGGCTTGCCGTCGGCATCAGTCGTCTTGATGCGCACCTTCACCTCATCGCCTGGACGATAGATCGGCGGCGTGTCCTTCTCGCCCTTGCGGTCCGTGGCGAGCGCAACGTCGAGGCGCTTGCGCTCAGGCTCGACGCGTAACTCTACGTCGCCGCTGTAGAGGAGCGGCGGGTGTTCCGCGTTGCGCCCCACGTGCGCGACGATGCTCACGTAGAGATTCGGTATCATGCCCTCGGCGATCGGAAGCTCGAAATGCGAGGCATTGCCTCCAAGGTCAATCACGCGGTACTCGAGCACGTGGCCGCGCTGCAGCGCGAGCAATGCCTTCGTGACCGGCACCAGCGATTTGACCAGAATTTTGGCCGTCTCGCCCACCTTGTACGATTCCTTGTCCGCCACCAGCTCTATCTTCTCGGGCTTGTCCAAACGCCACGGGACATATCCCTCGCCCCACGCGAATATCGTAGTCGCGGACTGCACCTCGTTGCCGCTTCCATCCTTTCCGTGCGTGACGAACCTGTATTCGCCTCCCTGCGGCAATTGATATGCAAGCGATGTGGCGCCATTGCCATCGGTCTTGCCATCGAGCGTTGCGAGCTTAGTGTCTTTGGGCTCGAAGACGAGATCCCAGTAACCGCGCGCGTTTCTGCGCTCTATGTATTTATATTCGCGGCGCACGACGTCCATCGTGAACGATTTTCCGCCCGCGGGCTTGCCGGCGGTATCCAGCGATACCACGTCGATGCCCGCCTTTTCCTTTGCGCCGTACACCCATTTTTTGGGCTTCACGCCGAGATAGAACGCGGCCTTGTGCACAATCACGTCTTCGCTGCCGGAAACCTCCTGCTGCGACGGATCGGTTATGCTCGCCTCGACGGAGAGGATCTGGCTCGTGGGATATTTGCCCAGGTTCGGCGTGTATTTGATGACGAGCGCTCCCTTATCATCGAGCTTCGCAGGCACGGAGCTCATGTCCTTTTTGCCGGGATCGCTGAAGAACGTCGTCGAATATGCGCTCGAGGACGGCGATCGCGGATCCTCGTATTGAGACTGATCCTCGTCGTACTTGACTGCCGAGGAACCTGAGTCTGCGACTACGTCGTACTCATAGTCGCTCATGTAATCCATATCGCCATTCTCATCGGCATGCGTCTTGCGCAACAAGTCTTCGTCTATGAAGCTGTAGTCGTAATATCCCTCGGGCGCGAAGAGATATGTTGATGTCATTATCGACCAGTGCGCTGCTGCGCCCTTGAGTGGCGCGCCGAAGAAGTAACTGCCGACCACGTCCATCACGAGCGGATCGTTGCTTATTATTTCATCCTTCTGCGCTTTGACGTCGACCTTGAAAGAAGGCTTGCGATAGCTCGACACCACGAAAGCGCGGCTCATGCGCTGTTTGTCGATGTCGAGTGCGATCGTGTATTCGCCGCGCGACACGTCTTCCGCTCCGGAGATTTCGAAACTGCCGCTCACCACTCCTCCGGACTCGATCTTTGCATCAGCCTGCTCGAAGATCGTCTGTCCAGCCGCATCAGTGGCCTGAACCGAAACCGACGTCCCTTCGCCGGGCATGAAGTAACGCCCCTCGCGCACCTCTCTTACGAACGAGGAGAAGAAGACTTTCTGGCCAGGCCGATATATAGGCCGGTCTGTGTAAACGTAGGCGTAATAGTGCTTTCCGGGCGCGATCGTTGACGCGTATTCGCCGATCTGATGTTCGTCTTCGCAAGAGAGCGACTCGTTGCCCTTTGCCGTGACCTCTGCGCACACGCGCGCGTCCGGCTGCGTCTGAAGGGCGATCACGGCAACGCCCTTGTCGTCAGTCACGCCGGTCTTTTCGCCAGCAGTCACCCACTTGCTGGCCTGATCTCCCCATTTTTTCGCAACGACCCGCACCGCGAGATTTGCCGCCGGCGCGCCGGATTCTATATCCGTAGTCCATACGACCACGCGATCGGAATCGCGCTTCATCGCGATGGCTACTGGCGTCACCTGAATCATCGAGTAGACGGCTGCGGGGGGATTGTCGCCCTTCTCAACCACGGAGGGAGAGCCCGTCACCTCCATGAGATATATGCCCGGCGCGGGCTTGTGCTGCAGGTCCGCGAGATTGATCAAAAAGCGGGTGGATTGATCCTGCTTCGCCTCTATCGGTACATCATAGACCTCATCCGCTGGCATCCTCGACTGATCGATCGTCAGAGTATCCGGATCGATGGGCAGACGGACTTCCTCTCCAACGAGCGGCAGAGACATCGGCGGCGAGGTTTTGGGATCGACTCCCTCAATATGCGCATCCTTAAGCGATTCATTATAAGCGCCGCTCCACTTGTACAACCTGAGCTGCGCCGAAGAGACATTAGTGGCGCGATACGGGATCTTCATCGGCCCGTTGAGGGATATGATGTTCTTCGTGAGCAACGATCGCACCTCTGGTTCCGCGTGCTTTGTGGCCACGACGTACTTGCCTTCGCCGCCCGAGAGGCGGGCGCCGGAGAGCGATTCGATCTTTGACGGATCTATCGAGAACTCATACTTGCTGCCTGCCTCATCCAGGAATACCGCGCATCCGCGCTTGTATCCCTCCTTGTATTTCGTGCGTCCGTCGTCGCCCACCGTCGGGAACGTCTCGCTCTCCTCGAAATAGTAATACGGCTGCAGTTTATTTTTGCTTTCCCTGCTTGCCCCGGAGAGCTCGACGTGCAAGGCGCGTTCAAACGATTTTTTCTCGATGGACTGCGAAAACGCGAAGCAGATCCCGGCGCCTGTCCTCAGGCGCTTTGTCTTTCCCGGCTGCAGGATCGAGCGCTCGTCGCTGCCCAGGTTCTCCGGGCTGCTCGCGTCCACCTTCTCGAGAGTCATCTCTTTCGGTGGGGTGGTGTAGCTCACCGAAACATCTTCCGCAGTGCCGATGTCGCCCTTGTCAGCGAGCGTGCCCTTGGGCAGCGTCATCTTGAGCGTCGCATTCCACGGCATATCATTCTTGAAGCGCATGGTGAGCGTATGCCCGTCCTCCCCCCATGTGAACTCCGGCTTGTTCTCAATTGGTTGATTCGAATTTGCATCCGCGATCGCGAGTTTGCTTTCAACGTCCGAGCGATTCATCGCCACGTTGAAGCGCACGAAGATGGTCGCGTCCTTTGGCAGCAGCGTCTGTCCGTCGGCCGGCTCCCATGTCCACACGCTCGGCAGGACCGTCGTGAACTCCCATGCGAGCGGCGCGTCGAGGCGATACCCATCGATTGATACGAGTCCTGCCGGCATCTCGACCTTGTACTTCGTAGCTGGCGTCAGAGGCTCGTCGGGGCGGAAGATAAATCCGTGCGTGCCGAGCCAGAAGAATTTCCCGCTGACCGCGGGCGTGATCTTGAGATCGATTCCGCGGGATCGGCCGCTGTCGATGGTCGTGAGCGGCACCACTGCGCGGTTGAACATGACCGCGACGCCGTCTGCGGAGATAGGCACGTCCTCCCCTTGCGGCGAATAGGAAATCACTTTCAATTCGCCGACGATGGGCGGCGGCGCTACGTACTTGCGCGCTATGAGATAGGCTCCGGCGGCAGCGGCGATTGCGGCACATGCGATAACGGCGATGATGATTTTTTTCTTCATAAGTCCCCCAATGGGCTCATCAAAAATTTGTTTTTTGGCCAGTTATTCCCGAATATTTCTATCGGGAATCCAGTCAGTAGCCCTTTTTTCTATTTTTGGCTGAACAGGCGAAATTGTGTCTAAAGACGAGGTTCTTTACAACAAATTATTGTCTAAAAATGAGGTTCTTTAGGTAAAAATTTGCAGGCAAGGCAACTTTTGCCTGCAATCGGCGCCCTCCATAACTTCGGCAAGGAGTCGCGAACAGACGCGTTCGTCTCTCCAGGAGGCGTCGGACTCTCCTGGCGTCCCCTGCCGCCATTCACGATCGCTGCCGAGGCTCGTACGAACTGGATGTCAAAACAGGGGTTCGGCGGTGAAGGCGCACTCACTTTAGGCGGTTCGTTCTGAAAAATCAGGAAGGCAACATCGATCTGACCCATTCGAGAAAGCGTGAAGCATGTCTGGAAAGCGCAAGCGCTTCGTCCCTGTCTATCAATCTGACCTCATATTCGACGATGTTCTTCATGTAGATGAGATTCCTCAGATGTGAAACATGAGTCTTTTGATCTTTATGCGATATCATGGCCGTTATTAGCTTGATTATATCATCGTGTTTCGGGCTTGTGCTCCTTACACCTTTAAAAAAGACAAGCAGCGAATCGGCGGCTGATATACCTGTGTGAATTGCATTGAGACCGACGGCATTCCACTTTCCCTTTGATAAGCTGTCCTGCATGGTCTCGTGGAATTCGAAAGCTTTCTTCAGGTAGTTTGCATAATCTGATTTATGCACAGCCGTTGTTCTAATAGTTTTAGTCATTGGATTTTATGAGTTCGTTTATTGATTTTCCGAATATTACTTTACCATTCCGCACGATGCTCCTGATGACTTTATTTCTGCTTTTGAACTGTTTTCTAAACTCTGTTTCATCCATCAGTATTGGCGCGAGATGATTTCCGAAACATGTCGTCATGCTGATTTCAGCTTTGTGCAAAGACTCTTCAATAGCGGGTATGTCTTTTTTATGCGACGATATAATCAGTACATCGATGTCGCTATCAGGCCTCGCCTTGCCTGACGCAATACTTCCAAATAATATAATGCTATCCGGTGCAGGATCCTTCAAATATCTGGACATAGTTTCAGCAATCACGTCCCTCAGCCGTGCCTCACTTTTAAAAAGAGGAATCAGCATTTTTTTAACCAACACATTTTTTAAATTGAGGCGGTACAAGATCGATTTCCCCACGTGGCGCATCTCGACTATATCATGTTTATTCAGTTCCTTCAGCGCTGTATGCGCTTTTACATGAGACAGCCCAATGGCAGCTGCAATCTCTCTTCCGTTGAGTTCCTGATCCGTCAGGACGAGAAACCGAAGAATCCGAACCTTGGACACCTGCCCCAAGATTTGCTCCAATGGATTCGCAAACAACATGTATGTCTCCCTTGGTTACTTATATTACCATGTGGTAAGTAAAATTACCATAATCCGCACAGATATCAACCATCAAATATGATTCTATCAGCGATCAGTGCTCGTTTACTCGAAACACTATCTCCTGCCTCTCTCCATCCTCAGCCTCTACGCTAAGCCGATGTCGCCCCGCGACAGGCTCGATCCAGATCGCGGATTTTCTTTCCGTAGTTGTGGCAAGGAGCTCTCCATCCAGATACCAATCGAGCCTTGCGCCTTCGCTCGATCTCGCCTCCGCCTCCGCGCGGATCATCTGATGGTCGATCGGCAGATACGGATGAATCCTGAACGTGGCGTTGTCTACGGGATTCATGAGCCTGAATGATTTTGGCGCAGCGAGCGCCTGCTCCAGCTCCGCCCCGCGGCGAGCGCCAATCGTCGGCGCGGACCTGTCCCGTGCCTCCATCGGCCGGGCGAATTCCTGCGGCTGGCTGTCGCGCAGCACCAGCTCCATCACCGAATGCCAGATAGGCGCGGCGCCGGTGGCGCCCGTGAACTTGAACGGGTCCAGGGGAGAGCCGTCCGCGTGCCCCACCCAGACGCCGACCGCGTAGGACGGCGTGTAGCCGATTGTCCAGTTGTCGCGATGATCGAAACTCGTGCCGGTCTTCACGGCCACGGGATACCCCTCCACCTGCATATCCTCATTGAACCCGAACGCCTTGCGCCGCGCCATAGGGTCCGAGAGCACGGAGGTCACGAGCGCCGCGTACTCCGCTGCCCTGGGAACGACCGGCACAGGCCTGGCCGCACGCACATCCGAAAAAATTCGCCACGGCAGAAACTCGCCCCCGCGCGCCAGCGCGGCGTAGGCGTTGGTGAGCTGAAGGAGCGTGACCTCGCCGGAGCCGAGCGTCACGGAGAGCCCGTAGTGCGGCGGCGGTTGATTGAGCGTGGTGATGCCGAATTTGCGGAGCAGGTCGTGATAGAATGACAGACCGATATCGTTGAGCGTTACCACGGCCGGAACGTTATACGAATTTGCAAGCGCCTCGCGCATGGTTATCTCGCCGTGATAGCGCCGGTCGAAATTCTGCGGCGCATATGATTCCTCATCGTCCACGCCGGCGGCCTGAAACGAAAGCGGCTCGTCGGGCACGATTGAATCAGGCGAGTATCCCTTCGCGAACGCGGCAAAATACGTGAACGGCTTGAGCGCGGAGCCGGGTTGCCTCAGCGCCACCGCACCGTTCACCTGGCCATCGATCGCCTCGTCGAAATAATCGCGAGACCCGGCCATTGCGAGCAGATCGCCGCTTGAGACGTCAATCGCCACCACCGCGGCGGTGAGCTTCGGATCGTCTATGATGCGATCCGCGAGCACCGCGCGCAGCGCATCCTCCACGCGCCGCTGCAGGCCCAGATCCAGCGTGGTGGCCAGCTGCGCCGAGCGAGCGCCGCGCGTGCCCGCCATGCGATAAATTCCCGCCGCATATTCGATGAAGTGCCGGCCGACCGGCGCTGCTCCTCCCCTTTGTAAGGGGAGGTTGGGAGGGGTAGATCCCGCGTGATCTTCCTCCCCTTGCCCCTCCTTACAAAGGAGGGGATTTATAAATAAATTTTCCCCATACCTCGCCGGCGCCTTTGGCAGGCGCACCAGCGCGTCGATATCGTCATCAGAGAGTTCGCCCAACCGCTTTGAAAAATAGACGTCTGCAGCAGCCGCTATCCCGTACGCGCGATGCCCGTAGTAAACCGTGTTGAGGTATCTCTCAAGGATCCAGCGCTTGCCGTGCCGCATCTCAAGGCCCGCGGCCAGTAAGGCCTCGCGAGCCTTGTTTGCCAGCGTCCTGGCGAGCGCACCACCTTCCTTCTCCTGCATGAGATTCTTTGCGAGCTGCTGGGTGATGGTCGATCCGCCGCGCACGACGCTGCCGCTCTTGAGATCGAGCGCCGCTGCCTTGATGATGGAAAAGGGATTGAGACCGCGATGCCAGAAGAACCAACGGTCTTCCGAGCGCACGGTCTTATCGACGATGCCTTGCGGGATGCCTGCGAACGGCGTCCAGTATCGGAAACCCTGATGCGCGCCCTCTACGCTGCCTATCACCCGACCGTCGCGCGCGGTGAAGGTGACGACATCCGGGTCGCGATCGTAAAGCCCCGCATAAGCGACAAGCATGATCGCTGCGATAAAGGCCGCTGCAAAAGCTGCGATGACCGTTCGCACATCACGGTCATAGAGCACTGCACGTTACATCGCAACGGCAATTCATGGACAGGGACTACACGAGCTTTGGAAAGAGATGCAGGGTCACGTCGCTTGTAAAGGAGAGCCTGAGGCTTCCATGCGCGGAGCTACTCGAGACGAGACGGTTGTCCAACAGCTCATTGATGATGCCTGTCGCCCTTCTCCTCTGCACTTTGCATATTGATTGCACGTCGCCGCGTTCGATTTCCCCTCGAAAGAGCAATGCCTCAAGGACCGTGACTGCCTGCTTCGACATGGCTTTCTGCGATCTCTGTATCGCGAGATATTGCTTGAACCGTCTTTCCAGATAATGGAGTTCCAATATCGATTCCATGAATTGCAGCTGATCCACGCATGCTCGGAGAAAATATTTACAGAAGGTGACAAGATTCTCTTCCGACAACGGCCCCCTGCCGTCGAAATCGTATCTCCGAGGCTGATCGGCAAGCGCAAGATGGCGGTCGTATTCGGAACGATTCCGCGCAAAGGCCCTCGTCACCGTCCAGAGTCCGTGTGACCCGATGTTCAGCCGATATTGATACGCGATAGTAAAGAGTCGAGCCACCCTTCCGTTTCCATCCCTGAAGGGATGTATCCAGAGCAGGCGGTGATGGGACGCGGCAAAGGCCGGCATCTTCATCGATTCTTCGAGCCTGCTCAGCGAATACGCCTCGTGAAAACGGCCGAGGTTGCCACGAACATCGTCCAATGCATCCGGAGGTATGTGCCTGCCCACGCTCGCGGGGCGATCCCTGAGTTCGCCGGGCAACACCGGCACACGCCCGCCTTCATGCGTGAGCGCGTAATGCATCTCCTCCGGCAGCTCGGAATAAAACTCCCTGTGAAGCCAGCAGAGGAAGTCCGCAGAACAGATATCCAGCTCTTTTTCGCGCTCGAGACGCGCGAGCATTTTTTTCTGCGTTGCAATGTGCGCCAGGTGTTCGAGCTGATAATTCCTGAGGCTCTGGTCGGCCGAAAACTTTTTGGCAAGCGCCGCCTCTATATCGCCGAGCAATGAAGGGTTGCCCTCCATGGCGTTGGTATAGAAGCTGTTGACCGCAAGCATCAGCTCGCTGATCGATTGGGCGACCCTTGGATGGAGCCCGCTCCCCAGGCTCGCAGAGAGGCGGATGACATCTGTCCTGAGACCTTCAAGCTCGCTGTCCATTTTTGAAGGCAAGGCGGGAAACATGAGGACATTATAGGCCGGTAATCCCAAAATCGCCATAAAAAAATGCGCATTTGAAGTGCGCATTTATATGAGCGTAATTTGTTGATTAATAGTAATTAAATGTACTTTAAGATCAAATTTTTCTCTTAAAAATGCGCATTGGAAATGCCTGTTGGGGGCTCCGGACGAGCAAGTTTATTTCCACAAAAATGTGTATATTTACAACTCCATTTATACACATTTTTGTGTATTTTTTTGGCGTCGCGCTACGGGAGGGAAAGTGTACTAAGGCGGCGCAACACCGCAACGGCTATTCGTGAACAGAAGAAACGCCAACAGGAAAACGATTAATGAGAACTAAAAGGGGTCTGGGACGTTCCATCCCTTATCGTCCTTTGGTGGTGGAGGATATACCAAGTATGGATATCTCTCATGTCCTCCCTCTTTCAGCTCTCGCCGAATCGCGTCCATCGCCGCAGGAGTTGGGATCAGAATGCGCTCGGAGTCGACATTGAGCTCATTCCCCATGAACAAGTTAAAGAGCCAGAGAAAGGGCTTATCATTCAGTCTTCCCGGTGTCCCCCCGAAACTGTTTGCTGCAGTTGCAAGTCCTTCTTCGATCTTTCCGCGCGGCACCTTCACCTCTGTATAAAGCTGATCCTGAGCTGGGCCTTTTTTGAAAGCGACCGTCATCGCATTTTGCATCTCCCTCATCATTCCATTCATCCAAAAACCATTTCTTTCGGTGAAGAAATAATTCCTGAGCCCCTCAACGGCTTGCTCCGTGGGGAGATAAAATTCGCGCGATGTCTTCAGATCATTACCAAGGGCGGCGTTGAAGCTTCTCAGGTCATGATAATTCCATTCAGGATGTCCCTGCAGAAAGACCTTGATCGGCTCCGGCATATACTGGGGAGATTCGTGTCTCCACGTCCGCAATCCTGGATAAAGCGTCTCCAGTGATTTATCAAGATCCGTAATCATGACCTTCGTGGCAACCTCATCGATCGATCGACAATCCGTCATCCTGAGTGCAGACGCCATTCTGCTTCCTCCCGGAAAGAGATCGAAGTGATATTCATGTGTGAGCTCAGCAGCGCGTTCTTGCAATATCGTGGAAACCTTGAGACCTGGATTGCTCTGAATAAGAATATCGAGTCGTTGTGACGGAGATCCAAAACCATCGAAACGATGGTCTGAAATATATTCCTCGACTTTGACGGGTCCAGGCTCGATGTTTGAATAGGGCATATTCAATGAATCTTTTTCGTCAATCATTCCAGGAAGAGCTCCATCATCGACAATAACTCTGAGCGTAGTCATAATTCCCTCCCTCTCTAGAATTTTTTCTATCTGGCCAGCCTCCCATCAGCGATATGCCACCTCACTAAACTTGCAATCTCCATGCCATGAAAGACCATGTCTAAGTTCCTGATTTTTCGAGAGAGAGAGAGAGAGAGAGTCAAAATGAGAAATCGCTGTCAGAACGTCAAAAAAATGGCAACGCGAAGAGGCTGTTGATTTTCTCCGGGTGCATTTTGAAGATGCAAAACCCTTGGGATAAAGAAGTTCGGTAACTATTCACATGCCTTGGAACTCATTTCAAAATCCTGCGAGGGGAGGATTGCCCTTCTGGACGCTGGGGAGGGGAACCGTGGCCGCAGGCCACGGGGAGGGGGTTTCCCCCTCCGAAGTTGCGTCCAGAAGGGCAATCCGTACCGAGCGATAGGGTTTTGAAATGAGTTCCAAGGCACCTGAATAGTTACCAAGTTTTTTCATCTTGCATGGCGCATGGGAGCGACTATCATTATTATTCATGGTGGAAACCGAAAAGAGAAAAGCTCCAAAAAAGATTGCTTACTTCTATGCCGTGCTTCCCTTCATCGCCGGTTGCGTCATCTGCTCGCTGCTCGGCGTGAAGATGGTGCGTTCGATCATGGACGCGGGCGACGCATACCCGCGCATGATGGCGCCGGGCGTTGAAAACGTAACGCTCACCGAGCCCGGCGATTATACGATCTTCTTCGAGCACAAGAGCGTCATCGGAAACAAGGCCTACGTGGCGCCCAAGGATGCGATATCCGGCATGACCTGCTCGATCAGAAACGCGGAGACCGGCCAGGAAATACCCGTAAAACCCTCTTCCGCAAACATGAGCTATTCGTTCGGCAGCCGCGAAGGGACCTCCCTCTTCGAGTTCACTATCCCCTCGGCTGGAAACTATCGCATAGAGGCGGCATTTCCCGGAGGCCTGGAGCCTGCTCAAAAATACGTACTAGCCATCAGCAAGGGTTTTATGAAGGACATCTTCCAGTCGATCGGAATGGGATTCGCGATCACGGGGATACTCATACTCTCCATCGGCCTGTCGACCGCCGCAATCGTGATAGTCTACCTGCGCCGATCGAAGGCCGAAGCTGCATCCGGGGATTACCCCTCCCAACCGCCCCTTACAAAGTTGAGGGGTTGATCCATCTCCGTTCGGAGGCCATGTGAAATCCGTAAAAAGATACGTCGTGAGTATCGTTGCGCTCCTGCAGCTCGGTCTTCTCTCCTGCCTCGGCGCAGGCTGCAGCTCCGGTCAGCCAGGGGGCTTCGACTCAGGGCTCGCCCTCAAGCTCCAGCAGTCGCTCGACAGGTCGGTCGCCCTGCTTGCCATACCGGGCGCGGTCATGGCGGTACGCGCCCCTGATGGAACGACGTGGGCGGGGGCGAGCGGGCATGCGGTGCTCCCCGCTGCCAATGGTTCGCCTGTAACGATCGAGATGACGACCGATCTGCACTTCCGCATCGCCAGCACGACCAAGAGCCTTACAGCCACGATCATCCTTCAGCTCGTCGATGAGGGGAAGCTCTCGCTCGACGAGACCCTGGATCAGATCATGGCTCGATGGTTCGCGCCGGGGTATATCGATTTCGCGATTCCGTACAGCGACACGATAACGCTGCGCAACCTCATGGAGATGAGGAGCGGAATGGCCGATTACTCGTCGACCGCGGCGTTCGCAGCGCTTATGCAGAAGCAGCCGCCAGAGCCGGTGGATCCGAGAGAATTGATCAGGATGAGCGTCCAGAGCACGAATCCGGCGTCACATGCGCCGGACGTGGCGATGGAATACTGCAACACGAATTTCATCATGCAGGGCATCATCATCGAACAGGTCACTGACAACTCCTTTGCCAGCGAGCTCGAGGGCAGGCTTCTCGTCCCGCTCGGCATGACCGAGACCCTGGAGCCCACCGGCATCGCCATGCCTTCTCCCTATGCGCACGGCTATCTCTTTGGAGAAGGGCAGCTGCACGATATGACCGATACGCTGGATCCCTCATGGCTCTGGTCAGGCGGCGGCATAGTTTCAACAATCGGCGATCTGCGCACCTGGGTAACGGCGCTCGTGGATGGGCGCATGATCAGCCCCGCCATGCAGCAGGAGAGGATGAAGATGAAGCCGGGATTCGTGGAGACGTGGCCCGTCGAATACGGACTCGGAATCTACAACGACAACGGCGCGATCGGACATTACGGCAACTGCGCGAAATTCTACACGACGTACGCCATGCGCTACGCCGGCTACGACATCGCGGTGCTCACCAACGGCGAGCTGCAGGAGCACAGCGATCCAGAAAGGCATCCCGCGCGCTCGATCTTCTGGAACGCAGTGCAAGATGCGGGCATTTCACCATGAATCCAAACCGGAGAAGAAGCAGGGTGTTTTGTGAATGATTGTGCAAAGTCGTGACGATCAAAATCGTTCAGGGGGATGGAGTGACATTTGTCCATTGATCGATTACTCCCATCATCCCCGCCTATCCCGATTTGATTGCAGTGTAAGGAGGAGGGGGATGTAGAGGGCTTGTTGAAGAGCGAGGATGTTTGTATTGGTTAGGTGTTCCAGAAATTCTTGGGCTAACAATAAATTGAAAAAGCTGTTCGTAGAAATGCATTTGATTATCTTATTTATGGACGAACTCAACAGTTACATTGATTATGTTGTAAATGAAAAAGCGGCTCTTTTTATTGGAGCTGGTTTATCTCGGATATGCGGATGTAAGGGCTGGGATGATATTTGCACGAATCTTTATAAAGCATGTGAAGACAAATTGAAAGTGAGTGAATCTGAATTTAGATTAGCAAAACCAGATGAGAAAATGACGTTTGTAAAGAAAATATTGGATAGTGATGATGGACGGCCGGTTTATCAACACATTCTACGAAATGGACTAAATCCAGACCCGGAACTACTGGTTAAAAAGTATATCCCCCTCATTAAATCTATCAGAACGATACATCCTCATCCTAAGATTGTTACTACAAATCCTGACACTTGTTTAAAATTGAGTGGTCAATACAATGATTATTTTGTGTTTCATAAACTTTGCGATTTAACGTCTCATAATTTTGACGTGCAAAAAGCCATATTTCATATTCATGGTTCACGTGAAGAAACTGATGCCGAGGTGTGGTCAATACCACAATATCAAGAACGATATTCAGATGCGAAGTTTTGCGAGTTTATTAAACATATTTTTACAAATTACTCGGTATTGTTTCTGGGATATGGATTAAGGGAAGCTCCAATTTTACGGATAATATCTACCGTGGTTTCAAAATGTCCGCAGCATTATGCCTTGCTTCCATCCGATTCAGAGGTGTTGCCGCAGAAAAGCATATTTCAAGAAATCTATAAAATATCATTAATAGATTACGGCAATAAAAGTACACTAAGGAACAGACTACAAGAATGGATAAGTTTGAATTTTGATACGGTACTGTCTGGCGACGAAACTAATGCCGATAGAAGTAGAATATGAATAGGTTAGGAGATAATTTATGAACGACACTTTTTATAAAGACGTATCAGTAATTGATGCGGCTTTGTCAGATGTATCGCTTGATAATAAAGATTACGATCGTATTTTGAATCTGATCAGTAATAATTCAATGCTTCGTGACTATTTTTTTACACACATTAAGAATGAGCAATGGTTTGATGTAATAAGTCGTAATAGATATTTTGATCCTCAATATGTTAGTATTATAGATGAAGGCGATTTATTATTGATAAATGTCTTAGGCTATCTCGAACGCATAGCGATGAATCTCTTGCAACATGCTGGATATGATGAAAAGTTAATGGGTGTTATTAATGAAATAATTAAATATGCAAAAGACAAACAAGTTAAAAATCCCTATATCTGGCACGAACTATTAATAATCCTGAGCAAAATCCCGTCATATGTAATAGCTAATTATCTGCCAATCGATGGCGATTATGGTTTTGATGCGCTTTTGTCGGAGTGTGTAAGTCTTGATCTACCTGGCAACCTAACCATTGTTGATATTGGTGAAAGGTTGTTTCCCATGTTTATAAATGACGATTCAATGCGTGCATATGCCGATATTGTTGCCAAGATTATTACTGATATCAGGGTTGGCAAAACAAAAAGGACTCTATCAGATAAGAATGAAGCCGGCTTAAAAGCTGAATCTTACTGGGTATTAAAAGCGTTTGAAAAGAGCGGTAATGCACTTGCCAAAAAGAGTGAAAGAACAATTTATGCTGTAGCAAATAATCTTAAGAGGGCCTTAGAATATAATAGGTCCAATAATTCGGTTGATATCAAAAAAGATGATGATGTTTATGAATTATTTGTGTCACGAATTCAATCGGATGACTTCAGTGATGATCACATAAGTTATAAGAGAGATGAATATATATTTGAGATCAAGAAGTATGCCGGGAAACAGCTTGAGAAATATAATAAAGAAGAAGACGTTCTAGGATTAATCGGTGTCGAACCTGAACTGTCATGTGTAAAACCAGCGCATGTTAAAGCAATATCGAAGACAGAGTTTGTTTTTCAAATTAGGAAATTGATACCTAGTGAGCTGGGTCTTGAATGCACTGAGAGATATGAAGAAAAGTTGGAGTGGTTATATGACAGGTTGTATGAGGACTATTCTCAAGTATGGTTTAAATCTTTAGCTAGTGGTGGTCGTATTCATGTTCATGACGCAAATGAAGTCTTAGCCATACTTCTTCGAGATATGTTATTGGCTAGAGCTGAACTTAATCCAAGTAGCTGTAGATGTATAATTGATAAATTCCTATCTGATGAGTATAGATTTCCATTGTTTAAGAAATATGTGCTCTTCTTTGTAAATAAATATTGGGATGATGGTTATTCAGATCTGCTTGATACAATCCTTTCCATGCCTAATGTATTACGTGAAGATGCATTTGAGGTTGAGCTATATGACATATTGAAAACGCATTATTTGAAATTCTCCACAGAGCAGAATCTCAAAATCAAGTCTCTTATTGATGATATTCCGGATTACTATCGTGATGATGATAAATGTATTAATCACTGGAAACTTAAATGGCTCTCCCCTTTAAAAAATAGTGAATATTTCAAAGGTGCTTTTGAGGATGCAAGGGCGAAGTCTGATCTTGAGGATAAGAAAGAATATGAGCCAGCAAGAGATCCATTTAGGCTTAGGATGATTGCTGGAAAATCATCAATATCTAAGGATGAGCTCATAAATAAACATGAAGCTGAAAATCTTGTAGATGAATTCAATAAATTTAAAATAGAGGATCGCTGGGCGGCATTTGACGGTGAACCTGATAGGGAGGGGCTTGGAGATTTACTTAAACAGGCTGTTGTTGATAATCCAAAATTGTTTTCGGACAAAATTGATCAGTACAAGAAAGCCCCGCCTTATTTTGTGCATCGTATATTGTGGGGATTTAATGAGGCGTTGAGAGCGCAAAAGCCACTGGACTGGCCTAATATAGTTACATTCTGCTATGCTTACATTGTCGAAAATAAGGCTTTGCTTGCTGATGAAACTGAGACTGAAGACGCAAAGGTAAAAAATGAATATTCGTGGGCTATTGGTGATGCAGTTGACTTGATAGAGGATGGCTCGAATGCTGATTTATTGCCTAAAGAGTGTTTTGAGAAAGCAAGTCAGATTTTCGATGAAGCGTCTCAAATAGTTAAGGGCAAGATTGATCCAGAAATCCAAAGAGACGGGATTAATTATGCCTTAAACACTACTATGGGAAAGGTTGTAAGATCAAATATGGTATTTGGCCTTAGGGTTGCGAGGGAAACAAAAGTTAAAGAAGAAAATTGGGGACAAAAGAATTATGAACGCTACTTTGGAAAAGGCGTTGAGGCTTTTATCTGGTTTGGTCATTACTTCCCTCAATTGCGTTATTTAGATCAGGCATATGCTGAAACCAAATTGCAGGATTTAACGGAAAAAACCAACACAGACCATGAGTGGCAAGCCTTTATGGAAGGCTACCTGACTAGTTCAAATATCTATGATGACATATATTTCCTACCGGCAATGAGAAAACATTATGAGAAAGCACTTGCCAGTAAAGATTTTGATAAAAAAGATGATGCCAGACTTGTTCATCATATCACTATAGAATATTTACGTGGCAAAGAATTCCTGGCTGAAACAAACGCAGATGGCCAACAAAGCCTCTTCTGGAAGCTATTACATGAGATTGATGTCCCAGAAAAACATGAAAGGTGGATTACAGTTGCAGGTTACTTTTGGTCTATATCACCCAGAACTTTACGGGAGGTCATCACGAATAATGATGTCGAGGAAAAACCATTAAACAGTGAAATTATACAGCGAATACTGGAGTTCTGGGGATGGACATATGACAAACGAGAAAAAATAAAGCAGCTTCTGGTAGATGATTACAATCATTTTCTGGGTTCCCTAGCCGATCTTACAATTTATCTTAATGAGATTGACGATGTAACAGAAAAATGGCTTCTTCTTTCGGCCCCATATTGTGAGCTACAGCACATGTCCAACTTCTTTATCGAATATCTGACTGCCTTCCTCGATGATGAAGAAAGTGTAAAAAAGATAGGCAAAATATTCCTCAATATTCTAGATGGAGCTACCCCAACCTTTAGAGACGATGACATCCATAGGATTGTAGAAGGATTGTATAAACTTAAGGATAAATACCCTCGGCTTAAGCATGACGCTGACAAAATCTGCAATACCTATGGTGAACGTGGCCAGCATTTCTTGAAAGAACTCTATTTCAAAAATCAATCCTAATTTTTACCCCCACCTCCCGCAATTTGAGTTAACAAAGTGGGGCTAGGGTATTTGTGTTCACCTGCTATCTTTCCGACCCAGTAAATGCGTCCGACGGAGCAAGCTTTGTGTTTCCTTGATGTCGAATCAATCGAAAAGTAAGTTGAGTCGAGTCATGCGTCCCAGCCCTCGATCCTTTTTCCGTCGATCGAATACTGCACGTCCTTCACGGATGTGAACTGTCTGGCCGTCCTTTCAATCGGTTCCATCACGCGGTAGGCGCTTCCGGGTGTGTTTTCCAGGTAGCACATGGCATCGGGCCGGAAGTCGATGACCGCGGTGCCGTCGCGCAGGATCGTGGCGCCGATAAAATATCTTCCAAGGGGCTTCAGCGCCCCCGCGTCTCTTTTCTTCTGACACTCCGTATTATAGTCCTCCACCGTCTCCGGGGAAAAAAACGCCGAAAGGCCCCTGGCCTTCTCCTCATCGGCAGGCCCCTTGAACAGCGCGATCAAGGCGTTCTTCAACACGTTCGCAGTGCCAGTGATCGTGCGGGAGACCGCCACTGCCTCGGGCAACCCCTTGCCGGTATCGTGCAGAAAGAACACCTGCACCGTTTTACCCGGTTGCGCCTGCGCTCCACAGGAGAAGATCGACAAGAGCGCCAGCGCTGCGACCGTTGTAGCGCATTGCGCAAGCTTGAGCGAAATTCTGGGCATCATGATTTTCCTCCAACGATCAGTTTTGCATATTCCCAGAAGATCAGATCGCGAACCGTTTTGACGGCAGCGGGTGGCATGGCCGCATCATTGCAGATATCCTCTCCCGGTCAAGGGATGAGTTCCTTCATCTCTCTTCTCCAGCCACGCAGGATGGATTCGAAGACCACCATGAGAAAAATTTGGATAAGTTTTTATCCATCCATGGTCTTGAATGCGCATTCTGAAGGGATTTACTCAGTCACGTACTCGTATATCCCCTCAACCTGCGAGATGATCCTCGCCTGCAATTCATCCATGCCCACACGGATGAGCGCTGGATAATGTGCACTCGCGCTGAGCGAGTGCTTGAGGTCGATACAGGCTTCGTTCAAAAGGGCTGAACATGCGTCGCTGAAATCGTTCATGCGGCTTTTGACTATTGCCTCTTCCTTCACTCCCTTCAGTCTGGTTTCGAGCGATTTGATGTGCAGGCAAAGCTTTGCGATGGCGAACCAGTCTATGAACGCCTTCTCCCCGTCCCTTCCCGTGCCGAAGATCTCTTTGGATCCTTTGAGCTGTACGTCCGGAAGGTAGACCTTGTTCTTGCCGCCCTGCGCCTTCGGGTCGATCACAAGAACACCGGCTTGTTCCAGATCGCAAAGCGTTCTGAAGATGGATGAATTGTTATAGTGAAGCATGCGCGTGAGATGCGGCGCTGATATTTGCAGATGAAAAGGATTCTTTTCCTGATTCAGGACGACGCTCGCATAATAGATGATGTCCGCCCTCGATCCAACTCCGAACATGAGGCGCAGAAAGAGCTGGCGGTTGTTTACGATGATGCTGTGGTGCGCATCGAGTTTTTTTCGCGATGCCTTCGAATGCCTGGACGATGCTGATTTCGATCTCCTGGTTTCGAACTGGCTGGAGATCGATCGCCATCGGCTCGTGTCAACATGCGCGAAAGTATTCGCGAGGATGTCGAAGAGGTCGCTGGCCGCGTCTTTTTCCGCCTGCATCTCCTTGAGGTATCTCTTCAGACGCTCGACTGAAACGAGCGAGCCGTAGATGCCAAGCCATTCGCGCAGCGCCTCGGCCAGCCGCAGGTCGTGCCTGCCCACGATGGACGTAAGCACGACCAATGCCTCCGGGTCGGTCGAACACTTGTTGACGCGGCCGGGCCCCGTAACACCGAGGCGGTTCCAGTGGCACCACGCGAGATCCACTTCGATTTCACGCAGATTATGGAAAAACTTCGTGAGCGACATCGTTCCACCCGTTCTTCACCAAAAAATCTTTCATGATCTCTTTGAACGGTTCTGAGACGTCATGCGTGAGACACCACCTGACGGCCGTCGCCAATTCTTCATCCGTGGGATTGAGGGCTTTCAGGTCCTGCAGGTGATAACCTCCGCGATCCACGGATGCGTAGAGTTTGAAATGAATTTGATCGAATCTGTCAGCGATGCAGATGGTAAGGTTGGAATGAAGCTCGAGCTTTTTGCATCGACCATGAAAACCATCGGGCAGGCCCATGCGAAGGAGATCGATCGGCCCTTGATTGATCCAGTCGGGTTTAAGCCCGAAATAATCGGCGGTGATTTTGACGGCTTCGGTGAACGCAGGGGGCAGAACTTCCGGCGAGACGATGTCGATATCCTTCGTCACGCGCTTCACGTACCCGAGGAGGTTGAGGGCCGCTCCTCCGCAGATTGAAACTTCCAGGGGTGCGCCCCGGAGCTCGTCGTAAATTCTGGCCAGGTGTCTGAGATACGAGGTGATCTCTTTGTCGTCCATGGTTTCATGATCTCAAATTATATGAATTATTGCAAAATAATATTGCAATTAATGCAATTAAATAACGGTGATCGCTGCTCCCAAAAAATTAGTAGTTCGTTGATAATAAAGAGGTAATATTGATCTCATCGCAGGGATTTCTGGAACAACTACGACTCTTCGATGACTTGCTGAAATGCCCGGAATATTCTGAGCGGAGTGCTGCCACGTAAATGATGGATGTGGCGCCGCAGAGAAGCGGCGGTCGTTCACGGGATAAAATACGGGATAAAATAATGATACACGGAGGCCGCGCCTGCGATCACTTTCTTCGCCTTATCGATCTCTTGTCCGATCAGCACGCCGCCGGTCGTCACTCCCAGGGAGTTCTGCGCCTTGACATCGACCTGGAACGGGCTCAGGCCGGCGAGCGCTCCGATGGCCTGCGCCTCAGGAAATGAATCGCGGCCCCAGAAGAGAGACGGTGGGAGGGTTCGAGACGCGATACGGCTCTTGATCGTATCCTCGATGTAGGCATCGAGCCTCATTTTCCACAGATCCTTGATCCTCTGCTCCCCGTCAGGGAATTCGGCTATTATTTTGACGGCGTTCAAACCCGCCATCGCCTCTCCAAACTTACTCTCGTCATGCACGTTATCGATGGCGCATTTCTCGAAATAAGCAAAATCGGTCTTTGCCGTATTGGCGATGATCCCGATGGCTTCGATCCTGTCTTTGGCGATTCCGTTATCGATCGCAAATGTAGCGAGCTCATTGGCATGACTGACATATGAAGGGCCCGATAAATAACGGTGGTCTCTGACATCTCTGCTTAAATCGCCGACCGCCTCTTCAAATGCGATCTTCGCATACGCATGTTTTATTTCCGCAGAGTCTGCCTCAGCTTTACCACTCAACTTTGCAAGCCGATCGATGGCTGAAAAGATGGCGGGAATGTTCCCTATATTCCAACGCCAATCATTTTTCTGCGGCATGAGTGAATTGAAAATCCTTTCAGAGATACGGCGCACCTCCGTTTTGAGCACAGGATTATCGCATTTGCTGATGTCTTCCAACGTCGTGAGAACATCAGGCATCCCAGATCCCCCAAAGCGATCGAACAAATCCCCTACATGAATAACGTTTTCGGAAAATGAGAGGTCGATGCTGTGAAGCGTCGCGAATTCGTCCCTCAGCTTGTTGGCATCCTCTATTGCCGCGAAAGTCGGGCTCTTCGCACCAAGCCTCTTTCTCATGTAATCCAGCACGTCTGTATTGAGGCGAAACGGCGGTACGTACCCATTCCTCTGTTGAATGAGCGTGATCGCGGCACTGAGGAGACGGGAATCTTCCGTGCGGTCGAAATAATCCTTCACCGTGATCGGGGCGGCTTCTTCCGTTCTCTTCCCGCCGTAGGTTATCGGCGCTACGGTATCCGACAGATCGATCCGATAATTGTCGTTTCTATCCAGAAATTTAATGTCTGGCTTGTTCATGGAGTTTTCTCCCCGAAGTGACCACCCCCAACAGAATATTTATCGGAATTCGTCAGACGGAGCAAACTTAGTGTTCAGGCTCTTCTTTATCGGTATCTTGAAAGCAAAGTTCCAAAGTCCGCTTTATTCTCCGGATAAATTGTCTCCACGACAATCATTCCCGAAAGCAGAAGGCTGCGAGGGTCGCCGATAAAGTCCGGAATCATGTCGGCGACTATGGCCTTGAATCGTTCGTAGGGAAGGGCTGTCTTTTCGATTATCGCGTAGATATCTTCCGGGTCCTGCTTGTAGAATCTTTCAAGTTTAAGTCGTATCAGATCTTCTGCTGTTATCGAATTCACTTCAAGGGCCTTGCCGCGAAAGAGATTGATCTTTGACGCGTGCGCAAAATCCACGGTGGAAGTCACAGTTACAATATCGACCGTAAATCCAAGTTCGGGACACGCTTTTTGGAATGCAATCGCATCTCCGACATAGGCGATGTCGATGTCCGCAGTCGAACGGTCGCGGATTCCTTGAAGGATAATCGAGACGCCGCCTATCGTCGTAACGCTGATCTTCTCATTACGTTTTGCCAGCAGATCGTCAAGCTGCTCAAACATCTCAAGCAGGTCTGCGCGTGTTGCTGCACTGTTACGCCCTCTTTTTTTCACGCAGCCTTTCTGGTGCGCCTTGGCACGCGGTTACGATAGAAACGAAGTTTCGCGAGTTCAAGTTGCGATAGAACGACCGGACGCGTGAGCTGCCAGTCTCCGAGAAAAATGTAGTCTTCAGCCTCCGGGCTTTTTTCATCGAGAAAACGCACGTCCTCTAAAAGAGCACGAAAGAACGTGGAACGCTCATCGATAAGCGATTGCATGCGCGCGTCCTCGAGGAGTTTTATGCGCTGGCGTTCCAAAAGAGGCAACGCTTTGTCGGTGAGCTCGTAGAACAGACGGCCACTCTTGTAGGCTTTTTGTACGAAGCCCATGCGAATGAGTTGATGAAGTGCCGCAAGGTCGTTCTTTACGGCCTCTCGGTGCAGCACTCCATGACGCGCAAAACGACTGATGATGCTTCGATATGATACCTTCACAACTATGCATTATAATTGATAAATATGAATAAGTCAACTATTTATAGTTGTTTTATCAAGCCTGACCGTGATCGACATATTGACGGAGTCGGCTCCGAATTGAGCGATATGGTTTTAAAATGAGTTCCAACGCACCTGAATAGTTACTTCAACTCGTTGATCCAGTACTTCGTATAGAACATCCGGTCGAGCTGCTTCTTGTTCTCGCGCACGATCGAGACGTTCTGCTCCGGGATCTGCACGACCGCGTCGAGCGCCATCGCAGCGAGCGCCGAGCCCGCATCGCTCTTCAATACCTGCTGTACCGCTGGCCTGTACTCCTCAGGGATCTCGTCCATGTTCATGACCAGCCCGTAGTCGGCGATCTGTCGAACGAGCGCGGCCTTGGTCTTGTCCGGCTGGATGCTGAAATATCCCATCATCACGTTGCCCCACAGTTCCACGAACTGGTCCCACGTGAGGCTATTGTCCTTGAGCACATTTCGCACGTCGCGCGTATCTTTTATCTTCTGAACGTACTTGAGAGGGTCGGCGTTCTTGAAATCGGTCTTTCTGTCCTTGAGTATCTCGGCGCGCAGCGGTCCCCTCATCTCCGAGAAGACCTTCACGAACACGTAGAAGTCGTTTGCCGAGAACGGTTTGATGGAGAACTGATCGGGCATGATGGAAGAGCCGGTCGCAGCCCACGCGCCCGCGGAGATAAAGAGAAAGATCGCAGCTGCCGCAAGTGAAAACCGCCTGATAAAAGCCGCGCGCATATCGCCTCCTTTAATTATATCGTTCATTGACACTCAATCAGATAAATCTTTATAACGCAATATGGAGGTCGCCATGAGATATCTAATGAATGCTCCCCGCGGCAAGCCGCGGGGTATCACCGGCAACATCGACGATCACCCTCACCCTTCCCTCTCCCCTCAAGGGAGAGGGTGGCGGAAACCCCGCAGCAAGCTGCGGGGAATCATCTCATTGAATGATTCGAAAAACGGTTTTCCCCTTCGTACTGCAACAAGCATACTGTTTTTGATCGCAATCAGCGTCTGCACGAGCGCATTCGCTGCCGACAAGGCGCCGCCTGCCAAGGGCCAGCTGTTTTCAGACCCGCAGTTCGGCGGCAAACTCGTGAGGATGACAGACAAGGCCGTCGACGGCTATTCGGGTCAGGGAATCGAAAACGAATACGCGAGGTCCGACCCGGAGAACAGCGACGGAACGCTCGTCATCCTGCGCGGCAATGACGGAGAGTGGTATCTTTACAACGCGGCCTCGTTCAAGCTGATCAAACACCTCTCGGGCATCAACAACGGAGGACAGGAGCCGGAACCGAGGTGGGACGCCAAGGATCCGAAGAAATTCTATTTTCTCTCCGGCATGAAGCTCAAGAGCTACAACACCGATACCGGCGCGTCCGCCGTTGTGCACGACTTCAGCGGCGTCGATCCCAAGGCCGCAACTATAACGACAAAGACTGAAGGCGACGCGTCGCTGGATCGCAGATTCTGGTGCTTCATGCTCGAGGATTCGAATTACAAGCTGAAATCCGTGATCGCATACGACATGCAGACAAATGCCGTGCTCGGACAGAAGCCGGCGGGCACGTTTCCGGACGACATCAACTGGGTGAGCATGGACATGTCGGGCAAGCACTGCGTGATCGGGTACGAGGATTCCGACACCGACAAGGACGAAATCACGCCGCCGGTAGATGTCTTCTCGCGCGACATGTCGACGAAGGTCGCCACGCTGCCAAAGGGGAGCAACGGCCACATGGACCTCGCGCTCACTGCTGATAAGCGCGACGTGATGGTCTATCAGAATAACTCCACCGACTGGGTCGCGATGGCGGACCTTGAAACCGGAAAGGAGACGAACCTCATAGAGATCCCCTTCTCCACAAATCCTGACATAGGTCTGCACGTCTCCGGCAACTGCGCAGGAAAACCAGGTTGGGTGCTCATCTCAACGTACGGCTCGAAAAATCCGCCTGAAGGCAAAGGTCATTCGTGGATGGACAACATGCTCTTCATGCTAGAGCTCAAGGCAAAGCCGGCGGTGCGCAAGCTCGCGGCCACGAACGCTTACACGTCAATCAATTTTGACGGCGATAAAAATTATTTTGCCGAGGCCTTTGCGGCGATCAACACCAAGGGCACGAAGATATACTTCGGATCAAACTGGGGAGATTGTTCGAAGAACGAATATTCTGAAACCTACGTCCTGACCGCGCCGTAGAAAATTTACCTGCGCCTGTAGATCGCCAGAAAGTTGGTGTACGATAACATGATCGTCGGGATCACTATTCCGGAAAAACCGTTATAATTGATCAACGTCGCATCAAATACCGGTTGCCACTTATCCGGATCAAATAAGGCGCGTCCGAACGCCTCGGTATCCGACTGTACGACAAGATAGCCTCCTGGTGCGACGTCGCGCCCGAGGTTTTCACCGTCCCTCGCAACCTGCGGATCCGGATTCGTCCAGTAGACGATGTCCGCTGAGTTCGGTCGATATATCGCCATACCTCCCATTGCATAAAATATTCTGGCGGAGATCTCCAAAGGCGCCTCGTCCGTCACGATCATCGAATGATGGGCACGCGCAGCCCAACGCAGCTCTTTCACCAGGGCGCAGCTTCCCAAGGACGCCAGGACAATTGCCAAGTGCGGCATCAGGTTCGGGCCGTTATCGATGGCCTGGATATCGCCGGGACCACCAGCCCCGCAGAGCAGGCGGTGCAACGCTTCGAGGCGCGGGTAGCGCAATCGGCCCCTGAGGTAAGCGACGATGCTGTCATAGCCAGGCTCCATATCGAAATAATCGCTGTCGGAAGCGCTCGTGAGCGGCGGATTTTTTCGCAGGACTTCCAAAACCTCGTCATGACTTACAGTCGGCTCATCCCGAAAAATTGCCGTACCTCGTTCAAAGAGAGAGACTTCCTCTGCATCCGCTGCTTCACTTTCCGCCGAAAATACGGGATCGTCTTGCGCATCCAGTTCCGACGCTTGTGATGCAACGTATATGAATGGCGTCCTTACCTGCATTTTCCACTCCTCCGGCCCACTCGATATATCGGCGCCGCGAGTTTGAAGTTGCTATTTTTTTGAGAGGTAACTGACGGAAAAAATGCACTGCTGAAGGGGGCAAAAACAGCGGTTCAGGCGAGTTCCGGCACCATCTCCTCATCCGGGGGTTCGTTCTCAGGCCTTATCCCGATATCGCCCGGAGCGGGCCTGGCACGCCTGGACGGCAGTGCCTTGAAGATGGTCTCCCCGTGCTGGGAGAGATCGAGCCCGATATCCTCCTGCTCGGGACGCACGCGGAGGGTGATCAGTCTGTCGGTGACCTTATAAATGATATACGAGCCGCCGAAGGTGTAGACGCCCACGATGAGCAGCGCGGCAAGGTGCCTCAAAAAGACCGTCGAATCGCCGTGGATCAGCCCCACCTTGTCGGCAAAGATCCCGGTGGCCACCATGCCGACGATTCCGCCAACGCCGTGACAGGGAAATACGTCCAGCGTGTCGTCGAGCTGGGACTTTGATTTCCAATGGACCGCCAGGTTGCTGATGAGGCTCGCGCCCACGCCTATTGCAATGCTCGCGCCCACGGTGACGTAGCCCGCGGCCGGGGTGATGGCCACGAGCCCCACCACCGCGCCCACGCATGCCCCGAGCGCGGATGGCCTGCGACCCCTCACGGTATCGAAGAAGACCCAGGCGAGCATGGCCGCGGCTGAGGCCGCATTCGTGGTGATGAATGCGGAGACCGCAGTGGCGTTGGCCGCGAGCGCGGAGCCCGCGTTGAACCCGAACCAGCCGAACCAGAGCATGCCCGTCCCCAGGAGCACGAAGGGGATGTTCGCGGGCAGATGCGGCTCGCTGGATTCGCACGCCTTGCGCCGGCCCAGCACCATGGCGCCGGCGAGCGCGGCAAAGCCCGCAGACATGTGCACGACCGTGCCGCCGGCGAAATCGAGCACGCCCCATTGGCGCAGGAAACCGTGGGGGTGCCACGTCCAGTGCGCCAGCGGGCAGTAGATGAAGAGGGCGAAGAGCGTGATGAAGAGGATGTAGCTCGAAAAACGCACGCGCTCGGCAAACGAACCCGTGATGAGCGCGGGTGTGATGATCGCGAACTTGAGCTGGAACATGGCAAAGAGCGCAAGCGGTATCGTGGGAGAGAGATCCGGATTCGTGGCCGCGCCCACGCCGCGGAACATGAAATATGTGAAGGGATTTCCCACTACCCCGCCTATGCTGTCGCCGAACGCGAGGCTGAAGCCCACCACTATCCACAAGAGGCTCAGCACTCCCATGGAGATGAAGCTCTGAAGCATGGTGGAGATGACGTTTTTGCGCTGAACCATGCCGCCGTAGAAGAATGAGAGCCCCGGCGTCATGAGCAGCACGAGAGCTGTGGCCGTGAGCATCCAGGCCACGTCGCCCGCGACCACTGAGCCGCTTTCGACGCGAGGAGCCTGAGCGGGGATCAGGATACCCGCGAGCGCAATCGCGATGATAATGCCGAAGGAGACGGTCCATTCGGTCTTGAGCTTCTTCATCTCCTTCTCGGGAAATGTCGACATGGCGATATCCCTCCGCTGAAAAAATAAAGTTCGAGTCTATTATTCAAATGGGCCCGCTCGTCAACGGAAAGTGCGCCTCGCCCACGCCATCTGTTGTTGAATCCTGCGTTGATTGCGTTTACATTGTTCCGACTGCGAACAGGGAGGCCTCAGATGGATCGTAAAATATGCATACATGCCCACTTCTACCAGCCGCCCAGGGAAAACCCCTGGCTGGAGGAGATCGAACTGCAGGATTCCGCGTATCCGTATCACGACTGGAACGAGAGGATCGCCTCGGAATGTTACGCGCCAAACTCCGCGTCTCACATTCTGGGCCCCGATAGAAACATCGCCGAGCTCGTGAACAATTACTCAAAAATCAGTTTCAACTTCGGACCCACGCTGCTCACGTGGCTCGAACTGCACGAACCCGACGTCTATTCAGCGATCCTGGACGCGGACAGGCAGAGCAGGGAGTTCTACTCCGGCCACGGTTCTGCCATCGCGCAGGCGTACAACCACATGATCATGCCGCTTGCCAACGCCCGCGACAAGCGCACGCAAGTGATCTGGGGGATGAGGGATTTTGAAAAACGCTTCGGAAGAAAACCCGAAGGCATGTGGCTGCCCGAGACCGCTGTGGATATAGAGACGCTCGATATCATAGCGGAGCAGGGGATCGCGTTCACGATACTGGCTCCGCACCAGGCGCACCGCATGCGCAAGATCGGAGAAGAGAAGTGGATAGACGTCACGGGCGGCAAGATCGACCCGAGGCGGCCCTATGTCTGCGCGCTTCCATCCGGAAAAACCATCGCGCTCTTCTTCTACGACGGCATGATCTCACACGACATCGCATTCGGCAGGCTCCTCGAGAACGGCGAATACTTTGCGGGCCGATTCGTCGACGCGTTCGGCAGGGAAAAGGAACCGCAGCTCGCACACGTTGCCACGGACGGCGAGACGTACGGACATCATCGCCATTTCGGCGACATGGCCCTCGCCTACTGCCTGCGCGCCATCAAACTCAATCGAACGGCGTCGCTCTCCATATACGGCGAATACCTGGAAAAACATCCGCCCACGCACGAGGCCGAGATATACGAGAATACCTCCTGGAGCTGCAGTCACGGCATCGAGCGATGGAAGAGCGACTGCGGCTGCAGGGCCAGTTCGCCCGAGGGATGGAATCAAAAATGGCGCGCCCCGCTGCGAGACGCGATGGATTGGCTGCGCGAAGGGCTCGCCAGGATTTACGAGGAGCACGGGGCGAAGTATTTCAAAGATCCGTGGCAGGCGCGTGACAACTATATAGACGTGATGCTCGACCGTTCGACCGAAAACACAGGCAGGTTCGTCGCGGCGCACGCAAAAAGCGACCTCTCGCATTACGACGTCGTCAAATCGCTCAAGCTGCTCGAGATGCAGCGCCATGCGATGTACATGTACACGAGCTGCGGCTGGTTTTTTGACGATATCGCCGACATCGAGTCCGCGCAGGTCATGAAATGCGCGTGCAGGGCCATGCAGCTCGCGAGGGACGTAAGCAGCGTCGATCTGGAGCCGGAGTACGAGAAGATGCTGGAACGCGCGCCCAGCAACGTCCGTGAATTCGAGAACGGCGCGAAGTTATACAGGCTCCTCGTAAAGCCGTCCATGCTCGATCTTCCGCGAGTCGGCGCGCACTATGCGGTCTCCTCCATGTTCGAGGAATATCCGGATAAGACCGGAATCTATTGCTACACGGCGCAGAGACAATACCACGACGAGATGGAGATGGGCAGACAGCGCCTGCTCATCGGCAGGGCCACGATCCGATCGAACATCATCCAGGAGGAGGGAAATATCTCCTATGCGGTGCTGCATCTGGGCGATCACAACATGCTGGGCGGCGTGAAGCTCTACACCGACGACGGATCGTTCGATGCGATGCGCTCCGAGATGAAGGAGAAATTTTCCAAGGGAGACGTCTCCCGTGTCATCGGGATGATGGACAGGCATTTCGGCACGCACAACTACTCGCTGTGGAATCTTTTCAAAGACGAGCAGCGCAAGGTCCTCTCGCTGGTGCTCAGCGAGGCGACGCGCGGGGTCGAGGCCTCGTTCCGCCAGATCTACGAGCACAACTACCCCGTAATCAAGGTCATGCACGACATGAAGCACCCTCTTCCGATGGCGCTCGCAGCCACCGTGGAGTTCATCGTCAACACCGACCTGCACGTGATCTTCGCGGATGAGCAGATCGATTTCGATCGCCTCGGAAAACTCGCCGAGGAAATTCAGAGGTGGTCGATCAGGATCGACGCCGATGCAATCGGATTCGAGGCGAGCCGCAGGCTCGACGAATTTGTGGAGAGACTCGCAAGCGACCCGAAGGATACCGGGATCATGGAAACGATGGGCAGGATGCTGGGCGTGCTGAAGGGAATTCCGATCAAGCTGAACCTGTGGAAGGCGCAGAACGTGCATTTCAACATCGGCAGACAGATGCTTGCGGAGATATCCAGAAGCGCCGATGCCGGAGATAGCGCGGCGGCAAAGTGGAGGGATGACTACACCGCCCTCGGAAATCTCATGCAGACAATGAATTCATGATTCCGGCGTCGGATCTGTTCCATCAATTTTCCGAAGTTCCGCTGCGCTTCCTTGTCACCACAATCATCTCATCGGCCTCGTCGTCCTCACGACAGGGATCGCCGATCCCTCACCTTCCGTCCTTCCTGCACAAATGCGAAAGCGCGTCTGTCCCACGACCAGGGAAATGAAAAATCCGCTGCCATTGTGGAACTCATAACGGGCATCCTTTCGTTTCACTGTTTCGGAGAAGGTCCCTATAGGAGCAAAGCCCGCTTGAGAGTGCAATAGGATCACGACGAAATGAATCAGCGCGCCTTCTTGTCGTTTTTCTTCACCGGTTCTGGAATGCCCAGATCGCGCAGATACTGCTGACGGCGTCCCGGATTCTTGAGGAACTCATACGCCTCCATGACCCCCCGAAACATCGCAGTACAGCGTTCCTTATCAGCGGCTTCATTTTTATCAGGATGCAGCTTGATCACCAGCGATCGCATCGCGCGCCTGAGCTCACCATCCGTCACCTCCCAGCGCGGGGCTAAACCGAGAACTGAGAAGTAATCCTTCGCTCCCGCCCCTGCAGCTCGGACACCCGCTGCTGCGGACGGTCTCTCCTGCGCGCTGTCTTCGGCCCAGACATACTTCCAGATATGGGACGGGATCACACCCGGGTTTCGGCGGTCATAATTCTGGAGCTGAAAGGCAAGCAGCCCGTTGAGCTCAGGGATGAAACTCTGCGCCGATTGGCGGAGGACATGCTCCACGTGTCCCTCGTCCGATGCATTCCTGCCCCACGCACGTCTCTCGAGCAACGTGCCAAAGAGGAGAGAGGTATTTTCGATCGTACCGCCCCACATGGGTGCCGCTATCGCGACGAGATGCAAAGGCACCTCCTGCCGCAGCTTCGCGATGCTGTTCTGCAGCCATCTCTTTTTCTCCGGAGACATCCCGTTGATGCAGCGGGCGATCAAGAGTATCGAGAGCAGTGCTGTCCAATCCTTGTTTTTGATGATCCCGAAGATCATCCCTTCGAAGCCCTCCTGTATCGCGCCATGAGGGAGACACTTCCAGACGCGATCAGGAATCCTCCTCGGAAATTGCCGGTCATAATCGCAGAGCATCTTCGCAAGGCCCAGCCAGTGAAGATCGGAAAAGAGATCATGACCGATTTCTAGCGCCTGCTCGACCGCCCCTGTTTCGCCCCCCGGCAGACGTTCAAGCAACGTCTCCATCAAGTCGCATATATCTCCAGTGAAACCACCTTCAAAAGCTCGGAATGAAGACGCCAGGACGTCAGAAGGGATCGCGCGGCGATGTTCGACGATACGGCCCTGCAGCCATTTCCTTTTTTCATCGGAACCCCTGGAAGAGCGGCCGAAGAGATCGAAGGCGCTCATCAATTTCTCCCATTGCTTGTTTTCAACGATTTCTCGAAAGCGGGCGGCGACGTCCTCGCGGCTCTTCGCCCTGAGCAGCCACCGGTTGTTGTTTGCCTCTAGGCATCGGCCTTTGAGCCGCTGCAGCTTGTGCCTCAGGTCATCACCCAGAAAATAGACGAATGCGCTCACGGCCGCCGTGATTGCCACGAAGTTCACGGCCAGCAGCAGCAGGGGATCCGGCGAGACCGATTCGAACAGGCCGCCTATTCCCAAAAACGCATCGGAGGACGAAGGCGCGCTCCGCGCATGGGCGTCCCAACCGAAAAGCATTGCGGCGGAGAGCGCAGAGATCGAGGCGGCGACGAGCTGCGGCCGCACCGCTGTTCCCTTTTTTTCCGAAGGAGGAAATGCGAGCCGCCGCGTGCGCGCGGCGCGGAACGAGGCAGCGCCCGAGCTCTCGATCGTCCCTCGCAGGCAATAGGAAGAATCCTCGGCCTCAACGGCGGGGAGTTCATCAACAGCTTCGGGGACGATATCTTCTCCCGCGTCAGTGACGCAGACCTCGGAGAGGGTCGCTGCATCGCTCGCTGGAAGAAATAATAGGCCCTGCGTCATTGTCGAATTCATCGGAATATACCCTCACCTCATCGCATCTAGTCCTGCGTCGCCAGATCTCGAAACAATCTTGTTCTCTCTGAGCAAATGAAAATCAACGAGACTAGCCAACCTTTGCGTCTCTCGACACCACCACCGGCTCGTCGGCCGCATCCACCTCGCGATACGGAGCGCCCACCCGCACCTTCTGTCCCTGCGGCTCGATTCTGAAGCGCGTCTGTTCCTCGATCAGGATTCGCACTCTCTCCTTGCCCATCTCCGATTGCATATTGTCGAGGAGCCGCCGCGCCTTCTCGTTTTTCGCCTCCACCAGCGTGAGGAGCCACGCTATCACGGAGCTGTTGCCGCGCTTCGCGAACCATTCCACCATTTCCTCGATCCCGTCGGCATCGATCCACTTCGGGTGCCAATCGAGCTTGATCGGGGCGATGAATTCCGCTGAATTCGCCAGCTCGTTATGCTCCGCGATGATCTGAAGGAGTCTGGCATTCATGGGTGATTGTGCGGCGGAATCGACAAAGGGCGCCAGCATCTGCGGCCCCATGAGTTTCCTGAAATCGTAGACGCGGCCGTCTTCTTCGCTCACGACTCTGGAACCCATTGCGAAGGCCCTTTGAAAGTCCTCCATCAATTGCACAACGCTACAGCCCCTGAAGCGATATGGATCGGCATATAGCTTCACGGAATCGTACCACTCATACGCCTCGCGCTGAGAAAGCCTCCCGGTCAATCCGGTCAATGTTTCGCGAATGACTCCGCTCCCGATTTCCTCGGCCGACTCGAAGAGCTTTCCCAAACCATACAAGAGAAACAGGCCAATGAGAATCGCGAAAGCGACGAGGCCTCCTCCAGGGCCATACACTATGGTCGGAATCCCCACGGCCAGCGTCAGACCGCCGCCCACGGTATATTTCACGAGTTTGCGCTTAGCCGCTTCACGCCCGACCAGCGCGTCCAGGTTCTGATATTCAGCGCCCTGATAGATGATGGGTGAGAGCCCGCTCGATCGGACCACGAGCGCCTCCTTGCGCTGGGCAGGCACGATCGCCGTTGTGAACGCATCAGTCGCTGACGGAGATGCGTCCTCGTGAGTCCCCGAAGGCTCGATCGGAATTCCGGTCGCGCTCATAAACCTCGTCCCGCCAAAGGCCCACGGATAGATCCCCTCGATCGCGACATCGCCGCGGCCGGAGCAGGATTCAACCTTCGACGCCAGGGCGTATTCGCTCGATGGCGCCACTGCGGAGATAGCCTCGCTGCCCTCGCAGCCCTCCTGCACCAACTCATCCGCCGCGTCGTTGACGCCGGGGTCGGACATGGCAGCCGCGTCGCTCACTGGATAGAAAGTCAAATTCAGAGACGTTCCGACGCTCATATCGGGCATCCTTTCGTTTCAGTGTCTCGAACCTCGATTGCCTTCAACCCATAGCCCTGAATCTCTTCGCGCCATTCCCCGTCGTGCTGCTGGTGGGGGCGGAATCCACTCGAGGTCTTTATCCGTCGATTTCGTTCTCCTTGACCGGTTCTGAAATCATGACGTTCAATTGGTCTTTCTCGACGAGCCCGCAGAGGAGCCGAACATCCTTGCGAGTTTCGCCTGAGCCCTGAGCAGCTTCTGCACCGAGGGAGAAAAGGCCCCGCTCACGCTGAAAAAGATCTCCCTGCAGTCGGCTTCCGTGATTTCGTCATGCGCTGCATGAGTGTATCTGAACAGACCGTCAGCGTTCATCTCATTCCGGTACCAGAGGTCCAGAGCGATGCATTTCAATATTTCACCGCGGACGTCCGGATCCCTTTCAAAACAAAACCTCTCAAAGAGAGCAGAGAAGATAGGGATCACATAAGGCCCTCCCCTGTCTATCTGCCTGTAATCGCCGGTGGCATCATGAAAAAGTTCGAAGAGATTTCGAATGGCGACTCGACGCACGAAGGGATCGGGATCTTTCGTGCACGCGATGAAGACGTCGCGGAGGTGTTCGTCAAAGAGATGCTCGCGCCACGGATGATTGAAGAGGATGCCGACGAGCTCATCCGCGAGCCAATCCTGTGCTACCCTCTCCTGCTCGCGGGGGTCCAGCGAGCCGGTTTCAATTCGACCGGTCTCATATCGATAGAAGAGGCGATGCCTGAGTCGTTCGTACATGTCGCCTGAGAGCTCCCGGATCGTTTTCGGCACTTCGGCGATGATCGCCGGTATGGCATCGGCTGCGCTGCGCCCGCGGGCACACTTCTCGCAAAGGACCTCGAGCGATCCGGTCCCGCCCTTGAGCAACTCCTCGTCTGCCTGCAATAAAAGAGAGACAATTTCATCCGGTCCACTCCTCGATGAAGCCCTGGCCTTATCTGTGCTCGGGACAAAGAGCTCGTTTCGAATCGGATATCCCTCGAATGTCATTTGCGCTCTCAGCGGATTTTGAGCATCCATGGTGAAATCATCCTCGATCAAACCCTCCTCACGCGCCCCAAATTCAAGCCCGATGAAAGATCCGTCCGTTCCCGTATATTCCGACGCTTCCGCCGCGTCGTTGACGCCGGGGTCGGACATGGCGGCCGCATCGCTCGCGGGATGGAATGTCATATTCAAGGTTAATGCGCCGGTCACGCAAGTCCTCCTTAAGCCCAATTTCTCATGACTCCTTATCGGAGGTTCGTCTGATTTGTTGCGCGTTATTTTCACCCAGATCCGACAAGGAGAAAAGGGGGGATAGGTGAAAAGAGGTTGGCAAGGACGCGTTACCCACAAGTCCTTCATCATCCGCCCGCCCTGCTACGCGAGAGGCTCGCGGCCGGACGATGAAGGACTTATGGATAACGCTTCTGATCTCCAAACACGGCCTTCATCGCCAACTGATTATGTGCGTGGCAGAGGAGGCGGATATTCATCGGATCGTTCGAGCTCCCGCCTTTTGCAAACGGCCGCACATGATCGAATTGTAAAAACCCGCGTGCATCGCATCGCTTGCCATCAGGCGCAACGTACTGGCATCTGCCCTGATCGCGTTGCCAGACCAGGTCCTTCACGCGCTGCGGGATGTATCGTGCATGCTGATGGTCGGACTTCTGCGGCCGAACCCTTGGAGCGTTCCTCATTGCCTTACGCTCGATCTTCTTTTCCGGGTCTTTCTTTTCGAGCAGCACATTGAGCGCCTCATCGACGATGTCTTCGAGCTTCGCGGCGGGATACTTATGCCGAAGCAACTGTTTTGCGCGCTCGATCTTGTTTCTGAGTTCCTCGCTCCCGGTAAACTGAAATTTCACGCGCTGTTCAGAGAGGGGCGAGATCGCATCGCGCCTCGCCGGGTTCTCCGGAGGCGAATAAAGTATGTTCACATCGCTGCATCGTACCACATGAGTCTGCTCCAGTTCCGGGCTCGACAGTGCATTGCATGGGGAACTTGCGCCGGCGCAAGTCGGAGTCGGGAGATTGCGAATCATGTCCGGCACATCAGGCATGGGTGCATATTCGGCCCTCATCCTTTCAACATCTCGTTTTGATTTGAAGGCTGCACGCCTCAGCAGCTCTTCATGATTCTCTTCGGTCAATAGAGGCGATAATATGTTGATCGCCGTCAGATTCACTTTTCC
>JAJZQH010000008.1 GCA_021810905.1 bacterium
TGACTTCTGGATTCTGGCTTCTCGCTTTATCTCTTGTCCTCCTCCTCAAAACCCGGCATATAGCGGCGTCATGAAACGATTTTTTTCAATCCTCGTCTTGTGCGCGATCGCGTTTTTTTCGATAGCGGCGCACGCTGAAGGGACGAAGCAAAAATCCGTGCTCGGCGGCTTTGAGTTGTCCGGATATCTCGACGCGGGCTTCGGATGGCAGCGCTTTTCCAATGACCCGGTCACTGAATTCGCGAACGACGGATCGTTTGCCGGCGTGCTTGGCTCGGTCATCTCCAACGTCAACTCGGGAATCCCGCCGGCGCCGGGGCAGGACGACGTCGAGGCCTTCGTGGAGGTCGCGGAGCTCGATATTGCAAAATCGTTCGGCGATCGCGCAAAGCTCCGCGCGGACGTCTGGTTCGGCCGGCCCCTCTCGGGTTCGTGGGTCGCGGGCGCCGATCTCGAACAGGCGTATCTAACGGTGACACTCTGGCAGGATCATGCGTTGGAATTCACGATAGGCCGCTTTGGCACTGCTGCGGGATTCGAACCATACGATCCGTATAACCTCGACACGATCTCCTGGAGCATAGTCACGCGCGCTCAACTTTATCCTTATTATCTGACCGGTGCACAGCTCTCATTTGACGTCACTGACAACATTTCCATCTACATTGCAGCGGCCAACGGCGTCACGGTCGACACGAACGCGAAGGACAGCGACGTACCGGGCGGCATTATGTCCATCGGCTATTACTGGGGTCCCGAAGACAAAGAAAACAGCTTCGTCTTCACGCCGTATATAAGCCCTGATTCTGACAGCAACCGTCACTTCTCGTTCGGCGCGGACGCCACTCTCATCGTCTGGGCCACGAATTACCTGCAGATAGCCGCAGAGGGCATTTTCCACCGCGACAACGCAGTCACGGGCGGCGTTAATACCAATTATGCAGCAGGGCTATTGAATCTTCACTGGGATATGACCGATGCGTTGTACGGAGTGCTCAAGTATTCGTTCGCCAAGCAGTTTGCTGCCGGCAACGGTTTCTTCAGCCGTACCGGCGCGCAGCAGCAGATACACGAAGCGAGCGTCGGATTGGGCTATTTGCTGGCCGACGGAATAAAGTTCAAGTGGGAGGGCCGGCTCGATATCGTGGCTCCAACAGGCGCGGCCAGACAGTGGGTGCCTGGTACTGCCATTGAACTCGCGTGCGCATTCTGAACGGAAGTCAGAAGTCAGAATACAGAATACAGAATACAGAATATCATATGAATAACCCCACATTCGGACTTCTGAATTCTGGATTCTGAATTCTGCTTTATCACATGCTCTCATTCGAATTAAAAAAGACGGGAAGCAACACGCGCGCCCGTGTTGGAAGGGTCAAAACCGCCCACGGAGAAGTTCGCACTCCGGCATTCATGCCGGTGGGCACGCAGGGCACCGTCAAGGCGATGACGCCGGAAGAGCTCGTATCCATCGGCGCGCAGATAATTCTCTCCAACACTTACCATCTCTATCTCCGGCCGGGGCACGAACTCGTCCGGGAACTCGGAGGGCTGCATAAGTTCATGCACTGGGAGCGGCCGATCCTCACCGACAGCGGCGGCTATCAGATATTTTCGCTCGCCGACCTCAGGCGCAAATTCACCGAAGAAGGCGTTGAATTCCAGAGCCACCTCGATGGCGGCGCCAGGCACAGCCTCACTCCCGAACTCGCAATAGAGATCCAGGAAGCGCTCGGTTCCGACATCATGATGGTGCTGGACGAATGCACCCCCTACCCAGCCGACGAAAAAGAGGCCCGTGCGTCCATGGAACTCTCGCTGCGATGGGCGGGCCGCTGCCTTGCCGCGCGCCGCTCCGACAACGCGCTCTTCGGTATAGTGCAAGGAGGAATGCACCCGCACTTGAGGCGGGAATATATCGAGAGACTGCTCGGTGGTACGTTAGTACGTTCGTACGTTAGTACGTTCGTTAAACCTGTGAGAGACCAGATTGAGCGAGCGTACCAACGTACCAACGTACCAACGTACGACTTTGACGGGTTCGCCATAGGGGGACTCTCGGTGGGTGAACCGATTCCACTCATGTACGAGATGGTTGAGGTATGCACCGAACTGCTGCCCGCTGATAAGCCGCGCTATCTCATGGGCGTGGGCACGCCCGAGGACCTCGTGGAGTGCATCGACCGCGGCGTGGATATGTTCGACTGCGTGATACCCACGCGCCACGCACGCAACGGGGAGCTGATAACGAGCTGCGGCGACCTCAACATGGAGAATGCACGCTTCGCCAAGGACCCAAAGCCCGCTGATCCGCACTGCAGCTGCTACACCTGTCGCAATTACAGCCGCGCCTACATCCACCATCTCTTCAAGGCAAAGGAGATTCTGGCCGCAAGGCTCGCCACACTTCACAATTTACAATTCTACCTCGATCTGGTAGATCGGGCCGCCCATGCGATAGAGGAAGATAGATACCCGGAATTTAAAGAGAATTTCTTGGCAATCAGAAAGGAGAATTTATGCTTATGAATCTGTGTGTCGCTGGAATGCTCACGATGGCAGCACCTCCGGGCGGCCAGGGCGGCAACGCCCAGGGGAGCCTCGTCTCCACGCTCGTGCCGCTGCTGGTCATCTTCGCCATCTTCTATTTTTTGATGATCAGGCCGCAGCAGAAGCAGCAGAAAAAACACCGCGAAATGCTCTCCGCCCTCAAGAAGGGCGACCGCGTCGTCACTCGCGGCGGCATGATGGGCACGATTCACGCGGTTGATGAAACCACAATAACGCTCGAGGTCGCTGATAATATCCGCGTTCGATTCAGCCGCGACGCGATCGCCGGCGTCGAAACCAAGAGCTGATCTACCCCACCAAACCTCCCCTTACAAAGGGGAGGAGTATCACATGAGGATAGTTACATGATGCCAAATGCATGGAAATGGAAAGTCGGGCTGCTGCTTGGGCTCATCGTTATGTCCGTATATCTCCTCCTACCGACCTACCTCGGTGTAGCAGCCAAGCGCGAAGCCGCGCAGGAGAGCGGCACGCCGCTGCCGTGGTATTTCTCGGCGCTGCCAGACAAGGGAATAAATCTAGGCCTCGATCTGAGGGGCGGCATCTACATGGAGTTCGAAGTGGAGTCCGACAAGGCGATCTCCAACAAGGTCGACATGTTCGCGTCCGACACCGAACGATGGCTCAAGAAAGAAAACATCAAGTTCGAGTCGGTGAGGCAGGACACATCCACGCACACATTGCTCGTCTCAGGACTCGAAAGTTCGGACGAACAGCGCGTCGTCGACTACATAAACGAATTCTACGCGGATGCGCTCATCAAACGCCCGATCCCAGGCGATTCGAAGGCGCAGCTGGCGTACGGCATCCAGGATAAGTACGAGGCCCACCTCAAGGATCAGATCGTGAAGCAGGCCCTGGAAAAGGTCCGCAACCGCATCGACAGATACGGCGTCGCGGAGCCCACGATCCAGCGGCTTGGCAGCGACCGCATCGCGATAGAGCTGCCGGGCATCAAGGATCCGGAACGCGCCATCAACATCATCAAGAAGGCCGGACAGCTCGAGTTCAAGATCGTGGACGACACCATGCCCGAGGCAAAGCTCCGGGAATTGGTAGCTGAAGTTCGCAAGAGCGAAAACCTGCCGGACGATTATTCGATAAAGACCGTCGCCAGGATCAACGAACTGCTCAAGGACAAGCTGCCCACGGACGACGAAATCGCGTTCGAAGTCCAGTACGATCCGGTCACGCACAAACAGACCGGCAGCGTGCCGTACCTTCTGCATCGCAAGGCCGAAGTTACGGGCGATATGCTCAAGAACGCGCAGGTCAACGTACAGAACAACGAGCCCTATGTCTCACTCTCATTCGATTCGCAGGGAACCACCCTCTTCGGCGAGACCACGACGAAAAACGTTGGAAAGCGCATGGCCATACTGCTGGACGGCACCGTCACCAAGGCGCCGGTCATACGCGAGCCTATCACGGGCGGACAGGCGCAGATCACGCTCGGTTACGGCAGATACGCGGATCAGATGAAAGAGGCGGAGGATCTCTCCCTGGTGTTGCAGGAAGGCGCCCTCCCGGCTCAACTCACCGAGGCCACAAAGTCGGTCGTGGGTCCCTCACTCGGAGCCGATTCCATTCATCAGGGAATCCTGGCCACGATCATAGGCGCGATCGTCGTGTGCGGCTTTATGCTGATCTACTACAAGGGGTCGGGCGTGATCGCGAACGCAGCGGTGCTGCTGAACCTTTTTTTCATCCTCTCGGCCATGGCGCTCTTGCAGGCAACGCTGACGCTGCCGGGCATCGCCGGCATGGCGCTGACTCTGGGCATGGCGGTTGACGCCAACGTCCTTATCTACGAGCGAATACGCGAGGAACTGCGGCACGGCAAGACCGCCAAGGCGGCCATCGATGCCGGCTACGGAAACGCTATGCGAACGATCATCGATTCCAACGTCACCACGCTGATCGCCGGAGTCGTGCTCTATCAGTTCGGCACCGGACCGATCAAAGGCTTTGCGGTCACGCTGATCGTGGGTCTCATAGTCAGCATGTATACGGCATGCATCTGCACCCGCATGGTTTATGATTACCTGATCATCAAGCGGAAGATTACGCACGTGAGCGTGTAGGCGACAAAAGGAGCGAAATAAACATGCAGATCTTCAAGAACGCGCATTTCCCTTTCATCAAATATGAGGCGCTCTTCGTGGGCCTCTCTTTCCTGCTCTTCTTCGCGGCCATCTTCGTCATGACGACGAAGGGGTTCAACTACGGCATCGATTTCAAGGGCGGCGCAAAGCTCACGTACAAATTTTCAGAGGCGACGCATGAAAACCAGGTCCGCAAGGCACTCGAGGGAACGGAATTCGCCGACGCGAGCGTGGTGCGCTACGGCGAACCTTCGGAAAACCGCATGAGCATCAAGGTGGCGCTGCCCGAGGAACACGCTAAGATCGGGGAGCAGATCACGGCGGCGCTGGATAAGGGCTTCGGGGCCGGAAAGGTCACCCTCGAACAGGAGGAGACCGTAGGTCCGCGCGTCGGAAAGGAGATGCGCAAGAGGGCGTGGCTGACCATCATATTCTCATGGCTCATGATGCTCATCTATATAGGATACCGCTTCGACTTCCTCTACGGGCCAGGCGCGGTCCTCTCGCTCGTGCACGACACCACGATCACGATGGGCATCTTCGCGTTGCTGGGAAAAGAGGTGAATCTCACGATCCTCGCCGCGATCCTCACCCTCATCGGTTACTCTATTAACGACACCATCGTGGTCTTCGACCGCATACGTGAAAACAGGCACCGCATATCGCACGACACCATCAAGGACGTGGTCAACGAGAGCATCAACTCCACGCTGTCCCGAACCGTCATCACTTCCTTGACCGTGTTCCTCGTGGTGGTCGTCCTCTTCTTCGAGGGCGGAGGCACGCTGCACGACTTTGCGTTCACCATGATCATCGGCGTTATCATCGGTACCTACTCCTCCATCTTCGTCGCATCGCCGTGTTACATCTGGCTCTACAGATACTGGCCCTCGATGAGAAAACTCTGGGCAAAGAGATAACGGCGCAAGCAACGTAAACAACGCCAGCAAAGCCAGCAACGCTCGAAAAACAACTTGCGCTGCTTATCTATGATTGGTTTTTCCAGAGAAAATCTGCCTCGCTCATGGCGGCTGCGCGAATATGATGAATCTGCGGCTGCGCGCCTCGCACACGAGCTCGGCCTTCACTTTGTCACTGCCCGTGTTCTTGCCGCGCGCGGTTTGAGCGATTCATCTTGCGCCCGCCGATTTCTCTATCCAGCCCTCGATGATATCCCTGATCCATTTTCCATACCGCAGATGAAGCAGGCTGCGGAACGCCTCGCTGCCGCGATTTCCCGGAAAGAGCGCATCGCCGTCTTCGGCGACTACGACGTCGACGGGATATCCGGCACGGCGCTCCTTTCCGAGTTCTTGGAGGCTTTGGGCGCATCACCGATCGCACTGCTTCCCGACCGGCTTGCGGAAGGATACGGAATTTCGGCGGAGATCGTGGAGGGACTTTGCGCCAGGGGCGCATCGCTCATCGTGACCGTGGACAACGGAACCAGGGCCGTCCATGCGGTGGGACGCGCCCGCGAACTCGGCGTTGACGTGATAATCACGGATCATCACGATGCGGGCGATGAGTTGCCCAACGCCACGGCCATCGTGAATCCGAAGCTGTCGGACGACGATTCTCCGCTCCACGGCATATCCGGCTGCGGCGTGGCCTTCATGCTGGCGCTGGCGGTGAGGAGGTTGCTTCGGGAGAAAGGTCTCCTGCCTGCGCCAGAGCCTAACCTCAAGCGATGCCTCGATCTCGTGGCGCTTGGTACTATCGCCGACGTAGTCCCGCTTACGGGAGCGAACCGCATGCTGACCAGGTTCGGACTTTCGGAACTTGCAAATGCTCATCGCGCCGGCGTTAGAGCGCTTCTGGAATCTTCCTGCACCGCGGCCTCGGAGATAACGACGGGCGCCATCGCTTTCAGGCTCGCACCGCGCATCAACGCCGCGGGCAGGCTGGGAGATGCGCACGAAGCGCTCTCCCTCCTGCGTTCCACGAGTAACGACGGCTCGCGCGCCATCGCCGCGAAGCTGGAATTGATGAATCGCGAGCGCCAGCGGATGGAAGAGAGGATGTTCGGCGAAGCGCTGAGTATCACAGGATCATCGGTCGAATCGCCTGATGGAGCACTCGTCGTTCATTCCGAGGCATGGCATCCAGGCGTGATCGGCATCGTGGCGGCCAAACTCGCCGAGCGGATGTTGCGGCCCGCGGTAGTGATCGCAGGCGGTCCTTCTCAGGCGCGGGGTTCGGCGCGCAGCAACGGATACTGCGATCTGGTGGCGGCGCTCTCCTGCTGCAGAGACTGTCTGTTGCGCTTCGGCGGCCATTCCATGGCAGCGGGTCTCTCGATAGAACCAAAGCGCGTGGATGAGTTCAGGAGGCGTTTTTCAGAGGCATGTGCCGCGCAGGCCGCACAAAGCCCAGCCCCGTCGCTCGCGATCGACGCCTGCGTCGCTCCATCGGATATCAATGAACAACTCGTCGAAGAGCTCGGGCTCATGCAGCCATTCGGCGCGGGCAACCCGGAGCCGTTGCTCGCTATCCAATCGGCTCGCATCATCGACAAAAGGACCGTGGGCACAGGGCATCTCAAACTCAAGATCGAAGCGGACGGATCGAAGTTCGATGCAATCGGTTTCAACATGGCCGACGCAATCGAGCCGGAGACAAAAACCGTGGCGCTCGCCTTCTCACCCCAGCTCAACACGTGGAACGGCGTAACGTCCGTACAGCTCAAGCTCAAGGATATCGCTCCCATCCGTCATTGACGCATTTATTTTCGGTTTACTTGCCACTACCTCCAAGATAGTTATGGGACTGTTCCAGGGATTTGAAAGGAGAAACCTATGGTGGGAGCAATTGCACTCATCTCCGGCGGCGTTGACAGTATCGTCGCAGTAAAACTCGCGCTGCGCAACGAGTCCGTGCGAATGGGGCTCACCTTCGATTACGGCCAGCGCGCTCGAAAGCGCGAAATCGAAGCAGCGGGCGTATTCTGCCGGGCAAACGGCATCGAGCACCGGGTCATCGAGCTGCCGTGGCTCTCCGGCTCCACGAAGACGGCGCTGGTCGATCAATCTAAGAAGATTCCGGAGGTCACGCCGGAGACGCTTGACCGCGACTCCGAGGCCAATGCCATAGCCGTATGGGTGCCCAACCGCAATGCCGTGTTCGTCTCCATCGCCGCCGCTATCGCGGAATCGCACGGTTCCACTGCAGTCATAGCCGGTTTCAACATGGATGAAGCCGCGACCTTCCCGGATAATTCCCAGGCCTTCGTCACTGCGATGAATGCAACGCTCGCCGTATCCACGATGAACAGAGTGGAGATACGCAGCGCGACTATTCAGATGAAAAAGGCCGAGATAGCACGCGCATTCGCTTCGTTGGACCTGGAACCCGATCTTTTCTGGTGTTGCTATGAAGGTGGAGACCAACTCTGCGGAAAATGCGAGTCATGCGCGCGAACGATGAAGGCGTTCCGCGACGCGGACGCATGGGAACTCGTGGCGCGACGCTTTCCGCCAGTGCGCTGAAATACGGATACAATTTTTCGGTGGGCTTATGAACAGCATCTGGATCGACGAACAAGTAACCTACGACGGGACGCAGCTCCGCTCTCACTGGATCTATGACAGGTCCGGAATGCTTGGCGACGCGATCGCATTTTTCGTGGGACCTGCGGAAGTTCCTATCGACCACATGGTCGACCTGATGGACGTAGCGCAGAACGCGCCTATATTTTCCAAACGCATGCTTCACTTCATCATCGAACACTACGACGGCGATCTCCCGCTTGCCATAGCCAGACAGAGGCTTCTCACGTCCATCGCCGCGGAAGAACTGCGCCGGCGTGCAGCAAGCGCCGCTATTGAGCGCCGCGGCGACGACATATTCGACGGAGAGCGCAAGGTCTCGGTATCCATTGCCACGTCCTCGCCGGTATCGTGCCTGATTCACTTTGCGATGAACGTCATAAGCGACGGCACGCCCGTGCCGACCAAAGGGCTTTCCGACTACGGCATCGAACCAAAGAGTCTGGCCGACGCGATCGCAAAACAATACTGCGAGGAGATCTCTTCCATGAACATCGCTCGCTGCAAAGTGCGCGCCGTCAAATAACTCCCGCTGCGACTAATTCTTCATCTCTCCCGTCTTCTTTTCATACGGATTTTCTATCTCTATTGCGAGCTCGAGCAGCACTGTCTGCCCGGAGAGCCACTGATCGTAATCGGCAAAGTCCGCTTCGGGGAGCACTGTCCTTCCTACGAGTTTAGCCTCAAGCGAGTCTCCGTCGACGTATCCTTCGACCTGTTCTCCCTCCACTGCGATTGGAGCTGTGGAAAGCATGATATCCGGAATGACCACATCGACGATGGGCGACGTGCCGTCTTTGATCTCCGCGGCGCGCGATTCATAGGCGCGCACCCTCACGTCTGCGTGATCCAGGGTGACCACAGGGAAATTGCTCCAGCCGACGACGGGCGTCGTGCCCGGCATCTCGTCGACCAGCACCGTGAGCGCGGACAGCCCGGCTGGCGGCTTATCCGATTCATAGGTAAGCCTGGGGATGGACTCGCCCTTGATTTTGGCGCTCTTGCCCTCGATGGAGTAGCAGAGCTCTCCCTGACCTTTAGCGGCAAAATCCGGCGCATCCGGAAGAGTGACAAAACGCGCAGTCAGCGTCATCGCCACCTTCACCGTGGCCTGGCAATCAGCGGGTTGCGGCGCCTGAGCCGCATCTGCGGCACGCGGACAATTGAGCAGAGCGGATGCAGCGACAACGGCAACAACAATCGAGCGCATGATCTTCATGAGCACCTCCTCATTTGACGCCGCCATAAGACAGCAACAAGCCAGCGCTCACAATATGCGACGCGTTACCGCAATGACGAGATGCAGCGTGCTGCTACGTGCCAGGAAGGACGCGAGCGAGTGCCTCGTGAATCCCAAGTGAAGGCATTACGGGATTGTCTGTTTCGGAACGCGCCTCCCGCGGCGACCCTCTCGCTATTCGCGGGCGGCGAACCTTCCGCACTCCGCCTGCCCATGTGCATTTTCAAGAGCAGGCGGCTGCGGCTTTCACCGCCCGCTCATGGCGACGGGTCCCTCTGCGTGACCTTCGGTCACGCACAGATTGTCTCCACTGGAGCTGGAAGTTGCCCCGCCGCTCCCGGCGATGTTCCGAAACAGACAATCCCGTAATGCCTTCAAATAGAGCAGTCACTCGGCGACCGATAACTTCTTCATGTTGATAGAACTGGCGCTCGGCAAGCGAGATCTTCATAGGGACGACAGGAAGTGGATCAATCCGCGATCGTCTGTATCGGCTCTGGCACTTGGTTTGACTCATGGTCTGCGGGAGTTCTTGCTGGGCGACTCGCGTAGTGAGCCGTCTTTGTCGGCGAGTGGTTGCCGGTCGTGCCCGAGAAGAAGTCAGAGGCGCACGACGCCGAGGCTGTTCGAGCTCGCGAAAGCGTGGTTTTCAAGTTGTAAAGGCTTCTTTTGCTTTCGCGAGCGAGTTCCGAGGCGAGGCAACCCGAGACCGTTACAAAGACGTGCGAACGGAGCGTCGGAGCCCAGCAAGAACTCCTGCAGACCATGTGTCAACATTGAACGCCAGAGCCGATACAGGCGATCGCGGATTACACCCTCTCGTTCGGGTCGAATAGTTTGGCGTGTTCGTTCAGGGCGAAGCGGTCGGTCATGCCGGCGATGTAATCGCAGACGCGGCGGGAGGCGTGGCCTTCCTCGCGGATCGCGCGCTCCAGCGACGGAGGCAGGACCTTGGGGTTGTTGAGATAGGTGTGGAAGAGCGCGCCAAGTATGCGCGTGGATTTGTCGGCCATGCGCTCAACGCGATAGTGGCGGTAGAGATGCGCGAAGAGGAAATCCTTGAGCTCCTTTGTGGCCGAGGTGATTTCAGGGCCGAAGGCCACGAGCGGCTCCGCAGTCCTTGCAACGGAATCGGTGTCCATAATGCCGAGAGATTCGATGCGCCGCTTTGTCTCGCGCTGAAGGTCGGTGACGAGAGTATGGATGAGCCGGCTGATCGTTCGATATTTGGCGATCTTGCTGGATATGCCGGGCGAGGCCTTTGCGACCCTCGTCTTCGTCTCCTGCCAGAGCCGCACGCCCTCGAGATCTTCTTCGCGCAGCATGCCTGACTCCAGCCCGTCGTCGAGGTCGTGATTCATGTAGGCGATCTCGTCCGCGACGTTTACTATCTGCGCCTCCAGCGAAGGATAACGCGGGGTCGCTATGTGAAGGCCCTTGAGGTCGGGCGAGTCGTATTCGCTCGCGTGTTTGACGATTCCCTCAAGAACCTCGATGGAGAGGTTGAGCCCGGGAAATTCGGGATAGCGGCGCTCGAGCAGCGTGACCACGCGGTAGCTCTGACGGTTGTGCTCGAAGCCGCCGTTATCCTTCATGAGGTCGTTGAGCGCCGTCTCCCCGCGATGCCCGAACGGCGTGTGGCCGAGATCGTGGGCGAGCGCAATCGCCTCGGCCAGGTCTTCATTGAGCCTGAGCGTACGCGCGAGCCCGCGCGAGATCTGCGCCACCTCCAGCGTATGCGTGAGCCTGGTGCGATAGTAGTCGCCCTCGTGATTTACGAAGACCTGCGTCTTGTATTCGAGCCTGCGGAACGCCTCGCAATGGATGATGCGGTCGCGATCGCGCTGAAAACAACTGCGGAACGGGCAAGGCTCCTCGGGATGAACGCGGCCGCGGCTGTGGCCGCTCTTCGCGGCATACGGCGCCAGTGCCGCCTCTTCCCTGAGTTCGTATTCCTCGCGTGTGATCATGCCGCCGGGATACCGCAGCCCGCCGAAGTGCGCAACAGAAAAGGCGGGGGCCGTGCCACAGAGTACGCGGATCACCCCGCCCTCCCGGCGAATGAGTCGACACGGAGTTAATCTATGTGCATCAGGTTAACGTTGGAATAAGTGCCATCGCGTTCCCGATCATTCGGCGGGAGGGCGGAATAATCCGCTTGCTATGTACCTCTTCGCAGCGGTTGGATCACTCCTCTTCAATAAACGGAATCGGTTCCTCTTGCGAGACCTCTTCGGCGGCGCCGCGGTCGAGGCGGTGCGTTACCAAGCGGTAGATGAGCAGCAGCAGGAACGCCGTGACCCCGATGCCGGCGTAGACGAACCAGATGTAGTTCGCGTGCGCGTAGGCGCCCGAGATCTGATCCGGGGTGAGCTTTTTGGGATCGGGGCAGAAGGCGTCCAGCAGGTAGCCAGAGAGCGCAAATCCGAAGAGCCACGCGAAGAACGTGGTCAGGTACTGATACCCCATGTAGAGCCCCTCTTCGCCCTTGGGCGCCTGCTTGGAGGCGTACTCGTAAAAGCGCGGGGAGAGGAAACACTCGGCCAGACCCATGATCGCGATGCCAACGATCATGCTCAGAGTTATCGGATTCATGGTGACGGCGCCGAATAGCGTGATCGCCGATGCGCCGGATGGAGCGAGCCACGGCGAGAGCCCCACGACGAGCGCGGATAGTGGGATCATGGCGAGCGCGACTGCGATGGAGGTGATCGGTTTTGCGCGCTGCATGAGGTGCGTGATCGGCACCACGAAGAAGACGACCATGAACGGATTGATGTTGGCCAGCCACTCCGGCGACGCGCCCGGGCCGATCAACCTCAGCATGTACTTGGGCATGGTGGCGTAGAGCTGACCCTGAATCGCCCAGAAGCCGGCGACGATCAGTATGAGGACCATGAAGCGCACGTTGCGGAGCACGCGGCCGAGGCCCGCCAGAGCCTCGCGCACTCCTCTGCCCGCGACGCCGCTGCCCTCCACGTTGCGGTAGAAGAGCGCGGTCATGATGAGCGCAACCACCGCCATAACGGCCGCATAATAGTTGATGTACTCCAGGCCCATGGAGACGCGCAGCGGCTTGGCCACGGTCTTGCCGAAGAATGCGCCGAAGTTGACCACCTGATAGAATAGAGAAAATGCACGGGCGCGGTGCTCCGCATCCGAGCATTTGGCCACCGTACCGGTGATCACCGGCTTCACCATGGCCCCGCCCACCATTATCAGCCCCAATGAAGCGAGGGCCGTGCCCTTGAGCTGGAATGCGCCGAGCAGCGAATAGCCCGCAGCGAGAAGGCTGAAGGCCATGATTAGCGCCGCACGAAAACCGATGCGGTCGGCCAGCGCCCCGAGAAACGTCGGCAGCAGATAGAGCACGGAGGCAAAGCAGGCGACGATCCAGCCCGTCTCCACGTCCGTGAACCCGACGCGATCCGTGAGATAGACCGCGAGCGCGATGAAACAGCCGTAATAAGCCGCGCGCTCAAAGAGTTCGATGCCGTTGGCGATCCAGAAAATAGACGGAAAGCGCCAGGAGAGTTTTTTTGATGTCATCGTCGCCGCTCCTTGTAATTGAGAATGAAGGGTTATGGCGTACGGCATCGAATTGCGCCATCATTTTTTTTAAAAAGTGCGCTACATGGCGTGGGACGAATACTTCTATCATCACCGAAATCACTACTATCACCTGCTCCACTCAATTCAGGGAGACAATTTCTACGACCAAAATAATCGATGGGAACTTCAGGAATGATGGAATCCCAGGGATTGGTAGAGCGAATCGGAAAGGGACGCTCATCTCAGTACATCTTGAAAAAATAGACTCCCAGCAATGATATGCCTGCTCATCGGAATATAAACATTCCCCAGGCGACAGCACTTCGAAAGCAGGCTGTTTGACCTCAGCCCGTCACAATGCCAGCATACATTCTCTCTTCTTCAACCAGACAGCAATAGCTCCGGCAACATCCAAGCGACCGGATGTAAGGGCATAATTGACGATCGTGCCCATGTTTTTCACAAGGGCTTCGGCAACCTCTGCCTCATTTCGTTCCCTGAGGTTGGCAATTTCTGCATCAAGAAGTTTCAGAAATCCTTCTTCGCCCTTAAAGGCCGCGATCACTTTTGCCATGTAGTCCATGTCGCCGGAATTGAGCGCATGATTGACGATCGTGCCCTTGTTCCTTGCAAGGGCTTCGGCGGCCTCGTTTTCTCCTTGTTCCCTGAGGCTTGCGATCTCATTGTCCAGCAGCCTGAGAAACCCTTTCTCACCCTCAAACGCAGCTACAACCTTGCCCACGTAGTCCAGTTGGCCGGAATCGAGAGCGCAAGAGACGATCGAACCCTTGTGATTCTCGAGGGCATCGGCAGCCTCCGCCTCATTTCGTTCCCTGAGGTTGGCAATTTCTGCATCAAGAAGTTTCAGAAATCCTTCTTCGCCCTTAAAGGCCGCGATCACTTTTGCCATGTAGTCCATGTCGCCGGAATTGAGCGCATGATTGACGATCGTGCCCTTGTTCCTTGCAAGGGCTTCGGCGGCCTCGTTTTCTCCTTGTTCCCTGAGGCTTGCGATCTCATTGTCCAGCAGCCTGAGAAACCCTTTCTCACCCTCAAACGCAGCTACAACCTTGCCCACGTAGTCCAGTTGGCCGGAATCGAGAGCGCAAGAGACGATCGAACCCTTGTGATTCTCGAGGGCATCGGCAGCCTCCGCCTCATTTCGTTCCCTGAGGTTGGCAATTTCTGCATAAAGAAGTTTCAGAAATCCTTCTTCGCCCTTAAAGGCCGCGATCGCTTTTGCCATGTAGTCCATGTCGCCGGAATTGAGCGCATGATTGACGATCGTATCCTTGTTCTTCGCAAGGGCTTCCGCCGCCTCTGCATCCCCCCGTTCCCTGAGGCTCGCGATCTCCGTTGCCAGAAAATTTAAAAATCCTTCGTCACCATCAAACGCAGCGACCACCTTACCGACATAGTCCAACTGACCGGAAGAGAGCGCATGACTGATGATCGTGCCCTTGTTCCTTGCAAGGGCTTCGGCGGCCTCGTTTTCTCCTTGTTCCCTGAGGCTTGCGATCTCATTGTCCAGCAGCCTGAGAAACCCTCTCTCACCCTCAAACGCCGCTACAACCTTGCCCACGTAGTCCAGTTGACCGGAATCGAGAGCACGATAAACGATCGAGCCCTTGTTCTTTGCAAGGGCTTCCGCCGCCTCTGCATCCCCCCGTTCCCTGAGGCTCGCGATCTCCGTTGCCAGAAAATTTAAAAATCCTTCGTCACCATCAAACGCAGCGACCACCTTACCGACATAGTCCAACTGACCGGAAGAGAGCGCATGACTGATGATCGTGCCCTTGTTCTTCGCAAGAATTTCTGCTGCTTCCGTCTCACCTCGAGTCATGAGGCTATCGACACCCGTATAGAACTCTCGAAGCGTCTTGCCGTTGCGAAATGCCTTAATCACCTCTTCAATATAAGTCGCAGGTTGGCCGGAAACAATCGCACGACTAATGATCGAATTGATGTTTCCCTGCCGGCTCCCTCCTGGTTCACCTCCAAGGAGTGCTGCGGCCTCTAATACAACCTCGTCCTCCGATTGCCGCATCTCGTCCACAAATGCATTAAGATCCCTGAGCATCTTCGGCATCTGGCGCGCGACCTCAACGGGATATGCAGTATCTCTTTTTTGGGTTGCTATCAGGAGGATCGTTCTCCGATTTTTTTCAAGGAGCAGCGCACTCTGCATTTTCAGTGAATCGATACGAGTTTCAGGCATTTGCTTCATTCTCTCCGTAACACCGAGCAACCAACCTTTCACACGGATGAGCCCTGCTACATCCAAGCGATGCAATGATGCATTCAATTTCGATGGTGCAATCCCACCACTCCGACCCAAACGCCAGAGCGACTGCAGGAGCCCTCCTGCCTCACGCCCCATCCTTTGAGAACATTCTTCCTCGAGCTTCATCTTCCCCGCAACGATAAGCCAGGCGGCGCAGACTACCTTCAGAAACGCAGGTTGTCCGTGCTGCCCGTAGACCTCTGCTGCACCCGCAAAGAAAGCCTCCCTTGCACGTGCGCTCCACGCATCCTTGAACACACCCCTTCCTGCCACGAGTTTTCCCTCTCGCACCAAACCGAGAAATTCGCCCGCACTGAGCGTGCGCGGATCGATCGACTCCGGGATATCGCCTGCCCTCTCTTCCACGTGCCCACTGCCTTCAACACCCAACAGATACCCTTGAGTCTCAAGGATCAAGGCATCCCGAGTCTCAGCCTGCACCTTACCAAGGTGCACGGATTGCATCTGCGCAAGGAGGGCCTTTGCTTCGCCACCAGCTTTATTGCCGATTGCGGCTTCCAATCTTGAAACAAGCTGCTCGACCTCAATGTCGCTATTGGCTGATACGATCTGCCTGGAATCGGCTGCAGACGCCATTGCAAAGCTGTCCGCAGGCACGCAATGCAGTGGCTCGACGGAGCACGCCTCAAGTTATTCCGGGCATTCAACATCATCAGGTTCACAACATACGTCTGCCAGTGCGCCAGACGAACAGAGAAGCACCGGGTCGATCGAAATTGAATTGAAACCAGTCGCCATGCCCTCTCCAACGTAAGTCATCCAGCCACGATATTTCCCTCAGACATGTTTTCGTCCCGACCGCTCAATAGTTGCTTCTTTTTTTCGAAAAGTGCGCCACGGCCCTCTGTATCCCGGTCGCGGAGAAGTTCGTTGAGGGCCTCGTCATGCCTCGATTAATTTCTTCGGATTCGGGTGATGTCGGACGGGGGACATTTATTCGTTTTTTTCGAGAAGTGCGCCATGGCCCTTTTCGCCCTTTGTCGGAGACACTCGTCGAGGCACATTGAATGCCATTTCTGGATCAGCTGGAAGGGATTTGTCGAGCGCGCCTAGAGGAGGCCGGGTTCAGCAGCCGTAGAATCATTCCGGCCGACGTAAGGCAGGCGGCTCGCCGGCGTTTGAGGCGAGTCGCCGGCGATCGACAAATCCCTTCCAGCTGATCCAAAATATGGCGACCAGGGCGTGCCGAGATAAACGTCCCCGACAAAGGGCGTGCAGGACTTAAAACACGCCCCATTGCTTGTGCATCTGCGGGACCGTTCGGACGTCTTCGAGGTAGGCGCCTACGAGCCGCTCCACCGAGTGCAGGCGATCCTCAGAGATGGGGCGGTTGAATTTCAAGGTGGGAGTTGCAGGCTGGATTACGATCGGGATGTATTTGTTGACCTTCGTGACGATGCCGATGGCCTCCTGCAGGTCGCGGTCGCTCGTATCAGCGGTCACCACCATCTTCACGTATATCTCTCGGCCAGATGCGACCGCGGCTCTGAGAAACGTCGCATGGTCCGCCCATCGCTGCGTGCAGCCGGACGAAGACGGGAGTTTGATGTCCATGCTCACTACGTGGACGTGAGGCAGCACAGAACAGAGCGCCGAGTGAAGCACGCCATTTGTTTCGAGAAGTATCCTGCGATGCGGCGCTACCGAAGGGAGCCATTCGGAGAGAAACGAATGCTGCTCGAGCGGTTCGCCGCCGGTGATGGAAATCCACGGGTCGTCGAACGACTGCATGATCTCGCTTAACGCCGTTGCGGTGACGGGATTTTTTACGGATATGAAGCGCGTCGAACGCGGAGGAGTTTCAACTCTGCACGAATCCGATTCGCAGCTCCCCTGCGGCGTGTCGCAAAAGCTGCAGCGCAGATTGCAGCGCGCGAAACGCACGAAGGTCATGGGCTCGCCCACATAGAGCCCCTCGCCCTGGAGCGAGCTGAATATTTCAATTAATTGTGCGGTGTGATCGGGCATCGGAGTCCTCGCGCCGCGTTCCTTGAACGGCGGGACTCTTTACACCATGATGGCGGCAACGGGAAAGCAAAAAAATCCAATCCTGAAAAAGATCATCTCCCTTTTTTCGCTCTGTCGATGAACGTTTCTCTTTCTCTCGCCCGATCCGCATCCCTGTACGACCTGCCATCTGCTCCGGCAGAACTCATAGTTTCCGCGGCTCGAACTGTCCTCTGCGTCTCCATCATCCCATTTGAGCTCGGCGTCCCGAGGAGCCGCGCCGCCATGGCGACGGTGTCGCTATTGATGTTGCCACCGTTCCAATATTGTCTGGCGACCTCCGGGTTCTCAATTACCGCATCAGCGAATGCACGAGCTATGGGCTCGCATTTGTCAGGGGCTATCTTGCCCGCGTAGTTATTCTTCAGATAATTCTTCATTGACCTGTATATGTTGTCTCTGGTTTCTAGCAATTCGGAAGCAAACCAGTCATAGTGCGCTGCCTTCAGCGTTTCGGCGCTGGACCTTGTGAATCCATTCGCATTGAGCGCCTCCATGGCCTTCGTTACGTCCTCGAAGATGAGTTCGATGGTTTCTGTTTTGGCAATGCGCCGTTCGGCCGCAAGCTCTACAGATTTCTTCAGCACCGCCTCCACGGAGCTGGCAAGCGCTGAATCAGGCCGCCTGTAATAAGTCTCGGCGAATAATCCGACCAGCTTGAGTACGGAACCTGATATGCGCACGTTGTTCTTCGACTCATAGTTGCCTACGGCCCCACTGCTCATCTGCTTCAGAATCGATATGAGTTCGTCGCTGACGCGGTTCTCGAATGCGACAGGAGTATGATCATCGCCATCGCGCGCGATGATCACGGGAACGCCTGAGCTGAAACGTCCGGCCGGTTGTGAAAATGTATCGACGATGGGGCTGCGCCGGCTGGCAGGCGTGGGGCTACGTTCCGATGCACGACCTTCCGGGACCGTGGGAGGCGGAGGAGGCAGGGTCGGATGATTGCCTATAGCCCTGAGCTCCGCCTCTATCGCATCGCGCTCGCGCGCGAGTTTCGGATCCTCCACGAACGGAGCTGCCGGCCTCACGGAATCCGGCATGCTGAGTACGGGCGTGGCGATCCGCTTTTCCGCGGCCTTCATCTGCCCGCGCTTCGACGAGCCCGGCGCGCTGTCGGGTCTTTTCAGATTATCCTGATTCAAATCCGAACCGGAACCGAAGAGCCCCTTCACACGCCTGAATGTCCACCCGATGAACTTCAAGATACCATAACCCGAGAGGGCTGCGGCCGCCGTGGCCATGGTAATCGCGAGGATAGTTCCCGGCATGCCCAGTTTGTCCAGCATTTGCTGAACACCGCTCTGAGCCTCTTCCTTGAGCCTGTCTGCCTGTTTGTCTATGTCGGGCGGCAATACGCTCCCAGTAGGGGCAGGATTAGTCTCAGCGGCGGATTTTGCAGGCTCAGCGGGTCGGCGGAGCTTGAAGAGTTTCCAGCCTCTCGTTGCGGCGGGATTGTTTGCAGGGCCATCGCGGCAGACGCCATCCCAGCCGAGAAATGCCGTCCAGTTGATCCTCTGTACGAGCCCGATGTCATAAGGGCCCGCAGCCCTTACGCCTTTCTGGCCGGCAACCATTTCCACGAGCCTGTTGCGCTTCACGCCGGCGGGCGCAAACGAATCCACGTCCGTTACGGAGTCGCACGAGCTGAAGCACTGCGGAGCGCATTGCTTGCTATCGTAATTGAAGGTACCGCATCGATTTCTACCTTTGTCATCTACCGGGCACACCATATATACCTCCTGCGCTGCGACTTCTTTATCGGCTGAAATCAAAAAAAGTTGCTAAAATTCGCAATTGATGCCGCCGTAAAATTCGCAATATATCAGGGTTTGAAGATCATCTCCTCGAAATTCCACCCTTGCCTCCTGGCTACTTCGAGACGCTCCCTGCGCCACGCGTCGAATGCCCCCTGAGTTCTCGCAACCTCCGCGGTGTAGCTCTGCTGCATGACCATACGCAGCTGAAATTCCGCGTAACCGCCGTCGAACGCCTTGCGCTGCTGCTGCGTGAGCCCTCCCCATAGCCCTTGCAGCCTTTCCATGCCCTCGCTGTTGGCACGTACGAACAGAGACGCGCTCGAGAAGTCGATGTTGAATTTTCTGCCCATCTCCCGCGCCACGCGCGTAAGCCGCTCGGCCCTTACCCATGCCCTGGGCATGAAATCTCCTGTTTCCATCTTCATCGCCGGATCGCGCGATATGACATATTTATTGGAGGCGCTCAACGCATGCGATTTAACAATCAGCCTCTCTGCCTCTGCCGAGAGTTCTTCAGGCGTCAATCCTTCGTATTCGGGCATATTGTTCATCTGCGCCACGAGGAGCTCATGCTCGGTATAGAGGTTCATCCGCTCTTCGGCGTCTGTGGGATAGAGGCGCACGTTCTCCACTACCCTCGGCTTGATGCCGTTTTTGTTCATCGCCTGCGCCACCGACCCTTTCTGTACGATTCCGTCCTTCGGCGGACTCATCAGGGCGTCCAGCACGATGTTGCGCGCGACATCAGTGCGTTTATCTGCATCGGCGAGTTCGGGGATTGCACTGAACTGACGTACGACGTACTCCACTCGTCTGTCGAACTGCAGCCTGACCTCGTTGAGAATATGATCCGTGCTGTCAAACACCTGCCTCTTCGCAAGCTCGGATACATCGCCGTCGATGGCTCCGAAGTCGTTGACCTCCGTATCAATGCCCGCGGATTCATGGGGAAGGTCGTAATTGTAGATCTGCAGACCATCGGTGTCCGGTAACGTCCGGATGCCGTTATTGCGGAGGAGCGTCCAGATATCTTCGCGCGCCATCTGACCTAACTTGACCGAGCCGGAATATTTTGGCCTTAAGCCTCCCACGACGACGACCCTGGCGACGAGTTCCTGTCTCTCTGGATTGAGTTTTTTATACCAGTCGTCGCACTCCGTCACACTGCCGCCGGATTCCTTACGCCATTGTTTTACATTCAGCAGCTGCGCCTTGACGCTTTGGACGCGCCGAGCGATCAACGCATCGAGTTCGGAAGAAGCCGACCCCATTACCACAGGACCGACGGATTTGCCAGGGACTCTATTCATGACACTGACCGCGTCTACGATCTGCGGCGGTATTTCTCCGTTCGTAACGCCGGCCGCGTGCGCGCTGTCCGCAAGGGCCCTGGCCATCTCGATCTGCTGGTCCGTATCGAGGAGCCGCGTGACCGCCGTATAGGTCTTGAGCTGATGCAGAATATGAAGAAGCTCCATCGTCCTATCGAGATCCATGCCCGATTTCGGCTGTTCAAACATGGCGAGAGCAGCTGCTTTTACTCCAGCCATACGCGCAGCTTCCTGTTGCCTGATCCACGGCTCGGGTATGACGAATTCTTCGAGCGATGGAGCGCCCGCTTTCTTCGAAAACGACGCCGCGACCCGCCGCTGTTGTTCGAACACGGCGCGATCGGCTGCCGTCAGGCCATCGATGATGCCCTGACGCTCCGCCTGCGTCTTCGCGATCCAGCTGATCAGATCAGCAGCAGCGCGGCGCGCAATTTCGCCCTTCCCCACGGGATTCGCCGCCAGATCGGCATTGCTGGGTATGACCGACATCTGCTCGCATAGCAGCTTGAAGGCCGGCTCGAACTCCGCAGCCATTCGCTCAGGCGTCTTCGGATGCCACACGGAGTTGAAGGTGTGGGCGTCGGAAAGGTACATTTTGTCCCTATCGCCCTTCATAGCAAAAAGTTCCGCATCCCCAAAGTACCCATGTTGCCTCGCTGATTTCGCATTCTGCTTCCATCCCATGAGGCCTCGTTGAAGATCGACCACGTACGAATATTTTCCATCGCCCTTCGCATCGATCTCGACCCACCTATGAAAACTGCCCCCAACAAACCTGCCTTGAACGAATCGTGATGGAATTAGCGCTTCCTGCAGCGCTATCTGCAGGAGGATGAACCGATGCTCCTTGTTGGCGCCGCTCGCATCGAACACGCCGACCCTGATCGGATCTACGTCGCCGCCTTTGTCATTGGCATAAGTGCTGGTGATGAGGCCTGCGATCTCGATGGCCGCGTCGAGCTGCGGACGGCCGGAGGCCCGGATCTTCTCGCCGATCTCCCGCGCCTTCTTGAGCAGCGCATATGCCCGCTGATCGTCGCCAAAGTTGGCTGTGATGAGCTCATTGGTGTGGGGAGCGGGCTCGCCGAGTACAAATCCAGGCGCAGGGATAATATCCCCTTTCGCAAGATACTGGTTCGCGAGCTCCTCGTGATTCCAGGGCTTGATCGAATCGGGTTTCTCCTGATCCGGCATGGCGTCGAAATTGCGCTGCCATTCTTCGAACGCTTCGCGAAGGAGGCGGGGATCCCAGTCTGGCGGCGTGGGCTGGGGCTCATTGACTGGCGGCGCCGCAGGGGGCACGGGCTCGGGGACGACCGAAGGCGCGCCTGTATTTGGATCGAGAGGAAGAATCGTAGCTCTGCCAATATCCTCGGCAGCTGCAATAAGAGCCGCAGCTTTTCGATTATTATTCCTGATGAGCAGCGCAGCAACGCTTGCAGATACCAACGCTGCGACGGCAAAGACGCCGCCGATTATGAGGGGGTTATAATCTTTTCTGTCTCCCTCTGGAGGAGGCGGTGGCGGAGGAGGCGATCCCCCTGAATTGGAAGATGCAGCGGGTGCGGGCGGGTTGAGCTTGAATTGCCCGAATGTGGGCCTCTCCTGGTCCGCCATCATGCAGCAGATCTGAAAACCGGGCTTGAGCAGGTCCGCGAGCTTCGGGATATCCGCATAAGTCCCGGGCTGCTGATCTATCGGCTCGACAACACGGGACTGGTCCCCCTCCCTGCATGCAGGCAGGAGCGAAGGCTTGCAGATGCAGCCCTTTTCATCGCATGTACTGACAAACGGCGGCATATCTATCCTTACCCCCATCTATATTATCGGCAGATTTCGAAAAAAGTTGTGTCCTAATAATTCCGTGTAACTACCTGTAAAAAAAGAAAAAATCCGCCGCCGGTCTTTTTTGCCGGCGGCGGATTCATATCGATCTGAAAAATCCGTCCTATGCGGTACCGCTCATCGCCCCGCCCTTGCCCTCCATTAGAACCGCGCGAGCAGCGGCCAAACGGGCAATGGGTACGCGATAGGGAGAGCAGGATACGTAGTTGAGCCCTATCTCGTGGCAGAAGTAGACCGAGAGCGGCTCTCCGCCGTGCTCGCCGCAGATGCCGATCTCGAGTTTCGGATTGGTGGTGCGGCCCTTCTCCACGCCTATCTTCATGAGCTGCCCCACGCCGTTGCGGTCTATGGATACGAACGGATCGATCGGCAGGATCTTCTTTGCGACGTATTCGCCCAGGAACTTGCCCGCGTCGTCGCGCGAGAAACCGAACGTCGTCTGCGTGAGGTCGTTGGTGCCGAAGCTGAAGAAGTCGGCGAACTTTGCGATCTCGTCGGCAGTGATCGCCGCACGCGGCAGCTCGATCATCGTGCCGATCGTGTACTCCACCTTCGTGCCTATGCGCGAGATCACCTCCTGCGCCACCTTGTCGCACACCGCGCGCAGCTGCTGCAGCTCGTGGTGATGGCCGACGAGCGGGATCTCTATCTCCGGGATCACCTTGATCTTCTCGTCGCGCGTCAGTTCGCACGCCGCTTCCATGATGGCCTGGGCCTGCATGGCGTAGATCTCCGGGAACGTCACGCCGAGGCGGCACCCGCGATGGCCGAGCATCGGGTTGAACTCGTGCAGCTCGCTGGACTTCTCGCGCAGGCGCTGCGCGGGGACGCCCATCTTCTTCGCGAGGTCCTCAACTTCTTCATCGGTATGCGGCAGGAATTCGTGAAGCGGCGGGTCGAGGAGCCTGACCGTCACCGGGTAGCCGGCCATAGCCTTGAAGATGCCCTTGAAGTCGCCCTTCTGCATGGGCAGGATCTTCGCCAGCGCCTTCTTGCGGCCGTCCACGTCCGAGGCGAGGATCATCTCCCGGACCGCGTCGATGCGGTCGCCCTCGAAGAACATGTGCTCGGTGCGGCAGAGGCCGATGCCCTCCGCGCCGAAGTTGCGCGCAACCTGCGCGTCGTGCGGAGTATCGGCGTTGGTGCGGACTTTGAGCTTCCTCACTCCGTCGGTCCAGCTCATGAACGTGCCGAATTCGCCAGTCAGCTCCGGCTCTATCGTGGGCAGCTCGCCAAGCATCACCTCGCCCGTGGAGCCGTCGATGGTGATCGGATCTCCCTCCTCGATTACGATCTCGCCGATGCGCAGCTGTTTCTTATTCGCGTCGATCGCGAGAGCGCCGCAGCCCGCAACGCAGCAGGTGCCCATGCCGCGTGCGACCACCGCCGCGTGAGACGTCATGCCGCCGCGCGCGGTGAGTATGCCCTGCGCCACGGCCATGCCCTTGATATCGTCGGGCGACGTCTCGAGGCGAACGAGTATTACCTTCTTGCCCTTGGCGGCCCAGTCGGCCGCCTCGTCCGCGGTGAAGACCACTTTTCCGACCGCGGCGCCCGGCGAGGCCGGAAGGCCCTTCGCAATTACCTCGCGCTTTATCTTGGGATCGATGCGCGGATGGAGGAGCTGATCGATCTGCTCCGGCTCCACGCGCATGATCGCCTCTTTCTTGTCGATGAGGCCCTCGCCGACCATCTCGACCGCGATCCGCACCGCGGCAGGACCCGTGCGTTTGCCGTTGCGCGTCTGCAGCATCCAGAGCTTGCTCTGCTGGATCGTGAACTCGATGTCCTGCATGTCGTGGTAGTGCTTCTCGAGTTTCTGGTAGATCTCGACGAGCTGCTTGTAGATCGGGGGCATCGCCTCCTCGAGCGAGACTTCTTCGGACGATTTCTTCGCAGCGATGTTGATCGGCTGCGGCGTGCGGATGCCGGCGACCACGTCTTCGCCCTGCGCGTTGATGAGGTACTCGCCGAAGAAGCGCCTCTCGCCCGTGCCGGGATCGCGCGTGAACGCGACGCCCGTGGCGCAGTCGCTGCCCATGTTTCCGAAGACCATGGCCTGGAGGTTGACGGCAGTACCCCAGTGCCCGGGGATGTTGTGCAGCCTGCGATACTCGATGGCTCGCGGGGTCATCCAGGATTTGAAGACCGCGCCGATGCCGCCCCAGAGCTGCTCGTTTGCATCCTCGGGGAAATCGCGGCCGCAGTCACGGCGTACGACTTCCTTGAAGCGATCGCAGAGCTCGCGCAGATCGGCAGCCGTGAGTTCAGTGTCGAGTTTGACGCCGCGGCGGTGTTTCACCTCGTCGATGATCTGCTCGAAGTGTTCGTCGTTGGCGCCCATGACCACGTCGCTGTACATCTGGATGAAGCGGCGATAGGAATCGTAAACAAAGCGCTCGTTGCCGGTCTTTGCGACGAGCCCTTCGAGGGTCTGCTTCGTGAGCCCCAGGTTCAGCACTGTGTCCATCATGCCCGGCATGCTGGCGCGCGCGCCGGAGCGCACGGAGAGAAGCAGAGGGTTCTTCGGATCGCCGAACGAAGCGGCCATCACCTTCTCGATGTGGCGGATGCCATCTTCCACCTCGCTCTTGAGAGCTTCCGGATACTTGTGATCGTGATCGTAATAGTGCGTGCAGACTTCGGTGGTGATGGTGAAGCCGGCGGGAACCGGAATCCCCAGACCGCTCATTTCGGCGAGATTCGCGCCCTTGCCGCCGAGCAGATCTTTCATCTTTGCGTTGCCTTCGGCCTTGCCGGCCCCAAACGTGTACACATACTTGGTACCCATTAAATCCTCCTGTTAAGTTTCAAGTGGTACGTTGGTACGTTAGTACTTTGGTACGTTGGTACGTTGGTAAAAACTGTAAAATAGCGGGTTGTAACGATCTTGATCCTTCACAACGATTTTAACTAACGTACTAACGAACCAACGTACTAACGTACTACTTGTATATTCACTTGCTGAATGCGAATTTGTCTCTCAAGTATTCAACGACCTTCTCGATCGCGATACGATCCTGCGCCATCGTGTCGCGGTCGCGCACCGTGACGGCGTGATCGTTCTCTGACTCGAAGTCGTAGGTCACGCAGAAAGGAGTGCCGATCTCGTCGTGGCGGCGGTAACGTTTGCCGATGGATCCGGCATCGTCGTATTCGCTCACGAAGTGACGCCTCACGTCGATTTCCAGTTTCTTTGCAGGCTCCGCGAGCTTGCCGGAGAGAGGAAGCACGCCCACCTGGACCGGCGCGACGGACGGATGGAAACCCATGACCACCCTCTTCTCGCCCTTTACCTCTTCCTCGCGGTACGCGTCGCACAGCACTGCGAGCGCGGTGCGATCGACCCCCACGGACGTCTCCACAACGTACGGCAGGAACTTTTCCTTGCGCCCCTCGTCGAAGTACGTGAGGTCTTTTCCAGACTCGCGCATGTGGTTGCCCAGGTCGTAGTCCGAGCGGTTTGCAATGCCCTCCATCTCCGACCAGCCGAACGGCATCTTGTATTCCACGTCCGTGCAGCCCTTTGCGTAGTGCGCCAGCTCGCGGTGCTCGTGCGGCCTCAGTCGCAGGCCTTCCGGTTTCACGCCGATATTCTTGAACCACTCGAAGCGGTAGGAGATCCAGTACTCGTACCATTTGTCAGACTCCGAGGGATGGCAGAAGAACTCCATCTCCATCTGTTCAAATTCGCGCGAACGAAAAATGAAATTTCTCGGAGTGATCTCGTTTCTGAAGGCCTTGCCTATCTGCGCTATGCCGAAAGGCACTTTCATGCGGCCGGACATCTGCACGTTCTTGAATTGCGTGAAGATCGACTGGCACGTCTCCGGCCGCAGATACGCGACTGAAGCGTTATCGGCCGTGGCGCCGACATGCGTCTGGAACATGAGGTTGAACTCGCGCGCCTCGGTGAGTTCGCCGCCGCATTCAGGGCAGATATGCCCCGTGCTTCCGTCTTCTGACGCAGGCACGTCGTCGGCGCGGAAACGGCGCTTGCACGCCTTGCAATCGACCATCGGGTCGTTGAAGCTTGCCACGTGGCCGGAGGCGATCCAAGTCTGGGGATGCGCGACTATGGAAGTATCGATGCCCACGACATCATCGCGCGTCTGGACCATCCGCTTCCACCAGGAATCCTTGATGCGCCGCTTTAGCTCACAGCCCACGGGTCCGAAATCCCAGAACCCGTTGATCCCGCCGTAGATCTCGCTGGATTGATAGATGAAGCCTCGTCGCTTGCAGAGCGACACGAGCACGTCCATTTCGACCATATAAACCCCTTGAATATAGGGAAAAAAGAGAGCGCTCGCCTATCACGCCCGCCGATGCGCGTCAAGGCGAGAATACCCGCTGATGCCAGCAAGGCAGGCAACGAACTATAATATAATGCGTAAATGCGTAACGAGCGGAGCTCGGAACAAATGACCTTGATCGTCAGAACGGAGTGACAACGCGAGAAACGCAAGCAACGCGTGTCTATCCGGGTATTAGAACCCGTCCATTTTCGCGTTGCTTGCTTTGCTTGCGTTTCTCGCTTTGCTGGCCGAACTTGGCTTTTTCCATTGCCCTTATTGCCTTCTTATCTATAATCTCCGGCAATTCGGGGGCTACATGCGGGCTGCAATATTCATTACCATAGCTGCAATAATCATCGTGGCGTTCAGCTGTTCGAACGAACGCGGCGGGTTCTTCTCGCGCCTGCTCAAAGGCGGCGGCAGCGGCGTGCCGGTTACCGTGGAGAGCGTCGTATCCGATGAATCTCCGGAAATCATCTCAGTATCCGCTACAATAGATCCGGCGGAAACCGTTGATATACCTGCTCCCGCCGACGTTACTGTGGAGAGAATACTCGTGGCGGACGGAGACCGCGTGAATGCCGGCGATCCGGTCGCTCGCATCTCGGAAGATGAAATCAATAATCGGCTGACGCGCCTGCGCTCCGACATGCGCGATGCACAGGCCACTCTGGAAAAAGATTCCTATGTGATGCGCAACCGCGACAGGCTGCTGGAGGAAGAGCGCATCGACCGACAGCAATACGAGGCGCTTGACGGGCAGGTCGCTGCAGACGAAGCCAATGTCGACAAGATCAAACAGGACATCTCGAAACTCGAGGCAAAAATCGGCAATACGGTCATAACGACTCCGCTGGGAGGGATCGTATCCAGGCGCTCTTCGCCGACGGTTTCGCAGGCTGGCGCCCCGCTGCTGTCAATCACCCGTATCAATCCGGCCACTGCTACCTTCAGGCTGAAGTCGGAACAGACCACCATCGTCAAGACAGGCATGCCGGCAAAGGTAATACTGCCCGTCTCGGGCACGGAGCCGGTTGAGGGCACGATATCGTCGGTCGATCCAAAGATCGATCCAGCCGACAGGACGTTTGCCGTGCAAGTACAGGTGCCGAACGCCCAGGGTTTTTTCAAGTCCGGAATGCGCGTTGAAGTGGACTTCGAGGGCCCGAAGATGCGGCGCACATATCTGATCCCGCGCGACGCGCTCATCAGGGACCAGCGCGACTATTTCGTATATACGGTATCGAAGGGAGTGGCGCACAAGGTACAAGTCATACCCGAGAGGATGTCGGGTTCGCAGATCGAGATCTCTCGAGGTTTGAGCGACGAAGACATGGTAGTCGTAAGGGGACAGGACAAACTCGCCGAAGGCACGGTGGTCGATATCTGGAGAAAATAAAATCGTGATTCGTCGTTCGTGGATCGTAAAAACCTGAGTGGGTTACGATTTACGATTTACGATTTACGATTTACGATTCACGAATATGCTCAGACATCTCTCCATAGCGTTGGTCTTGATATTGGCGCTCTGTACGCAGGCGTGGAGTTCGCCCAAGGCTGCCTACGGATGGAACCGGCTCGCGGACGGGTTGCTCTATGCCAACTATTCCTTCCCTATCGGTGAAAATGAGCGCGGCACGATACACGCGTTCCTGATCGATCCGAAAAAATACAATCTCGGCGTAGCCATTGCGTCCAACGAAAATTCAGGGGCCACGGTCGAGGCCCTTGCCGGTCGCGAGAAAGCTTTCATCGCCATCAACGGCGGTTTTTTCACTCCCGAACATAAGTCGATCGGCCTTATCGTCAATAACGGCAAGGCCATCAGGCCGCTGCACAACACGAGCTGGTGGAGCGTATTTTATATCAAGGACGGCGTGCCGGCCATCTCCACGCCCAGGGAATTCGTGCTCGCCCCATCTGTTTCTATTGCGCTGCAGGTTGGTCCGCGCCTGGCTATCGACGGCGTGATTCCAAAACTCAAAGAGAGCGTATCCGCGCGCTCCGCTATCGGCGTCACCGGAGACGGGAAGGTAGTGATCGCAATTACACAAGGACTCGGCATATCCATGAACGAACTCGCCAGGCGCATGAGCGTCTCTCGCTTTGAAGGCGGCCTTGAGTGCCCCAACGCCATGGCGCTGGACGGCGGCAGCTCCTCGCAGCTCTACGCGAAGATAGGCAAATTCGAACTCTCACTCGACGGACTTGCGAACATCACCAACGCGGTCGTGGTAAAATCGGCGCGATAATCCCGAAGGATATCTCGCCCGACTATCTCCCGAGGATCGCACTCATCCATCATTGCCGGATCTTGGCCGGACAGCATCGTATCGAACGCGGAGGGCTTGCGCCCTTCGGAGATTCTCTTCCTCGATGAACGCGCCTGCCCTCTCGCGGAGCAGGAGAACGGCATCCTGTAAAGACGGCGCCTCTCCCGCAGGAATAACGGTCCCCTCGCCCCCATCAGCACTCGGCCGCAACCACCCCAATTCTACGAGTGCGGCGTTCATGGCCTCCTTGACAGCGCTGCTCCTGTCGTCCGCCAGTTTCTTCGCGAGAAGTTCACCGCTGGCATTGAAAAATTGAGCTCCTGAAGGGCTCAGGCGTTCTAAGGTTTTGGCCGCAAGCATGAGAAGCCGACTTCGGCCCGTGTTGAAATCACGGCGCCGTCGGGCATCAGGGTCGGAGAGAGCGCAATCGGCCGCATCAACAAACCAGCTATCTCCGGCACGCCTGCAATCGGGCGCGGCTATGACCATCACCAATGTTTCCTTGTTGCTCCTCGATTGAACCTCCGGGTCACTCCAACAGAGGTGGATCACATGCGTTGCTGCAGCGAGGAAGAGCGTCCCGCATAGATTATGCACTTCCTCGGGGGAAGGCGCACAAAAAGCTGTTTCGATGCGATCCGCGATCGGAATATCGGCGATCAGTTGAAACCACGGCGGGGCCTTCATCGCGTCCATGAGATCGAACAAGGCGTCAAGTTGTTCGGAGAGATCCGGAGACAAAAGGGACGGGCGTCGCGGCGCCGGCGCACCTTCAGGCCGGGGAGAAGGCGAGGCGGTGAACCGGCGTTCATCAAAGACATCATCTTTCGAAAAGAGCGTCGGAGGTCGATCGAGCTCCGCTGCATCGATCGAAGTGCCGACTCCAAGCCTGGCATCACCGAAGTTCATCTCCGTGAGCGACAACGCGCGCAATGCTTTTTCAGAAGGTTCGATGTAGGGTAATCGCGTGATCGGCGGTTGCGATGGCTCTCGCGGAAGGTCCGCGTCCGAGATATAGACGGAGACGCCATCGTCGCTGACGACCTCCCGGCCGCCTTCTGCGTCGTTTCCCTGCTGTTCGGGCACATGGACTTCGGCGTCGTCCACGGCAGGTTCACCAGCGCCGGCATCCAGCATTCCCGCGCCGGCGCAATTCATCGGATCGATCGGAAGACGAGTAGACATCTGATACCCTATCTCTCTTCCCCCACAGGAAACGCCTTCTCCTACCGGTTCATGGACATGAGGAATTCTTTGTTCGTCTTGCAGGGCGAAAGCTTGTCGAGCAGGAACTCCATCGCGTCGATCTGATTGAGCGGCTGCAGCATCTTTCGCAGGATCCAGACCTTCTGGAGTTCTTCGTCGTTGAGCAGGAGCTCTTCCTTGCGCGTGCCGGACTTGTTGATGTCCATGCACGGGAAGATTCGCTTCTCCATGAGCTTGCGGTCGAGATGTATCTCCATGTTGCCCGTGCCCTTGAACTCCTCGAAGATGACCTCATCCATGCGCGAGCCGGTGTCGATGAGCGCCGTACCGATGATCGTGAGCGAGCCGCCCTCTTCGATATTGCGCGCGGCGCCGAAGAAGCGCTTGGGCTTGTGCAGTGCGTTTGAGTCCACGCCGCCGGAAAGGATCTTGCCCGAAGGCGGCACTACCGCGTTGTAGGCGCGCGCCAGTCGCGTGATTGAGTCGAGCAATATTACCACGTCCCTGCCGTGTTCCACCATGCGCTTTGCCTTCTCGATCACCATCTCCGCGACCTGCACGTGGCGCTGCGCCGGTTCGTCGAACGTGGATGAGACTACCTCCGCCTTGACCGAGCGCTGCATGTCGGTGACTTCCTCGGGCCGCTCGTCGATGAGCAGGACTATCATCATGACTTCAGGATGATTTGACGTGATGGCGTTCGCCACGTTCTGCAGGAGCACCGTCTTGCCCGCGCGCGGCGGAGAGACGATAAGGGCGCGCTGACCTTTGCCTATAGGAGTGAACAGGTCCATGATTCGGGTGGAATTGTTCTTCGCATCGAACTCCAGGCCGAGTCTCTTGTTCGGATATAGAGGAGTGAGATTGTCGAAGAGGATCTTCTCCTTCGCCTTCTCAGGGCCCTCGAAGTTTATATTCTCCACCTTGAGGAGCGCGAAGTAACGCTCGCCCTCTTTCGGCGGTCTTATCTGGCCGGAGATAGTGTCTCCAGTTCTGAGGCTGAAGCGCCTGATCTGCGAAGGAGAGACATAGATGTCGTCGGGACCCGGCAGATAGTTATAGTCCGGAGAGCGGAGGAAGCCGAAACCGTCGGGCAACGTCTCCAGCACGCCCTCTCCAAAGATAGCGCCGTTCTTTTCAGTCTGCGCCTGAAGGAGGGCGAAGATAAGTTCCTGTTTGCGCATCGCCGCAGCGCCCTCGATGTTGAACTGGTTTGCGAGTTCGAGAAGCTCGCCGATCTTCTTTTCCTTCAGCTCGTTGAGATGCATGCTCCACCATTTCCTTTCATTACAGTGAACCGACGCGCACCGGCGCACCTGCGCCGGATGCAAAAATACATTCAGTTTATAGTTGTCTTGCTATTCATGCGGAGGAATTCCGAAACCCACAATCATTAGTGTCCGAGTGTTAGTGCGGCCTACAGAGAGGCACCCGTCTATCAGAGATGATGCCCTTGTTTTTATTGAGGATTGCCAGATGACCAATAATTACTGATACTTTCGAAAGGCTGTTCCTTGATGCGCTAAATTCCTAAATAAGTCAAGAGGTTTGATTGCACAAAGACAGAAGACAGAATTCAGAAGACAGAATTCAGAATGACATCTGAATAAACCTTCTTCTGGATTCTGGATTCTGACTTCCTGAGCAGTCCCGGCCGATTGCCTTGACAAAGCAGACCTCACCTGTTATCGTGTCGTTCACTTTCACATTATAAATCAGCCAGTTAGGCGTTGCGAGGCACGGCACGCCGGAGGGAGCACCATGAGCGCCCAGGCAAAAACCAAGAATCGGCCCTTTGTGAAGATGCAGGGTATCGGCAACGACATGATCGTGCTTGATTGTCTCAAGCAGACTATCGCAAATCCAGCGCATACAGCGCGCAAACTCTGCAACCGCCACTTTGGCATCGGCGCGGATCAGCTCCTCCTGCTGCAAAAATCGCGAAAATGCGACTTCACCATGCGCACCTTCAACGCCGACGGCGGCGAGGCGGAGATGTGCGGCAACGGAGTTCGCTGCATCGCGCGCTACGTGAAGGAACATGGCCTCTCGTCAAAGAAAGAGCTCGTGATAGAAACGCTGGCCGGACCGATAAAGGTAAAACACATGGGCAAGCTCATCGAGGTGGATATGGGCGAGCCGGTGATGAAGGGCAAGGATATACCCGTAAATCTCTCAGGCAGGATCATCAACCGGCCCCTCAAGACCGAGACAAAGGAGTTCCGCATCACCTGCCTCTCGATGGGCAACCCCCATTGCATAACGTTCCACGACAACCTCGACAACCTGCCTGTGGACCGCTACGGACCGCTGCTGGAGACGTATCACATCTTCCCGAAGCGCACGAACGTCAGCTTTGTCAACGTCACGAGCCGCAATGAACTGCACATGCGCGTATGGGAGCGCGGTACCGGCGAAACGATGGCGTGCGGCACCGCGGCGTGCGCATCGGCCGTGGCCTCCGTTCTCAACGGATTCACAGACCGTACGGTCACGGTGGCGCTGCCGGGCGGCAAACTCGAAATCGAGTGGAACCAGAAGGACAATCACGTCTACATGCGAGGGCCCGCGGAAGAGGTATTCAGGGGGGAGATAGAGATCTGAGGGACTCGGCCGACGTCACGCCGCAATGGCCTCCTTGCGGATGCTGCTCCAAAGGGGTGAAAGGCGGTTCGTCCTCAATTCATCCGGATCTACCAGGACGATCTGTATCCGTGGATCAATTTCAAATGCGATGAACACGGCCTGCTTTCTAAAGCGCTCCCGCTGCCGTTTGAAGGCGGATGAGACGAGGCAGATATCGATATCGCTGTCCGGCAGCGCTTCGTTTCTGGCGTATGATCCAAAAAGCATCATGCGCGACAATGGAAATCCCGCCGCCCGCAATGCGCGCTTGAACTGCTGAATTACGCCTCTAATTTCTTTCGGAGCCATTTCCAGAGTTCCTTTGTGACATCGAAATATTTTTTGGCATACGGCCGATTCACCTTCTTATAAAATGCACGCAGATCCTCGGGATAGCGCGCCTCCATGTTGAACCTGTTTATCTGATCGAGCGCTTCGATCTGCGTCTTGGTAAGCGGGATGTCTGCCTTGCCAGCCAGATAAAGGAGATTATGCGTAAATGGCGGGTGATCTTTGAGAGCCCGCGTCGCAAGCGCCTTGAGCAATTTCTCAAGCGAGAGATGACAGAGAAAGAGACAGTAGTCGTATTTGCCGGTACGAAAGAGCGACCTGGCTGTATCAAAGTCATGGACAGCCGCGTCCACCCAATATTTCACAATCCTGGCAATATCTTTTGATGTCATTGCTCTTCATGTAACAAAGTCCTTGCACCAAGACAATGCGAAATGCCGATCTCTGCCCGAGGAAAAAAAACCCATATCTGCCCCGGCAAGGACTGACATATCGATATCCTCCAATAACGTTATATCCGGTTATGGTTCCTTATAGCACTATTGACGGAAAAGTTGCGCGGCTTTTTTCATGTCTTTTTCGAAATTCACGTGCTCGATACATCCCGCGGCACGTCAAACACATGGTGTGGCAGCGGGATCAGGGAGGCGCGATATATATGGATATCGCGCCATCGCGACCTCTGAGCTGTTTCATTCACCCAACAGGCGAGCTTCATATTCGCGGTTAAATTTATGTTGATTATCAACTCGTTATAAAGCATTCTCCAAAAACTTCCAAGGAGGCCGTATTATGCTCTTTTCCGGAATATTGACCGCCATCATCACCCCCTTTCGCGACGGCCGCGTGGATGGGGACGCGCTGCGAAAACTCGTGGACTGGCAGATCGCGAATGGAGTCGACGGGATCGTACCGTGCGGCACCACGGGCGAAGGCGCGACCCTCACATTTGAAGAACACGATCGGGTAATCCGCATCGTTGTTGAGCAGGCGGCAGGCCGAGTGCCGGTGCTGGCGGGCGCGGGCTCCAATTCCACGGCTAACGCGATCAAGCTAGGAAAGCAGGCAAAGGCCGCGGGCGCTGACGGCCAGCTTCAAGTCACGCCCTATTACAACAAGCCCACACAGGAAGGTCTCTATCAGCACTTCCGCGCAATAGCCGAGCTCGTCGATCTTCCGATGGTCATGTACAATGTGCCCGGCCGCACCGCGGTGAACATGCTGCCGGAGACGACCGCTCGGCTCGCCTCCATCGACACGATAGTCGGGATAAAAGAAGCATGCGGAAATCTAGATCAGGTGAAACGGGTGATCGCGGATACGCCCAGGGAATTCGCGGTGCTCTCCGGCGAAGATGCCATGAACCTCGACATCTATCTCGCAGGCGGCAAGGGCGCGATATCCGTAACCTCGAATGTTGCGCCGGACCGCGTGGCTGCGGTGTGGGATTCGTTCGAACGCGGAAATAAGGATGAGGCGCGGCGCCTGCACGACGCACTCTCGGTTCTCAACAAAGTGATGTTCATCGAGACCAACCCTATCCCTGCCAAAACATCCCTTGCGATGATGGGCCGATGCCGCGAGGAATTCAGATTGCCGATGACTCCCTTGAGCGAGGAGCACAGGGTGGAGTTGCAAGGTGTGTTGAAAACCTCCGGCATATTGTGATCGAGAAGGATTGGGTGACATGATCAAGATCATAGTAACAGGCGCAAGAGGCAGGATGGGCAGCCGCATCGCGGCGCTGGTCAAGGATGAGCCGGATATGGCGCTCGCAGCGGGCATAGATATCGGCGACTCCTTTGAGGCAGCGCTCGCCTCTTTGAAGGCAGACGCGGTTATCGACTTTACCGTTGCGGAGGCAGCAGCTGGCAACGCTGCACTTGCAGCCAAAGCGCGCGTGCCGATCGTGATCGGCACCACTGGCATGAACGAGGCGCAGAATGCGGCAATAGTCGAGGCATCGCGGGCAATACCGATCGTCCACTCCTCCAACATGAGCATCGGCGTAAATGTGATGTTCTCCATAATCGAAAAGGCCGCGCGTGCGCTGGGCCCCACGTACTCCATCGACATCGAGGAGACCCACCACATGCACAAGCTCGACCGGCCGAGCGGGACTGCGAAGAGCATGGCCGAATCCGCAGCCAGAGGGCTGGGCGTGCGCAATCCGAAGATCGCGGCATTGACCGAGGATGAACCGTGGACGCGCGGCGCCCGCGACGATTATATCAGCGTGCGCAGCTTCCGCAGCGGCGAAGTCATCGGGGACCACTCGATAAGATTCTCGGGCCCCGCCGAGCAACTCTGCATCCAGCACCACGCCGAGAATCGCGACCTCTTTGCGCAAGGCGCGCTGGCTGCAGCACGCTGGATCGCCGGAAAACCCGCGGGACTCTACACGATGGCGGACGTGCTCGGTCTCGTTCGTTCGTGCGATGGTGCGTTCGTGCGTTCGTAAAACCTGTCCAGATTTTCGATCGCACGATCGCACTAACGTACCAACGCACGGTTTTTCGAGCGCGCGAGAGTACGATCGCACCAACGCACGGGTTTTCTCACCCGTTGATGCCCGGAGTTGAAGATGGACCATATCGTCTACATCGGCATAGGTTCAAATCTTGGCGACAGGCTCTGGAACTGCCGCCGCGCGGTGGAACTTCTTGCGCAGTACGAAGCGATGAAAGTCGTTCGCGTATCTCCGTGGTATGAGAGCGAGGCAATACCCGTCGATGGAGGAGAGAGAGGTCCGCAACCCTGGTTTATCAACGGCGCGATTGAAATCCGAACAACCCTCTCCGCCAGCGAACTGCTCGCAGCGCTTCAGGGGATAGAGCGTGAGATGGGCAGGGAGCTGCCGCGGTCCAAAGGCGCTCCCAGGACGATCGATCTCGATATCCTGCTGTATGGAGGCGCAGTAATCAACGAAGTTGACCTCATAATCCCGCACCCGGAGCTGGCCAAAAGATCATTTGTCTTGGCGCCGCTGTGTGATATAGCACCTCACGCTGTAGAGGCCTTAAGCGGGCATTCGGTCAAACAACTCCTGCAGAATCTGGAGGCGGGCTTCCGTGTTCAGGCTCATACTGATAGCAATAGCCGGCTATGCGCTGTGGCGCATATTGCGCAGGCCCAGGGCCGCTGTAACGCGAGCCGCTGACGGGCCGGCGGCACCCGCCGAGATGGTAGCATGCGCGCGCTGCGGCACTTACGTAATTTCGAACGAAGCCATAGGCCGCGGCGAAAAGCGTTATTGCAGCGACGAATGCGCTTTTAATAACAAGTAGAATCCAAGTGGTACGTTGGTACGTTAGTACTTTGGTGCGTTAGTACAAAAACTGGTATAGTCCGAGGTCACAATTAAACGTACCAACGTACCAACGTACCAACGTACCAACGTACCAACGTACCAACGTACCAACGTACCAACACAGAGGAGACCTATGAAACTCTTTATCGACACCGCAGCAATCGAAGAAATACGCGAAGCAAACGCCATGGGCGTGCTCGACGGCGTTACTACCAACCCGTCGCTCGTGGCAAAGACCGGCCGCGACTTCAAGGCTGTCGTGAAGGATATTCTTAAAGAGATCCCGGACCGTCCGGTGAGCCTTGAGACCACGGCGCTTGATGCAAAAGGCATGATCGAACAGTCAAAGCAGCTCGCCGACATGGGGCCGAACGTCATCTGCAAAGTCCCATCCACTGTCGAGGGACTCAAGGCCATCAAGGCGCTCACCGGCATGGGAATCAAAACGAACTCCACCCTCTGCTTCTCTCCGAACCAGGCGCTGCTGGTCGCCAAGGCGGGCGCCACGTTCGTCAGCCCGTTCGTCGGAAGGCTCGATGATATTTCTCAGGTTGGAATGGATATCATCGCGGATATCGTGCAGATATTCGAGAATTACGATTACGAAACCGAGGTGCTGGTAGCGAGCGTCCGCAACCCGCTGCACGTGCGCGAGGCCGCTCTGCTTGGAGCCGATATCTGCACGATCCCGTTCAGCGTGATCAAGCAGCTCATGCAGCATCCGCTAACGGATATCGGGATCGATAAATTTTTGAAGGATTGGGAAAAGGTGCCGAAGTGAAAGTAAATGAATAGTGGTACGTTAGTACTTTGGTACGTTAGTACAAAAACTGGTATAGTCCGGTGTCACAATTAAACGTACTAACGTACTAACGTACTAACGTACTAACGTACTAACGTACCACTTGTCAGCAATTTGATCTACAAAGGAGTCCGCGATGTCCTTCACCAACGACAAGACCAGAGAGATCAACTGCAAGATCGTCTACTACGGACCGCCGCTGTCGGGAAAATCCACTACGCTGCGGCAGCTCTACGGCGAGGTGCGCAAGGACAGCAAGGGCGACATGATCTCTCTCTCGCAGGACAAGGATCGCACCCTCTATTTCGATTTTGTGCCGCTGAATCTCGGCAAGGTAGGCGGTTACACGGTACGAGTGCATCTCTACACGGTGCCCGGCGAAGCGGGCTACGAGCAGAGCCGCTCGCTCATCTCAAAAGGAGTCGACGGCGTAGTCTTCATTGCAGACTCGCAGCTCGCAAGGATGGAGGCGAACCTCGCGGCTCTCTCGGGGCTCAAGGAGATCCTGCGCAAGGAAGGACACGAATGGGGCGAAGTTCCGTGCGTCTTCCAGTACAACAAGCGCGACCTTCCCGGCGCAGTGCCATCGAAGGATCTCGCGCACTACCTCAACGACGAAGGTCGGGAAGAATTTGAAACGGTGGCCACCACAGGCAAGGGAGTATTCGAAGCCTTCAAGGCGATCACGCAGCTGGTGTTGAAAGCTCTGGGCTGAAGGCTGCTTTACCGGCAGTTCTGGCAGAGATCGAACCACCCTTCCGGCAGGTTCTTCGCGCGTTTTTTCAGGAATTCGATCTGTTTCTTCGGAGCGATCTTCTGGCCGCATTTCTTGCACTTGGCCATTTCGAAAGTGACGTTCCAGATGGGGAGCGTGCGGGTGTCTGCGTCCTCTTTCATCTCTATGTACTTCGTGGGACAGATGTACGAGCACGAGCCGCAACCGATGCAGTCGGTCGCTTCATGATAAAAAGGAGACGAGATCTTTCGATGCGACCCTCGCTGCGCGAAGCCGATGGCGTTGGCTTCCACCACCTCGCTGCACGCGCGTATGCACATGCCGCAGAGGATGCACCCCTCGTCCTGCGTGGGGAAGCGCGAGGATTCGACGCCCAGTATTTTAGCGAGCTCTATTATTTCAGGCGTCTTCGAAGAACGCGCAAGCGTGAATTCCATTATCATCTTCCGCTCGCGGATCACCTTCTCGGAATTGGTACGGAAGACCTGACCTTCCTTAACGGGGAAGTTGCAGGATGTGATCATTTTGGACCAGTCGCCGCGATCCCACTCCACGATGCAGATCCTGCAGACACCGTACGGCATCAGATCCTTATGATCGCAGAGCGTGGGAATGAAGATGCCCTTGCGGCGGCAGACGTCCATAAGCATCTCACCGGCAGTAGCCTCAACTTTTTCGCCGTCGATTGTTATCGTTATCTTTGACATGGATCAACACTCCCCCCTCCCCTTTGTAAGGGGAGGGTCGGGGTGGGGTAGATCATGATCTACCTCCCCTTCCCCCTCCTTATAAAGGAGGGGCAAAATACATCATTTGATTTGCACCGCATCGTATTTGCACGCCTCGAAGCACATGTTGCACCTGATGCACTTCTCGTCGATGATCTTGTGCATCTTGAGCTTCGGGTTCACCTTGCCCTTGATGGCGCCCTGGGCCGGTTTGTCGGTCGCGACCGCGGCCTGCGTGGGGCAGACTCGCGCGCACGCGGTGCAGCCCGTGCAGTTCTTGTCTATCACCGAATAATTTATCAGAGCTTTGCACGCGCCTGCCGGGCATCTCTTTTCAAGGATATGCGCGTCGTATTCGTTTCTGAAATATCGTATGGTCGAGAGCACGGGGTTAGGAGCCGTTCCACCGAGCGCGCAGAGTGACGCGTCCGTGATCGCCTCCGACATCTCCTCCAGGAGCTCGACATCCCCCGCTTTTCCTTCGCCCTTGCAGATGCGGTTAAGAATTTCGAGCATGTGGCGCACGCCCTCGCGGCACGGCACGCACTTGCCGCACGATTCCTCGGAGAGGAACTCCGTGAAATAGCGCGCGATGTCGACCATGCAGGTGTTCTCATCCATGACGATGAGACCGCCCGAACCCATCATCGATCCGGCCTTGGTGAGTTCATCGAAATCCACTGGCAGATCGAGCAAGCTCTCAGGGATGCATCCGCCCGAAGGACCGCCGGTCTGAACCGCCTTGAATTTCTTGCCGTTCGGAATGCCGCCGCCCATGTCGAAGATGATCTCGCGCAGCTTCACTCCCATCGGCACTTCGACGAGACCGGTGTTCTTGATCTTGCCGACCACGGAAAAGATCTTCGTCCCTTTGCTCGTTGCAGTGCCGATCTTCGAATACCACTCCGAACCGTTGTTGATGATCATGGGAACGTTGGCCCACGTCTCCACGTTGTTGAGGCAGGAGGGTTTGTTCCAGAGGCCGTATTCCGCGGTATGTATATACTTTGCGCGCGGCTCGCCGATTTTTCCCTCGAGCGAGGCCATGAGCGCGGTGGATTCTCCGCACACGAACGCGCCGCCGCCGCGGCTGATGATGATGTCGAAATCGAATCCGGAGCCGAGGATGTTCTTACCTATGAGACCCATCTCGCGCGCCTTATCCAGCGCGATTCTGGCGTTCTTCACCGCGAGAGGATATTCGTTGCGCACGTAGATGTAGCCTTCGTTCGCCCCGATGGCGTATGCGCCGATGACCATGCCCTCTATCACGCTGTGCGGATTTCCTTCGAGCAGCGAGCGATCCATATACGCGCCCGGATCGCCTTCGTCCGCGTTGCAGATGACGTAGCGCTTCTCCCCCGGCTGCGCCTTGCGCACGGTTTCCCATTTGCGGCCGGTTGGAAAACCGCCGCCGCCGCGGCCGCGCAGGCCCGCTTTTTTCACCTCATCGATGACAGCCTCCGGCTTCATCGCTAATGCCTTTGGCAGTGCCGCATAGCCGCCCACTGCGATGTAATCTTCAATCGAATCCGCATTGATCCGCTGATTGTTCGCGAACACCAGGCGATTCTGCCGCGCGTAGAACGGAACCTCTTTTTCGTGCGCCGCCTTTTTGCCGTCTTCGAGTACGTAGAGCAGCTTGTCGATGAGCTCGCCTTTCATCACCGTCTTTTCAATGATGGCAGGGACATCGGCGACGTCGATGCGCTGATAAAAGATCCCCGATGGAGCCAGCAGCGCCAGGGGGCCCCTCTCGCAAAAGCCGTGGCAACCCGAAACGCGCAGCTCAACTTCTTTCTCCAGCTTGCGGGAAGCGAGCTCCTGCCGGAACGCATCGATCACCTTCTGGCATCCATAGCCGTGGCATCCGGTGCCGCCACAGATGGTGATCGTCTGTTTCACGGATTCGCGTTGCTTCTTGAGTTTTTCTCGCAGCGCATCGAGCTCTTTGCCGGTTTTGAGTATCTGTGTCATGCGTTCCTCGTCCATCCCGCCATCAAGGCATCTGCGGGCTCCTTTGTCACTCGCCCTTGGTCTTCAGATCTTCTATGAGTTTTGCCGTTTTTGTTCCGTCCATGCGGCCGTGGTACTCTTCGTTGACCACGATCACCGGACCCAGCGCGCAAGCGCCAACGCAGTTGACCGTTTCCAGAGTGACGTTGGCGTCTTTAGTCGTCTGACCGGCGACAATACCGAAACCGCGCTCGATCTCCTCGAGCAGACGCTGCGCCCCGCGCACGTGGCAGGCCGTGCCCATGCAGACCTGGCAGACGTTTTTACCGCGAGGTTCCAGAGAGAAAGCGCGAAAAAACGTGGCCACGGAGAAGACCTGCGCGATGGGAATGCCCAGCAGCTCCGACACCCTCTCCAGCGGTTTTTGCGGAAGATATCTGTATTGCGCCTGCACGTCCTGCAGGATGCCTATGAGCTGGTCCTGGCGATTGCCGTGATCTTTGCAGATTTTGTCGACGTGAGAGATGTCCATTTGAACTCCTGCTTCTCCCCTCCTTTGTAAGGAGGGGAGGGGGAGGTAGATCGTGATCTACCCTACCCTGACCCTCCCCTTACAAAGGGGAGGGAATTGTTTATTCCAGTCCGCACTTCTTGCGCAGGGCGTGCCACTCCTTGGTGACGTGCTCCTGAATCCCGGCGATGTCCTGCTCCGTGAGATGGCGGAAGCGGCCCTGCCCCTTCATGTAATCGGCAACGGGTATGAGCTTCTCGAAATCCATCGAGAGCTTCCATTCCCCATTTTCAACTTCGTAGAGAGGGAAGACACCGCTCTCGATCGCCTGCCGGCCCATGCGTATCGCGAGGTCGGACGCCGAACGCCAGCCAGTGGGGCATACGGAGAGCACGTGCAGATAGCACGGCCCTTGTATCGACACGGCCTTCTTCACCTTTGCCATCAGATCGAACGGATAACTGGGGCATGCGGTCGCAACGTAAGGAATACCATGCGCAGCGCAGATCGCAGGCATGTTCTTTTTCCACGTCTGCTGGCCCTTGCTCTTCTCGCCTGCGGGAGACGTGGTGGTGGATGCGCCGAATGGCGTAGCGCTGGAACGCTGGATGCCAGTGTTCATGTAGGCTTCGTTATCGTAGCAGATATAGAGTACGTCGTGGCCGCGCTCGAGCATGCCGGAGAGCGCCTGAAAACCTATGTCCGCCGTTGCGCCGTCTCCGCCCATGGCCACAACTTTGATGCGGCGCGGATCTTTCACTTTGCCCCTGCGGCGCAGGACCTTGAGCGCGCTCTCCACTCCGGCAGCGACCGCAGCCGTGTTCTCAAACAGCGTGTGAATCCACGGCACGTCCCAGCTCGTGTCGGGATACGGCGAGGAGATTATCTCCATGCAGCCCGTCGCGTTCACCATGATCACGTTATCGCCGAGAGCTTTGGCGACGAGCCTCACCGCCAGCGCCTCGGCGCAGCCTACGCACGCGCGGTGTCCGGGAGTGAAGTGCTCCGTCTTTTCTGCCAATCTGGATGCGTACACTGAAAAGTTCGACATATGTTTACCTTTGTTATCAAGTAGTACGTTAGTACTTTAGTACGTTGGAAAAAACATGTGAATCGGCAAGTAGTACGTTGGTTCGTTAGTACTTTGGTACGTTGGTACAAAATCTGGTATAAACAAAGTTTACAATTAAACGTACTAACGTACTAACGTACTAACGTACTAACGTACTAACGTACTAACGTACCACTATCCCCTCACCCCATACATCTCGAACGGTTCCTTCTGTCCTTCATCCGCGATTTTTTCGCCGCGCTCGATTATTTCGACGAACTGTTCGGGCAGGATATCGCGGCCGCCCAGCCCTGCGACGATGGACGCGATCTTCGACCGTTTCTCTTCGTTATAAAGTGCGCTGCGAACCTCAGTGGCCACCGGGCTCGACGTGCCCGACGCTATTGCTCGATCAAGGATCACGAGCCGCTTTGCGTTGCGCACGGCCGCCCTCAATTCGTCGAACGGGAACGGCCTCCAGAGGCGGATGCGCACCTGGCCGACCTTCCTTCCCTTTGCGCGGAGTTCATCCACCGCAACGGACGCGGTCTGGCTGTAGCTGCCCATAGTGAGGATGAGCGTCTCCGCGTCGTCGGCTTTGTAGGTTTCCACGAAGTTGTATTTACGTCCGAAGTGTTTCGCAAAATCGTCGAGCAGTTCGCGCAGCACTGGGCGGGTGCCCTGGAAGGCGACTTCCTGTGATTTTTTTATCTCGCTGTAGATGTGCGGCGGAGCGAAGGTGCCCATGTTGACGGGTTTGCGCGGATCGAGAGGCACCGGGAAATCGTTCGGGGGCAGATACGCGTCCACCGCCGCCTGATCCTCGATGATGATCGGCTCAACCACGTGCGTCAGATGGAATCCGTCGAGGTTTACCATTACCGGGAAGAGGACCCGTTTGTCTTCCGCCGCGCGAAACGCCCACAGCGTGAGGTCGAACGCATCCTGCCCGCTCTCGCAGAATATCTGCACCCAGCCGGTATCGCGCACCGCCATCACGTCCGAGTGATCGCCCCACACAGACAGCGGAGCGGAGAGGGCGCGGTTGGCCTCGGCCATGACGATAGGAAGCCGCATGGATGACGCGATGTAGACGACCTCGTGCATGAGCTCGAGCCCCTGCCCTGAAGTCGCCGTGAACGTGCGTGCGCCTGCAGCGGCCGAGCCCAGGCAGGCGCTGAGTGCCGAATGCTCGCTCTCCACGGTGATCGATTCCGCGTCGAGTTCGCCCTCTGCTACCATTTCGGAGAGTTTCTCCACGATGTGCGTCTGCGGCGTAATAGGATAAGCGGCGATTACATCCGCCCTTGCCAGCTTCACCGCCTCGGCGACCGCCAGAGAAACCTCAAGTCCTTCGCGTTTGCCCATAATCAAACCTCAATTTGTGTCATCGCGAGCGAACGAAGTGAGCGTGGCGATCCCAAGAGTTCCGGGAGATTGCTTCGCTCCGCTCGCAATGACACATCGTTTATTTTTTCGCCTCTTTCTTCTCACTGCCGCTCAAGGGCACCATGGTAAACGCGCCGGTCCAGCACTCGCGGGCGCAGATTCCGCAGCCCTTGCAGTAGTATTCGTTAACGTCGACATAGCCGTCTTCCATGATCCTGATCGCCGCGTCCGGACAGAACATGTAACAGACGCCGCACTTCACGCAGCGCTCTTTGTCGTAGACCGGCTTCTGGCTGCGCCAGTCTCCCGTGCGGTACGCGCGCGCGCCGCCGGGGGTCTCGACCACGAATCCTGTTTCGATATCTTTCCAGGTCTTTTCTGCCATGGGAGTCTCCATCAACCCCTCCCCTTTGTAAGGGGAGGATGGGTGGGGTAGATCGCGATCTACCTCCCCTGCCCCTCCTTACAAAGGAGGGGAAATTCATCCACTGACTTTCGTTTCTTCAAATGCCTTCTTCAGCGCCTCTATGTTTCGCTCTGCCAGCTTCGGGTTGAAGCGGTGTTTGATCTGCGGGATCAGCGAATCAAGCGGCACAAGATTGCTCGCCTTAAGCAGCGCGCCTATCATCGTCGTGTTGGTGATCGGGACCTTGAGCGTCTCGAGCGCGATTTTGAGCGCATCGACCGTAGCGAGCCTGCCCTTGTATTTCATCGTGCCGCGCACGTCGCTTTCGTTCTGATGCGTGTTGATCACGACGAGTCCGCCGGGCTTGAGCCCTGCCGTCACGTCCATGATGTTGAGCAATCCGTCGTCGAGCACCACGACGATGTCCGGGTGCGTGACTTCCGCGCGCACCCTTATCTCTTCCTCGGAAACGCGCAGATACGCCTGCACAGGCGCGCCGCGGCGCTCGGGGCCGAATGACGGCATTGATTGCGCATACCGGCCCTGCTCTATCGCCGCAAGGGCAATGAGCTCCGCGGATGTAACCGCGCCCTGGCCGCCGCGCCCATGGAATCTGATCTCGATCATGGCAGTGTCTTCCGAAGTGTTGAAATGCTTGGATTTTTTCGCCCGGTTTCGTTCGAGGCGCGCGGACCTTCGCGCTTTCAGGTCCATATGTCAAGGGCGAGTTTCCAGATTCTTCGACGTCGTTCAGCGAGCGCTGTGCCACGAAATACGCGCTTGCTCCCGGCTAGCCTCGTGTTACGAATCTGCATCGCGCCAAGAGTACGCTGTCCTTCCCTCATGCCGGCGGGACGAATCGACACCGAGTCATGCAAACTCATGCGCGCATATCAGCGGATATATTGCTTATGCGTTCCCGATCGCCCGGCGGCCGTGAGGAGGAACAGCTCGCTCTGTGCCCTTAACAACTGCGAAATGGCACGGAGCTCGCCGAAAAAGCGGAAGCAAATGTCACTTGTTGCCGCACAAAAAATCTGTTACTCGGTTAGATTGATGGAGAGCAAAGTCAAGACATGGTTTGATCTGGCAACCGGCGACCTCGAGTTTGCCGGTGAGATACTGGCCGCAAAGAAACGCCCTCATTATTCCGCGCATTTCTGCCAGCAGGCCATTGAAAAGCTGTTAAAGGCAATCGTACAGAAACGGACCGGTAAAGCGCCCCTTCCTGTGCACAATCTCAAGACCCTCTGCAATCAGGCAAAGCTGGAATTGCCAGACGAAAAAATGCAGTGGCTGCTGAATCTCGCACCACATTATCTTGGCGCAAGATATCCTGAAGACCTTTTCGAGCTGCAGAAACAATATACACAGGCATTCAGCGAGCGCTTGTACAAAGAAACTCAGGAGATATTCGAATGGTTGCGCAAAAGTTACCTCAAATAAAAAAGGCAATTACTCAATACGTGAATGCCCTGGAAAAAATGGGCATTCATGTTGAACGCGTCATTCTATATGGCTCTTATGCCAAGGGACATGCCCATTCCGCCAGCGATATAGATATTATCGTTATTTCGCGAGACCTCGCTGGATGGCCCCCCATCGAGCGACTCCAGATGCTCTCCAGGGCCACTGCAACCATAGAAGCGCCGCTCGAAGTACTGGGTTACACCCCGCAGGAAATAAAACGTCGCGGGGAGAAGAGTATCTTCTGGGAAGAGATAACCAAAAGCGGCATGGAAGTATACAACAGGGCGGCATAGTGCAGCTTTGAAAGATGAAAGGGCCAGGCGTTTTGTGCCTGGCCCTTTTATTATTGATGCACGCGCCGATTATGATTGGGTGTGGGCGTTCGGGTTCACTACATTCATGTCGACAACGACCAGACCGGCGGCTGTCTGGACAAGATTTACTGCAAAGAGTCCGACGGCCATTGCACCCAGCGTGCCTGCGGCCATGGCAAATCCGGGAACGCTCGTGGGGTTCTGGAACTCCTGATAGCTCGATCGTGCAGTAGCCTTCATCTCGGCTATCTTTAACTCCACCATGGCGCTTCCCAGCATCCACATCGCGCTGAGCGTGGACACCTGCTGAGTTGCTTCCTGTGCGGTCTTGGCTGCCTGCTCTGCGGTCTTTTCGGCCGCGGCTTCCTCGGCTACCTTCTCAGCGGGTTTCTCGAGCTCGATCTTCGTCTCCGGTTCGCCCTCCGGCAGTCTGATTTCACGCGAACCGCCGTTGTTCACAAATGGAGGCGGCTCCTGTGGCGGAGGAGTCGGAGAAGTTGGTGGAGGAGGCGGTCCCTTTATTTTGCTGAGGAGAAAGCCAGCTCCCGTAATAAGAGCTGTTACTGCGGCCTCCGGAACACCTCTTTTGATAGCTGCCTGCACGACCGCCTTCACCACGAAGGCAAAGCCTGTACCAGCAGCTCCGCCAAGGAGACCCATCCCGGTGAACCATCCTGCGATACGCGCGGCCTCAAGATTTTTTTCCGCCTCGGTCGGTGGCTTCGGCGGCGCGGGATATCTTGAGATCTTCTCCTTAATCGCGTCGCACCTCTGCTTGCGATTCTCAACCAGGAAGGAACAATCGCCCAGGGCCTTGACCACATCCTCATTTCGCGCGCCGTCGTTATAGGGATATCCATAGATCCCCCTGACCGGCGTATTCGTGCAGAGATGAACCGCTGTTCTGGGGAATTCTGGCGCGCCGTATTTGCGAAACTCATTCGCCTCATTTTTCGTCATCGGGACCGTCAACAGAACGGTCTTCTCATAGGGAGGCAAAAAAACGTCGGAACAAGGAACCGCTATCTCGTTTTCATATTCTGAATTCAGATCGATCGTTCCCGTGTCCGGATTTATCTCTCCGACGACGAAGTCGTTTGGAGCTACGATATATCGCTCTTTGCCCGTATCGCCCTTTGCAGAGAGCGGCAGTTGGAGAACCCCTGACAAGAGACGGACTTTTTCCGCGGCAGGCACGGTCTTGTCCGCGTTGATGACGCTGAGAATAAGACCCGGCCTTTTTTCCAGCGGCAATTTTATCTGATCAAATATCCTCTTCAGAAAATCGACCTTCGCTTCAGGAGAAGCCGCCTGATCCGCATTCACAATGGCAAGAGAGGCAGCGGCCTTGATTTCCGGAGAGACATTGATGCGTTCAAACGCCTTCAACAGGAACTCCAATTTGTCTCTCAGGCTGGCGGATTCGCTGTTGTTGAGGATCTTTACAATGTCATCCGTCTTTTTTTCCGCCGTATTGAGAATAGACTCTTCCGACGACACGATCTCGTCGATTCGAGCGCGATCAATGCGGACATTTGCACGCATCAAGCCCGGGAAATGCAGATCTGCATCCGGCGCTTCCGCGTCTTGGGGTTGACCGAAAAAAGAGGGAATCGAGTTCGATGCCGAACCTGCGGGTATTGGATCTCCTCCAGAAAACATATCTAACCTCCAGCCCCCCCTTAAGGAGCTTAAGGTCGCTTAAGCTTATTTTACCCTTCCTTTATTACGTGCTTCCCAAAATCTGCTCCACCAGCCGCGTCCCACATTGCCCTCACCCGTCGTATCGATGGCCCTCTCCACATCTACAGGCCTCATGGGCAGCTGCATGTGGGGTCCGCCAAGGCGCTGGCATTCTACCGTGAGATAGAGAAGCGGAGAGACTCCGCTCGCCTTCATGCCGTCGATCAAAACGCGTGAAGGCTGCGACTCTCCGAAATTTCTTTCGACGTATTCCCTCCACGCATTGCGCTGCCTCTCCGAAATCCTGTCGCTCTTGAATACAGGGTCATTCTCAAGGAGCTGCAGGATCCGAGCAGCCGGAGGCGTGATATCGGGCGAAAGCAGAGAAGAGCCCGACGGCATGGACAGCAGTGCGGCCTCCAGCCTCACCTCTCCGCTGAACGACTCGCGGGCGCTCAACACGCCGGCCTGCCTCAGCAGATCCGTGACGGTATCGCCGTTGACATAGACCTCCTGCGGTCCGGCAGTCACAACGCTGCTTTGAGTCAGGAGCTTCCGCGCGATGAGGCGCGAACATTCGAGCTGGCCCGCAAACTTCATATCCTTGAATGGCGCCTTGTCCGCGACCTGGCTGAAGACCCGCGCAACTGCCTTTCCCGCGAGCACCCTCTCGTTCACGCCGAGGTTGTCCCACCACACCCCGCCTTTCATCGCTAACGGGCGATTTGAAGAACCCGCGCCCCAGACGTCCTGCGCGTATCGGTCCCTGAGCTCGGCATCCTGCTGAACGGAATTGCTCCTGCCAAGTCTCGCTACCCAATTCACGATCCGTGAAAGCAAGGTCAACCCCTCCTGCGGAGGTTCCACTGCTATTGTGGGCCTGGTGCCGTCCGGATCAGCATCAGCAGGACGGTTCCATACCTGCGTCGGTCTGCCTGAGACCGGATCATAGACAAGGGTCTTTGTCGCATCCGAATCAGGTGCGCCCGGATTGTACACCGGCGTCTTTGCCGCATCCCCTCTGAGAGGAGGCGGGTTGATGGACGGCAGTATGCGACCTGTGCCAATATGTGTTGAGGTCGCATGCGGCGGCACGGCATCGAACGATGGGCTGACACGGCCTACGCCTATGGATATCAACCATAGCTCCGAATTGATGAGGCCGCTGCTTGTATCGGTCGGATCCAGATACTTCGACGTTAGCGCATTTCGCTCTCCGTCATTCATCACAACCGTATAAACGATGGCCGCCTTTGCCCAGAGCTGGGCCTCGAATGGATCTGCAACGCCCATCCCTTCGATCTTCGCTTTCAAATTCGCATAAGCGTCGCAGCGCCTCTGCATCTCCTGCTGGTCAGGCAAGCTGTTGCCGCTTCGGTCGCGCTTGATGGTCAGACTGTCCGCGAAGTTTTTTTCCGGACCCACGACGATATTATTGCCGGTATGGTTCAGCTTCAGATTGAAAGAACGTGACAGGTCCAGGGAATTGCCGCTATTCACCCAGCTCGCGATCCTCGCCTTATCCTGCCACGGCCTGTTTTTATACCAGGAGGCCCTTTCCAATATCGACGCGACCCTCTGGATTTCGGTCAACGCCTTGACGGTCTCGAAATGAACATCGGAGTCCTGAGCGCCTGCCACGGGCCTTTGCCGCGTTGCGGTCATATCGGGGAGCGGGTTGAACGGAGGGCTCGTCTTACCGACGCCCAGCTGGCTGAGCCATGTTTCAGAAAGCATAAGCGGTTTTCTAGGCTCACCAAACGTCGCACTCAGAGCAGTTGCTTCGGCGTCGGTCATTGACCCGAGCGAAGTCAGTGCAACCTGTGACCAGACATCGACGTCTACGGGATCTACAACTCCCATTCTCTTTATCGTCTCAACAAGTTCCTCGTGCCCATCGCAATAGCTCTTCATCTCATTCGGCCCGGGAAGGGCGCTGTTCCTGGGATCGAGAACTACAGCGACGGGTTGACCGTTATTGATCCTCTTCACATGAGCAGTGCGCATTCCGGTGGCGGCGTCGAGTGGACCGTATGTCACCTGCAGTTGAAAGCGGCTCAGATCGGTCTCGCCGCTCAAGATAGCCGCGGCGATCTCCGCCTTTTCCCTCACCGGCTTCGTGCTGTACCAATCCGCCTTGTTCAGCTCCTTAGCGATCATGGCGATGCGCACGATCGACTTGACCGTCTCGTAATTTTTCGGAAGCGCGGGATTTGTTGCGCCTATCACCGGGGGCGGAGGTGTCGGAGTTGGAAGACGAGCAGGAGTCGTAGCAATAGGCGGCGGTGTCGCCGCAATCTTTCCTGCATTTGGATCCACGACAGGAGGCTTCTGGGCCGCGTGCCGCCTGGCGCTGCGACTCCCGAGCACCGCCGCAACAGAGGCGCCAAAGAGCCAGAGAGCGGCTGCTCCTATGCCAATGCCGATCAGCGCGTCGTTGTTATTTTTATCTGAAGGTTTATCCTCATCGTCATTCTTTGGGTTCGCTGTTCCGGTCGGAGAAGGTTGTGGCGCCGCCGAAGCGACCCTCTTGTACTGGCCCCATTTCGGGTTCGCCGGGTTCGTCGTCATGCAGCAGATCTGGAAGCCTGATTTGACCGAACCCGCGACATCGGCGATCTCTTCAAGGCTCCTGGGCTGTTTTGAAAGCTGTTCGACAGTCGTCGACGAATCCGCAGCCGGGCACTTGGGAAGATACGTGGTGTCGCATTTACAACCTGTTGGTCCGCACTTTGGCGCCATGACAACCTCTCCCTCAACTATCGTGAACCGTGAACGTGAACCGGGATGAAGCGGCCCCCGCCTCCGTATTTATTTATCGGCGGATTTCGCCAAAAGTTGCTAAGAAAAACAGCACTCAGCTATCAGCTCTCAGCGGTCAGCTTTAACCCTTTGATATAACGAGGTTTAAACTGAGTGCTGAAGGCTGAATGCTGAGTGCTGCCTTCAGCATCTACATGACGGAGCAAATAATCCATGTTCCAAATTTGTGCCTGGCACCTTTTTGCGCCGGCGTCTGATTGAAAGACAGACTATCTCCTAACCACATCAATAATTTCTCTCCTCGATCTTCTCATCTCCTCATTCTCAATGCGTTCGAAGCCCCTGGCAGTATCTTCTGCCCTAATGGTCGTCATCGGGCGTATCACGGCGTTTCCACCCGAAGGACGGCTGAACTGCCATGTTATATCCGCGCTGTTCCGGTTGAATATACCGTCGCGGAAATACGTGCCCGCAAATCCAGGCACATTGACGACCGCATCGGCAAATACCCCGGCCATAACCTCCATGCTTTTTTCGCCAATATTATTTCTATAATTTTCCTTCAAATACTGCATTGCCTTTGAATATGCATCCGTCCTTGTCGGCGCCATACCAGAGCCATCGCTGTCCACTGCGCTTACCCCGTTATTCGAACTGTACGTATACGATGAAGATCTGGCGCTCTTAATGAGCTCCTGCTCAATCAAACGCGCAAGTGTTGGAGAGACGTAATCCACCGCTGAACGCGCGACTGGAACGACGGTATCGACGACTACATCAGTCACGTTCGTATCTGTGTTTCCCGGGTGGTTCAAAATTAAGGTATTTTCCCCACCGACAAGCATCATTGTGATGGGATCTGTCGGGATCTCCGCCGCACGCGCGTCGCCGGAATTGAGGGCAAGTCCACCGCCGACGATAAGCGGACCGGCAATTGAAGTGATTCTCCCGCCAGGGCCCCTCCACGGAGGAGGCATTGGCGGCGGAAGCACTCCCGTGCCACCGGACGGGGCAAGTGACGGTTCCACAAACTTCGCTGTGGGGTCAACCTGCCTTCCTGTCATCTTCGAGACCGTGCTCGCCACGTCTTGTACATTGATCTCCAACGGTTGACTCGCATCCGTACGGCGCGCCACGGAAGCCTGTTCAATAGTGAGCACAATCAACTGGTCGATTGCATCGTAGCGAGCATGACTCTCCGGCGGCATGTTCAAGAGCGCGAGATTGACCGCGGCCTCGCCTGCCTCAGGCGTTATTGTTACATTATAATCTGCCTCATAAAATGGTACTGTCGAATTCTTGATGATTGAACGAAGTACATCCACGTGAAGATCGTGCACTACCTGAGGCGGGAGACGGCGTGCTAAATCCACCAGCCATGGAATAGTTTTTACGAGAGCCTGGAAGCTCTTTGGAGTTGTAGAGCCGGCAAAGCGTGAATTGCGGGTCAGCGCATCCTTGAGGGCGGAACCAAGGGATTCCGAGTTTCCGCCGCTGGATGTGCCGGAAGTGAGGAAGTCGGAGAGTTCCGGGAAATAGACCGCTTTGCCTTCTTTCATGGCACGAACCAGTTCAGCGTTGCGCGCCGCCGCATCGCCGCGAATGTTGATATTCGCGCCGAATTTATTCGGGTCCACGATTAAGATCGTCTTGATCGTGCCATCGTAAAACTTGCGCGGAACGCGTTTGTCTTTCAGTGCTATAAGCTGGGCAGCGCGCTCGACGATCTTGTCCTTTCCGACGCCGGATTCTCCGAGTAAAAGCGGGTTTGCATAACGAGGCCGTGCGAGACGGCGTAAAAACTCAAGAGCCTCTTCATCGCGACCCAATATCTCATACTTCTGACGATTCAACGCCAGCTTTGACCTCTGATCTGCGACGAGATCGCTTGTGTAGTTCTCCAGTTTGTTTTTGTCCGAATCGCCGTCCATCATTTTACGACTGAGCTTGTATTGTTTATAGAAAAGAACAGAAAGAACAGCGGATGATAAAACACTCACTGTGAACCCCATTACCTGAAAAATCCGGCCCCAGAGATCTCTGTCATTCTGTCCATCTTGGGGCGTCTTTGCCAGCAAATCCTTGAGATATGCTGCCAATTTTTTGCGCGTCTCCTTTAAGTTTTTATTCATCTCCTCCGAGGAGCTGGAAATCGGCATCTGCGATTCATCTTCGATCAGGGGAATGTTGGTTGTCAGCCAGTTGTAATTATTGGGAAAAAGATATGTGCCAGGCGTGTAACTGCCATCTGGCTGCTTCTGAGGGGCATATCCGTTCTTGATGACGACGTCGTCCTCGTTCCAGCCGAAGGCCTGCGCGAGCGCCATCATCTCTGCTGGATTCATTTTAAATCCCTTGGGATCTCTTATTGTTCCAGCAGGCCCGGTCTTGTAGTAGGCCAGAAAACTGGCCATACCCGAGGCCTTGTACGCAAACCATCTAAATGGTGAAAAAACCGAACGACAGATACCCGCATATCCGTATTGTGTTAATGGAATCTTCTTGTCCGGACCGGCGACGAGAAGCCGCTTAATCTCGTTTTCATCAAAATCAGTCGTCTTCGGGTTGTCCGGGAGAGGCGATCTCGCTCCTTCCGGAGGCTTATCAGTTTCATTTTCAGTCAAAAACCTGTACTCAGTCGCACCGGTCAGTTTGTTGGGGACCATTACAATCGCGCGTTTCTCCACCCACACATCTCCTGGTGCGACCGGATCGCATATAGGGTATTGGTCTTCGGGGCAAACCTTCCCGTCTACGCCGCACACCTGTCCGCCTACCATATAGCCCTCCTCCAGAGGCATTTCCCGCGGGGCGGGAGAGTGCCTCATGTTTGTTATCGGCAGATTTTCAAAAAAGTTGCTTGGTTACGAAGCCGGCATGCCGCGCGGGCGATCCTTCGATGCCGTCTACGTCATTGTTATCGGCGGGAAATCGCTTAGTTGCGTGGGGGAGAAAAAAATAAAACGGATCAGGAAAACCTGATCCGTTTCATCGTCATGAGTCCGCTCGCGACATGTGCGCGGGCGGCAATCTATGAATGCTCCCCGCGGCAAGCCGCGGGGTATCACCGGCAACATCTCCGATCACCCTCACCCTTCCCTCTCCCCTCAAGGGAGAGGGTGGCGGAAACCCCGCAGCAAGCTGCGGGGAATCATCTCATTGAGCGCATCAGCCCCTGGGCGATACCCCTGCCCCAACCTCTGCCTGCTTCTGGGCCGGCGCGGAATCGGAATCAGGCTCATCCTCCTTGAGGAAGCGGGCGTACTCTTCGGGGGTGATCGAATTCATGATCGCCCGTAAAAGCACTACGACGCCGATGACAGCTCCCAGCCCGATGCCGATACCTTCAAACACTGAGTAATCGCGGCCGGAGGATGGTTCAGTGGCCTGGGGAAGCGCCGGCACGGCCGCCATGAGTGCCGTCACCTCTCCAAAGCGACGGGCGCGCGAACCGATATCCCCCAACGCAATAGACGGCGTACTTGCGAAATAGACACGCGGTTCCGAAACGAGCGGGTCTGCAGAATCAGCATCATCGGCAACCGCATCGGATGCGATCTCCTCAGCAGGAACCGTCTCTGCTGCAAATAATGGCGCCTGCACCGCAAGCAGCCCCTCATTGATACCAAGACTTCCCATATCGACCTCCCTGATGTCATTCTGAGATAATTGCGAAATCTTGTAATACAGATGTTCCGTGGTACTTTTCTCGGTGCTCGGAGGGCGCCGCTTTCTAAGCCTCTAATAACGCGGCGCCCGGAGGGCAGCCGAGGAGCCGGCGTCTGAGGCGACGAGAGCGTGCCGAGAAAAGTGCCACGGAACATCTGTATTGTCCGATGTCACGCTAGATATCGAATATCACTTCCGCGTGCCATCTGCCTCGCTCGTCCTGTTTTACCGAAAGCTTGTGATACGTCACCGCCTTGACCGCCAGCTTCTGGGTGTGGCGGGATGCTTCGAACTTGAGCCCCTTGGCCGATGCCTTTACGTGATGCTCGTCGAGCTCGTCGATCCAGAATTTCGAAAGCACTAGCCGACGGGTTTCAAAGATAAAGAGCAGTTCGGAGAGCCATCGCACCAACAGTTGATCCAGCGCGGGCGCCTCGACTTCGACGGGCACTTCTATTGAGGGGATGTACTCTCGCTTTGAAGCCACCATAAGGTCGAAGACGGCCTCAGCCGAACTGAGGAAGAGCTCCTCAAGCGAGGAGCCCTCGACCTTGATGCCGATATCCGCTGTGTGATCGATGATTTGGTACATCGGAAATAGGCCAGCAACGCAAGCAATGTAAACAACGCAAGCAACGCGAAAATGCTCAGAATGCCTGCTTATAAATCACGCGTTCCTGGCATTGCTGGCGTTTCTCGCGTTGCTGGCGATTTTCTACACCCATTCATATTTCACGATTTCATTCGGCTCGAAGAAATATGCTATCTCGAATTTTGCGGTGTCGGGTGCGTCTGAACCGTGGACCGCGTTGCGCTCGATGTTCGTTCCGAAGTCGCAGCGTATCGTACCCTCGGCGGCCTCTTCGGGATTCGTGGAGCCCATGGTCTCGCGCCACTTGGCGATTGCATTTTCGCCCTCGAGAACCATGACCACGCATGGACCCGACGTCATGAACTTCACGAGGCTGTCGAAGAATGCCTTGCCCTTGTGAACTGCATAAAAACCCTCTGCGCGCGCGCGGTCGAGATGCTGCATGCGCATCGCCACGATCTTCAAGTTCGCGTCTTCAATGCGCTTGCAGAGCTCTCCGATAATCCCCTTTTCAAGGGCGTCGGGCTTGATTGCTGCCAGAGTCCGTTCCACTGTCATGATGTTCTCCTTTGTTATAAATTCTCTCCCTTTGTAAGAGGGAGTCAGAGGGGGTAGATCATGATCTACCTCCCCTTACCCCTCCTTACAAAGGAGGGGCACAAGTAACCAAGCGCGCTCATTTTGTAAACCATTTACTTCTTCTTCGGCTTCGAAGATTGCTCCGTGCCTCCCCGGTCCTCTATGCTCTTCAGGCGCGCATCCACCACCTTCTCATTCGCATATTCGCTGCGTGCGCTGCGCGTCAAGTCGCGCGCCATGCCCATGTACCCCATCTCCTCCAGGCACGTTGCCATGTGCAGCTTGACTTCGGGTGCGAGAGTGGACTTCGGAAAATCCCTGAGGAACCACTGATAGTACTCGGCCGCGCGTTCGGTATTGCCTTCGATGAAGAAACTCTCAGCAGCCAGGAAAAGCGCCTGTTCGCGCACGTCGTCGGGGATATCCTTGCCCTCCACCAGCTGCTTGATCTCCACGCGCGCCTGCCTGTAATTGCGGCCTGAGATATACGCCCCGGCAAGCAGGACGCGGTAGCGATAGGCGTCAACGCCGAAGCCGAAATGCTTAAGAAGCGTGGAGTAATCCGCGATGGCCCCTTCGTAATCGCCCTTTGCCTCGAGGAGCTCCGCCCTTCTTTCGTGCGCGACCTGCGCCGCCTGCGACAGCGGTTTCGCCTTGATCGCCTCTCCATAGGCGAGAATGGCCGAGGGCGTATCGTCGAGAGCCGTGGAATAGAGATCGGCCACGCGAAGCAGGATGCCGGCGCGCCGCGGATCATCTCTGAATTTTTCAGCTATGGAGCGATAGTCCGAAAGGGCCGCGCGCGCGTCTCCTGCGCCGAGCCGCGCCTCGGCATCCGCAACGCGCTCCTCAAAGGTAGCGCGATTGCAGGCTGAGAGAGAAATCAGCAAGGCACAAAACAGTATATGGAGAAAGGTGCGCATTATTTGTGAATAGTGAATAGTGATTGGTGACTCGTGACTGGCGTTTTATCTCAGGATCTACCCCACCCTACCCCTCCCCTTACAAAGGGGAGGGAAACTTCCCCTCCTTTGTAAGGAGGGGACAGGGGAGGTAGATCGTGTAATTCACGCCAGTCACGAGTCACGATTTACGGATTTTCCCCTTCCCCTTCATCCTCAGCAAGCCTCGCGACCGTGACCACCTTTTCTCCCTCGTCGAGGGAGATGAGGCGCACGCCCTGCGTGTTGCGTCCTATGACCGGGATCTCCTTCGAGCGGGAGCGGATAACCTTGCCGCCGTCGGTGACTATCATGATGTCGTCCACGTCGGTCACCTGCATCACGCCGCACACCGGACCGTTGCGATCCGAGACCTTGATGGTGATGATGCCGGAGCCGCCGCGCGACTGCACGCGGTACTCGTCGCACGGGCTGCGCTTTCCGTAGCCGCGCTCGGTGAGCGTGAGGATGGATGCGTCGGTCGCAAGCACGTCCATGCCGACCAACGCATCCCCCTTGCCCAGCGAGATGCCGCGCACGCCGCGTGCGGTGCGACCCATTGCGCGCACCTCGGATTCGTCGAAACGTATCGCCTGGCCCTCGCGCGTAGTGAGCAGCACCTGCTGCGATCCGCTCGTGAGCCGCACCGAAATGAGTTCGTCCCCTTCATCTATTGATGTCGCGATGATACCGCCAGCTCGCGGATTCGCGTAAGCCATGAGCTCGGTCTTTTTGATCACGCCGTTTCTCGTGGCCATGAATACGAACTGCCCTTCTGTAAATTCCTTAACCGGCAGGATGGCGGCGATTCGGTCCTCGCTCGACATGTTAACGAGATTGGTGATCGCCTGCCCCCTGGCCACGCGCCCGACCTGCGGGATCTCGTGTACCTTGAGCCAGTAAACCTTGCCGGACGTGGAGAAGATGAGCACGTAGGAGTGCGTGGAGGCGATGAAGAGATCTTCCACAAAATCCTCTTCGCGCGTGGCCATACCCTGCTTGCCGCGGCCGCCCCTGCGCTGCGCCCGGTAGATGCTGATCGGGTTGCGCTTGACGTAGCCGCGGTGGCTCACCGTGACCACCATCTCCTCTTCCTGGATGAGGTCTTCGACGGTAAGGTCGTCTGTCTTTGCCTTGATGACCGTTCGCCGTTGATCGCCGTATTTCTCCTTCATGGCGACCAGTTCATCGCGGATGATCTTCATGATTTGCCGCTCGTCCGAGAGGATGGCTTTGAGTTCCTTGATGAGATTCTGGATCTCCTTGTACTCCGCGACGATCTTTTCGCGCTCGAGACCCGTGAGCCGCTGCAGGCGCAACTCCAGGATGGACTGCGCCTGGAGTTCCGAGAGTTTGAAACGCTTGATCAGCGCGTCGCGAGCCGCTGCAGGTTCCTTGGATTTCTTGATGAGCGCCACGACCTCGTCGATGTTCTCCACCGCAATCTTGAGGCCTTCCAATATGTGTGCGCGCTCCTCGGCCTTGCGAAGGTCGTACGCCGTGCGCCGGATCACGACCTCCCTGCGGTGGTCGATGAATAGCTGCAGCGCGTCCTTGAGATTCATGAGTCTTGGCTGCCCCGCCACGATGGCCAGCATGATGATGCCGAAACTCTGCTGCATGGCGGTGTGCGCGTAGAGCTGGTTCATTATGACGCCGGCGACGATGCCGCGCTTGAGCTCCACCACTATGCGCATGCCGTCGCGGTCGGATTCGTCGCGGATGTCGGAGATGCCTTCGATCTTCCCGTCGCGGGTCAGCTCCGCAATGCGCTCGATGAGGCGCGCCTTGTTGACCTGGTACGGAATCTCAGTGACCACGATGCATTCGCGGTCGCCCTTTGCCATCGGTTCTATGATGGAGCGCGCACGCAACTTGAGGGCGCCGCGGCCTGTCTCATAGGCCTGCTTGATCCCCTCTTTGCCGTGGATGAAAGCTCCCGTGGGAAAATCCGGGCCGGGGATGAACTTCATGAGGTCTTTGATCTCAAGCGCCGGATTATCGATGAGCGCGGTGAGGCCGTCTACCACCTCGCCCAGGTTGTGCGGCGGGATCTTGGTGGCCATGCCCACGGCTATGCCGTCGGAGCCGTTGATAAGAAGGTTCGGCACCTTAGAGGGGAGTACCAGCGGTTCGGTCGTGGTGCCGTCGAAGTTCGGTGCGAAATCGACAGTCTCCTTGTCGATATCTGCCAAAAGCTCCTCGGCCATGGCCTTGAGCCGCGCCTCGGTATATCGGTATGCGGCTGCTGAATCGCCGTCTATGGAACCGAAATTTCCTTGCCCGTCGATGAGCGGGTATCGAAGGTTCCACTCCTGCGCCATTCTTACCAGGGTATCGTAAACAGCGGCGTCACCGTGGGGATGATACTTCTTGAGCACCTCGCCCACGACGCCGGCGCACTTGGAGAAGCGCTTGCTGGAGAGGATGCCCTCGCGGTACATCGCGTAGAGGATGCGCCTGTGCGCTGGCTTGAGGCCGTCGCGCACGTCCGGCAGCGCACGGCCGATGATGACGCTCATGGCGTAATCGAGATACGAGCCGCGCATCTCGTCTTCTATATTGATGGGGATTACTTCAGCTGCGTTGTTCATGAATGGGCCTCCAAATTCGGCGCATCCTGCTCCCCGTGCAGTCAAAAGTCAACGCCAACTTCGCGGCGAATTCAGAGGGAGGTTGCCGTACAACTCTTATAATATCGACGTTTCCCGGCCGTCACTGCGGTTCTTCGCCGATCTCTATAAAATGCGGAGCCGCCAGCCTGTCGACCGCTGATACAGAAAAAATCGTCATCGCCCGCATCTTTTTGTTTGACATCGATTGAGGCCGAACGTAAATTGCGTTTCAACGGATGGCGGCGAATGCAAGTAACATGAGGTTCCGACAGCTGCCGCACTCCGAATCCAATCGCGGAAAGGGGGTGACAACATGACAAAGGCCGAACTCATCAACTACATTTCGAAGGACTGCAAGATCTCCAAGGCTATGGCGGAGAACGTTCTTAACGCGGTGACGCACAACGTTGGCAAGTGCCTCCGCAGGAAGGACAAGATCACGCTGACCGGCTTCGGAACGTTCTACGTCTCCAAGCGCCGCGCACGCACGGGCCGTAACCCGCAGACTGGCGCAGAGATCCAGATTAAGGCTCGCTCTGTTCCGCGCTTTAAGCCGGGCAAGCAGCTGAAGGATTGGGTTGCATAAGCATCGCTCTCGAAGAGTTTTCAAAAAGGGCGCTCCACGTGGGCGCCCTTTTTGCTGCCTCTTTGAGTCATGCAAGCTGCGCCGAAAAATATGCGCAACTTTCTCGATTTTCTGCCGATAAGAGTATTGAAAGGAGTTACTCATGGGCGACAAGTTCAGCAGCAACCCGGTTCCAGGCTCAATACGTCTCCGGATCATGGCGGGTAAAGAGCAGAGTGCGAGCGTTCTTTACGAAGTTTCAACCGACGACAATGCAGGAAACACCAAGGTCCTTGGTCAGACCAGATTGCCGGCTCGTATGATGCAGGACCTGATTCAGGATCTGCGGAAGATCATCAACGGGCGATAAGCCTTTCTCCCGGTTAAAAAAACTCGACAAAAACCCCGTCTCTTCGTGAGGCGGGGTTTTTCTTCTTCCCACTTCCACTTCTCACTGCTTTCAAGGGCGGGCCCAGCAGGACTCGAACCTGCGACCCTCTGCTTAGAAGGCAGATGCTCTATCCACTGAGCTATGGGCCCATTGGTCTATTTTTTAGCATTGATGAGCAACATAAGGCAACAGGACTCACGTAAAAAGTGGACCTGTACGAGAGGGAAAAATTTTGTTCCATTTTTCACGTCTAGGGGATGAACTGACCGCCGTGTCTTCCGGTCGGGGTGAGAGGATTCGAACCTCCGACTTCCTGCTCCCAAAGCAGGCGCTCTAATCCAGGCTGAGCTACACCCCGACCGGAAGACACGACAACATGTTTTCAAGGTGAGTTGCTTCTTACGATTCCCGCAAAATTTCAACCAGTATTTCCTTCATCTTCCGCAGGGCCCGGCCTCTATGGCTGATCGCGTTTTTGCGCTCCATCGGAAGCTCGGCCATCGTGGCGCGCTCCTCTGGAACGTAGAAGAGCGGGTCGAATCCGAAGCCGCCGCCACCGCGATATTCGCGAATGATCTCGCCCTCGCAGCGGCCTTCCGTGGTCCATTCCCGGCCGTCCGGCGCCGCCAGCGCCATTGTGCATACGAACGCCGCGCCTCGCTTTCCGTCAGGCACCCCTCGCATCTCGCGCAAGAGCTTTTCGTTATTGGCCTGGTAATCGCCCTGTTTTCCGGCATAGCGCGCGGACTCAACGCCCGGCGCCCCGCCCAGCGCCTCGACTACAAGCCCTGAATCGTCGGCAAGGGCCCAGCATCCTGTGGCAGCGGCCACTTCCCGCGCCTTCTTGAGCGCGTTGGCAAGAAACGTGCTCCCGTCCTCCACGACCTCCGGGACTTCAGGATGCTCGTCAAGAGAACCTGCATCCACGTCCATGCCTTCAAGCAGGTGCATGATCTCAGCGACCTTACCCGAATTTCGCGTCGCCAGGATGAGCCGCATCTTCTTCATAGTGCAGCGGCCTTACCAGAAGCACCAGTCGCTGACAAGTGCACAAGCAAGCGGCTCCCTACCACAGAGTACGCGGATCATCCCGTCCTTCCGCCGGGACGAATCGACACCGAATTCAATTCAGATAATCACCTGCGCAGTGGTACGCGATGAGCGCGCTTTGTCATCTCGCCGAACAATGTTTGTTGCAGTGTCCGGATCGAGTCTATGGGCGACTCGCCGAGAGGGAGCGGGTACCCACCGCAGATCGGCCGGGAAGGAAGGCCGGAACTGGAGCACTGCGGAATGCGCGCGTTTTCGTGCGCATTCTGCAGTGCGGAATTCCGGAAGGATTTCCGCCCGGCCGGCTGCGGAAGGGTGCGACCGGAGGCGCCGGAGCCGATAGACTCGATCCGGCCACTGCAACACTTGTCATTCGGCGAGACCCTGCAACACGCGCGCACTGCGTGACACGGAGTGTACTGCATGGTACAACCCTGCACATGCGGCGACTTGTGCTCACAGCCTTAGTGCTTGCGCTCTCTGCGTCAGTCGCAGCCACAGCCACCGCGCGGCCGGGCCAGGGTTTCAACAAGGGCCCCTATCTTGCACTTGAAGGCGGAATCGCACAGGTAAAATACGATCACGATCAGACAAACCCGGCCTTCAACAGCGGCGATTTCGATCCTGCATTCGGTTTTCTCTTCGGATGGAATGCCTGGGACTGGCTCTCTGCTGAATTGCAGGGGCGATACTCCACCAGCACCAAGGCGGGCCAGCGCGAGCACATAGCGTCGGCAAATCTATACGGCAAGGCATTCCTCATCACAAACGCCCTCACGGACTTTCCGACCCTGAGGATACTTCCTTTCCTGAAGGCGGGAATGAGCATACACGTGGGAGTACTGCCCGGAAGCAGCGGCTCTACAGACACTAAAGTGACGACCGTAGGCGTTGGACCCTCTGTCGGCGGCGGAATAGCATTCACATGGAAGAAGTACGTCTATTTCGGGATGGACGTGCAGGAGGACTTTCTATTTTTTGGGGACACGCGCCAGGAAGTAAACGGCGTACCAGGCACGACAGTTTATAAGGGCGGATTCTACCCATCGCTCGGCGCGATGGGATTTATCGGAGTGCATTACTGATTTCAAAACGCCGGTAGATCCTCAGAGGGCGGCATCGCTGGAGGAGCCACATAGTCGTCCGGCCCGTGAGCCAGATCGTCGAAGCGCGTGAGATTAGAGCGAAACGCCAGCGTCACTTTCCCGGTGGGACCGTTTCGCTGTTTTCCGATGATAACTTCCGCCTTGCCTGCGTCGGGGCTCTCACGGTTGTACATCTCGTCGCGATAGATGAATGCGATGACGTCGGCGTCCTGTTCGATCGCTCCCGATTCGCGAAGATCCGATAGCTGTGGCCGCTTGTCCTGTCTCGCCTCCACGCCGCGGTTGAGCTGCGAGAGCGCAACAACCGGGACGTGCAGCTCCTTGGCCAGCGCCTTGAGCGAGCGCGATATTTCCGAGATCTCGCGCTCGCGGCTCTCGATGCGTCCGACCCCGCGCATGAGCTGCAGGTAGTCGACGACGATAAGACCGAGGTCGTGCTCGCGCTGAAGCCTGCGGGCCTTCGCTCGCACTTCGAGCACGTTGAGCGCTGGCGAATCGTCGATGAAGATAGGCGCCTCCGAAAGGAGCCCCGCGGCGCGCGTGAGCCTCGGCCAGTCGCCCTCTGAGAGAAAACCTCCGCGCAGCTTGGACGCGTCCACTTCGGCGCGAGAACAGAGCATGCGCTGCACAAGCTGCTCCTTCGACATTTCCAGCGAAAACACGGCGCTCACGACGCCCGCTTCCACCGAGGCGTGCTCCACGATATTAAGTGCGAATGCCGTCTTGCCCATGCTGGGACGGCCGGCCACGATGATCAGATCCGACCTCTGCAGTCCGCACGTGATGCGATCCAGCTCGCGATAACCCGTAGGCACGCCCGTGATCAGCTCCTTGCGTTCGTAGAGCTGCTCTATCGCCTTGAAACTGTCTTTGACGATTTCCTTGACGGAAGCGAAGCCCTGCCTGATCTTGCGCTGCGCCACCTCGAAGATGATTTTCTCAGCGGTGTCTACGAATTCGTCGACGCTGCCGTCTTCTCGGTAGCCGCGTTCGGCGATTTCAGTGGCGCCCTCTATCAGCTGCCGCAGCACCGCTTTCTCGCGCACTATGCGGGCATAGGACCCGACGTTTGCCGAAGTAGGCACGCGGTCCACGAGCGACGCCAGATAGGAGGCGCCGCCGACTTCATCCAGAGCGCCGGCGGTCTTGAGTTCGGTGGTTACGGTTACGAGATCCGACGGCTCGTTTCGTTGATAAAGCGCGATGACTGCATTGAAGATCCTGCGATGTCCTTCGCGATAGAAGTCGTCGGCCGAGAGCACCTCCACCACGCGATGGATTGACTCGTTGTCGATGAGCATGCTGCCCAGGATCGACTGCTCGGCTTCCTGATTCTGCGGCGGCAATTTGAGCTGCCTGACGTCGGGAAGAGACATAGTTAGTGACCGGTGACCGATGACCGGTGACCGGTCACCAGCGGTAAATAACGGGTGTCAGAAACAAAAGCATCCGAGTTATTCACGCTGGCCACTGATCACTGGCCACTAATCACCGAACCTTTTCAGTTCACTTCTTCACGACCCATACCTTGACGGTGCCCGTGACTTCCGGATGCAGCCTTACCGGCACTTCGAAGATGCCCAGCTGTTTGATCGGCGCGTCGAGATGGATGTCGTGGCGATCGATGGAGAAACCCTCACTGCGAAGCGCGTCCGCGATATCCTTGTTTGTGACGGAACCGAAGAGCTTGTCGTCTTCACCTGATTCGCGCGCTATCGTGAGCGAAACGCCCGCGAGCTTTGCGGAGAGTTCGTCGGCGCCCTTCTTCATCTTCTGAAGCTTTGCCGCAACTACCCGCTTCTGGTGCTCCAGCTCGCGCAGGTTGCCGGGCTCAGCTACTACCGCCTTTTTTCTAGGCAGGAGATAATTGCGGCCGAAACCTTCGCGCACGTTGACTACATCGCCGGCCCTGCCGACGTTGGGAACATCCGCCTGTAAAATGACCTGCATGATAGCCTCCTTGAATTCACGATTGATGGTGCAGCGCACGCCAGCGCCGCAGCCTGAAATCCACCCATACATCGGCGACACCGAGCAGAACCAGCATCACGCTTGCCGCCTGAAGGAATATAATCATCGCTACATACGCAAGCGTGCGCAGCAGCGGAAATCGAATACCCTGAAGCAGGTATACCGTGACCGCAAGTCCCTGGAAAAAATAAAGCGCGCCGAGCACTATGATGCAGTTGAGCGCGACCAGGGATAGCCAGCCGGTGTGCGCCGCATAGCGGTCGCCGAAAAAGGAGACGCCGGCCGCGATCACCGCCCATACCATGACATCCGGCAGCCTGAATCTTGCGACGTTGTGAACGTGCGAAAACGGGTGATGGTTTTTGATCAACCTGCGGCCGATCACCAGGTTCACAACGACAGCGAAAATCGCAAAGACGGATACGAGCGAAGGCATCATCTGAAGTATGAATGCCGTAACCTCATCCGCGTGATCCGCGAGCAGAGCCGCCTGAGTGCTCGCGGCTCCGGAGGCTGCATTCGCCTCCACGATCTGGTTCACGACGAATTTCACGTACGCATCGATGCCCTGCAGGATCGCGCTACCTCCGCTGGCCAGAAGCCAGGAGGAAACAGCGGCGATCACGCAGCCGCCGGCCAGCAAACCAATACCGCCCCACCGGGAAACGCTCCAGCGAAAGCGAGCGCCCTCGCCAAGAGCCAGGGCCACAGCGACGTAGAATGCAAAATATCCGATCCCGATGACGCGGAGCGAACCGTGCTGCATGAAGCCCGCCAGTCCCTCACCTGGAATCGGCAGATATGTCGCCAGACCAGAGGCGGCTGCTGCACCACCAGACGGATAAAGCGCCAGATAGATCGCGCAAACCGCGGCCAGTGAAAGCGCCGCAGCTGCGAAGCCCGCCCATCTGCCGCGCGCGGCGGAGACGTATATCAGAGGCAGAGGAGTCACCAGCACCAGCAATCCGCTCATATAGAGAACTGCTGCGATAAGCGATGACAGCACAATGCTTCGGGCTGTTCCGGCGAAAGTCACGATAAACCTCATGCCATGGGTGTTTGTGTCGCTGTGAATGGTATGAGAGCCAGAATGCGGCCGCGCTTTATTGCCTCGGTGACGCATCTCTGGTGAACCGCGCAGTTGCCCGAGATACGGCGCGCGACAATCTTGCCGCGCTCGCTGATAAACGACGAGAGAAGCCTCACGTCCTTGTAGTCGATCGTGAGCTTGCGATCCGCGCAGAATCTGCATACGCGAGGACGGCTTATCATGCGGCCCTTCTTCTTGAAGCCGCCTTTGCCGTTGCGTCCCTTGCCCTTGTCCTTGTCTTTATCCCTTGAAAACGACCTTCCCTCTCCGAATCCGTATCCCATGGTTTATTCCTCCTCCTCTACAGTGCTGTCGTCTTCGCGCACGCCCTCAGCCTTGGCCGCGCTCTCAACGCCGACACCCTGTTCCGATTCCGACGGCAGAGCCGCCGTATCCTCTCCGCGTGCTGCGATTTCAGCGACTCGAGCGTCGACATCCACTTCGTCCTTTTTCATTACCGTGAGGAAACGAAGTATGTTGTCGTCCAGCCGGAGATTTCTCTCCAGATCGGAGACGATCGAACCGGCCGACGCATAGTCGAGGCACGTGTAGATGCCCTTTGTCTGCTTGGCGATCGGGTAAGCAAGCGCCCTGCGTCCCATGTTCTTCGCATAGAACAGGTGGCCCTTGTGCTTCTCTATCAGGGCCTTGAGCCGCTCGTTGATCTGCTTGAGTGTGGACTCCGGCAAATCGGGTTTGGTGATAAATACAGTCTCGTACTCCCTCATAATGCCTCCTTTCGGGTCATTTAGAAGCCCCCACACAATGCGGGGACTAAGGAGCATAAAATCAGTCGTTGGTCGTTCGTATTTCGTCGTTCGCAACCTGTCATTCACGGCTTGCGAAATACGAACGACGTTTTTTTTCAATGGTACTTCTGCTGCGCCCTGGCGAGTCCTTCCGCGATTATCGCCTCAACCGCGTCGGCAGCGCGCTTCAGGGATTCGGCGACCATGGAGGTTTCCTCCTCCATGAAAGGCGAGAGCACGTAGTTCGCACCGTCCAGACCTTCCGGAGGCCTTCCCACGCCCACGCGCACCCTTGTGAAATCGTTGCTGCCCAGGGTTTCGATTATCGAGCGGACGCCGTTATGGCCGCCGTGACCCGCGGCTCTCGCCAGCTTCATTCGCCCCAGATCGATATCGAGGTCATCGTGAATCACAATGAGCGAATCCATATCTAGCCGAAAATAAGAGAGCAATGGGCCCACGGATTCGCCTGAGAGGTTCATGTACGTCTCTGGCTTTGCCAGAAGAACTGACTCGCCCGAAATTACTCCATTTCCAATGATCGCTCCAAACGAACGCTTGCGCATTTCAATGCCGTGGCGTCGCGCCAGTTCGTCCACCACATGAAAACCGACGTTGTGGCGATGCCGCGCGTACGAGCGGCCAGGATTTCCGAGCCCGGCGATGAGCTTCACGATTGCTATGCCTTCTCCTTGCCCTTTTCCTTGCCCTTCTCTTCTGCAGCTCCAGGCGCAGGCACCGCAGCAGCAGCCGGTGCCGCACCTTCCGCGGGAACCGCGCCCTCAACGGGCACGCCCTCGACGGGCGCCGCAACCGCAGCCACTTCTTCCTTGGCAGGCGGCACAACAGCCACGATCGGATAGTTGACGACGTGCGGGAATTCTACTCCCTCAGGAAGTGCGATTTCGTCCGCATGGATGCCATCGCCGATCTTGAGCTCGGTGATGTCTATCGAGATCTTGTCAGGAATGTTGTTGGGCAACGAACGAACTTCAAGCACGCGGCGCGACTGGACTACAACGCCGCCCTCCTTCACGCCGACCGCGGCGCCGGTAAGCTCGATCGGCACCTCGACCAGAATCTTCTCATCCAGGCTGATCGCCTGAAAATCAACGTGTGTGAAGTCGCGCCTGAAAGGATCGGCCTGATAATCCCTGATAAATGCGAGACCCGAATCGCCTCCCTTGATCGAGAGGTCGATCATGACGTTCATGCCTGCCTTTGTCTTCACGACGTGCTCAAGCTCGTAGCGCTCTACGGATATCGCAAGGGGCTTCACCTTGCGCCCGTAAAGCACCGCCGGCACTCGGCCTGCGTCGCGCATCCTGCCGGCGTCTCCCTTGCCCGGCGTCCTCATCTCTGCATTCATCGAAATCCGTTCCATAGCTGACTCCCTCCTGAAGAAACCAAGTGAATATTCAAGAGGTACGTTGGTACGTTAGTTCGATGGTACATTGGTAAAATAAATTTTGTACCAAAGTACCAACGCACCAAAGTACCAACGTACCACTTGCATATTCACATGCATCTACAAAAACAGCGACGATACGGAATCCGCATCGTGTATCCTTCGGATCGCTTCGCCCAAGAGCCCTGCAACCGTGAGCACCTTGATTTTTTTGCATTCGGCGGCTGCGGCCCTCAGCGGCACCGTATCCGTGACGATGAGTTCTTCGATCATGGACTCATTGAGCCGTTCTATCGCCGGGCCGGACAAGACCGCATGAGTGACGCAGGCGCATACGCTCGCGGCGCCGTTCGCCATCACGGACTCCGCGGCCTTCACCATCGTGCCGCCCGTATCCATGATATCGTCGACAATGACGGCATTTCGCCCTTCGACGTCGCCTATGATGTGCATGACTTCTGTCACGTTCGGCCTCGGCCTGCGCTTGTCGATCATCGCCATCGGCGAATCGAGCAGTTTTGCGAAGGAGCGCGCGCGTTCCGCGCCACCCGCATCCGGCGCAACGACTACGATCTGGTCCTTCGGAAAACGTTCCCTGAGATATTCCAGGAGCACGGGTTTCGCGAAGAGGTGATCCACCGGTATATCAAAGAATCCCTGAATCTGGCCCGCGTGAAGCTCAACGGTGAGCACCCTCGTTGCGCCAGCCGCTGTGATAAGATCCGCCACCAGCTTGGAGCTGATCGGGGTGCGGGGGCTCACTTTCCTGTCCTGGCGCGCATAGCCGTAGTACGGCAGCACGGCGGTGATGCGATCCGCCGACGCCCTCTTGAGGGCGTCGATCATGATAAGCATCTCCATGATATGCTCGTTTGCCGGATGACACGTCGACTGAATCACGAACACATCAGCGCCGCGGACGTTCTCTTCGATCTCAACCCACGTTTCGCCGTCGGAGAAATGAGTAACCGTAGCGGCGCACAGCTTGCGCTTGAGATACGTCGCTATCGCCTCCGCGAGGGGGCGATTGGAGCTGCCGGCCAGAAGCTTGAGGTTGTTGTTGCCAAACATTAATACCTCGATTCGCGGATCGTGGATCGTGATTCGTGGATCGTAATCCCCTCAGGTTTTTACGATTCACGAATGACGATTCACGATTCACGGTCTTCAATGCTGGGGCGGGAGGATTCGAACCTCCGATGCCAGATCCAAAGTCTGGTGACTTACCGCTTGTCGACGCCCCACTCTCAGCTCGCTTCGCCGCTCGAAAGCTGCGAAGGAGTTCTGTCGACTTCAGTGCGGTATGCGCCGAGCACCCGCGATTCGATCGCATCCCTGAGCTCAGAGCAGAGCGGGTGCGCCGTATCGCGGTACGTTCCGTCCTTGCGCTTCTTGGACGGCATGGCCACGAACAGCCCCTTGGACCCTGCGATGATCTTCACATCCCTCACCACGAAGCAGTTGTCGAAAGTGATCGTGGCGTACCCCTTGAGCTTTTCTTCCGCAACCGGGAAGACACGAACATCCGTGATCTCCATACCCCCTCCGTTGAGAGACCACCCGTCCCGGCGCAAACCGGAAACAAACGGGGCGCCAGGAAATCACAAATCCGAATGACGAATGTCAACCGCGCTCGGCGGTAAATAACCGCCATCTTCCGTTTTCCAGACGTTCGCGAGCGACATTGCGCGCAGCGACATCTGCAAAGGCGCCGAAAACCGTGGGCCCACTTCCTGACATCAGCGCGCCCGAAGCTCCGGCTTCCATCAAAGCTGCTTTGATCACCTCGATCTCCGGATGTGCAGGAATCGTCACCCGCTCAAGATCGTTGTGGAGGGATGTTAAAACGTCGCTAACTCCCTGAAAAAGCGGGCGGACCCTAGCACCCGCGGGTTCCACAGTCAACTGCAAATCCCATTGTTTATATACCCAAGGTGTCGAAACCGCGAATCCTGGATTAATGAGCAAAAACGACAAGTTTGGAAATGATTCATAAGGCGTCACGCGATCTCCGGTGCCTTCTACATAAGAAGGACCGACGTAGCAAAAAAAGGGCACGTCCGCTCCCAGCGAGGCGCCTATCTCGGCGAGCTTCGAGGAAGGCCAGGCAAGGCCCCAGAGTTCGTTGAGCCCGCGAAGCACTGCAGCCGCGTCGCTTGAACCTCCGCCCAGGCCCGCGGCTATCGGAATCTTCTTGATCAAGTCGATCCGCACGCCTCTGCTGATGCCAGCCGCAGCCTGCATCGCACGCGCGGCCCTGCATGCCAGATTCTTCTCGCCTTCCATTCCCGTATCGGACGATCCGTCGATAGAGAGTTCGATCCCGGATGGGATCGAGGTCAACGTGAGTTCGTCGCAGAGCGTGAGCGGGACCATCACCATCTGCAGGTCATGATATCCGTCCGGCCTGCGCCCCACGACGCGCAGAACCGTATTCACCTTTGCAGGCGCCTTGACTGCGATTTTATTCATGGATGACGTGCTATCCTAAAAAGGAGAATAATTCCAAGCACCAAATTACAAATATTTAACCTTAATCCGGTAATAAAACTCATATGCCTGACCTGCAAAGTAGCGTCCCCTCTCCCCTTGTGGGAGAGGGAGAGGGGGTGTTGATAGCAAGTTTTATTGCCGGATTAGGGCTAAATCCCAATTCCCAAATCCGAATGAAAGCTCACCGCAGCATACTGAGTGGTTTCATCATATTGGAAATTATTTTACCCCTCCCCCATCAACAACGCCTTCGGGAGAAGCCGGACCGCCGTCATCGGCCGGGGGCCTGGACGCAGCCGTCGGGTCGAAGGCTACGATGTGTCCCCACCGGGTCGTATCGGGGGAGTTCAGGTCGCTCGCGGGTTCCCACCAGCGATCGGTCACTGAGACATATACGATGCCGGATTCATGGACTGCTATGGCGCCAAGGTCATGGCCTATTACTATCGGTTCGCCCACGTTCCGCGGGTCATCTGGGTTTGAGATATCCAGGACAATGACCTTGCCGCTGGAGACGCTTGAACTGCCATCATCCACGCTGACGTAGGCGTGGTCGCTGTTTACCGCTATTCCTCGTATATTGCCCGATGGCGAGACATCGTAAACTCCGTGCTTGCCCAGGGCACCTTTAACGCTCGAGATTATGACCTGGCCCAGCGTGGTGCAGTCGCCGCCCGGCGTCAGGACAAAATTCCCGTCCGGCGTGAAAGGTGTTTCATACGGCTGAACCTCCATTGGAAACTTTTCAAAAGGAAGCCCCGCACATTTGACGCCGAGGTCGATCCTGTTTGCGCCGATCGCTTTGGAGGTAGCGGCATCGGTGCTCGTGACATTCACGATATCGAGCGATGCATTCGTTAGCTGCGAGCTGTCATGCTGCACGTCACCACCGCCGGCGTTGAGCACCAGGGCGTGCGTATCGTCGAGCATGGCCATGGCTGCGGAGCGAGAGCCGGATGTGAATGCAGCCACGCGGTTCGCAACGTAATTCACATTATAATTGTTCGGCATGAAAGCGGTCGACAAGAACATGCCGCCGTACGCAATGCGTTCGGAGCTCGTAAAATATATTTTATCTCCCACTATCGCCGCGCTGTAGTTTCCCGCCAGGGGAAACGTAATCTCATTGTCCGGATTGTTGCCGATCTTCACTTCGCCGATCGTACTCACCGTCGATTCGTCATTTTTTGCAGCATCGAGGAACGCGATCCCGCTCTTGACCAGCATCGGACTGCCGTCGGCCTTGGAGGGACACACGACGTTGAACGGCACTATGTGAGATCCGCCGGAAACCTCGGCTATCTGAGCGGGCACTATGGCGCCGTCGCCCTGGCACAACGGATCGAGATTCGGCTGTGCGCCCAATCCGCTCTGCGAGCTGATATTCGCGTCCGCCGAAGCCATCGCATCCGAGGCGTTGAGATTTATTCTGAACATGCGGTTGATGGTCGGCCCGCACATGCCGGTGATCTGATTTCCCGCCACGTCGATATCGACGACGCTGCATCCCACGCCGTATTCCGGGTCGGAGAATTTACCGTTGAAGCCAGGGCGGATCGAGGGATCGGAACCGGTTTCCCCTGCATCCGCATCGTTCTCGGAGACAACATCGGAAGGAGAGCCGTCGGCCGCCTCATCGCCCGCATCCTCTGCGGCATTGACCTGCCCATCGGCGCCGGAATCGCCGCATCCGTATGCGCAGGACGAAAGGCCCACCATTCCTGCAAAGCCCAGGACGCCTAGATTTATTCCGCTCATACCCGCTCCCTTCATTAGAATGATAAACCGCGCGGCGGCACATGCCCCGCCGCGAGCTGTTCATCATATATTCGATTTCACGATATATGTTCGGCCGGACTGCACAAATGTTGCGTGATATTTTGATGTTATTCCACTTTTTCTTTCCAACAAACCGTAACAGCAAAGGGCCTGCGCCTTCAACCCTTTTCTGACCCGCGAAAATCCGCCAACTGCCGGAAAATAGATGTTTTCCTTGCATTAATTACCCCCCTTCAATACATAGCGGCATCACCGAATCGGCCAATGAAATCCATACTTTCAATCGTCCTTGCAGGCGGCGAGGGGGAGCGCTTAAGGCCCCTCACGAATGACCGCGCCAAGCCGGCAGTGCCCTTTGGGGGGCACTACCGGATCATCGACTTTGTGCTCTCTAACATCGTGAACTCCGGCTTCTTTCGGATCCTCGTGCTCACGCAGTTCAAATCGGACTCGCTTCTCAAGCACCTGAAGAGGGGCTGGTATCTTCCGCCGCTGCTCGACCAGTTTATAGACGCGGTGCCGGCGCAGATGCGCACGGGCAAGCACTGGTACAAGGGCAGCGCCGATGCGGTCTTCCAGAATATGCACCACGTCTGGAACGCCAGTGCGGATACCGTATGCATATTCGGCGGAGATCACATCTACCGCATGAACGTCCGCCACTTTCTCGATTTCCACGAAAAACACGACGCCGACGCTACAGTCGCCGTGCTTCCGTATCCTATCGCAGAGTCGTCTTCTTTCGGCATCATCGCCGTCGACAAGGCATGGCGAATTACCGGCTTTCAGGAAAAACCCGAGGCTCCGGAGCCCATGCCGGGAAAACCAGGCCACGCCCTCTGCTCCATGGGTATATACATCTTCAAGGCCGACGTGCTGGCCGAGGCAGTGGCGAACGACGCAGAAAACGAAAGCTCCTCCCACGACTTCGGAAGGGACATACTTCCTTCGCTGATCGGAGGAAAGCGCATCATGGCTTACAATTTCATGGATAATCCTGTGCCGGGAGCGACGGAACAAGAGCGAGGCTACTGGCGCGACGTCGGGACAATAGATGCGTATTGGAAGGCCTCGATGGATCTCGTATCCGTCTCGCCGGTATTCAACCTCTACAATCACGCCTGGCCGATAAAGACGGCGCGCGACATGCATCCGCCTGCGAAATTCGTATTCGCCGACGAACGGCGGGAGCGCGTAGGCATGGCCACTGATTCCCTCGTCTGCGACGGGGCGATAATCTCTGGCGGACGGATCAACCGCTCTATCCTCTCGCCGGAGGTGCGCGTGAACAGCTTCTCGCACATCGACGAGAGCATCATCTTCGAACACGTGAACATCGGCCGATATGCAAAGATACGCAGGGCTATCGTGGACAAAGACGCAATTATTTCACCGCACACAACCATCGGTTACGATCCCAACGAGGACCGCCGGCGCTTCTACGTCTCGCCGGATGGAATCGCAGTAGTCCCCAAGGGAGCGACCGTATGAACGGGACGCTATGAACAACATACACCTCGCTCTGGTCTGGCACATGCACCAGCCGTACTACCGGGACACGCTCACCGGCGAAAGCACGATGCCGTGGGTTCGCCTCCACGGCATCCACTCGTATTACGACATGCTGCGCCTGTATCAGCGCTTCCCTTCCATACATGGAACCATCAACTTCGTGCCGTCGCTCGTGGAGCAACTGCTCGCGTACACGGAAGAGAATAAATCCGACGCGTTCCTGGAACATACACTGGTTCCGGCGAAGGATCTGACGACGCACCAGAAGGCGTTCCTGCTTCGGCACTTCTTCATGGTGAACCCCGACAGAAAGATCCTTCCCTACGGGCCATACAACAGGCTTTACGCGAGGCTTGGCCTGGACCGCGCCAACATCGACTACAACCAGGCCGTGCGTTTCTTCTCAACGCAGGACTACCTCGACCTGCAGGTCTACTACAATCTCGTCTGGTTCGGATTCGCGGCGCACGAGGAGATTCCGGATATCAACCGCATGCTGACGTCCAGCGGTCACTTCAGCGAGGAAGACAAACTCGTCGTGATCGAATATCAGAAGACAATCCTCGGAAAACTGCTCGAGGAACTCCGGCGCACGACGACTTCCTCGAACGTTGAGATCAGCACCACGCCATATTATCACCCGATCTTCCCGCTGCTCATCGATACCGACATCGCGCGCCGCTCTAACCCCAAGGCTCCCATGCCGCCCAGATTCCGCGCGCCGGAAATGGCAAGGCACCAGCTTCAGCGCGGACTCGAAAGCATGGAGCGCTGGATAGGAAAGCGGCCTCGCGGCTTATGGCCGGCAGAGGGCAGCGTCTGCCCTGAGATGATCCCGATGCTCGCCGAGGCCGGCGTACAGTGGATCGCTACAGACGATCGCGTGCTGGCCAGATCGATGCCGCCGTACGAGCGCGACTTATCGATGCATCAGCCGTTCCGCGCGGTTCAAGACGGTTCATCGGTGGGCATCGTCTTCCGCGATCACGGCCTCTCCGATCTCATCAGCTTCACGTACAGCCGAATGCCCACGGCTTCCGCCGTGACGGACTTCATGCGCCACCTGAAGGAGATCAACGACAGCGCCAAGGGCTCGCCCAGGCTTGTCACGGTGATCCTGGACGGCGAAAATCCGTGGGAGTTCTATCCTGAATCCGGCAAGGAATTCCTGACCGAACTCTTCTCCACCCTCGAGAGAGAGGGCGTGAAGACTACGGCGGTCGGCGAATACCTGGAACGATTTCCTCCGACAAAGACAATAGAGACGCTCTACTCCGGTTCGTGGATCGACGCCAACTTCAACATATGGATAGGCAAGCCTCACAAGAACCAGGCGTGGAGCTACATCAAGAGGACGATGGACGAGCTCGGCGACGAGCTCTCCTCCGCTGAAAGGGCCGGAAATCCGGCGGCGGCGCAGGCCTACGAAGCGCTCTGCGCCGCATGCGGCAGCGACTGGTTCTGGTGGTACGACGACGACTTCGAGTCGGCGTTCAAGGCGGATTTCGATAGGATCTTCCGCGGACACCTCAAAAACGCATTCACCCATCTGGGCAGGGATATTCCACTGTTCCTCTTCGAGCCTATCTACCGCTTCGAAGAACCCGCAGATTCAATGGTGACGCCTCCGGGAGTGATCGATCCCATAATAGACGGCAGGGAATCGTCATTCTTCGAATGGTCGAACGCATCGCACATAGACATCCGCGGAATCAGGGGCGGCGCGATGGCTCTCAGTTCGAGCGAGCCGTTCGAATCCATATGGTTCGGATTCAACGAGGGCGCGTTGTTCCTCCGTATCGATCCGGTGAATGAGGAACAGGGCTTCACGCTCGGCGACGATGAATTCATGACCGTCGGAATTTATGACGGGGGCTACAGGTACAAATTCATATTCAAGAAATCCGAATCCGGACTTTCCGTCCAGGCTGCGGGCGAGGGAGGCAAAACCATCGAACCTCAGCCGGCCCAGTTTGCGGCGGCCAAAATATTCGAATTCGGCGTTGGATTCGAGGAACTCAAGCTCACGGCCGGAGAGCGCGTGACGGTTACCATCACTCTCCATCGCCACGGCGTCGAAGTCCGGAGGTACTCGCACATCCATTTCGTAGTGCCGGACGCAAATTATTCACTGAGAATGTGGTCGGTATGATTACGTGAATCGTGAATCGTAAATCGTGAATCGTAAAGTCTGGGGGGATTAATGACGAAGCCGATTTATCTGCTGCTCGGAATCCATCATCACCAGCCTGTCGGCAACTTCGACGGCGTTTTCTCCGACGCCTTCCAGAAGTGCTACCGCCAGTTGCTCGATGCGCTCGATCGGCATCCGGGCGTCAAGATCTCCCTGCATCACTCGGGGCCTCTGCTCGACTGGGCTATGGAGCGCGAAGGCGACTACATGGATCGCGTCGTCGCCTTGGTCAAACGCGGGCAGGTGGAAATAATGGGCGGAGGTTTCTACGAGCCGATCCTGCCCACGCTGAGACCCGCGGACGCCCTGGGACAGATCGAGAAGATGCAGCGCTTCTGGGAAGAACGCACCGGCATACGGCCGCGCGGCATGTGGCTTGCGGAGCGCGTGTGGGAGCCGTCCATTGCAGCTCTCATGTCGGACGCTGGCATGCAGTACACGGTGCTCGACGACCAGCACTTCCGCAACGCCGGCGTCACCGACGAGACGCTCTTCGATTACTACCGCACCGAGCGCGCCGGCAAGTCGATCTCCATCTTCCCGACCGACAAACAGCTGCGCTACTTCATTCCATTCCGCGAGCCACACGTGGTAATCGATCACCTCCTGGAGCTCCAGCGGAGGTTCCCCGGCAGGGCAATCACCTACGGTGACGACGGCGAAAAATTCGGCGTGTGGCCCGGCACGTACAAGTGGGTGATCGAAGAGGGCTGGCTCGAAAAATTCCTCTCCGGTCTTGAAGCGAACAAAGACAGGATCGCCACGGTCACGTTCTCCGAACTCATGAAGCAGCGCCCCTCCGCTGGCACCATCTATCTCCCCACCGCGTCCTACAGCGAGATGCTCGAGTGGGCCATGCCGGCCGACGCGATACTGCGTTACCAGGACGCCAAGAAATCCATAGAGCGCGCAGGCATATGGGAGAAGGCCGCTCCATTTTTCCGCGGCGGTTTCTGGGACAACTTCCTCTCGAAATATCCAGAGAGCAACCTGATGCACAAGCGCGCGGTGTATATCTCGAACCGCATCGACGCGGCCGAAGCGCGCGGCGGAAAGATGCAGGAGGCGAGGGACGCCGTGTATCGCGCCCAGTGCAACTGCGCATACTGGCACGGGCTATTCGGCGGTATCTATCTCAACTATCTGCGCCATGCCCTCTATAGAAACATGATCGACGCGGAAACAATGATCGATCAGGCGATGGAGGGCAAAGGCCGGTTCACGAGGCTTGAGTTGACGGACGTCGATTGCTGCGGAAACGCTGAGGCGATCATGGCGACCGACCAGCTGCAGTGCATCACTAAGCCATCTGCCGGAGGGAGTATTATTGCGCTCGATTTCAGACCGGCGCGATTCAATCTGCTCAATACCTTTGCCCGCCGCAAGGAGGCATATCACGTGGTGACTCACGAAGGGAGCGAGGGTTCCGAAGGCGGCGTGCCGTCGATTCACGATATCGGCAAAAACATCGGCGATCTCGCGAATCATATCGTCTACGACGAAGCTCCGAGGTACGCCTTTGTCGATCACGCATTCGCCCTGGAGCCGGACTGGAATTCGCTTGCCGACGACCAGAGCGCGGCGGCAGGCGAGCTGCACTCGCTGCGCTACGATATTTCGGATCATAAGCGCACGAATACCGCTGCCTCGCTGGTAATGGAGGGAAAGACTGAGTTTTCCGGCTGTCCACTCTCGATCACTAAGACGATAACGCTCGATCGCGGCAATTCGCTCACTGTCCGCTACCGAATAAAAAAACACGGCGACAAGGCGCCAGCGTGGATGACCACCACCTTCAACTTCACGCTGCTTGCCGGACACGACGAAGGCCGCTACTACCAGTGGGGAGATATCAAACCCGCGAGCGTATTCATGGACGAGCGGCGTACGCTTGCGGGCGTGCATGAAATCGCAGCCGTCGACCGCGCGTTCGGATTCCGCGTCGAGCTCAAGGCAAAAGCGGATCGCATTTCGCTGGCGCCGGTCGAGACGGTTTCCCAGTCGGAGAAGGGTTTTGACAAACTCTATCAGGGCTCGGCCGTATGGCTCGGATGGAAACCGGCGTGGAAGGACGACGTCGCCGAATTTTCGGTTGGCATCGTGGTGGAATCAATATAGCAGACATGCTTCATTCTGAGGAGGTAGTTTATGCCCGAACTTCGCAAAGACCCCATTGTGAGCCGCTGGGTCATCATCGCCACTGAACGCTCCAAGAGGCCGTCCGACCTCGTAAGGCCCGACGACACGCCCAAGCCGGCCGAAAAACCGAAATTCTGTCCGTTCGACGAGGGCAACGAGCACGCAACGCCTAACGAAGTGCTCGCGTATCGCCGCGAAGGCACGGCGCCCAACTCTACCGGATGGATGCTCAGAGTCGTGCCGAACAAATTTCCGGCCCTGATGATCGAGGGGGATCTGGGCCGCCGCGGAGACGGAATCTATGACATGATGAACGGCATCGGCGCGCACGAGGTCATCATCGAAACTCCGGATCACAACGCGCATCTCGCTGATTTGAGCGAAGACCAGTTTCAGGACGTGCTCTGGGCGTATCGCGACAGGATCATGGACCTCAAGAAGGACAAGCGATTCCGCTATATCCTCATATTCAAGAACCACGGCGAGCGCGCGGGCGCGTCCCTGGAGCACACGCACTCGCAGCTGATCGCGCTTCCGATCATCCCGAAGTCGGTTGCGGAAGAAATGACCGGATGCAAGAGCTACTACGATTACAAGGAGCGCTGCCTCTTCTGCGACCTGGTGAGCCAGGAGATCGAGGATCAGAAACGAATCGTTGCGGAGAACGAAGACTTCCTCGCGATATGCCCGTACGCGCCCCGCTTCCCGTTCGAGACATGGATACTTCCGAAGCGCCACGACGCGCACTTTGAGGACGCCACGAAGTACGAGATCAAAAATCTCACGCTCCTCTTCCAGCGCACTCTCAAAAAGCTCAAGAAGGCGCTCAGCAATCCGCCGTACAATTTCATGCTGCACTCGTCGCCGGTGAACATGCCCGATCTTCCTTACTACCACTGGCACATCGAGATCACGCCGCGCATCACGAGACTCGCGGGTTTCGAGCGCGGCTCCGGTTTCTACATCAATCCCACGGCGCCTGAGGTATCGGCGCAATTTCTGAAGGAACTTGAACTGCCTTAACTGGAACTCATAAATACCCCTCCTTTGTAAGGAGGGGTAGGGGAGGTAGATCTTGCGTGATCTACCCCACCCTAACCCTCCCCTTACAAAGGGGAGGGAATCACACCATCTTTTCAATCGGGGGAAACAGCATGAACATCGTAATGGTCGCATCCGAAGCAGTGCCCTTTGCAAAGACCGGAGGGCTGGCCGACGTCGTGGGGACGCTCTCTCGCGCGCTCGCGGGCGCCAAGGAGAGCGTCACGTTGATCCTGCCGTATTATCGCAAGCGGATGGACGCCAAAAAATTCGGCATCGGACCCGTTTCACGAAAACCGCTCGAGATCTCGGTGCCGTTCGCCGGCGCGCGCATCAAAGGCACGGTGCTGGGCGCAACCTTGAAACCCAACGTCAAGGTCTACTTCATAGACCAGCCGGCTTTTTTCGACCGCGACGAACTCTATCAGACCGTATCCGGCGATTATCCCGACAACGCGGAACGTTTCATTTTTTTCTCGCGCGCCGCCATAGAAACGATGGACGCGCTCGACATAAAGCCCGACGTCGTGCACGCGCATGACTGGCAGGCTGCCATGGTGCCGGTCTATCTCAAGACCCTCTATCGCCAGAACAAGCGCTTCACCAAGACTCGCACGCTGCTCACCATACATAATCTCGGATACCAGGGCCTCTTTCCAAAGGAAGACATGCCCCTTACCGGCTTGAGCTGGGACTACTTCACGTTCGACAAGCTCGAGTTCTGGGGAAAGGTCGGTTTTCTCAAGGGCGGCATCGCCTTTGCGGACGCCATCAGCACCGTGAGCAAGAGATACGCTGAAGAGATACTCGGCGAGGAACAGGGACTGGGGCTCTCCACTGCGCTCTCCTACAGAAAGAACGTGCTCTCGGGCATACTCAACGGCATCGATTACGATGAGTGGAGCCCCGAAACGGACACGCTCGTCCCGGCGAACTTTTCGCCAAAGGATATGTCGGGAAAAGAGACCTGCAAATCCGCCCTTCGAAAATATTTCAAACTGAAGGCGAACGGGGATTCTCCGATCATTGGCATCGTTGGAAGGCTCACCGTGCAAAAGGGCCTGGATATCTTTGCCGCCGCGCTTCCTGAGATCATGAAGCGCAAGGTGCAGTTCGCGATACTGGGCACGGGCGAACAGAAATACCACGACCTGCTCACATCCGCGTGCGGGGATTATCCGGGACGCATCGGGCTCAAGCTGGCCTTCGACAACCAGCTCGCGCATCAGATAGAAGCCGGCTCGGATTTCTTTCTCATGCCGTCGCACTACGAGCCGTGCGGTCTCAACCAGATGATAAGCCTCAAGTACGGCACGATCCCCATCGTGCGGGCGACCGGAGGCCTGGACGATTCCATCGACGACTTCAACGCAAAGAAGTCCCTCGGCAACGGGTTCAAGTTCGCCGAGTATACGCCCGAGGCGCTGATTGCGGCAATCGATCGCGCGCTGGCCGCATGGAAGGATCCCAAGCAGATGAAGGCGGTGATCCGCAACGCGATGAACAGCGATTTTTCGTGGAAGCGCTCGGCTAAGGAATACGTCGAATTATACAAGAAGATGATGAAGCGATAGCAACGACGCCAGATCGGCAGGTCATGCGTTGTCTGGATTGCATGGCCGCAGTTACTGCCCTTGCCTTTTTCCGGCAGGCCTGTTAGGAAGCACCTGATTTTGCGCGGAAAGGGATGCACGACGGCCATTGCCTGCCTGCGTCGGCGCCGCGTTTCCCCTCTCCTGATTATCAATATCAATCTGACGCAGTGGAAGCCCGAGGAGTGCGCAAGCATGCCCGGGCAGGGAGGCAATATGGGGAAGAAACGAGTACTGATTATGGGAGCCGCGGGCCGCGACTTCCACAACTTCAACACGTACTTCCGCGAAAACCCCGAATACGAAGTAATCGCCTTCACCGCCACGCAGATTCCCAACATCGAAGGCCGCCGTTACCCCGCAGCTCTCGCTGGCAAGGATTACCCAAAGGGCATTCCGATCTGGTCCGAGGACGATCTCACCAATATCATCAAGAAAGAGACGATCGACCTCGTGGTCTTTTCGTACAGCGACGTATCGCATCAGTATGTGATGCAGAAGGGCTCGCAGGTGCTGGCCGCCGGCGCCAACTACATGCTGCTCGCTCCGAACCACACGCAGATCAAGGCAAAGGTTCCGTGCATCTCGGTCTGCGCAATCCGCACCGGCTGCGGCAAGAGCCAGACCTCGCGCAAACTCGTGGGGATATTGAAGGAGCGCGGCAAGAAGGTGGTGGCGATCCGGCATCCCATGCCCTACGGCGATCTTGCCGAGCAGGCGGTGCAGCGTTTTGCTTCGTACGAAGATCTGGACCGGCACAGCTGCACGATCGAGGAACGAGAGGAGTACGAGCCGTACATCGATAAGGGACTGGTCGTCTACGCGGGCGTCGATTACGAGGCGATCGTGAGGCAGGCGGAGAAGGAAGCCGACGTCATCGTATGGGACGGAGGCAACAACGACATGCCGTTCATCGAGCCGGATCTTGAAATCACGGTGCTCGATCCGCTGCGGCCCGGTCACGAGCGCAGCTACTATCCCGGAGAGACGAACTTCCTCACGGCCGACGTGCTGGTGATCAACAAGTACGAGGAGGCGAGCGCCGAGCAACTCAACACAGTGCTCGCCAACATCAAGCATTGCAACCCTGACGCGAAGGTCATCAAAGGCGACTCACAGATCACGGTGGACGACCCGGCGGGAGTAAAAGGGAAACGCGTGCTCGTTATCGAAGACGGCCCCACGCTCACGCACGGAGGCATGACCTACGGCGCCGGCATGGTGGCGGCCGATCAATACGAAGCAGCGGAGATCGTTGACCCGCGGCCATATGCGGTCGGTTCGATAAAGGACGCCTACACGAAATACCCGAACCTGGGCAATCTCATCCCCGCGCTCGGCTACTATGAAGATCAGCTCAAGGACCTGGAGAAGACGATCCGTGCGACACCTTGCGATCTCGTGCTGATCGGAAGCCCCATCGACATCCGCCGGGTCATCGACGTGGAAAAACCCTCGATGCGCGTGCGCTACGAACTGGAAGAAATCGGAGAGCCGACGCTCAGGGGGATAGTAGACGAGATGTTCAGAGGCAAGTGAATGCGATGATCAATAAAAAAGGCCGGCTCGATGAGCCGGCCTTTTTATTTTATTGATGCGATCACTTCTTTTTCGATCCCTTTATCTGATTCAGTTCCTTCTCGGCCTCGTCGAGTTGGCGTTTGGCGTCGTCAATCTTTTCCTCCAGCGTCTTCACGCGCTGATCGCCGGAGCTTGCTTTCGCATCCGGTACGACGGCCGTTGCTGCCGGGACGGCGCCGGAGGAAGCCTTGCCTCCCTCCGGAGCTGGTGTACTCGCTGCAGCGGAGGCTGCCTTAAGCTGGTCTTGAATACCCTGCGAGTACGCCTTTGCGTCGTCCATATTGGGAAAGGGCCTGAACCACTCTTTCATGATCTTCAATACCGCATCCGGTCCTTGCTCAAGCATCCCCTTTGTGAATTTGAATCCGGCCATCACGGTGACGCGTGAATGATGCTTGTCAGCGGAACGCTCCTCCGGAACGTATACTTCGGGTGAGATCAGTTTGAGATATATCGTATCGTTGAAAATTTTAATACCTGCCACCGCCATCACGTCGCCGCGCTGCAAATATGCATAGATCTCACCGCGGCGCGTGGTTAATTTGTCGCCCTCGCCGAGATGTATCACGACTCCGCGGTAATCGTAATCCTGCCAGCTGATGAAGTAACGCGCCGGCTCGGCGGGAATGCCGCCCTTTTCAACGACTGCAAAACCGCGCAATTTCGTCATATCCAGATCGTCCTGCGCGGACTGGATTCCGTAATGCTCCACTGCAGGAGGATATGCAGCCTCCACGGCCTTTGCGGTTTCCGGCGAGACTCCCGCCCAAAGGATGCGCGGGATGGATGCCGCTAAAAAGATAAGGACCCACAAAATTGCACGAATCCGCATGTCGCTCACTCCTTGTCAGTTCCTCTGGAAGAGGATCGGAACGCCGGTATATCCCATGGCCGGCATGGGGCCGGTCGTTTCTGCACGCGCGGCAGGCGCGCCAAACGTTTCCATCGCGGCGCGAAGTTCGGGATAATCAGCCGCAAATTCAGTGAACTCGATCCTGCGCACTATCGCCTCCCAGGCGAGCCGCAGGCTCCTCGCGCCGGCGCGGGGACCCATCGGATGCCCGAACACGCCTCGGCCCGGCACCATGGCGAAATCGAGCGTTCTCAGTTTTTCGTACATCGCCGCGAGAGAACCGGCCCAGTCGCTTCCCCCCGGCACGGGAAGCGATGCCGTAATGTTTCCGAACGCACTGCCGCACTCAGCGGAGTTTGCGATCACCTCATCATCGGAGGTCATCATGCGCGCGCCAAAGCCGGGCATGATGATCGCGTCGCAACCGCAGAGGCGCTGCAGCTTCGTGAGCACCGTCGTCGAGACGCCGAAGTGGGGATGCCGCGACATGGGCGCGATGCAATCGAAGTGCGCAACGACCGGCACAGAAGCGCGCTTGCGCAGTGCGCGCACGGCAGACAGCCCCGTCGCCATCGCGTTTACCATCACTGCATTGACGCCATGACGCACCGCTATATCGTGCAGCTCCATCATCCTGTCCACTTCGTCGGTGACGTTGGCGATAAAGATCTTCTTCTCACCCGTGGCCGCCTCTGCGTCCCGCCTCGCCGCGCCCGTGAGCCTCATGCGCTCTTCGAAAGGCGAGTAGTCCGTATCGGCGAGCATCTCGTCGTCCTTCGCCGCGTCCAGCCCGCCCTCCCACGCCTCGCGCGCAATGCCGGCGAAGCTCTGCGGATCGAGTCCTACGTTGGGCTTTACGACTCCGAAGAAGAGCGGGCGATCCCAGACACCCAGCATCTCGCGGATTCCACGCGTGCCGAACTGCGGCCCCTGGAACAAAAACAGATATGATTCGGGAAATTCTATATCCAGAAGCTTGATCGAGGTGACGCCGTGGCAGAAGAACGCACCTTCGCCCATGGCCACCGTGAGAAGGTTCGGAATCCTGGCGCCGAAATTGCGATGAGGATGCGCGATTCGCACGCGCGCGCGCGTATAGCGGGATTTGCCGGAAAAATCAGGCGCGAATACTGACGAGCGGGATTCGTCTATGACCTGTAAGTCGACTACCTTTGCCGCGTGCGCGGGCCTGAAGTCCTCGTCCACGCATGGCCGTTTCCACTGCGCGGTGGACTGCTCGCATGCGAGAGAAGCCGCCGCCTCGCGCGGATCGCCATCTGTCTCGAAGACGTAGGTGAAGAAGAGATAATCCTCGCGATCGAGCGTATCTTCGTCGGCAAAGAATGCGTGTATATCTGATGTCTGCATGACGACCTCTCTTAGCCCCCTAAAAATCCTAAATCCGAAATCCTAAACTCTAAACAAATCCCAAATTCTAAATCCAAAATTCAAAACTAAAGAATTTGGTTTTCTTTAGAACATTTGAATTTCGGATTTCGAATTTGTTTAGGATTTCGTGTTTCGTATTTAGAATTTCCTGGGCCATAATAATTGACTCCTATTCCCCAATTATCTTCACGACCACATTGCGTTCGCGGCGCGGGCCGTCCAGCTCCACGAAGAATATCGACTGCCAGCCGCCGAGCATGAGTTCGCCGCCCGCGGCTGGCACCGTCTCCGATGCGCCCAGAAGAAGCGACATGAGATGGCCGCGGGCGTTCGGCCTGCCGTCCACCGTATCGGCATCGTGGCGATATGACGCCGCCGGCACGGTACTCTTCAAAATCTCTTCCATGTCCTGCTGCAGCCTCGAGCAGCGCTCGTTCACCTTTACGGCCGTCGTCGTGTGGCGGGAAAAGACGGTCACGTTGCCGTCGCGTATGCCGCTTGACGTGAGCGCCTCGCGCACGCGCGCGGTTATGTCGATGAATTCGACAGGACGTTCGGTAGTGAGCGTGAGTTCGGAGAGCACCTGTCTCATTTCTTTCGCTCCACGACGTAGCGCGCTATCGCTCGCAGCGGCTCTCCGGCCGCGCCAAAGGAGACCACAGCGGCGATCGCCTGATCCACCAGTGCTGCCGCCTGGCGGCGTGAGGCGTCTATTCCTATTATTGCGGGATACGTCGACTTGCCCTTGCCTTCATCCGAACCGATGTCCTTGCCCAGTTCTTCCTGGTCGCCGGTGACGTCGAGTATGTCGTCGGCGATCTGGAAGGCGAGCCCTATCGCCTCGCCGTATCTCGAGAGGAGCGAGAGCTGATGTTGCGTCGCGCCGCAGAGCCTGGCGCCCGCGGTGACCGATGCGCGGATGAGCGCGCCGGTCTTGTAGAGGTGCATCCTGGTGAGAGCCGCCTCGCCCTGTTTCTTACCGGTGGCCTCCATGTCGAGCACCTGACCGCCGGTCATCCCCCTGCCGCCCGTTGCCGCCGCGATATCCGCGATCACCTGCACCTGGAGCCTCGCGTCGATCCCGCGCGCCTCGGCGAGCACGTAGAAGGCCTCGGCCAGGAGCCCGTCGCCCGCGAGAATCGCGACGGCTTCGCCGAATACCTTGTGATTCGTTGGTTTCCCCCTGCGAAGCGAGTCGTCATCCATCGCAGGGAGGTCGTCGTGAATGAGGGAAAAGGTGTGGATCATCTCCAGCGCCACAGCAGCGGGCATCACGCGATCGGCGCTGCCGCCTACGCCTTCCGCGCCGGCAAAGCAAAGGATGGGCCGGAGCCTCTTGCCGCCCGCCTCGAGGCTGTAGCGCATCGACTTGCGCAGGGTCTCCGGGATCGACTCATCGTCGGTGGAACGGCAGAGCGCCGCCTCGACCCACTGCGCGCGCTCCTTGAGATAGGATTGAAGGTCCATATGCGTCCCCAGGCTGAATGCGATGAAATGAGCTCTTGCGGGCGTATTAGCCTATGGCGAGGGTCATAGTCAAACAATAACATTTCGCAACCGGAGGATGCATGCGGGACATGTGCAGCGAAGTGCGATTTCGTCGGTGTGACACCGATATTTATGGCTAGGCCTTCACTTCAAACGGCGCTGTAGCGGTATTTCCCTGCGCGTCCTTGATGAGCTGCTCGATCCTGCCCTTTGCCTCTGAGAGCATGCCCTCGCACTCGCGCGCGACCTTGACCCCCTGCTCGAATACGGCAAGCGAATCGTCGAGCGCAAGCTGACCGCCCTCGAGCTTGCGCACGACCCCTTCCAATTCCTCCATCGCCTGTTCAAACGTGCGTTTTTCCACAATACCCCCACAATAAATTACAAAAAAATTACAACACCCTGACGATCTGTCTTGAAGGAAAAATACAAAAATCGAATCGCTCAAGAAAAGTCATTCCAAGAAGGCCGACCACGCCCTGTTCGTAAAGTGAATGGCAAGCCACTTCAAAGGGAGCAATTCTTTTACCCAAAGATTCTATGGCTTCAATATTGATCCGATAGCCCTCTTCTTTGCCCAATGCCGAACTCACGCGCGAAGGAGAAAAAGCATCTTTTTTTGAATAACCAAGATACTCGGCCAGACGGTAGTCAATGATCGTATATGACGCACCCGTATCGAGCACAAACTCCGCATCAAACGTACCCTTCGGTCCGGACAAACGAACCTCAACCAGGATCAGGCGGTGATCTAAGCGGTATGCGTAATCTGCCATAGAAGCGGAATCTCCGGATTCTTGATGCATTCTCCTGTATAGCGCATGGCAATGGTTTTATATATAGGTAAAAGTTCTCCGGCTTCGCGGTAAAATACATCTTTATCCATCGAATGAGCGACGACTTCTCCTTCAATATTCCCTTTTTCATCCGTAGCATAATTAACCACGGCAACCCATTCGTCGGGGTATGAATTTTTTATTTCCTCCCATTTCATCCTGGAACCCATAGGGCCCCCTTTCTTCGCTTCGCTCTTCTTCAACGATCAGCTGGATATCTTGTTCAAATCCGCGTTTCCCAACGACCGCCCCTCCGAGTGTTATGCGACAACTAGCCCACCAAAGACCGTTTCGTCAACGAGTTTGCCGAATAACCCTAGATTCTCGCCAGAAGATGCTTTGCAGCATCGAGAAAGCGTTCAGCGGAATTCAGAACAGAGCGCGCGCCGGATTCGGAAAACTCTCCATGATAATCCGCCTCTTCTCTCAGGATCATGGCGTTGCGCAGGTCGCGCGCCAACTCGGGTAAGAGCCTCTTTTCGTCCACATACAGCGCCTCGATGGCCACAAGGAGATAATGATGGCTCTTCTCGCGATAGCCAGCATGGTAAAGCAGAGCTCGAGCAGAGTGGAACATGGAATAATACGCAGTGATCGTTGCGTATTTGAAACGACCCTTTGCAAGTCGATCGCGCGCCTCGTCCAGGTCTTCTTTGGCTGCACCAAGCTCTCGAGACACGAGCCCCGCTCCCTCCGGAAATTTGATGAGACGGCGTTTTTCGAGCGCTGTTTTGAACTCACGTTTCATGGGTCTCCCAGAGCACGATGCCGCGGGCTACCTGTTCCGCAAAGACGCGATTTTCAGATTCCAGCACTGCCCACTCGTGTGGGGTGTGAATGACCGGTTGAATTCTCTCATTTTTCATCTTCGCGATCTTCTTCTCGATCTCTTCTTTCCCGCGCGTGAGAATCAGGATATCGACATCGCTCTCTTCCGTGTCTTCGCCAGTCGCTATTGATCCGTAGAGTACGATCTTCTCTGCGCCTTTCTTCAGTTCATCGATGACCGGTGAGAGGCCCACGATATTCCTGAGCACCTTGAGCTGTCGCACCACTGGATTATCCCTCTCCAGCGAATAGAAGTGCAGCTTCCCCTTGGCTTCCCTGGTCAGAAATCCAACGCGATGCAGGTCTCTCAGCGCGAAGTTCGCGCCCGCCTTGCTGAGCCGCGCTGCCTTTGCGACCTCTCCTCCATAGAGCCTAGCAGAGGGGTTCTTGAGAAAAAGCCGCAATACCTTCATAAAACTGGTGGCAAAGAGCAGCTTATCGACCCGGGTAGATTTATCTAATATATTAGCCATTCAACTAATATATTAGACGATAATTCATGTATCGTCAAGCCGACAAAACAAGGTGCAGATCCATCCGACCATCCATATCCCTCCTGCATGGTCCGTTCACTTGTCAATGGAAGGCTATTTCCAGGGACCATCCTGTTAACGTCAACAAAAGGGATTCGGGGTCACGGATTGTATCTGTCAAACAACTCCCTCAAGAAATGCTCGCCGCGGCGGCCGTGCAGCAGACGCAGGGAGAGTCAGGATTTGATATGATCATGAAATGTCCGGCGCAACTGTTCTGAATCTGAAACACCTTAGATGTTCAAGGTGGCCTGGCGTGCCTTTAGAGGATATTATTATTCTTCTTTTTGTTTGGCACAAGAATTGCTTTCTATATGCGCATAATTCAATAACGGAAAATACATAGAATCAAACGAGTGAAGACGATTTATCAAACCACATGAATAAGTCAGGGATCAAAGATTGGCCTGAATCGGAAAGACCGCGCGAAATGCTGCTGGAGAAAGGGCCAGCAGCAGTCTCCGATGCCGGGCTCATCGCGATCCTCTTGCGCGTCGGCCGCCAGGGCGAGGACGCGGTCACTCTTGCGCGGAGGCTCCTCCGTCAGTTCGGCGGCCTGGGCCCATTGCTCCACGCTTCACAATGTAAGCTCGCGGGCATCAAGGGCCTGGGCAGCGCAAAGATCGCGACACTGCTAGCGGCTCAAGAGATCGCAAAGCGCAAGAGTACCGAAGCCCTCGCAGGCAAGGACGCCGTCAGGTGCGCGGACGATGTCTTCGGGCATCTCGCCACATCCATGAAAGGGCTCAAGAAGGAAGTCTTCGCCGTCCTCTATCTCGATCAGGCCAATCGCATCCTTGCCGCTGAGAACCTCTTCGAAGGGACCGTGGATCAATCCGCGATCTATCCGCGCGAGATCATCAAACGTGCCTTCGAGATCGGATCAACCGGGCTCATTTTTGCCCACAACCATCCCTCGGGAGATCTCAAACCCAGCCCCGAGGATATTGCGATCACGCAGAAGCTCTTTCGCGCCTGCGAGGCCGTCGATCTGAGACCGCTGGACCATCTCATCATCACGGACGGGGGCTATACGAGCATCAAGGATTGCACTGACTGAAGGAATTGTCCGGAAGGTACGCTGTCATAAGGCTTTGAAAGAGCTTGCCGTGATTGGAAATCCGCAGGTGCAAAAGTTCATGCACGATCACGTAGTCCTGAAACGCGCGAGATTCACGAACTAGATTTTCACTGAAGCTAACCCATTTCCCCGGCGAACAGGAGGCCCACTTGTTGCACATCCTTTGCACGCGGATCTGCGCGGGCTGCACGCGCAGCCTGGCAGCCCAATCCTTGACCACGCACTTGAAGGAGTCCTTCTGACGCGCCGTCGGCGACGCTTTTCTTCGCGCCTTCATCTCGCCTCCGAGCGAAGTAACCGCTCCGCGACGCGAAACATGCCTTCCTTCCCGACGAGCGGCAACAAGACCTTATAGAGCTCCGCCTTGAGCTGCCGCGACTCCTCCGCATTCTCCCGGCTGTACGGAAAGCGATCGAAGACGGCCCTGACGATGCCCGCGACCTTCTCCGGCTGCGCGACCCCCTCCAGTTTGAGTTCCCAATAAAAAGAAAAGGCATCGCCCAGACCCATCTCATCCTGTTCCTTTTGCGCCTGAACGATTTCACGGACAAGTTCTTCGATTCTCCGCAACGCCTCTTCGGTCGTGGACTGTCGCTCATCATAGGCCTCGATGATCGCTTCAGCGCGATCGCCGATTTCTTTGAGATAGGGGTTGGCATCCTTCCCCTCTTCGACCGCCCTTCGCACGCTATTGACGAGGTTGATCACCTTGATCTTCCCCGAGCCACCTCGTTTCTTCATAGTTTCCAGCGTATGTTCATCGATGGAGACGACCGGAAGCGTCGCCTCGAGCCCGTAACTTTCGGCCCTCTCCTTCACGAGCGAAGCAGTCTTTCGCGTCATCTCGCCATAGAAGGGAGTCTTCTTCCTGAAGGCATTCTGGATAATGCGGTAGAGCACCGACAGACTCCCGAAGTCCTCCACATAGTCGCGCAGTTCGGGAGACGGCGAGAGGATCTCGTAGAGCATCTCGAGCTGTTTATAGATCTTGAAGAAGGCCTTTCGTTTTTCCTGATCGGCAAAAAACTCGATGGCCCGCTCGATCGCTTTGTCATCGAGGCGCCCCCTGCATAGCTCCACGTATTCCCGTGCCGGCCCCTGCATCAGCTCCCGAAATTGCCTGAACAGGAGGTCGAGGTCCTCGATCACGCCGCTCACCACGTCCGAATCAAACGCAAGCGCCTTTTCGAGCTTCTCGAAGATGCCGACGAAATCGACCACCAGGCCGCAGGGCTTCTGCGTCATCCCGTCCCGTTCATAGGGACGGTTCACGCGGGCGATGGCCTGGAGCAAAACGTGATCCCGCATCGGCTTGTCGAGGTACATGCAATAGAGGATCGGCGCATCGAACCCGGTGAGGAGCTTGTCGGTGACGATGAAGATCTTGGGAAGCGCATCCGGCTTTGGGAAGAGCTTGCGCGCCTTCTTCTCATCCTCCGGTGAAATCTGGTGGCGATGAACGACAGGATACCTCTGGCTGTCGTGCTGCGCTGCCGTGTAGATCGGCATCGACCACTCCGGAGGCATGAGTTTGTCGAGGGCTTCCTTGTAGAGAGCGCACGCCTCGCGATCTACAGCGACCAGAAAAGCCTTGTACCCCATGGGTTCAACGTTTTCGACGAAGTGTTTCGCGACAAATGCCGCCACCTTTGCGATGCGATCATCGGCTTTCAAAAAGGTCTTGAGCCGCATCGCGCGATCGAGGATCCGGTTCAGGTCGTCGATGTCGCTGATGCCTTCTGCCTCCGCAAGCCCCAGGAATTCCTCTTCCAACTGTTTCCGCGGCACGCGTATCTCACTTGGGGCCAGCGTATATTTGAGTGGCTTGGTCGTCCCGTCAGCGATCGATTCCGCGATCGAATACTTGTCGAGATAGCCCTTATCGTCCTCTTTGCCGAAGACCTTGAACGTACCCTTTCCGTAAGCGGTCCGGTCGATAGGCGTGCCGGTGAAGCCGATCAGCGTGGCCTTCGGAAGCGCGCCCATGAGATAGTTGCCCAGATCGCCGCCGGTCGTGCGGTGGGCCTCGTCCACGAGGACAAAGATGTTCTCCCGCTCGTTGATGCCCTTGGGAATCCCGTCGAACTTGTGGATCATGGAGACGATGAGCCCGCGGAAATCCGAGGCGAGCAGCTCGCGGAGCTTTTTCTTGCTCGTCGCGTACTCGATGCTGATGTCGTGCGCGGAGATCTCGCCCAGGATGCGCTCCACCCAGCCGGCGAGCTGGCCCTCGAGTTCGTTGCGGTCGATCATGAGGATGACCGTGGGTTTTCCGAACGCCTCCCGCTCCGCAAGGATCAATCGCGCGGCCGTGATCATGGTGAAGGTCTTGCCCGAGCCCTGCGTGTGCCAGATGAGCCCCGTCCTCCTGGTCGTATCGGCGCATCGCGCGAGGATGCGTTCCACGCCGCGGGTCTGGTGCTGACGCAGGACGCTCTTTCTCAGCTCGTCATCCTTGTAATAGAAGAGGATCCATTCCCGAAGCATCGTGAGGAACCGCTCCTGGTCGAAGAAGCGCTTCACCTTTTGCTCGAAATTGCCAGGCTCCTCATCCCGCCAGTTGAAGAGGTTCTTGCGCTCGAGGTTCCAGGTGGCCCCGTAGTAAAAGTCGATGAGATGCGTGACGTCGAAGACCTGGGGGGCGGTGAGCATCTCCGGCGTCTCGGCGTGATACTCCCGTATCTGCGTGAGCCCCTCCTCGATGCCTTCCTCCCTGGCGGCGCTCTTGGTCTCGACGATCGCGACGGGAATGCCGTTAATCAGGAAGATCACGTCGGCGCGGTTCGTCTCCTGGCCGTTCGTGTACTGCCACTCGTCGGTGACCTGAAAGACATTGCGGTCGATGGCCTCGTAATCGATGAGCATGACATTGCGCTGCCGGTTCTCCGAATGGTCATAGATGCCCCGCTCGCCGCGCAGCCAGGCCAGGATCTCGGCATTGCCCTCGATCGAGTTGCGCATGGCTTCCATGCGTCCCACGATTTCGCCAGCGTTCTCGCCCGTTACGAGCCCCGGGTTGAATTCGATGAGTTTATCCTCGACGACGCGGTAAAAGAAGAGCCCGCCCTCGCCCCGCCGCAGGGCCACCGCCTCCGCCCGAGGCACGAACTTCCACCCGACCTCCCGCGCATATCGGATGAGGGGTGATTGGACGGTGGTGCGTTCTGATGCAATTTTAGGCATTTTATTTGACCACCTTCGTCAAGAGCATTATTTGTTTCTCCTCATTGCACGCATGTAGTACTATTCACCTGTGAATATCACCCTCGAAATCCCGAAAGTACGATTCTATGAGCCCGAACGGAACCTCCCCGGCCGCAGACTTCGTAGTGTAACTAGCGAGACGCGATTTACGATTCAGTTTGCAAGAACGTACCTCTCCAAACACTTACTCATTCACCATGGCACTCATAAAGAAACAGTGGCGTGCGCACGCCAGGTTTCCGTAAATGGCTATGGCATAGCTGACCTGTTGGTTATCGAGTGGGATGGAACAGAGAATCTGCAATGCACGAATATTGATGACTTCGTTCATGGAGCTAACCTCATAACGAGAGCATTCGAAATGAAGCTGAAGGATTGGCGAAAAGCGATGATGCAGGCATCGCGTTATCGCTATTTTGCTCATCAACCAATCGTCGTCCTTCCGGCGGATATATGTCACAATGCACTCGTGTATATCGAAACATTCCAATCCATCAATGTCGGACTGTGGGGTTATGACGAACTTGAATCGTCGATCATCCGCCATTTCACACCTCGGCCACGCAAGCCTCTCTCAACCAAACACCATATCCAGGCCATGCGCAAGGTTGCCAAGCTCTCTAAACTAATTCCGCGAGTTTCTTGAATCTAGCAATGCCATCACGAATAGCATCCAATCTCTCGTACTGTGCCTCGACCCCGCTTGAAAACCCTGCTTCTTCCAGACCGCTCCAAAGCGCGCGCGCTTTTTCAATTCTCCCAAGGAATGACGCGAGATCCCTTTCAAGATCTCCACTTATTGTCTTATCACACAGATCTTTAATAGCATCCCAGCTTTGAAGCGCCTCTTCTGTTCTCGTTGTCTCTCCTCCGTAGTATTTATCAGATGCAAGACCGTTAGAAACTCTCCCATCAATTTTTGAGAAATCTTGATGCTCCGTCTGCTTAATCCGCGCCAAAAGACCGCAACTGACATACCGAATGAGCGGCGCAGAACCTCCTTGCTTTGATGGCCTCACATACCTCCCCATACTGAATTGCCTAAGATTCGTAGACCAGCCAGTTGCTCCGGCATATGCACCGCATATTCCTAACAGTGGCGACAGCAGGTCGGAAAACCCATTGACGACCTTAAAACCATTTATTGATAAGACATGATTGATATACATCCAGCCTGCTATTACTTTTTCGTCGAAGATGTCGGATCGAATGTGTCGCCCATCTTCATCCACAGTCCCGCTTCCCACAAGCAGATAAAAGCCGTCGGGGAAAGTTTCGAGAGACGTCAGGGCACCAATGAAATCATTTAACGGCGCCCCGCCAGACACCAGCACGTCCCGATCAAGCGCCAATGTGGCGAATACCGGCTTATCATTTATCCCAATAGCCTGAGCCACTTTCTTGGCGCTTCCAATGAAATTAAGTGCGATAGCGGCATCGATCGAGTCGGCGCTGTTCACATAGACATTCGGCGTAATATACCCCATCAATGGGTACGCCCTCTGCGTTTCAATGACTTTCTGTATAACAGGCTTTATTTCCGATCCGTTTATTAGAGCTGAACGCCGCGGCGCAGTAAAATAATCCCATTCACCCAGTTTTCCGAGCTGAGCATTCGTATTCCCGAAATATTGATACGCATGATAGTGAGGATCAAACAGGAATGCTCCGGACGGCACTTCATTCAGCTTATCCCCAAATGTATCGGGGCCCCGATAGCGTGAGCTGAGCAACGCGCCATCTATCACCCCTTTTTCCAAACCCATTTTTATCTTATCGCCGGGTCCAAATCCATCTTGTGCGAGCAGCTTCATGATTTCACCTCCCTCAAATCATCATTGAGTAGCTTTAATGTCGCATATCTGAGCGGCGGCTTCTTCCTGATGCATCGATCGATGATCCGGCAGAAATTCTCCGGCAGATCATTTCTGAGTTCTTTCAGCCTTCTTGGATGATCATGTAATATTCGATACATGGTCGCATATTCATTGCCTGGTTGAGAAGCAAACGGCTGGATACCGGTCGCGAGCTCATATACAGATAGAGCTGCGGAATAGAGATCGCATCTGAAATCCATTATGTCCTTATAATCCGGTTGTAATAGTTCCGGCGCCATATATACGAGTGTGCCCGGTGGAAGCGGCCCTTGTGTAAAATTGGTTCCTCGCATCTTGTATGCGATTCCCATGTCCAGAATTACAAATGGCCTGTCACTCAAACCGGTCTCGAAGATATTCGAGGGCTTGATGTCGCGATGAACATATCCTATCCGGATCATCTCATCTATGACTTCGATGAGAAACCTGAACACTGCCAATAAACGTTGGGGGTTAGGCTTATTCTCCTTGGAAATCGATGCTGTCAGTTCAGAGCCGGGCAAGAATTCTTCGCTATAAACGATGTACGTACCCGCCGTTACGTTGACGACTCGATTGGTCAGGTTGCCGAGTTTGACAATAGATGGCGAAGTGCATGAGCCCAACAACTCAATTTCGCGCTTAGCCCTCGCTATCAATTCGTTTCTCAGCTCCTCAGAAATACCGTCCTCGATATTCGGTATATAAATAGCTTTGACTGCCTCCGACATATTCTCATGGATAAATCCTTTGAATACTGCCTTAAAACCTCCCCTCGTCACGAATTGAAGGGAAGTCACCTCACCGCCCAGGGCACTTGTGAGTTCAGCCACATCTGGAATTGGTATGTTCATTGCGCTCTCCTGACGTATTGATTGGCGCTTCCAATGAAGCCATTCATTCTCGTCGCATTCATCCCTCCACCTCCCGCACGTCGATGTCGATGTCCGCGACGCGGATGGCGCCGGTCATGAGGTTGTTGAGTGTTGTTTTGAAGAGGGATTGCAGACAAGCCTTACGCGATTCACAGATAGCCGTATTTTTTTCGGCAATCCGAAGGGAGGCCGCTATTTGAATCTGCTCAGACATACAAGGCCGTGGGACCTTAAATTCGGATAGCGTAGTGCTGATGATGGTACGAGTTCCATGTGCTGATCGACCTACTTTTTGGAAGAGCAAATGTTTGAACGCTTGAAGCGCATAAAACAGGAATTCTGGATCGTACTGTTTATTCGGGATTATTGCTTTCATATCTTGATTGAAGGCCATCGGCACTTCTGTCAACGCTATAGGAACGTCCTTCATGAGGATCATGCCTCGAACGACAATGAATATGGATCTGACCGGTGCCAAGCAGCTTCCGGAGTTGAGAGCTTCTTCAGTAATATGATCTTTCGCATCTTTAAGTCGTGGCTTTTTCATGTCTTTTGGTGATACCCACGGTACTGTCCCTTTCCAGAATTCAGAGTGAGATTTTCGTGGAGTCCCTCCACTTAAGAAAGAACACACGTCTTCCAACCGCACCACATCCCAACTCTCCGGGATTTCGCCAATTTCGGTCATCTTGGTCTTCTCGCCGCGCAGGCCCCGGGTGAAGAGGTGCTGCATGGTGGACTTCTTGAGGTCGCGGAGCGACTGGATGATCCGCTCCTGCGCCTCGATGGCGCGCTGCAATTTCAAGAGCACCGCCGCGATCTTCTTCTGTTCGGAGAGTGGGGGGAGGGGAAAGGAAAGTCGATAAACCCTTTCACGATTCAGCCCGGGAATCGTACTATGCGAATTCATTTGATTCAAACCGAGCGAAGAAAGCAAATAAGCAACAAACCTCAAATTGTCATTCCGCTTCAGGTTCACGTAATATGTCGTGTCTATGGGCCAAAAATCAGAATCGCAATAATGAACCTCACCGCAAGAACCCTTTCTCCCTACAATGATACCAGGCCCCGTTACAGCAAACTCGCTATGGTATCCGACTGTACCGTTCGATCCGTAAACGGGATACGAGCCATCTTCACGTGCGCTCTTGGGCAAACTCTTCCCGTATAAAAGTTCAAGAATTTGACTTAAAGAGACTTTGCTCCACCCCTCCTGAAACCTCATCCCCCACCCCCCTCCAGCATGCCGCTTTCGACTATCTCGCGTTCTATTTCTTCGACCGTCGGGAGACTCGGTTTGAGATCGTCCGTCAGGGCGCGGGTGAGTTGATATTCAGAGACGCCGATCGGCTTTTTGAGGCCGCGCAACGCGTATTCTGCCACGGGCTGTGGCAGATTTGCGGCCAGTCCCGCACGAACGCGCGCCTCCCGGATGCGGGATTTTACCTGCGCCAGGAGTTCGGCGTAATCGGCCTCGCCAAAAATCTTGGAAATATTACGATTCATCGGTGTTTCCTCACCCGTCAACCGGGATGCCCAATAGCGCCGATGCCGTCGGCACTTTCTGACTCTTCCAGCCAGACCATCATTTCTTTCGCCCTTCCAGCTGCTTTCTCGTTCGTTTTAATTCTGCAGCGATCAGTTTCTCGTTCGGCAATACCGTACGATACTCGGCGGCAAGCACCTTGTTGGGCAGACCCTCCAATGCGTACTTGGCCAGGGCCGTGTCCTTTTGAGCACAGAGGATCAGACCTACGGGAGGATTTTCGTCCGGACGCGTCCAATGTTCGCGCGCGTAGTTCAGATACATGTGCATCTGGCCGGCATCGGCATGCGTGAGCTTGCCGCGCTTGAGGTCGATAACTACCAGGCACCGCAGGCGCCGATGGAAAAAGATCAAATCGACGCGGTACCACTCGTCGCCGATGCGCAAGCGTTTCTGTCGACCCACAAACGTGAAGTCGCCGCCGAGTTCGAGGAGGAAATGCTCAAGGTGCAGGATAAGGGCTTCCTCCAGGTCGCCCTCGGAGTATTCATCCTTCAGGCTGAGAAATTCGAGAACGTAGGGGTCCTTGATCTGCTCCTCCGGGGTGACGGCATCCTCTGGCTTCGATTTCGCGCCCTTGGCCAACATCGCTGCCTTGTTCCTGGACAACACAGTGCGTTCATAGAATTGGGACTCGATCTGCCGGTTGAGCTGTCGCACGGACCAGCCACCGCGGAGGGCCTCCTCTTCGTAGAACTCTCGGGCCTGTTTGCTCTTGAGTGAGAAGAGCCGAACATAGGCGGACCAAGGCAGGGGAAATCGCCGGGCTAGTTCAATCAGGCCCGGTTCCATCGGCGATTTTTGCAATTCACGGGATGATGTCTCGGATTTTCCAGACACCGTCTGGAATTTCTGTGATGGCGATTCTCCAGACGGCGTCTGGAAAATATCACAATAGGTCAGGAAGAAGCTCCTCATCTGATAGAGATTGCTCTTGGCAAAACCACGCCCAAATTCGGCAGTCAAATCAATGGAAAGCTGCACGACGAGGGCCTCGCCGTATCCTGCCCGTTTGCGGCCGGCCTGCTCGTTTTCGACGATCCTGCGGCCGACCTCCCAGTAGGTGGCGGTCATAATCGCATTGACGGTGCGGGCAGAGGTCCGCCTCGCTTCCTCGATAAGGGACATCATGCCTGACAGCAGCCCGTCATACCCGCGCATGCTCACAGGTCCTGCGCCCTTTCGCTTCGCAAGTTTTACCGTCATCAACAGCCTCCGATCTACTTGCGATTCAACCCGGTCTACCTGAATCCCATCTGCGCGAAGATTTTTCCCAAATCGGCGTCGATTTTGGCCGCGTCCTTCTCAAGCCCTGCGAGTTCCTTCAGGATATCCGGTATCGGCCGGTAGTCCTCCTTCTCGCTCGTATCGACATAACGCGAGGGCGAGAGGTTGTAGTCGTTTTTAGCGGTCTCTTTCGTAGCGATGACCCTCACGAAGCGCGGAACGTCCTCCCCCTTGATGAAGGCCTGCGCGATCTTTCCGATGCCCTCTTCGGGGATGTAGTTCTTGGGACGGCCTTTCTTGAACTCCTGGCCCGCGTTCACCAGCACGATCTTCCCCTGGCGCTTTGGCAGCTTGTGTTTGTTGATGAGGACGATGATCCCGGCGGCGGTGGTGTTGTAGAAGAGGTTGTCAGGGAGGAGGACCACGCCCTCGATCAGGTCGTGATCGACGAACCACTTGCGGATCGTCTTCTCCTTGTCCTCGTTGCGGCTGCCGCTGCCGCGCGTAACAGCGCCGGTGTCGAGGACGACCGCGGCCCTGCCGTGTGGCTTGAGGGAGGCGACGGTGTGCTGAAGCCATGCCCAGTCGGCCTTGCCCGAGGTGATGCCGCCGCGTTCCTCGAAGCGGCCGAACTCGTCCTTCTCGTACACGGACGCGTCGAAGGGCTGGTTCCACATCGGGTTCGCGACGACGATGTCGAAGCCGCGCAGGCGTCCGTTGCCCCCCCGGAATTTCGGGTTGGTCATGGAGTTGCCGCGCACGATCTCGCCCTCCATGTCGTGGATGACCATGTTCATGCGGGCGATGGCATAGCTCGACCCGGTGAGCTCCTGGCCGTAGAGCTTGAGCGGACGGGTGACCTTGAGCTCGCGCTCCATGAGCGTGAGCTCGCACTTGATGAGGAGCCCGGCGGAGCCGCAGGCATAATCGTAGACCTCTTCGCCCTGGGCGGGACGCAGCATGTGCGCCATAACCCAGCCCACCTCCGTGGGGGTGAAGAACTCGCCGGCGCTCTGCCCCTGTCCCTCGGCGAATTTGCGCAACAGGTATTCGTAGCACCGCCCCAGGAAGTCCGGCTCGACGTCGTAGAGTCCCAGGCGATAGCGGCGGTCGGAGAGAGTTTCGATGATGCCCGCGAGGGCGGCATCGCTGATCTCGCGCTCGCCGTTGCGCGTCTCATTGAAATCGACGATGTCGATGACGCCGCTTAAGTCCTTTCTGCGATCTCCGGCATTGGCCTTGACGATGGTGCGCATGGTAGTGGTGAGTTGCTCGCCAAGCGATTTTGGATTCTGCCCTTTTGGCCAGTCGAACGATTCGCGACCGCTTACCACGCCCCAGCGCGCCTCGGGAGGGAGATAGAAGCGGACGAGGGTCGGGTCAGCCTCGATGATGGAGAGGGCGGTATCTTTATCGCCATAAGTTTCAGACAGACGCTCTACTTCGTCGTCAAAGACATCGGAGAGACGTTTGATGAAGACGAGCGGCAGGATGTAGTCTTTAAACTTCGGGGCGTCCTTCTCTCCACGGATGGAACAAGCCGCGCTCCACAGCATCTGCTCCATGGATTTCGAGGCCAGCATATCTTCCCTGGCAGCGCGTTTGCGCTTGCGACCATTTCGGGGAGCAGAGCCCTCATCGGATTCCACTTCCATCATAAGTTCATCAATCGCTTTTTTCGCTTTCCCGCGGGGTTCGATCCTGCCATTCTCCCAACGATTCAGGGTCGAGAAGGCCACACCAAGTCGCGCAGCCAGCTCCTCCTGGCTCAAGTTCAGCCTCGATCTAAGCTGTTTCAGTATTTCAGGAATCTCTCTGTTTTCCATGAGGCCCCCACAATTAATATCGTAATGCTATAGCATTTATAGCGTTACGTCAAGTCGGTTCTTGTTTCTATAGGGGCCAATGGCCCGGAACAAATGGCCTTGATCGTCAGAACGCAGTGACAATGAAATGAGCGTGGCGATTCCCTGACTCCAGGATTGCCACGCCCGCCTGCGGCAGGCCCGCAATGACACCTCGCAGCAACCAGCTGAATAGATACCGTATTCGCAATTAATGAAATCGGCGATCTTGAGAGCGACGGCCATGCCGGAGAAAACATCAAGGCACTCAATCGATCCCGGTGACCTTTGTGCGGGCGGACCCCTTGCTAAAACGGATGCCGAGCGAATCTCCGACCTTGAGGCTTGAGGAATCGCGGACCGCGCGGCCGTCGGGGCCTTCCACTACGGCGTAGCCCTTTGCGAGTACGCCGAGCGGCGAGAGGTGATCGAGGTTGCTCATGAGCTTTGCGAGCTGCTGTTCGCGGCGATCCGCAGCCACGCGGATCGCGTTTGAGATCCTCTCGCGCATGCCGTCCACGCGCAACATGAGATCAGGCAAGCGGCGGCCCGGGTCGCCCAGACGCCCCTCGGCGCGCTTGAGCACGAGCCAGCGATTTTCCAGTATGCGCTTGAGCCCTGCGGCGAGCCGTTCGCGATAATCCGCGATCGTGCGCACGAGTTCCTCGCGCACGGGTACCGCGAGTTCCGCTGCCGCGGAAGGGGTTGCGGCTCGCAGGTCGGCGACGAAATCGGAAATCGTGAAGTCGATCTCATGACCGACCGCGGAAATCACCGGGATTCGCGACGCGGCTATCGCGCGCGCCACGGCCTCCTCGTTGAACGCCCACAGGTCTTCTATCGAGCCGCCGCCGCGGCCGACGATGAGCACGTCGATATCGGAGAGGTAATTCATCGCCGCGATCGCATCCGCTATCTCCGCGGCCGCACCCTCGCCCTGCACGCGCACCGGGTGCAGCAGTATCTCGATATTCGGAAAACGCCGCGTGAGCACGTGGATCATGTCACGCACGGCGGCGCCGGTAGGAGCGGTGATTATGCCTATGCGCCTTGGCAGATACGGGATTGCCCGCTTGCGCTCGCGCGCAAACAGCCCCTCGGCCTCGAGGCGTTTCTTGAGCTGCTCGAACGCGAGCTTGAGCGCGCCCAACCCCTCCGGTTCGCAGTGCTCCGGATCTATGATCAGCGAGTAACTCCCCTGAGGACCGTAGACGTTGAGCCTGCCGCGGCATATCAGCTTGAGCCCGTCTTCGAGCTGAAACGGCAGCGGCCTTCCCGCGGCGCCGAATATGATAGCCCTGATCTTGCAAGATTCGTCCTTGAGCGCGAAGTAGAGGTGCTTTCCGTTCCTGCCGCGGAAGTCGGTCACCTCGCCGCTCACCCACACGTCTATGAACTCGCTCTCGAGATGATCCTTGATAAGGTTCGTGATCTCGCTGATGGTGAAGATGCGTGGAGTCGAAGCGGCCTCGGGATCGGAGACGTGAGTGGATCCCTGCGTGTCATTGCGAGGAGCCCTGAGTCCGTCGAAGGACGACGAAGCAATCCCCTGATCACCCCCACCCTCACCCTCCCCCCTCGAGGGGGAGGGATGGGGAGAGGGGGCCTGTTCGGCGCCGAACGCATCCACCAGCATCGGCGCCTTTTTCACTTCGTGCGTACGCTTGCCTTCTCCGCGCGCGCGCTTTTGCCTGGCGCCGGGTTTCTGCGCACCCTCATCCGCGGCCCCATCGGCGCCGAATATGTCGAGCTGACTCTTCATCGCTATTTTTTCCCTCTGCGGGATTTGCCGAAACCGCGCCGGGTGGCGCGATGTCTTCCGCCTTCGGCAGTCGCGCCGTTGCGGCCTTCCAGCACGCGGCGGATTTCGTCCTCGCTCGCGTGGGGATCAGCGAGCCTCTTCCACTTCTCCTCAACTCCGCCGCGGTTCATCTTGATTCCGTACGATGCCATGATCGGCGAGAGCTCGTCGAACTTCTCGTCGATGGAGCTGCGCACGGACTCGAAGCCCATCTTCGCCGCCGCGATACGATTGCGCAGCGAAAGCGGATTGAGCGAGAAGAATGCCGCGTCGTCGGAGCGCGGCTCGATGAGCACGATGTCGCCTGCAAAATCCCGGCTCGAACGGAAGCGGTCTATCGCAACCCTGAGCCTCGCGTAGAAAAAGGCGCGCAGTATCTGGTTGAGCACGGTCATGATGCCGTCCGCCGCGAGCCTCTTGCCTTCACTCCTGCTGCGGCGGAATCCCTCGACGAACTCCTTCGGTTCGTAAGGCCTGAAGGGATTGTAACAGACGATGAGCTCCGCGCCCTTGTCCACCGCCACGTCTATGTCCGCGGTTTCATGCACGCCGCCGTCTACGTAATCCACGCCGTTGATATTCGCCGGCCTGTAGAAACCTGGCAGCGCGGTTGAAGCCTGGATCGCCTCCGAAATAGTAACCGAGGCGTCTTCATCCGGCCCGAAGATGACTCGCTGCGCGTTATCAAGCCTCATCGCGGAAATATAGAGCCGTTTTCCAGTGAGCCTGAACGTCTCCAGAAAATCATTCGTGAGTTTATTGCGCGCGATGTTCTCGCGTATGTAGGATTCGATCGGCCTGTTGTCGAAAACGCCGGAAGGCAGCAGCGCCAGAAGGGACGGAAAATCGCCCCGGGAAAGCGCCCTCTTGAGAGGCGAGACGATAGTCTCGTAGTTCTTTATCGTGGGATTGGAGACGAAGTTCCACATCGCTCCAAGGAGCTTCGTGTGCCACTCGCGATGCCGCGCCGCCAGGTGCACCATGCCGTGGGGCAGCCAGCTTATCGCCTGAGCGAGAAATTTAAGCGGCCGGGCAATCATCTCGCCCACGTTCGGCCGGTAGCAGTGCCACGCCGTGAGCTGCGAGAAGTGTTTGGAAGTTCCGTCGAGGCTCTTGAGCATGGATTCGGGCGAGATACCCGCCGCGATGGGTGCCACGAGCATGCTTCCTGAACTCATGCCGACGAAGATATCGAAGTCGCACACGCTGAAGCCGTCAAGATAATCATTGAACGCCTTGATGCCGCCGGCCTTGAACGAACCGCCGGTGACCGCACCGCCTGCAAGGATGAGCGCCTTGACCGCGTGCGGCCGCTTCTTCGTCAGATCGCTCTTCTGTACTATGGTGATTCCCATGTATTCATCTCACTGTCGTACCAGCACCTCGATCTTCATATCGGCTGATCTCAAATACACGTCCAGCTCGTTGAACTGTGCGACGTCCACTGTATCAGGAACGAATATGTCCACGACCTCGCGCGCGCCGACTGGAAGTGCAAGCGGGTAGCCCATGAGCCCCCGCGCGCGCTCCGGAATCGCGGACCAGGCCTTTGGATCTTTTCTCCGCAGATCGTGTATGGCCGTGACCGTCTTGCCGTCGCCGGCCAGCTTGATCTCCCAGCGGTCCTTGTCTGGATTCAGGAAAACGACGTTGAACGACTCGTTCACAAGCGCAACGTTTATAACTTTGTAACCGGGCGCGAGGGTATCGAGCCTTGGATCGTAGCTCGCGTCGATCGCAATTCCCAGAGGGGAGATGCTAGTTCCACCCGGCGCGCGAACCACCTGCGTTTTCTTCGCGTGAGCCGACATGGACAACGCAGATACGGCAATTGCGAGAGCGATGGCTGCAGATATTTTTTTCATGTAAATCTCCTCATCGATGCGGTTCAGACCCGGACGGCGTCGTGAAGCGCAGGCGCCATATGCGAAACCGTGCGCTCCGACATCTCCGCGATGAAATGGCAGGACGCCTTGAAGCCAGGCTGATATTCTTCAAGCGGCGGTTCGACGTTTTTGCAGATCTCCTGCGCGTACGGGCAGCGCGGATGAAACGAGCAGCCGGCGGGCGGAACGATCTGCGACGGCACGTCGCCGGCGAGTACCATGCGCTTCCTTCTCGCTCCGGGATCGGGAAGCGGCACGGCCGAGGCGAGCGCCTGCGTGTACGGATGGCGAGCGGCGGCAAGCCCTTCGGCCGGAAAGAGTTCAGCAATCTTGCCAAGGTACATGACGGCTATGCGGTGACTCAAGTGCTCCACGACCTTTAGGTCGTGCGCGATAAACAGGTACGCGAGCGAGAAGCGTTCCCGCAGGTCGCACAGGAGATTGAGTATCTCGCCGCGTATGGAGATGTCCAGCGCGGACACGGGTTCGTCTGCAACGATGATGGATGGCGTGAGCGCGATGGCGCGCGCGATTCCTATGCGCTGGCGCTGCCCACCTGAAAACTCGTGAGGATATTTTCCGTACGCATCCTCGGAGAGGCCGACGAGCCTGATAAGCTCGATCACCCGTTCGCGGCGCTCTTCTCTGCGCGCCACTCGATGCACGAGCAGCGGCTCGGCCACTATCTCTCCGACGGTCATTCTGGGATTCAGCGACGCATACGGGTCCTGGAACACTACCTGCATCCGTCGCCTCAAAGGCCTGAGCTCACGCTGCGACATGCGCGTTATATCCACGCCGTCGAATATTATCGAGCCGCTGTCCGGCTCCAGGAGCCGCAGGAGGAGCATGCCGAGAGTGGACTTGCCGCAACCGCTCTCGCCAACGAGGCCGAGCGTCTCGCCGCGGCCGATGGAAAGGGAGACGCCGCGCACGGCGTGCACCGCTGCGACCTCACGGCCGAGCAGGCCGCCCTCGATCGGGAAGCGCTTCTTGAGATCTTCAATATTTACCAATATATCGTTCATGTGTTCGTAGATCGTAGATCGTGGATCGTGGATCGTAAAATCGCCCGAGTACTTGAGGGTTTTACGAATCACGATACACGAATCACGAGTCACGGATTTGATGCATAAAAGCACCGCACGAGCCTGCCCACATTGCACGGATCATCCGGCACTTCATTTTCACGGCAGTTCTCTCGCACCTTCGGACATCTGTCGGCAAAAGCGCAGCCGCGAGGCAGATGCGCGAGATCGGGCACCGTCCCAGGTATCGTGGCAAAGCGCGTGCCCGGCGGGAGTTTCGCGAGCGGCGGTATCGCCTTGAGCAGTCCCTGCGTGTACGGGTGCAGCGGTTGCCTGAATATCTGATCCACAGTGCCCTGTTCCACTATCTTTCCCGCGTACATCACTATCACCCGCTGCGCTACTTCGGCCACCACGCCGAGGTCGTGCGTGACCAGCACGAGCGACATTCCGAACTCAGCCTGCAGCCGCCGCAGCAGATCCAGTATCTGCGCCTGTATCGTGACGTCCAGCGCCGTAGTCGGTTCGTCGGCGAGCAATATCTCGGGCCGGCACGAGAGGGCCATCGCTATCATCACGCGCTGTCGCATTCCTCCGGAGAGCTGGTGAGGATAGTCGTTCGCGCGCTGAGCGGGCGTGGGTATTCCCACGAGCGACAGCATATCCACGACGCGGCTCTGGACCTGACGCCTGGAACCGCCCTCGTGCAGTTTGATGGCCTCGGCGATCTGATCGCCTATCGTAAAGACCGGATTGAGCGAGGTCATCGGTTCCTGAAAAATCATGGCGAGGCGTTTGCCGCGCACCTTGCGCATCTGTTCGTTGGACAGCATGAGCAGGTCGACGGGACCGCCGGTCGCGGTGAGCTGAAAGAGCACGCGCCCACCCACTATTCTACCCGGAGGTTCGGGCACGAGCCGCATCAGCGAAAGAGCGGTCATGCTCTTTCCGCATCCGCTCTCGCCCACGATCCCCAGCGCCTCGCCCCGATCGAGGGAGAAAGAGACGCCATCCACCGCGCGCACCACGCCGCTGTCCGTGAAGAGGTGGGTCGTGAGATGTTCAACTGAGAGAAGTGGCATTGTCGTTCATGTCCTCAAATTCGGATCAATTGCGTCTCTCAACGCCTCGCCTACCAGATTATATGCCGTGATCGTGAAAAAAATCGCAGAGCCCGGTATCAAAGTCAACCACCAGGCGATATCCATGAACTGCTGCGCCTGCGAGAGCATGCTCCCCCAGCTGGGCTGAGACGGAGGCACGCCGAACCCGAGAAACGACAGCGAGGCCTCCACGAGTATCGCGCCTGCGATTCCGAACGACGCTGACACGAGAACGGGCGCCATAGAATTGGGCAGGATGTGCCTCAGCATCACGCGGCGGTCGCGCGCGCCCGAGGCCGCCGCTGCCATTACGAATTCGCGGCGCCTGAGCTTCAGGCATTCGCCGCGCACGAGCCGCGCCACGCCGGTCCATCCGGTGACGCCGATCACTATCATTATATTATAGATGGACGGACCCACGAACGCGAGCACGGCGAGGATGAGAAAGAAAGTCGGGAAACAGATCATCACCTCTATGAATCGCGACACTGCTATATCTATCCACCCGCCGTAGAATCCGGCGATGAGCCCGAGCAGCACTCCGATGGCTACGGCGATGCCCACCGCCACCACGCCCACCGAAAGCGACACGCGCGAGCCCCAGACGAGCTGGGCCGCCACGTCCCTGCCGTCCCCGTCCGTACCGAAGGGATGCTGCAGTGAAGGCGCCGCAAGCACGGAAGAGAGGTCGTACGAGCCGGGGCTGTATTTTATCGGAGGCATGAGCATCCACGTGCCCGCAGGCGGATTGCTCATGAGCTCATAGAGATCGACTCCGCGCAAAGCCACGGGCATTTTCAGAACGGGCATCGACCAGGAACCGTTATAGCGCATGAGCACAGGACGGTCGTTTGCTATGAAGGGCGCGGCGACCGCGACTGCCGCGAGGATTGCGACGAATACGAGGCAGATCACCGCAAGCCGGCTCTTTTTGAACTGCCGCCAGATGAGCGCGCTGTATTTTTGTGACGATGGGTTCAAGCTACCTCTTTCCAAAAGTTATCCTCGGGTCCACTACCGCGTACATTATATCCGTGATCAGTATGGAGACCAGAGTCAGCGCCGCGGATATCGTGGCGATCGCCATGATCACCGGATAGTCGCGCGCCAGTACCGACTCGAAGCCCAGTCTCCCCATGCCCGGAATTGAAAAGATCTGTTCGATGATCACGCTCCCGCCGAGCAGCGCCGGCAGCAGCGTTCCCATCAAGGTGAGCAGCGGTATGAGTGCGTTGCGCAATCCGTGGCGCACCGCCACCCGCCACTCCGGCAGCCCCTTTGCGCGCGCGGTGCGGATGTAATCCTGGCGAATCACCTCCAGCATCGAGGCGCGCGTGAACCTGGAGAGGAACGCAAACCCTCCGTACGTGAGGCACGCGATCGGAATGACCAGATGCCACGCGACGTTTGAGACCCAGCCGTACCACGGCAGGATCGACGCGCCGTCGGAGACAAAGCCGACTATCGGAAACCAGTTCAGATAATCTCCGCTGCAGAGCAGCGCTATGAGCATCATCGCCACCCAGAAACTCGGCAGCGAGTAGAGCGCCATGAACAGGATCGCAGAGGCCCGATCCACAAACCCCTTCGGCTTGAGCGCAGTATAAGCGCCGACCGGTATCGAGACTATATATATGATGAGTATCGTGAGGATGTTGAGCGTAAGCGTAATGGGCAGCGCGTCCCCGATTTTGTCGATCACCGGCCTGTGGTCGCGGTACGAAGTGCCGAAGTCCAGCGTCACGATGCGCTTGAGCCATACAGCGAACTGCACGTGCAACGGCTTATCGAGGCCATAGAGAGCGCGCGTGCCTTCCACTATCTCGCGCGTCATCCTGTCCGATGAGAGGGCCTCGGACGCAGACTGCGCCTTGAGCGAAGCCGGATCTCCTGGCGCAAGATGCACCACCGCGAAAGTGATCACGGCGATCCCCAGGATCGTGGGAATCATAAGGAGCAGGCGCTTTGCGATATATGTAAACATGTTTCCTTGCGGCTCGTGGTTCGTGGATCGTAAAATCGCCCAAGTACTTGAGGCCTTTGCGAACGACGATCCACGAACGACGAACGACGGCCTTATTTACCATTCAATCAATTTCGGCCACGGTCCGATCTTCCATTCGAGCACGTCCAGGCCGAGCCTGTAGTCGATTACGTGCTCGAAACGTTTTGCAACGGCGACCAGCGAAGGCATCTGAAAGAGGAACGTGCACGGCTGCTCTTCATGCACAATCTGCTGGAATTCGCGGTACAGTTTGTTGCGCTTCGATTTGTTGAATTCCTGGCGCGCATCTTCCATGAGCCGATCCGCGCGGGCATCCGCAAACCCCAGGAAATTCGAACCCTCATCGACCTGAGACGAGTGCCACACCTGATATGGATCCTGCTGCAGCGGCATTGCCCACGCCATTATAGCGGCATCGAATTTGCGCTCAAAGAGGAGTTTGATCATAGTAGCCCACTCCAGCTGGCGTATCTCCATCTCTATGCCCGCCTTCGCCAGGTCCTCATGGAGCATGAGCGCCATGCTCCTCTGCAGCGGGCTCCCCGCAGCGATGATGAGCGTGAAACTGAATTTCAAGCCATCCTTATCCAGAATTCCGTCCCCGTCCGTATCCGCCCAGCCCGCGTCTTCGAGCAGCCTGCGCGCCTTCACGGGATCGTACGGCAGCGGCTCGATCGAGCGGTCGCATTGATCTCCGAATTTATAAAATGAAGTGGCCACAACCTCGCCCTCGCCCAGCAGGATCTCCCTGAGTATCGCATCCCGGTTGACCAGCATGGTCATCGCCCTGCGCACGCGCACGTCGTTGAAATAGGGGCCGCGCATGTTCCATCCGATATATGAATAATTCGGGACGAAGTATTTATGCTTGGTAAAATTGTCCGTGAACGAAGTCCCCTGAGTCTGCCGCACCCACTGTATCGCGCGCATGGAATCCATGTCGATCGCGCCCTTTTTCAAAAGCTCGAATCTCACCGTGCCGTCGGGCACTATTTTAAAAGAGATCCCGGTGATGGCGGGCTTTGGCCCCCAGTAATCATCGTTTCGCGAAAGGATGATGTGCCTGCCCGTCTTCCATTCCACGAATCTGTACGGACCGGTCCCGACAGGCCTGAGGCCGACTGGATGGCTGTTGAAATCCTCTCCGTTATCGAATGCGTGCTTCGAGATGATCGGAGCGCCGCTTATGATCTCAAGCGCCTTGAAGTAGGGCCGCGCATAGACGAACTTTACCGTAAAGTCGTCCACCTTTTCTATTCGCTTCACGTCCTTGAAATAGTTGCGCAGATTCGCGGCATCCACCTTGGGGTTGCGTATTTGCTCGAACGTGTAGACGACGTCGTCCGCGGTAAACGGCGTACCGTCATGCCATCTCACGCCGCGCCGAAGGCGGAACGTATATATGAGATGATCCGGAGAAACATCGTAGTCCTTTGCGAGTTGCGGCTCCCGTTCAAGAGTGCGATTGTTCAACTTGAGCAGGGATTCGTAGATATATCCGTCGACCTCACTGGAGGTCTCGTCAGCGGCCATAATCGGGTTGAGCGTGGGAGGGTTGGCGGGCAACGTAGTGGCCAGCACATTTGGATCGCGCGTGACTGTGCCGCCGCATGAAGCGGTGAATATCGGCACCGTCAAAAAAAGCGCCGTGGCGATGAAATATGCGAGCCTGTTCATTCGGCGCCAACCTTCTCGGACTTGCGGGCGCGTTTCTCCGGCGGAGCGAAAGCGGAGGCCTGCACCGAGCCTCCGAGTTCCAGGTCGCGGTATTCGATCAAAAAGCGCGCGCCGCGTCCGGGAAATAAAGCCTCGATCTTGTAAGGAAAGTCGATACCGCCGAGGCGCTTGTAGTCGGAAAACGAAATTTCATAATCCTTTGTGACTCCGTCTTCCGCATATCGCACGCATTTTGCGATTCGATTCTTTGCGCCTTCCGTCCAGATATGGATCCCGCTCCCCTCCGCGGCAAAGTGCCGGTCGCTCTTCTCGCCCACCTGAACTACTTCCTGACGCGCACCGAGCGGCGGGGCGCCCATGACTATCTCGACCAGTTCCGACGGCTCCCAGTCGAACTTCGCGAGCTTGTGCAGCGTGTAGGAAGAAGCGCGGCCTACGTAGAGTTTGCCTTTGCTTGGGATAAAGAGCCAGAGCCGTTTTCCATCGCTGCCAGCCTGAGCCCAGACGTCGGCGAGCGCATCCATCGCGTCGATGCGGATCTCCGACGGCCGTTTGAGCGCGAGCGCCGCTTCAGTGCGCTGCTCTTCATCTCCGGTGCGGAACTCCACCCACGCGAGCCCTTTGAGAGTCGGCGTCGCCGAACGAAATGCGGAGAGCCTCTTCTCTATGTTGGCGGCATCCTGAGTGCGCTCGCCTTCGACGTGTCTCGCGACGCGAGACGGCGCCTTCGCAGCGCACGCGCTCAACATGACAAGGCAGATGATGATGGCGATATGTTTCATGGTTGGGTGACTGGTGATTATATTGCTTCATAAATAGTGACAGTATTCTCCTCCCCTTTGTAAGGGGAGGATGGGAGAGGTAGACCATGGATGCAGCACGGATCTACCTCCCCTGCCCCCTCCTTACAAAGGAGGGGAATCATTCTTCGCTGTTCGCTGTCACTGACCTTTGCCCTTGAGCTCCTCGATCCTCTTCCTGATTGAATCGAGTTCCTCATCGTCCCTCTCCTGCTTCTTCTGGCCAGCTTCGAGGGCGCGCTCATAATACTTGAGAGCGCCTTTCGTATCCCCGCCCTTCTGCAACGCCTCTCCTATGTGATCCAAAACCGTAGGCTCGTTCGGCGCCATCGCCCCGGCCTTCATAAGATATTTCATGGCCTTTTCCTGGTCGCCGCGTTTGAAATATACCCATCCGAGGCTGTCCGTAATGTACGCGTCGTCCGGTTTGAGCACTAACGCCTGCTCCACGAGTTCCAGCGCCTCGTCGAGATTCTGCCCCAGTTCGGCATATGTGTAGCCGATGTAGTTAAGGGCTCCCGCATTCTGAGGATTTATCTTGAGGACGTCGCGCATCGCGGCTATCGCGCGGTCACGGTCCCGCACGCGCTCGTAGAGGATGGCCTGAAGAAAAGGCAGCCGTTCGTTGTCGGGGATCGCCTCTCTTCCGCGCTGCAGGATCGCGATGGCCTCTGAATATTCCTTCCTCTCTTCGTAGAGCCCCGCCAGGAACTCGTAGAATTCCGGCACCTGCGGCTTTTCCTCCACGGCCTGCTTGAGCGAAGCGACCGCGTCGTCGCTCCTGTTCTGGCCATGCAGCAACGCTGCCACGTGAAGGCGCGCGTCTTTATAGTAGCTCGATTTCGGCGGCACGGCAGAGAGCTCTTCGATCGCCTTCTGCGGCTTGTCCACGCTCTCGTAGAGCACGCCGAGATAATAGCGGATCTTGTCCGCGTCCGGGTTGCTTTCGAGTATGCGCTCGAACACCCCTATCGCCTGACCGTAATCCTTGAGCTCGTAGTGGATGAGCGCGATGCGAAGCTGCGTGGCTACGTCGTCGGGCTCTATGTGCGCGATCTCTTCGTATTTTGTGAGCGCCTTTTTCAGCTGTTTGTGTCCGAGATAGATCTCCGCGATCGCATTGTGTACGGTGACGTTGCCGGGCTCGATCTCGAGCGCCTGCTGAAAGAACTTGAGCGCCTGATCGGATTTATGGAGGTGCTGTTCGTAGATGGAGCCTAGGAAATAATACGCCATCACCGAATCCGGGTTTACCCTGAGGAGTTTGCGCATGGAGTCCACGGCCTTGTTGTATTCGCCGAGGGCGATCCAGGAACGCGCGAGCTGGAAATAGGCGTCCTCGCGCTCAGGGTCATCGCGGATGACGCTCAGGAATTCCGTCACGGCCTCCGCGTCGCGATCCTGCGCGCCGTAGAGCCTGCCCAGCAGCATGCGCGCGTCGATCAGCGCGGGATCGAGCTCGACCGCCTTCATGCACGCGGCAGTGGATTCGGGCAGGCGCCCTTCCTGCGCAAGGCTCTGCGCGTACATGAAACGGAAAAACGCATTATCCGGGTGCGCCTCGATCAATTTCTGGAGCTCGGAGGTCGACTTCTTCATCTCCCCCTTCATCGAAATCAGGTCGGCGTGGAGAAACTGGTAATACGGGTCTTCCTTTTCATCTACTTTCGCGATCGAGGATTTGCCCTTTGCCGCGCACGAGCAGGCAAAAATGACGATCAGACAGAGGGTGATGGGACGGAGGAGATTCACAAAATCCTTTGGAATAACAAAAGTTTCGCGGAATATAGCACCGCCGGGAGGGAATGCAAGCAGCTTGGGGATCGTACAAAAAAAAGGGCGCCCGTTTCGGCGGGCGCCCGGAGTTATCGCATTTGCGAGCTTCAGGGTACGACGTTCATGGCGCGCTCGATCGTGGGCGTTGCAAAGACGATCCAGGTATTGCCCGCCGCGCTCGCCGTGGCGTAGCAGTAATCCAGATCCACGCCGGCCTGAGCGAGCTGCTGCGAGGCTCTGAACAACGTGCCGGATTCGTTGGTTGTCTCCACGACCACGACGTCCTGCTGCGTGACGTTCAATCCCGCCTTGGCCAGGCTCGCCTTTGCGCCCTCATTGTTCCCGGTGATGACGTGGAAGTACGCCTTGCCCTCCATGCGATAGGCGCAGATCGCGTTCACGTTGATCTTGGCCTCGGCAATCGGGCCGGTCACGCGGGCGAGCGTGCCGGGCTTATCGTCGGTAGTGATTCTCAGCTCCTGCATCTTGAATACGCGGGTCATGGAAAGCCTCCTGGTTGGTTTATTGAAGAAGTGATCTGTATTTAATGGCAATGGGCCGGGAGCACAAGATAAAAACCGATGACAGGCGGGCCGGGCTTTCAAACTTTCCCGCCCTTCATTCAATATCTCAGTTATTAGTGTTTACGCATTAATAATGCGAGCAGGCATTTCTGGATCATTTTGTTGACGTCAACGAAACGATACCTTCACTCATGCTTCGTATTCAGCCCTACGAAGCCTTTTCATATTGCTTAAAATTATAACGTCTTGAATTAACAGCTTTTTTAGTTTCTTTTTTTCCAGCAACTTTATAGTCCAATCAACCGATAACTCTTGTGAGAACAAATCGTATATTGACTGCATAGAGTTCGTGCTATAATGATTTTGTAATGATGACTAACCGCCCTGTCTTCACTTCGGTGACGGCAGGCAATCACTTCCGAGGGGTTGCATTGCAACCCCTCGATTACTTTTACATATGAAAGAACGAGTAGCAGTGTTCATCGACGGCAGCAATTTTTATCACGCGGCCAAGCGAAACGGCCTTGATCCGCGTATCGACTTCCATAAAACTCTCGATGGAACTCGCGAAGGGAAGAAATCTCATACGCACTTATTACTATACCGCGCCAATCAACCAGAAAGACCACCCGGACGGTTATAAGAAACAACAAAAATTTTTTCAGAAACTTCACAACACCAACTCTCTGACGCTCATTCTGGGGCGATTGGAAAAGCGCGACGGGACCTATGTTGAAAAAGGCGTCGATGTGGCAATTGCCGTGGACATGCTTTCAATGGCTTATGCAAATGCCATCGATGTTTTCTATCTCGTGTCGGCGGACGCAGACTTTGTGCCGGTTGTGAATGAGATAAAGCGCCTGGGCAAGAAGATCTTCAATGTTACGTTCAGCCGCGGCGCCTCCTATCACCTTCGGAATACGTGCGACGGCTACGTAAAGCTCTCCGACGCAATCATGAAAAACTGCCTGCCATCGACATGATGTCGAATATACGCGTTTGCAGCGATCAACTGAATTATGAGCAGCGCGTCGCTGTTTTCCATTATCATTCTTCCGTCATAGGCTTGTCTGAAAAATAACGAACCAGCGTGGCAGTGGATGAAGTCATCTGGCGAGCCACAGCCGCGCGATGCCTTCATCGTCATATTTTCCCGCGGTCTTCGATACGATGACGACGCGGTCTTCAAATTCAGGATGCCGGCGGGCTTCCGCGGAGATCATCTCAATCATTTGCGCGGGGTCCGCGGGCCGGAAGGAAAAGCCGGGATAAGCGCTCTCGTAGAGATAGGAGCGGCCACGGGCTAACGCCTCTGCGAAATCGATTTTCTGTAGCGAGAGAAGCGGAGTTATTCTCTGCAGGAATTCCGCGGCGCTTCGCTTCAGCGTGTTTCCATATCGATACTGGTAGTCTTCAAAAGGTTTCTGCTCGCCGGCGAGGAGATCGAACAGGTGCAGGACAACGTTATCCAGTACCGGATCGGTCATGTTGTCGAAGCGCAGATAGAGCGCGGCCGAAGCAAAGGGCGAAAGTAGCGAAAACGCGGATGCAATTTCGGAGGCTTCGGTCGAAGCGTCGATCACGAACGTCGGAAAGACCCTCGTTCCCGGATGACGCAGCACGAGCTCGTGGATGAGGCGAAGAGGATTCTCCCAGGCGAGGGTGCGATTGTGAGTTCCGCTTCGGACCATCGCCTGCTCGTGCGTGAATCCCTTCAGACCCACCTCCACCTGATCGACTAACCCGGCCTCGACGAGCGGGAGAATGACGTCCGGCCGGGAGCCGTTGGTATCGACGATGACTTCCGCGCCTTCGCGTTTCGCGATCTCCGCGAGGAATCGAAGCCGCTCAGGATGGAGAGAAGGCTCTCCTGCCCCACCGATCTTGATCGAGTCAAATCGCTCGAGCACTCCCCGCATCCGCTCCTTGATCTGCGCGCGCGTAAAGTCCGGTATCGAATCAGCCGCCATAAACGGGTTGCCTCTGACGCCGCAGAACTGACACGCGAAATTACATCCGCCGATCATCGCCGAGGCAGAATGAGCGCCAGGATTCAATTTGTGGGAAAATGCCGCTTCCTGGATATAGACGGAGATGGTGTCGGCCGCGTCACGATCGCCATCGAACGTGCACGGATATTCCCCATGGTCTTCTTCCGCCGCTTCAGCAGCGGAAGCAATATCCCGCGGAACCTCGGCCGATAAGTCATCCGCCGGAAGTGCTCCAGCTATATCAATCTCTCCCATCAGCTGAGTAACTTTTACCGACATCTGTCAGTGCCCTCCTACGGCGCAGGATTGCTTTCGGTATAACAACCAAAAAGTTGCGTGAAATATTGCACGGCGGTCCAAACCAACACAGGGCATCAGATGAATCGAAAACAGACGGTCGATCAGGCGGACCGGCCCCAGGGAATTTCTGCGACGAGTTTTCGAAAACCTTTCCTCTCATGTTTATTTTAGAGTTTCAAAACCCTGTCTGATTATATCCGCCATCAATTTGCGCCTGGCTGTAAGGAATTCTGAATATTCCATACGTTCCCAGTCATCGGGCAGCGCATGCATCCTTCGCATCTTCCCCCATTCTTCGGGTGAAAACCTCGCCTGTATCCTGAAGACATAGCCGGAAGGCGGTTCATCTCCGATATCAATATTTTCAGGCCATTCGAGGTACGCAAAATTCGCAATCTGATTTATGATCTTAAGGTCGTCCACACCCTGCTTCTCAAGCCATGCGCGCGGAAACAGGTGATGCCGCTCCAGGGCCTTCTTTTTCGCCTTCAGCGCCGGATCAAGCATCTCCGGCACACTCTTGTGAGAGAAGAGCACTCGCGCACCAAGGCGGTTCTGTGCCGCCACATATGCGAACAGCTCAGGGCTGCGGGCCGAAGAGCTCTCCAGAGCTGCAGGAAGTGTAATCTGCCAGAAATCGTTGGTCAGCTGATTGGAGATGATTTCATCCAGCGTCCGCACGAAATCCTCCGAACCGTTAAGATGATTTATGCGATTGAGATCGCCGTCCATGATGGTCTCGGGCGACCCCGTGTATCTTCCGGTAAGACTTGAGGCAAAAAACCATCTACCTATCGTCTTCTGCAAGACGTGCTCAGGCGTTTCATATTTGATTCGTCCGATGAGATAGAATGCATACGCATAGAGGAGCGCATTCTGCGATGAGATCATCTCCGCGCTGCGAAAGCCCGCACCCACGAGGGAACTCAGAAACTGATGCCAGTTCGTAAGGTTCAGGACGTGCTCCTGCGCATCCTGAAGCACCTTGAATTGAGATTCCCGTCTCTCCGTCGAGAATTCGCCCGTCACAAGATCCTTGCCGCGAAGCACCTGATAGACGCTCTTCAAACGCCCTCGTCCAAAGCCCAAAGCGACGGCCACGCGAAGGAGCTGGTCCGGATCGGGTTCGATAAAATGATTATATGGAGAAGGATCGTCATCTGGAGACGCAGGGTGACGCGAAGCTCGGCTGAACATCTCAAGGGCATGCCGGCCTTCATCCCAGAACACGGATAGCAGCGTCAGGATGAAGTCCGCCTGATTGAGCTTTACTCCCTCGCTGTTTATCCTGACGAAGATATCGGCAACCTGTTCCTCTTCGACGGTGGGCGCGATCTCAAGCGCGGTGAACGGATATTTCTGCAAATCGAAGAGCCGATCCAGATTGTGGCTGATCTTCTCCTCGTCTTCATCCGTAAGCGCCGCTTTTTCTTTGAGCGATTGCAGGAACTCCTTAACGATCAGATAGCTGGATTTTCCACTCGCCCAGAGAGTTGAGATGTTGGGTATCCATTCGGGATCGCGCCGAATGGCCGCATCCGCGACGTCAAATTTTCCATCGCGCGGCCTGAATGCGATCTCAATACCGCGCTCCCGATAATCGTCGTCCATGATTTTCCGGCCGCGAAAGACCGCGTAGAGCGAAGTGAGGCGCTGTTGTCCGTCCACGATTAGCCTGGAGGAGACGGCGTGCTGTTTCTCTCCAACACCTATCTGCTTTGCACCGTTCGCCTGCCCGTTTTCCCAGAAGAGGAGATAACCGACGGGAAAGCCGCGATACATTGAATCGAAGAGGTCCCTAACTTTGGCATTCGTCCAGACGAACGGCCTCTGAATATCCGGCAGTCCGATGTCGCCGATGTCGATGTAATGCAATAGCCCCGAGAGGTCATAATCGACGCGCTTGAAGCAGGTCTTCATATCGGTCATAGAACAATCCCCCCTGGTCGTCCTTGCGGGCGGTGGCCGGTCATCAGACATCGCGCCACAACGGCGACTCGCACCAATTATCGGGCATTCCCATCTGTGTTTTCGGAATTTCAGGATACTTGTCCAGTAGCGCAACGAATCGTCTGGCCCAACAACTCTCCGGATCAATCTTTGAGATGAGGTGCTTTGATATCGTTATAATAGAGAATATCCGACTATTCGTCATTGAGACAGGTTCATGCCAACCGGGATATTTGCGCTTCCTTGGGATGAGGGGCTTAAGGCCAAGCGCGCGGTTCCATAAGCGCTGATGGTGGGCGCAAATATTGCGCACACCGTTGATCGCCATCAGCCAGGAATGAAAAACACGATCAGGGAAGCCGAAAGCTGCGGACACTTCCGCCTGGATGTGCGCATCAACGCCACCGTACATTCTGAGCATCGTTCCAAACGCCATGAGTTCAACCGCCATCCAGAGTGGAAGCGCTTCATGGCTGTCCCCATACTTATCACGAAAGTGCTGCACGAATGTCTCCCTGCTCCTTTTGAATTCATCGGCAAGTGCTAAGCGCCATTTCTCGTATTGATCCTTCGAAAAACATGGAAGGTTTTTTGATTCCAAATGTCCGAACGGACCGAATTTGTGGGAAAATACATATGCGAGACGCGTTCGGACGGCGACCTCTATTCGCTCGATTGCATCGAGCATATGCATCCTCAGACGCCGGTCGAACGTATATCGGCGCCATACTTCATGAAGCGTCGTACCCTTTCGATAAGTGTCGTCCGCATTTCGATATGTATAGAGATAACCGCTGAGCCGATAATAGTTCACCGCCTTGAGCCTGACGATGAGTTCATCACGATCCGACACAAGACCGCGATGCAGGAGTTGATTGGCTTGTTCTTCGAAGGAAAGAGGCGGTTTCTTGTATTCCATGCAGATTCCTTGCGCACATAAAAAACCCGCCGAATTTCGCATGCATAGCAGAGGCGCGGCGGGTGTGACGTCATTATGATGTCATAGTAGTCATTTTATTACAAGGATGAATTCTGTAACTCACCCTCACCGGCACGATACATGCAAACTCTTTGAAATATAATAATCATTTCAAGCACCTGATTTTTTACAAAAAAGGCTCCAGTCCAATTGTGCCGACAATGTCGCAAGAATTCTCTCACCATACTCCGCTCTCCTTTTCTTCAAAATCTCGCGGTCGACTCGTTCGCCGGGAGCGGGGAGATCGCACGTCCTTCGTGGCATGGAGCCAGCCGCACCTTGCTTCGCGCGAGCACGCATCGCGGGCGATCAGATGCGTATCAAGCTTGCGCGGACGTCCTCAACCCGCTTCACCATATCGAATCTCTCGGCGAGCTCCCATGCGGTCAGGGCGTTCTCAAGGTTCGCAGCGATCAACTGCCCAACGATCGGATCGAGCACCGCCGCCTGCAAAGATGCCCACGCCCTGCGCACATAGCCCTCGGCGGCCTTTGCGTAATCTCCCCTGACTTCCTGAAAAAAAGTCCAGTGTTCCAGTGCGGCGTGATAATTATTCCATTTCTGCGCCGACCACGCGACGCGCAGTGCATGTGACAGCTCAAAGGCCTTGTGCGAACTGTCTCTCACCGCAAACGACCACGCACTCACCGCGAAGCTCGCCCAATCGTCGTGCGACTTCGGATCCAGCCGCCACGCGGCCTCTTCCCACATCGCGGCCTCCGCGCGCCGCTCGGCCGAAAACAGAAGCCCGGCTGCGCGATTAAGCGCCTCCGCTGCCGGCACGATCACTCCCGCGCTCAGATAGAACAGGCCCGACTTGACGAAATGATCCGCGGCCATCTCCCGCTGCGCCGCGACGTCGCTCAAACTCGCCTTAGGACCGGCCGCGGCATCGACGCTGAATCGCGCCGTACGCCACGTCATGTCGTTCGATGCATTCCTGATCGACTCCGACATCTTCGCCGCGGCATCGAGCTGCTTCTTGATCTTGTCAGCCGCTTCCTCCAACTGCGCACCCCTCTGCTGCTCCTCCCTCGCGCGCTTTGTCAGGCTGTTCCTGGGTGCACAACCCGCATCTCTCATGAGGGGATCAAGCCTGTTCCTCCATGAATTCCAGATCTCACTGCGGCCGCCGCCCTGATCGAGCACCACTTTGCACCCTTTATCCAATCGCTCGATCGCTATGATCGGCTCCACGCCGCAATCCTTCCATTTCGTCGTCCTGACCCACGAGCCGCCGACCTGTTCATTCGTCACGATCGGATTCGAAAACGCGACGTCGTCCTCTTCCACTCCGCGCGGCATGAGCCCTATATCCGCTTCATCCACGATGAATGCGTTGAGCGCGCCAGCGAAACCCTGCAGGGATGCGACATCGACGCCCATGACGTCCTCCTATCCTCTGACAAAAAAAAAGGGGGATCGGACCGCCAAGGCCCGTCCCCCGAGCGATTGCCTATACAGTGCACTAGTGCCGGCCGCAATACTTTTCATGGCGCCTTTCACAAAAAAATGCATATCGCCAACTGAATCACTCACCATCAGCGTTTCCCGTCTCATGCGCCCGCATCTTTTGGGTTGATAATGCTTCCCGGGTATGGAATAGGAGCCCGTCCGGCAACGACATCGCGAGAGGAGTTCCCATGCCGACCGACACTTCGATCTCCCTTCTGCCCGCCATCTTCACACTTAAAAAAAATACAAACCCACGGAGGTAACAATGTCTGGAACAGTAGTTGTACCGCCAGTCGCAACCGAAATTTCCGGAATCGCAGAAGCGAACGCTGCAGACGATTCTGTCGTTCCTGCCGGCGAAGGAGTCGCCGGCCCGGAGATCCCGGCCGATGAAGGCGCCGCATCCGGCGACGGCCCGGTCTTCGTGCGAGGAGACGGCCTTCCTCCGACGGGCGGCGGCGGGCGCCGCAGCCTGCAGGACGTCTGGCTTCCGCATCTCTTCAGCGAGAGTTTTGTCCCTTACGCGCCGGGCAAGCATGTCGAGATACCGATCGGCGCGCCGGGCGCAGTCCTCTCTTCCAACGAACACCCCTACGGCCCGGCGCCAGCAGCGATGCGCGATCTGCTCGCTGACGGCGTGAAGACCCTCTTCGGGCGCATGCGCATGGAAGATAAGTTGCCGGAGGCCATGTCGATCCTCGGCGCCGACGGCGCCATCTTCCGAACGCTTTCCGAATCCACACGCCAATACATGGACGACTACGGACCATTTGCAGACGCATACGCGGCATATCTGGGATTCGGAATCACGGGTGCACAGGTCTACGTCGCCTCGGGTTGCAGCCAGCTGATCTATAAACTGATCCGTGCGACGAACCCCGTGATGGGCGGGGTCATGGCGTTCATGCCGGGTTTCTTCATGTATCCGATAGGTGCAAGCGCCGAGGACCGCCCGTTCCACAGCGTCTTCTTGAACGACGACCTGAGCTATCCGTTCGATCGATTCATGAAAGAAGCCGAAGAAGTCGATCCGGGCCTCATCTTTATCGACACGCCGAACAACCCGACCGGAGGAACTGTCCCCAAAGGCTGGCTCATGCGACTCATTGAGGCGCGCCTCCGTCACAATGGCTACGTCGCCGTCGACGAGGCGTATTTCGATTTCAGGAGAGGCGAGGACCTCACCGTGCTCGGTCTGCTCGGCAACTATCCGAATCTGATCGTCCTCCGTTCGTTCTCGAAATTCCTCGGGCTCGCCGGCGGCAGGCTCGGCTTCGGCATCGCAGCACCCGACAGCGTTGCGCAGACACTCTTCGGCCGCATCAAGACGCCGTTCGAAGTCGCGACGACAACCGTCAATCTCGCGACATATTCCCTGAAGCCTGAGGCCCAGGGTCAACTCCGATGCAATGCCTTAGAAGTGATGCGCGAACGTGAGCGCTTGAATCAGGGGTTGAGCGTCATTCATGGAATCACTGCATTCCCATCGGAGGCGAATTTTATCCTGATAGACGTCAAGGGTACGGGGAAAACCGCGGCACAGGTCGATGCGGAACTCAGGCGGAGAGACCTCTATGCGAGGCCGCTGCCGAAAAATCCCAGGTTCGTGCCGCCGCACATCTCTGGAAGATATGAACTGCTCAGGATCAGTGTCGGCTCGCCCGATCAGAACGATCAGCTGCTGAACGCATTGCGGGAGATAGGCGCGCGCTCATGAAAGAGATATCCACCAAGGTGGCGCCTTTCATAAAAAAATGCATATCGCCAACCAAATCACTCACCATCAGCATTTCCCGTCTCATGCGCCCGCATCTTTTGGGTTGATAATGCTTCGCCGGTATGGAATAGGAGCCCGTCCGGCAACGACATCGTGAAAGGAGTTCCCATGCCGCCCTCCACAACGCTCCCCCTTCTCCCCATATTCACAACGTTCGACGCAGACGCGGCGCCCGTCGATGAAGCGGCGGCAGACGTCGCGGGCGAGATGCAAACGTCGCCGTACGCGTGGAGTTCAAGCGGATACGAAAATGAAGAGGCAGAGCGGCATTACAGCGCCGCTGTTTCGGAACCGACGACTGTCACTCCTGAAAACGCGCAAGAATCTCCAGCGCTCGTTCAAGAAATCGAGGAGATCGAGAGGGACTACCATCACGCGACCAAGCCGTGGGCGCGCGGCGTGGTTAGCATGTTCATCCTCGCGCATAGCGGAAAGTTCGATGAGTATGTGGCGCAGAACGGCCGGCTCACGGATGCAGGCAGGGAATTCCTCAGCGCGATGAAGGACGAGCAGAGGGAGATCGATCCGGGAGTTCTTCCGACGGAACGAAAAGAAGAAGCCAGACCTCCGGCGACCGAGCCGCAACCGGTTCGGGTTCAAGCCCCGTCCGCACGCGCCGTATCGCCCGCACCCGCCAAAGCGATCGACCCTCGCGAACAGAGGCGACTTCTGGAAGAGATGATCGCGCTGATGAAAGGTGGAGCGGGCGGATCGTCGAACTTGGCTTATTATTTATCAGGTCGCCCAACTCCGGAACCGCTCACGGAGCGCCTCGTCGAAAGGCCGGAGCTCATCCCAATCGCGGCGCAGCTCCTGGATTCCTCCGAGCGCTATCTCGTAGAGGCGACGGCGAAGGCGCTCGACCTCGTCGCATGGAATGATAAGGACATCACGCCCGCGCTCCCCAGGCTCTTTCAGTTGATATTCCCAAAGCATTTCGGCGGCTCCCAGAATGCGATGTCCCCGTACGTCCGCGCATTCGCCGCAGCCATCCGCACCCCAAGCAGCCGCACGGCGGCGCTCGACCTGCTGGAGCCGAAATTGTCCAGCGACCGCTCCTCTGAACGAGAGCTCGCCTACTCCTGCCTCGCCTCAGCGCGCGGAGAGCGCGCCATCGACCTGCTGGCAAAGGGGCTTGGCGACTCGCAGTTCGAAATCCAGAAGTTCGCGAGAGATTCTCTGCGGCAGCTGACGACGGATCAAAAAAAGGCGACGAGCATGAAGGCGCTCTACGCGACGATCGAGCAGCTCTTCGCGCGCTCGCCGGGGTCGCGCAAACTGGCGGCGGAGGTCATCGAATACGCCTCGGACAAGGTGCCGATGGTGGGAAGCGATCAGCTCGTGGCTGCGTTTTGCTATCAGGAGATCTCCGGTCCTCTCACCCGCGCGCTCGTGAACGCCGCGCGCCGCATCGACACGCGCCTCAACGTCTATCAGGCACTGTTGCAGGGGTTCGATCGGCCGAACGTCGCGGTGCGCGCAAGCGTGGTCGCGACCATCGTTAAGCTCCTCCGCGACGACAAGGTCTCCTCAAATACCGAGCAGTGGCTCCTCAAGTCCGCGGACAACAAGAGTCCCGCCGTGCGCAGCGGCATCGCGCTCGCGTGGGGCAGGGCGGCGAAGGAAGGCCATATCCTGAGCCGCAACGAGCGCGAGGTGCTCGCAACTCTGAAAAGAGATCGTGACCCCAAGGTGCGCGAGCAGGCAACCTGGGCGCTGGCGCAGGTAAAGGGAGGGCCCGAGCCGGCCGAAACAGAGTCCTCCAGATCGGACGCACCCACCCCTGCTCCAGCAGAGAAATCGGACACTGGAAGTATTGCCGCGGCTTCAGCAACCGAAGGGCCGAAGACCGAGACCGCACGGGAAGAAGATCCTCTGCTCTCCGAGGCCGAGATCAGAGAAGAGCTCGCCGAGCGCAACGAATCGATATGGTTCGAGGCGCAGCCCAAAGTCTTGAAGGCATTGCGCGCGTTCGACCTCGACACAGATGGGCGCCATGATCTCATGAAATCGTTGCTGGAGGTGGATGACTTTCATTCGCCGATGAGGACCGCGGAGCTCTACGCGGAGATCGCGTTAGAATCGTCCTTGTCGGCGAAGGAGATCCAAATGCTGCTCGAAAGAAGGGCGATCGCATTCCCTCTCTTGAGGGAACAGCTGGATCACGTCTTCAATAAGGCGCGCACGGCGAGGCGGGGGTCGAATTTTCTCTCTCGCGAAGCGTATTTCCAGGTCATGGAGCGTGCGCTCAAGGGCGAATTCGGAGACTGGACGGCAGACAACGCACACAGTCTCCTGAAAGCTGCTGCATCAAATATCTCCGGCGGCGACAAGCGCGCGGGCGATCTCCTGCGCAAGTTCGAAGAAAAGCCCGAGCCTCCGCCTCCTCCCGAGCCGCCGAAGGCGCCGCCGGCAAAGCCGCAAACGCCTCCCCTCGTGCTAGATCCGCAGATCATCGCGAAAGACTTCATCGAATGGGACGTGATCGGCATACGCGCCCTCAACCAGCGCGTCGATCAATGGATCCAGGCCGCTGAAAGGGATCCTCTCGCCGCACATCGAATACGGGAGGCCATGCGACGCGCCGTCGAGATCATCGATGACAGACCTCAAGCAGTGCGCGACGTCGTGGAAGGCTATTTCAGACGTTTCCTGTATCGCAATCTCCTGACGCAAACGGACATCGAGCTCCTGCTGGAACTCCAGTTGAGGCTTTGCCGTTACCGGGCCGGCGAAGAGATCAGCGCGCTCCTGAACGCTGCGGGCATGGATATGAAGCTCGCGCCGCTCCTCGAAGCGGCAAGATCAGCTCGGGCGAAAAGAAATGCCGCAAAGGGGAGCCCGACTCCCGCACGGAAACAGGAGCCGCTCTTCAATCCGGAGGCACTGGCGAATCTGTTTCGTGGGAGAACTTATCCCATGATCCGGTCCCATATCGACGGGATGCTCAGCCTCGCGAGGAGAGACAGCGATACCGCACGGGAGGCGATGGCCGCCATGTGGCAGGCCGTGGAGATCGCGAACGGAGACGTCCACACTCTTATTTGTTTGAGCTACCATCTCTTCGGGCGATTCGCCGAAGCGAACCTCGTCACGCAAGACGATTGGGAAAAACTCCTGCGGCTTGGCGAGAGATATCCGGAGGTCGATCACGACATCTCCCTCATGACTCGTGATAAACAACTGGTCTCTCCGCGACAGGCAACCCTCATCGCGGCGGCACTGGCCGCCATGCAATCTCCGCAACAGCCAGCCGCGCGAGGACCTGTACCTACGCCACCCAGCGAGCTTCAGGGTGCGGAAGGGCCTGCCGCGTTCGCCGACATGCCGCCCGATCGACGGAACAGGATTGAATCGCTGGTGCGCGACCTGCTCCACGGCGACACCAAGGCACGAAAAAAAGCGGCTGCCGAATGGGCGAAGTTCGTGGGTGAAAAAAACGCCGACTCGCACGCATGGCCCATGCTCCAGCTTGCGCTCTCGAGAATGGATGATGCTATGGATCAAAGAGAGCTTGATGCCGCAGCGCAGTTCCTCGCGAATGCGATCGCGAAGGAGACGAACTGGCCGGAGAAGAAGCTCGATCTGTTGAGAAAGGCACTCGCCTCAAGCGATCCCCGCGTGCGCGCCGGCGCCGCCAGGGTCTTCGGCGCGCTCAGCGCCACGGCCGTGCGCTTCGACCACAATCAATTGTCGGTCTTCATGGGCATCCTCGTGGACGAACAAGACGAGAGAGCACGCGCATGCGTAGAGGACGCGGTGATAGCGATCGCACGGAATCCCGGGAACGCCTGGATGATCAAGAGCATGACCGTCTGGACGGAAATAGCAGAGGGCGCAAAGCTCGAATCCCTCAAGCGGATCCTGGCGAAGCTCGGCCGATGACCGCGAGATGCTTAGACCGTTGTTTCAAATCGGAAAGGAACAAGAGATGACACTCACCGCCGAACTTCCGTTGCTTTCCTGCTTCCATCTCGCCGATGCCGCGCCGAACGCCGGCGCTGCAGACGAGCGACAGATGGAAGAAATGTCTGAAGACGGGACGCATAGCTCCCTCCTCGCCTACAAGGCGAGCGAATATTGCACGAGCAACACCCAGCTGGAGCCTCTCAGTCCTGCAGACCCCGCCGAAACGGGGCTGCCCCCTGAAAATCCGGAAGAGAGCTTCACGCTCTATCGAGAGCTCAATGATTTCGAGGCCACGGTCAACCGCGCCAAAGACCCGTGGACGCGCGGCTTCTGGAGCAAGCTCCTCCTCGTCCAGAGCGGCAAATTTTCCGATTATGTCACGCCGGACAGCCATCTCACCGAAGCGGGCCGGGAGTTCCTGCGCACGACCAATGGCTCGGACCGGGAGATCGATCCGGACCGCATCCCGGCGCTTGCACAACCTGCGCCAGTGCCGGCTGCCGAGGCTCCAAAGGCGGAGGATGCTCCCGAGCAAACGCCTGCAGAATGCTCCCCGCGGCAAGCCGCGGGGTATCACCGGCAACATCTCCGATCACCCTCACCCTTCCCTCTCCCATCAAGGGAGAGGGTGGCGGAAACCCCGCAACAAGCTGCGGGGAATCATCTCATTGACCCTGATGAGGGCTGCTGTGCGGCAGCGCCCGCTGCGGAGGATCCGAGAATCACACGCTACAAGGAGATGCTCGCGAATCCCGGAGGTGCGGAGGCAGTTGCCGCTGAATTCTGGGACGCAGGCCAGCTCCACACCATATCCCTGCTCATGGGATCCGATCAGGACGCCGTCACCCGCAGCCTGGCCGCGGATGCGCTCCATATCGCGCTCACGGGCGGCCACGTCGGGCTCTATCCTGCGGCGCTGCCGCTGCTTAGGCAGCTCGACGCGAGCGACGTCTCTCACCTCAGATGGGTCGCCGTGGAAATCACCAGATTCGCCCGTACACAGCAGGGCATCTCCAATCTCGCCTATGCGCTCATCATCGAGGCGCTGACAACTCCCGACGGCAAGGGATATCTGCCCTACCACGCGCCCCAGATCATCCGGAGTGATCTGCGCAATTCACGGCAGCGCTGGCTGCTGGGCGCGGCGCTGGCCGAGGCGGTGAATCACCCCTCGCGGTCCGTGCGGGAGGCTGCCACGAATCTCCTGAAGGAGCTGAACGAGGTCATCGTTCGGAACATGAGGGACGCGCTTCGTGGCGGCCAAGACTTGTATCCCTCTATTTTTTCCGTCTCGGACGAAGGTCCCTTGCTGCTCGCGCAGATGATCGAGGAAGAGCCGCAGCTCGCAGGCTACGTCACGACTCTCCTCTCGCATGAAGAAATCAGCGTGAGGGAGGCAACCGCCATCGCCCTCACGTTAATAGCCGACAAGGTGGACATCACGCCCGCCCTCCCTGCCCTTGGAACGCTTCTCTACGATGAGGATGTCGGTGCAAAAGGCTCCCGTCGTGAAAGAGTCGACAGAGCCGTGGTCAGGGAAGCGCTCGAAGTTGCGACGAGAAATCCCGCGACGCGCGAATTGGCGCAGAAAATTCTGGATACGCCCAACTGGCGCCAGGCAATGGACCAGAAAAAGGGCCCTGTCGCGACCCCTCAATCCGCGCCGAAGGCGGCAAAAGGAACGACCGACCTCGAACGCTGGACGACGGAGCTCCGTCAAACAGAAGGCCCGATAACGCTCGCGGCAAAAGTGACGAGCGAAGAGCAACTCGGAATCCTCGCACGACTCATCGCGCCCGATCAAGAGATCGAACTCCGCGCCAAGGCAGCGCACGCGCTCGAAATCGCCCTGCGGACCCGTGCGGCGAAATTGTTTTCCGCCGCCCTGCCGCTCCTCCGGGATCTGGTCGCGGGCAATCATGCGTGCCTTTTGACGCCGGCCCTCAACATCGTCCGCAACGCCCGCAGAGAGCCCAACGTCTCGACCCGGGCGTACCTCTTTCTCTTCGAGGCGATGTCCGAAGCGGACGACGCGCGCGCCGTGGCGCTCGGAGATTTTTCAGGTCCTTCGCAGATGAGCATGGACGCACGCCGGATCGTCTCCGAAGACATGCGCGATCCCCTACAGCGCCGGCTGCTGGATGCGGCGCTGGCCGAGGCAGCCTCTCATCCCTCTGCGCGGATGCAGCGAGTCGTTACGAAACTGATAACGGAAATGAATGCCGCTATCTTCACCGAACTCCAGGGAACGCTCTTCTACGACAGATACTGGAGCAGCCTCACGAGCCGCCTCGACCCTTCAGGCCCGGGGAGGCTTGCCGCCAAGCTCGCAAACTCTCCCGATCTCGTTTACCATGCCGTTTCACTCCTGAGGCACGATCGCGCCGACGTCTGGGAGGCGACGGCCACAGCCTTCTCGCTCATCGCCGACAAGGTGAACATCGCTCCGGCACTCCCGCTCCTCGGAGAGCTGCAGCACCGCCGCACTATGGGTGTGAATCTCGACATGCGCGCGGCCGCTTCCAATCCCTATCGTGAAGCGCTTGAGGCTGCGGCCAGAAATCCGGGGACGCGCGATGCAGCGCTTGCGCTTCTCCATACCCGTGGATCGAGCGAAGCGCATGCCGTCGCGAATCCTTCGGCTCCCCGCGGGAAGACGCGTCCGGTCGACAAACCGCTTGAAGTCCCCACGACCTATCCTGAGATCGACAAGAGCGTGAGCGACCTCCATTCGTACGATCGTTCCAACCGAGATCGAGCAGCGGCAGCGCTCCGGAAACTTGCGGCCGCAAACGGAAACGCCGGCCTCTATGTTGCGCGCAAGGTGCTGGGAGAACTCAGGACGATGGACGCGGCCCACATGGGAATCGCCGCGACGGTGCTCGCCGCGGCTGCGCAAAATAACGACATCGCCGAGCCCCTCTTCTTCGATCAACTCGTGGGATGCTTAAGGGAGGCCTCGGCCGAACGCCAGATCTCGGAGGCCCTCGTGAACTGGGCGCATCGTCCCCGCAGCAGGGAGCACGTGCTCGCGGCAATCGAAAAACGAATAGCGCAGGCAGACGATATCATGCGATCCAGACTCTCCGGCGTCATAGCCAGGCTCCTCGCGTCTACGGTCACGCATGATGACGCGGCGGCAAGGCTCGCTTCTGCGTCTCAAGAACGCAATCCGCTCATGCGCGCAGCTGTCGCAATCAGCCTCGGCAAGGCCTTCCAGGCCGGCTATCGTCCGAGCAGTGCTGAAGAGAAGATGCTCGACAGTCTGGCCAAAGACCGCGATGGAAACGTTCGCAAACAGGCTGAGTGGGCATGGGGACTCATATAGCAGCGACGGGTTTCAGACTGCGGACGGCAGCATCGGGATGAAGAGCGTGGGGAACTCCGGCATGACCTGATCGGCCGCGGGCTCATCAACCGACTCGAAGATCTCTCCGACCTCCTCCGGCGTCACGATCGGCGGCAGCGAATGCATGCGCTCGCTGACGCGGTTCATGAACTGCGCCTTCACGTGCGGATCGAAATTATCCCATACCTGCGGGCTCCACGCGGCGGCGAACTGCTGATCGATCAAATGCACGAGCTGCTGCAGGGCCGGCCGCGGCTCCATCATGCCTATCGGAGTAAGACCGCCGATGAGCACCGGCGGCGGTTGGGGCGTGAGCGAAATCGCAGACGGTACGACGAGCGATATCTGTTTGAAGGGCACCGACCGCTCTTTCTGAGCCTCGACCTTTGTGGCGAGGTCGTCCACGATCTTTGGAAGTTCGCCTACGGCCTTCGCCGTCCTCGGCACGTGGATCGTGGTGCCGACCCACGAGATGGAGACGGTGTTCATAAATGGACGCCCGCCGGAAGGGAGGCATGGACTTGCCATATACTTCTCGCTGCGTCTGCCCTCCGCGTTGAATTCGTCCACGGCCCAGAGCGGGATGCGCTCCACGCGCATGCCGTCGGTGCTCATGAATTTCACCTTCGCGCAGTCGTGAAACGGTCGGCCCGCGTACCTCTCGCGCACGAGCCGCTGTACGGCATTCATGTAAGTGCTGAGATCCACGCGAACGCCCTCGCGATCGATCGTGGGAATTGCAACCGCCACGAGATCGCCGGCCACCTGCGACATGATCGGCCGCCGCATGGACATGAGTTCGGCCACGTCGGCGAACACGTCGAATATCCCCCAGAAGGACGAATCCGTTTCGTCGATCGGATACGCGCTCGAGAACGCCTTGAAGGAATCGATCTCCACGACCGCGAGATGAACCCTGTTCTCGCGCGTGAGGGCCATCTGTTCGATAAAATACGAATCAACTATCCTGGAAGCGTCGTGCAGATGGACCGTCTGCATCCATTTTTCGAAGAGCAGCGGATTTCTCGGATTGAGCCGCGCCCTCCTGCCGAGTTCCAGCGCCGTGGCGAGACCCTCCGCGGCCTTGCGAAGCCTGCGGACGGCCGCGAATTTTTCAGGTTCAGTGGAAGCGCGGGCCGCGGTGTTGAGCGCATGAAGCGCGCGCTGCAGCGCGCCGCCCTCGTCGCCGGGGCGGCAGGCGTGATCGAGGCGGCCCAGGTCGTGGCCGTATCGAGGATGCCGAACCATGATCCCCGCTCCGGAATCCCCTGCCGTGGCAGCCGGCGATATATAAACGTTTGCCGGGACATACCCCAGGCCGAGTTCCAGCTTTCTCTCGAAGCCCTCATCAGACTGAATCTCGGGTCTCAGCAGAAAGTTCGCGTCGTACACCCTCATGCCGCTCTCGAGGCCGAGCTCGGCGGGCGTCTTTTCGAGCACGCCTCCGCCCACAGCCAATAGCCTCAGCGACCTCTCGCTGATCTTGAGGATCTCCTCGTGCAGCGCCATGATCGCGTCTCGCGAGCCTTCGCGAACGGTCTCGCGGGGTTTGAGATGGCCCGCGTCGACGGTGAAATAGAACATCGCCGCATCGGGGACGAAACGAGCGAGCAGCTCGCTCGAATAACGATATCTCTCGCACATCGTCCTCTGCTCGAGCCTGAAACGTATCTGCCTTGCGAACTGATCGTATTCGAACGAAGGGGATGAAGAGTCCTCCTTGACGATCAGGAATGAAGTGCCCTCCGGATTGACGGAGACTCGCTCCAGCCCGAAGCGCCACTGAAGCCACTCGAGCACGGCCTGTTTGAACGCCGTGCCGAGATTTCCGCTCAAATCGATCTTGTTCACGTCGGTCATGTTGATGTTCATGCGCACGATCGTCGCGGAGCCGGAACGTATGAGCTGATTCTGCAATCTCTCGAGCCCGAGGAGCGAGAGGCTCATGTTGTCGAGATACGGAGAGCGGAGGTCATAGACGATGCGGTCGAGCGTCTCCGCCAGGAGAGGGAGCTTCTCTCGCATCTGCGGCGTGAGCGCATCCTCCGTGAGCTGCTCCATGAACGAGATCGCCTTCTCCACGTAGAGCATGGTGTGAGTGAGCCAGGTGCGAACGTGGGGCGGAATCCCGTTGAACTGCTTCCAGTATTGCCGAAGCGCCAGCTGCGCCGAGACGTCCGGCGGCAGCGGCGCGCCTTCGCTTATAAAACGGTCGGGATCGGAATCCGGCATTCTATCCGCCGGCAGGGCGCCCGGAACCACCATCAGCCGAACGCTCTCCGGTTTTTTGTCTATCCTGTCGGTCATAAGCTGCTGCGCCTAACACAAGCACCACCTCGCAAGCAACGTATTTATCGCTATATGCGAGGCGGCAGTAGACGCAGGAAGTCAAAACTGGTACAAGGAGCGGCAATGAAAGAGATATCCAACAAAAAGGTATTCGGCATAATCCTATTGAAGCTCTATCAGATGGGGATACCTCGCGAAAGGCTCGTGGAGGGATTTCCGATCTCGCTCAAAGAGCTCGCCGATGCAAAACAGCGCATGGACTGGGAGCTCTTCGTGCCGATCATGAAGCGTTTCTCCGCTCTCGTCGGCGGGCCCGCGGAACTCGAGAAAACGGGCCTTCTCATCTATTCAACGACTGCCTCGAGGCTGACGGGCTATGTGCTCTCGCTCGTCAAGGAGCCGAAGGAGCTCTACTGGGCGCTGGCCACGATGGGAGGGCCGACCTTCTTCTCCAACGTGAAATTCGAATACGAGGACCTGGGCGAAAACCGGATACGGATGACTCTCAGCATCCCTCCGGAATACACCGACTGCCCGGAATTCTTTCACGTCACCAAGGGAAGCATGGGTTGCGTCTCCCTTATTCACAACCTGCCCTGCGCCATGGTCGAGATGGATCTTAAGCCGCGTATGGCGGTGTACGACATCACCATCCCCCCATCGATGACCTTCTTCAAAAGAGTCAAGCGCGCCGTTAACGCTTTGAAAGGCGGAAGGGGGATCATCAAAGAGCTCAGGGTCTTTCAGCGGCAGATCAACGAGAGCTACGAGCGGCTCGCGGAGGCGAAAAGGGAGCTCATGGAGCACGAGCTGAAGCTCAAGCTTTTCGAAAAACTGGCGAATCAGTCGCACCTGGCCGCGCTCGATCGCCTGGCCGGAGGCGTCGGCCACGAGATCAACAACCCCCTGATGATCATGATCCTCAACGCCGAACACCTTGCCGAAGAATTCCAATCAGACGAAGAAAAGAGGGCAAAGATGATTCCGCAGATCAAGGCGATCATGGACGCGAAAGACCGCATCGCCGGAATCGTCTCCTCGCTGATGGCTATGGGAGCAGGCAATCCGGACGATCCCCCGAAAACGATCGAGGTCGACGGCATCCTGGACGCCGTGAAAAATCTCTGTTCCGAAAGATTCGCGAAGAGCGGAATCCGCTTCGATATCTCTCCCCGCAACCCCCAGCTCTGCGTGCTCGCACAACGCATGCTCGTGGGCCAGGCGCTCGTGCATCTGCTCAACAACGCCTTCGACGCCGCACTGGATTCCAAAGATAAATGGATACGCATTGATGTTATCGACGAAAAAGACGAGGTGTTGTTCAAGATAATAGACAGCGGCGCGGGCATTCCGGAAGCTGTCAGCGAAAGAATCTTCGACCCGTTCTTCTCGACCAGGGAAGTGGGCCATGGCGTAGGAATCGGGCTCAGTCTTGCCAGGAAATACATCGAGATGCAGGGGGGCTCTCTCACGCTCGAGAAAAGCTGCAGCAACACCTGCTTCAGCTTCGCGCTGAAGAAGGTCGCTTTATCCGGCAGGCCGTGGACTCAAGAACTGAAAACTGGTAAATGAATAACCTATGAAGGAAGTATCCACAAAGAGGGTATTCGGAGTCCTTTTTCTGAAACTCGATCAGATGGGCATACCGCGCACGAAGCTCATCGAAGGTTTTCCAGTCACGTTTGCAGAATTCGATGACGCGAAACAACGGATGGACTGGAATCTCTTTGTCCAGATCCTGAAGCGATTTAACACGCTGATCGGCGGATACGCAGAACTTGAAAAAAGCGGCTTTCTTACAGGCCTCACACGGCAGACCAGGCTCGTGGGTTACGTCCTTTCGCTGGTCAAGGAACCGAAGCATCTCTACTGGGCGCTATGCACATCGGTGGGTCCGGCTTTTTTCTCCAACGTGAAATTCGAGTACAAGGACCTGGGAGAAAACAACATCAGGATCACGCTCAGCATTCCGCCCGAGTATTCAGACAGCCCGGAATTTTTCCAGTTCTACAAAGGAAATTTAAGCTGGATAACTCATCTTCACCACGTGCCTAACGCCATAGTGGAAATGGAGCTCAAACCGCGCGTGGGCGTATACACGATCACCATCCCTCCGTCGATGACGCTCTTTAAACGCTTCAAGCGCGCATTCGCCGCATTGAAAGGCGCACGTGGAGTAGTCGAGGAACTCGGGGTATATCAGCAGCAGATCAAGGAGAGTTACGAAAGGCTCGCTGCGGCCAAGAGGGAAATCTTCGAAAACGAATTGAAAATTCAATTATTCGAAAAACTGGCGGGCGCCTCACGCATGGCCGCGCTCGACCGGCTCGCCGGCGGCGTAGGACACGAAATCAACAATCCGCTGATGATCCTTTCTCTTAATGCCGATCTCCTCGCCTCGGAAATGGAGGGGGCGCAAGTGGATCGGAAAAGGATGCTGAAGCAGATCGAGCAGATACGGAATGCAAGGGATCGCATCAAAGTGATCGTATCGTCCCTGATGTCTATCGGCGCCGGAAATCCCGACGACCCGCCAAAGCCGGTCGCCGTAGAGAGCATCCTGGATGCCGTAAAAAATCTCTGTTCCGAGAGATTCACAAAGACCGGCATCCGTTTCGACGTCGCTCCATGCGACCCGAAGCTGACAGTGTGCGCCCAGCGCATGCTTGTAGGTCAGGCGTTTGTGCACCTGCTCAACAACGCCTTCGACGCAGCGCTGGACTCCAAAGACAAATGGATACGCATCGATGTCATCGACGAAAAAGACGAGGTGTTGTTCAAAGTAATGGACAGCGGCGCGGGCATTCCGCAAGCTGTCGGCGAGAGAATCTTCGACCCGTTCTTTTCAACTAAAGAAGTGGGACAGGGCGTGGGACTGGGGCTTAGCCTTGCCAGGAAATACATCGAGCTGCAGGGAACGGCGCTCACGCTGGACAGGAGCTGCGGCAACACATGTTTCAGCTTTGCGCTGAAAAAGACCTGCAAAAAAAACCTCGCACCGAAAATCTCTTAACGAGTTCCAATCAGGACAAAAGCGGATGACTCGGCCATTGCCGCTGCGTTGCTGGGAAACGCCTCGCTCTCCGCGGCACAGGGGTTCCATTCCGCGGAGAGGGATTCGTCCGCCGCCGCTTCGGCGAGCGGGTCGGGATTCTGTTCGAGGATTTGCGGCAGGGGTTTCATCAACTCCCTTGAATCGAACTCTCCCTCCGGTAATTTCAATTGCGGGAGGTTCGCCATGACGCTCGCCGCGCACGCCAGCGTATCGATCGCCGCTGATATCGTCTCCAGGTTTGCAGGAGTCCTCTTCTTCTGATCCTGAAATTCGCGCAGAAAATACCTCTCCCCCCATTTCTCCCGCATGATCAAAATATAAAGGTTCCAGGCGGCACTATGTGCGCATTCGCTCCATATTTTGTCGGTCTCCATCGCAAGACCCCTGAAGGATTCAAGGGTCTTATACTTCGGCGTGCCAAAGGGATGGGGAGACTGGGCGTGACAGAAACCCTTCCACAGCGGGTCGTGCGTGCGGACCGAGCACACAAGATGGGCGAGGTCAAAAATCAGATCTTCTACTTCGCTCAGATCGATCGCGTCAGTCGGAGCCTTGCCCGCGTTGGCGGCCCTGATCCGATCCAGAGCCTGCGCCGCCTCCACGACCTTGCGCAGCACGATGGTGCGGTACTTGTTCCACATGCCCAGAGGCATGCTGAATCCTTCCGTGCGATGGCCGAACTCCTCGTTGAAATCGTCGACAGCGGAAAGACGGAATTGCAGCCCGTTTTCAAGCCGCACCCATACGCGATAGCTCCCCTCGCGTTCGATTTCCATTCCGTCGATGCTGATGATCGGCTTCCCGTCAAACGGCTGCTTCACGCCGCTCACGCGGGCAAACCTCGCAAGCGGGGCCGGCATAGGAATGGCGTCTTCTGCATAGTCGCGCGTAGACGGAACGGCGACCTTTGCGAAGACGATATCCGCGGCCTTTGCACGCGGGCTCGCCCCGACCGAAACACTGCCGAAATGCGTCCTGAGCAACATGCCCCCTTCGAGGCAGAGCATTCTTTCAGTGCGATAATATGGAATGTGGAGAAAGGATTCATAATATCTGCTCAATTCTCTGTGACAGAAAGACTTTGAACCTGCGTCCCTGATCTCGTTCAGCAAGCGTTGTCCGTCGGGATCAGTGCTTATGTACCCTTCCAGATCCACGAGCGAATTCTGAAAGCTCGCTTCGGTTGCTCCAGGCACGCCTTGTCTGTCGGCAAATTGATTGCCGAAGTGGATATATCTCATCTGATCGCGAAAAGGCGCTATCAGCCCGAGCCAGCCCGACGAATCGCCGTCCACCTTTGTATCCGCCATGCATTACCCCTTTCCGAATTGTACGTTCCCTTCCTATTCATATTTTACGGGCATTTGCAAGGATAACTCCCCTGAAATGCAGAGCGCCCGGGTTTATCCCGGGCGCTCGCTCTGAGAAACGTCTTTTCGGCTTTTATCTATTTCCTTCCACTCATGGCGATCGCTTCCATGAGCCTGTATGCCGAATCGCCGATGTTGTCGTTGCGGCCCCGCACGTCGTAGATCGCGATCAGCCCGTCCATGGAAAAATTGCCGAGATTGCAGTTGAAGAAATGCGCGTCGCACGCGCGGATGAGCTCGGCCCGAACAGCATCCGAGACCTCGATCTCGCCGTTGATAATCTTGATCTTCACATTGATCGCGACGTCGGAATCGTTGGCGGCAAGCGCCTGCACCAACAGGAGTTCCCGCTCCGGACGGGCATGCCCCGCGAAAATCTCCAGCAACTGCGAAACGGGGTCGCCTTCGGAATCGCTCTTGAGAATCTTTTGAATCTCGCCGGCATCACGAAAGATGAGTAGCCCTGCCATGATCCGCTGAGGTTCCCTGCCGTCCGCGCCGGCTATGGAATTGACGTCGATCCCGCGAGCGCTCAGAAATCCGAGTCGCGCCCTCTCCTCCTGGGTGATCACGCCATCCTTCATCGCGCTCAAAAGATTATCGGTATTCCGCGGCGTCATGTGCACACCGCCGCAACCAGCGTCGCTCTCGCACGAGACGACGTATGGGGTGAGGGTCCCGTCCGCATAGTACTGGAGGAGGTTCGTAGCAAAATCGCCCATGGCTGTCTCCATTCTGATGGTTCTATACCCTTATTTATCGGATGTCTGCGGAGGAAGTTGCGCGATTAATGAGGAAATGTCGTTCCCTCAGCCCTTGCGAAAATACGCCAGAAATTCCTTGTTACCTCTTACTCCATCGAGGCACCACATTCACAGACTGCCACATTAGGAATTGAAATGAACCGCATTTGGTCGGCATTCACATCTACTCTCTTGTTTTTGAAAGAAACTACCTCCGCCTGCTTGAGCGTATCTTCAAGATAATTGATTGTCGTCTTGAGGCGCTCCTGCATCATGAATCGGAATATATATCGTATCAGACGATCATGTGATTCTGATTGTTTTTCTTTCTCGTTCTCCCAGCGTGAAATAGACTGAGGAGTTACACCGACGGCCTCGGCAAGCGCCTTTGCAGGCATGCCGACTTCTTTCCTTAAAAAACGAATCTCAGAGCCGGAGAGATGTCCTTCCTTCTGAGAGATCGCTATCGCAAGAATGATATGCAGTTGAAAAGGACGAGGAATGCGGACCATTTTATTTTTACACTTGGGGCAATTATATTCGGTGACGCCGTAAAGATAAACATTATCCAATCCGGACTCGACATAATGATAGGGACCTTTTTCGACCTCATTCATCTTTGTGCCACATTCAGCGCATTTCATATCTTCCTTCTCCGTCCCTCCCTGCAATTTACCATTGAATATACCAGTCGGCGTCAACATGCGGGACTTATATAAAGCCCCGCCGATTCACCGATCGGCAAGGTATCTCGTCATAAATGCGGCCATCTAGCAGACGCCCTGCTGCCTTTTTTCTCGTCCCGCCCCATTGTTTGAAAAAAAATGGAATTTCTGCCTGCCTGCATTGCCTTAGAAGCGCGCGGGCCCATTCAGGCTGCATGCGCCTCGCATGTGGACCGGATTCGCCTCCTACAATAACCCAATCGATTCTGCTTAAGGGAATGTCTTCTATCGGACCGAGCAAGGGTTCGCATGACAGGAATCGAACAGCAGCGGGCACTTCCGCGAGGTGACATATCCGATGCACAGCAATGTCATCCTCGACCGTCACGCCCATCCAGACGTTGTTTGGCCAGGGCAGCGAATCGGCAAGTTCCAAAAGCCTCTTGCTGCGCTTGGTCAGGATCTGAAAGGTGTGCTGCGGACACCGCTCCATCGTCTCAAATATTCGCACTATGAATTCATTGGGCACGCTCTCGTGAAATAGATCGCTCATTGAATTCACAAATACGAGCCTCGGCTGCCTCCACATCAAAGGCTGATCCAGCAAATCATGATGAATCGAGACATCAAAACCGCGCCGATATCTTTCAACTCCCATGGCCTTCAAGCGCATAGCCATGCGCTCCGCATAACAGTTCTTGCAGCCAGCGCTTATCTTTGTGCACCCGCTGACAGGGTTCCAGGTTGTGTGAGTCCACTCGATCTTTGATCGCGTCGCCATAGTTTAAGCCTTTAAAATGTAGTCAGCTATCCTCAGCGCTGTAGGCGCCCCTTTTGGATTTCCCGCCGCAAAGCAGAGCAGATACAATGGATTGCCTTTTGAATTCATAAGCGGCAGTGGGTTCTCCGCAACTGCCGGAAATATTGTCTTCAGCCTTTGCACGAAAAACTGCCCTATTTTACCAAAATCCACGGCCCTATTGCTATCCGATTTTCCTTTTTTGAACAGAACCTGTTGCGCCGCTGGTCGATAAAATGCCGTCTTCCAGTCATTGCAGCCAAAAAACTTGGTCAATGCACCCGCCCATTCCGGGGGAGGCTCCTTACCCTTCGTCAGGAGACGGCCGACAGCCACACCGAGCGGAAAAAGGAGCCAGAGATCGATTGCTCGCGTAGCCGCAATCGCTTCCATGAGTGACCAGTCAACCTGCATCCCATATGGATCAAGAAACACCACTGCGCGAGAAGAACGCCAATCCATCCTTTTGCACCACTGCATCAAATAATCGTTGGCCTCTGCATGAACCAACTCTACACGTTCGGCCTTGCTGGGGAATTCGTCTTTAAGCTTGCCAAGTTCACACGCGTATTTGGGATTCTGCTCTATGAAAAGATAATGTTTAAAGGGAGGCTCGATCTCAAGCGCGATCCTTGCACTGCCTTTCAGCAGACCCTGCGCATCAGATTTTACAAATTCGGGAAAGAGCGACTTCTGACGGCCGTTCCGCCCTGCCATTGACCGATAACCCGTGCCGGCGAAGGCATCGACATAATATGTGGTAAACCATTTTGCTCGGGGGTTCTTTGCAAATATTTTTGTGTATTCAACTAAATTCCTGCGCACCCGTTCGAGCTTTTCCTCCGTCCAGCTTCCTCCGAAATCGTGTTTGCGCATGGGGGACTCCTTTCAAGATAGGCCCCCTTCATGCACATTCGTGTCACCGCCTCCGTTCACTTGTCAATAAAGTTCACAAACCGGATCAATGTTCGTCTCAGGTAAGCTCACTACGGATCGGGTACTGCCGGTCGATGACCGGCGGGCGGCCTAGCCAGAAATGGCCATCAATGTTTTCAATCACTTGCAACGCGGGAAAAGTCCCCATTGTCAAGGAAAGGAAGGGCATTGGGCTTACGTCGCTGCGTCTCCGGCACTTCCCGCGGGGAAGGTAAGGCCGCCAGGTTTGCAGACAATTCAACGGTGACGAGCGCACCTTGCCTGCGGCAGACGTCGGGCTTCATCCTCGCGCTGCTAAAAGGGCGTTTAAGAGCGGAGTGTATGACCTTCAGCTGAGCCTAATGGGATGAAGACAACGTAGATTTCACGACGAGTAACTACGCCTCGACCCTTGCAGCGCGAAGATGTGAGAGAGGAGATGCCACGGACGCCTCGACCACCCTCACCCTGCCCTCTCCCCTCAAGGGAGAGGGACCGTTGACGATCATTTTCTGAAGTGTACCAGAAATTCCTTATTCCCCTTCGCGCCGAGTATCGGCGAGTCGGTCACTCCGCGGCAATTCCAACCCAGCGCTGCGCTGGCGTCCATGACCTTGCTCTTCGCGAGTTCGTGCGACGCGGGGTCTTTGACGATCCCGCCCTTGCCCACGAGCTCGCGGCCGACCTCGAACTGCGGCTTTATCAACGCGATGATTTCGGAATGCGATGAGAGGAAGCGATCGACAGCGGGCAACACGATGGAGAGCGAGATAAATGAGACGTCGATGACCGCGATTTGAATGCGATCCGGGATGCGATCCGGTTCGAGCGAGCGGATATTCTGGCGCTCGATCACCACGACGCGTGCATCGGTCGCGATCTCGTGCGCAAGCTGTCCATAACCCACGTCAATCGCATACACCTTCGCCGCGCCCCTCTTGAGGAGGCAGTCCGTGAACCCGCCGGTGGAGGCGCCCACGTCCATGCAGATCCTGCCCGAAGGATCGATCTCAAATTCATCGAGCGCTCTGGCGAGCTTCACGCCGCCGCGGCCCACGTACGGATGATCCTGCCCGCGCACGCGGATCGCGCCCGCCTCGTCCACTGCATGTCCGGGCTTTGTGACCGGCGCCTCATTCACGAGCACGCAGCCGGCCATCACGAGCGCGGCAGCCTTCTCGCGCGTGGGCGCCAATCCCTTCTCCACAAGGAGCTTATCGATGCGCGTGCGGGGCATATATTTGTGAGAATCTATCCCCTCCCCTTTGTAAGGGGAGGATGGGAGGGGTAGACCACGGATAAAACCCCGATCTACCTCCCCCAGCCCCTCCTTACAAAGGAGGGGGGTGAACATCAAATGCGATATTGGACTTCGGCGTTATATTACTGTTCAACCTTGTACACAACCAGCCTGCCCTTTTCCTTTTTCTCGCTCTCGCGCGCCTTCGCGCGGAGCTTGCCGTCGTACACGAAGAGCCCGTCCTCGCGCCGAGACTGATCGCGCAGCCACTGTATGCCACGCCCGAGTTCGCTGTCGCGCTTGAGGCGGGCGAGAAACTTCCCGAGCACATCCGCCAGACCTCGAAAATGGCCCGAGATCGGGCCCGTATGGGGATAATCATTCATATCGATCAGCACCGGCGCGTTGCTGAAATGAGTGAGATCGAGCAAGTTGTCCGTGAGGAATTGTCCTGAAAAAAAGAGGAGATAATTCTCGTGCCCACGGTTATATCTCCGCAGTGCTTCAAGTGCTCGTCGACCATCATCTCCCACATCACAGATGACTGCGCCGTCGCAGATCCGTTCGCCTGCGCCGGTCACCTGATCGCAGGCGAACAGCGCATTCTTGGAATCCTCGAAGACGACCCAGTCCGTCTTCTCGCTCACTTCCGCGACCTGCGTGATCCAGCATTGAGGCCCGGCGGGGGGAACCGTGATCGCAAACTCCACATATTGCCTGCTGCCAAGCCGTGCTTCAAGGCGAGTCAACCCCGAGAACAGAGGCTCGAGGCTGAAGTCCGCATACCGCGATCCAAAGAATGCCTCAGGGCAGAGATGATTTTCGTGAACGCCATATCCTGGACGGCTCAAGACAGCTATCGATACGATATCACCCCACGGTGGTGCAAAACCCAGCAGGTTCGATCGTAGAGCCGATTCGCCCAACCGACTATTTTCCGTCTCGACGTACCGCTTGAGACTCCATTTCCATCCCTCAATGACGCGCTGCGGGATGCATTCGGCGGAATCCGAGGAGACCGCGCCCGACAGGCCCCATTCGATGTAGATGACCGGCTCTCCACCGGGGCCGGTAGTGTATCCATAGCCGGAGAGCACCGGAGCAAAATCCTCTCTCGACTTGTCGAGCCACTGCCCGATCACCGGCTGGATGAAGATCCCCATCTCCTCGCCGCTCCTGGAGAGTCTGCGAAAGATCTGAGCCTTCTCGGTAAAATAACTCGCGAGCACTTCGCGGATCGTTCGCTCCAGACGCGCTGGTGTATTTTTCGTGAAGCCGGTAGCATACGTATTTGTGCCGCGCGAATCGCCGGCAGCAGACGACCGCACGGCCAGCGGCCGCGGGTTGAACATCCCCGAGATCATGTCGATAATCGCATGCTGTTCCGTGGTGAAACGCCCTTGCAATATATGATCCCAAAAATCTTCCGACGGCCTGACCGAGCGCAGATCCCTGCCAAGGCCGTTTGCGCGGAAGAAGGCGTCGAAGAACCCCTCGGCGAGCATGTACATCGGCGCCACGCGGAATCCGGCCTCTGTGATGACGCGATGCTTGCGCTCGAGCTCGCGCGCCTTGTCGCCCACGGTCCGCTGCCCCGAGACAAGCGCATCGCACCCGGATATCCTGCGATGCGGGATGTAGCATTCGGGATAAGCGACGCCGCTTGAAACTTCCGGCACGCCGTCCTGAATCGATTCTTCAGCTTCATTAAGATCGGAGTCCGTGCCGGCCGCAATAGCATCCGCGCCCTGCACGCCGACTGCGCCGCTCATGAGAGCTGAAAGCTGTGATGTCTCAATTCCCATACCGGATATCTCCCTTCGTCATAACTCACCTCACCGACGTACACGGAAACAGGGCCATCGCCGAATCCATTGCATTATCGACGATTGAAACCGTTTGCGTCGCAGGATCGCAATTGAGCTGAGCCACGGGGCCCGCTGCATCTTCATCAGCGTCCGCAACAGGCGCAGCCGCAAAATCTGCATCGTTTGTTACGAGGGCCAGCGACGGCGCCCGCTCAGGAGAAACCGCCCGTGCGAGCGACCGCTCGTAATCGTCATAGATGCCGTCGCTCTCCATGGCGAGCACATGCGCCTCAAAAAAACCCTGGAGGACAGCGTGGCTCTCTCCCTCCTCGAACACTCGATTCAGCCGTTCGGCAAAATTGAGACAGCGCAGACGGATCGCTTCGTCATTCGTATCGTGTGCCGCGCCGAGCAGCTGCTGGTTGGCAAACTGCAAGAGCCGCATCGAGTCAGGATTGCCGGATCCGAAACCTTCCAGCGTCTCGTTGAACATGATTCGCGACATGCCCCAAAAATCGCAAAACGCAGTACGTATAAGATCGCCCCAGCAGCACGGGTGATAGAGGTACTGCGCACCCATCTTTTCCAGCAGGCCGACGACCCTTTCGACGTGAGCCTTTACATCAGGGCTCGTTATCATCAGACCGCCGTTGCGATATTCGTGCGCGAGGAGCCGATTTCCGTAGGTTATCGCTTCTTCACAACTCCTGGCCAGGACCGAAATACCGTTTACAAATAAGGAGAAGCCGATAAAGCCCGGCTTCCCCGTATAGCTCTCAAAGTGCTTAAAGGCTGACCGCAGCCGTGCCTCCAGCTCTCTTGGAGAAAGATCTCCTGATGGCGTGCCGACACAGTTGAGCGTCATGCGTATAACAGACCCACAGCCCGCATGGTCCGCCTGGTTTCTCAGGATATCCTTCGCATTAGCGACATATGGGGACCGAAAAAGATACGCCAGATGATCATAGCGGATCATGGAACCTGGCATCTCACCCTCCGTTCAGGCGGCATCCTCTTGAAAACTGCCGCATGCAACCGTTATCGGATAATCTGCGACGAAGTTGCTAAAAAAAAAGGGGGCCAGAACTTGCCCCCTTGCCCGGCTCAATCATTTGAAACCGCTCAGCCCGGATTCCTGTAAACCTCCCTGCGATGCCCGATGCGGTAAACACGCACAAGCGCCGCTGCATCATCTATGACATAAAGGATACGATAGCCGCCCTTGCGAATGCGATACCCTTCCTGCCCTGTGAGTTTTCTGGCTCCAGGGGGAGGCGTTCCGCGGCCGTCTTGCATCAGCCCTGTCCTTTGTCCATCATCTCCGGCGGAAGCTTGAAGTTGTGGGCGGTGAACTCGATGTCGAAGTAGGAATGACACGGCCCTTCCATCGTCACCAGGTCTTTGTCCGTGGACGTGAAACTCTTGAAGAGCGCCTCGCACTCCTCATAGGGCACGACCTTGTCGTGGCGGTAGCAGAACTGCACGACTCGGCCTTTGACCCTTGCGGCGTATTTCGCGGTATTGAACCAGCCCTTAACGAAGAGGGAGAAGAACAGCCCGTATCTCCGCCGGACCAGGCTTCGCAGGCTGCTGAAGGAATTGACTACGATCAGTTTCTTGCACCCGGGCCGCCTGCTCGCCAGATATACCGCGGGCGCACCTCCAAGCGAATGGCCATAGATGATGATCTGATCCTCGCCAACCCCCTTGTCCAGGAGCCACTGATAGGCGAGTTCAGCGGTCTCGTACACGCGTGATTCGCTGGCCGCGCCTTCGGAGAGCCCATAGCCGGGATACGCCGGGGCCAGAACATTGTATTCGCGAGAGAAGCTTTCGAAGAAGTGGGGCAGGCGCCCGGCGTTGCCGTGGAGATAGAGCAACGCCTCCTTTGAGGAGGCGTGCGGGATCCACCACATGTCGATATTATAGCCGCCGGAATTTCTGACGAACTGCTGTTCGTGGGGGATCATCACATTGCCCAGCGAACCCAGATCGCCAGTAAAGACCATCTTGCGGAAAATCGGCGTGACGATGGCGCGAGCGAGCAGCCACAGCAGGAAAAAACCGGCGACGATTACGCCGATTTCAATCAGGATCGTCATCGACCCCCCAGTTACAGGTCCTTGAGTATTTCCTTACGCTTCTCGTCGTACTCCTTCTTGTTGACGAGGCCGTCCTTCTTGAGCTGGTCGAGCGCCTCAAGCCGCTCCTTGACCGTCGGCGCCGGAGCAGCCTCAGCCGCCGGCATCTGCTGCGCAAGATTTTCCTTTGCCTGGGCCTCGGCCTTTGCCCTCTCCTTCTTGGAGAGCTTCTCGCCCTTAACGACCTGTTTTTGCGACTGGGCCGTATTGTCCTCGGCCGGCTGCACGATCTGGCCAGACATAGTCTTCTCGACCTTCGGCTCCTCCGGCTTTTTGAGGTTTTCGGCGTAGTTGTAATTCAATTGTAATACGACCTCATCAGTATCGTCTACGCCGAGGGCCTGCCCCGGCCCAAGCTCCAGCCTGACGCGAAGCCCCTGGGCCTTTGCAACGGCCTCGCCTTCGCCGCCGCGCTTGTCCGTGTCGCCCAGGACTTTTGCATAGAGCTTGTCGAACCTTATGTGCAATTCATTCCCGCTTATCCACGCGCGGCCCAGGTTGAGCCGATCGTTGCGAAGGATAAAAAGGGGCTGCTTTGAGAGATACGAGAAGACAACTTCCTCGTTCGCCTTTGCCTGCATAAACGCAGTCGCCAGGTTCGGAGCCAGGAAATTCAGCGCGCTGTCGTCAAAGACCTGCTGCGAATCCACTTCCTTTTTGATGACGTAGCTGCGCGACAGGTTTATCGACGCGAGCGCAGTGCGCAGACCGAGTTCGTCGATCTGAGCAGGATGAGTCATTTTGCGCGATTCCGCGACCGAATCCTTGACCTCCTTCAACTTCACGTAATTAAAACGATGGTTCGTCACGATGTAGGTTGTTTTTGCAGCCTCGGCCGTGGCGGCCAGCACAAGCAGAACCGCTGCGGCCAGTACGATATACCTTGCTCTCATAGACACCCTCCTCTTTGGCATGCGGCGTCGATATCGCACGGCATTCCCATTGTCCATGTAAAAAATGTCGGTGGTATCGCCTTATAAATTGTGGCACATTGCGAATATCAACTTCCCGGGAGGCAAAATGAGCAATCAGGATATTCCGGTCGCGCAGCCGGTGGTACAGACGCCCCAGCAGATGCCGCAGCAGACGCCCTCGCAGGCAGCTAGCGGACGGGCGGTTGCGGCTCTTATACTCGGCATTCTATCCCTCGTATGCATGGGTTTTCTGGCGGGAATCCCGGCAATAATACTGGGTTCAATGGAGCTCAAGGCAATCAAGGCAGGGACCGCTCCCGCGGTGGGCGAATCCGCCGCAAAGGTCGGCTTCATCCTGGGCATAGTCGGAACCGTGCTGACATGCCTCTCGATCCTGGCATTCATTATTATGATCGTCCTTGGAATCTCGCTGGGCAACATGGCCGACGTGGCCAACTCTATGAACTCGGTATAATTCAAGTGGTACGTTAGTACTTTGGTACGTTAGTACAAAATCTGATATTGTCCGAGGTCTCAATTAAACGTACTAACGTACTAACGTACCAACGTACCAACGTACCAACATGCGAGTAATCTCAGGTACAGCGCGCGGTCACAAACTCGTTGCCCCAAAGGGGCAGCGCGTGAGGCCGGCGCTCGACAAGGTCAAGGGCGCAATCTTCAACATCCTCTTTGACGTGAGCGAAGCCTCGGTGCTGGATCTCTTTGCAGGTTCAGGCGCCGTAGGCATCGAGGCCCTCTCCCGCGGCGCTGCGCGTGCTGTATTCGTTGAGGAATGGTCCGAAGCGGCGGACAGCATCAAAAGAAACCTCGCGCACTGCAAAGTCACGGAACTCGGACGAATACTCAAGATGAGCGTGGAACGCGCGATCAGGCTTCTAGATCGCGAAGGCTGCAAGTTCGACCTGATTTTCATCGACCCGCCTTATCTCAAGGGCCTCGTGAATCCGACGCTCGCTTCGCTCTGCGCCTCATCGCTCGCTCATAAAGGCACGATCCTTATCGTGGAGCATCACCCGAAAGAACCGATCGAACCTCCCGAAGGCCTCGCCTTGACCGACTCGCGCAAATATGGTCAAACGCTTATCACCTTTCTTTCGGTTTCACCGAAAGAAAGGTGATAAGCGCCAGCAACGTAAACAACGCAAGCAACGCGTACTAACACGATTATTGGTTTTCGTTACTGGCCTTGCTGGCGTTTCTCGCGTTGCTGGCAGCTGTCAGGTTTACCCGCAGTCCGGAGGACACATGTGCAAACGTGCAATCTGTGCCGGGAGCTTTGATCCACCCACCGACGGACACCTCAACATCGTGGCGCGCGGCCTCAAGGTATTCGATAAACTCGTCGTGGCGGTCGCTGTGAACACGACTAAAAAATCGATATTCACGCCGGAGGAACGCGTGGAAATGCTCAAGGAGATCTTCCGCGGACGCGAAAACGTGGAAGTCGATTCGTTTGAAGGCCTGCTCGTGGATTACGCCCGGCGCAAGGGTATACATACGATACTTCGCGGCCTGCGCACTGTGGGCGACTACGAGTACGAATCTCAGATGGCGCTGGCAAACAAGACGTTGGATCCGGAAATCGAAATTCTCTATATGATGACGGAAGGCAAATACGCGCACCTGAGCTCTTCGATCATAAAGGAAATAATCACCTTCGGCGGAAGCGGCTGCGGGATGATACATCCAACTGTGGAAAAAAGGTTAAAACAGAAGTTGCTCAAGGTTACGTAATTCGTGAATCGTAAGTCGTAAATCGAAAATCGAAAAATCATAAACCAAGCGCAGGTCGTTACGATTTACGACTTACGAGTCCCGGAGTTTCCATGATCAAGCTCTCAAAACGCGCGCAACTATTAAAACCCTCTGCAACCCTGTCCATGGCCGCAAAGGCCAGGCAGATGAAGGCCGGCGGCGTCAACGTCGTCAGCTTTGCGACTGGAGAGCCGGATTTCGACACCCCTGTTGCCATACGAGAAGCGGGTAAGCGCGCAATCGACGAAGGCCTCACGCGCTACACGCCGAGCGGTGGATTGCCTGAACTCAAGGCAGCCATACGCGAAAAACTGCGCCGCGACGAAGGGCTCAACTACTCGGACGACGAGGTGATCGTTACCTGCGGCGCAAAGCAGGCGATCTTCGATGCGCTGCAGGTGATGATCGATCCCGGCGACGAGGTGATAGTGCCCGCGCCATACTGGGTCTCGTATCCCGAGCAGGTGCAGCTCGCCGGCGGGACCCCGGTATTCCTGAAAGCGGACGAGGGCAACGCCTTCAAGCTGACGCCTTCACAGCTGGAGAAGGCGATCAGTTCACGCACCCGCGCGATCATACTCAACTACCCGTCCAACCCCACCGGCAGCACCTACTCGCGAAACGAGCTGGCGGCCATTGCTAAAATCTGCGTCGAACGAAACGTGGCAATCATCTCCGACGAGATCTACGAGAAGCTGCTCTTCATCGACGCGCCGCACGTCTCCATTGCATCCGCGCACCCTTCAGCCCGCGACATCACAGTAGTCGTCAACGGAGTATCCAAGGCTTACGCAATGACGGGCTGGCGCATGGGCTATGCGGCCGGACCGCGTGAAATTATCTCCAAGATGTCGGCCTTCGTCGAACAGGACAACTCCGGCATACCCGGTTTTGTACAGCGCGCCTGCGTCACCGCGCTAACCAGCCCCCAGGACGACGTAACGCGCATGCGCGATGAATTCAAATTGCGCCGCGACCTGATGCTCAAACGCCTGCTCGCCATCCCCGGAATCCGCTGTCACGTGCCGGACGGAACCTTCTACCTCCTGCCCAATATGCGGGCGTACCTGGACCGCAATATCGGCGGCAGGCAGATCAGCGACGCGACCTCCCTTGCGGAATATCTGCTTGAATCCGCACACATAGCGACCGTAAGCGGCGATCCGTTCGGCGCTCCGGGCCACATCCGCCTCTCGTACGCGACATCGAGGGAGAATATCGAAGAAGGTGTCAGGCGCCTCGCCGAAGCGCTCGCAAAGCTTGCATAATTTTCGGCCATCGGCTATCAGCCTTCAACCATCAGCTTTCACCATATGAACAATTTGAAATTCACAATATCTAGGCCTAAGGCCCTGCGCTGACGGCTGAAGGCCCTCAGGAGGAATACATGGAACTCTGGAACAGCATCGACGCACTCAAAACCGCTTGCAACGGCGCCTTTGCAATCGAAGGGGAAAAACTTTCGGTGAAGGACGAACACCGTTTCCGTCACGAAGCCACGGACAAGCTCGTCTGGAATGCAGTCTTCGCGACCGAAGAGTCCGTGCGGAACGCAGCCCGATGGGTCATCTGGGAAGCCTCGCAGCTGCTCGGCTGCCCGTCGGCCTCGATCCACGATCTCTACATGGCGCGCGCGCGCGACGAATGGAAGGACATGACGGTGCCAGCCATCAACCTGCGCTGCATGACCTATGATTCCGCGCGCACGATCTTCAAATCGCTCGCCCGCATCGACGCAAGCGCGTGTCTTTTCGAAATTGCCAAGTCGGAGATGAACTACACGGCGCAGAGGCCGGCCGAATACGTGGCATGCGTGCTGGGAGCCGCGCTGCGCGAGGGATGGAAGGCGCCGGTATTCATCCAGGGCGACCACTTCCAGACGAATGCCAAAAAATTTGCGACAGATCCCAAGGCGGAGATCCGGGGAATAAAAGAGCTCATCACGGAATCCATAAACGCAGGCTTCTATAATATCGATATAGACACGTCGACGCTGGTCGACCTCTCGAAGCCCACGGTAATGGAGCAGCAGCGCGCGAACTTCGAGACCGCTGCAGAGCTGACCCGGCACATCCGCGCGTGCCAGCCCAGGGGGATTGAGGTTTCGGTGGGCGGCGAGATCGGAGAGGTAGGCACAAAGAATTCCACTCCAGAGGAGCTGGCGGCGTTCATGGAAGGTTATAACGGCGCACTCGGAAAAGGCTATAACGGTATCAGCAAGATTTCGATCCAGACCGGCACGAGCCACGGCGGCGTGCCGCTTCCGGACGGCACAATCGCAAAGGTGGCGCTCGACTTCAGCGTGATCGACGCGCTGGGGAAACTCGCGCGCACGCAGTTCGGCATCGGCGGCGTCGTGCAGCACGGCGCATCTACGCTGCCGGAGTCCGCATTCGACCAGTTTCCGAAACATCAGACCATGGAAGTTCACCTGGCGACCGGCTTCCAGAACACGGTCCTAGATTCCACCGCGCTCCCCCGCACGCTCAAGGAAAACATCTACAAGTGGCTGGATACGAATGCTGCTGACGAGCGAAAACCCAACATGACCAACGAGCAGTTCTATTACAAGGCGCGCAAGAAGGCCCTGGGGCCGTTCAAGAAGGAAATGTGGTCGCTTACCGACAACACGAAGGGCGCGCTCATGAGCGAGCTGGCGCATCAGTTCGACATGCTGTTCGCAAGGCTGGCGATAAAGGGGAGCAGCAAGACGATCGCGAAATTCGTTAAGCCCGTAGCCGTACATCAACCGTTCTCTACCGCAACGGCGCCGAAGGCCGAGGTCAAGATCGAGCACGACGACAATCCGAACGCGGATTGAAAAACCGTGATTCGTGACTCGTGACTCGAAAAAAAACTTAGAACTCATTTCAAAAACCTGCGAGGGGAGGAGTGCCCTTCTGGACGCTGGGGAGGGGGTTTCCCCCTCCGAAGTTGCGTCCAGAAGGGCACTCCGTACCGAGCGACCGGTTTTTGAAATGAGTTCTATTCCTTTTCCCCAAATACTTCTGCGGAAAATATTTCAATGACCGTCTCGGGCTCCTTCCACGCCTCGGTGGGGAGCCCGGCCTTGAGGCAGGTGTGCCTTAAGAATTCATCGCGATCCCAGTTCCATTCCGTGGCCACCTGCGGGAGCAATACTCCCTGGTAGAGGCCGCGGCGCATTAGGATGCCGTGCGTGCCGACCTCTATTTCGCTCACGTCCTTGATCCGCTTGAGAGGCGAAAGCACCGAGATCTCGATATCGATATCCTTCATCTCGTCGGGCCGCACTCCTCGATGAAAGCGCGGGTCCTGGGTCGCCGCTGCGATGGCCATCTCCTGGATCGTCTCCACCAGCGGCCCCTGCCCCACCATGTTTCCAATGCACCCGCGCAGCTCGCCGCGCTTGTGGAGCGTCACGAACGCGCCGCATATCTCGCCGAACATACCTTTCGCCGCAGGCAGGGCGACGCGCACGCCGTCCTTGAGATACCGTTCGATCGTATCGCGCGCGAGCTTGAGGAGTGCCTGCCGCTCGGCAGTCGTGAGAAATTGTGTCATGATCCCTCCAGTGCGTTTCGGAGAGTAACGTCATTGGAGAAGATCCGCAAGCCCTGACTCAAAAACGATGCAACCGGATCCCACCGCGCGCGGAACGCGGTTGACTCTGCGCTGAAGATGTCATAGACCCTCGCGTCCATGAAGAAAAAAAAGAAGAACAGCAGCGCCTCGTTCTGCCGGCGCTGCGCGCGATGCTGCAGCTATTTCTGCATAGAGATCGACACTCCCGAGACGCGTGGAGATTATGACGACCTCGCATGGATCCTCGCCCATCGCAATGTGGCGATTCATGTAATTGGCAAGACCTGGCAACTCATGGTGCACAACAGATGCCGCCATCTCTCGAAAAAAGAGGGGTGCCTCATCTATGACAAGCGTCCACGCATCTGCCGCAAACACGTCCCCGGCAGCTGCGAGCAGGATCAGAAACACCGCCATGACTACGACGAAGTCTCCCATATCTTCCGCACGATCGAGGAACTCCTTGCATACCGTGATGGCGAGATGAGAAAAAAGCGGAAAAAAGCTGCAAAGAGGCGACGACGACGCGCCTGAGCATGCCCCACAACCCGCTTGCGCGGACTCTCAAAGCAACCTATGGTCCGTCCAACCGCGACCGACGATTGACTGATACTGCACATTTTCGAGCCGCGATCCACAAACCGCGAATCACGCACAGAGGAGATCATGGCCAAGAACTTGGAAGGCAAAGAGATCATCCTGGGCATCGGCGGCGGTATTGCGGCCTATAAATGCTGCGAGCTCGCACGCATGTTCGTCAAGGCTGGTGCTGCCGTGCATTGCATCCTCACAAAGGCAGGCGCGCATTTCGTCACCCCGCTCACGCTGCAGGCCCTCACTGGCAACCCCGTGCACACGGATATGTTCAGCCTGATCCAGGAGAAAGAGATCGGTCACATCTCGCTCGCGGATCGCGCTTCCATCGTCGTGGCGGCCCCGGCCACCGCAGACCTCATCGCAAAGGTCGCGTGCGGGATCTGCGACGACCTGCTGACCACGGTCATATGCGCCACGCGGGCGCCCGTGCTCTTCGCAGCGTCGATGAACGTGCACATGTGGGAGAACTCCATCGTACAGGAGAATGTCGCGCGCCTGAAAAAGCACGGCTATACGATCATGGAGCCCGCGAGCGGCGATCTCGCGTGCGGCTACGAGGGCAAGGGAAGGCTGCCGGAAGCGGGGGAGATCGTGAAAGAGGTTATTGCGCTGCTTGGCTCATAAGTAAAAATCTGTAAAAAAATACTACTCGGTGTCATTGCGAGGAGCGAATGCGACGAAGCAATCCCCTTCGATCAATTCATTGCAGGAGATTGCTTCGCCCTTACGGGCTCGCAATGACACTCAATAATTTTCTGGTCGCTCTCATCTCTTTATTCTTCTTCACCGCTTGCTCACGATATACCGCTCAAGATCTGCAGACCGGCGATCTCATCTTCCAGGATTTAGACTGTGGCGAACTGTGCGATGCGATTGAAGAGGTCACTGAAGCGCAGTTTCATGTGAAGGGTCCCGCGCTGTCGCATGTGGGGATCGTCATCAAGCAAGACGGTGACACCTCCTTGCTGGAGGCATACGGCGGCAAGGTAACGCTTACGCCCCTGAAGGATGTGCTCGCGCGCAAACAGAACAATCAGCCGCGCATAGTCCGAGCGACAGCGCTCAAAGGCCTGCCATCGGATTTCGGTGAAAGGCTCAAAGCGATTGAAAAAGAATATCTGGGAGTTCCGTACGACGACGTCTTTGCATGGGACAACAGAAGATATTATTGTTCCGAGCTGGTCGCTGATATATTCAACCGGATCGTAGGCCGTGAATACTTCGCGCCGGCGCCGATGTCGTTTGGCGCGAACGATTCACCTGCGCACGAAGTCTGGCTTAAGTATTTTACCGCGCACGGCGTGCCGATTCCTGATGGACAGATCGGCATCAGCCCGCTCGGCATATGGCTGCAGGCAACGGCTCATAATGAGACTCGATGAAAAAACGCCCTCAGAAATTTCGTGTCCTCGTCACCGCCGGCCCAACGCGCGAACACATCGACCCTGTGCGCTATCTCTCCAACGATTCGTCCGGACAGATGGGATTTGCGCTGGCAGCTGCCGCACGCGAATTCGGCTGCGACGTCACGCTCGTGGCTGGACCCGTGGCTCTCGCGACGCCGCCAGGCGTGAGGCGCATCGATGTGGTTACCGCGCGCCAGATGCGGCGCGAGGTGATGCGCCTCGCCGCAAAGGCGAATGTCGTCATCATGGCAGCTGCGGTCGCGGACTGGCGCCCTGCACACACGCTGAAACGTAAATGGAAACGCAGAGGTACAATGTCGTACGTTAGTACGTTAGTACGTTCGTACGTTAGCAAAACCACAAAGGGGTTACGAAAGTACCAACGTACTAACGTACCAACGTACCAACCGACAATCACACTAGTCGAAAATCCCGACATTCTCGCGGAGCTGGGAAAAAAGAAAAAACCACTCCAGACCCTCGTGGGCTTTGCGCTTGAAACCGATCATCTCGGACGCAACGCGCGCGAGAAACTCGAGCGCAAGAACTGCGACTGGATTGTCGCGAATTCCGCCACCGCGATCGGCGCAAGAAAGAGCCGCGCCATCCTCCTCAACGCCAACGGCCAGCGCATACCGCTTCCACGTCTGCCCAAGCAGGACCTCGCGGTCGTGATCCTCTCGCATATCCTGGGTTGACCGTCCATGACCCGACATGCTACATTATTTTTGTAAATCAGGAGATTATCATGAGTCCAATGCTCAAGCTCGACAAGGATGACGAAGAAAAAGAGCGGGATTTCGATCTCAGATTCAGGCTCTCCTGCACGCCCGATCAACGAATTCGAATGATGCTTGATGTTTCCAAGCTCTCGTTTACTCTGGCAAAACAATATGCAACCAGAAAAACTTATCGAATTATTCAACGCTCATAAGGTGACGTACCTGATCATCGGAGCGTCGGCGTGTGCTGTGCATGGATTTCCACGTGCCACTCGCGATCTGGATATTTTCATCGAAGCATCTCCCCGTAATGCTGAACGCGTCCTTGGTGCACTTTCCGAATTTGGATACGACGTTACCGATCTCACCATCGACGATGTCCTCCACTACAAACTTTTGTTTCGTCAATACTGGCTTGATACGGACATTCACCCGTTCGCCAAGGGTATTTCCTTTTCTTCAGCGTGGAAAAAGAAATTTCGTGCACCCTTCAACGGTGTGCCAGCCGCGTACGTCTCGCTCAATGATCTCATCCGCATGAAACGGATTGCAAATCGTCCCAAAGACCAGGAAGACCTTCGGCAGCTCCTCCACATCCGCAAGATCCTCAAGGAGCGCGCTAAACCAAAACGAAAAAAAGTGCGGTAAAGGGAGACCTCGCCATAATCTCTTTTTATATTGCTCAGTTACAATTCTTAACACCGCTCCAATAAAACCATATTTCACGCAACTATCCCCCTTTTTCGCCGATAAGGGTTCTGGCAGACAGGACCATCATTTGTTTGGAGGACTCATGAGAAGCGCAGGCCAGACCAATCCCTTTGCATGCACGCCATTGGGCGCGATGGACATTTCGCAGGATTATTCAACCGAGGATTTTGTCGGAATCGACGAAGGTGCGGCCGACGTCGAATCAGCTACAGAGCCGTGTCTGGCGACTTCCTCTTCCTATTGCAACGCGCCGCCTGCAGATAAATATGTAACGATATCCGCGGCCTCTTTGACTCCTTTTGGAATCGGCAAGCCAGCGTCCCCTGCCGTGCCGCTGGATGAGGAGGCCGGGCTCTTCTTGATCGAAGTACTGCCCTGGAATCTCACCGAGGATACCGTCGGTAAATATCGCGCGTTGATACGATGGTTCATCGACAAGAGGATCAGCGCGGGAGACGCGTCCTTCATCGGGAAGGACATTGCGCAGCAGGTACAGGAGGCCATCAAGGGCATCGCTGAATTGCGCGAAATCATCCGCGGGACCAAGCCGTGGAGTTCTACTTCCATGTCGGGAAAACTCACAGCCAATGCGAGAAGGCATCTGACCGCGTGCTGGGACAAAGTGACGGCACTGCTCGGAAAGGTCGATGCCGTGGAGCTGGCCCTGCTCAACAGGCAATATGGTAATACCAATGCGGCCATGGGCCCGTTGCGCAGGGTCGTCAAGGCGGCAATAGAGGCGGATCCGAAGATCGATCTCAACAAAGTTCGCTCGCCGGAGACGCCGGACCGCATTGCAAAGGCCGTGGCACTACAGCTTCATGACATTGTCAACGCCTCCAGAGACATCAAAGATTTCTATGGAGACGGTCGGTTTACCGAAAAAGGGCAGGAGCTCATCCGCGAGCTGGTCTTCAAGAGAAATCCCCGGATCGCTTCAAACGAAGCCATGGCTGAGGCTGCAGAGAAAGCAAACAGACCCTCGCTTTCGATGACGCCGGTCACAGCAAGGCCCAATAAAACTTTGATCGTGCCTGACCTCCGGCCATCCTCTCTCAGAGAGGATGAAAGAGAGTCGGTGGTTCCTGCGTTTGCGTGGAGGAATGCCGCGGCTGACCGAAAAGAAAAACGGCCCGCGGGAAACAAGCCGGACAAAGAAGTCAGGTACGTCAAACCCGAAGATCGCGGACCGCTTGTCAGAAAAATCGTCGCGCTGGCCAGGGCAGCGGATCCGCAATTCGCCCACGCGTCGGAGTCAGATCAGGAGGGAAAAGCAAAAACCATCATCCGCTGGATGGATTCGCGCTATCTGCTCAGTTATTGCGTTGACAGCGAAGGCGATCTCACCGATCTGGGAAAGAGGGCTATCCAGCGGATCATGCGCGAACCGCAGGTGCTCGATGACATACCTGTTGAAGCGGATAGAAAATACCTCTCTGAAACACCTCTTCCCTTTTCCCAGGAACAACTCGTCGAGGCCGTTCTCGACAGCCTGCACACTTATGACAAATTCGGCCTTACCACGTTTAAGCGCGAACAGCTGCGACAGCTCGCCGATCATGTCGCCAAGAAAGTCAGGAACAGAATCGACGCCGAACTTCAGGCCGTCGGCGACGTCTCCCGATATTATGACGCGACGACCGGAGCCTTCACGGAGCGCACCTCCCGCCTCGCGCGCGCCGACGTTTTAATGCAGGCTCAGGCGGGCGGCAATCTCTTCGCCAGCGTCACCGGAAAAGTTGTCCTGGATTAAAAGCTAGAGCATCGTGGCCGTGAGCAGCAGCGTGAGCACGATCATCGCGGCGACGGTGAACCACGAGACCGCGTTCCACACCCTGCCGTTTGTGAACTCACCCATGAGCTCCTTCTTGTTGATGAGCATGAGCATGAAGATCAGCACGAACGGCAGCAGCACTCCGTTTACGACCTGCGAGAAGACCATGATGAGCAGCAGCGGGAAATTTGGGATGAGCACCACCGCCACGCCGATGAGGATGATCGCCGTATAGAGACCGTAAAATTCCTTTGCCTCCGAGAAGCTCTTATTGACGCCGGTTTCCCAGCCCAAGCCTTCGCACACATAGTAAGCCGTGGAGAGCGGCAGAACTGAAGCCGCAAATAGCGAGGCATTGAAGAGCCCGAAGGCGAATAGCCACGAACAATACTTGCCCGCGAGCGGCTTGAGGGCAAGGGCCGCATCAGCGGCGGATTCGATTTTTACTCCAGCCGGAAAGATCGTGGCGCCGCACGCGACTATGATGAAGAAGACCACGAGCCCCGCCATCACGCAGCCGATGATCACGTCCCAGCGCGCATGGGCATAGTTGTCGACTCCGATCCCCTTCTCCACCACCGACGACTGCATATAGAATTGCATCCAGGGAGCAATCGTCGTGCCGACGATTCCGATGAGCATGTAGAGATAGGGCGAATCGAACCTGATATTGGGCGTCACCATCTCGTGCACGAGATGCGCCCAGCCGGGTTTCGCCATGAAACCGGAGATGACGTAAGAGATGTAGAAGATGCAGGCCACCAGAAAGACCTTCTCCACTGTCTTGTAAGAGCCCTTGACCACGAGCAGCCATACGAAGAGCGCGGATAGCGGTACGGAGATGTATTTCGATACTCCGAAGATCTCGAGGCTCGCGGCCACGCCGGCGAACTCGGCCATCGTGTTGCCGAGGTTCGTTACGAGCAGAGCCAGCATCACGTAGAAGGTGATCTTTGCGCCGAAGTTCTCGCGGATGAGATCGGCAAGCCCCTTGCCAGTGACCGCGCCCATGCGCGCGCTCATCTCCTGCACCACGACGAGGGCGAAGATCGTCGGCACGATCGCCCAGAGAAACTCATAGCCAAAACTAGCGCCCGCGATCGAATACGTGGCAATGCCGCCCGCGTCGTTGTCCACGTTGGCGGTGATCACACCGGGACCCAGCACCGCGAAGAAGATCGCAATGTTGCGCCACAGTCCCCTGGGCATTGCGTGTTTCATTTTATTGAGCGTATTCATAATTACATACTCTACTCAATCAAGCATAACCAAGTGGTACGTTAGTACTTTGGTACGTTGGTACAAAACCTTGTATGAACCCAAATGTTTATCCAACGTACTAACGTACCAAAGTACTAACGTACCACTATTCACAACCCTGTCCTCTTTCCCCACGCCTCCGCGACCGCCACGTGCATCACGTCGTCGATGGTGATGATTCCCTCGAGCACGCCCTCTTCGTCCACGGCCGGAATCGTGAAGAGGTTGTATTTGTCCATCTCGTACGCGACTTCCTTGACCGATTCCTTCACGTTGACCGAAGGCGGCATCGTCTGCATCACGTCCTCGATGCGCACCTCCATCGGCTCCAGCAGGAGCTTGCGGAACGAGACGGATCCGATGAGTTTTCCTCCGTCATCCACCACGTATGCGGTATGGATCGTCTCCGCTTTGCGTATCTCCACGCTGCGGATGTGGTCTATTGCCTGACCCACGGTCATACCGCCGCGCAGCGATATATATTCGGTCGTCATGAGTCCGCCCGCGGAGTCCGATTCGTGCATCATGAGTTCCGTGAGCTCGCGCGCTTTTTTGGTGGAGAGCATTCCGAGTATACGGTCCGAGTCGCGTTTGGAAAGTTCGGCGAGCAAGTCCGTGGCTTCGTCGGCAGGCATTCGCTCGAAGAGACGCAAGAGCGTCTGAGAATCAAGCTCCTCGATGAGATCCTTCTGCCACTTGAGCTCGAGCTCCGTAATGATGTCCACCTGGCTCTGAACGTCGAGCGTGCGGATAAGCGCCGCGCGCTGATACGGATCCAGCTCCATGAGCATGGAGGAGACGTCCGACGGCGGGATCTGCCGCAGCCGCTCCATTTCAACGGTGAGCTGTATCTGTCCGGTGGCGGACTGGATCGAAAGTGGCTGTACGTATTTCCACGATATCAGCCCTTCGTCGTTGAGGTAACGCGCGTGGCGATTGAACAGATGCACAACTCCGTCTATCGGCCGCTGCCAGCCCAGCCTGCGCACGAGCCCGCGCAGCCCGATATCGACGTGCGCCAGCCTCAGGTCGTCGTCCACGCGCAGGAAGTGCAGGTCGTTGACGCGCACGAGCTTGCGGTTGAACGTATCCACCACCTGCTGATCGAGCACGCTCCTGCGCAGAGTGGCGGTATCCGGAGCGCGATATGAATCGACAGCTTGCAGCGATTCAATAGGGACCTTGAGATGAATGTCGCCGCCGCTCTGATGGACGTCCTTCCACGGGATTACGTAATAGCGCTTTTTGATGAGACCTTTTGCGATGACGAGGGCGGTTACGCGCGGATAAACCTCTTCGAGCCGGGCCATGAAGTCGTAAGGCCTCCCGACCCAGCGTCCGTGGCGGTCCACGACGTCCCGCCGAACGATTTCGGTGAAAAAAGTGAACATAAATGGCTGGTACTGCCGTCCGTGCTCTCCATAGTTTCCGGGCTATCTACTCTCGAACGAGAGTAATGCAAGTGAAAACACGAACGAGTTCGTGCGTCCAAGACAATTCGCTGCCGCGCCAGGGACGACGCGTGCTCCGTGCGATACGAAGATCTATGCCAAGAGTACGCTGTCCCTCCTCCCGGCCGGCGTGCTCCGTGCCACATAGTACGCGGATCACCCCGCCCTCCCGGCGAATGAGTCGACACGGAGTTAAACTCAGCGCGTAGTGCTAACGTTGGAGCACTTGCCGATGCGTTCCCGTTCATTCGGCGGGAGGGCGGGATAATCCGCTTGCTATGTGCCACTACGCGGTTGTTATTGGTACAGAGCAAGCTGTTCCTCCTCACTTCCGCCGGGCGATCGGGAACGCATCAGCGGGATATCCGCTGATATGCGCGCATGAACTTGATTCATTCGGTATCGATTCGTCCCGCCGGAAGTGAGGAGGAACAGCGTACTCTTGGCGCAAAATCCCGCATGGCACGAAGCGCGAGCTACAGCACGTCCAGCACGTCCGGGAGTCTCATCTCGGGTCTGTAAAGTGCTAGGGCCAGGTCCTCCTTCACCAGATTGACGAGCGTCTCCGCCTGCTGGACGCTCATCACGTCGCGCCTGAGGAGGTTGCGCATCTTCTTGCGAAGCGCCTTGGCGTACGCAAGCCGCGCGAGCCCCGCGGGGTCCATCTGCAGGCACGGCGCTTTGTCAGGGTCCTTCAGAAAATCCAGCGCCGACTCCTTTGCCAGATCCTCATAATGCCGCCTGTTCTCGTCAGCGATGCCGAAGCGCGAGTGAGCGGCGTAGAGCCTGAGGCTCGCGCGCAGGCTCCGCATCTTCTGCAGGATGATTATCGTGTTGAAGATGCGCTTGTTCGTGGAGAAGGAGAAGAGCGTTCGCCTGAGCACGCGTTCAAGGACTTTGTCGAAATCCTCGATCTCCTCTTCGCTCACCGCATCAAGCGTCTCCCACGCCTCCTCAGGCACGCCGATATCAAAGCGCATCTCCCAGTAGGTATGAGAGAGCAGGCGCGCGTCGTAGCTGCGCACGATCTTCACCGGTATATAATAATTGTGCGCCACCACGTCGGCGGCCAGGTGCATGAGATAGCCCCAGGCGGCGGCGCGCTGGCGATCGGTGCGCGCGGCGGAGCGGATTTTCTGCCCCATTCTCCAGTTGTGGCAGTGATGGAGATATCCGGCGTACTTCTTTCCTACTATGATGTCGGGACTCGCGGAACCGTAGACGAATGCCTCGGGAAAACGCTTTATCAGCTCGGCGATGAACGGCGCAATGATGGCGGCCTTGGAAAGCGCGGTGAGCGCGATCTCAACGTGCATCCCCGGGCCCCATGCGTGAGCGATCGCGGGCATGAGCAGCACGGCAAGGACCGCAATTCCTGCGTGGACAAGCAGCATGGGGGTCATTATAGTCCGGTGCGTTCATGGCGTAAATGGCGATTCACTTTGTGTGTCATCGCGAGCCCGTCAGGGCGTGGCGATCCCCTGAAATCCCTGGACGGCAGTTGTTTCCGCAGGAGATTGCTTCGCTATCGCTCGCAATGACACCCAATAATATGATGAAGAAAAACATGGAAGAGAGAGAGTCAATCGGCCTCAAGGACGTGGCAGCCGACGTCCGGGCGCTGCTCGAATATGCGGCGACGCTCGGCATGAAGGAGGTGCCGATAGCCGATCTCCCGGCATCCGCCCGACGTGAGCCTTCCGAGGCCAGGGGCATTGCTGCATCAGAAAAACGAACCGTTGCACAAGAACCGGTTGTTGCCGAAGAACAACTCACGCCCGCCGATAAGGCGAAGGCCATGGCAGCGCTTCGCGAGGAGATGGGCGACTGCCGGCGCTGCAAGCTCTACAAGGGCCGCACTCATCTCGTATTCGGGGAAGGAAACCCTGACGCGCGGCTCATGTTCGTGGGCGAGGGGCCGGGACAGGATGAAGACCTGCAGGGCAGGCCGTTCGTCGGCGCAGCGGGCCAGCTGCTCACGAAGATCATAGAGGCGATGGGGCTCAAACGCGAGGACGTCTATATCGCCAACATCGTGAAGTCGCGGCCGCCCAATAACCGCAACCCTGAGCCGGACGAGGTTGCGGCCTGCATCCCGTTCCTCCATCGACAGATCGAAATCGTCGCGCCAGATGTCATCGTCTGCCTCGGCAGCGTCGCGATGCAGAACCTGCTCGGAACTGAAGAGAAGATCACGCGCATGCGCGGCCATTTCAAAGACTGGCGCGGCATCCCGGTGATGCCCACCTATCACCCCGCGTTCCTGCTGCGCAACGCAGCCATGAAGAAGCCGGTGTGGGAAGATATGAAGAAGGTGATGGAGAAGCTCGGCGCTAAATCAAAATAAAATGCGCGCAAGACACGCACGGTGCAGCATCTTCACCCTTTCTCAAGGGTTTTTTTCAAGACATCATCGAGAAAGACCCGTTTCTTTGCGCTTTCCAAGACCGCTTTCTTCTCCTTCTGAGTCAATTCGTCAAAGAGCGTTCGCAACAATTCAATGTCTGTTCCCTTTTTCAAGGCCGTGAGGACAGCTTCGGCTTGTTCAATATCCCTCTCAGCCTTCTCCGATTTCTTACGGCGTGCAGAGATAATGAGCTTCTAAAGGGCATATGCAGCGGGGTGCGGCGCCGTGACAACAAGACCTTGAAACGCCACTGATATCGTGTTGTCGGCAAGAAGCGACAAATGCCTCAATGGGCGCGCATTAATGCCTAATGCCGGTATAGAGACAACGTCATCGGATTGACGACCAATCCTCGGCAGAAGAAACTCAACATGGAATTCAGGTTTATGGTACGTGAGCCAGCCATCTGAACTGAAGTCTTCAGAAAAACCGAGGGATTCCAGAATCTGAGAGATATCTTTCTTCGCCTCAATTCTCGGACGTCTTTTCGGAACAAGAAAATCGAGATCCGTTGTGCGAATGGCGGGACTGTAGGTGGTGTCTTCGAAATAGGCTTCGTAAATAACCAGCGCCCAACTGCCTATGAGCACCAGATGTTCCAGCAGACCATGACGGCCAAGCGCTTGCAGAATGCCGGAGAGTTCGTCCTTGAAATCGTTCATTTCTTTAAGAGCCTTTCAAGATAAGCGATATTTTTTTTCACTTCGGAAAATTGCTTCTGCAGCTCTTTTTTTCGTTTGATGAGATCCTTGTACGATTTGAGTTTTTCAGGTTCCAATGGGCCCAAATATCTCTGTCTTATTTTCGCCCCCTCACGGTATGACAAATAATAATAGACGCGTCCCCTCATCTTGCGCTTCAGGAGATAGCCCGGCGGATATTCTTTCATCTTCTCCTGATAACGATCCTTGAGGATCAGGAGCCTCTGCAGCTCCTCTTCCAGGACACTTTTGACGACCTTGCTCATGGTTACAGTACTTTCCAAGATATTGAGGCTATATGTACTGTAACAGAAAATCAACGCCACGTACAGTACAATATCGGTGAATTTCAATATTTGTACTGTAACAAAGGGCATCGAGAAGAAGGTGATGGAGAAACTCGGCGCCAGGGCAAAATAAAAACGCGCGGACCGATTGAGGACCGCGCGTAGACTGTACCATTTGTGTCGCTCACTCGCTGCTTCTATCTGGATCTGAAGTCACCGATCCGCCCACTTCAAAAGCCCGCAGTAATTCTTGCACGCCGTCTTTCCTCGACTCTGAACCCTCAAAGTTGCGAAAAGCCTCGCTGACACTCAAAATATAATCCTGCGTGTTTAACGCAACTTGCTGGGATGGACCATCCCCCTGCCCATCCCACGCAAAGAGCTGCACCGAGCCGTCCGGGTTGATGACCGCCAACTGCTGAGCCGAGTCGCCCGGGATGAACTGGCCAACGTAATATTCAGCGCTCTTGAAGGTCGTACACGCCTTCATGCCGTCGCTGCAGGTCGAGGGAAAGCTCTCCGTAATCCTGTTCGTAAATATCGGATGGGATACACTTCCGTCGCCCATCGAATATATCTCCAGCGCATTATCGTCGCATGCGGCACCAAACGACCCATCTTCACTAACGTCCCTCGGACAAAACGTCGGCGCGAAGTTGATGACCTGATCCGACTTCCCGTCGCCGTTCGTATCGATCTCACGCGCGACTGCCTTGTCCGGCTCGATGCAGACCTCCTCGCCGAAGGCGCGAACGCTCTCCTGATCCAGCTGACCTGACACCGCTACCCAGTTGCCCATAGGATTCTCCCCAAAGTTCCCCCTTGTTGTCCTAGTTATCGGCCGATGGAGGGCGAGAGTTGCTTCGCCCTGGCAGATTCGCTTCCTCCACGGCGCAACCCCATGAAGAATCGTCGGATTCCCGCGCAAAAATTTTTCTCCGGGAAGACCTGGTCAGATATCGCTTGACGCGGTGCGTGACGCATGTTAGCTGCGCCCATCGCCAAAAGGCTATATTTTACAGGTATTTATAACGTTTCGCACGGACTGAACACTCATCATTATAGTAAGGGGGTTTAAGATGAATCCGAAGGCAGGCATGGGAACCGGCGCCGAGGCGGCGGTAGATATGAGCAATAAGAGCGCGATGGAGCAGGCCGGCAAACAGGTGGTGCGCGGTGAGGCCAGGCCCGCGTTTTTGAACCGCTGTCAGCCCAAGATGACCTACTCCGGTCATCCGATCCGCGAGGTCCCCTGGACCCTCCCCTACTGGACGAGCTCCCTCTGCCCCGAGTGCGGCAAGGTGATCCGCGCGCGCAAGTATGCCGAGGGCAAGACCGTATACATGGAGAAGGAATGCGAGGAGCACGGCTACTTCCGCGAGCTGATATCGCCGGACGTGGATTTCTACATGCAGATGTTCACGTTCCGCTTCGGCGACAACCGCGGGTTCACAAATCCCACGCACCTAGCCGAGAAGGACGGCGAATGCCCTGAAAACTGCGGCGTGTGCAACATGCACCACTCGCACACGTGCATGTCCAACATCGACCTCACCAACCGCTGCGACATGCGCTGCCCGGTCTGCTTCGCCAACGCCAACGCCATGGGTTACATCACCGAGCCGTCGGTGGATCAGGTGCGTGCGATGCTCCAGACGCTGCGCGACCGCAAGCCGGTTCCGTGCAAGGCGATCCAGTTCTCGGGCGGAGAGCCGACGATACATCCGAACTTCATCGAGATCGTGAAGATGGCCAAGGAGATGGGTTTCGGCCAGATCCAGATCGCTACCAACGGCAAGAACATGTCGGATCTCGACTTCGCGCGGCAGTGCAAAGAAGCGGGTCTCAACTCGCTCTACCTGCAGTTCGACGGCGTCACCAAAGACATCTACCGCAAGACCCGCGCGGAGGACGTGATCGAGACGAAGATGCAATGCGTGGAGGTCTGCCGCAAGGTGGGGCTTCGCATAGTGCTCGTTCCAACGGTCATCCGCGGCATCAACGATCATCAGGTCGGTGCGATCACACAGTTTGCAATCGACAACTCCGACGTCATCACCGGCATCTCGTTCCAGCCTGTCTGTTTCACGGGGCGCATCGCCGAGAAAGACCGCATGGAGCAGCGCTATACGATAACGCACCTGGCGCTCGACATAGATGAGCAGACGCGCGGCATCATGCCGAAAGCAAACTGGTTCGGGCTGGGCGCGACGCAGCCTCTATCGCGGCTCTCTGAGGCGCTCTCTGGCACGCCCGCGTTCTTCGTCTCCTGCCACCCGGATTGCGGCGGCGGCGGCTACCTCTTCATCAATCCAGAAGATCGCAAGGAAGTGAAGGCGCTCACGGATTTCTTCGATCTGCGCGCGGCGCTCGTGGACCTGCAGCACCTGGCCGACAAGCTCTCCGAGCGCAGGCGCCGCAGCTGGTACAAGGCACTGCAGACGGTGGGGCTCGCGCGCTCGGCAGACCTCATGGGAGGCGCGCGCGCGCTGCGTATCCTGCGCAAACACTTCAAGGCAAGCAAGGCGCCCACGGGGCTCACCTTCAAGAGGCTCTTGGGCGTGATGGACGGATACAAGGATACGAAGCGAGGCCGCGAGGCCAACGCGGAGCGCACGTTCAGCTACAACACGATCTTCGTGGCAGGCATGCACTTCCAGGACAAATACAACTACGACACCGAACGCACGCGCCGCTGCGTGATCCACCAGTCCGCGCCAGACGGCAAGATGTACCCGTTCTGCACTTATAACTCCGGGCCGTATTATCGCGAACAGGTCGAAGAGAAGATGCAGACCACCAAGATCTCCGAGTACAAAGAGAACGGCAATCCGCACGCCTCGGCCAACCGCGACAAGCGCTTCCCCGCGGACCCGTCGCTGCCAAAGATCGAGGTAAAGGACTACGGAGTCGGCGAATCGTCGTCCAGGAAGTTCCACATACCGGACAACTACGGCTGCTGCTCGACGGCAAAGGGATAAAAAAACACGCAACATTTCCGCATATTGCACCGATATAGATCATGCCGCTTGCCTGCGGTGAGGCAGCGGGACTATACGAGGTGATATGCGGATTGTTGCGTCCTTCGTCCTCATCTTAACTCTCTTAGTCAGCACTACATCCTACGCCGCACCCCTCCGCGTATGGGTCATGCACAATGAGCCGGTCGAGGCGCGCGGGCCTGTCACCGCAGAGCGAATCAAACAGGGCATCGAGCGGCTGCGCGCTCAAGGCATCATCATAGAAAACAGCTTGCAGAACCTACAGCTCCCGGCGGAGACAAAAAATCCCCTCGCCGCCTACATCGTAGAAAAAAATAATTTTCTCGACGAACTCGCCCGCTTCCATAGCGACGAAACGACACAAGAGCCCATAGCAGTCGAGTTCCTCCGCTGGGATGACGCCTACGACAGGATTACAAGCGCGCTCAGGTCTGGCGACGCTGAGTCCGTGCCCGACATTGCGCAGGCAGGACACTCGTGGATCGTGGAGCTCGCAAACGACGGCCGCGTCGCAGACCTCTCCGGGGAAATCGACGCGGATCGATTTTCTCCTTCAAGCATCATATCGAGCAACGCATTCGCACGCGCAGGCCTCTACACGATCCCATGGTTCAGGGAGATGCGGCTGCTCTATTACAACAAGTCTATGATCGCATCGCCCGAGGGACTGGCCACGTGGGAGGGCTTCCTTCGCGCGAGCCGGGAGTTCGATACCAGCAGCGGAAGGCGCTTCTTCGCTTTCCCCACCACAATCACCTGGAATCTGCTGCACAATCTGGCGCCATGGCTGTGGGCGAGCGGCGGCGACATCGTCCACGCCGAGAAGCTCGGACCATTTTCGGTCAACCGTGTGACCATAGATAATCCTGAGTCGATCGGCGCGCTGCTGTATCTGAAGGAGCTCGCGGCGAGCGGCTCCGTAGATTTTCCGCCAGTATCGCAGGAGATCGTCGACAGGGAGTTCCGCGACGGAAACTACGCGGCGATCATCAGCGGCCCGTGGATTACAAAACTGCTCGGCGACGAATGGCGTTCAAAGTTCGGAGTAGCGCCGGTTCCGGCGGGTCCCAAGGGGAGCTTTCCGTTCGTGGGTGGCTCCCATCTCATGGTCTCAGAGGCGAGCCGCTCTCGCGGCAATTTTGAAAGGGCCGCGGCCCTCGTGAGTTTTCTCACATCGCGCGATGCGCAGCTGCGCTTTGCCGAGGCGACCGGCTTGTATCCAGCAAACCGTGCGGCGCTCGAAGAGGTGTTGAACCGCGATGGCGATGCGACATTCAGGAATGCAGTGGAATCCGGCCTCGCCTATCCCGCGATTCCGAACTGGGGCAAGGTCGTGGAGACGGAATTCATCCGCAACAACGTCTGGCACATATGGCGCGACATTTCGCAGATCGTTCCCGACGGCGTTCTCATCGGCACCGTCGGCAATGCGGCCTGGGATCTGAGGCGCGGGCTTGCGGCGGACGCTGCCAGGCGATACGCGCCGACCGCCGGCATCGCGGCCGCGCTGGCGGCGGCTCTGATCGCGTTTTCAATTCTGCGATCGCGGCGCTCCTGCCGCAGGGCAATCGCGCGCTGCGAGGCGCTGGATGACGAATTACGGCTCGTCCGCGCTGAGCGCAGGCTCCTTGAAGGCCGCGCGCTGCTGATGGAGCGCCACCGCGACGAACGCATGGATGAGTTGCAGGGCGTGAAGAAGAAGTGCGCCCTGCTGCAGGAGCATGCCGCCCGTCTTGCTCAAGAACTCTCCGAGGCGCGTTCCCGATGCGTCGATTCAAAGGCAAAAAACATCGGTTTGTTCGCCATCAGCGCCGACGGTTCGCTCATCCTCGATGGAGGGAATGTCTCGTTTGAAAACGGGCGCCAGGCCAGGCGACTGATGCAGCAGATCGCAAGGCAGGCCGTAACGGGCATCGCTCACGTTCATTATATATGGGGCTTCCCGCTCTTCGGCTGGGAGGCAGACAAAATCCGCGGAGACGCCAGGCGCCTCTTTGAGGTGGCAGTGGCCAAGATCAACGGCCGGCTTCGCCAGCTGAATCGGCCGCAGATCCTGGAGAGGGTGGCTCGCGGCGCCAATATCTGGAAGATCTGCTGGGACGCTCAACTGATCGCCGAGTCGAGCGATATCGGCCGCGCCGCTCTGCTGGCGACCGAAGCAGCGACGGCGCTGGCTGAAGATCGCGACGATGACGCTGCATCGAACGCGCTGCGCGCAAACGATCTCGATCCAGCGAATCTGGATGCACTCCGCGTGATAAAACGTCTGACCGAAACAAATCCTTCTCACCCCTCGCGCACGCGTTTCTCCGGCGCGATAAAACTCGGTGAGAGGCTGATCGGTGACGAGCTTGAGTCGCTGAAAAAAGGCCTCTCCGAGGCTCGCGCAACTCTGTCAGCGGGCAGATTGCCGCGAGGCGCAGACGCCGATGACATAAAGAGAGAGCTGGAGTCGATCGAACATCAAGCCGACTTCATGGAACGGCAGTTCGAGTCTATATTCAAAAGGAGCGCAGAACGGCTGCGGCCTGCCCTTGTCGAACAGATTCTTGCGCATATGGAGGCTGTCCAGAAGGAGATCGGAGTCCTGCAGGCAGGCGGCGCCAATGACGCGCTGGTGTGGGCATCCACGGTGGAGAGCCAGAGCTTTTCACGCCTCATCTCCATACCGCATATCAGCTCAATGGTTCACAAGCTCTACAATCACGAAATCCAGTCGTTCGAGGATCCGAGGCTCGTACAGCTGGCGCTGATATCACTCATCTCGTCTCCCCAGGCAGTCGATACCGCGGGCGCGGCAAGGGACGAGGGCGCCCTGCTCACGCATATAGACCGCGGCCTCAGAAAGCAGCTGGCCGCGCTGGAGCAGCAGCTCGGAGCGATGTCTCTGATGTAAATGAAAGCTACCCGCGGCAAGCTGCGGGGTAGCACCCTCACCCTTCCCTCTCCCCTCGAGGGAGAGGGTGGCGGCAACCCCGCAGCTTGCTGCGGGGTATCATCAGATTGAATTAATTCAACAGAGCCCTTGCACCGCGCCCCCTGGGGCGATATATACCTTTTACAATTTCAGCCGATCCCTAACCGACATGGAGGATATATGGCGACGAGAAAAACCACTCACGAAAAAACGCAGGGGCATACTCTGAATATTTCAGACGCAAAGGTGTACGAGGCGATCAGGGCGCGCGCATATGAACTCTATTGCAAGAGGGGCTATGCGAACGGCAACGACATGAAAGACTGGCTCGAAGCCGAAAAACAGGTAAAAAGGGAAATGGGAATTACGCGCTAGTTAGTTGATTTCTTCAGGATTCGGGACGTCGATAGCGGGCGGGTCTATTATCCCCGGAGCTTCCACGGCAACTTCTTCCTCGGCCTCAACCGATTTGTAACATTCTATGCGGTTGCGGCCGAGTTCTTTTGCGCGATAGAGCGCAATATCCGCGTGATCGATCAGATCTTCCATCTCCTCCACGTCGTCCGGATATGCGGCGATTCCGCAGGAAACGGTGATGGGATTCGTCTCCATCCGTTCATCTGTCATAAAGCGATGACCTTCGACAAGGACGCGCACCTTCTCCGCCACCGCCACGGCGCCATGCTTGTCCGTGTCCGGGAGCAGAAGCACGAACTCCTCGCCGCCAAAGCGCGCCACGGTGTCGACCTCGCGCAGATTGCGGCGCAGGAGGCCGCCGATGTGTTTGAGAACCGCATCGCCCTGCAGATGCCCGTAACTGTCATTGTAGGCCTTGAAGTGATCCACATCGAGCATGATGAGGGAGAGCGACCTGTGGAAACGCACCGCCCTCTTCCACTCCATCTGCAGCATCGTATGGAAATGCCTGCGGTTGTTGATCCCGGTGAGCTCGTCCTTCACTGAGAGTTCGCGCGTTCGTGTGTACAGGCGCGCGTTGGCGATGGCCAGCGCGATCTGTCCGCCAACGAGCGAGAGCATCTTCACGTCCTGATACGTAAAACTGCCGATGCCGCGCCGGCCGAAATTCACGACCCCCAGCACCTCGTCCTTGTAGGTGAGAGGAACCGAGAGGAACGCCGACGGATCGGATGGCCTCTCTCCTTTGTAGTTGAGGAAACGCGTCTCCCGGCTCGTATCCTTGATATAGATCTTCTTGCCTGTCTCCGCGGCAAGCCCCGTAATTCCCTCTCCCTTTCGGAAGATCATCCTCGACACGGAGTCGGGATTCTCAAAGCCGTAGGCGGCTTTCACCTGCAGCTCCTCGCGTTGTTCGTCGAAGACGAGCAGCGCGAACTCGTGAACGCGCAGATGCTTTCTGAGCGTCGCAGCGATCGTCGCATAGAGACGGTCGAGGTCGATTATCGAATTCACCTCCTGGCCGATCTCGTAGATGAGCGAGAGGTCTTTCACCAGCTGCTCGAGCATCCGGTTTGTGCGCTCGATGATCGCGCCCTTCTCTTCAAGGTTGTGGCGCAGCCGTTCCTGCTCCTGCGCCATGATCCTGTCCTGTTCGGACTGGATGTTGTTGGCCGACATATCGGTGAGACGCGAGAGCAGCTTGTTGAACGAACGCGCGAGATCGCCCAGTTCGTCGTCGGCGAGCACCGGAGCGCGTATGAGAAAATCTCCCTGCTCCGCGCGCGACATCGCGCGCATGAGTCTCGCAAGCGGGCGTTCGAGGAAATAATGCGTGCCCGCGGTCGCCGCCACCGCGACGATCAACAGTTCCAACGCGGAAACGATCGAGCTTATTCTGATGCCAACAACGGTCGTTGAGAGAGAGGCAATTCCCAGCGATGAGACGAAGAGGCCCGTACCCCACGCCATAAGATACGCGATGGCGGAGATGATCACTACCTTCACAGGTATTGATAATTTGGCAGCCGGTTTACCTGACGATTGGCGATGCACGATGATTTATTAAGCGCAGCGGGCAGCATAGTGACACTTTCCCGCCGCACCCTCCTCTCATATTGCTTATCGGCAGATAGCAGATTTTGTTGCTATCAAAATCTAAAGTCTTATCAAAGCGTTATTAGGTTGACTGTTGGCCCGAGAGAATGCACCATAGGCGCCAAAATCATGAGATTTTATCAATACATATGGGCTTTCCTCACGGCGGCATGCCTGGTTTTGCCCTCCTTTCAGGCCCTTGGCATGCCTCCGCCCGAGATCCGGGTGATGGTTGAGGAGGCCCCCCGCGTCATGGTGAACGGCATGGGTCAGCCCGTACGCGTCGTGATCGGTGAAGGCCGCGACGCGAGCGAATTTTACGCCAGATCGAGTGCTACGATATCAGCGTCCAATGACGGTCTGATCGTCGAAGATCGGCCGGCTGGAAGAGAAATTACAATGCTGGATCAGGCGCGCCGCTACAGCATAGGCAGCCGGACATATCGCGGAACCCTCACCGCAACGTGGCTCTCGCCCACAAAGGTGATCGTAGTGAACAACGTCCCTGTCGAGGATTACCTCGTAGGCCTGATAGGCAGCGAGATCTCTCCGGCATGGCCCATCGAATCGATAAAGGCGCAGGCAGTGGCGGCTCGTACCTACGCGATGAACCAGGTGGAATCGTCACATCGAGGAAACGCACGTCCCTATGACGTCACATCCACGGTGATGTCTCAGGTTTACGACGGAGCGCACAAGGAAGACGAACGCTCGCGCGATGGAGTTCTCTCAACAAAGGGTCAGGTGCTCCTGCGCGGCGGCGCGATTTTTCCCGCCTATTTTCACAGCTGCTGCGGCGGGCTCACCGAACACGCGCACAACGTGTGGCCAGGCGAAGAGGGACCGCCTCAGGTGGAGGACAGATACTGCGCGCGATCTCCAAAGCTCATCTGGAATTTCAGAATCCCGGCGGCTGAATTCGCTTCGAGGCTTCGCGCTTCCGGAATTCAGACGGGCGAGATCCTCGGCGTATCCACTGAATCGGAATCCGATTCGCCGCGCGTGGAAAATTTCATCATCCAGGATCAAGAGGGCGTCAAATCGGTCAAGGCCACTGAGCTGCGCAGGATATTCGGATATTCTGAAATCAAGAGCACGTGGTTCACCGTAAAAATGGAAGGCGGAGAGATAGCGTTCGACGGACGCGGATACGGCCACGGCGCAGGAATGTGCCAGTGGGGAGCGAAGGGAATGGCGGACGAAGGCAAGACCTATCTGGAGATCCTCAAATTCTACTACCCGGACGCGGAACTCACGACCGCGTATTGATTCCACTACATCGCGGCGCGCAGATTGTCGGCCGCCTTCTTCAGCGTATCGTAGATCGGCCGCTGCCTTTCGCTGAGAAACTCCGGCTTGATACGATCCATGATATCTTTCATCGCCTTGAGATTCTGCTTTACCGTTACCGTATCTCGCGATTTTACAGCGCCGCGTTTGCGCGTCACGCTGTATCGGGACTCAGGATCCGCGAGGTCGGCGGCGACGTTGAAATAATATGCGGCCTTGATGAGCTGAGTGAATTCCGTTTTCTGGTCGCGAAGGTGGCTCGGCGGCTCGGTCGGAAAATTGACCGCATTCATGGCGCCCATGACGATCAGGCTTCCGGCCTCCGCGGGCGCGAGCCCCGCCAGCAGCACGAGTATGCCATCGTCCGAACTGTTATGCCCCTTGTCGAAATACGTCCTGAAAAATGAGGTGGATGCTTCATGCCACTTCGCGATGGCCGCCTTGTCGTCGGGTCTGAATTTTTTGCCGTCGCACATCGGTTTAAATTCATAATCGGCCGCGCCAAGAGATGACAGGGCCTTCACCTCGGTCGCCTCACGACTCGCAAGCCATTTCGCAAGCCACGGATCGGGATTCGACTTTCCCATGTCCTTCAGCCACAGGGTGTAGAGTACTCGATAGGAGGCATCGTCGACCTGCTGATAGGAATCTGGCTTCTGGATATTCTCGCAATCCTGCGGCAGGACCTTTTCTTTTACCTCATCCACCTTTTTACAGCTGGGCAAAAGGACGGAGGCCAGAAGACCTAAACCAGCTATTATTAACGGGATGGCCAGCGGCATCCTATCCTCTCCATCCCCCTCTGTATGTCCTATATCAAAAGTGACACGGCTTACAAGCTGTAAAAAAATGCTTGCGTCGCATAAGGCAGTATGATTAGGAAGTCGGTTTTTCAGCAAGACCCGGCGCATATGCGCCACACAAAGGAGGAATGGATGAGTCAGGCATTCGCAGCGATCCCCGCGTTACTTTTTGCCACCACGATGCCGGTTGAGGCAGAGGCGGCCATTGAAAATGCGGCGCAGGACGCTCCGGCGAGCTTCGCAGATGCAGATGCAACAGCGGATGAAGGGTCGGCTTACTCATATTCCACCGCATCCGAGGGCTATGCGACATTCGCTTCGAACTGGAGCACGCGCAGTCTTCCGGTTTCATTCCGCAACGTGACTTCTGATTTCGATGGATACGCACCTCTCATCAGCCGCGCGCTGGACCTGGGCGACAGCTTCTCAGCAGAAGCTGCGACATTGAGCAGCTATGCAAGTGCGGAGCCCGATGGCTGGCATTACAGCGATGGCGAAAACAACTCGTCCTCGGGAAATATCTTTGGGATATTGATGGGCTTCGGCATCCTCTCCTTACTTTCCATACCGGCATGGTTATACTATCTCAAGGAACAAAGAATCAGGAATGCAGAACTTAACGCTACTCCGGCTATATCAGGCGGCGAATCGACCGCAGTAGAGAAGGCGCTGGCGGCAAGAGCGGCCTACAAGGCATCGAGAGCTGAGGGGGCCAGCGGGCCGAGGCTCGATCCCCGGGACGCCACGGCGCTGGTCGGCATGGAGAAGAAGCCCAGCGTGGCGCCGCCAAGGGGACCGGGCTACACCTATGGAAGGGGCGGCAATCACTGAGTAACTGACGGCACAGAAATTCCGAAAGAGCATTTAATAAAAAGGCGGCGGGTCATATGACCCGCCGCCTTTTGCTTTCAATCGCAAGTGACTGCCTTGTTTACTTCGTTCCGACGCGCTTCTCGACGACGTCTCCCGCCTTGATGTTGTACTTTGCCGCCGCGCCCGCGTTGACTTCGAGCACGTACTGATACGGAACCGGAGAAGTTATCATATCCGTAGAACCCGGGACCGCATTCGCAAAGACATAGACGACCTTCAAGTTCTCATCCACGAAGATGAGATCGAGTGCAATCAGCGTATCTTTCATCCAGAAGCTGTCGGTGACCGGCTTGTCGAATACGAACCACATACCGGCATTTTCCGGAAGGGACTCGCGCCCCATCAGGCCGTGCTCTTTCTGCGCGCTGGTCTCTGCGATCTCCACGGAGAATGGAGTGGAACCCACAACTATCGTGGCGACTGCCGGAGAAGATGTATCCATCGCTGCCTCCGCGGGCGCCTGTTCGGAGCCCTTCACGCCGCTCTCTGCTCCCGTGCCTTGCGTCTTCTGACAGCCGGAAAATACAATCAGAGCAGCAAGTGCGATACTGAAAATCAAATAAGACCTTTTCATAGTATTCCTCCTTGTCACTTCGTTCTGACGATCAAGGCTATTTGTTCCTCGCTTCGCTCGTCACTTTATTAAGCTCCTGTACGTTGATCGATTGGGTACGCCTGTATCAGAAAAAAAGATTGCTGCCTAGCCCCAGAAATAGCGCCTTATGGAATTGAGTGCAACTTCCCATTGCAGCCTGGCCACCGCGGCTGCAAGCGGAATTCCGCGCGGGCAGACGCTCTCGCAGTTTTCCGCGCCCGCGCAATCGGCAACGCCGCCGCGGCCGCCCAGCAAAGCAAGGCGCGGATCCCTGCTCTGCAAACCGAGAGGGTGCGCATTGAGCGCCATGATATGGCTGAATATGAACGCGCCAGCAAATGCCGACCTGCCGTTTACCTGAGGGCAGGCCTCGCTGCAGCAGCCGCACGAGATGCAATCGGAAAACACGCTCGTCTTCATCTGCTCGCGCTGGGAGTAAACAGGGATGCAGCCTGCGACATGCAGACCATCCAGCGGTATCCAGCACTCCGAGCGCGCGAGCGCCTCCATGATTCGCGAGCGATCGACGCAGAGGTCCCTCACCAGAGGAAATTTGGCGAGGGGTTCCAGCGTGATAGGTCCGTCGAACTCGTCCACGAGCGTGGAGCAGGCGAGCCTCGCTTTGCCGTTGATGAGCATGGCGCAAGCGCCGCACAAACCCTCCATGCACGAGCATTCGTGAGCCACGGGCGCAGTCCTGTTTCCGTCGGCCGTCATGGGATTCTCACGCACCACCTCAATCGCGCGCGCCACACTCATACCCGGTTCGAGCTGCACCTCGAAGAGTTCCCAGTAGGGCAGATCTTCCGGGTCGTCCTGCCGCTTTACTTTTATGAGCGCGGTCTCCATCAGTACTCCCTCTTTTGCAGCTCCGCTTCTATCTCCACGCGCTCGGAAAAATCAAGCACCGGGCCCGACGCTGACCACGTTCCCCTTGTGATGCAATGCCATTTTGCATCGTCGCGCAGAGGAAGGGCTGGTTTGAAATGCGCCCCCCTGCTCTCATCTCTACCGAGGGAGGCCGCAACTATCAGCCTCGCAAGGTCGAACCGACGCCGCATCCTGCGCATAAAAGGCAGCTCCGCATTGGCCCACTCGGCCCTGTCCGGCAACTGCGCCTTTGAAAATCGAGAACCAAGCTCGTCGATCTTCTCAAGCGCCTTTTTGAGGACGGCGTTATCCTTTTCCAACCAGACCGATTCGACGAGCAGCTCCCCAAGTTCGCGGCCGATCAAATGCGCGTTTTCCGAGCCTTCCTGCGCGGCTATGTGCGCAACGACATCCTCTTCGCGCCCCTTTGCGGCGTTCATCAGATCCGAGGATACCGAGTCGGCCGCACGGCCGGAGCGCTCCGCGGTGCAAGCAGCGTATCTGCCGGCGACCATTCCGCCATAAATTGAAGCGAGCAGTTCGTTGCCGGCCATGATGCAAGCTCCATGATACTGGCATGCGGAACCGCCCGCGGCAAAGAGCCCGGGAATATTAGACGCGTGGCGTGCATCCACCCACAGCCCGCCCATCGTGGCGAATACCGCAGGCTCGATTCGGACCGGCTCCCGCAGCGCGTCCAGCTCCGCGAGCGCATCGCACGCGTCGAGAAAAGGCGCCACCAGCTGCGCGGCAGCATCGGGATCGAGTTGAGTGATGTCGACGAACGCGTTTGCACGTGAATCAGGCGTAAGAGCCGCATCGCGCACGGCCTTCCATAACGCGCGCGTTGCTATATCGCGAGGCACGAGTCCGCTGCTCTCGTGGAAAAATTCTTCCAGCACGTGCCAGGGTCTGCCGTCCCTCTCGACCCATACGCTGCCGCCCTCGGCGAGCGACGATTCCGGCAAGGCGCGCAATTTCCCCGCGGCATCTATCGCATATGGAGAAAACTGGACGAACTCCGGGTTCGCAACAGCCGCACCCTGCGCGTAACAAGCCGCTATTGCAGCGCCGTCGCTCTCCACGGAGGCTGCGTGCTTCGCAAGGAGAGCTGGATATCCGCCGGCGCATATAATCACCGCATCCGCTGCGAGCGGCCTGATTTCCATGTTGCGCAGGTTCTGCGCAACGACTCCGCGGCACGCGCCGCTATCGTCGATTATGAGCGAGATGAATTCCCACCCCGGCATCACGTGAACGCGCTCTGCGGACTGCGCGTGCAGAATCTGACCCGCGAGGGCCGTGAGCACCTGCACTCCGGTGGATCGGCCAGCCCTTGCGAGGCGGCGTTTTGTGGCGCCTCCGCACTTGCCGAGCCTGATCGCCCCTTCCGCGGTGCGATCGAACCCCACGCCCATCCTGGCGAGCAGCTCGACTATCCCGGGCGCCGCATCGCACATGCCCTTCACGCGTTTTTCATGAGCGAGATAATCGCCACAGCGAAGGGTCTCTGCCGCATGCATCGCAGCGGTGTCGCCTTCGCCGGCCGTATCGAGAGCCGCGGCGATTCCCTCGCGCAATCTTGCCGATGACGCGCGGAAAGGCTCGGCCAGCGAGAGAAGCGTAACAGACGCGCCCTCCTCCACCGCGGCGAGCGCCGCTGACATGCCGGCAGCGCCGGCGCCTACGACTATTATTTTTGGCGAAGCCTTGTGCATTTAAAACTCCAAAATGAGACGCACGCCCCAGACGGCCATCAGTATCGTGATAATCCATCCCGCGATCGCCGCCGCAGTCCTCGACCTTCGCGATGCAGCCAGCCCCCAGCTGCTGAGCGCGCCAGCGAGTCCGTTGCCGAAATAAAACGCCGCGCAGATTATGCCCGTGATGTAGAACGCCTTAGACCAGCCCGGCGTGAGTATAGCGTGCATGTGCTTTGCATCGATACTCCTCCCGCTGAAGAGGAAGGCGAGCTTCGTTTCGTATACGTGATACAGAACGAACGGAATGAGTATGAGACCGGTAAGCCTCTGAAGCGCATACATCCAGTTTTTGTAAAGACCGTAAGCGAAGACGTTGATCTGACCGCCGTGGATTATCATCAGGCCCATTGCGATGTGGAAGACGAGCGGAACGCCGACCAGGAGCAGCTCCGCCCATCCGAGCAGCGGAATCTCCCCTGACTTCGCCATGAACCGCGTGAAGGCGGCGTCCCCGCCGAGGACCGTGGAATACGGCACGAGGAAAAGGAGGATAAACGCAAGCGCCAGGATAAAACCGGTGAGGGAATGCAGGCGCTGAAGCCAGAAATAGCTGTATTCGCCCGAAGAGCCGTTCATGCCCATCCCCCGATCACTCCAGAATGGACGCAGTGTACCCGTTTGAAGCATGAGGAGTCAAGTTTACGAATCCAACCCTCAAGTGCCCAACTCCATGCTGCGGTGTACGCGGGGTTCCCAGCTTCCGGGCGAGCTCCGTGCCACAGAGTACGCGTGGCTCCCGCCCTCTCGGCGAATGAGTCGACACGGAGCAAATTTCGATTTCTAAGGCTAACGTTCTATGTGGAGCCATCGCGTTCCCGTTCATTCGGCGAGAGGGCGGAATCCACGCTAGCTATGTACCACTGCGCAGTGTGAAAAAAGTTTGTGTTCGATCAAAAACAACTTGCGGAGTGGCGCATAGCAAGAGCGGGTTTCGGCCCCTCGCCGAGATGGTATGAAAGGAGTCAACCTCCCCCATGAGATCTGGTGTGAAAACCAGTCTCAATGAAATAAAGCGCTTTTAGCGCAATGCCGTGGTCGAGAATAAGCTCGCCACAAAGGGAGGGAGG
>JAJZQH010000015.1 GCA_021810905.1 bacterium
AAGGGAGAGAAGCTCGGCGAGGGATCGGTATTCCTGGGATACGAGCTGCTTGATCTCTCCGATCAATTGTTCATCGCTCATGTGTGACGGATGATTTTGCATGTCGAGCCTCCTTGTTATGAGATCGCTATACCACATAAGTTTCCTGACGTGCGTAGAGGCGTTTGAGCAGAGATGCAGAGAAAAACGACGCGCATCTTCAAACGCAGAACCGATGCGGATGTGCGCGATATGTGCGATGATGGCGGCATGAACTGATGAATGGCTCCGATGTCGGGCAAGATCGAAAATCGCGTTCGCAAAAATCGTCAATATAAAAGTCAAGAGCACGAAATATTTTTTCAGGAGAAGAGACGTATATGTCCAAGTTGTCACTTCGTTCTGACGATAAAGGTTATTTGTTGTCACTTCGTTCTGACCGCAGATGTTATTTATTCAGAGCTTACGCTCTTCACTTATTGCATGGCGGTTCCGAGCTACGCTCGTCACGCTTTATAGCTCCTGTACGTTGTCCACAAACTCGTCGGCCGACGGCGGATGTCAGGTGAAGCCGGGCCGTCGGCCAGGGTATTGTGGGCAACTTGGACCAGGGATCGATCTCGCGGTATTTTGTCGAAGCGTACGGCGGATGAACCAAAATTTCCGTCGATTTTGATGTGTCAGATCAATAACAAATGGTGCCTGGCACCGTCGTATCATGCCTGACAATTCGAACAATTTGCAAAAAGCCGCTGGTTTTTTGACGCCCTTCGCGCGACCGGCCGTGCGCACGCAAATAGTCCGAGGCTCCGCTGAACCTGATCTACGGCGGGCTCGGGCTCTGAATTCTAAAACTCCGCGCGATCGAGAAAATCCAGAAATTCAGCAGGTGAAATAATCGTGACGCCCTGAAATGACTTCAGGGGGATGAGGTGTTTTTTGTCTCCTGACACCAGCAACTTTGCATCTGCCTCCACCGCGCACTCAAGAATACGGTTGTCCGCGTCCGGCGATTTGATTTTCTGGACCCGGAAACGCGGATAGATGAGCTGCGCAATAGCGATGATTCGATCACATGCATCCGTGGCCTCTTCTTCGGTAAATTTGAACTTCTCGATGAGCACTCTCCTGAATTCGGTAAGGATGTCCGGAGAGACGAAACACTTTACAGAGCCCATGCGCATGACGCGGATGACCTGATCGCAGACGCCGCCCGGGAAAACCAGAGCCGAGATGTAGACGTTTGTATCGAGCACCACGTTCACGAGCGCACCTCGTCAACAATGCGTTCGATATCCTCGTCGGATGAAATCCTGAGCCTGCGCGCACGCCCGGAAATTTTAAGCTGCAACTCCTGCCACTTGCGCTGTTCGATATAATTGCGCACGGCATCCTGGATAACGGCGCTGCGCCCCTTGTGCTCGAGCCTTGCCATCTTATCGATTTCCTTCGCGATGTCCGCGGGCAATGAAATGCTCGCTGCTGTGCTTTTACCCATATGCCTCCTCCTCACAGGAAGAAGTATAGGTTATACGATTATCGTATTCAATATTTTTTATTAGTTTCTATAATATTAAATAATATCATAAATCATACCCGGATCATCACAATTTTCCTCAGCCAGAGGGCGCCCATGGACTCGATGACAAACGCTGCAGCCAGAAGCGCCAGGCCCATCCTCGTCTGAAAGAGCGGGGCGATGAATTCCGGCGCGAGAAGCCCAAGCGCTGCGGCGAGCCCCCAGGGGAGCGCCAGCAGGATGATCGCCTGCATCACATTCTGCATGGTGATGGCGCTTATCCGATCCGTCACGCGCCTCCGTTCCTCGATGGTTGAAGAGAGAGTGGCGAACGTCTCTATGAGATTGCCGCCCGTCCTTCGCAGCACCTCCACGGACTGAACCATGAGGGCGACGTCGTCGGTAGGGAGGCGTTGCGCAAGCGTCGCAAAGGCATCGTCAACGGTACGGCCGAGTTTCAGCTGCGCGAGCATCCTCTTCATCTCATCACCGAGAGGCGGGCTCATTTCTATGGCCGCCATTTCAAGGGCCTGCGGGAGCGCGAGTCCTGCCTTGAGCGCGCTTCCCATGAGCGAGAGCGCGTCCGAAAGCTGCGCGTCGGCGCGAGCCATCCTCCGGCGATGCATGGCCCGCAGCAGGACTTTGGCGACTGGGCCCGCAAGCGCGAGCAGAGGAATCGCCTCCTCGGGCGCCGAAAGCTCGGCAAGGTCGAGTGCTATAACGATCTTTTCGCGTTCCTTTGCCAGCCACGCCGAAAATCGGCGCCGCCTTGAGATCAGCGCCAGCACCGACGCAAATACCGCCAGCGCAAGAGCAAGGACGCTGATAAATTTGAGAACGAAATCCATACGCCCACCTTCCTGACCCTGATCCGACAATAAATTTCAAATGTCGGACCCGCAAAGTACCATCCCCTCTCCCCTTGCGGGAGAGGGACAGGGTGAGGGGAAACATACCTGTGGTAGACTTGGTTCCAATTGTTCACCCTCTCCCCAGCCCTCTCCCATCAAGGGAGAGGGGATGTTGATGACAGGTTTTATTGCCGGATCAGGGCTGACCGCTGCGTCACGGCTGCAATGCCGGCAGATCTAATCCCGCCGCGCGCAGCTGCTCGACAAAACGGGGAGGGAGTCCGGTGGACCGCAGAATCCCTCCGCCGTCGTCGCTCGCTGCAAGGGTCTGCATGCAGACCACGTTCCCTTCCATTCCAGTCACCTCGGAGATCTCCACGACCCTGCGCGCTCCGCCTCGAACGCGTGCGACCTGCACGATGAGATCCACGGCGCGCGCGATCTGTTCGCGCACAGCGGCGAGCGGAAGTTCAGCGCCCGCGGTGAGCACCATCGTCTCGAGCCGCGCCAGGACGTCGCGCGGAGAATTTGCGTGCACCGTGGTGAGCGAGCCCTCATGGCCCGTGTTCATCGCCTGCAGCATGTCCAGGGCCTCGGCCCCGCGGCACTCGCCGACCACGATTCGATCGGGCCGCATGCGCAGCGCATTTCTCACGAGATCGCGTATAGTCACCGCGCCCGCGCCTTCAATGTTTGCTGGCCTCGCCTCCAGCCTCACCACGTGCGGAAGGCCGATCTTGAGTTCCGCGGCGTCTTCTATGGTGATGATGCGTTCAATCGGATCGATCTCCGACGCGAGTACGCCGAGAAGCGTTGTCTTGCCTGCTCCAGTGCCGCCGGATATGACGATGGAGAGCCTCGCGCGCACGCACGCGCGCAGGAATGCCGCGGCATTCTGAGGCAACATTCCCAGCCGCACGGCCTGCGATAGTCCGTCGATCGATTTGAGGAATCTCCTTATGGTGAGCGCCGGCCCGTCCACGGCGAGCGGCGGAATGATCGCGTGCAAGCGCGATCCGTCGGGGAGTCTCGCATCTACGGAGGGGCTCGCCTCGTCGAGCCTTCGGCCGGTCGGGAGGAGAAGCCGCTCGATCACGGCCATCAATTGCGCATCGTCCGCGAATGATGCATCCACGCGCTCTATGACGCCGCGCCGTTCGATATAGATCCTGTTCGAGCCGCACGCCATCACCTCGGTCACCTCGGGATCTGAAAGCAGCGGCGAGAGCGGACCGAAGCCGAGCGCGTCGTCGATAACGCGCTCCACCACGGCATCCTGAGAAACGCCATCCAGCCGCTCGCGCGGCAGAGTTACGGAAAGCCTTCTTGCCTCTGCGGCGATCTTCTCCCTGATTCCTTCACCAGATGGAGAGCCGTGCGCGTGGGCAGCGGCGCTTTTCATGGCGAGAGCGATGTCGCGGTCTTCCCTGATCCTGTCCAGCACGATTCGCGCTGCAATCGCGGTCGAATCTCCGGCACATTGGCGTCCGCTCGACGTCGCGCACTCATCGTCATCGCGTCCCGGCCCGCCTTGCAAAAGTGCGACCGCTCGATCGAGCACGCGTTCGGCCAGCCGTTCCGCATCGGAGGCGTCGCCCCACGACGCGAGCCGCCATCGCCTTGCGAGCCGGGAGGCGATCGCAAGATCAAACGGGGAGATGCAGAATGCAGCGGGACGCAGCGATCCATGGAGCGACAGCATGCCTTCTATCGCCCTGCCGGCTGCGGCGACGCCTCCCTCGACGGCCGTCGATGCGACGATGAGCGCCGGCAGACCGGCCAGAGAGTTGAGATGCACCGGGGTAGAGCCGGCGGCAAAGCGCGCTGCAACAGACGAGAGCAGGATGATGTCATATGCTGCTGCAAATGCGCTGAGCTCTTGATCGAACGGTGCGCGGTCTCTCACCGCGATCATACCCGCGTGAAAACTTGCCGAAGCGACATATCCGCGCAAGGCCTCGGAGTCCATTCGATCCACATGCGGCAGGACTTCCTCAAGCGAACGGACTCCGCACCTGCCGTTGCTCTCGAGAGGATCGCAATCCATGACCAGCACGTTGATCCTCTTTTTCGCGAACCAACCTGCGATCGCATCTATCGCGCGCAGTCCAGAGCTATTGTCATCTGCGCTCACGATCGCAAAACCACGGCAGCGGGATTGAAAGCTCGCCGCGGCTTGCCGCGGGGTATCACTGGCAACATCTCCGATCACCCTCACCCTTCCCTCTCCCCTCAAGGGAGAGGGTGGCGGAAACCCCGCAGCAAGCTGCGGGGAATCTTCAGATTGAGAAGAACCGGCGATCATCTCCACTTTCTCCCTTTATTGCGCCGCGGCTTTTTTTCCGCGGCTGCATCGTCGATGGCAGCGCCGTTTTTGGTGGAGTATGCCGCAAACTCCTTCTTCGAACGATCCTTGATCATCGCCTCCTCGGTCGAGAGGAACGAGCGCAGCTCGGCCTCTGCTGGTTTCGGCTGTTCGACATACTTCGGCGTCACGAAGATCACGAACTCCGAGCGATTCGACTGAAAGTCCTTTGAAAGAAAGAGCGTGAACAGCGCCGACGATCCGTCCAGATCGCGCGGCGCCCGGTTGTGCATCTTGACGTCGCCGTTTCTGATGATGTTGCCCAGCACGACGCTTTGCCCTATGGGACATATCGCTGTAGTCGAAATCGTGTGCGTATCCACCGCACCGCGGATGTCCGCGGAAGGCGCCGAGAGAGTAGCGGATATTTTGAGATCCACGCCTCCCGGCACTTCGATCGGCTCAGCCGTTATGTCCACTCCGACCTTCTTGAATTGCACCTGCTCGCCCTTGAGAAATGGGACCTCCGAGCCGCTGAAGATCTTTGCCTCCTCCCCGCTCTTCACCACGATCGAAGGATTTTCGAGCACGCGGCCGTCGCCGCGCTCGCGGATAAAGCGCAACCGTGGGATCAAGTTGAAGACGAATCCAAGGATCGAGCGGCCCATATCGCCGACTGCGGAGAGAAGTCCCGCGCCCCCGCCCGCCGACGCGGCCCCGCTGAAATCCTTTGGGAACGAACCCGGCGCCCAGTTGAGGCCGAGTTCGCGAAGGGCCTCGCGCTTGATCTCCATCAGATGGAAATCTAGTTCGATGAGTCTGCCCTGTCCGACGCTGCGGCCGCTGTCCTTCACCTCTATGAGATTGAGCACATCCGGAGAATAGAGCCTTGCTATTTCATTGGCGCGTTTCGCGTCTGCGGCGCTGTGTGCGACGCCCTCGAGCACGACGCGGTCGCGCACCGCGCGGGCCTTGACGCCTGGCACATCGAGCGCCGCGCCGATTGCGTCCGCAACCTGCCCAACTACGTCGCGCGAGATGCGGACCCTGCTTCGCACGCGCGGGTCCGAGCGCGCGAGCCCCTCGATCTGCCTAAAATCATCCGGCTCCGCGACTTCGCCCGCCACCTCCACGCGGCCGTCGCGCAGCTGAACCCTCACGCCCTTCAGATCGCCCACCTGCTCGCGCACGCGTTCGAGCGCATCCTTCAGAGTCGTGGTCACGACCCTCACCACGAACTCGTCCTGTTTACCGCCGCCCGAATCCCAGAGCGTAACGGTCGTTTCGCCTCCGCCCTTCGCGTTCAGGTAGAGCGAGCGGCGATCCTGGCCGACGAGATAGTCGCACACGCCGGTATCGGCTACTGCCACGTCTCCGATATCGTATTCAACGGTGAGCGTCGCCGCCTGTCCCTTCATCATCGTCTGCGCCTCGATTGCTGCATACGCATTGGGAATCAAGAGAATGATTACGAGCAGCGCTATTGCAGCAATGATTTTGGTCCTCATTTCCGTCCTCCACGCATTTTTTACGACTTACGACTTACGATTTACGAATCACGGCCTCACCTTCCCTTGTACTCCCTGAACCCCTTGCGCGGCGACACGAGTTCCGCATTTTCCCCTGCGATCGAATGTATCGTCGTGGGTGCGGTTCGATTCGCGTCTTCCTCTTCACCCGTTGGTCTGAGAGCGATCGCGAGGGCCGCGGACTCTTGCGCAAACGCGAGCGACTGCGCCTCAGCCGGCGTAACAGAGAGCGTCACCGCCAAATCCTCGCTGCCCCTTCGCGCGGGCATGGCCGACGAGAAGATGCCGGTTTTTGTCCGTTCTTCGCCCGTCAATTCGGGACTGCCCGCCATCCTGCGGTTGACCGCCAAAACCTGCGCGCCGGAGACGATCTGCAGAGTCGTCCTTCTGATCGACGCCTCGTTTCCCAGATCGAACGTGGCCAGGACGTCCACGGAATCGTTCGGCGCTATCAGTGCCGATGCGGCGGAATATGCGGGGAGCGAAACGGAGAACGCGCGGCGGCCGGACGGGATGATGCCCGCGAGTCCGAAGCCGTCGGCCGGAAGGCGGGCCACGGATTTTGTGATCTGTGAACCCGCCCTGATTGGCACGACTGCGATCCTGCCGCCCGCCTCATCCATGGAGGCTATCGCTCCGGGCTCTACGAATCGCCGCGGAATTTCCGCGAGCGCGAGCCTTCCTTCACCCAGCGACTCTCCGGCGGCAATGTCGCTTGCCGCAGCTACGACGACCACGGGTTCGGAAATTTTCATGAGCTTTGCCTCCCTCTGCGACAGATAGCCTGACGCAAAGAGCGCGGCTGCGAGCGCCGAGAGCGAAGCCACGATGACCGGTTTTTTTGAAACAGCATCTTTAAGGAACGCAAATCGGGATAGCTGCAAGTGAAACCTCCTCGATCTCCTCGATGCACGGCCTCTTGAATCCGTTTCCGTCATGCGATTCGTCCCAGGCCCGCGCGGCCATGCCTGCGCGGGCCTCAGCTTCCGCGACGTCGCGCACCGCTGCCGTGAAGACAAAGGCGAAGTGTGCGATCGCGACGATGAAGATCGCCGCGATAGGGGCCATGGCCGCGAGTTCAACGGCCGCCGATCCCCTGCAGCGTTTGGACGAATGAAAAGGATGAGAACTTATTTCAAAACCCTGTTGCTCGGTACGGATGGTCCTTCTGGACGCAACTTCGGATGGGGAAACCCCCTCCCCGCGCCTGCGGCGCGGTTCCCTTCCCCAGCGTCCAGAAGAACCATCCTCCCCTCGCCGGATTTTGAAATAAGTTCTCGTCTTTTTCATTCATCCACCCAGTTAGGAACTATCGCCGCGCGATAGAGCGCGTCGTAGCCGTCGTCGGTGACGAACGATTCCGCCTCATCGAGCGTGTCGCCTCCAGAAAGCGCGAAGTCCTCGATCGAACCTCCGAACGCCTGTGCCGCGGAATCTGCATAGACCACTATTGATTCGCCCAGTGCGGCCCGAAGCATGAGCGGAGCCACCTCTTCCTGTGCGGAAATTCCGATCAGGGCTGCGGGCGATCTGCGCTTCTTAAGGTATTTGAGCGCCGCGTAAGAACCTCCGTCCACTGAATCGGGATCGACAAAGGACGCGCCCGCTATGGTAGCGTGTTGAAGCGTTTGCCATTGATCGTCGGGATCGGCCTGTGCATCGATCTCTGCTTCGGCCTCAAGATTGATCTCGGCAACGGCGCGCGGCGCCACGGCAAGAAACGTCGCCTGAGCGATCTGCTCGGCATCTGCCGGCATCTTTCCCGCTTCGGAATCTATCTCAGCGGCTGCGTCGTCCCGCGCGGCTTCATATGCGTCGATGCGCTGCTTTGTCGCATCCGAATCCTGCTGTGATGCGGACGTGAAATTATGTTCGAGGTCGCGATATGCCTTATTGATCTTCCAGTTCTCCGCGGCGATATCGCCCAGCGAATGCGCAAGGGATGACGCGCCCGCGTAGACGGCCCGATCAGCGGCGGCTGAGAGCCTCGCGCGAGTGAGCGCGATGCGCCCGATATCGATCACCAGCGCGAGGGCCGCAAGCATGAGCGGCAGCGCAAGCACCATGAGCACCACGATATTTCCGCGCCTGTCAGTCATTCCGCGAATCCGCATACCTCATATCCTCCTTCCCCTGCGCAATACGGCGACGGCGTGTCTCCGCCGCCAAGCGCCCGCTCTCCAAGGCCCGCCCTGAGTGCCGGCGCGACAGGGCTCTGCCTGCGGACGATTGAGGCCGAGAAGAGATCGAGCGCGCCGTTTGAGAGCGCACGAGCCTCGATCACGCCCTCCTCCTCGTTCGATGAACGCGCGCTGCCGTCCGTCGTCCTGACATCGATGGCCCCTCCGGCGAATATGTTTTCAGGCAGATTCCTGTCGAACTCGTGGATCGCCTCGTCTTCCTGAAACGTGGCTGCCTTTCTTGCGGCCTGCATGGCTGCAGTTTGAACAGCCACAGCGCGCACGCCCAGGACGGCCATGCCAAGCACGGTTATGATGAGCAGCATCGCAAACGGCAGCACGAGGACGAACTCCGTGGCCACATTTCCGGCATGATTCAGGGGATTGCCGCGCCGCATACGCTCCTCGCAATGGCACCCTCACCCTTCCAATCACCAATCACCGACCACTGGTCACTGATTCGGACTCGCCATCTGCTGATTCGTGCTGATCCAGCCGGCCACGTTTTGCGCCAGTTGCGCCACTGCCTGGTTGAAGGCTGGGATGAAGTTGCTGGCCGCTGAGACAAGCCCCAGCACCACCACCGCCACGATGAGCATGTACTCGGTTGCCGACTGCCCCTTGCTGTTCTTGAAGAGTTTGATTCGCATCGAAGGCCTCCTTGTTTGATTTTGACTTCGTGCGGATTGGAAATGCAGGCAGCGTGCCAGAATGAGGCAACGGAATTTCAACGGCTTGCAGGATTTCACGACCGGCCGCTGCTGCGAAACGCTGCAGCGCTGCACGAAATCACGGCAGCGGGATCATGTTTCTCGACATCTGGATCGCCATCATTATAATTCGTGTCCATGGGTGAGTTCAGCTGGTCCATGCTGATAGGCGGCATCGCCTTCTTCTTCTTCGGGCTCAAGAGTTCGAGAAAGGGGCTCGAGGTCATTGCCGGTGACAGGCTGCGCGCAGCCATGGGAAAGGTCACGGGCAACCGCATCATGGCGCTGGGATTCGGCGCCTTCGTGACCCTGGTGCTGCAGAGTTCCGGAGCCACCTCCGCAATGCTCGTTAGCTTTACGGACACAGGGCTGCTCAGCCTCTTTCAGGCGACATCCGTTCTGCTGGGCGCTGACATCGGCACGACGATCGTGGTGGTCATGCTCTCCATCAAGAGCATCACGGACATAGCTCTGCTCATCGTCGCCGCGGGATTCGGACTCCAGATGGTCGGCAGGACGAGAAAATCGCGCGAGATAGGTTCGATCATCCTGGGATTCGGCCTCATATTCTACGGGATGTATCTGATGGCGCTGGCCGCTGCGCCCCTCAAGGAGAGCGCGGATGCGATGAAGGCCTTCGCGTTTCTGGCTGGGCATCCCTTCGCGACGCTGATCGGCGCTTCCGCCCTTGCGGGGGCAATACATTCCGCAGGGATGATCGGCATCGCGATAGCGCTCGCCTTTGCAGGAACGATCACCTTTGAAGCCTCGATCCCCATGGTTCTGGGCGCCAATATCGGCTCGTGCGTCACGGCGCTTCTTGCCGCGGCCGGCACCGCAACTGCGGGCCGCCGCCTGGCGCTGGCGCACACGCTCACTAAGGTATTCGGCGTGGCGCTCGTCTTTCCGTTCATCCCGCAGGTGGCCACGGGCATCGGCCTTGTGGATCATCTCGTGCAGGCGATGTTGCCCGGCTATTCCGCTGGAATTGCCGCAAAGATCGCGCTCACGCACATACTCTTCAACGTGGGCCTCGCTGTTGTCTTCCTTCCGCTGCTCAAACCGCTCACGCGCATGGTCGAGTTCATACTTCCCATGCCGCCGCCGAAAGAGGAGGCATTTGGACCGAAGTACCTCGAAAAGCAGGCGCTCGAGACGCCCGCGCTGGCCTTTGCCCAGGCCAAGCGCGAGATCATGCGGCTGGGCGCGATCGCGCAGCATATGTTCGGCGAGTGCCTGCGGATGTTCAGCAGGGGCGAGGATTGCGTAGAGGCAATCGAGAAGATAGAGGGAGAGGACGACAAGATAGACATGCTTGAAAAGGCGATCAGATTCTATCTGGCCGAGGTCGCCATGGAACAGCTCTCCGCGCAGCAGGTGAAGACGCAGATGTCGCTGATCGGCATCGCCTCGGAGATTGAGGAGATCGGCGACACGATATCAAAGGAGATGGTCCAGCTCGCGCGAAAGAAGACCAAGTGGCACCGCGTATTCTCCGACGACGGCTGGCGCGATCTGCGCCATTTCCAGGACCTGGTCGGAGAGAATTTCAACCTCATGATTGCGACCCTGGCTCAACCGCACGAGGAGATTGCGATGAAGCTCGAGCGTCATGAGGAGCACATGAACGATGTTGAGCAGCAGCTCCGTCAGGCGCACATCACGAGGCTGCACCAGGGGCTCAAGGAGTCGTTCGACACGAGCTCGATCCATCTGGATATCCTGGCAAACCTTCGCAGGATCAACTCAAGACTCACTCACGTGGCAAGGCTGGCGATGGAAGGCGGGTAGGTCACAGGCGTTACTGCGCAAAAAAAAAGACGGAGCGCATTGGCTCCGTCTTTTGTGTTTATTAATATCGTAGCTTAGAAACTCTTCTGCGCCGCTGTTGCGCGTTCCTTCTGCTTCTTGAGGCGGGAGATCGCGGCATCCGTACGGCCGGTCTTTTCCTGCGCCAGTTTCGCCTTGGGCCACTTCTTCGCCTTGCGCAATTCCCTGACCGCAGCTGCCTGCTTCTTGCCGGTCTGCTCGGCCTTGGCGATCTGCTTGCCGAAGCGCTCCACCTGGCCGGCGAGGTACTTCTTTATATAAGCCTTAAATGCGGCTTCGAAGGCCTTTTTGCCCTCAGGGCTCGTGCGCTTGGTCTTCTTCTGCTTGTGCTCCGGGTGCTCCCGAAGGAAGTCTTTCCAAGTGTATTGCTGATTGAGCGACATAATAACCTCTCTTTTTGCGATAGAACCGCGACGAGCGGGCCCTATTAGTCAACTTCCCCTTAACAGTCAAGCAGTTATTTGAGGGCGTGTGAGCTCCTGCGCGAGTACGGCTTCATCACCGAAGAACAATACCGCGAGATCATGCCGCCTGCGCCAAAGCATTTGCCATCGCCGGCTTCTGCGTCCACGAGGCCGAGAATTGTCCATAGACTGCAAGCTCCTGTGAGTGATGAACGATGGCCATCCTGTCTTTGCCGTAGACAACCCTTCGTAGCGCCTTTATAATGTCTATTAATGTGGACACTTAAAATATCGTCCCAGGCCAGCCGTTTCTACGCCTCCCTCCGTGGAAAAGAACAGGCGAGGGTCGCCGCTGCCTTTGACGAACTCGCGCGCGAACCGACATCTGGGAAACCTTTGAAGGGGGAACTGAAGGGATACTGGTCGTACCGGGTCGGCGTCTACCGCATCCTGTACGCCATCGAAGAGAATGAAATCGTCGTCTATGTCCTCCGCATCCAGCATCGCAAGGAGGTCTACGAACGTTTCAGGAGGTGATTATGGCACAGCTCATTTCGGTTTCCAAAGCTAAGCAGCGGCTGCTCGAACTCGCCCGACGCGCCCATGATCAGGGGGAATCCTTCATCCTGCTCAAGGACGGCGAGCCAGTGAGCGCCATGCTTCCGTTCGACGAGTATGAGTCCCTCCTGGAGACACTGGATATCCTGGAGGACGAACCCGACATCCTCTCCAAACTCAAGCGTGCTGAGAAGGAGATCAAGAAGGGAAAGTTCGCGATGTGGAGGGGAAAGAAAAACGCCATTCCCTGATTTTCTAATCACAGTGTTATTTTACGCGTATTTTATGGAATGATATCCATTTTTTCCGCATCAAAATAGAACGAGCCGAGACGGAAAACCACGCAACGTTTCTCAAATCCTGCCGATAATAATGATGTAGGGGGGCCTGCCGTGGCGCGAGCATTTGCTCCGTCACGCCAAAAATGATCGTAAAATCAACGAGTTAACCGTGCCTGGCACCAAGTCCATATCCGAGGTCCGCGACCTCTACGACCTGATCTGAGATTCAAATGGCCTCAGTTTTTAATGGTAAGGTTTATGATCATCTACGCAAGAAATGCATGCACGGAAATTGGGCAAAACAATCCCTGCGCATCCCTTTACGATCATCCGTCCTCTCTGCCGATCGTAGATGTAGATGCCTTCCGTGAAGGGATGCTCCCAAAGCCCGATGACTCATCATTTGTTATGGTGCGCTTGCATGAAGAACCACGCATCATTGCCGTTGATGCATCAGATGATGTCTCTCATCGTCTCTTCGGGAGGATGAGTTCATTCGTCGAACAAACCTGCAGGACGTCCATCCCGTCTCTTGAGGAATCTCCGTACGGCGCGGGCTATGATCTCAGGATTGAAGATATTGCGGAATTTTTTACAAAATGTCGGCAGGAAGCTCGATCTCTCAATCCAGTCGAGCAGAATTTTCTGACGAAGCTGCTGGCAGAGGGGCTTCTCATGGAAAGCGGAGACGGCTATATTCCGCTCCAGGAAGCGGCGGTCATCGGCGTGAACCATGATCTTCCCCAATGGAATCGGGACGAAACCATCATGCACGAGTTGGCTCACGGTTTTTATTTCGTCGACACCGAATTTCGATCCAGAGTTGACGCACTTTGGGAATGCCTCGATTCTCCGATTCAACATTTTCTGCGGGGCGCCATGATTGCATCCGGATACTACAATTGCGGAGAGGATTGGCTTCTCAAAACTGAAACCCACGCGTATGCGGCGGAGTCTCTGTCGAACGGCAACTTCATTTCAATCCTTGAGGCTGCTGAACAACATTGTAAATCTCGTCCCGATGCTGATGGATGCAGTGATTTCTGGTCATTTGAAGGCGGCCTCTATATGTTTTTTTCTGAGCTCCATGAGCTGTACACCCAGATACCGGTCTTGCACGATCAGCTGGATGAACAGAGGCAGGGTAAACCCTATTACTCAGAATATGCGATTCACCTCTCACCAATAGCCTTGTTGCCAAAATGGAAGGCCCTGGATTTTCATAAGATAGAGAAGCACGGCGAACTGTACCAAGAACTGAATCCGACATTTGCTCCAAGTGACGGAGTTTCAGCTGAGGACAGGTGGATTGAACTCCAGTTGCGATTTGATGAGCACCGGCCAGGAAATGCCTGTGACTCTCAACGACAGTTTCTTATCATGTGTGAAAATCATCAAGACGATAAACAAGAGTAGCGGCAACGGCGCAAAATCGTACAGCCGCTACCCCCCTACTTGGCTGCCTTCTGCGCCCGCGAGGCGGTGAATTGCCGGTTACGCTCATCGTTTGAGCTTGAGGGACGCTGCGAGGGCTTCGGCGTAGGTTTCCGCGAGGGGGCGGCGGGTTTTTCTCGCTAGCCTCTTCACGTCCTCAAACTCCGGCATGGCCTTGACGATGCGGCCTTTGGAGTCGCGGCCTACCTTGAATGTCATGCCGCCTTGCTTCACCTTTCCTTTCACGAACTCACGCGTGAGCATCTTGCGCTCGGCGGGCCAGTAGCGCACGCCGAACGTCGTTGTTTCCGAGAGCATCGCGTCGATCACGCGATCTTTTGCCGCGCCCGGCGCGATGCAGGAGAGCCGCACGCCCGGGCGGTTCTTCTTCATCTGGATCGGCTGCAACGTCACATCCACCGCCCCGGCGGCGAAGAGTTTTTCCATCGCGTTCTCGAAGAGCTGCGGGTTCATGTCGTCTATGTCCGCCTCGATCGCCACCGCGGCAAAGCCCTCGCCGATGAGCAGCCTCAGGCAATTCGGCCTGCCGGGGATCTTCCTGTCGCCGAAGCCCACTCCCACGCGCTCGACCTTCTGCAGCGGGCTCTCGCCGAAGTGCGCGACAACCGTCGCGAGTATTGCCGCGCCCGTGGGTGTGACGATCTCGCCCTTGACCTTGGTGCTCTCAAGCGGCACGCCCTTTAGAATCTCGAGTGTGGCCGGCGCAGGCACGGGCAGCTCGCCGTGAGCGGTTCGCACGCTGCCGCGCGACATGGGCAGGGGCGAGGCATGGATCTCGTCGAATCCGAAGTAGTCGAAGCCGATGGCCGCTCCCACCACGTCCACGATCGAATCCACGTCGCCCACCTCGTGGAAGTGCACGCGATCGAGAGTCACCCCGTGAACGCGCGCCTCCGCATTTGCGATGCGCGCCATGATTGCGCGCGCCATATCGCGCACCTGCGATGGAAGCCCGCTCTCTGCGATCAGGCTGTCGATTTCGGAATAATGCGCGGAATGCGATTCGTGTTTCACGATCACGCGCACGTCGGTCCCGGCGATGGCGTCATTTTTTTTCTTCGCTACGAGGTCGTAACTGCCCATGCGCAGGCAGCCGAGCTGCTTCTTGAGATATGAAAGCGGCATGCCCGCATCGATGAGCGCACCGAGGATCATGTCGCCCGCGACACCGGAGAAGCAGTCGAACCAGGCGATCTTCATCGCTCGCCCCCCTCGCTTTTCTCAGGTACGAGGTTGATCTCCACTTCCAGGACGGCCCGGTCGGTCGCGCGCGTCACGCGATACAGGTAGCGGCCGGAACGGAATGATTCGCCGATCTTCGGTATGCGCTCGAACGAATGGATGACGAACCCGGCGACCGTCTGATACGCGCCCTTGGGGATATCGAGCCCCAGCCTCGCGTTTGCATGGGCCACCTCCATCCTGCACCTCACGATGTAGCGGTGCCTGCCAATGCGCCAGTACAGCTGCTTCGTCTCGTCGTGCTCGTCGCGGATTTCACCGATGACCTCTTCGAGCAGGTCCTCTACTGTAACGATTCCCGTCGCAGCGCCGAATTCGTCGACTGCCACGGCCATAGGTCTGCCGCCGCGCTTCATCGCGACGAGCAGCTCGTCGAGCGGCATATCCTCCGGGACGAAGTAAGCGGGCCGCATCAACTCGCGCACCGTGTGCCCCTCCTCGCCGAAGAGCAGATCAGTGCTCGTGAGCATACCGACCACGTTATATGCGTGCCCTTCCGTCACCGGCACGCGCGAGAAGCCGTGTTCGTCGAGCGTGCGCGCCGCCTCCTCGCGGCTTGCGGAGACGGGAATCGATATGACGTCGACGAGCGGCGTCATTATCTGACCGACGTGCTTGTCCGCCAGATCGAAAAGCCTGGATATGAGAGTGCGCTCGGCCTGCCGCACGTCGCTCGATTCCGGCGTACCCACCTCAAGCATCAGCTCAAGCTCCTCGCGCGAAATCGGTGGGGCCTTTCCCTTCTGTTTCTGGACGCGGCCCAGGATGAGATAGGTCAACCTCGAAAAAACCCAGACTACCGGATACAGCACGAACGAGATCGTAAACAGCAGAGGCGCTATGCGCAGCACGATGCGGTCGGCATAATGCTGATAGATGCTCTTGGGAAGAATTTCGCCGAACAGGAGCGTGAACGGCCAGTACACTATCGCCAGCGGCGCGTACTGCGGCCCGTAACGGTCAATGATGAAGAGAGTGGTGACGACCGAACCGGTGACGGTGCAGAGATTGGTCCCGAACAACGTCGTTGCAAAAAAAGTCGCCGGACGCTTGATCAGATGGAGTGCAGAGCGCGCCCTCGCGGAACCTGCGTCGGTTGCGAGAGCCAGGCGGTATTTGTCCGCGCTCACCACCGCCATCTCGCTGCCTGAAAAAAACCCCTCGAGCAGGAGCGCGACCGCAAGTATGACGATGACAAGGATGAGGCTCATTCCTCTATCTCCCCGAACAATTCCTGCTGCACGTCATCGAGCGTGACGACTCCGATCACCCGCTGGAACTCGTCGATCACCAGGGCCATGTGCAAATGCGTGCGCTGAAACTCCTTGAGCAGTTCTTCGAGCGGAGTGCGTCTGCCCACAAAAAGCGGATGTCTCAGGAGCGTGCGCATGTCGATCTGTGCGCCCGAAGTCCGCCGCCTGTTGAACGAGAAGAGGTCGCGCACGTGCAATATTCCTATTACGTTTGAACGATCCCCCTCGAAAACCGGGACCCTCGAAAACTGCGAGTTTTTGATCTCCTCCATCATCCGCTCGTAGGATGTGTCGACGGGCAGCGCGAAAAGCTCTTCAGCCGGAGTCATTATTTCGCCCACGACCTTGTCGGTGAAATCGAAGACGTTGTGAATAATCTCGCGCTCTTCCTCCACGATGGCGCCGCCCTGGCGGCCCATATCCACCAGCCTGCGGAACTCCTGCTCCATGATCATGGGCTCCTCAGCTACACTCTTGCTGCCCAGGGTACGCATGACGCCGTTCGCAATCCACGTGAGCACTACGCGCAGTGGAGCTATCAGCTTATAGAAAGGCCTGATCGGCACGATGAAGATGGGAGCGAGCTGCGCCGCATAGCGAATCGCGATGTTCTTGGGGAGGATTTCGCCGAACGTCATGATGATCGGGGTGATGACGGCCACGGCGATGAAGGTCTGGACCTCCACGTTGGATCTGCAGAACCTGCTGATGATCGCAGCGCCGACGATAGATATCGAAACATTGACGAGTTCGTTTCCAAAAAGAATCGTTACGATCAGATCCCTCGGCTTGCGGAGGCTTGCGATGATATTTTCGGCAGCCCAGCCGCCGACCTGCTTGAGCTTGTGCACATGGACGCGCGAGAGCGAAAAGAGAGCGGTCTCAGACGCGGAAAAAAACGCGGAGCAACCGAGCAGAAAGAGAAACAGGACGATCATAGAAAACATCATTTACCCCTGCTCGCGAAGTGATCGAATCCCCGCATTGCGATTTCGATCCGTTTTCCATCCCGCGATCTCACCTCGCGCGATTCGCGATCCGCGACGATTTTTCCTATGCGCGAGACTGGAATCGGAAGAGAGGGAGCTATCTCGCGATCGAATTCACCCGCAACCTCGGAGCGCACCGTAAAGATCAGCTCGTAGTCCTCTCCGCCTGAAAGCACGAGTTCAGCCGGGTTCAGACCTAGCTCGGCGGAAAGCCCGTCGAAGCGCGGCTCTCTAGGAACAAGCCAATCCTCGATTTCGAATCCTACTCCGCTGGCCTCAGCAATGTGCGAAAGATCCGCCATCAGCCCGTCGCTCGAATCGATCATAGCGCTCACCATGCCGCATTTCATGAGCGCCTCTCCCGCGGCCAGGCGAGGTTCAGGATCGAGATGGCGCCTGACAAAAAGCGCACAAGCATCATCGCGCCTTCCGGATTCAAGGCACGCGAGCCCAAGGGCCGCACTGCCTGACGTGCCCGTGACGTATACCGCATCGCCTGGCCGTGCGCCGCTGCGCAGGATCGCCCTCCCGCTCTCTATCTCGCCCAGCATTGCAATGGAGATTAGCAAGCCCGAACGCGAGGCCGACGTGTCGCCGCCTATGAGCAGTGCGCCGGAGGCTCGAGCGCGCTCTCTCATACCAGCGTAGAGTTGCAAAGCGCCTTCGGCGCCCAGATCATCGGGAACTGCGAGCGACACGATGTAGAATCGTGGAACGCCGCCCATCGACGCGATATCGCTCAAATTCGCGGCCATCGCTTTTTTGCCTAGAGACGCAAGATCGGTCCACTCGCGTCTGAAGTGCACTCCCTCGATCAGCGCGTCGGCGGTAACGAGCCAGTCACGCCCGGATGGGCCCGCGATCACGGCGCAATCGTCGCCGACACCGTGCGCGAGATCCCGCGCCTCGCGAGGCGCGCCTTCGGTCAACTTTGCGATGAGTTCGAATTCAGTCATTTTGCCGAAGTTATCTGGCCCCCTCGTACAGTAAGCACCCACATCTGGCGCACGGCCTCGCCCTCTTCGTTAAAAGAGGTCTTGCCGGCTACGCCTGGAAAATCCGTAGTGCGCGCGATGGCTTCGCGCAGCGAATCGCGCCGCGCCGCGCCCTTGCGCTGGACCGCATCGATTACGATCCGCATCGTGTCGTAACCCAGCGCTTCGAGCAGGGTCGCGTCGACGTTATATGCCTGTTTGAAGTGAGTGACAAAACCCGCTACCTCTGCATCCGGAGTCCCCCGATAGAATGAATCCACGAAGAGCGAACCCTCCAGCGCATCGGCTCCTCTGCCGCCCATCTCGGGATCGTTCCACCTGGCGATTCCGAGGAGATTCACCTTCTCAGGGCTGCCAAGGGAGATCATCTTTGCGATCGCGACCGCAGCCCACGATGCGTCCGGGATAAAGATCGCGTCGTAGGACGCACCGGCTTGAGTGAAATCGTACGCCTGCTTCGACGCCTCTTCGCCTGCCTGTTCCACGGCGCCGCGGCCGCGCAGTTCATTCACAGGCTGTATCTGGCTCGGAGAATAGGTCTTGCTGGCGACCACACGGCCGCCCTCCGCCTTTACCGCATCCTGGAAGAGCCTGACATATTCCGCGGCCTTCCTGTTGTTGGGCGCCAGAATAAAGAATCGTTTGTAGCCCTTTGTGTGCACGGCATAGCTGACGAGGGTGCCCATCTCCGATGACGTGGAAACGGAATTTTTGAAGACGTAGTCGCCCACCTCCGCAACTCCTTCGCGCTGCGAAAGCGAAATCAGCGGAATGCCCAGCTCCTGCGCACGTTGTCCCGCCTCAAGCGCCTCTGCCGATGCAAGAGGACCTACGATCGCAAGGACGTCCTTGTCCTGCGCCAGCTCGGCGACCGCCGCAGCGGAGCCGCCCGGCGTTGAAGCGGAATCCTTGATAACTATGCGCATCCCCGAAGGTCCCGTGCACGGTTCGTATAGGCCTATGGCGCATTCTATTCCGTGGAGCACGGACTCGCCGTAAACTCCGAAACGTCCGGTAAGAGGCAGGACCACGCCGACCGCTATGCCAGCGGACTCTCCGACCGCTCCGCCAAGTTCCGTCATGAGCGTACGCGCGGAGCTGTAATATTCGTGTTTGGGATAATTGCCGATGTAGGCGCGCAATAGGCGCGTGGCCTCCGCAGTGTCACCGGAGCGGTGATATACGAGCGCGAGTTTATAGAGGGCGTAACCGCCGGAACGCTTGCCCTTCATATCCTTGAGAGGAAGAGTCTCCACGTCGGCAGCGCTTATCTTGGGATCGTCTACCCACGCCCTTGCTTTGGCCACGGCGTCCGACTCGGAAACGATCTTCTCATCCGGCAATCCCGAGGGAGGAGCCGCTCCATCCGCATAATCGTCGAGCAGCCACAGATACCAGACGATGGACTTGCTGGCAGGCTCATGCGCCGCCGCCGCTGCGGAAACGCCCAGCGAATCCATGCGGAGCCTGAGCACGGCGCTCGCTTCGCTACGCCGTATCGCCGCAAGCTCGTTCAGAGCCTCCGCGGGCCTCTGCATGCGGTAGAGCGCGAGGGCTGACTTGAACCTCGCCTTCGGTTCTATGCCGGGAGATGCGATCTCGCCGTATGAAGATCTGTAGAATTTTACAGCACCGTCGTAATCCTTGCGGATGAACGCTATTTCACCGCGCAGGAATCTGGCCTCGTCGGTGAGTTCGGTGTAGGGAGATTCGGAAATAAATCGTGCGAGCGCGCCGTCCGCGGTGGAAAATTTCTTGTCCATGTAAAGCTGTCCGGCCTGTTTGAACTGCGCCAGCGTCTCCGGCGTGGCCGAATTAGGATAGCGAACGCTGCGCGTACCGCCCGTAGCGCAACCGGCCAGCACTATTATTGCCACGCAGCACAACAGCAGCTTTTTCATTATTCCCCCGAATTTTTGCCAACGTCACTTCGAATTATCTTCCGCCGCCTTCGCAACCGTGACCATCGCGGGTCTCAGCAACCTGTCGAAGAGCCGGTAGCCTGCGCGGTGCACCGCCATCACGGCTCCCGGTTCGCGCGCGTCGCTCTCCACCACAGCGATCGCCTCATGCTGCGCGGGATCGAACGGCTCTCCCAGGGCCGGAACCTCCTTGAGACCAAATTTTTCAAGCGTGGCGCCGAGCGAGCGTCGCGCCAGGGCGACGCCATCCGCGAACTTCTTGACGTCTTCCGACGGATCGACCGGCAGATGTTCGAGTACGCGATCCATATCGTCGAGCGCCGGCAGGAGTTCCGAAAGGAGTCTTTCGTTGCTGAATCTCGTCAGCTCTTCGTGCTCCCTGGACATGCGTTTCTTGAAATTTTCGAATTCAGCCATCACGCGGAGCAGCTTGTCGTAATGCTGTTTCGCTTCTTCTTCAGCCGCGCGGAGATGCGCGCCAAGGTCCTCTTCCTGCTGCTCATTCACCGGCTTATCGGAGGGCTGCGCCTCCGCAGTTATTTCTTCAGGAGTCACGGAGTCCTGAAATTTTGATATCCTATTCTGCTTCATCATAGCGATCCCCTACGATGCGAGCGTGTCGCTCAATACCTTTGCGGTGAAATCGACGATCGGCACCACTCGCGAATAGTCCATGCGCATCGGTCCGATAACCCCGAGCGCGCCGATGACCCTGCCGTCCTTGAAATACGGAGCGCTCACGATCCCCAGAGAATCCATATTCTGAAGACCGGCATCGGATCCGACGAAGATGCTCACCCCGCTGCCCTCGCGGCACCGCTCGAGAAGATGAAGGAGCGAACGCTTCTCCTCAATTGCGTCGATCACGCGGCGGAACGCCTCCGCCTCGGCGAACTCGGGCTCGCTCAGCAGATGCAGTTCGCCCTCAACCACGAGTTCGGCGCCCGGCACCACTCCCAGGACCTCCCTTGAGAGCGACATCGCCTGCTTGAGCAGCGAATCGTAATCCGCGCGCTCAGCAGCGAGCTCGCGCTCGGCTTTTTCGACGGCTTCTTCCAAAGTGAGGCCCATGAACGCCTGGTTACAGTAGTTGGCGATGCGCTCCAGTTCGGGATAGGTATAATCTTCGCTCACCTCAATGAGGCGGTTCTCCACCATTCCATCCTGCGATACGAAGATGCCGAGGAGCCTTCTGCCTGAAAGCGGAACGAATTCGATCTGCTTGAATACGACCCTGCCTGCGTCGGGCGTTACCACGAGACCCGCGTAGCGGGATACGGCAGCCAGCATCTTGGAAGTTCGCCTGAGCACGCTGCCCACGCGGCGTTCGTCGCCCTCGCAGCGGATGCGAATGGCCTCCATCTCGCCTTCGGACAGCTCTCTTCGCTTGAGGAGCGAATCCACGTACAGCCGCATGCCTGCATCGGTGGGAACCCTTCCGGCCGAGACGTGCGGCTGGCCCACGAGCCCCATCTCGGTAAGATCAGCCATCACGTTGCGAACGGTGGCGGAAGAGAGACTGCCCGCATGTTTTTGGGCAATCGTCCGCGACCCCACCGGCTGCGCGCTGGCGATGTAATCTGAGATCAGGATATTCAGGATCTCAAGGTGTCTGGCTGATACTCGATTCGTCATTTCATTAAGAGATTCAAGAGATTGCAGATCTTTTTCACGGTGCCAGGCACGCTAACAACCACAAGTTGCATTGTCAATGATGCAACTGAACTTGAGCCGGCAACGCCGGAGCGCTCATCTGACGAACGTCAAACCGGCGCCGGTAATCCATGTATCGAGGGGGGCGAGCGGAGCATCCCCAGACGCTTCTAGCTGGGTCGCTGAATGGAAATCCCAGCCTGGATCGCCTTCACGGGGAGCGGTCGGCTCTTCGATAAATTCCGCGTTTTCAGCCGCTACCACAAGAGGCGCTCCGCTGGAATGTGACTCGTGTATATCGCAGAGCGATTCGAGAAGGTCATATTTTTTAGAGGCGCGCATATTCATCGCCTCGAGGCCCGCAAGTGCGAGTTCGCGATCGCGCCTGCTTCCGCCTTCTTTTCGAGCAGAAATGCGATCGTCGAAAATCCGCTTCGGAAGATATTCACCTACCATCGTTTTCCAAAGTCTGGAGACGTCACACCTTGCACGGCCGTCCGGCCCCACTTCTGCTCCCAGACTCGGCCAGGCCTGCAGTCCCTCCTCCTGCATGAGCCCGGTCCATTCCGGAATTTTGTGCATAACCGCGAACTCCAGCGCGGCGCAGAGAGACGCGGCTCCGATTCCCATCCGCCTGAGCTTATTCCCGACGTAGATATTGCGCGAGGTAATGCCCGGCATTCCCATCGCGACAGCGAGACCTACATCGTAGCTCAATTCTCGTCCTCTGATATCCTGCCTGGCATAGAGGCCTTCGACCTCGATCTCATGGCGAAACTCGCTCAGGGCGCGATGGCTGATCGCAATACCACCGAGCGGTACGAGAGGCCCGCCGATATTTACAAGCTCCACGAGATCCATGAGCGTGAGCCGGCTGTGCAGTTCTCGCCTGAGAAAATCACGCACCTCCGTCGGGGTCTTCAGCACTATATGCGTGAAGGTATCATCGTTTTCAGCTGCTCTACGGACGATTACTGCTAAGCCCTTCCCCAGGAGTCTTTCCGTCATTCGCTCGATCGCACTATCGATGCGCCGGCTGCTTTCCAGCCGCGCATTCGAAAACCTGTAGAGCAGATCCGCTTCATAGGTCCTTCCTTCACGCTCGCGCGCAAGCGCAAGATCCGCGATGGGCGTTTCCCTGTACACTGGCAGGCTGCGAAGTCTCGGCGCCAGCGACATCGACCCTATGAATCTGCTCCTCAACGCAGCTGATATGCCGGAAACTGGTTTGACAACGTGCCTGTATTCATCGGCCGCATTGACGGAGCGGTGTAGAATCCGCGGACCTTGAAAAAATTCTGACGATGTAAGCGCTCCATACGAAACCGAGCGCATACCCTTTATATCTATAAGCCCCATCTCTCTCCTCGCATATTTTGTCATCAATCCATAACGCGCACATTTTCGGCAGATTTGCGAAAAAGTTGCGGACTATTTATCTCGAATGCGGCCCGGTTTGAACCTGCCGACTACGACGCCAATCTCCGCCGCAAAGCGCCGGCGCTGCCACTCGCGGACCGGGGGTTCGCAGAGGACCTTCACCAGAGGAAGGCCCGCAGAGAGCCGCTTCATGGCCTCAAGCGGGAGGATGAGGTCGGCGTCGATCCTCTCCGTTTTCGCGGCCTTCAAGCGCCAGCACTTGAGCGCGTCCAGCATCTCCATAGATTCATGGCGGCGCGGCCCGGACCTTTTACGTGGCCATTCGGGTATCTGCGCCATGGAGCCTGCCTCGATGGCGGAGAGCAAGCGCTGGGCGCCGTCCTTTCTCAGCAAGGGATGCAACGCCCTGACTCTGGAAATATCTTCTTTTGTACGCGGGGGATTGAGCGCCATTCGAATAAGGGCCTCTGCAGAGGCCACAAAATGCACGGGCAGATCGAGTTCCCTCGCGATACATTCCCTCTCCTCCGCCAGCGCGGCCAGCACGGCCAGAGGCCTCCCCTTGAGCCTTGCCGCGCCCTTGACGCGCGCGAACGCGGGGCGTTCGTCCGGCTCATAGCGCTTGTTTTCGCAGAGTCTGAACTCCTCCCGCGCCCATTCCATGCGCCCTGCGCTCGAGAGCTCCGCGGCGAGGAGGTCGCGCAGCTCGAGAAGGAAGTGCGAATCCGTTGCGGCGTAAGAGAGCATCTCATCTGTGAGAGGACGCCTGCTCCAATCCGCGCGCTGAAAACGCTTCGAGAGAATCTTCCCAAAGTGAAATTCGATCAAGGCCGCAAGACCTATGCGCTCGCGGCCGCAGAGCCTCGCCGCGATCTGGGTGTCGAAGAGATTTTTTGGGCGCCAGCCGTATGCGTAATCCAGGCAGCGCATGTCAAAATCAGTATCGTGCATGACCTTCTCGATGCGTTCGCTCTCCATGATTTTCTTGAGCGCGGTGAGATCCAGGCCCGCCTGCGCGTCTATGATGAAGTTCCCATCAGGGGTGGAGAGCTGGATGAGGCAAACGCGCGTGCCAAAGTGATGGAGGTTGTTGTCGCACTCGATGTCCAGGGCGATCGCGTCCCGGCAGGCGAGCTTATCGATAGCTGCCGGCAGCTGCCGCTGCTCTGAAATGAACTTATACGATACGGACGCTGATGGGGCCATGCGCCCTCACTACGGCATCGTTCATAAAATGTAAAATCAAAGGCCCCGCCGAAGCGGGGCCTTGAGAAAGTCGACAAAATTACTTTTGTGTCATCGCGAATAAGCTCAATATCTGACTCCGGTACTGGGGCGCTTCAATCTTTCCGCCCTGGCAGCCCTGGCGGCATCTTTGTCTTCGCCGCCCATCGCCGGAGGCATGAGGCTGTGACCGACGCCTTCAACTCTTGCAATACTCGACGACCCGCCCATGGGCGCCGCGGCGCCGGCATTCGCGGGTGGCACGGTGTCGGCATCTCGACCGTCTGCGCCCTTCACCACCGGCTCGATTTCCGGCTCCTGCGCAGATGCCGCCGGTTTCTGCTGCCCGGACCATACAAATCTCCAAAGGAGTGCAGCTATCAGACCAAAGGCCACGGCTCCCCCGGCTCCAATACCTACCAGAGGCGATATCTCGCCGGCCCCGGGTGCGCTCGGTTCACCGCCCAGTGCCTGATGGACTTCCAGCTGATTCGTCTGGGCGCTCAAGGGATTGCTCGCGAAAGCGATGCCACTGCCGACGCCCGCAGAGAGAAACCATTTCCAAAAATCCGCGAAACGCGAGGCCGCCAATGAACCCCTCGTCCGAAGGGCAGCGTCCGGTGCCTTTGTCGCTACATCGATCGCAACTCCCCCTTCCTTAGCCGCACCCTCTTCCTCTGAAATCGCCTCTGCAACCTCCGCCGTAACTTCTGGCTCAGCGGCTGAATCGCCGATCGAAGAATCGAAGCCTGTCCCTGCGTTCGATATCCACGCGATCCCCTCCAGCCCTATAGTACTCATTCTACCCTCCTTCCCCGCCCAGCTGGGCGGGCAAAAATGAAACGACGGTTTTACTCAAACGCAGTTTCCATATGCAAGCCTTATTTCGATATCGTCCGCCCGGGAAAAAAGTTGCGTGAAAAATTATTATTTTTTCGGGAGCGTTCATCGGCATTGAGCATCCGTGGCATCTGCTATAATATGCCCCCATGCTCTCGAAGGTAAGGCGGCTGCATTACATCACGGTGCTGACGGCGCAGATATTCCTGCTATTCATCGCCGCAGTCATGGAGCACCACATCATCCTCACGGTGCTCTTCATCGTCTCGCTTTTCGGCATCTTCGGTTCGATCATCAGCACGGTCTGGGGTTCAAGCCGCACGCGTTATCTGTCGTTGATCATCGCCGCCATAGCCATAGTGAGCGGGTTGTTGGGTTTTTTTCCGGTCTTTACCGACTACGCGATTCGCACGGGTCTCACAGTCTGCTGTTTGAGCTATGCGACCTTTATCCTCATCGCCATCGTCTCCATCGGGCGCAATGTCTTCGTCACGGACCGAGTGACTGCCAACCGCATCGTCGGGAGCATCTGCGTCTACATGCTGCTCGGTATGTTCTTTGCCTTCATCTACGCATCCATGGCGCTGATTCACGGCTCCATGTTCTCGATGAGCGAACAATCCTCGCCTGGCAAGTTCATGGCCCTGCGCGATTTCATCTATTTCAGCTATTCCACGCTCACTACGACCGGATATGGCGACATCCTCCCGACGAACCCGATAGCCCGTATGGTGTCATGCTTGGAGAGTATAGCCGGCTCCGTCTATCTCGCCATCATGGTGGCCCGCCTCGTCGGCATGCACGTAACGCAGGCGCATCAACATCATGAGGCAAGTGAATGATGAACGAACCGGCGCATTCCACAGGGCTCGACCCTCAGGCTGCGGCATTCCTCAAATTGATCGGCATGCTGCCGCCGCTGAAAGACGTGCCCCTCGAAGTCCTGCGCACCGAGCTTCCTCCGATATTCTACTCGCAGCCTCTGCATATCAAGATAGTCGAAGATATGAAGATCCCGGCCTGCGATCGCGAAATCCCTGTGCGCATCTACGTCAATTCGCTGAAGGAGCGCCTGCCCATCGCGCTGTATTTCCACGGCGGCGGCTGGGTGGCGGGTTGCACGAATTTCTACGACAACGTCTGCAGATCGATAGCGCGCAAGAGCGGATACATCGTGGCGTCGGTGGATTACAGCCTGGCGCCCGAGCATCCGTTTCCCGCGGGGCTCGTGGATTGCTGCAGGGCGCTCGAATGGGCGGCCGGCGGCGGGGGCTTCCTGGGCGGCGACGGCAGGCGCATTGCAGTCTGCGGGGACAGCGCGGGAGGCAATCTGGCCGCAGCGCTCGCGCTCAAGTCGAGGGACGAACGAGGGCCAGCGATCGGTCTTCAGGTCCTGATCTATCCGTCGCTGGACCTTTCGAACCTGGATACGCAGTCCTATCGCCTCTTTCACTCCGGATATTATCTGCAGCGCGAGGACGTGGAATACTTTCGCTCACTATATCTGCCGAACCCGTCGGACTGGAAAAATCCCTACGCATCTCCGCTTCTGCATGAGAACCACGCCGGACTCCCGCCCGCGCTCATCATCACCGATGAATTCGACGTATTGCGCGACGAGGGAGAGGCGTACGCGGAAAAGCTCCGCAGTTCAGGCGTTGACGTGAAGCTCTCGCGCTACGCTGGGATGATCCACGGATTTATCTGCATGCCGACAGTCGACGCATCGCACAGGGCCACGGATGAAATCGCCGCTGCGTTGCGCACGGCGTTTGATCGATAATTTCGATATCGTGAATAAATGCCGATCAGACCGGAACGCCTGCAGGTCCCACGCCCCTGAGATATGCGAGATTGTCCCTGAGGCTCTTGATGGGGATATTGTTGAGCAGCATCCCCCTGTTCTCCTCGAACAAGGAGACGATCTCGAGCATTGCGGCGACCTGATACTTGGGATCGTCGTGAACTCCGTAGATCAACCTGTACGAGTCATCCTGATGCATATCCATGTTATGCACCACATCCCAGATCCTGTCGGCCAGGGCCTCGTTGGACGGCCAGTCGGACCGCACGAGCAGGACCGCCTGCTTGAGCTCGGCCAGCAGATGCAAAAGCGTCGTACGCCTTAATTCAAGGCTCGCCTCACGATCTGCCGCTGCCGATGGCTTCTGGACCTTGTCGGGCGCAGGTTTGTCGAATCCCGAACGAAGCTCGGCATTCAACAGCCTCTCCATATTTTTCCAGTCGCCGAAAAACTGTGCCCGGATCGGTCCGTTCAACCGGATATCGCCAAAATCGAGTCGCCCGTCCTGCGGAGGCCACATAAGGCAGATGGACGGGGTATTCTTAGAAAATGATCGCTCGCCCCGCAGGTCATCGGGTGGAAGCGTCGGATCAGGCTCTACGGATTCCTGCTGCGCCGGCGGTTGATCCACTTCTGCATCGGCCACGAGGCCTTGATCTGCCATCGCGCCCTGAAGGGCTATGCTCATAGGGAGTAAAGTGGCTGTTCCAATCATGGCTGTTTCTCCTATTGCTGCCCCGGGAACACGTGCGGGCTTTTACCGACAACGTCTCTCTGGTCACCCTCACCCTTCCCTCTCCCCTCAAGGGAGAGGGTGGCGGAAACCCCGCAGCAAGCTGCGGGGAATCATCTCATTGAATATTTTTTAACATATTTTTCAAACCTCTAAAACCTTTTTTAGATAATACGCTTAAGGAAAAGCCTGTAGCGCGCCAAAAACATTAATGATTTTGTAATGTTATTTGAGTGGTCTATTTTTAAAAAAAAACAAGAAAATGATACGGAATGGTGTCGTTTTTATCCAAATCGGTCGAATCAGGGGTAACAATCGTTTTTATCCATCAAATATGGAAGGATCGCAATTGCAATAACGCCTATCATTCCGTATTCGGGAAGCAACGCGACGACAACCATCCAGGGGGGCCATATGTTTATCGATTACGTTACGCTTCTGCTCATAAACATGGTGGCAGGCCTCGCCGTGCTCGCGCATTTCATCTACAAAGGCCTGCACGTAGACGACAAGCGGGGGTGGGCGCCGGCATTTGCAATCACGGGGCTCATTGCAACAGTGGCCGGATTTCACATGGTCTTCAACTGGCCCATCGTCGGGAGCTACAATTCAGCGTTCGGAGAGTGTTCGGTCCTCTTCGGCAGCATATATCTTGCGGCCGCGCTCGCCATGTCGTTCGGATGGCCGCTGGACGCGGTTGCGCTCTACGCATTCTTCGGCGGCGCGCTCTCCATTCTCGCGGGCGTGAGAATCATCCACCTGCAGCTGACCGCGGCGCCCCTTCTCTCCGGCGCGGGCTTCGTCCTCACGGGTCTCGGCGGAGTCTTTGCGCTGGTGGCGCTTCGCAACAGGTATGTGCGCCTGGTACGCGTGGCCGGCGCAGCCGTTATGTCCGCGGCAGCCATCATCTGGGCGCTTACGGCCTACATGGCCTTCTGGATGCACCTCTCGTCCTTCTCAAAGTGGGTCCCGCAGATAATGGAGAAGACGCCCTGAGCTGTCGACTCCACCCCCCATTCAAGCCTGAAAACGCAGCGACAGTCCCCGCCATTGTTTTGTGATTTCCGCGTAAAATCGCGATCTGCTGGCATCCCTCTATGGCATCGCACTTGCATATTCATAACCTCACTGGATACGACAAAGGAGGCGGCATGAAGGGCGCAGGACAAATCAACGTCACATCAATCGCAGGGGCAATCTCGGATACGTTATCAAAAAAACAGGAACTGGATCGGCGTGACGACATAAGCAGCCCCACAACGCCCGGCGGTGCGCACGCCACATCCGGCGCTGCAACGAAACTCATCGACAAGGTCTGCGAAGCGAGCGGCAGCGGCAACGCCGGTGCGCGCGGAAGCTATTCCACCGGACGTCCTGTAGCGTCGTAGAATTCACGAATAACAAACAAAACCAGAGGTCTCCATTCTTCGGAGACCTTTTTTTCATTATCTCGCCGGCAGCAGTAGCGGCTCTTCTCTTGCACTCAATCGCGTATGACAATATAGCATTCGTCGACTGACGAAAAAGGAGGCTTCATGCCCCATATCTCACCCGCACTTTTATGGGCTATCGCAGGAATCGTCCTCGTAATTCTGGAGATGGTGAGCGTCACGTTCGTTCTCGTCTTCTTCGGCATCGGCGCGTTGATAACGGCGGTTGCCGTGGCTTTAGGCGTTGAGAGCTTTGCCATACAGGCGATCGTTTTCTCCGTATCCTCGCTTCTTCTGCTGGTACTTCTGCGCAAAGGCGCAAAGTCGCTCTTCTCCGGCACAAAGGACCTGCCGCCGGATCACCTAGGCGCGAGGGTGCTCGTGACAAAAGAGATCCCCGCAAAGGGCGAAGGCAAAGTCGAATATCGCGGCACAGTATGGATTGCGTTTACGGACACGGGCGAGGCCGTTCCGGCGGGCTCCATGGTGGAGATCGTCGGCGCGGACGGCATCAGATTCAAGGTAAAAAAGGGGGAGTAAGCGATGAATTATTTCCTGATCGTCATCATGTTCATGGTCGTGATCATCATTCTCAGATGCGTTCGCATCGTCCCGCAGCAGAGCGCCTACGTCGTCGAGCGGCTCGGAAAGTTCAGCAGGATCCTCAATGCCGGCGTCTCATTCGTCGTCCCGTTCATAGACAGTGTGGCCTACAGGCACTCGCTCAAGGAACTCTCGGTGGATATACCGGAGCAGGTCTGCATCACCAAGGACAACGTGCAGGTATCCGTGGATGGAATCATCTTCATTCAGGTGATCGACGCGCGCATGGCCAGCTACGGAATCACCAACTACAATTTCTCCATCCAGCAGCTCGCGCAGACGACGATGCGCAGCGAGATCGGCAAGATAGATCTGGACCGCACGTTCGAGGAGAGGGGCACGGTGAACTCGGCGGTAGTCAGCGCAATCGATGAAGCCGCGAGACAGTGGGGAGTGAAGGTATTGCGCTACGAGGTGAAGAACATAACGCCGCCGCAGACGGTGCTCGGGGCGATGGAGAAACAGATGCAGGCGGAACGCGAAAAGCGCGCGGTCATCCTGCAGTCCGAGGGAGTCAAGCAGTCGGCGATCAACGTGGCGGAAGGCCAGAAACAGAAGGTCGTTCTGGAGTCGGAGGGATCCAAGCTGCAGCGGATCAACGAGGCCATGGGACAGGCGGAGGCGATCCGCGCCATCGCCCAGGCCACGTCCGACGGGCTCGCCGCGGTCGCCAAGGCGATCACAGTCTCCGGAGGCATGGAGGCGGTTCAACTGCGCGTCGCCGAGCGCCTCGTGGAGCAGTTTGGCGCACTGGCGCGAACCACCAATACGCTCATAGTGCCCGCGAACTTCGGCGACATCTCATCGATGCTCGCCGGCGCGCTCTCGGTGATCAAACATCCGGGCAAGGCGTAAACCAGATCAGACATCTTCGAGGAGAGGCTACGCGGCATTCAGCAGATTGCGGACGTATTCCGCTTCCGCCGTGCTGCCCGTCAGCTCATAAAGTCTGAACGCCTCATTCAAGAGGGATTTTTTCTGTTCGGACGGAGATAGCTTTGCCGCTTCTTCATAGGCATAGGCAGCACCTTTAAAACATACGCCTTCCAGATGATGCCTTGCAGACAACAACCAGTACCGCACCGACTCCTCGCCCTCGAATAAGGCCGCCGCTTCGCCGAACGCCGCCGCCGCAGTCCTCGAACGACCCGTTTTCAGTGCGACCTTCGCGACCTTGATCCAGATACCGGGCTCCGGCCGTAGAACCTGCTGAAGATTCGCCGCCTGAGAATATTCATAGAGCGCCTGATCGTAACATTGTTCCTCAACGTAGAGATCGCCAGCCAGCGTACGATTGGCAACTGCATCTTCGCCCGTCAACCTCTCAGCCACCCGGGCAAAACAATAGGCGGCGGACTTCTTGTCCCCTATTCTCTCGCGCAATCTTCCGCCGATGTTCCAGAACTCTCTCGCCTCGTCGCCTACCGCAAGCTCCGCCGCCATGGAACAGCAATGCGCCCCTTCGCGGAAACGATCTGCCTTGATCCACCGCTCAGCTGCGAGAACCCAGTAGCCCTTTGACTCCTCGTCTGAGGAAAGCATCGCGGCTTTTCCAAAGGCGTCCGCCGCTTCTATCAGGAAGGAGACGGCATCGAATTGGTCTGCAGCTTTGAGCCAGAGTAGCTTCGCCGCGTCGCCGCGGGCCAGCCGCGCAGCCTCGGCATAGGCCTTTCCTGCCTTCGCCGCAGCGCCGGCCCTTACGGAACAGTCGCCTGAGAGCTCACGCCACCCTACTGCCTCCGGAGGGGGAGAATGCCTCGCGAGCAGCGCATACGCCTCGGCCGCTTCGTTGAACAGCATCGCCTTCGCGAATTGCTCGGCCTCGGCGAGCCTGAGCTCTCTCGACTCATCGCCATCGCACAGATCGGCCGCCCTCCGGAAATCGTATGCCGCTTCCTTCGCACGTCCATCGAGTCGGAGATTGAGCGCAGCCGCCCTGCGAAGCCTCATGGCTTCTCTTCCGAACGCCTGTCTGGCGGCCTTTTGAAAGGCGAATCCTGCGTTCCGGACGAAGCCTGCCTTCTCGTACTCCTCGCCAGCCAGCCGATGCAGCTGCACTGCTTCGTAGCCTGTCGCAAGTTCAGCCGCGCGCTCGAAGGAATATCCCGCTTCCGGGTGCTGACCCGCCATTACCTGTACCTGAGCCGCGCGGACCCAGAGTTCTTTCGCTTCTGCGCCTGTTGACCCCTTGGCGGCGACTCCGAAAAAATAACCGGCGTAACGATACCTGCCGGTCCGTTCGCCGTAGCTCGCCGCCTTGATGGCGAGCGGTTTTACCGCCTCGGCCGGAGCGAGGTTGACCGCCTCTCCATAGGCATGGCTCGCCTCCGGAAACAAAAGCGCCTTCACGAAGAGTTCGCCGGCCGCGATCCAGCCGTGCATGGCCGCCTCGCCCCGCTCCCTTCGCGCTGAAATGGCCATGGATCGGGCCATCCTGCCGAAACGTTCGTATCGGGAGATGGCGCCCTGCCAGCGTTCGACAGAGCCGTCCGCCCCACTATCATTATAATAGGAGGTATCGCTGTCCGAGAAATCGCAGACCGGAGTATCTGACTGAAGAAAGGCGGATGCCGCCTCGATCTGATCGCATGCCAGCTCTTCCTCCCGAAGGCAGAGGCCCACTTCCTCCGAAGACGAAAAGGCGGGATCGCAGAAAAAATTCACTGGAATGTCTGATATCATGAGCGGTCCGTCCTCACCCTCCTTCTATCGTCGCCCGCGCGCAGGAGTTGCTTGAAAAATGATAAAAAAAAACTGATCTGGTTAACCTCATCCGGATCGTCTTCGAAATCAAGAGCCTCTTGACGAAGAGCGCCCCATCGGCGAGCCTCTGGTACCATCCAAGGAGCGCCTCATGCGGTTTTCGATCTTTCACGTCGACGCCTTTACCTCCGAACTCTTTGCCGGCAATCCCGCCGCAGTCGTCCCGCTTGATCAGTGGTTGCCGGATGATCTGCTCCAGAAGATCGCGATGGAGAACAACCTCTCCGAGACCGCATTCTTCGTGAAACGCGGCGGCCTTTTCGAGCTGCGCTGGTTCACGCCCGCTCGCGAGGTCGATCTGTGCGGACACGCAACGCTCGCAACCGCCTTCGTCCTGTTCAGCGAACTCAATCATCCGGGCAAGGAGATTCGTTTTACGACGAAGAGCGGTGAGCTGATCGTCAGAAAAAACGGACAAGCGTTCGTCATGGATTTTCCCCTCATCGAGTCCTCTCCCGCAGGACCTGAGGTAGCGCGTTCGCTCCCGGCCGACCTCAGGCCGATCGAAGTCCTCACGTCGAAGCAAGATCTCGTGGTCGTGCTGAAATCGGAATCCGACGTCGCCCGTTTCGATCCGGACAAAACCTCCTTACGTTTCAATGGACATCGCGGTATCGGCCTCACCGCGAAGGGCGATGACGTCGATTTCGTCTCTCGATTTTTTTATCCGGAACTCCGCATCGAGGAAGACCCGGTCACCGGCTCCGCGCACTGCCAGCTGGCTCCCTATTGGTCGAAGCGGTTGGGCAAGACCACACTCAAGGCGAGGCAGATCTCCAGGCGCGGTGGCGAGATCATCTGCGAGGTCAAGGGAGAGAGGGTCTTTCTCACCGGTACGGCGACGATGTATCTTACAGGCGAATTCCGCTTGCCGGATTTGCCTTGATGCCGTAACCAATTGCCATGAAAAATTATATCGAAACTTTGGACGAGCTTGAACTCCGGGAACTGATGGACACTCAGCTCAAGATCCAGGTGGACTCGTCGTGGCCGCACGAGGCTGTCTATTTGGAAGAACATGGACTGTCCGACGCAAGGACGGTCCTGGATATCGGCACCGGCAACGCCTACCTGCTCTGCCGCCTGGCCGAACGGCACCCGACAAAGCGCTTTGTCGGGATCGAATCGAGCGACGTGCTCGCGGAACTCGCGCGCAAGGAGGTCGCGAAACGCGGACTTTCTAACGTGGAGATCGTTGAGGCCTCCTGCCCGATCGATGGATTCGAACGCGGCTTTGATTTTGCGTTTTCCCGGCTCGCGATATATTCGACGCCGGATCGCGAGGCAGTGATCGCCTGGGCGCGCGAACGGCTTCGCGACGGAGGCAAATTGATCGTGCTCGATGTGGACCATGGCTACATTTGGTCCTGGCCACATTCTGAGGCGTGGCAGCATCTCTTCGATGCGATGGAAGTGGAGATGGCGCCAAAGGGCGCGGACAGAAGGATCGGCCACAAGCTGCCGCACATGCTGCTCTCCGCCGGTTTCAAAGAGGTAAAGCTGGACGTGAAAGCTTGGTACTCCTCCTTTGACATGCCCCCTGAAAAGTTTCGTCTTCTATTGTGCTCGATGGCACTTTTGATTCACAAGGTGATGCCTGAGCGATTCACAAAAGAGGACATGGATCGTTTTGTGGAGTTCAGCGAAAAGGTGGCTGAAGACGGGACAACAACCGCATATTGTCCCTTTCTGATAGCGAGCGGCGTGGCAAGATGAAAATCGCGATCATGGGCGCCGGGCTCACCGGTTCATATCTGCACAGGCTGCTATCTCTCCGCGGGTTCCGTGCGGATCTGTTCGATATCGATAAGAAGACGAAGTGCGGGATAAGCCCGTGCGCGTGGGGCACGTCGCGCGGATTTTCAGGGCTCGTGGCGGATGCGGGACTCGATCCTGAAGAATATATAATGAGGCGTTTTGATCGGCTTCTCATGGACGGGATCGAAATCCAAGCCGATCTCATGACCTTTGACAAGCCGGGGCTCATCAGGGACCTGCTTAAGGATACAGAGGTAAAACATGTCGAGCCGGATCTTACCCTCTACGATAAGATCATCGATGCGACCGGAGTCGCCCGAGCGTTCCTCCCGCCCATCGACGATGACATCATCCTGCCGTGTGTGCAGTTCAGGATGCAAAATCATGCGCCGATCGACAATCAGATCAAACTCGGCTCCATAGGCTACGCGTGGAGTTTTCCTCTGTCGGGGAATGAATATCACGTCGGGTGCGGGAGCCTCATCTCCGATCCACGCAGGATTCTGGCCGAGCTTGGCTGGATCGATGACAATCAATCGGGCTCCACCATGCTCTGCGCCTGCGCCGGCCGCATACGCCTTACATCGCCACAGCATTCGCTTCCGTTCACTCACGCCGGCAGGACCTGGGGCATTGGAGAGGCGATCGGATGCGTGGCGCCGCTCGCTGGAGACGGCATTATTCCCGGAATGAAGAGCGCGCAAATCCTGCTCGAATGCTTCGACGATCCGGATAAATATGCGAAGTCGATCCTCAGTGAATTCCAATGGATGAGAGGCGAGCGCGGGGTGATCGACAAGCTCCGCAGAAAAGCGCGCCTGGGCGTGGGCGACGCCCTGGTGTTGAAGCGCAATTCGAAGAGGATGGGGATGCGCGTGGGACTGAGAAATTCGCTGACTCTGCTTCGACATCTTAAGTGATGCGGAATGCGGCCAATCGCACGGAGTTAAAATGGCGACGAATCACAAAACCGCTCTCGTAGAACGCTTCTTCTCCGGCACCGGATCGCAGTACGATCGCTTTGCAAAGCTTTGCACCTTCGGATTCGACGTGATGTGGAAAAAACGGATCCTGGAAAAAATTCCTGACGGCTCGAAGCGAATCATGGATCAGGCCTGCGGAACCGGCATCCTCACGTTTGAAATTGCGCAAAGATTTCCAGAAAGCCGCGTCGTAGGCGTCGAACTGCGCGACGAATATCTGCGCATCGCCAGGGAAAAGGCGCGCGCCTTGAATATCGACAACGCGGAATTCATCCTGGGCCGCGCCGAGGACGTGTTTCTGGAAGACGGCTTCGACTGCATCACTTCGTCATATCTCGCAAAATACGCGGAACTCGATCTTCTCGTGCGCAACAACCGCAAGATGCTGCGAGAGGGCGGCGTGCTCGTCATGCACGATTTCACCTATCCCTCAAACCGCGCGTTCGCGTTGATCTGGGAATTTTATTTCAAGCTCCTGCAGACGATTGGAAGTTCGCTCTACCCGCAATGGAAGACCATCTTCGACGAGCTCCCGGGATTGTTGAAGGCTACGCGATGGGTGGACGAGCTCACGCGCGCGCTGGATGAAAACGCTTTTTCGGAAGTGGATGTCACGCCCCTTACTTTTCACACGGCGGCAATTGTCTCCGCGAGGAAGTCCTGATCAGGATTCATTGAACATCCTCACGATGTCCCACGGCGCCCTCAGCGCAAGTGCGCCATGTCCGTTCGTGGAAATAATTCCATCCAGTTGCGACGCTGCCGCCTGCAAGGAAAGTTCGATATCCCTTTCCATCGACCATGCAACGGCGCGCAGCAGTCCGGCAGATGACTCGCATAAATTCCCACTGCCATCCTTTAACAAAACGAGCACATCGGAAATCCTGTCTGCCGCAAAGCAGAGAAGCGCGGGCGCCATTGCGACCGATTCTTCCAGATGGAAATTTCCTTTCTCCAGAATAGCTCTCACTTCCTTCAGATCGTCCGCGATCTGGTAGGCCGCGCCGATACGCAGCCCATACTCGTACGACGTCTTCTTGAACGCATCATCGGTTCCGGCGGCGATGGCTCCGAGCGCGCACGCCGTAGCGAACAACATGCCCGTCTTGAGGCGAATGATCTTCTTGTAGAGCCTCGCGTCGAACCCTGCGGACTCAATCGCGCGGACCAATGCCATAGGCTCCAGCGGTTCCTGCAGCGCGCCCAGCGACACCTCGGCGATCGCTTGGGATACGGCGGCACCGTCTTCCCTGCCGAGATCGTTCATGGATTTTATCGTGGCCGCAAAGATGACGTCGCCTATCAACACCGCACGCCTGGCGCCCTCGATCGTCCACGCCGCTGGCCTGTTTCTCCTCAAAGAATCGTGATCCACGAAATCGTCGTGTATCAGCGTCGCCGCCTGAATCAATTCCACTGCAACCGCGCGGGGCATGGCGGATTCCAGTGCGCCGCCCGCGGCCTCGCAGATCATGCAGGAGAGACAGCCCCTGATCTTCTTCCCCGCCGCGAGCGTATCGATGAACGACGAGACGCTCGCAAATGGAACATCACCCATCAGCTCCGCGAGCCGCTCCCTGAAGGCCGTCTCCAGCGCCGGCCTCAGTTGCTCTGAGTAACTCTGAAAATCCGAGGGCATCGTTACTTCTCCCATTATTGTGGGGTTTCTTTCATTTCGAAGAAGGCGTCGGGCGTTCCGATGTTTGTCATGGTATCGCGAAACTCCACCGTCCTCTTCGGCTTTCCATCGGGAGTCGATTCTTCGACTTCAACAGGGAGCCAGGTCCTCGCATCAATTGAGAATCTGTACAGGGTTTCTATATTATCGTTGAAGTGATCTTCCGCCAGCACGCTGATTTGAATTATGCCACCGACCTGAACGATCTGCACCGGCCCTTTGCGCTTATCGGTCACGCTGTGCGAAATATTTTCGATCAGAAGCCCCATGTCCGTCTGGTCTATCCGTTGCCCCGAGCCTGCCCGCAAAAATCTGCTGCTAGTAGAGAGATGAAGAGTGAAAAAATGCTTGTCTCCAGGCGAGCGAAGGGCCACCTTTCCATTTTCATCCGGGTAGACGAGCGTCCATCCTGCACGGGGCGATTCAAAATCGATATGGATGCGATTCGGTTTTTTAAACGTATAGAGAAATTTCTGCGTCTTTACCACGCCGCCGCTCTTGAATTCTTTCACCATGACCTGCGTGTGATAATCGTTCACGCCGATGTAGTTCGACGCCATCTTTCTGAGTATCGTCCCGGCGTCAAGATGAGGCTGTGCCTGAGCGAATGAAGATACGAGCAGGGAGATGAACGCTATGATCAGCGTAAAAAAAGTTGACATTGGATGACGTCCGTCATTATTTTTTGTAAGTTCTATCAACATATCGGACGGATGCAAGGGGTTAAAAATGAGACCGCAGACGCTGCTCTACTTTGCACGAATCAAACCATTGGCCGCATGGAGCATCAGCGGTTCCGCCGTCGGCGTGGGAGTTGCAGCGTATCTCACCCACGGGAATATCGTTGCGATATTTCCCATGCTGCTCGCGATCGTGGCCGTCGTGCTCATGCAGTACGTCGCCCATCCGATGAACGACATCATGGATTATGAGCTGGACCGCCAGGCGCCGATAGAAGTGACCGGACGCGTGAAACCCATCGTGGATGGCTTAATCAGCATGGACGAGGCCAAGTGGCTTTCCCGCGGGCTCGTGGCGGCAATAGCCATCATCCTTTTGTATCTCATCGCGAGGCAGCCGCTTTTGATCTTTCCCGCGGCGTACGGGATGATGGCACTCATCGGTTACAACCATCCGAAGATGAAGCTGGCGTACAAACCCTTCAGCGAACTCTACCTGAGCATGCCGATCAACGCGCTGACCGTCTTCGTCATATCGTATATAGGTTCAGGGCAGTTCTCCTGGATCGCGGTAGCGGTGAGCATCGCATTCGGGTTTTCATCGAGCGCCTTCTTCGTGAGCATGATGAGCATGGATTTCCCGACGGACAGCCGCAATGGAAAACGGACGACGATTGTGACGTTCCCGCGACTGAGATGGTGTACTTTTTTTCCCACGCTCGGATGCGTTGCGGTAATGCTTTCGCCGTTGCTGATGGCGCCATATTTCGGCCTCAGACAATCGATATTGTTCCTTGCGCTGTCGATGCTGGCGTTTATCATACTGGTTTTTCTCGGAAAGAAGGTCGACGAACTCCGCCTTGAATATCTGCGGGATCAAACAAAGGACCCGGAGGGGAAGACGGGAGAACTGCGCCTGTATCAACTCTACGTATCGATAGCCTACGCGGCGATCCTCACGTGCTTTTTCCTCGCGCTTAAGTAAGTTGGCGTTATGAGATCATGCAAGCGGAGTGATGTGATAAAAGGGCCGCCTTTCGGGCGGCCCTTTATTTCATCGCTGCGAGCGGACAGCTACTTCGCCTTGATCGTCCTGCTCACTCCCTCTTCGGTCTTCTGCGTGTTCGATTGCACGCCTATGGTCTTCTTCTTATGGCGCGGACCGGTCGCTTCAGCGGTTCCGGTCGTCGTGACGCCGCTTCCCTTTTCATAGGTCGTCGTGCTGGAAGAACCGGTCGTCACGGTTTTGCCGGATTCGGTATTAATCGTGCTCGACCCGGTATGAGAAACTCCTTCGTCTTTTTCATAGGTCGTACTGCCCTGGTGCTGCACGTCGGTGGTCTTGCCTCCGGGGCCCGTCACCGTCCCGGTGTTCTGATTCTGCACGCCCTGTCCGCGCTTGAACGTAGTGGAGCCGCTCGACTGGCTCTCCACGCTTCGGCCGCCGGGGCCGCTGATCGTCCCCTGCCTCTGCCGCGACATCGCCTGCACTGAGAGCAGTGATACGAACATGCCAACTGTCACCAACACTGCGAGCCTTACCTTCCGGTTCATGTCGCCTCCTCAATTTGAGCCTCGCTGAGTTTCCAGCCGATAGAAGGCACTGAGAACTCCCCGCTATCTCAGATTCTCCATCGTCTCTTCGTGATCTACCTCTTCGCCGAGTATGTGGGTCACGAGTTGATAGACCACGTCTTCTTTGCCGAAGGTCATCTTTGCCAGCCTGCGATAGACCTCGATTGCGCCGGCCTCGGCGGCAATCACGAAATCGATGATCCTGGCGTAGTCGTCGGTCTTGCTCGGAGGCATGGGGTACGGAAAGTTCGCGTTCTTCTCTATGTCTGCGAAATTCACCGTCGGCGTTCCGCCCAGCTTGATGATCATGTCGGCCAGCTCGTCCTGGTGCTCGAGCTCGTCCTTCGCGATCTTCTCAAGATATTCCTGCATGTCTTCGGCGCCTGGCCCGGATACCGCCTGCGCCATATACGTGTATGCGTAATAGGCGAGCCATTCGTCGCAATAGGCCTTATTGAGTTCAGCGACCAGTTCCTTTACGTCCACTCCGCAGCTCTTCCTGAATTTCTCTCCCATTTTTTCCTCCCTGTTTATGAGACATTTATAGAATGCAGCTCGGACCGTTTAAATGACACAACTGGCATAATGTTTCAATACTCAAGAACGTCATCGATGGCCGTATTTTATAAGACAGCGTAACTATTCAGGCCTTCTGGAGAACGTTTCGAGGTTACGTCCCCTCCCTTTGTAAGGGAGGGACAGGGAGGGTAGATCCTGGGTGAACACGATCTACCTCCCCTATCCCCTCCTTACAAAGGAGGGGAATTCATGATGGCTGAATAGTTACAAAACAGCGCAGCCGGGCCATCTTTCCAGCTGCGCTGTGACGCATTTTCCCGTCGTCATATCTCACTGCATCGTCGCCACCAACTCGGCGGTCAGTCCCTGTATCGGCACTCCGTTCAGATCCACCGCCGAAAACGCAACCGGGCTTGCGAAATCCGCTGCCGATATGTTGCTGCCAGCGGCTATATCGCATGTGACGGTGGCGAATTCGCCGACGCCGAAGCCGCTGGGATTCGCAACCTCTATTTTCAGCTGTTCCGGCGTGGGGCTTGCGCCGATAGCTATGGCATTTGCGCCTACGGCGACTCCCGATACCGTGACGATACCGCTGTATGTCACCACTGCGGCCTTGCTCGGGGCCGTCTTGACCGTGGCGCCGACGGGCAGGTTGAGCGTAACGTCAACCCCTCCGATCTGCGTGTTAGCCGGGAGCGTGCCCGCGCTGGAGAGCGTCAGCACGGCCGTGGTCGCGTTGGGGGTCGGCGTCGGCGGCGTGGAAGAGCTGCCTCCGCAGCCTCCGTAGAGAAAGAGAACAAATGCTGCTGTCAACCATACGAGCGGCGTTATCTTTTTCATGACTGACCCCCGAATTTTATCACGCCGGAGATCGGTAATGCCTGGTTACCGCTCTCCTGAGTCGTTCCGTTCATTACCAGCTCACCAGCCCCATCACCTTCCTCAGTATCACCTCGACGTCGCCTATGTCTATCTTGCCGTCGGGCTGCGGCCTGCCATTCACTAGTGGCGCTACGTCACCATGCGCCAGATCTCCAGGCGTTGCCGGTATACTACCCAAAGCGATCAGCATTGCCGTGTTCACATCGTCAAGCGTCCCGCCATATCCCATGTCTCCGTCAGGCACCATGGTCGCGCCGACGTCGAAGTTGGCGGTGAGGTTCATATCAGCGGTAACGTTGCTCACCGTGAGCGGATTGGAGACGCTGCGGAATCCGCCCGTGCCAGTCCAGTCGACGAAGTGATAGAAGCTCGCGGGCACTGCCTCAACCGCGCTTGCAGAAGCCCCGTAGTTGACGTTCTGGCTCGCCGTACCGCTGAGCGTGCCATTGGCGCCGGCCACAAAGTCGACCGTGTAGGCGTTGATCGCGAAGTTCGCGGTGACGATGTGTCCATTCCCATCGCCCGTGACGGTCAGCGGATTCACCGTCGAGGTCACGAACCCGTTAGTCCCGGTCCAGTTGACGAGGTGATATCCCTGATTCGGCACGGCCGTGATCGGCGTCCCTGCCACACCCAGGGCAAGTGCCTGGGCGAGAGTGCCGGTCAGCGTGCCGTTCGCGCCGGCCTGGAAGGTAACGCCTGGCTGCACGCTGTAGTTGATCGAGCCGGCGACATCCTGCGCCACGGACGCATCCGTCCGCACCTGGACATAAATGACGTAGTTGCCGACTGCCGTCGCTGCCGGCATGGTCCAGGTCCGGCCGCCGCCGTAGTTCTGCACGATGCTCAGGTGCGCGAGGTCAGGACCCATCGAGAACTTGTAATCATACCCGGACGAGCCTTGTCCGCTGGCCGTGACTACTACGGCGCTCCCCGCGATGTGCGGGCTGGACTGGTCCGTGGTGATCACCACCGAGGAAGCAGGCGCCAGGCGGATGTAATAGTTGAGGCTCACGGTTGCATCGGGGGCGATCAGCGCCGGATCGGTCCGCACATCCACCTGGATCACATGCGCTCCGGTGGCGGTCGAGGCCGGCATGGTCCACGTGTTCAGCAGACTCCAGTCCTGCACCGGCGTCAGACCGCCATCAAGCCAGAATCTGTATTCGCAGCCGATGGTGCAGAGGACAGAAGGAACCGGCGGCAGCGGCAGCGGATCCACGTAGGCCTGCGCCGTGAAGGTCACCGCAGTCCCCTGGGCATGCGGCGTCGCAACGCTCGGCGTGATCGAGACGAAGGTCGCGGGCGCCCAGCTCCCGGTATTCCCCGGCGCCGGAGTCGGAAGCGTCGTGCCGGGCGAATCGCCGCGCGCGTTGAAGGCGATGACCTGATAGCTGTAGAGCGTGTTCGGCGAGACAAGCAAGTCGACGTAGCTGGGGTGCAGGAACGCCTGCAGCGCAGGACCGACTGTCGGATCTACGAGAGGATCGAGCGCTGGATTGTAGACGTCAGCCAGCGGCCTGAACGGCGTCACCACCGCGATCGGGTTCACGCTTCCGTTCCGATAGACCTTGTATCCGATGATGTCATCTGAAACCGGAGGCGCATCCCACTGGATCGTCACCTGTGAATTGCTGGGGCCGCCGAGCGTAACGGTCACGTTCGCCGGATCTGCTGCCGGCGGCAGGAGTGGCACGTCGATGGCCAGGGCGCGCATCATGTCGTTCTCTTCGTGGCCCAGCAGATGGCAGTGCCACACGTATTCCCATCCGAAATCAAAGAGCGGGTTCGTGTTCGTGCCTCCCACCGTCGTGTTCGGTGGACCGTTGTAGGTCTTTCCCACCTCGCCGGTCGGCGGCATCGCGACGTTCATCGGTCGGATGCTCTCTGGCAGCGGCGGCCACGCGGCTGGGAGCGTCGGCACGGCCGGCTTCACCGCTACGATCACCTGCTCCAGGGGGTCGGCCCTGATGGTCTCCCTCCAGCCGATCTCGTCGGGGTAGGGCGGCTTCACGACGCCAGCCCAGTCGACGCGGTTCACCACCTGGACGTTCATGAGATGGAAGTGCACGAAGTGCGTATCGACTCCGTTATGAATGATCATCCAGACCTGCGGCTGTCCTTCGGGGATGACCTCGGTTGGCAGGTCCGTGTATCCCATCTGGTGCGTGGTCTGGGTGTTGAAGTTGGTAAACTGCAGTTCGGTGCCGAGCAGCGCGTTCATGCGGCCGTAATCCAGTTCGAAGAGCTCCTGGATCGTCTTGAAGTGAACGGGCAGTTGATTGTTCGTAGCGTCCTTGATCGCCGTGTCGAAGTTGTTGATGTACACGCCGTCCGGGATAATGTGCGCGGGCTCCGTCGTTGCGAAGACGTTCGGCAGGCCCGTGGCCGGGTTCTGCAGCTTTGCGAGCGTAGTCGCGAAGTTGTCCGGGTCGGCCGGTCCCGTGAGCGGGACCACCTTGAACTGCATGATGGTCCGTGTGTTGGGGCCGTATCCCGGCAGCGTCGGAGGCGCACCGCCCGTCGCCGAGTTATCCGGATCGCCGGTATAGTAGTCGTATCGCAGGTCCGATGCAGGCGCCGGCGCCGGCGAGTCGTTGTAAAGGATCAGCGTCGTGCCCACTGGCAGCGTCGAGAAGTCCACTATGATGTCCGTGCGCTGCGCCGGTCCCATCAGTAGATTCGTATTCTTGATGTTCGTGACGGTGATGCTCCGCGGATCGGTATCAAACGTCACGTAGAGCGGTTTGATCGCCGGGTCATTGGTCACATAAGGCGCAGGCATGAAGCCGCCTTCAGTTCCTATCAGGATAAAAGGCGGACCGGCCGTGGTATCGTCCGGAATGCCGCCCGCGCGGCCGTCCGGCGCTGGCACCATCTTCACTTCCGTATCTACCGACGCGACGGCCGCGGCGCCGGCGCCACCGCCACCGGAGATTTCAACCACTGGAGCCGACGTGTAGCCGACGCCCGGATTGGAGACGACGATGTCCGTGACCGCGCCACCCACGACCACAGCCGTGGCCGTTGCCGGCGTCGTAGCACCGCCGCCCGTGAACGTGACGGTCGGCGCGGAGGTGTAGCCGGAACCGCCGTTGACGACCATGACGCTCATGGGCTCAGCCTTGTAGAGCTGCAGGTTGAGCGTGCGATCGTTGCAGGCGTTGAGGATCCTGAAGCGATACCTCCTCGGCTCGACATTCAGAGAAGGATATGCCGTACCGTTGACCACCGGCGTGTCCATGAACGCCTCTGGCACAATCGACGGATCCGGGAGCTGGGTGTTGTTCACCGGCACGATGGGCCAAGGGACCGTAATCCCATCGGCCTAACGGATTCATGGCGCCCGTTCCAATCGACGGCGGCATCTGGTTCGGTTCGTAAATGTGGGGGAACCAGAGGTCCGCAACCAGCGGTCCCGCCAGCGGATCGTCATTGTATTTTCCCCAGCCTCGTGGGTTCCCCTGGCTGTCGAAATTCCACAGGGCATCCTGCGTATCCACGTTCTTCGGGACGAAAGTCTTGTCCTGAATGATCAGGGGGACGTTGTGCGCGAGATCGGGTAGAGCACCTGAGGCCTCGAGGGCTGCTTCAGCGTTGTCCCGGATCAGGTAGCCCGCTGCCTCGCCTGCGTAGACGTTGAGCCGCGTGATGCCGTAGGCGTGGTCATGGTAGAACATGAGCCGCGCGCTCTGCTGGTTCGGATAGAAGAAGGTCTCGTAGCCCACGTTGTTGACGGCGTCCGTCGCCTGCTGGACCTGCGCTGCGAGATTAAGTTTGAACGCCGTGACGACGTTGGTGACACCAAGCGGCGGTATGGCGCTCAACGTTGGAAACGGGCTCACGGCGACCAGGCTGTTCAGGCTGTCGAGTGCATAGAGCGCATCCGTATAGCTCATGGAATTGCCTGGCACCATCGCGAGCGCGGCGGTGTTCGCGGTCTGCGCCGAGAGGACGATATCGTTGGCCGCCGTCACTTCTGCAGGCGTCACCAGCGGCGTCGCATTGACCGTCGTCTGGAAATTGGTCGTGGCAGTGACAAGTGCTGCCGCGATCCCCTGAACGGTCGTATCCACGCCCGCGACGGCTGGCATCATGTCAGGGAGGTTTCGCGTGCTCATGCCGACGGGATACGGAGTCAGATCGCCGGCAGGGGTAATCCACTGGTGCGGGGTCCCGTCGCTGAGCCACGGCGGGAATCCGCCGTGGAGATGCACGGTCGCGCGGTTCTGGTTGTAGATCGTCATGCCGTCAGGCGCCATGCCAGCGCCCATGATCGTTTCGTCCACGGGAATAGGGAGATTGCCAGCAGCTCCCTGGCCCAGTTCGTTGAAGAACTTGATGCGCACGGGCGTGTTTTCCGTCGCAACGATCAGAGGTCCCAGGTATTGCGAGCTGTGGTCCACGCCGTTCTTCTGATAATATCCCCTGATCTGCGTGGGGCCGGGGAGGTCCGAGTGCATCTGCGGGGTGTAGTCCCGGAGTCCGATCTCATAATAGTCGGAGCCTGGGAATGGATTCGTTGCGGGCGGCTCCGCCTGCGCCACCGGAATGTACTGGCAGAGGTTATTTTCGTGGCACGATCCAGTGCCGCAGGGATTGCTCATGACACACCCGGGAAATCCCAGGCCCGGAAGACCATCGACAAATTTCCTCATGGCAGTTCCAGATAGCCCGCCCGCTGGGCTGTTGGCGTAATATGTGCCGCCGCCGGGTCCAGCCAGGGCCGGCGCAACTCCCCACACCACGGCTGCCAGCGTGAATACCAGGCTAATCACGATACAATAATATCGCCTGAACATAACCCCCTCCTTCGTGAATTATGCATTCCGCCTGCGCCGAACATGTACCAATGATACGCTGGCCTGGGATAGTTGGGGATGTGCAGATTCCCCCATTTATGGGCCGAATTTCACCCACAAATGAGAGGAACATCGAGGCAAGAGACCACGCTGATTTTGCTTATCATTTAAACGAATTATGGTTGGCGAAAACAGAAAGACTGCCATCAGTTTTGAACCGATTTGGAGCCCAGATTTTTTTTCTTTGCCGTTGCGTCTTTTATCAGGGAAAGGAGCGCCGGCATGTCTATAGGCTTGGAAAGTACTGCATCGGCAAGGCGCAGGGTTTCGAGCGACCCGTGCGTTCCCACGGCCTTGCGATTACGGACGGCGAAAATCTGCGAGGGATCCATCTCGCCGGTGACAACGATGACATGGAGCCTGGTCCCGTTTTCCTTCAGCCTCTTGAGAATTTCGAGGCCGTCCAGTCCCGGCAGCCTCAGATCCAGGAGAAGGACGTCGAATTCATCGTTCGAGGCGAGCTCGTGTCCCTCGAGTCCGTCATAGGACACACTCACGTCATATCCTTCATCCACGAGGGATTCGGAGACTTCGTCGCACAAGGTCTCGTCATCGTCTATTATGAGTACCCTTGCAGCCATTTGTTTCCTTCTTTCTCTTGCAGTTGCAGTCTTCGTCCTCTGACACCAAGCATTTTACACGAAAACCCTGAATGGATGAATCACGCGATTCCACCATTAATTGACGTTTTTCACAGACGCCCATTACCTGGAAGATTTTTGTAGGAATAAAACGCGGACTTGAGAAGTGCTGTAGTTGCGGCTTCAGGTTTCTGATTTGTCGGTCAAAGATTTGATCAGATTCAGCATCGCTTCGACATCGTAAGGTTTGATGACGATAGCCTCGGCCATGTTCAGAATGTCGTTTTCCTCGTCACTCACGGCCTCGGGGCCATCCATGAGATCGCAGTACAACGGCCGCGCGGTGACGACGATGGCCTTGGCGGCGCTGTTGCGTTCTTTGAGCCTCTTGAGGACCGTGAATCCGTCCATGCCCGGCATCTTGAGATCGAGCATGACCAGGTCATAAGTGTTGGCCGACAGCAACTCGTCCCCTTTGATTCCGTCATTGGCCGCGGTAACGCTATAACCAGCGTCGGTGAGCAGGTGCGAGACCTCTTCCACCATCTCCTTGTCATCATCTACAACCAGTATGCTCCGCTCCCTAGTCATATCTGGACCTCGATCGGAAATCTTACGGAGACGCGCGTGCCCTTGCCCTTCTCGCTCTCTATCGTGATGTCTCCGTTGTGGATGCGCACTATCTCCCGGCAGATGGCAAGGCCGAGCCCGGTCCCCTTCGACTTCCTGGTGAAAAACGGTTCAAAGACCTGCTGCAGATCCTGTGCGTCGATCCCCTCTCCGTTGTCGGAGATGACGACCTCGATGCAACCGTTCGAATCCTTCTTCCCTTCAACTGCGATCCTTTTTTCATCTCCGCTCAAGGACTGATAGGCGTTGACCAGTATATTGTTGAAAACTTCCCTTATCTGGAAAATATCGGCATCGATCTTCACATTTCCTATCGGTTCGAGCCTCTTGTCCACGAATACGTTCTGATCATGAAATCTCTCGGCGAGATCCGCGATACATCCCTCCAGAATGCCGGCTACGGCCACCTTCTCATGGTTTTCCTGCTTGATTCGCGAATAGAAGAGGAGGTTGTTGATGATCTGACTGCTCTCGGCGATCTTCTCCTCGATATTGGCGATGTGCTTGTCCAGGGTTCCATCCGGCATCTTCCTCTTGAGATTATATGCAGCCGTCTTTATCACGCCGAGCGGATTTCTGAGTTCGTGAGCTACTCGCGCCGCAAGCGTGCCGATATCGGAGAGGTGCTTTGCCTCGGCGAGTTTGAGCTCGGCCCGCAACAGTTCGTGGGTCTTCTGCGCCGCCTTTATCTCCAGCTCGGCATAGGCCTTCGAGAGTTCTTCCTCGTTGCGCTTGCGAAGAACGGCTTCCCTCTTCCTCCACATTGCGAGCACGCCCAGCGCAGTGGCCGCTATCATCGTGGCAACGAGGCCGGCGACCGTGATCTCGCGCTCGTAAATCGGACCGTAGATTTCGCTCTTCTCCATCTCCGCTATCAGAAACCAGCTTGTATCCGGAATTTTCTTGGCGACCGCGAATACAGGGACTCCGCGATAATTCAGGCCTTCCATCCGCCCTTCCGTTCCGCGCAATGCCATTGCGGCCGGCAGATGTTCTGCGCTCGCCGGCATCGTCAGCGTCAGCGCCGCACCATCCCTGTAACGGAGATTGTTCAAGTAGAGCACACGATCGCCTTCGCGACGTACGAGGAGCATCTCCGCAGTCTTGCTAGGAACGGGCCACGACTTGACAAGCGAGAAGAGATAATGGTCGGCGTGAATCTTCAAAAAAGCAACTCCAGCCGGAAAGGAACCATCTTTTTTTGAGATCAACAAAGGAATCAACATCGCAATGCAAATTTCTCCAGTGCCCTCCTCACGGTAGAGATCCGAGAAGATGATTTTACTGTTCTCAAGCGACTCGAGCGCCAAAGATTTTTCCTGTGCGTCCAACCCGGAATTTGTGTCCGTCTCGGCAAGCCTGACGTTCGCCTGCGCATCAAGGATAAAAATCCCGTCAAAGTCCCTTTTCCTGATGCCCGCGTCCATCCATGCGAGGAGTTCTTGTCTCAATTTGTCGTCTCTGTAACCGCTCTTGAACCACTGCTCCACGCGTTCCGCAATTACCGGGATTCCGAACATCGTACTGGCGTCGTACAATAGTTCGTTGCGCCAGTCTTGTATTTCATCGACCTTGAAATCTGCGATTATGCCGAGATCCCGATATGTCGCCTGGACGATGCGCGTTTTCTGTCCGCTGAAATAGAGATATCCGGCGAAGGAAATGCCGACGGCCAGGAGAATGAAAGCTGTCAGCAAGCGCCACGGCACCTCCGCCCGTTCAGGTCTGAACTTACCGGCAATTTGTTCGAGCAGCTTCATGGACCCCCGCACGGCGATTCTCAAAAGCGTCTATACGCCATCGCCATCCTCATTGGCAGCCGCCTCACGCCCGCCTCTGAAGCGCGAGCGATATTCCGAAGGCGTGCATCCTGCAGATTTCTTAAAAGCCCTTATGAACGAACCGGCGTTCTCATAAGCGAGCTTGTCCGCTATCTGACTCACGTTGTATCCGGTTTTCTCGAGCATCTCCTTTGCCTTGTTTATCTTGACCTCGGCCCTGTAGTCGACGAATCCCATGCCCGCTTCCTGTTTGAAAATCCTGCTCAGGTATTTTGGCGAGAGAGATACATGCGCCGCGGCCTCTTCGAGGCTCACCCTCTTGTCGAAATTCCTCTCGGCGAATCGCTTCACGCGCTCGACCTTGCCCTTGATATCCATTGAACTCAGCGCAGGTTCACGCGCGCTCACGGCGCGATATATAATTTCTATGAGCTTCGGCATATCTGCCGGCTTTTCGATATAATCGTCCGCGCGGCCCTTCAGCGCTTCAACAGCTACATCCTTCGAACTGTAGCCGGTCATTATGATGATGGCGACGTTTGGCGCGATCTTTTTCATCTCGCGAAGCACGTCGGTGCCGCGCATCCCGGGCATCATCACGTCCAGGATCACGGCATCTATCTCGTTAGGCGCCTTGAGGATTTCGATGGCTTGGGCACCGCTGCCGGCCTGCTTCACGTCGAAATCGTCCAGTGCCTCGCAGAGCTCCTCCCTGTATTTTGCATCGTCATCGACTATCAGTATTGAATATGACATCGCGTCTCGTCTTCAGCAGGCCGTAGTCCGTTCCGTTTTTTCACTCGTGGGATACGCTCTTTTCTATATCACTATTTATATGATGCAAGTCCATTCATCGACAGACGTCGGTTGAACGAGCTCACAATCGATTCAAAAAAAACGGGGCGCCTTTTGCGGGCGCCCCGTTCGTGCGTAACGGCGATCAGCCGAGCCTGTTCAGCACGTCTGTAGTGCGATCCGGATTGTCGGTATAGAAGACGACAGTCGTCGTATTCGTGCCGCCCGGCGTGCTGGCATATGAGCAGAACGTGTTGATATTCGCCTCGGCCAGCGCAGTGGTGCCTTCATGCAGCGTGCCCGGCCTGTTGCTGGTAGTCCAGAGGACGACCGGCTCTTCCTTCACTGTGTAGCCGGCCTTTGTCCAGAGATCGCGCGCCTTATTGTTGTCGCTGGTCGTGAAACGGAAGTTAGCCGTCTTGCCCTCTTCCCACGCCACGAAGCATTCGACGTTCACGTTGTTGCTCTTGAGCTGAGTGGTGAGCCTGGATAGCGCACCGAGTTCGTTCGTTGTCGTGACCCACAGATCCGTAGTCTTTCGCGTTCCCATATTCCCCTCCTTATTTAGGACTGCGTGATTAGGATGCTTGATATATCAACTCTATATAGAAGGGAACCACACAGTCAATCCGATTTATTTCGGTAACTGCGGAACGCCTGGAGATGCCGGAATATCTGGAGCTGCAGGGATATCGGGTGCATACGGTACGCGCGGGACCTGAGGAATCATCGGAGCAGCAGGCAGGCTGACCCGCGGGATGCTTGGAGCCATGGGAAGCTGAAACGGGTTCGGCCTGAAGATAGTCTCGCAACCTTTCTGCGGCCTGCAGATTTCGATGCGGCATCTATCCGGCCTCGGCTCTCCAAAACATTGTTGGCTGATGCCGTCTATCGGCTCGGTCTTGCATTGCCCCACCTCGTCGCAGGTCTGAAGGACAAATCCCGAACCGCTCGCCAGCTGCGCCTCCTGCTCAGGCGACTCAGACTCTTTCCTGGACGAACTGCTCGTGCAACTCAGCACGCCCATGACAGCCAGCCCCGCAATGATAAGCACCGGTATCATACAGCCTCCCTTTGTTGACTCCCTTATCGCCCAATAGCCGAAATAGTTGCGTGGTTATTTCAGAGGCGTTTGATAAGCAACTATTTTAATTCTTGAGGCGTCATGACCAGACGGCAACCAACCGCGTTGCCATGCGGCGTTTCTCGTTCGGCAAAGAATCGGCGTGGAAATCCTTGAGCTTTTTTCGAAAACGTTTAAAGTATAAAAACTACAAAGGGGGATGCCATGAAACTATCTATCCAAGCAGCGAGATATGCATTTGCGTTATCATGCCTTGTGGCTGTCATCATGCTTTCGTCTCCGGCCTTGTGCGCCGATACTGCAGCCGCGCAAAAGAGCACCCCCACTATAGACAATTTGATGGCCGCATATAACGGGGAATCCAACGCGAGCGCCCGGTATCAGGCATTCGGCAAGAAGGCGGAAACGGAGGGATATCTCAAGGTGGCCAGCCTCTTCAAGGCCACGTCGAAATCCGAAGAGATCCACGCGCGCAACCACGCCGAGGTGATAAAGAAGATGGGCTACGAACCAAAGGCTACGCTGGAACAAGTCAAAGTCGGCTCCACGCGCGAAAACCTTGAAGCAGCGCTCAAGGGCGAGACCTATGAAAAGGACACGATGTATCCGCAGTTCATAGACAAGGCGAAGTCGGACAACAACAAGGCCGCCGTGCGCACCTTCAAGTTTGCGCAGGGCGTTGAGGAGAATCACGCAAAATTGTATGCATCGGCGCTGCAAAACCTCGATGCATGGAAGGTCGGCGGCGTAGTCTTTTCCGTCTGCAACGTCTGCGGGAACACCGTGGAGAAGGTGGATTTTGTGCTTTGCCCGGTCTGCCATGAACCGCGATCGAAATATTTTGCGGTCAACTGAAACCGGTTCAATGCGCAGGCAGCATTTTCCCGAGCGATCTGGCTTATCTTGCTATCGCGTCTATTTCCACGTCGACCCCTTCGATGGAGGACGGCGCTCGCACGCATACCTTGGCAGGCTCCTGACCCGGCTGGAAATAGCGGTTACACACGGCATCTATCTTATCTTTCGAGCTCGTGTCCCTCATGTAGACGACGACCTTCACGATGTTGTCCATCTGACTGCCGCAGGACTCGACCAGGTATTTGAGGTTATCCATGGCGCGGATGGTCTGCTCGGTTACGTCGCCGGGGATGATCTGGCCCGTCTTCGGGTCCGCAGACAGCTGATTCGTGAAGAAGCGAAATCCGCCGGATTTCACGACATGATTTGACGAGCCCGGGTTCTCAGCCACACCATCGATCTTGACGATTTCCTTTTCCATGATGAACCTCCTCGTATGCCTGCGAATACGGTTTAACGACCTTCCCCGACGTCGGTTGCACCTTGCTCTAATCAAAATGAGTTATATCACATCTCTAATTAATAAGCACTTGCGTGTCAATTTACGAAAAAAAGCGTCGGAGACGGATATTTTTCAATTTTTTCGGCTGAAAACTGCTATTTCGAGCGGGCCGGATTTCCCCTTGAAATAGGGATATCATTAAGATAGGTTCCCGCCCCACTTTGCAGTGGGGCGTTTAGCTCAGCGGAAGAGCACTGTCTTCACACGGCAGGGGTCACAGGTTCAAATCCTGTAACGCCCACAGAAGTTCGAGGTGGGAAAAAGATTTTTGACAACAGGCGCCTATAGCTCAGCGGATTAGAGCGTCTGCCTCCGGAGCAGAAGGTCGCAGGTTCGATCCCTGCTAGGCGCGCAGGTTTATTGCCGGGAAGCGGATCCGCAGTTTGACAAACAGTTTTTTCGCCTAAACCCGATGTGGGGTTGGTGGGGCACTAGCTCAGCTGGGAGAGCACCACGTTCGCAACGTGGGGGTCGAGGGTTCGAATCCCTTGTGCTCCACCAACCCCATATTTTTTTTGGCGAAAAAACTGTTTGTCAAACCAGCTGGGACCTGCTGGCAGGCAGGGAGCACCACGTTGTCATTTCATTCTGACGATAGAGGTTATTTGTTCCTCGCTCCGCTCGTTACTTAATTATAGCTTCTGTTCGTGCGCAACGTGGGGGTCGAGGGTTCGCACGTACAAAAGCTGTAATAGAGTGGAGAGCGAAGCTCGGAACAAATAGCCTTGATCGTCAGAGCAATGCGACAATCCCTTGTGCTCCACTGATCCAATCGCTTTATTGTGCCGAAACATGTCCTGCTGTTTTTTTCTTGTCGAGGGTTCGCACGTACACAGGTCGTGATAAAGTGACGAGCGCAGCGAGGAACAAATAGCCTCATTTTTTCCAGAAGGCCCTGTGGGGAGCGACCAGTTCGTCTTCCAGTTCCGGAAAGGGACCTGCCACGCGGATAGGCTTTTGCCCCGCCTTGAAGACCGTGCGACACGGCAGGTTCATCGTGGGGTTCATCTTGTTGTCACCGGTCATTTTTTTCAATGTGGTTTCCGCAGCACCATAGACCACGTTTCCGATGTTGGCCCAATAGATGTTTCCGGCGCACATGCAGCAAGGTTCAAACGTCGTCACCAGGGTACAACTCCACAAGTAATCGGGATCGTACTTCGCAAACGCCTTCCGTGAGAGCTCTGTTTCGGCATGCTCGATCGTACCCAGATTTTCCTGTTTCATCAGCACCGTCTCCCCATCCGGCGCCACAAGCACTGCGCCAAAAGGGTAGTAGCCGGATTTCACAGCTTCCTTGGCGACCTCATTGGCCGTCCTCAAATGTTTCAGGATCTGCTGATGACTGAGGGGGAAACCCTTCAGGTCCGAATCCGTACCGGTGCAGGCACAGAGAATCGAAAGCAGAAACACGAGTGAAACTTTCATTGAGATATTCTTCATTTTAATCCTCTCTTTTCGGTATCGGTTTTAGCAAACTCCGCTTTGTGTAACAAGTCTGTGATGGTCCTGAAAGAATCCGGAACGTCGAATTCAATTTAGCATCATTATTTCGATATGGTGGCAGTTGACGAAGAAAAGGTGCTGCTGAAAATAGCCTCTATCATCATTTTTACAAAACTAATATTTCAACGATTACGACTAGATGGAGTGGTTGATGCCCTGTCATCATTTTTGCAACTTCCGGCGCTTCAGCTCAAACAACCGTTCTCATCATATTTGCGGTTCATCCGGGAAGTTTGTGTCTGAAACGCGATGAAAAAAACTGAACGAATCAAGCGATCAAAAGCGATCAACTGCGATTGAGTCGATGATATTGCGAGAAAAACGAGAGACGGCGATCAGGGCGA